>NZ_SGIM01000004.1 GCF_004208515.1 Acinetobacter halotolerans
CTCTAATCATCTAGAGTAATAAAAAAACACCCCTCTGGGGTGTTTTTTTATGCCTATTGTCTAATCTTTATTTTCTTGTGTCCGAAAATAATTCCATAAATGATATTTTCTCTTGCGTCGGAAAAATTAATACTTAATTAATTTTTCCTCTTGCGTCGAAATAAAGCGATGCTTTATTTCTCCTCATGTCCCAAACTGATACCTCACTGTCCTAAACTGCACTTAATTGATACCAATAAAACAGTAAGATAAAACTCAAGAAAATGAACAAAAGTACTCAGTGAGATATTTCACTTAAAAGGAGTAGGCTGTATGAATGCTAAAGTAAATATTTCTAATCGCGCAGGTGCGAGTTTTCCTGTACGTCGCATGAATTTTGATTTTGACCAAGTTCCTGAATATTGGATGAGTGGTTCAGCAGGTTTAACTCATTTTATGACAGCTCTATCTGCGTTATTTCCAGATGGTGAAAAGCTGTTCATTGATTCTGTTCGTGCAGTTCGCCATCATCCTGCAATCAAAGATAATGAAGCACTACAAAAAGAAATCAGTGCTTTTATTGGTCAAGAAGCCATGCATACGCAAGAGCATGTTGGCTTTAACCAGTCTGCACAGAAATATGGGCACGATGTTACAACTTTAGAAAAACGTACAGCAAAACTGATTCAACTTACGCGTAAGAATTTTGCTAAAGTTGTTAAGCCATTTGGTATGACGCAAGAAATGGTGGATTTAACAGCTACGACTGCCTTGGAGCATTTTACTGCGACGATTGCGTCTGAATTGTTGCGCAATCCACATATTCAAGAGTTGATGACAGATGACACCATGTCATATATGTGGTTTTGGCACGCAGTAGAAGAAAATGAACATAAAGCAGTTGCTTATGATGTTTATGAGGAGATTTTTGGTCGTGGTATCAAAGCCTATGCATTACGTAATACCGCTTTAGTGGTGGCCATGGTGCTTATCTTCTTGGCACAATCATCATTTGTCTTACGCTTACTTAAACAAGATGGCAAACTGAACCTAAAAGAGTTGGGTATGATTTATAAATATGGTTATAGTCCATCAAAAGGAATTATTGCAGGAATGGTTGGGGAGATGCTGGCATATCTGAAACCAGGCTTCCATCCGAACGACTTGGATACTGTGCAGTTGCTCAAAGACTGGAAAGCAAAACTAGGCTTGTGATTTCTAGTTTTATCTATTAACTGTATGTTAAGAAAGGACAATTTTTATTGTCCTTTTCTTGTTTTTTTCATGAAAACTAAATTTTATATTCTTATTCGACAAATTTCCTTTGCGTCGAAATAAAGCGATGCTTTATTTTCTTGCGTCTAGAAATAATTCCATAAATGATCTTTTTCCCTTGCGTCGGAAAAATAATTCCATAAATGATCTTTTTCCCTTGCGTCGGAAAAATAATTCCATAAATGATCTTTTTCCCTTGCGTCGGAAAAATTAATACTTAATTAATTTTTCCTCCTCATGTCCTAAGATGATGCTTTTGTGACCTTATTTGCACTTATTTAATGCATATAAAAGCGAGTATAAATAATAAATAAAGAATGATTAAAAAGAATATTTATATTGTAGGAGAACAAGGTATGAATGCTAAAGTCAATATTTCAAACCGAGCTGGTGCTAGTTTCCCTGTACGCCGAATGGATTTTGAATTTGGTGAAGTACCGCGTTACTGGGCACATGGTGATGCAGCATTGACTCATTTTATGACTGCACTTTCTGCGCTGTTTCCCGAGGGTGAGCAATTCTTTGTCAATAGTACTCGTGCCGTGAGAAATGATCCTAAATTATCAGATCCTCAATTACAAAAAGAAATTAGTGCCTTTATCGGTCAAGAGGCAATGCATTCAAAAGAACATTTGGCCTTTAATGCATCTGCACAAGCTTATGGTTATGATGTACGAAAAATGGAAGCACAGACTGGGCGTTTGATTAATCGTACGATCGGAATCACCAGCACTTTGCTTAAACCTTTTGGTTTCAGTAAAGAAATGATTAGTTTGACAGGCACGTGTGCCTTAGAACATTTTACTTCGACGATTGCAGAAGAGTTATTGAGTAACCCAGACATTCAGGCAATGTTTCAAGATGAAACGATGTATCACCTTTGGATGTGGCATGCAGTAGAGGAGAATGAACATAAGGCGGTGGCTTTCGATGTGTATGAAGCTATGTATGGTCGAGGTCCAAAAGCGTATTTTATGCGTTCGTTGGCGCTAGTGATTGCAATGGGTTTGATCTTCATCACGCAATCATATTTTACAGCGAAACTACTCAAAACTGATGGTAAGCTTACTTGGCGTGATACCAAATATATGATCAAATTTATGTATGGCTATAAAGGCTTTATGTCGCGTCAAATTCCGACATTACTCGATTTCCTCAGACCTCGTTTTCATCCGAATGATGATGATACAACTGAGTTATTAAATAAATGGCGTACTGAATTAGGCTTTAATCCAAGTTAACTTCAATGGACAGTGAAAACTGTCCATTTTTTTATTCAAATTTAGTATTAAATTGCTGATAATCACATCATCATATTTATAGAGTAATAGATCTTGATCCGTTTGATGCAAGAAAGTGATTTGGATAGTGTGGTTGCCATTGAGCGTTTGGTGCAAACACATCCATGGTCTAAGCAACAGTTTCAAGAATCGTTGGCTTCTTATCAATGCACTGTGTATGAGCAAGCACATCAAATTGTCGGTTTTTGCATTTTACAGCCTGTGTTAGATGAAGCAAATTTATTACTGATGGCCATTCATCCAAGTCAGCAAGGCAAAGGTTTGGGTTACAAATTACTCGATTATTCGATTGAGCAATTGAAAAATAATCCGATTCAGATTTTTTTAGAAGTACGAGAAAGTAATACAGCAGCGATTGGTTTATATGAAAAAGCGCAATTCCATCAAATTGATTTACGCAAAAACTATTATCCAAATGGTGATGGTTCAAGAGAGCATGCTGTGATCATGGTCAAAACATGCACTGATGATTTTGCAGCGTTATTTCAATAAAATGCTACTTAATAATTAAATTATTCCATTCAGACGGAAGTGTACTCATTAATGAATCTCCAAGTTGTTGGATTTCATTGTCTGCGAGAGGGCGATTGAGTCTTCGCCATTGCCCATCTAGTAACAGTTCGAGTGGCGTATATTGCGATTTATAATTCATTTTTTGTGAATGAGGAACCCAGTATCCCAAATAAAGGTATTCAAGATTCAGGGTGCGGACATATTCGATTTGTTTGAGGATCGCAAAGACGCCTAAAGAACGACGTTGTTCATCTGGATCAAAAAAAGTATAAACGGCAGATAATCCATCATCCATTAGATCGCATGTGGAGACTCCAATCAGTTTTTTATCTTTCCATAATTCAAGAAAAAAACTCTCAGTACAGCTATGCACAAGGAATTTTTCAAATTGATCTAGGTTTGCTGGATACATGTCCCCATCAGCATGACGTTCATTGATGTAGCGTTCATATAAATCGTAATGTTGTTGGGTGGCTTGCGAGGTGGGCAAGATACTCATTTGTAAATCTTGGTTGCGTTTCCATGCCTTTTTCTGGCTGCTATTCATTTGAAATTCCTGAATAGGAACTCGACATGATAAGCATTGTCGACATAAGTGACACTCAGGGCGGTAAACAAAATCACCACTACGACGAAAACCGACGCGAGAAAGTTCTGACAATGTCACCACATCAATGCGGTGAATCGGGTCTAGAAACACCATTCGAGCTGATTTGCTATCTAGATAGCTACAGTCATGCGGTGGCGTGATGTAATACTGTAAGTCATTTAAAAGGGACTTGGGTTGGTATGATTTCATGAATCTGTCCCTCCAAGGTGTTCGTCCGTTAACCGTCTAATTTTGCATTAACTGCTATTGTTTTACTTGAAAATACACGTTCTTGATAGTTTTTCCAATTGATAGGGGGGGCAATAATTACATCTTGTAACGATTTTAAATATATTTGGCGAGAAAGTGTACGTGCTCCTAAACTTATGAGATGTTCGTTAACCAGTTGACAATCCACCCAAGCTAACTGATTTTCTTGTCCAATGAGCATTAGTGTATAAAAGGCCATCTTAGAGACATCGGTTTCAGTACTAAACATGGATTCACCGAAACAGCCTTTGCCAATACTGACGCCATATAAACCACCTACAAGTTGCTGTTGCTTCCAGACCTCAACACTATAAGCATAGCCCGCTTCGAATAAAGCACAATAGCCTTGAATAATCTCTTCACTGATCCAAGTTTCATTTGCATAGCTGCGTGGCATGGAACACGAGCGCATGACCTCTTCAAAAGCATGGTTAACGGTAATCCGATAATCATGCTTTTTCATATTACGGATTAGTGATTTGCTCGGTTTGTATGACTTTGGTTCGATAATGCATCGGGGCTCGGGACTCCACCAACAAATTGGTTCATCTTCATTGAACCAAGGAAATAAGCCGTGAGTATATGCTTCGAATAAAGTAGCAGGGGATAGGTCTGCGCCAATACAGATAAATCCATGGCCGTCAGGATCTGCTTCTATTGGATCTGGAAAAGTGTATTGAGATAAGGGGAGCAGTTGCATATCGAGATAAGTTAATAGGAATGATTCTAAACTAACTTAACTAGAGGGCGTTGACAATCTATATAGATCGTCAACGTGAAATGATGGATACAATTAATTCAAATTATCGAGGTACTTTTCAGCATCTAAGGCTGCCATACAACCTGATCCAGCCGAAGTAATCGCTTGGCGATAAATACTATCCGCGACATCACCTGCTGCAAAGACACCTTCAATAGAGGCAGCTGTTGCATTTCCAGCGCTACCACTATGAACTTGGATATAACCATCTCGTAGGTTAAGTTGACCGTCAAACATACTAGTATTTGGTTTGTGGCCAATTGCAACGAATAGACCTTGAACTTGAACGTCTTGAGTGCTTGAGTCTTGTGTTGATTTGATACGAACAGAAGTTACACCTGTTTTATCACCAAGCACTTCATCAACTTGATGGTTCCAGATGATACTGATTTTACCTTCTTTTTCTTTTGCAAAAAGATGGTCTTGTAAAATCTTTTCTGAACGTAAGCTGTCACGACGATGAACCAAAGTGACATGAGCAGCAATATTAGAAAGATAAAGTGCTTCCTCTACAGCAGTATTACCACCGCCTACAACCATGACATTTTGGTTCTTATAGAAGAAACCATCACAGGTTGCACAAGCACTAACACCTTGTCCCATAAATGCAGCTTCAGATTCAAGACCTAAGTACTGTGCAGTCGCACCTGTTGCAATGATAAGCGCATCACATGTGTATTCAGCCATGTCACCCTTTAATACGAATGGGCGAGTTTTAAGATCAACTTCATTAATATGATCATAGACAAGTTCTGTACCGAAACGTTCTGCGTGGGCTTGCATACGATCCATCAGTACTGGGCCAGTCAATCCTTCAGGGTCACCCGGCCAGTTATCCACCTCAGTGGTCGTAGTCAATTGACCACCAAGTTGTAAACCAGCGATGAGCGTTGGTTTGAGGTTAGCACGTGCAGCATAAACTGCTGCGCTGTAACCCGCAGGACCAGAACCCAGAATAATTAATCTTGAGTGACGAGCGCTCATTAAAGAACATCCTTCTTATATTGAAAATGCTAAAATTATACGTGAATCCGCACAAATTGGGGGCAAATCCGTGTGGATAATATTGATAAGTTCAATCGAAATAGGCTATATCATGTTTGGACAATTGATTATTTCAAAAATACGTGTCGAAAATGTGAATCGCCCTTTCGATGTTAACAACAACAGTAAACAATCGTGCATCTTTTTTTTTAGAAGGAGTGCATAATATAAAACTTATTGATTAAGGTAAGTTAGACCTTAAAAGATACCAACAAATAACGAATTGGGTTACAGGACTGTATATGACTGCGGTGTCAAGTGTTTATGCACAACGCTTTTTAATGACATTATTTTTAATTTCTTTTGGCATTTATTTATTTCTTGCCACAGTGACCTACACACCATTTGATCCGGGTTGGATGCATATCTCTAGTGATACCCAGCATGTTTCAAATGCAAGTGGGGTCGCTGGCGCTTGGATCGCAGATTTATTATTTGGTTTCTTGGGCTGGGCGAGTTTACTTATTCCTTTATTTTTGTTTATAGAGGCCGTGCAGGTTTGGTGGCCAAGAAGCTTCCTGAACTTACCTTTTCGTTATGCTGCGCAGTTCTTTTTGATCTTATCGATCTCAAGTTTGTTATATCTACATTGGAATACACCTGCTGATACGCTTGATAATGCTGCAGGTGGCATCATTGGTTATGAGTTAGGACAAAGCTTGTCCCACTTGCTGACCATTTATGGCGCAACTTTGTTTTTAGTGGCATTTAGTATTTTATTGATTACTTTAGCTTTCGGTATTCAGTGGAATAAAACATGGTTGATGTTGAAAAAGACGCCAGCTTATTTACAAGATTTATTCTATAGAAATGTGCCGCAGAATGAGTCTGCTTATGACCGTACTGAGCAATTGGCGGCATCAGAAATCCCTGCAATAAAAAATAAAATATCACCACATGCCGAATCTGATGCTCAGCAAGTCAATATTGCCAGCCAAACGGCAGATGATGTTGAGTCTAAACCCACAAAAACAGATGACTCACATCACCAATTTTTGGCCGAAAAGTTATTTGCGGATGTGGTTGCGAAAGAGCAACAAAGTATTCAACCAAAACAAATGCCGCAAACTGAAGACGACTTTGAGCAAACTTTACAACGAGCTCATCAATTTGAGACTGAAAGCCAGCGTTTAGTTCAAACAGGTGAAGTGTGGCGCGCACTGCAAAGCGATGATGCCAATCATAAACAGGAGATTGATGCGCTTCTCAGAGCTGCGGATGATGTAAACTCGTCTACAGCACCACAGCATTCGCAATCAGAATTTGTGGCGCAGAAGATTAATGATCACCATTTAGATTGGAATGACGATCAAATTTTTGATGAGTTATTGGCTGCAGTTCCAAACACCAAGACAGCAACCGATTTACACACACCATTTAGAAATGAAGTTGAACAAACTGCTCATCATAATGCGCTGGAAGTGGATACTGACTTTGGTTCAGACGTCAGTAAATCGGCATCGAGCAAAAACCTTTATTCGCATCCATCATCTCCCAAAAATACAAATCTAGATGCACAAGATGATTTCGATCATTTTAATGATCTTTTAGTTGAAAGTGAGCAAGACAAGATAATAACTCCAACGAGCAGTAACTCTCATTTACAAACTGCTACTGTGAGCGCCTCTACTGAGTTGCAAAAAGAAAAGCTCTCCAAAGAAGCTTTTATTGAAGCATGGCAAGAAACAGCAGGTAAGGCTGAAACAGATTTAGATCTAGAAGAAGATTTTGATTTGGATGCGCCATTAACGGATACATTTGGGCGACCAATGTCACGTGCGATGCAAGTTGCTCAGAAACGTCGTGACTTGCCAACTTTGCCGGGCTTAGATTTGTTGGATGAGGTTGATCCAAACAAAAAGGTGAATTTTACAGCGGAGCAATTGGCACGACTTTCTGAATTGTTAGAAATTAAGCTACAGGAATTCAATGTAAAAGCACAGGTGGTTGAAGCTCAACCTGGACCTGTAGTCACGCGTTTTGAACTCGATCTCGCACCAGGCGTTAAAGCATCTAAAGTGACCAATATTTCGCGTGATTTAGCGCGTTCAATGTCGATGGCATCTGTGCGGGTTGTAGAAGTCATTCCGGGCAAACCTTATATTGGTATTGAAGTTCCGAACAGCACGCGTGAAATGGTGCGTCTGATTGAATTATTGACCATTCCTGCTTTTACCGATCCAAATAGCATTCTTTCTATGGCGATGGGTAAAGATATTTCAGGTAATCCTGTTATTGCAGATTTGGGTAAAGCACCACACATGTTGGTCGCGGGAACTACCGGTTCAGGTAAATCAGTAGCGGTTAACTCGATGATTTTATCGATGTTGCTGAAATATACGCCAGATCAATTACGCTTGATTCTTATTGATCCAAAACAGCTTGAATTAGCCAACTATAACGATATTCCACACTTATTAACGCCTGTTGTAACCGACATGAAAGATGCAGTCAGTGCATTAAACTGGTGTGTAAATGAAATGGAACGTCGTTATAAATTGATGTCGTTCTTGAAAATCCGTAAATTGAGTGACTATAACCGTAAGGTTGAAGAAGCGATTGCCAATGGTGAGGATTTAATCGATCCAACGTGGAAACCGAGTGACTCAGCAACACAAGAACGCGCACCGCGTTTGACGCCTTTACCTTCGATCGTCATCGTTGCGGATGAATTTGCAGACATGATTATGCAGGTTGGAAAAAAAGCGGAAGAAATGATTACGCGTTTAGCGCAAAAATCTCGTGCGGCAGGTATTCACTTATTGCTTGCAACACAGCGTCCATCTGTAGATGTGATCACTGGTTTGATCAAAGCCAATATTCCTACCCGTGTAGCGTTGCGTGTAAACAGTAAGATTGACTCGCGTACGATCTTGGATGCGGGTGGGGCAGAAGATTTACTCGGTCATGGTGATATGTTGTTCCTAGGGCCGGGTAAAATTGAACCTGAACGTGTTCATGGTGCATTTATTAGTGATGACGAGGTCAACCGTATTTGTGATGCTTGGCGTGAACGTGGTGAACCTGACTACGTTGATGAAATCTTGACGCCTTTTGATGAAGAGTCTTCATCACGTAGTTTTGAAGATGGTGATGGTGATCCAAACCGTGATGCGCTTTATGATCAGTGTGTTGCTTTTGTTTTGGAAACACGCAAAGCCTCAACCTCATCTTTACAGCGCAAATTCAGTTTAGGTTATAACCGAGCTGCGCGTATTATTGACCAAATGGAAGAGAATGGTATCGTTAGTGCGATGGGCGCGAATGGCAAACGAGATATACTCGTTTAACGAGAAAAATCCAGTAAGGAAGCCTCTATTTTGAGGCTTTTCTTTTTATATTTGCTTATTTTTATATGGTAATAATCACATTTTTTATTTAAGCTTAGCCTTTAGGATCCCATCGCTAGGGTGAGCTATGTTAGTCGCATTGAGTACGCTAATCTTTATTCATTTTTGTGCATTAATTACGCCCGGACCAGATTTCTTTTTGGTCTCGCAAACGGCAATCAGTCGTTCACGTAAAGAGGCGGTATTAGTCGTTTTGGGTATTTGCATCGGTGCAATGCTTTGGTCACTCTTGGCTTTGATGGGGCTTAATATCATTTTTGAGAAAATGGCTTGGCTTAAACAAGGGTTATTGATTGCTGGTGGTTTATATTTGTGCTGGCTCGGTTTTCAAATGCTTCGTTCTGCTTTCTCTAAAGGGGATCAGACGGTAAATCCCATTGTCTTACCTCAATCGCCTTATTTGTTTTTTATGAAAGGATTGCTAACAAATCTGTCTAACCCAAAAGCGATCATTTATTTTGGTAGTGTATTCTCTCTGTTTTTAACCAATCCTTTATTTGATCAGCATCATTCATTGCTTTTTATTATTGTCTCAGTTGAAACTGCATTGTGGTTTACTTTGGTCGCATTTGTCTTTTCTTTACCCACATTTCGAAATGCTTATCAAAACTTTGCAAAATGGATCGATGGTGTGTCAGGTGGAATTTTCACCTTATTGGGTGTTTATTTGATTGGCAGTCGTTAGTCAAAAAAACGCCTGCATGATGCAGGCTTTTTTTTATGCAAATTTTGCTAAGACTTCTAAGAAACCATCTTTTTGACGTGGAAATTGTGCAATCACGTCATGAATACGTTGTCCTTCAGGATTGGTTGCATTCAAGTCACGACCATCCGCCAAAAACTGAGTAATCAATCGCTCATAATCATTTGGACGCATATGTTTAAATGCGTGATAGAGGACATGAAAGTCAGCATTTACGCCTGTTGGTGGAAGTTGGTTGAGGTAGGCAAACACACGCTCATCTGACCATTCTTCATTGAAAGTTGCTGGCTGTGATAATGCCATGACAGTCTCCTCAGTCTTAAAATAATAAAGGCAAAATACGAGGCTGGATTTGCAAAGCAACGCTTTGCTCAGCAGCAAGGTATTTTGCCTTTATTTGCAAAAAATCGCTAATGAAAAAACTACTATCGATCTTCAGGTAAATTGATATTCATTTCTAACATTTCAATATTTGCTTCTGAACGAACTTGCATTTGAATATGCTGTTCATCCACACCTCGAACGTAACGACTGACGACCTGCATGATTTCTTTTTTCATCTGGTCAATCTTGTCTTGGCTTAAACGACGACCTAAGCCTTGTTCAGATGCAACAATTACCTTTAGACGATCTTTGGCAGTTTGTGCACTTGATGACTTTTCATCACTGCTAAATAGTTTACTCCAGAATCCTGCCATCATTACGCTCCAAATAGTCTAGCTAACCAACCTCTTGGCTGTACCACAATGTGTCGATAAGGACGTTCTTCACCAAGAAAACGAGCCACTAAATCATCATAGGCTTGACCAGCTTTTTCTTCTGAATAAAGAATAACAGGTTTACCTTCGTTTGATGCTTGAAGTACGCTCGGGCACTCAGGAATCACACCCAAAGTCGGAACACGTAAAATATCTTTAGAAATGTCATCAATCGTCAGCATTTCTTGTCTATCCGCACGTTCTGGATTGAAGCGTGTGATACACAAGTGTTTACGAATGCGCCCTTCGTTTTGCTCAACTTTTTTAGTTTTGCTATCCAGCATACCGATAATTCGGTCTGAGTCACGAACAGAAGAAATTTCAGGGTTTGTGACAATGATTGCTTCATCTGCATGATACATCGCTAAAATTGCACCACGCTCGATCCCTGCTGGGGAGTCACAAATGATGTAATCAAACTCTTGCGATAATTCATCAATCACGCGTGCAACACCTTCATCACTCAAGGCATCTTTATCACGGGTTTGTGACGCAGGTAGTATGTATAAGTTCTCAATCTCTTTATCACGGATAAGTGCTTGTTGTAAGCGAGCTTCGTTATTGATGACATTTACAAAGTCATAGACGACGCGGCGTTCGCAGCCCATGATCAAGTCAAGATTACGTAAACCTACATCGAAATCGATCACAACAGTTTTATGACCACGTTGGGCTAATCCTGTTGCAAAAGATGCGCTGGTCGTAGTTTTACCTACACCACCTTTGCCTGACGTTACGACAACAATTTTGGCCACCGAATCCACTCCTATTTATGGTCATACGCCCCTAAAAGGGCTTTTTTGGTGTTTATAAATTAAAACTGCAAAGTTTCAAATTCAAGCTCTTGCTTGGCGTTTAAATAAATATGTACAGGTTTTTTGATCAGATCTTTAGGGATATCATCTGCAACACAATAGGTCCCTGCAATAGAGACTAATTCTGCTTCGAGAGAGTTGCAAAAAATGCGCGCTGAAGTATGTCCACCTGCACCTGCAATGACTCTACCACGTGCATTACCATAAATGTGAATATTTCCAGATGCAATCACTTCTGAGCCGCTGTTCATACCTGCATTTAAGATAATATCGCCTTGATCTTGTACCAAACATTGCCCAGTACGCAAAATCTCATCATGATAAGAGGTGATATGGGTATGCGATGTGTTTTTTTGTGGTGTTTGTATTGCAGTACTTTGGGGTTGATCTTTGACTTCGTGAGCAATGACTTGTTCTTTAGATGCTTTAATTCGCTGTAAGGGTTGATCTGCAGGTAAAACAGGGAATTGAATCGCTCGGGCTTCATCACCCAAAAGGCCATCAATCACAGCCATAGGTTGCAGGCCTAAATCGATTAACACTTGAATCAAAGCGATGAGTTCTTGTTCAACGGTACTGTCTATAATTACCAAAGTTCCTAAATAAGAACCTTCATTGAGTGTGCTCGTTAATTGCTGTCGGATTGCATTATGGTCATTTGTGTCGAAAGTTAATCGACTAAAATTCACCATTCTGCCCGTAATCCGTATATCAGCCATAATGTATCCTTCAGGGCTTTTAAGCACTCTAGTGTGTTATAAATAAAAGCAAATGCTAGAACAAATTACATCAATTCTCTAGCTCGAATAGTAAATTTTCTTGTATTCATTCTGCTTTTTTGTTCAATTGAGCATTTTCATCCAGCATTTCTTGCCATTGCTTGACTCTGACTTGTTTACTTATTGCTTCAATACTTTCAAATACGACTGATTTGACCAATTCTTCCAGATATTGATTATCAATATTCAGCTCACTGACTTTTTGTGCAATTAATTGAAAATTTTCATTGGGCTGCTGAGGTGAGCCTGCTGTAAAAGGTTCGATTAAACCCGCGCTAATATTTTCCCCTAGGCGTTGTCCAATGCTCTGAATCTGTTGCTCAATCCGCCCACCGACGATCGGAATAAGGCGTAATAGCTGAGTCAACTCAGGCGTATCTTCGATGGCTTGATTAACAATAATTCCTACTTTTTGGGTAATCGCAGGTTGTTGTTGTTGTAAAGCAGTCGCCAAAGATTCTTGGAGTAGCGAGGAGAGCGTAGTCACAAATAATTGGCGGTGATGATCAACCAAATTATGAATGGTTTGTTGATGACTACTATTCGTTTTTAACTCATGTTTTAAACCGTCAAGAACAGTCAGTACCACTCGATCGGATAGCTCTTCCATCACTACGCGATAGTAAAACAAAAGTGTGCGTTGTATCTTGTCTGGGATCACCTGATAGCCCATTTCATATAAGCGGTAGGCGATAATCCCAGCCCGAAATAAACGTAAGAAACGTAAATAAGGAATAATGGCTAGAATTTCATAAAAATGAACAAACGGGAACCACCACCAACGTGCATGGTGTTTATTGATGATCGCAAAAATCCAACGCACAACCAGTTCTGCAATTAGAAATATAATAAACCAAGCTTCAGTGGTGATGACCCAAGGGTTTAAGTGAGTTCGATAGAAATCAAGAACGCTGAGTAGATGAATCTGTTGAAATAACCATTCCCCAAGTGAGCTCATCAGGAAAAGGTTCATACCCAAGCAGAATAAGTTAAATACAATAATAAACACCATAAAGATGTCATAGAGTAAAAACAGTCGGAAAGGCCAACTGTTTTGATCGACACTGTGGTATTTAGATTTTGGCTTCTTATTCTGCTGAGTCATAAATTTATTTAATGTCCGATGTGTTTGTATATTTTTCTTTCATATGCTGAATGAGCTGATCTTTTTCAGTCCAGATTTGATCGACCCATTTTTGGAAACGTTCACGAAACTCTAGATCATCCTCATAGTTGCCCCCAAGCACCCAATCAGGAATCTCAATTTTACGTAAATCGACAGCTATGCGGGAAACATCACCCAACCAAAAATCGCTATATTCAGGCGGGCCATCTGGATAAACAATGGTCATATCAACAAAGGCATCCACTTTATCACCTAGAATATTTAACGCCAATGCTAAACCACCCGCTTTAGGCTTAAGCAGGTTTTTATATGGTGACTGCTGTTTGGCATGTTTTTCAGGCGTGAAACGTGTGCCTTCTAAATAATTTAATAAAGTAAAAGGCTGGCTCAGCAATTGTTCACAGGCTTTGCGTGCTTCGAGCATATCGCGTGATTTCAGCTCAGGATTTTTAGCAATCTGTTCTTTCGTATGACGTTTCATCATTGGGAAGCCCAAAATTTTAAAGGCTTGGCCAACAAAAGGAATAAAAATCAGCTCCCACTTGGTAAAAAAGCGGGTAAGCGGCATGCGGGTTAAACCAAAATATTGATTGACCGTGGTATCGACCCAGCTTTGATGATTACAAATCATCATATATCGACCTTGTAAAGTCAGATCGAGTTTTTCATCGATGCTGATATCCCAATGCAAATCTGGAAGGACATTGTCAATCAACCAATTATTTACACTAAGCCAACTATTGGTAATTTGAATATTGGTTTCATCAACTTTTGCTGATTTTTTGAATAGTTTTGTCAGACCTAAAGCCAATACAGGAGGGCCATGCAAGAAGGTACTTCCTGTAATGACAGAACCAACGGTCAATCCTTTACTAACTTTTTGCAATAAAGATGCTTTTTTATTTGAGGTAGGCATAAATCAAACCTTGAGTGCAAATGTTTAAAAAATAGATGATCCAACTATAAACAACAGAAATTGAAATACAACCGTATATTTGAGGATCTTGACAATTTTTATATATTTAGATGGGTTAGAGCGTGTTCATACAAAATATTAATGCTTTTACTGAGGAATGACACATGAATATGCAGTAAACTCAACAGCGGAAATGGTGATATTATTTTTGAAAAGAACAGTCAACGTATAACGATGAAGGAAATGTGTTGCTTTATTCAAGTAAAGTGCATCAAAGTATTACAAAAATATAAATAAACTGTTTATTATTAACAAAATATCAATGGTATGGCATCGTTTTCTCATTCATTATTCACCAAGACAACAAAATACATAGACAGGAGCTACGCAATGCGTGCATTAATGATTTCAACACTCGTAGGGGCTGGATTGGTACTTTCTGGTTGCCAAACTACTGGTAATAATATTGGCGGCGTAGAATACGATAAAGCTGCACTAGGCACATTGATTGGTGCTGCTGCGGGATACGGTATTTCTAAAGGTAATGCAAATACAAGTAAGCAAAATAATCGTGCTGCTGCGATTGGTGCTGTGCTTGGTGGCGCTGGTGGTTTATACCTCGACAACAAAGAGAAAAAACTTCGTCAACAAATGCAGGGTACTGGTGTAGATGTTGGTCGTAATCCAGATGGTTCAGTTCAATTGATTATGCCAGGTAGCATTACTTTTGATACCAACAAATCAAATATCAAGCCAAACTTCTATACGACTTTAAATAAAGTTGCGCAAGTATTGGCTGAAGATAACCAAAGTGCGATCTTAGTAACTGGTTATACTGACAACACAGGTAATGATTCAATCAATATTCCTTTATCTCAAGCACGTGCTCAATCAGTTAAAAACTATTTAGCTGGTAAAGGTGTTTCAGGTGGTCGTATTGATGCACAAGGTTATGGTTCATCAAATCCAATCGCAGACAACAGTACTGCTGCTGGCCGTGAACAAAACCGTCGTGTCGAAATCAGCATTTATGCTAAACAGTAATTTTTACTGATTTTTAAAGAACCACCTTCGGGTGGTTTTTTATTGCCTACTGTTCTTGCGACAAGCTGTGGCGCGTTATTGGCAGAAGACATCATAATTTATACATATCCCAAGATTTATTATTGGGATTCTAAAACAGAGATGTCTATAATCATGCTCGGAAACGTGAGAGGTATTACAACGATGTCATCTGCCAGTCAATTGAATGACAAACAACTTGAAGCAATGAAATATGTTCAAGGGCCTTTGTTGGTGCTTGCAGGTGCAGGTTCAGGTAAAACTTCAGTCATTACGAGGAAGGTTGCTTTTTTGGTACAGCAGTGTGGTATTCCTGCTCACCGTATCACGGCAATGACTTTTACCAATAAAGCGGCGCGTGAAATGAAAGAGCGAGTCAGTAAGCTACTTTCTCGCGAAGAAGCAAAAGGACTCTCAGTTTCGACCTTCCATACATTTGGCTTAAATTTATTACGCTTAGAATTAAAAAACTTGCCGCTGAAAGCCAATTTCTCGATCTTGGATGCAGACGACTGTAAACGAATTTTGATGGATTTAATGCAGCGTGACAATTTATCAGGTGCTGAAAGCAAAGATTTGATTGCGAAGGCCATGCGAAAAATTTCAGATTGGAAAAACGATCTGGTTTTGCCTGAACATGCGCATTCAACCTGTGAAACGGTCGATGATGTCCAGCTTGCGCACTTGTATCAACTTTATGAACGTAACTTACGTGCTTATAACGCAGTTGATTTTGATGATTTGATTGTGATGCCAACGCGTTTACTTCAGGAAAATGCGGAAGTGCGTGATAAATGGCAAAACCGAGTCCGTTATTTGTTGGTGGATGAATATCAAGATACCAACACCGCCCAATATACCTTAGTTAAGCTCTTAGTCGGGGTGATGGGGCAGTTCACTGCGGTAGGAGATGATGACCAATCCATCTATGCATGGCGCGGAGCAAAGCCTGAAAACATGGCTTTACTCAAAGAGGATTTTCATAATCTAAAAGTGATTAAGCTTGAGCAAAACTATCGCTCGACTAGCCGTATCTTAAAAGCTGCCAATGCCGTGATTGAAAATAATCCGCACATTTTTGACAAGAAGTTGTGGAGTGATAAAGGCCATGGTGAAACCATTCGTATCATCACTTGTTTGAATGATGATGATGAAGCAGAGCGTGTGGTTAAAGATTTAATCACACATAAGCTCATGAATGGTAAAAGTTGGAAAGATTATGCAGTGCTCTATCGTGGTAATTTCCAAGCACGTGTTTTAGAAACCCAACTGCGTCAACTACAGATTCCTTATAAATTATCAGGTGGTCAATCATTCTTTGCGCGTGCCGAAATCAAAGATGTGATGAGCTATTTACGTTTAATCATCAATCCTGAAGATGACAGTGCATTCTTACGAATTATCAATACCCCAAAACGTGCCATTGGTCCTGTCACTTTAGAAAAGCTCGGGTTATTTGCACAAGAAAATACCTTGTCATTGCTGACGGCATCATCCGATCAACGCTTATCGATGGTATTGCCAAAGAAAGCGACAACACAATTGCATGAGTTCGCTGATTTTATTGCAACATTCACCCGTGAACTTTTAGATGATGATGAACCTGTACCTAAAGTTCGGCAGATGATCAATGAAGCTGGCTATATTGATTATGTGCGTGAACAAGCTGCAACACCCGCACAAGAAAAAACCAAGATAGATAATATTGAGACGCTATATACCAGTATTCAAAACCTGATCAATCGTGCTGACGATGTCGATGAGAAAAATATCGAAAGTGTGATTCGTAAACTGGTCTTGTTAGATATGCTTGAACAGCAACAAGAGGAAGAAGACACCGACAAGGTGAACCTATTGACGCTACATGCAGCCAAAGGTCTAGAGTTTCCTTATGTGTATATGATTGGTTTGGAAGAAGAGTTACTGCCACATAAAAACTCGATTGCAGCGGAAACCATCGAAGAGGAACGCCGTTTGATGTATGTGGGTATTACCCGTGCGCGCCAAGGTTTAACGTTGACACTTGCAGAGCAGCGTAAAAACGGTGGGCAAATGCGTCAGATGACACCAAGTCGTTTCTTGGATGAATTACCGCAAGACGAGTTGGAATGGCATGGTCGGAAAAAGAAACTCGCGCCAAATGTTGACCCGAAAGAGCAGGCACAGCATTATCTCGCAAATTTAAAAGCTTTATTGAAACGTTAAAAAATTGTAAGTAGGAAGTCGGAATGAAAGTCCAAGTTAAAGTATTAGATACGCGTTTAGGTCAAGAGTGGGCATTGCCTTCGTATGCAACGACAGGTTCAGCAGGTTTAGATTTACGTGCTTGCTTAGATGAGGCGATTGAGATTGCTGCAGGGGAAACGGTTTTAGTCAAAACTGGGTTGGCGATTTACATTGAAGATCCAAATTTTGCAGGTTTGATTTTACCTCGCTCTGGTCTAGGACATAAGCACGGTATCGTGTTGGGTAACTTGGTCGGTTTGATTGATTCAGACTATCAAGGTGAGCTGATGGTGTCTGTTTGGAATCGTGGGCAAAGCACTTTCCGTTTAGAACCGGGTGAGCGTTTAGCTCAATATGTGCTTGTACCTGTTGTTCAAGCTGAGTTTGAACAAGTGACTGAGTTTGTTGCGACTGAGCGTGGTGCAGGTGGTTTTGGGCATACAGGCCAACAATAACGTTTAAACAAGTCTTTTAAAATGCGACGTTCTCGCGTGGAACGTTGCATTTCTCATATTGATTGTTACTTAAAACTATATTAAAAAGCAGCTGACGATTTATTTATTTTAATTTTTCTCAACAAGGGTAAGTTAATTTCTTAATAGTAATATTTTTTGAATAGTCTTTCGATTATAAAAAATAGGGGCTTACTGTGAATATAAAACATACATTTCCTCTGAATATTTTTCGTGCTTATGATATCCGGGGAAAGCTAAGTAATTTAACACCTCATGTTATTCGTTCAATAGCTCACGCTTTAGTACTACAGTATAAAAAAGCTGAACAGAACCAAATTGTAATAGGGTATGATGCGCGTTTAACCAGTCCAACTTATGCGAATATTATTCAGCAAATCTTTGAACAACACGGTTTTAAGGTGACCAATATTGGTTGTTGTTCTTCGCCGATGATGTATTACCTTGCACGTGATTATGGTGGAAATGGCATTATGGTCACTGCAAGTCATAATCCGAAGTCAGATAATGGGATTAAATGGATTTTAAGAGGTGAGCCTCCGAGTCCTGATGCGATACAACATATTGCACAACTGGCTCAATTCTCTTCACCCGGCTTACAACAAGCATATGATTTAGAAACTATTTCACATGAGTTTATTCCTGAATATTGTTTGCAATACCAACAATCATTATTAAGTGATATTCAATTATCCCGCCCGCTAAAAGTTGTGTTAGATGCTTTGCATGGTTCAGCAGGGCGTTGTGCAAAACTGGTTTTAGAAAAATTAGGTTGTGAGGTGATCTCGTTACGTTGTGAAGCAAATGGGCATTTTCCAGATCATGCACCAGACCCCTCACATGCAGCTCATTTAAGACAATTACAAGCCGCGATTATTTCTGAAAAAGCAGATATTGGGATTGCTTTAGATGGGGATGGGGATCGTGTGGTTCTACTGGACGAACATGCGCATATCATTAGCCCAGATCGTTTATTGTCTTTGTTCGCACAAATGTGCTTGTTACAGCATCCACATAAAGAAATTGTATTTGATGTGAAGTGTTCTCGGATGGTTGCAGATACCGTGCAGCAACTGGATGGGCAAGCCAAAATGATTCGTACTGGTAGTAGTTTTTTACGGGCATATTTATCACAATCAAACGGTGAAGCTGTATTTGGTGGCGAATTTGCAGGCCATTATGTCTTCAATGATGGTCGTGGCTTTGGTTATGATGATGGTTTATATGCTGCACTTCGTGTGATGGAATATTTTACCCAATCCAATGCAGCCAGCCTTTCTGAATTAGTTGCTATTTATCCTGAACGATATTGCACAGAAGATACTTATATCAGTACGCATGAAGCCAATCCTAAACAAGTTTTGAATGATATTGAGATTTTAAGCCGTGGTTTAGGTGCTCGTTTGAGTAAAATTGATGGTGTAAGACTTGATTTTGACGATGGTTTTGGCATTATTCGAGCATCCAATACAGGTGAATATTTTACTGTTCGTTTTGATGCTGATCATCCAACGCGGTTAAATGAGATTCGCCAAGAATTTGTTTCTATGTTGCAAGATCAATATCCTCTAATTGCACAAGAACTCGCACAGGCTTAATAAGGAGAGATACATGCCACCTCACGAGCATATCGGTGTTGATAAAGCTAAAATTTTGATTGAAGCTTTGCCGTACATCCAACGTTTTGCTGGTAAAACCTTGGTGGTGAAATATGGTGGCAATGCCATGACTGATCCAGAGTTGGAAAGTTCATTTGCTCGTGACATCGTGTTATTAAAAACAGTGGGTTTAAATCCAATTGTGGTGCATGGTGGTGGCCCTCAAGTTGACTCATTATTAAAGCGTTTAGGACAGGAATCAGACCGTATTGATGGAATGCGCGTCACCGATCAGGCGACGATGGAAGTTGTCGAAATGGTTTTGGGTGGTAGTGTCAATAAGTCCATCGTGAACTTGATTAATCAACATGGCGGTCGTGCCATCGGTTTAACGGGTAAAGATGGTAATCTACTTCGCGCACGTAAATTGTTAATGGAAAAGCAAGAAGCAGATGGTTCAATCTCTCAAATTGATTTGGGCATGGTTGGCGAAGTCACAGGTGTTAAAACAGATGTGCTTGAGATGTTTACCCAAGGTGATTTTATTCCCGTGATTGCTCCATTGGGTGTTGATGACGAAGGCAATACCTATAATATCAACGCGGACTTAGTGGCTGGAAAAGTTGCAGAAGCGTTAGGTGCTGAGAAACTGATTTTACTCACCAATATTACTGGTGTACTTGATGAAAACAAAAACCTGTTGACTGGATTAAGCACCCAAGAAGTAGATCGTTTAATTGAGACGGGTGTAATTTATGGTGGGATGATTCCTAAAGTTGGTTGTGCACTGGATGCGGTCAAGGGTGGTGTGGTCAGCGCGCATATTGTCGATGGTCGTGTGCCACACGCAACGCTATTAGAAATCTTTACCGATCATGGGGTTGGTACGTTGATTACTAATCGTATGAAGCATTAAATATTCTAACAAAGCTAAAAGAGACCTCATATAGGTCTCTTTTTTGTCATCAGCTCTTCATGTTTTAGTCATGGCAATGTCATTTAAGCAATTTAAGGTAAGTCTAGTCATAAGGAGCTTTCATTATGCTAGAAAAATTAAACCAATATCGCCAAAATTTAACTTTACCTTTACGTCAAAAACCTTCACAAACCCAATTCCGTTTTGAATGGGTGGATAATTTAAAAGAATTACAACAAGTACAACGTTTTAGAGCGACACAATTTAGCCATCAATTTGGAATGACTTTTGAAGATGGAATTGATCAAGATCTTTATGATTTTGGTTGTGAACATGCTGTGTTACGTGAGAAATGGACAGGGGAGATCGTGGCGTATACACGGCTTAAATTGTTCCAAGGTCATGAAATAGGACAAAGCTACAGTGCACAAGAATTTGATGTGGTCCCACATTTTTCACATTTACCGAATGTATTGGAAATCGGACGAACCTGTGTTCACCCGCAATTCCGCTCAGGTAAAGCTTTATCCATGTTATGGCTGAATTTAGCCCCGAAAGTTCTTTGGTCAATGCGTGCTAAGTATTTAATGGGCTGTGTCAGTATTCATCTTGAAGATAATCTAGCCCGTGCCTATTACACACACCGTCAAATTCAACAACTCGCTGCACATCAGAGCATTGATATCCGCTCAAAACGTGCTTTTGAGCCTGAACGTCCTGACTATAGTTTTCCGCAAGATGAGCGCATGCCCAAGCTATTTCAAACGTATTTAGGGATGCAGTCGAAGTTATCAAAACAAGCATTCTATGATGAAGACTTTAAATGCTTAGACTATTTCGTATTCTTAGAAGTGAATAAAATCGCAACCTCATTTGTGATGAATAAAATGGTGCAACGCTAGGGCTTTGTCATATTTAATCTCATTCTGTGCACATATTGAGATTTACAAGACATCTAGGGCTCATGCACAATAGACAAAGATGTCATAAAGTTAAAAGATATGTGCCAACTATTAGGAATGAACTGCGCTACACCGACAGATATTACTTTTTCCTTTCGTGGTTTTTCCCAACGAGCAGGTGTCACGTCTGATCATTGCGATGGCTTTGGTATTGCTTTTTTTGAAGACAAAGCCTGCCGTTTATTTGTGGATAATCAATCCGCTGTTGAATCGCCAATTGCGGATTTAGTACGTAACTATCCAATTAAATCACGTAATGTCATCGCACATATTCGAAAAGCCACTCAAGGTAAAATTACCTTAGAAAACTCGCATCCTTTTTTACGTGAGTTATGGGGTAGACATTGGATATTTGCGCACAATGGTGATTTACACGATTTTAACCCAGTATTAAGTGGACGCTTTGAACCTGTTGGCAATACCGATAGTGAATATGCGTTTTGCTACTTATTAGATCAAATGGTTGAAGTGTTTGGCTATACCGAACCCAGCCTAGACGATCTCTTTTCTCTATTAGAACGTATTGCTCCACAAATCGCTGAACATGGCACCTTTAATTTTTGCTTATCCAACGGCCAAGCATTATTTAGTTATGCCACGACTAAGCTGCATTGGCTTGTGCGAGAGTATCCATTTCAACATGCACATTTGATTGATTTGGATGTAGAGGTTGATTTTAGCCAAGTGACTACAGCGGAAGATCGTGTCGCTGTGATTACCACTGAGCCATTAACACATAATGAAGAGTGGACTGCTTTTCAAGCTGGTGAAATGATTTTATTTAAAGATGGAAAATCGATTAAACATGCATTAACGCGTGTTGAACGACTTATTTGTGAAGCAGAGAATCCATCATTAAAGCGGATAACTAAAGCTGATCAATATTAGTTCTCCTTGTATTACTTCTATTTCTAGAAAAAAGAGATTGATGAAAGAAGTCTATTCATTATAAAAAGAAGCAGCAGCGTTTAAAGGATGATATTTCTTTGATTTAAAGATGTATATATCATATATATTTCAATAAAATTAGATAGATAGTTTTATAATTGGTTAAAAAATACTTGAGTGTTTTGCTGGGTGAAAAATTTAAAATAAATATAAAACAATAGGTTAATTTATTTATATGAAAAATATGTAAAATCTGACAAAAACACTTTGTTTTTATTTTTTTCTTTTATAGATAGTATTCCCTTATTCAATAAATAATATTGATCTTGGGGGATTTTGGGGATGAAATGGTCTGTTGAATATAATACAGGTATCGAGGTTATTGATGATCAACATCGTCGTATTTTAGATTATATTAACGAAATAGATGAATTAAAACACAGCAATGATCGGTTAAAAATGAAAGGTGTATTGGATAATATTATTGACTATACCCAATCCCATTTCACGTTTGAAGAAAGTTTACAAGAAGAGGCAAACTATAAGTATCGTGTACCTCATAAACGTGTACACGACTTATTTATCAAGAAGATAGAGATTTATCGAGAGCGTTTTGAATTGGGTCAGGAAATCGATAATGAGTTACATGAAGCACTGTCTAAATGGCTGATAAATCATATTCGTCATGATGATGCTGATTATGTTGGTGCAGTCAAAGAGAATATGATAGGTATCATTAAGGAAAATGAAAAGAAAAAAGGTAAAAACTGGTTTTCTCGGTTTTTTTCATAATAACAAGATAATAAGAAAAGACCCTTTATCTTAGAAAAATAATAAGGTGAGTATCAGTGTAAATAAGGGGTCTAATGAGTAAAATAATAATTCATGCGCGGCAAATCATCTCCTTGATGGTTTGCCTTTTTCTTTCACGATCTTTTATTTTGATTTTCAGGCTTGAGGAAGGCAAAATAGATTGAATATTTCATTGCAAACACCATAAAGTGCAATGAGTTCAAAGATTTTTCAAGGAATGCATTATGCAGGACACAACTCTGTCACGCTGGTTAGCTCCAGTGATGGCGTTTTGCTTATCTTTTGTCATGATTACCACTTTAGCCCCTACAGTTGGCGTCCAAATTGATCGGCAATTGGATTTTTGGTTGTTATGGTTAGGCACAATGTTCTTATTGGCATTGCCCATTGCTTATCTTGAAATTGCTTTAGCAAAGCGATCACAGACAACCGCATTGCAAGCATTATCCACACTTACACGTGATGCTGATGCATCACCAAGATGGCGTATCGTGGGTTGGTTAGCTATTGTTTTCGTACCATTTTTTGCGGGTAGTGTTTTAAATACAGTCGCCGATATTCTGAAGCAACAACTTGTTTTAGATACACCTCATCAAATCTTGTTCGCAATTTTTGCAATCGTGGCGCTTGGATTGTCTTTTATTCCTCGCCAGTTTTTAATTGGACTTACCACACTCGGTGTAATCACTGCTTTTATACTTGCAAACGTTATGGGAACAGAGCTAGCTGCATGGCATTGGACCAGTGTTGAGTTCAAAGAGTGGGGCAATGCCACAGTTCTTGCATTAGTCGCAAGTGGTTTGGGACTTGGTTTGTATTGGCAAAGTAGCTTATCGACAGTGAAGAAGCAGCCAGCAGCGACTACAGCTGTATTACCGATTTGGGTTGCTCAGTTACTCGCAGTGATTGCTTTCGGTTTCTTTTCTGTTCAGGCTCAGTTTCCAGCATTGGCATGGGTGTTCGCTGCGATCATGACAGCTGCATTGTTGATTCAGTTGACGAGAGAACAATTAGCACAGCGTCAACTCGCTCCTGTCATTCAATGGGCGATTATTGTTGCTGCGATCGCTGTGTGGGCGCTGCCACAGGTTGAGCAAATCTTTAATACGCTGCTGATGTTATGGGGCTTGGCGATTTGTTTGATTTATGCTGTTTTCGCTGGCTGGATTATGAAGATCAGTCATTTACGTAAAGCGATGGGTTTTAGCAATGAGTTGTTTTATAACTTATGGCGTATTGCTGTACGTGTGGTCTTACCACTTTCAATAGTCTTAGCGGCTATTGCTGTGATCGGACAGAGTCTTTAATGGAACAAATCAAGCAAGTTTGGGTTGCTTATAGCAACCCTGAGCAACAGTTTCATATTGCGGTTGCATTTGTTGAAGGGATGACTGCATTACAAGCCATTCAGAACAGTGGTTTAGCCGATCAAGTTAATTTACCCGAACCTTTGCAACTCGGCATCTTTGGTACAAAGATTGAAGCTGGAACAGTTCTTCAAGTTGGTGATCGGGTTGAAATTTACCGTGCGTTGACGATTAATCCAAACGATATTCGGCGTAAACGAGCTGCTAAAAACCCAGTAGGACGTTTCGCCAAAGGTAATCGTTTCAAACTATGAGCTTGATAAATAAAACCCCTCACGAATGATTCGATGAGGGGTTTTATTTTATAGCAAAGCGATTATAGTGGTGGTGCAGTTAAAATCGCTTCTTTTGATGCTGGTAAGCCAGGCTGTGATTCTGGAATCGTATCTAAACCTTCGATACGCTCTACATTTCCAGTTGCATCAAAGTAAATTTTTAGATGTTGGCCATGTGCTGCAGGTATTTTCGCTTTTTTTGCATAAGTGCCTGGGATATAGTTGTAGATATAGTCCCAACGTTGAGGATTCAGTGGATCTGAAACAGTCGGGCTTCCTAGCAAGAAACGGACTTGCTGGAAACTCATGCCGACTTGTACCTGAGATGCTTGTGCCTTGGTTAAGGGCGTTCCTTGTGGAATGTCGACTTTATAAACACCAAAGACAGAACAACCGCTTAGTACTGAAGTGACGAATAACGCCAGCATGATTTTTTGCATTTTGCTACACTATCCTGATAAATGATGATGCATTTGATCCGAGGATAGATCATACTGCATCTAAACTCTATTTCCTATTCCAACTTAAGATTTGTTGAGAGACCTTTTTTCATGCCTATTTCCAATCAAGACTTACGCAAAGCTGGACTTAAAGTTACCCTTCCTCGTATTAAGATTTTGGAATTATTAGAAAATTCAAAACAACACCATTTAAGTGCGGAAGATATTTATAAAACTTTGCTTGAACAAGGTGAAGATGTAGGCTTAGCGACAGTTTACCGTGTGTTAACACAATTTGAAGCTGCAGGTATCATTCAGCGCCATCATTTTGAAAATAATCATTCAGTTTTTGAAATCATGCAAGAAGAGCATCACGATCATTTAGTTTGCTTGAATTGTAATAAAGTAATTGAATTTACTAATGATATTATTGAAAAAGAGCAGCATTTGGTTGCAGAAAAGCATGGTTTCGCTTTAACTGGTCACTCTTTGAATCTTTATGGTTATTGTAAAGATACTGAATGCCAAGAGGCTTATCGTAAAAAATAAGTTTGATTCAGTTAAAATCGATGACTTCACTAAAAATGAACAATTAAAAAAAGGAAGGTTACAAAAACCTTCCTTTTTTCATGGGCTTCACAACACTATTGCCCATCAAAGGTAATATTGCGACTCGCATTTAAGAGTTGATCCGCACCTTCTTCTGAAAGTTTAATGGTGAGGCGTAAATCATTTGGTGAGTCTGCATGTTTAAGTGCATCTTTATAGGTAATTTCACCTGATTTATAGAGGTCGAATAAGGCTTGGTCAAAGGTTTGCATGCCAAGTTCACGTGAACGTTTCATCAGATCTTTGATCTCATGAATCTCACCTTTACGGATATAATCAGCTAATAATGGTGTATTGATTAGAATTTCAATTGCGGCACGCCGTGAATTGCCATCTGGTGTTGGAATCAATTGCTGAGCAACCATCGCTTTTAAATTCAGTGACAAATCCATATATAGTTGCGTATGACGATCTGCTTCAAAAAAGTGAATAATACGGTCAAGTGCTTGGTTGGCATTGTTGGCGTGTAGGGTTGCTAGAACCAGGTGACCTGTTTCTGCGAAAGCAATTGCATAGTCCATGGTCTCGCGAGAGCGAATCTCACCAATCAAAATAACATCAGGTGCCTGACGTAGCGTATTTTTTAAAGCAACTTCAAATGAGTCAGTATCAATCCCGACTTCACGTTGCGTCACGATACAGCCCGCATGCTGATGTACAAATTCAATCGGGTCCTCGATGGTAATAATATGACCTTTTGAGTTTTGGTTACGGAAACCAATCATCGAAGCCAGAGAGGTTGATTTACCGGTTCCCGTAGCACCAACAAAGATAATAATGCCGCGCTTGGTCATGGCAAGATCTTTAAGTACGGTTGGAAGTTTTAGCTCATCCATCGTTGGAATGACGGTTTCAATTCGACGTAACACCATTCCTGGCATATCACGTTGTTGAAATGCACTAACACGGAAACGTGCGGTTTTTTCACGGTTCATAATCGCAAAGTTGCATTCACGTGTTTCCGCAAATTCTTTACGTTGTTTATCACTCATAATTGAGTGCAGTAACTGACCGACGATTTCACCTGATAATTTTGTTTTGGCTACAGGGATAATTTGTCCGTTAATTTTCATCGATGGTTCAACATCATCAGTGACAAATAAGTCAGATGCATTTTGTTGAATCATCAAATTGAGCAAGTCATTAAAGTCCATGAGATTTCTCTAATCCTTTTGTATTTTTTATAGGAATGATTCCGGTTGTTTGGCGACTGTACGTGCCGTTTGAGGGCTAATCAGACCTTTAGAAACCAGCGTTTTAAGACTCTGATCGAGTGTAGTCATGCCGTAGTTGGCGCCTGTTTGAATCGCTGAGTACATTTGCGCGACTTTGTTTTCACGAACAAGGTTACGAATCGCAGGAATCCCGATCATGATTTCATGTGCTGCTACACGACCCCCGCCGTTCTTTTTCAATAAGGTTTGGGAAATCACCGCTTGTAATGATTCTGATAACATCGCACGGACCATATCTTTTTCTTCAGCAGGGAAGACGTCGATCACACGGTCAATGGTTTTGGCTGCTGAGGTAGTATGCAGCGTACCAAAGACCAAGTGACCTGTTTCCGCTGCGGTTAACGCAAGACGAATGGTTTCTAAGTCACGCATCTCACCGACTAGAATAATATCAGGGTCTTCACGTAGTGCTGAGCGCAATGCTTCATTAAAACCATGGGTGTCACGATGCACTTCACGTTGGTTGATCAGACATTTTTTAGACTGATGTACAAATTCGATTGGGTCTTCAACCGTTAAGATATGGTCATAACGATTTTCATTGATATAGTCAATCATCGCCGCAAGGGTGGTGGATTTACCCGAACCTGTTGGCCCTGTAACCAATACGATACCACGTGGATAATCGCAGATTTGCTTAAAAATCGTACCTAAACCTAAGTCTTCCATGGTCAAAACTTTAGATGGAATGGTACGGAAGACAGCACCAGCACCACGGTTTTGGTTAAATGCGTTCACACGGAAACGGGCAATATTTGGGACTTCAAATGAAAAGTCGGTTTCAAGGTCTTCTTCAAAATCACGACGTTGTTTGTCATTCATGATGTCATAAACGAGACGATGGACATCTTTGTGCTCTAGAGCGGGTAGATTAATTCGGCGAACCTCACCATCTACACGAATCATCGGTGGCATGCCCGCCGAAAGGTGCAAATCCGATGCACCATTTTTTACTGAAAAGGCGAGTAATTCTGTGATATCCATAATTTCCCCGAAACAATTAAAAAAGTAATTCATTATTTTGTAGAATAATATAAGACTTTCCCTGAAGCTTACCAAGACTTCTGATTGTGGTTATGCAAAAAAAGATGTCGTGAATGAGAACTGTGTCAATGAATTTACTCCAACAGCAGCGCCAACAAGTATTAAGCCAAATCGAACAGGCTTGTCAGCGAGTTAATCGAACGGCAGCATCTGTACAATTATTGGCTGTCTCCAAAACGCATCCGAGTAGCAGTCTCCAAGAAATGTACGCGGCTGGACAACGTTGTTTTGGCGAAAATTATTTGCAGGAAGCTTTAGAAAAAATAGATGAGCTAAAAGATTTAGAGATCGAATGGCATTTTATTGGTCATGTACAACGCAATAAAACCAAACAGTTAGCGGAAAAATTTGATTGGGTGCATGGGGTAGATCGTTTGATTATTGCTGAACGATTATCCAATCAGCGCTTAGAGGCCCAAATGCAATTGAATATTTGTCTTCAAGTGAATATTGACGGACAAGACTCTAAAGACGGTTGTCAACCTGATGAAGTGGCGGAGTTGGTTCAGCAAATCAGCCAACTGCCAAATCTGCGCTTACGTGGTTTGATGGTGATTCCTGCACCTGATAACGTCGCTGCCTTTGCTGATGCTAAAACTTTATTTGATCAAGTGAAATCATTACATGCACAACCTCAAGATTGGGATACATTGAGTATGGGGATGTCTGCCGATTTGGATGCTGCGATTGCTGCGGGTTCAACTATGGTGAGAGTTGGGACTGCGTTGTTTGGGGCGAGAGATTATTCAAGTAAGAGTTGAGTGCAATCACAATTTTAAATGCTCTAAAATCTCACTGAAATTTTCGTAATCATGTAGGTTAGCGTCAGAAATTATTGATTTAACTTCTGAATTGGGATGAAAGAAAATAGTTTTCATTCCGACAGCCTTTGCGCCTTGTATGTCTGCTAATTCATTATCTCCGACAAAGATACAGTCTTGTGGATGAACACCAAGCTGCTTGCAAGATAGTAGAAAAATTGTGGGATCTGGTTTTCGAAGTCCTACAGCCTCAGAAACGATGATACTTGAGAAGAATTCAGTTAGACCTAAAGCATAGAAATTATGTTCTTGAAATGGTGTTTTCCCGTTAGAGACTAATCCAATTAAATAACCTTTTTGTTTAAGATCAAGAATCGTTTCTTCAACATTTCTGAAACAACATGAAAATTTATTGAAATCATTGATATAACTTTCTAATAGTTGCTCTTTAGAAATATGTTTGATCATAAACTCTTGAGTTAAGTTCTCATAAACAACATCTTTCCAAACTTTGCCATTATCGTCCATATCAAGAAAGCGTTGGATAAATTGTTGTTTGATTTGATTAGGAACTAATCGAAAGTAATTCGTTTGCCAAGTTAAAAAATTGATCAGAGATGTTGTTCTATCGAGTAAAGTTTGATCAAGATCGAAAATAACAGCTTTATTGATATTCATTCGGTTTGTTTTACAGGATAATTCAACCATCATAAAATTAGTTAACTCATAATTTTACTCAGAAATTGTAACTAGCTAAATTCTAAATCATGTTGATCAATCGCTTGTTTAATTGAAGAAAACCACTTACAACGGGTGAGAGGAGATTCTTCAAGTAATAATTCTATTGTCAATTTTTTGAAATAAGTATGATCTTCATTTGAGGAAGACGGATTAAAAAAATTTGCGCATAGTACAGCATATAATTCCGTTTCTAAGTTGTGTAAACAAACATATTCAGTAAGTTCTTGATCAGACATACGTTTAAAGATAGATATTAATTTGAATAAGTTATTTTGTTGCATTTCTTTAATTTCCATTAAGGTTGTTATTTTCACCCCACCACTTCAATCCGACTTGAACCTGAACCAATGGGTTGTACCTGAATCTGAACAGGAATTCGTTCATGCATTTCCTGAATGTGTGAAATTAAAATGACTTTACGCCCTTGGCTCTGTAACTGATCTAGTGCATTCATCACCATATGCAAAGAAGAAGCATCCAAGGTGCCAAAGCCCTCATCAATAAACAGTGATTCGATTTTCATCGAACCTGATGCCATATTGGCAATCGCCAATGAAATTGCGAGGGCAGTGAGGAAAGATTCACCACCAGACAGCGAAGCAACTGAACGGGTTTCACCATCCATATCATGGTCAATAATCGCAAGACTCAGCGAATTATCCAAACGTTTTAAGGTGTAGCGCTGAGACAGCATCGCCAGTTGTTGATTGGCATATTCAAGCAAAATGTCGAGATTGTACTGTTGGGCTAAATCACGGAAATCTTTGCCTTTTGAATCTCCGATGAGACTGGAAATCTTACTCCAGCGGTGTTCTTGCTGCTGGATTTGTTGAATTTGATCAGCAAACTGTCTTTGTTTGGCGAGGTTTTGTTGATGTAATTCTAGTTGAACTCTGATTTGATCTCGTTGATCTGTCACTTGCTGTAAATTTTTTTGATTGCCATCCATTAATTCAGTCAGTTGTTTAGCTTGAATATTCGGCTGCTGTTGTAGATGTGCATTTCGTTGTTCTTGGATTGTTTTAAGTGCGTAGTCAGCTTCACTCAAGAGACGATCTGCATTTTGTATGGCTAAACGAATCTGCTGTTCTTGGATGGATGAAATTGCAAGTAACTCGCTAAGTTGGCCTTCAGTAAAATGTTCGTGTTGAGTCAGCCATGTCGCTACTTCAGCTTTACATTGCTCAAGCGAATGATGATTCTGCTGCTGTTGCGCTTTAAGTTGTTCCAATTCATTTTTTTGCTGTTCAAAGTTTTGACGGGATTGCTCAAAACTTTGCTTCACTTGCTGATATTGACGCTGCAATTGCTGACGTTGTTGATCATGTTGAGTTAACCATTCATTGGCTTTGAATTCAGTTGAACCCGTCATGATAACGATGAGTTGATTGGCTGCTTCAGTATTTTGTTTACCGTTGGCTTCGATATCTTTTAATTGTTGTTTTAAATCGGAGTGATGTGCGGTTAGTCCAGCCAAATTCGATTTTAATAAGTTCAATTGTTGATCCGCATGCTCCATTTGCTTGATGAGACTTTCTGCTTGATCAAGTTGCTGATTACGCTGCTGCAAACACTGCAAAATTTGCTGTGAAAATGACAAGGTTTGCGCAGACCATGATATTTTCTCATCGGGATTCAGGCAGTCAACGATATGCTGAATGTGTTGTTGTAACTGTTGTGCTGTTTCAAGTTGATGACGTGTATTTTGAATGGTCTGCGTTAGGTTGTATTGATCTTTATGGGCTTGGCTGAGTCGTTGTAGATCTATTTCAATCTGTTGTTTAGATTGCGTTGATTGGGTGACTAAAAGTTGCAGCGATGCTGTGATTTCATGCTGAGCCAAATTGAAATCCAGTTGAATTTCGGATTGCACTATAAGCTGCTGTAATTGATGATTCTGAATCTTTAATTTTTCACTGATCTGTTGCAAAGCGTTTTGTAATTGTACTTGTTCAGTCTGAATCTGAGTCAATTGTTGCTGGGCGGTTTGCCAAAGTTGGAAACACTGCTGTTCCTGCTGAATGGCTTGTTGTTCTTGCTGCTGTTGAAGTTCATACAACGCTTTAGAAATCTGACTGGCATCAGCACGGTAGGGGTGTTCGGTACTACCGCAGACTACACAGGCTTCACCTTGTTTCAGTTGAGCGCGTAAATGTTCAATATTTTCTGCATGTAATAAACGTTGTTGCTGCAAGATATCTTGTAATTTTTCACGTTCATTTTTTGCAGATTGATAATCTTGCTCAGTTTTTTTCTTATTCTGTTCAAGCTGTTGAGATTGCTGTTGTACCGTCTCGAATTTGCTTTGCAAAGACAAGACTTCATTTTTTAATTCAAAATAGTGCTGAAGTTTTTGCTGAATAATATCGAGTTGATTTAGTCGATTCTGTTGTTGTTCTCTTAATTTCTGTTTTTGCTCAAGCTGAGTATCGATCTGCTGCGCTGTTCCAAATTGTTGAACTAAATCATTTAGCCTCATTTGATTTTGATCGAGTTTGGCTTGGGCGTGTTGAATATTACCTAAAGCATTTTCAGCTTTTTGGTATTGTTGGATAAATTGTTTGAGTTGTTGGATATGCGCATTTAAACCTTTATCTAAAGGAGAAAATTGAATGCTTTGTTGGCATTGCTCAGCGCATATTTTTTGTTGTTCCACGAGCTTTTGAATGCTTAGCTCAAATTGCTGCTGCTGGGTTTGTAAAGGCTGTTGCTGACTTTCAATTTGGGTTAATCGATTTTTGGTTTTGTTATAGTCGTCTTTAATATGTTCGCGTTTTTGCAAATATGTTCTTAAATCGGCAAGTTCTTTGTGGTGCTTTTGTTCAAAATTTAGAAATTGATTTAATGCCGTTTCTGCTTGGGTATAAAGCGTTTTCTCTTGCTCGAATTGTGTGGTTAAAGCAGCGAAACTATTTTGTTTTTGCTGAATCTGAGGTTCGAGCTGCTGTTGATTTTTTTGAATTTGCTGTTGTTGAAAGACCACTGGTCGTATAGCAGAGAAAGTATCAAGTTGTAGCAGGCGTTGACGGTCAGCCGCTAAATTTTCATGGGTTTTGAGTTGAGTGTCGTGATACTGCTGTTTTAAGACAATCTCACTTTCCAGCTTATGTTTTTGTTCAAACCATTGCTGTTGTTGTTTAAGTTGATTTTTTTCATTTTCAAATTGTTGAACTTGTTGTTGAACTTGTTGAAATTTATTTTTTAGCTCAGCAATTTCCTCATCCGAACGGATTTCAATATGACCTAACACATTTTCCAGTTGTTTACGTTGATTGCTAATTTCTTTCGTCTTTTCAAATGCCAATTGACCAATCTTCGCAAAAATACTGGAATTGGTCAGATATTCTAATAATTCACCACGTTCATTATCACGGGCTTTGAGAAATGCAGTCACTTCTGATTGTGCCAAAAGCACCGCACGAGTGAATTGTTCAAAACTGAGTTGCGTGATTTGCTGAATATGATTTTCTACGGCTTTGGTTTTATCGGCAATGACCACACCATCGGTGAGGCATTTCAGCGAGCGCTGTACGCTTTGTAATTTACCATTGGCATTTTCACGCGCGCGTTTAATTTCCCAACGGGCTAAATAATGTTTTTGATCTTGCGCCACAAAACACAGTTCAGCAAAACCATGACCAGTACCTCGCCGTAACACTGTGAGAGGAGAATTAGTGAGTAATTCTGAACCGTCCACATCCAAGAGTTTGCCATCACTGTCTTTAAGTCTTGGAATTTTATTAAATAGCGCAAGACACATGGCATCTAAAATAGTGGATTTACCTGCGCCAGTTTTTCCAATAATCGCAATCAACCCAGCATTGGCTAAAGGCTGGGTTTCAAAATCAATAAAATGTTCACCTGCTAGAGATGCCAAATTTTTAAGTCGGATCGATAAAATTTTCATGGCGGCTCTTTAGTTACGGTGATCATCTTCAAGTTGTTTTTGTGCTTCGGCAACCAAGCTTAGGAAGTCTTTGCTGACGTCATCATCAACGCTATAACCTTTTTTTTGCCAAATTTGCTGAAATAGTTTTTCAGGCGTCGGTGGTTCAAGGCTAATACTTTTCTTCATCTCAGCATTATTTTCATTGGATAGGTATTGTCTTGAAATTCGTACTAAACGATAGCGATCTTTGGGTAAGGCATCTTCAAATTGTTGTCTAAGATTGGGTTGTGGAGGGGTCGCCGTGTGATATTCAATATCGACATATTCTCGATGATCAATATTCTGGATCACTTCGTTCGCTAAACTTTTTAGGCGTTGCATCACTTCAGTGAGTTCACCTTTAATTTTGTGAAGTTGAATGGATCGTGGGATAGCGATGGCTTCAAATTCAAATTTATTTTGGTCTTTTGCTGGATCAATGGTGACCTCAACCACTTGGTGTTTATAGTTGATTTCACTAAATGACAGTGGAATAGGTGACCCACTGTAACGAATATGCGGGTGTTGTACTTTTTGTGGTTTATGTAGATGACCCAAAGCCACATAATCAATCACATCATCAAATAGCGTGGTGGAAAGTGCTTCTTCATTACCAATGATAATTGGTCGTTCTGAATCTGAAGTTTCGCCGCCTTGCATATGTGCATGGGACATCAGGATGAGGGCTTGATCATCGGTTTTTCTGCGTTTTGCCTCAGCGATCAATTGTTGATGTAAATAGGCAATCGCACTTTGGCTTTCCGTGGTGTGTTCATTAAAACCTGTAATTTCAGCTGATCGTAAAAATGGCATGGCAATGCACCATGCCACAATCTGTTTGTGTTCATCATAGATCGGTAATATTAAGCGTTCTAGATCAAGTGTTCGGTCATCATTCCAACGAATCACACCGACTGTTTTGGCATTGTATTTTTCTAAAAGGGGTTCTACTTGTTCGATGCGATAACCTGAATCGTGATTACCTGCGATCATCAAGGTTTGCATGTGTGGAGCAATCTCATGAGCATCGGCTAGGAATTGATAGAGTTGTTTTTGTGCTTGTGAGCTTGGATTGATCACATCAAAAATGTCACCTGCGATCAGCAAAGCATGTGGTTGTTTTACCTTGATTTGTTCGAGTAACCATGTCAAAAACTGTTCATGTTCGTAATGGCGGGAATGGTTATAAAAAAACTGCCCCAAATGCCAATCGGAAGTATGAAAAAAACGCACAGTCATGAAATGGAAAGTCCCAGTTTTGAATAGGAATAAGGTAGCATAATTTACAGCTAGAAAATGGAATGGCGTTATTTGAATGCAACAAGTACGCTTAAATTGATTGAAGATCGTTCAGCAAAGCATCGAAATGCTTTGCTGAACTTATAATCTCGCTATGGCGTTATGGATTAATGATGAAAGTCATTCTCCATTTTCCATGGTAATGTTTTAGGCGAAATATGTAAGAAGTGAAGGTATTTTTCAAACTGATTTAAAATATCATTGATGAGTGAGCTTTGATCGAAGCCGTATACATCATAAGCTCGACCTCCACGAAGTAAGAAAACTTCTGCTCTATAATATTTTTCTTGGTCAGCATATTCCTTACGCTTCAACTCTTTCATATAGCTTGGCGTGCTGTATTCACACATTCGTATTTCGTAGATAAACTCGACATTATTGGGTTCAGATAATTTAAGCTGTACCCGAGAATTTATCTCATCATAGGTCACTTCAAATGGCCAATCTTTTTCTTGAAAGCCTTGTTTAACTGCCTCAATACTTTGATACGCGGTAGATGCAATAAACTCTCTGACTTGTTCTTGGGTAGGAAAGGCCACTAAATAGTTGAGACGCCTTTCTATTAATGTTTGAGTGTCATCATTTTTTTGTGCGTTATGTTGTGAGGGTTGATGATGGGTCAAGCTGGCATTTCGATGTTGTTCGATCGCCAATGCTTTGCACAACCCAATGATGGCGATTAACATAATAATGGTGAAAGGTAATGCACTCACGATGGATGCAGTTTGTAGGGCTGAAAGTCCACCTGCAAGTAATAAGCCAGAAGCAATGAGACCTTGTGTTGTGGTCCAAAATACACGCTGCCATATCGGGGTATCTGTGACGCCACCTGAGGTCAATGAATCAATAACCAATGATCCAGAATCTGCAGAGGTGACGAAAAAAGTAATAATGAGGATTACACTTAAAAAGGACAACAACGAGGTGAGTGGTAAGTGCTCATATAACTTAAACAATGCAATGGCTTTGTCCTGCTGCACATCTTGAACGAGAGACTGGTAACCTTCGACTAAAATTAAATGTAGTGCTGTATCCCCGAACACAGAGAACCATAAAAAAGTAAAAATGGTCGGAATGAGCATGATACCCACGATGAACTGTCGAATGGTTCGCCCGCGACTAATTTTCGCAATAAAGATCCCCACAAATGGTGCCCAAGAAATCGTCCATCCAAAGATGAATAATGTCCAGTTACCAATCCAGTCATTTGCTGTATAGGCTTGTAAACTAAAAGTTCTCTCGACGAGGTTGCTGAGATAACTTCCTGTATTTTCTACAAAGGTTTGTAAAATAAATAAGGTTGGTCCGACGATAAACACAAAAAGCATCAGTGCAACTGCGAGCCCAATATTGATGACCGATAGCCGTTTGATACCTTTATCCATGCCTGCGACGACTGAAAATGTGGCTAATAAGGTAATAATTAAAATGGTCGCAATTTGTACAGGGATACTGACGGGAATAGAGGGGAATAAGTAATTTACACCTGTATTGATCTGAGTGACAGATAACCCTAGCGTGGTTGCAATACCAAATAAGGTCCCTAAAACTGCAAAAGTATCAACAGTATGTCCCATCCAGCCATTTATTCTATTTCCAATAAATGGGAACAGTGTGGAGCGCATGGCAAGTGGTAGCCCATGTCGAAAAGTAAAATAAGCGAGTGACAACCCGACCACACCATAGATAGCCCAGATATGAAATCCCCAGTGGAAATATGAAATCTGCATCGCTTGTTTTGCAGCTTCAATCGTTCCGGGAGCACCTTGAGGCGGGGCACTAAAATGTAAAACGGGCTCTGCAACGCCAAAAAAGAGTAATGCGATGCCGTAACCAGCTGAAAAGAGCATGGCAAACCACGACAAGAAACTATACTCAGGTTCAGCATGATCTGGGCCTAATTTGATATTTCCCCAGTTACTCATCGCAATCCCGACAATAAAAATGAGAAATGCGGCGACTGCGAGCATGTAAAACCAACCAAAGGTGTTGGTCACATAATTGAGAACTTGAGAGAAAAACTGCCCTGCTAATTCTGGATTGCTGATGGTACCGAGAAGAACCAACACAATGACGATGATGGTTGGGATAAATACAGGAAATAAAATTGCGGTTCTAAAAAAACCTTTCGTTTCAGTAAATGTCATATAAAACCTTGCTAATTCGATATTTTTCTTTAATTTCTAGGTCGATCGAGGGTTTATATAACATCATTGATAAATGATATTTCGTTTGAATCGGTATGAATAGGAATGTGCTTGGGTCGACATAATTTTGTTCATATTGAACATACTATCGTCAAAAACCAGATAGTACAAATCAACAAAAAATACAAAACACAAAGTCAAAAAAATTTTTACAGTGGTTTCGTACTTATGAACTTGGATTGATCACTGCAAAAATATCATCTGCAATCGCCAAATATTGAGGAAAAAATACTGTACAAGATGATCATTGATTGTCTTTAACCGATCCTCTAGTTTGGTATTTAGATGATGATTCGACACTTTCATTATTCGTACCTTCTTTGTATTTCCCTCACCGAGAGAATGAGAAACGATTGAAGTTCCGCAAGGGGTGTATGAAAGATGTCTATTTAATAAAAGAGGAATTATAAAATGAGCTTAGGTAAAGTGAGCCGCGAAAAGATTGGCCATATCATGTTGATTGGGTTAGACCGAGTTCCTAAACGTAATGCATTTGATAGTCATATGATTTCAGATTTATCTCATGCTTTAACTGAATATGAAGATGATCCTGAATTACGTTGCGCCGTGATTTTTGCCCATGGTGATCACTTTACCGCAGGTTTGGATCTTGTTGAATTGCAGTCCAAAATTTCAGAGGGAATTTTCAATTTTGATGAAAATCAAATTAATCCTTGGGGCGTTGGCGGTCGGCACAGAACCAAACCCTTGATCGTTGCGGTACAAGGAATCTGCTATACCGCAGGGGTGGAGTTGATGCTTAATGCTGATGTGGTGATTGCCAGTGATGATACTGTATTTGGTCAGCTCGAAGTACAGCGAGGTATCATGCCTTTTGGTGGGGCAACCGTACGCTTTGTGCAGGCAGCGGGTTGGCAAAAAGCCATGCCATATTTATTGACAGGCAAGACTTTTAATAGCACAACAGCGAATGAACTCAATCTTATTTCTGAAATCGTTGAACAAGGTAAACAGCTTGAACGGGCAATCGAAATTGCCAAAGAAATTTGTACTTCAGCACCGCTTGCGGTACAAGCATTATTAGCCTCGGCAACGGATGCAGTAACTCAAGGACAGACATTTGCATTTGAAAAAATGAATAGCTATCTCATGCCACTCTTTGTATCGCAGGACGCACAAGAGGGTATACGTGCCATGCTAGAAAAACGTCCACCACAATTTACAGGTCGATAAAAACAACCCGACAATTCGAGTAATTATCAATTGTCGGTTAAAGCATTCAGTTCGCGTTTTGGTCGGGCATCGCCTTAATTGGAAATAAGTTACTGTGCATTCTCATCCATTTCACAAATCCCAAAAACATTATTATCTAAATCGAGAAAATAGCCTTGCCAACACCGGTTTGGAATCGCAAATTTATCCATGGCGACGATACCGCCTAGGCTCAAGATTTTAGCTGCTGTTTCATCGAAGTTTGCAACCTCGATGGTGCAGGTAAAAGCATTGGTACCGCACTCAGTCGGTGGGGTTGCAACAGGACGCTGTAATAAACCACCGTGAATACCTTCCGTTTCTATACGATAATATTCAATCGGTAAATCTTCGACTTTTTCAAATGTCCAACCAAAAGCCGACGTATAAAAAGCCGTATCTCGTTGTGGATTTGAAGATTGGATTTCAAAATAAATAATAGCGTTCATCTATTTATTCCTTTGTCTTTATTGTCTTTAAATTATTCTAAATATATTGGGTGATATAGACATAAAGATTTATGTAATTATGCTTTGTCGGAATACATTCCTTGATTGGAAAAGTAAATTTTATTAGTTTAATGATGTTGAGATAAACGTATTGAAAATGAATGAATGTCATCAAATTAGCGAATACACCACACCTTGTAGAACGAGCGGCATTATGGTTTTCCGATAAATGGGAAATTCCAGTTGAAGCTTATCGTGACAGCATACAAACATCGATTGCAAATAAAAATGGTATTCCGCAGTGGTATGTTGTTTTAAATGATGAGCAACAGATTATTGCTGGCGCTGGCATCATTGAAAATGATTTTCATGAGCGAAAAGATTTAACACCAAATTTGTGTGCTTTATTTGTGGAAGTGCCTTATCGCAACCAAAACATTGCGAGACAGTTATTAGACTTCGCAAGAGTAGATGTAAGTGTTTTCGGGTTTGAAAAGCTTTACTTGGTAACAGATCTGAGTGGTTTTTATGAAAAGTGTGGTTGGGAGTTTCTAACCTTAGTCGAGGATGATGAAGGGGAGTTGATTAAAATGTACGTTGCCGATACCGTGTTAAAACACAAATTTTAGGCAAATAAAAACCGACGATTCGAGTGATGGTAAATCGTCGGTCAAATCTTCATCATAAGTTTTGGCTGCTAACAAAACCAATTCCGAAGAGAAAAAGTCATAATGAAAGGTCACCGAAAACGTTGCGGATGCCGTGCAATGTACCTTCGGTTGCTGCGACCTTGTACTCTATATAACGTGACTAGATGTAGATTGGTTGACATAAAAATGAAAAAAAAGTGAAAAAAATCTATAATCATTGATTAAGGTCGATCTAATTGGGTATATGTTTATGATTTCATTGCGTTTGTATTATTTATGGTTTTTTATCATTTGTCTCATTTCGACTTTATTGGCTGGTGTGCTGGCTGCGATTTTACCAAATAGTATTGGCGGTATCCTCACTGCACTTCCTTATCTGATTGCGATCATCTTTGTATTATTCAAATTTTTAAAACAGCAACAACGTGCACCCAGTATCCAAGAGAAAAAACGTTTAACACTCGCCTTTACCCTGATTTTCTGGGGATATAATGTATTGGGCTTATTGTTGGGGCTATTTATCTTTGCTCGTAAAGATCCTGAAGTTTGGCAGAACTTCCTCTTATATTTGCAACAACCTAAATTCTTGCTGACTGTACTCGCGATGTGGTTGATGCTGGCGATTCCATTATTCTTAATTACTTATTGGTTTTATGGCAAGCAGGCACAGCGAATGGCACATAAGATGTTTGGATAGTTTCAAAGTCATCTTGTAATTCATTTTTATTCTGTTATAGCTACTTATACATATCATTTTTGATAGGTAGCATCATGCAAAAATTGACTGTACTGGTAACTGGTGCGAGTGGTTTCATCGGCTCTCATCTTTTACCGTTTCTGTTAGAACAACAATATCAAGTCATTGCCTTAACTCGACAAAAACAAAAGCGTTCTCAATATCCTCATTTAACTTGGGTGACTGATTTAGAACAGGTTCAGCACTCTGAAATAGACTATGTGATTAATCTCGCTGGTGAAAATATTGGGCAGAAACGCTGGAGCGAACAACGGAAAAGGCAACTCATAGAAAGCCGTGTCAGTACGACAGAAAAGCTCTATGAATGGTTAGAGCGTAAACAGATTTATCCTAAATGTATTATTTCAGGTTCAGCGATTGGTTATTATGGGATTGATCCGACTGAACAATGGGCGACAGTGTGCGATGAAAATTCGCCTCCACACGATATTTTTATGTCAGAACTATGCCAAGCCTGGGAACAGGCGGCATTAAAATTTTCTAATCAAAATACCAAGATCATTCGTTTAGGTGTGGTTTTTGCGGGTGATGGTGGAATCTTGCCGCAGATGCTCTTACCTATTAAATTGAATATGGTCAGTAAAATTGGTACAGGATTACAACCCGTAGTATGGATTCATATTCAGGATGTGCTGCGCGCCATGTTGTTTTTGTTGACCTTGGAAAGCTCGCAAAAGGTTTATAATCTTGTTGCTCCTGAACAATCTAATCAACAGCGTTTTGCTCGTATTGCAGCCAACGTTTTAAAGCGTAAACCATTTATGCGGATGCCAAAATGTATCTTTGAATGGGGCTTAGGTGAACAGTCGCAATTGATTTTAAATGGGCAATATGTACAACCAAGTGCCTTATTAGCGCATGGGTTTGAATTTAGTTTTCCCGATCTTGAGTCTGCATTACAACAAATTCTAAGGCGTGACTAAGGCCAAGCGCTGCAATCGTTGAGGTGAATAAGCTGTTGGATTGACAAAAGTTTCTTGTCCTAATATCAACTGGCGTAGAAGTTGAGCCGATCCAGCACCCATACATAGCCCATTACGGAAATGTCCAAAGTTTGCCCATAGATTTTCTATTTCAGGCATTGCACCAATATAAGGAATACCGTGTGGCGAACTAGGGCGTAAGCCTGCCCAACGTTTTACAATTGGGAACTGTTCCAACTCAGGAATCATCTCCAAACAAGCCGTTAAAATGTCCTGTTGTGTTTGTTGATCAACGGCAGTGCTAAATCCACACTCCGACATACTCGAACCACAAACGATATGACCATCTTGACGTGGAATCAGATACATCACACGATTCATACACATGGTGGGGAGCCAGTTTTCAGGGGTTTTAAACAGTAGCATCTGACCTTGAACGGGATGAACAGGAATGTTTCGTTGTATTTGTTCAACCCAGTGTTGACTCCATGCTCCAGACGCGAGTACCACTTGATCGGCAAAATATTGTTGCCCATCTTCCGCCTGTAAGCCATGCACTTTTTTATTTTTAATAATGAGTTTTTCAATCGGGCAGTATTCAAAAAAACGGACTGAAGGGTGTTGTTTTAAATAGCTGATCAGTGATTGGAGTAAACGAGGATTACGGACATTTGAAAGCTCTGGGAAATAGATTGCTTGTTCGAAGTCCGCAGAGATATGCTGATTTACCTGTTGAATGTCATCGCCTGTTAAGTATTCACAACGTTGCATCGGCTCATGATATTTTTCAGCATATTCCAAGCCTACTTGGAAGTCACCCTTATCAAAAATCAGCATACCTGTATCGTGAATTTGAAAATCAATGCCTGTGATGGGGTATAGTTTTTCATTCCACCTTTGATATAGGGATTTGCCATATTTGGCGAGTTGATTCACTTCAGGTGCATATCGCCAAGGGTACATCGGGGAGAGGATACCGCCACCCGCCCACGAAGCGGCTTGACCAGCTTGTTGTTGATCAAAAATATCGACTGAGCAGCCTTGTTCAGCAAGCTCAAGTGCAGTCATTAAGCCGCTAATCCCTGCACCAATGATGGCAATATGCATAAGTGGAGTTCTATTTCATCTCTTTCAGTTTGCGCGCTGCTTCTTCTGCAAAATAAGTCCAGATACCATCTGCACCTGCACGGCGACAGCACATCAATGATTCTAAAATCACACTGTCAGATAACCAACCATTTTGAATCGCGCCTGCAAGCATGGCGTATTCACCACTCACCTGATAGATGAAGGTCGGTACGCCAAAGGTGTCTTTTACCTCACGGACGATGTCGAGATAAGGCATACCCGGTTTGACTATCACCATGTCTGCGCCTTCTTGAAGATCCAATGCGATTTCATGCAACGCTTCGGCACGGTTGCCGATGTCCATTTGGTAATTATATTTATTGCCGCCTTTTAAGTTGCTTGCTGAGCCAACTGCATCACGGAATGGACCATAGAAGCTAGATGCGTATTTCGCTGAATAAGCCATGATGTTGGTATAAATAAAACCATTTTGTTCAAGCGCTTGGCGAATCGCACCAATACGACCATCCATCATGTCACTTGGGGCAACTACATCAGCACCTGCTGCTGCATGGCTTAAGGCTTGTTTAACCAAGCATTCAACTGTTTCATCATTCAAGACATAACCTGTCTCATCAATAATCCCGTCTTGACCATGCGTGGTATATGGATCAAGTGCGCCGTCTGTAATTAAAACCATTTCTGGTAATTCTTTTTTTAATAAACGACACGTGGTTTGTACTAAACCATTTTCATCCCAAGCGGCTTCAGCCGTCAGACTTTTATCTTGTTGTGGGGTAACTGGAAATAATGCAAGTTTTGATACACCCAGTTCCAACAAGCTTTCAGCTTTTTTGAGTAATAAATCAGCAGATAAGCGTTGCACATTTGGCATACTTGGGATGTCTTGAGTTTGTTGCTGTCCAGGTAATACAAATACTGGATAAATCAAATGATTAGCTGTGAGTTGTGTTTCACTGACCATGGCACGAAGTTGGTCATTTTTACGGATACGGCGCATGCGAGTCGCAGGAAAAGCTGGACGATTGAACGTATAAGTCATAACAATCTCGATGTTCAGTATTACACTATAGGAGTAATTGAATCTTTTTAAGTCACGCTAGGGGAGAACTTAGCGGCTTAGGTCAATTAAATATCCTCGCTATTGTAGCCCCATAATTTTAGATTTGTACAAAATAATGGGATGTTTATCGTTCCTTTGGATTTAGACAGCGTATGAATGATGTAAAGAAAAACTGGACAGGTAATATTCAGTTAGGTGCTAAAGCCGATCATGGCGTGGTATTAAAACAGCTTTGTAAAGCATTTAATTCTTCACCATTTTTTAAGCACTGTGGCATGGTCATGCGAGTGGTGGATGATCAAATCGAGGGTTATATCGACATGCAATCTGAACTGATTGGTAATGTCGCTTTCCAAATTTTGCATGGTGGTGTTGCTGCAACAATGCTGGATAGTATTGGTGGTGTGGTGGCGATGGAACAACTTTATCGTCGTGCAAACCCTGAAGATTTACCAGATACCATTAAAAAAGTCTCTCGCTTAGCGACGGTCGATATGCGTGTTGATTATTTAGCACCGGGGCGGGGGAAATTCTTCATCGCACGTGCAGAAACATTACGTTTAGGGCGCAAGGGCTGTACCATGCGCATGACCATGGTCAATGATGAAGAAAAACCGATTGCAACCGCAATTGCATCTTATGCATTTTAGTCATCTCCTGAATACTAAAGCGTCTTTGGACGCTTTTTTTATTTTTATAATCCATATCAAAAAATAATCATAATCATAAACCTGATGAATCTTGTTTTTTAGGTATAGCAATTCTGATGGTCAGAATAATTATAGCCCTTTGTTTGTCTTTAGCTTTTAAATTTTAATATTCAGTTAAGTTTTCAAAATTAAGCTGGTCGGCTGATTAAACCAAAAGTTAAAAAGTCGTTTTAATTTTCAGGAATAACCTATGACTGACGCCCCAGCAAATTCACAGAATATGGTTTCAGACTCGGCATTAGATGATGCGATGAAAGCAAAACGTAAAAAGTTTCTTGGATTTTTTGCGCTCATTCTGATTCTTGCCGCAATTTTGTATGCGATTTGGGCGCTATTTTTCAATCATTCCGTCAGCACAGATAATGCTTATGTCGGTGCAGAAACTGCTCAGATTACTTCAATGGTCAGTGGGCAAGTGGCTGAAGTATTGGTGAAAGATACCCAACAAGTGAAACAGGGTGATGTGTTGGTTCGGATTGATGAACGTGACGCCAAGATTCAATTGGCTCAGGCGCAAGCCGAGCTTGCAAAAGCACAACGTCAATATAAACAAAGCCAAGCCAACAGTAGTTCTTTGAACTCTCAAGTTGGGGTACACAATGATGAAATTATCAGTGCGCAAGCCCAAGTTAATAAAGCTCAAGCGGATTTTGATCGTGCTGTATTGGAGCTGAAACGACGTAATGAGCTTGCTGTTTCAGGGGCGATATCCAAAGAAGAACTCAGCAAAGCACAAAGTGCAGTTTCGACGGCTAAAGCCAGTTTGGATTTAGCTCAGGCAGGTTTAGCTCAAGCAACCTCAAGTCGTAAAGCTGCTGAAAGTACGCTCGCGGCCAATGAAGCATTGATTCAGGGTGTCAACGAAGCTTCAACGCCTGACGTTTTAGTGGCAAAAGCACACCTCGATCAAGCAACACTGGATTTGGAGCGTACCGTGATTCGTGCACCTGTTGATGGTGTGGTGGCGCGCCGAAATATTCAAATTGGACAACGTGTTGCACCAGGCACAGTGATGATGTCGGTTGTTCCAATTTCTGCGTTATATGTCGACGCCAATTTTAAAGAAAGCCAACTCGCTAAAGTAAAAACAGAGCAAAAAGTCACTTTAAGCGCTGATTTATATGGTGATGACGTGGTTTATCACGGTGTAGTACAAGGTTTCTCTGGGGGTACAGGTTCAGCATTCGCTTTGATTCCCGCACAAAATGCGACAGGGAATTGGATCAAGGTCGTACAGCGTTTACCTGTGCGAATTACGCTTGATCCTAAAGAACTTGCAGAGCATCCATTGCGGGTTGGGCTGTCGATGCAAGTGAATATTGATCTCGCATCGAAGTAATTGCTATGAAAACTGAGAATCCTTTCGCTGAACTGAGTGGTGGGCGATTACTGCTTGCTGCTTTTGTCATCGCACTCTCAAATTTTATGGTGGTACTCGATACCACCATTGCCAATGTTTCAGTGCCACATATTACGGGGAACTTAGCCGTTTCCAGTTCGCAAGGCACTTGGGTTATTACCTCCTACGCCGTTGCTGAAGCGATTTGTGTACCACTCACAGGTTGGCTAGCTGGACGTTTTGGAACAGTTCGAGTATTTGTGTTTGGGCTGATTGGTTTTACAATTTTTTCATTCCTGTGTGGTTTAGCGACTTCATTGGAAATGCTGGTATTTTTTCGTATTGGTCAAGGATTATGTGGTGGACCACTCATGCCATTGAGCCAAACCTTATTAATGCGCATTTTCCCACCTGAAAAACACGCACAAGCGATGGGACTATGGGCAATGACCACTGTCATTGGACCGATCCTTGGACCCATTTTGGGTGGTTTGATTAGTGATAATTTGTCGTGGCATTGGATTTTCTTTATCAATATTCCCGTGGGGATTTTTTGTGCTTTAGCTGCGGTGCGGTTGTTATCTGTGGCTGAAACCAAAACTGAAAAATTGCGTATAGATGCGATTGGTCTTGGTTTGCTGGTGCTATGGATTGGTGCGCTGCAATTGATGCTCGATTTGGGTCACGAAAGAGATTGGTTTAATAGCAGCAGTATTATTATGCTCGCTTTGGTCGCTATCATCGGCTTTATTGTATTTATGATTTGGGAGCTTACGGAAAAGTATCCTGTGGTGAATTTATACGTGTTCCGACATCGTGGTTTTAGCGTTTCAGTACTTGCATTGGCTTTTGGTTTCGGATCATTCTTTGGCAGTATTGTTTTAATCCCGCAATGGCTGCAAATCAACTTGGGTTATACCGCAACATGGGCTGGGTATCTCACGGCAACCATGGGTTTTGGTAGTTTGACCATGTCACCGATTGTGGCAAAACTTTCCACTAAATACGACCCGCGAGCATTAGCCAGTTTTGGTTTGGCTTTACTTGGCGTGGTGACGATGATGCGGGCATTTTGGGTCACGGATGCTGATTTTATGGCATTGGCTTGGCCACAAATTTTGCAAGGCTTTGCAGTCCCTTTCTTCTTTATTCCACTGTCCAATATTGCGATGGGTTCGGTATTGCCACAAGAAATGGCGTCTGCCGCAGGGTTAATGAATTTCTTGAGGACGATGGCTGGAGCAATAGGTGCCTCTATTGCGGTCACGATTTGGGATGATCACGCCAAAGTGGCACGAAGTGAAATGGTCAATGGCTTACACCCACAAGAAATACAGAATGCGTTAATCCAAAATGGATTTTCTTCGGATGCGACCTTAGGTTTGATCGCAAATTTAGTGGACAAAGAAGCCATTACGATTTCTGCCAATCATGTCTTTATGATTATGGCGATGGTGTTTGTATTTGCCAGTATCCTGATTTGGATGAGCCCTAAACCAAAAGGTAGCGTGGATGGTATGCCTTCTCACTAATCATAAAAAACACTTTTAGATGATGGTTTTGGGCTTGTTTTTTAAGTACTGGTTGAGTTTGGAAATGGCAGATTATGTTTGTATTTATCAAAATACGGCATGCTAGAATCGGGCAGATCAGTTAAAAATTAAGCTAGAGAAAACAAGGAGGAATATTATTAGGTACTGGGAATAAACCTAACTCATTCAATATTATTAAAACTTTAATTTTATCAAATATTAAAAAATCTCAATACCTGAGAACAAAGAAGCTTGCATAGCAATTGCATGGATAGGTAGGCATAAATAGTGGAGTGATCACGTGAATAAAAGATATACATTTCTTTTCAGTAGCTTATTAGCAGTCGGTTTATTACAAGGGTGTGGAAGTGATTCCTCATCAGATCAGTCCAAAGATGATTCAAATATTGGTCAGCCACCGCAGTCGCATTTAATTGTAGATAATGACCCGACCAGTTGTAGCAAATTGGCGCAAGATGGTTCAAGTGTCGTGGTTGGATCTAACCAAAATGGTGATCCATCAGCTCCTGAAGCTGCATCGGGTTATAAGTTAGGTCATACCGTAAAATATGCAGATAAATATATGGTGGTGGCAAATACCCCACTCGCGGTAAAAGCAGGCTGTGATATTTTAAAAGCTGGCGGCAGTGCAGTTGATGCTGCTGTTGCCGTACAAGCTGTACTGGGTTTAGTTGAGCCGCAATCAAGTACCATTGCTGGTAGTGGTTTTATGATGTACTACGATGCCAAGACGAAAACCGTAACCGCCTATGATGGTCGGGAAACAGCACCTGCCGCAGCCAATGAATATTATTTAATTCGTCAAAATATAGATGATCCAAACTCACCTGCACCTGTACCAAGTGCTCGTCGTAGTGGACGCTCTATAGGTGTGCCGGGTGTCATGCGTTTGTTGGAGCAGGCTCAGCAAGAACATGGCAAACTTAAATGGAACCAGCTTTTTGATGAAGCGATTCATTTGGCTGACCATGGCTTTCGTATTCCGGGGCGTTTGGCCAGTGCTATTGAAAGTAATGCCAGCAATCTAGCGCTTGATGCAAATGCGATGAAGACCTATTTTTATCCTGATGGTACACCTAGAAAAGTAGGTGAAAGCATGACCAATCAGGACTATGCAAAAACGCTAGAAGCACTTGCAAAGCAAGGGGCTGGGGCAATGTATAGTGGTCCGATTGCTAGAAATATTGTTGAAAAGGCTGGGCAGATGGTGGGAGATGATCCAGCGCGTACACCAATGACACCAAGCTTGATGACTTTACAGGATTTATCCGATTATCAAGTTAAAAAACGCAATCCCGTTTGTACGACCTATCGTGACCGTTACTATATTTGTACTATGCCACCTCCATCTTCGGGTGGTATAGCTGTTGCTCAAACGCTGGGTATTTTAGAAAGCTTTGATATGGCCCAATACCCCCCTAAAAACCCAGAAAATGAAGGTGGAGTACCAGATGTAATGGGCGTGCATTTGGTGTCTGAGGCAGAGCGTTTGGCTTATGCCGACCGTGACAAATATGTAGCAGACACTGATTTTGTGCCTTTACCTGCACGTGGTATTGCAAGTTTGCTTGATAAAAACTACTTAAAACAACGTGCCGCATTGATTAACCCAAACCAGAGTATGGGGGGGGCACAGGCAGGTGATTTCAATTCAGCTTTGGGTGTCGATAACACTGTTGAGCATGGTACAACTCAGTTCACTATCGTAGATGCTTATGGCAATGTGGTTTCAATGACATCGACTGTTGAATCGAGTATGGGGTCTTTTCACATGGTGGATGGTTTCTTACTGTCGAATCAGTTGACTGACTTTAGTGCTAATCCTTATGACAGCACAGGGGCACTGGTTGCCAACCGTGTGGAAGGGGGTAAACGTCCTCGTAGTACGATGGCACCCACTTTAGTCTTTAAGGGTACCTCGCCAGATGAGTTTTATATGGCAACGGGCTCACCTGGAGGCGGAACCATCATTCAATATGTGGTTAAAACTTTGGTTGCTGCGCTGGACTGGAACTTAAATGCTCAACAAGCAACTTCTTTGCTGAACTTTGGTGCAACCAATAGTCCAAATACCAATATTGACAGCTCGAATGACCAGCTCTCTTTGATTGAACTGATCGAGGGTTTAAAAGCAAAAGGGCATAGTGTTGCTAATACTGCGCAAACGAGTGGTATTTCAACGATTATGAAAGTCAAAATTGATAAGCAAAGCAAATATGCTGGCGGGGCAGATCCACGCCGTGAAGGCATTGTTTTAGGCAATGGCGCTTTGTAGACTAAACTTAAAAAGCTGTCATTTTTGGCAGCTTATTTTTATGCAGGCCTTGAAAAAAACAAAAGCTACTCAATTATATAAATATGCCCAACAATGGCGGACTGTTGATAAAATGCGCAGTATTTTATTTTAGTTATGCTATGATGTGCGTTCAACTATGGGGATGTTTCTGGCTTCGACGCTGGTGATGAAACTTATAGATGCATGCCGAGAGCGCATTTTCTCTCGTAAATCAAATTTGCATTTTTTAGTCGCAAACGACGAAACTTACGCTCTAGCTGCCTAAGGGCAGCTTGTCCGCTTCACTGAATACTTGTGGTTAGTGAACCCGACTGTAGCGCACGCACACAAGTCCGTATAGAGCCAAGCCTCGGGGCTTTATACCAAACTAAGAGGATCGCGATTTGTACCCTGTTCGTCGGGTCACAAAGAGTTAAAATAGTAGACGATATCTAAGCATGTAGTATTCTCGAGTGTAGTGCTGGCGGACGCGGGTTCAACTCCCGCCATCTCCACCAAAATTCTCTATATAAAAAAGCCACTTATCATAAGTGGCTTTTTTATTGCCACATTTTCTTACTTAACCAAATAGGGGGGGGCTCGTTTCCCATCTTTGGGTAAAAAATTGGGAAAATTTTACTTAAGACAGCGGTATCGATGATTTCAATTTATTGTAGTTGGTCAACAGAGCAAATCTAACCCATCAAAAAAGTTACTTTAAATCCGCAACAATTCAGATTCATTTAAGCTTAGCCAATTAGTCTATGCATAGGTTAAAGCAGTATCAGTATGAAAAACCCTTCGCCACATTCCTCAGATGTGGCTTTTTTTATGCCCAACGCAATTTTTATGATTTTATTGTAGTGCTTATACATTAATCTTCTTCATTTCTTCTGGTATATACACAGGGGACATTTGTCTAGCATCGAGTTCCTCACCGCAGCAGTCACATGTAAGCGTGGGCTTGGTGACATTGCCACAGCTTTTATGTAGATAGCGAAGTTCTGGGAATTCTTTATTTTCATTTTGCCAAAGATTTCCCCAACCACTCATGGTGACAAGGATTGGGTAAAGTGCCAGTCCTTTTTCTGTCAGTCTATATTCATACCGTTTTGGTGCTTCATGATAGAGCACTTTTTCAAAAATATTGTTATCTACCAAACGATTAATCCGTTCAGTTAACAAATGACGAGTGATACCCAACTGCTTTTGAAAGTCATCAAAACGTCGAGTTTTCATAAAGGCATTACGAATAATAAGTAAGGTCCAACGATCCCCAAAGATAGACAACGTCCTTGCAATTGGGCAGTTCATTTCACCGAGTTCATGCCATTTCATTGAATACCCCATCTATTTATCTTTACAGGAACAAGACTGTCATTTTAGGACAACTTGAGCCATTAAGACATCAGCTTTATTGACAATATATCTTAGCATCGTTATTTTGATTATATAAGTTCTTTTTTGGAACTTGCTATTTTGAGATAAACTTTTTGAGGTGAGTCATGTCTGTATCCGTGTTGAAAGAAAAAACAAAGCAAAAAACACCTGCATCATTTCCTGTACGCCGTATGGATTATGAGTTTGCAGATATGCCAAAGTATTGGTGTAATAATGAGCCTACTTTTACTCATTACTTCACAGGCTTATCCACGTTATTTCCTGAGGGCGAATCCTACTTTGTACGATCAGTTCGTGCTTTGCGTGGACAGATAAAAGAGAATGAGCAATTAGACCGTGATATTGGTGCTTTTATCGGTCAAGAAGCTATGCATTCCAAAGAGCACCACGCATTTCACCTTAGTGCTCAACAATATGGTTTAGACCCTGAATCATTAGAAAAGATCACGGGCACTATGCTCAAAGCGATTGAAAAAACGTTCCCAAAAAAATGGAATTTATTAGTTACAGTCGGGCTAGAACATTACACTGCAGTACTGGTGGTGGAAATGATGAAAAACGTCAATGAATTAATGACAGATGAAACCATTCGTAACCTTTGGTTATGGCATAGTGTTGAGGAGACAGAACATAAAGCTGTTGCTTACGATATGTATCAATATTTGTATGGTCAAGGACTGTCTGCGTATATTCCTAGAGTTGCGATTTTTACGTTTAGCATTGCTTTGATCACCCTGATGTCAAATGTTTATCAAGTAATGTTGATGTCTAGAGATAAACAAATGTTGAATCTGAAATCTTGGGTAAAATTTGCTGGGTTTACGGTACAAGCATATCGAAAGTTAGTACCGCAGTTTTTCTCTTATTATCGTTTTAACTTTCATCCAAATGATACGGATGAATCTGAAATCGTGGCGCAAACCAAAATAAAAATTGGTTTGTCTCCAGAACAATCGACCTTTATTCATTAAAAAATATTTTTAGTTTTTTCATCAGATAGGTAACAGGTATGAATCCATCAAATATGACTGGTTTAGAACTCATGCAAGCATTTCAGCAAGGCTTAGTACCAGCTCCAGGTATTGCGAAAACAATGGGGATGGAAGGTGTCGGAGAGGTTGAATATGGTCGTATCGTATTTATTGCGGTTGCAGATGAGCGTCATACCAATCCTCTAGGCGGCGTGCATGGCGGTTTCGCAGCGACAGTTTTGGACTCTGTAACAGGCTGTGCAACACATACTGTACTTGCGGCAGGTGAGGGATACGGAACAACCGATTTAGCCATTAAAATGTGTCGTCCTATGCCCTTTAATAAAAAGTTAATTGCTGAAGGTAAGGTCATCAATGTTGGAAAAAACTTAGTGATTTCTGAAGGTTATCTTCGTGATGAAGACGGGAAATTGTATGCCCATGCCACTGCCACCAATATGATTATTCGTGCTTAGTTGTATTTCATACCTCTCTCGTACGTATATTAAAAAGCCTTAAATAACTTTTGTTTAAGGCTTTTTTTTTATAAATTATTTAGCGCGTGAGTCCGTATAAAAAATATACTTTACTTGCACTGCTATCATCGTTTTGTGGAGCGTAAATATCTTATCTGATTTAGATAACACCTAAATTTTATAAGTCGATAGCAAAATACTGGTTTCACTATTATAAATCCCTGAAATATTTCGAATCCTTTCTAGGGCCTTATCAAAATTCTCTAAACTATCTGATTGTAATTCCACCAAAATATCCCATTTCCCATTGGTGGTATGCAGGCGCTCCACCGCAGATTCTAAGCGTAATTCTCGAATGACGGCCTGCGCTTTGGTTCCTTCAACCATAATGCTCATCCATGCTCGAATGATATTCTTTTCTGCATTTGGGCGGAAACGCACCGTATATCCAGTAATAACACCAGTCGATTCCATGTATTCAATACGCTTCTGCACCGTTGCTCTGGATACGCGTGTCTTGGCAGCCAAATCTGTAATCGACATCCGTGCATTGTCTTTCAGTAATCCTAAGAGAATATGATCAATATTGTTCATTTTGCTATTTACTATGAGCAGATTGCTAAAAAATAATTCATTTTAGTCATAAAAACAAATTTTATGAATCATTTTGATTCTTAATAATAATGATTATACGAAGCCCCAAACATTTCACTCAATTTTATGAAGCTGAATGTGGATCAGGGAGGATGGGGTGAAAAGGAGACCCTAAATAAAAAGGGAATCTGTAGATAACAGGGATAATTGATTAATTAAGGAACAGATGATGTCTTTATCATATACGGATCAAAATAGCGGTGCTTGGCAAACTTATCTCACTCAAATTGATCGAGTGACACCATATTTAGATGCAGACCTCAGTAATTTTGTGAATACGCTGAAACGCCCAAAACGTACTTTAATCGTGGATGTTCCGATTGTGATGGATGATGGAAGTATCCGTCATTTTGAAGGATACCGCGTACAGCACAACTTGTCGCGTGGTCCGGGTAAAGGTGGTATCCGCTATCATCATGATGTTGAATTGAATGAAGTCATGGCATTATCTGCTTGGATGACCATTAAAACTGCCGTACTCAATCTGCCATTTGGTGGCGCCAAAGGTGGTATCCGTGTCAATCCTAAAGAACTTTCACCACGTGAATTAGAGCGTTTAACCCGTCGTTTTACCAGCGAAATCAGCCCAATTATCGGTCCTCAAATTGATATTCCTGCACCAGATGTGGGTACAAATGCCGATATTATGGGTTGGATGATGGATACCTACTCAAGTATCAAAGGTCATACTGTAACCGGCGTAGTAACAGGTAAACCTGTATATTTAGGTGGTTCGTTAGGACGTGTTCGTGCAACAGGTCGTGGAGTATTTGTTACTGGCTTAGAAGTCGCCAAAAAAATCAATCTGGTTGTCGAAGGCAGTAAAGTTGCGGTTCAGGGTTTTGGTAATGTAGGTAACGAAGCCGCATATTTGTTTAGTCATGCAGGTGCAAAAGTGGTTTGTGTACAAGACCATACAGGCACCATTTTTAATGCTGAAGGTTTAAACGTAAAAGCATTGCAAAACCATGTTACAGAACAGGGTGGCGTGATGGGTTATGCCGATGCCACAGTGATTGCAGATGAAGCGTTCTGGGATGTCGATATGGATATTCTGATTCCTGCGGCATTAGAAGGTCAGATTACCGTGGAACGTGCACAAAAGTTAAAGGCCAAAATCGTACTTGAAGGTGCAAATGGTCCAACTTATCCAGAGGCAGATGATGTCTTTATTGATCGAAATATCGTTGTTGTCCCAGATGTAATTTGTAACGCTGGTGGTGTGACCGTCAGTTATTTTGAATGGGTTCAAGATATGGCGAGTTACTTCTGGACAGAAGATGAGATCAATGAACGTCTCGACAAATTAATGATTCAAGCGACGGCAGATGTTTGGGAAATTGCCCAGCATAAAGCATGTAGCCTGCGTACCGCGGCGTATATCTTGGCGTGCGAACGTATTTTAAAAGCGCGTAAAGAACGCGGTATTTTCCCTGGTTAAGTTTTGGGTCTGTTGACATTCATAGACCCTTGTACATCAGTTTAAAACTGGGCTGTTAAATATTTAAACAGCCCGACGATCAAACAGGAAGTGAGTAAATAAAATGAGCAATGTCGCGATTACACGTAGCAATTTTAATGATTGGATGGTTCCCGTTTTTGCGCCAGCAAATTTCATTTTAGTGCGTGGTGAAGGCTCTCGTCTGTGGGATCAAAATGAAAAAGAATATATTGATTTTGCAGGTGGAATTGCAGTCAATGCGCTAGGTCATGCCCATCCAGTTGCGGTCAATGCGCTGACAGAACAAGCGCAAAAGCTTTGGCATATTGGTAATGGTTATACCAATGAGCCTGTATTGGGTCTTGCAAAGCAATTGGTCGATAGTACTTTTGCTGACAAAGTATTTTTCTGTAATTCTGGTGCAGAAGCCAATGAAGCTGCGTTAAAACTGGCGCGTAAAGTCGGTCTATTAAGCGGCAACCCGAAAAAGAATCATATCGTTGCATTCAAAAATGCCTTTCATGGTCGTACTTTGTTTACCGTGACTGCTGGCGGTCAACCGAAATACTCTCAAGATTTTGCGCCACTACCAGAAGGTATTGAACATACCGCGTTCAATGATTTAGAGGCTGCAAAAGCGGTGATCACTGAAGATACTTGCGCGGTGATTGTTGAACCGATCCAAGGTGAGGGTGGGGTTGTTCCTGCTGATCTTGAGTTCTTAAAAGGTTTACGTGCGCTGTGTGATGAAAAAGGCGCAGTGCTGATTTTTGATGAAGTACAAACAGGTGTCGGTCGTACAGGTTCGCTCTACGCCTATATGAATACAGGTGTTACACCAGATATTTTGACTACAGCAAAAGCACTCGGTGGTGGTTTCCCTATAGGTGCCATGATCACCACGGATAAATACGCCAACATGTTTGCGGTGGGTGATCACGGCACAACTTATGGTGGCAATCCATTGGCATCTGCGGTGGCCGCAGCGGTATTTGGATTTATCAATACACCTGAGGTTTTAGACGGGGTTAAACAGCGTCATCAGTATTTTGTCGATGCTTTAAATAAAATCAATGCTGAATTTAATCTATTTAAAGAAATTCGTGGGCAGGGCTTACTGATTGGTTGTGTACTCAAAGATGAATATGCTGGCAAAGCCAAAAATATCGTCACTTTAGCAGGTGAAGAAGGTCTTTTAGCCTTGGTTGCGGGTGCTGACGTGGTGCGTTTTACCCCTTCACTGATTATTCCAAAAGAAGATATTGATGAAGGTCTAAATCGTTTTGCTCGTGCTTTAGCACGCCTCTAAATCTTTAGTGAGCATCTAACCATGATGATTGTTAGACATGCAGCGCATCGGGACTTAGATGATATTTATCGTTTGGCGCAACGAGCTGGGGAGTCAGGCATTGGCTTGACTTCCTTGCCACAAAATAAAGAAATTTTGGCTGAGCGAATTACCCGTACCACGCATACTTTAGAGGGCATATCTCCAAAGGGCGATGCGAGTTATTTGTTTGTGCTTGAAGATAGCAGCCTGAAAAAAATTGTGGGTGTCAGCGCGATTGAGGTTGCAGTGGGGTTAAATGAACCTTTCTATAATTTTCGTGTTGCTAAACAGGTACATGCCTCTAAAACTTTAAATGTGTATAAAACTTTAGAGACTTTATTTTTAAGTAATGATCATACCGGTTGCAGTGAGCTTTGCACTCTGTTCCTTGATCCTGATTATCGTAAAAATCAAAACGGAAAATTTTTATCTAAGGTTCGTTTCTTATTTATTGCGGCGTTTCGGTCGTATTTTGAAGAAAGATTGATTGCTGAAATGCGTGGTTTCTCAGATCAAAACGGTTATTCACCATTTTGGAATGCATTGGGCTATCACTTTTTTAATATGGATTTTGCCACTGCGGATTATTTAAGCGGTATTGGGCAAAAGGTTTTCATTGCTGAATTGATGCCAAGATTCCCTGTCTATGTTGATTTACTTCCGCAAGAGGCACGAACAGTGATTGCCGAAGTTCATCCACATACGCTACCTGCCGCCAAAGTACTCATGTCGGAAGGGCTTAGATATCAGGGTTATGTTGATATTTTTGACGCAGGTCCAACGCTAGAAGCCAATATTGCCGATTTACGCGCTGTTAAACATAGCCGTGTGTTGACGGTCAAAATTGCCGAACAGATAGAGACGGCAGAGATTTATTACTTGGTTGCAAATGACCAATATACCGATTACCGCGTTTTGCTCATCAATAACCATGTATCTGATGACGATATTTTGTTGATGAGCGCAGAACAGGCGCAGGCACTCAATGTGCAACAACAAGATCAAGTGCGCGTTTTAGCATTAGAAAATATGGAGAATCAAAAATGACACAAGGTGCATTACTCATTGATGGCGCTTGGGTACAAGGACACGGTAGCACTTTGAGCAAAACAGATCCTGTTACCAATCAAAAAATCTGGGCAGGGCACGAAGCCAGCGCTGCGGATGTTGAGCAAGCATGTGATGCTGCACGCCAAGCATTTCCAGCATGGGCACGTTTGGCATTAGAACAACGTATTGCTGTTGTTGAACGTTTTGCAGCTTTACTTGAGCAAAATAAAAATCAATTGGCAGAAGTGATTAGCCAAGAAACCAGTAAACCATTTTGGGAAACCTTGACCGAAGTTCAGGCGATGATTGGCAAAGTGGCGATTTCAATTCGTGCCTATCATCAACGGACAGGTTTTAGCGAAACAGAAATGCCTGATGGTGTTGCTTCATTGCGCCATCGTCCGCATGGCGTTTTGGCAGTATTTGGTCCATATAACTTCCCGGGACACTTGCCGAATGGTCATATCGTTCCTGCATTGATTGCTGGGAATACAGTGGTGTTTAAACCAAGTGAACTTACACCTTGGACAGCAGAAGAAACCGCAAAATTATGGCAACAGGCGGGTCTACCAAAAGGTGTACTTAATGTTGTACAAGGCGGACGTCACACTGGCGAAGCCTTAGCTGCTGCTGAGCAAATTGACGGTTTGCTGTTTACAGGCAGTGCCAACACTGGCTATCACCTACATAAACAAATGGCGGGTACACCTGAAAAAATTCTTGCGCTTGAAATGGGGGGCAATAATGCCCTCATTATTGATGAAGCAAGTGATATTGATGCAGTGGTGAATTTAGCGATTCAGTCTGCATTTGTCTCCGCGGGTCAACGCTGTACTTGTGCTAGACGTATCATCGTCAAGCAAGGTGCCAATGGTGATGCCTTTATTCAGCGTTTTGTCGAAGTGGCGAAAAACTTGGTGGTGGGTGCATGGAATGCTGAACCGCAACCGTTTATGGGCGGTGTGATTTCTGCTCATGCCGCTGAACAAATGTTAGCAGCGCAAAGCAAATTGATGGCTCTAGGTGCAAAACCACTCTTGGAAATGACACGTCCACAAGCCGATAACTCATTACTGACAGCAGGTATTTTAGAGGTCAGCGATGTTGCAGACATCCCTGATGATGAATACTTTGGTCCGCTCACCACGATTTATCGATATCACGATTTTGATGAGGCTTTAAACATTGCCAATAACACTCGATTTGGTTTGGCTGTGGGTTTGGTCTCGCCACAACGTCACTTATTTGAGCGTGTATTGATTGAAGCACGTGCAGGTATCGTGAACTGGAATAAACCACTAACCGGCGCATCAAGTGCAGCACCTTTTGGTGGTGTTGGTGCATCTGGAAACCATCGTGCCAGTGCATTCTATGCCGCTGATTATAGCGCGTGGCCAATGGCATCAATGGAAAGTGACAGCGTCACACTTCCTTCAAAATTATCACCGGGCATTGTGCTCTAAGTTAAATCGTGCCGTGACGATATGGAGAAAAAAATGTCAGGTTATGAAATCAATTTTGATGGTTTAGTTGGGCCAACTCACCACTATGCAGGCTTATCCTTTGGTAATGTTGCATCGACCAAAAACCGTAATAATGCCTCAAACCCTAAATTAGCTGCCAAGCAAGGCTTAATGAAAATGAAAGCCCTTGCAGATTTAGGGCTTAAGCAAGGTGTGTTTGCGCCACAAGAACGTCCACATGTACCCACTTTACGCCGTCTCGGTTTTACTGGTAGCGATATTGAGGTTATTACACAGGCGATGCGCACTGCACCTGCGTTATTGTCATCCTTGAGCTCTGCATCGTCGATGTGGACCGCAAATGCGTGTACGGTTTCTCCATCTGCGGATAGCGCTGATGGACGTGTACATTTTACCGCCGCTAATTTAAATAATAAGTTCCATCGATCAATTGAGCATCATACGACCACACGTATCCTTCAAGCGATGTTCAATAATGATGTATATTTCACGCATCATGAAGCATTGCCAGAAGCAGCTTTGTTTGGCGATGAGGGTGCGGCCAATCATAATCGTTTGGGTGGTGGGTATGACCAAAAGGGTGTGCAAGTTTTTGTGTATGGGCAGCAACAATTCGGCGGTGTGGTTGCACCACAAAAATTCCCTGCTCGTCAAACTCGTGAAGCCAGTGAAGCAATCGCGCGTTTACATCGTCTAGATGCAAAACGCACGGTATTCATTCAGCAAAATCCTGAGGTGATTGATAAAGGCGTGTTTCATAACGATGTCATTGCCGTAAGTAATCAACAGGTGCTATTTCATCATGAACAGGCTTTTTTAAATCAAGCCGAAGCATTGAATGCAATTCGTCAAAAAATGGCAGGGATTGAGCAAGAGTTCATTTCGATTGAAGTACCTGAAAATCGTGTCACGGTTGAGGATGCTGTCGCGACTTACTTGTTCAATAGTCAAATTTTGACGCGTGCAGATGGTGGAATGAGTATCGTTGTGCCAGAGGAGTCGCGCCAGAACAAAGCAGTGTGGAGCTATTTGAATGACATGATTCAGATGGGTACGCCGATTGATGATCTTAAAGTTTTTGATTTGCGTGAAAGTATGCGCAATGGCGGTGGACCTGCGTGTTTAAGATTGCGTGTCGCGGTCAATGAAGCTGAGCTTGCTGCCGTGAATCCGAACTTATTTATGAATGATGCTTTGTTTAAAACTCTGAATCAGTGGGTTGATCAGCATTATCGTGATGAGTTGACTCAGGATGATTTAGCAGACCCAAGTTTATTGATCGAGAGCCGTACCGCGCTAGATGAATTGACCAAAATATTAGCATTAGGTTCGGTTTATCACTTTCAAAGATAGGATGTGGAAATCGTCTGTGGAATGACTTTTAAGGATAAAGGTACATGCTTGATTTATTGACACTGACCTTAGAACAACAAACACCTGAGCAAACTCAGGGTGAGACAGCAGACTTTACATGGCAGTGGCTTGCTGAAGGGCTTTTGCAATGCACACCAAAATCAAGCTATAGCAAGACTATGGTGTTGTCTGCTGGGATTCATGGTAATGAAACTGCACCGATCGAGTTGCTCGCAAACATCATCAAAGACCTATTTACCCAACGCCTCACTTTAGGGGCTCGGGTGCTGTTTGTATTGGGCAATCCTGAAGCGATTCGCCAAGGTGTTCGTTATCTTGAAAATGATATGAATCGGATGTTTTGTGGGGCTTATCAGCATCTCACACCAGATCGAGAAACGTATCGAGCAGCACAATTAGAGCAGATGACGGCGCAGTTTTTTGCTCAAAGTCACCCAGATGCTGCGCGTTATCACTATGATTTGCATACTGCAATTCGTAGTTCTTTATTGCCAGTTTTCGCTTTATTTCCCTATCAAGTTCAAGCTTACGATGATTTCTTGATTCAAAGTCTCAATGCTGCTGACCTTGATGCTTTGGTCTATCACAATGCAGCAGGTAAAACCTTTACTCACTTCACCGCTGAAACTTTTCAGGCAGCCAGTAGCACTTTGGAGTTAGGCAAGGCAAAACCCTTCGGTCAAAATGAGTTATCAGAATTTGCTGCTATTGATCAGGTATTACGTGCGGTGCTGTCAGGCCAGGCATTGCCTGTGCGGCAGAAGCCAAGCATCCGCCAATTTAAAGTGGTGGATTCGATTTTAAAGCAAAGTGAAGACTTCCAACTCAAGTTAAATGCAGATGCGCCGAATTTTTCTCGTTTTGAGAAAGGCGAATTGATTGCAACTCAACACGCTGGAAATACGGTGGTTGATGACCAACAGGTGTGGATTTTATTTCCAAATCCAAATGTGAAAATTGGATTGAGAGCAGGGCTAATTTTAAAAGAAATTGAATAGGGTTGAACGCTTAGACATCGCTTAGATGTTGTTAAGGAATGAGCATACATGGAGTTTAAAAATGCACGATCAGTAAGAAAAAAGCAGAAAGATAATATCCGTTGGATATAAGTGTAAGAAATTGAAACAGCAAGGACAGGTTGTCATAAGAATATCGTTGGAGTGATCGTGTATGAGTAACAATAATGAAAAGACATTTCTATCGGGAGATGTTTTGGGGGGGCAGTATGTGCCCCAGCAAGACACATCCAACCCATCAAATATTTCTTCATCAGAAATAGTGGTCGGTCAGCCCTTAAAACGTGCCATGACCAAGCGTCATTTAGTCATGCTTTCATTGGGTGGTGCGATTGGTACAGGATTATTTTTGGGTTCGGGAGATGTTATTTCTCAGGCAGGTCCAGTAGGCGCTATTTTAGCTTACTTACTTGGTGGGATGATTGCATACATGGTGATGCTATGCCTAGGTGAGTTAGCGGTACATATGCCTGTTTCAGGTTCTTTTGGGGAATATGCAACAACCTATATTGGACCCGGTACTGGCTATATGGTGACGTGGTTATATTGGTTGACATGGACCGCGACACTCGGCACAGAGTTTACGGCAGCTGCATTGTTGATGCAGGAATGGTTTCCTTCGGTGTCCATGTGGACATGGACGCTTTTATTTGCGGGTTTAGTCTTTACACTGAATATTAGTTCAACACGGCTTTTTGCTGAATCTGAGTTTTGGTTGTCGCTGGTCAAAGTGCTGGCGATTATCTGTTTTATCGGTTTGGGTTTAGTCACTATTTTTGGATTCATCCCTTATCAAGGACATGAATCTGCACCACTATTTAGCAAACTCACTGAGCACGGCTGGTTTCCACAAGGGATCTTTCCAATTTTTGCGACCATGCTGATTGTGAACTTCGCCTTTTCTGGCACCGAATTGATCGGGGTTGCAGCGGGTGAAGCAGAAAACCCATCTAAAACCGTACCTAAAGCAATTAATGCCGCCATTTGGCGCTTACTTATTTTCTTTGTGGGTACCATCGTGGTGATTTGCGCATTACTTCCTTATGAAATGGCAGGGCTCAATTCAAGTGGCATCAGCAATAGCCCATTCGTGACGGTGTTTAATTATATTGGGATTCCATACGCAGAAGATATTATTCGTTTTGTGATCATTACTGCATTACTTTCAGCGGCCAACTCAGGGTTGTTTGCAGCTTCTCGAATGATGTGGTCACTTTCAATCAAAAAACAGTTGCCGAAAGTATTTTCTACCTTGACTGCTTCAGGAACTCCGATTGTTGCGATCGTGGTGACGATGTTTGGCGCAATTCCGGGACTATTATCAGAACATTTCGCGCCTGAAACGATTTTTAAGAATCTGTTGGGTGTCGCAGCATTTACCATGGTGGTGGTGTGGATTACGATTTGTATTAGCCAGTTTAATTTCCGTCGCCAATGGATCAAATCAGGTCATACAGTAAAAGATCTCAAGTTTGCAGCGCCTTTATTCCCATTGACACCAATTTTAGGCGGTGTATTTTGTACTATTACTTGTATCAGTATGGTGACTGATCCTTCGATGCAAGTGGGTTTTGTCTGCTGTATCTTATTTATTACTGCGTGTTATGCGAGCTACTATCTTTTTTATAAAAATAAATAATTCAAATTCATTCTAAGCCAACCAAAGCAGCAGATGCGTGGTTGGCTTTTTTCAGTCGGTTGCTATGCAATTTTGTTATTTATCTTCTGTTTATTTCGCTCGATCTTGATGTTTGTTATATGTTGATGGATTGAAAAGGAGATTGGCATCAGCAGACAAGTATTTGGCGTTTGGAGTTAAGCGCATAAATATAAATATAAATAAAGTAACAGATGAAAAGAAAAGTCCAGGACGGATCAATGAATCATATGACGAAAAAGAAAGCACTGGCGACCGCCATCGCTTTACTGTGTTCAGGCTCACTTCATGCCGCAGCTTTTGATAGAACAGGACAATCGATTGCCCCATTTCTTCAACCGGGCAATTATTATGAGGCTGGCTTAACGATATCGGATGCATCCCTGCAAGGTCAGGAAGCTGGTTTAAACAAAGCTCGTGCTTCAATGTCTGATATTGCAAATACGGATTATCGACCATCTACTGCATTAAAATTACAGCTTTCTCCAGAATTTTCCTTTGGTTTACTGTATGACCAGCCCTTTGGTTCTGATACTGCATATTCAGGGAAAAATAGTTTTGTTGCGTCAGCGAATGATAATGTGATACCGGGCATGACCACCACCAAATTTGCTGAAGCAACGGGGGGCAAGATTCCAACGGGTAACTCTAATGCCAGATTTAATATGCAAAATTTAAGTCTGATCTTTGGTTATCAACCGAATAAGAACTGGAATTTTTATGCTGGCCCAACTTACCAAACCTTTAAAAGTCGTGTTGAGTTAAGGGGCGATGTATATAGTCTTTATAACGGTTATGACGCGCATACCGATATCATTGGTGATTGGGGCTGGCTTGCTGGTTTCGCCTATCAAATTCCAGAAAAAGCCATCAAAACTTCTTTAACCTATCGTTCTGCGATTGTTCATAAAGTCAATGCAACTGAGAATGCGCCCATCATTGATATGTTAAATACAACCCAAGGACGGGATTTTGTTGATCAACATTTAGATCATTTGATATCGATGGGAATGATGACGCAAGAGAAAAAAGCACAATTGAATGAAGCTTTTGATGATTTGCCTGAAACTAAAAACTCAGGCACAACTAAGTTCAGATCCCCAGATTCAGTCAATTTTGATTTCCAAACAGGTTTGCGACCTGGAACTTTGTTATTTGGTAATGTCCGTTGGGTACATTGGAGTGGTTTTAAGTACCAACCTTATCGTTTTGGAGAGATTTCTAAAGCGATTGGTGTGTTGGCAACCCCAAGCAGCCCTGAAGGTTTTGGTCTCGTGCATTACTTTGAAGATCAATGGTCTGGAAATCTCGGCATTGGACAGCGCTTGTCTCCGAAATTGTTTGGTTCGGCTTCCGTGGGGTGGGATTCTGGGGCTGGCGAGAAAGTCTCAACAGGTGGGCCGTCTAAGGGATATTACAACATCGGGCTAGGTGCGCAATACAGCCCAACCCCACAGTATTTTATTTCTGGTGGAATGAAGTATTTTTGGTTAGGAGATGCCAAAGGTCAGCTCGGTGCACAGGCGGGCAGTGATTACTATGTTTCAGAATTTAAGGACAATCATTCGATTGGGTATGGCCTCAAGATTGGCTATAAATTTTAAATAAAATGCCTTAACTATTATTTTAATGAATGGAATTTCGCTCATGGATTCAGTATTAATTACCGTATTTTTGCCGATGGCACTTGCCATTGTGATGGTTGGTCTTGGGTTAGAACTTACACCGAATGATTTTAAACGCGTTCGTCAGCACCCGAAGGCTGTATTTATTGCTTTATTCTGCCAATTGATTGTTTTGGTGGGTATCGCATTTATGATCTGTAAAATATTTGTTTTACCACCGATGATTTCTGTGGGGCTCATGTTGCTTGCTGCATCACCTGGTGGCCCTACAGCAAACTTGTATAGCTATTTATTTAAAGGCGATGTGGCACTCAATGTGACGTTGACTGCGGTGAATTCAATCATTGCTGCCTTTACATTGCCGTTGATTGTAAACTTTTCATTGCAACATTTCATGACCAGTTCCCAAGAGGTGGGCTTACAATTTTCCAAGATTGTTCAAGTGTTTGCATTGATCTTAGTGCCTGTCATTATTGGGATGTTTATCCGTCATCTTGCGCCAAACTTCTCAGAGAAACTGCATAAACCTGTGCGTATTTTTGCAATCGTATTTTTACTGTTTATTGTCACCTTAGCGATCGCTAAAGATTATCAAAAGCTGATGACTTACATCGGACAAGTCGGTGGCGCAACCTTTGTTTTCTGTATTTGTAGTTTAGCAGTGGGTTATTTTGTACCGCGTTTATTTGGTATTAACCGCTTTCAAGCCAAGGCTTGTGCCTTTGAAATCGGTATTCACAACGGGACATTAGCATTAACAATTGCACTTACTGTGATGGCAAGTTCAATGGCTGCGATGCCTGCCGCAATCTACTCAATATTCATGTATATCATGGCTGCTTTATTTGGCATGTTGTTGAATAAACTAGAAAAGAGAGAGTTACAACAAAGCGTCAATAACGTTGTGAATCGAGCTTAACGGTATATGTAATAAAGGAATAATTTCATGAAGAGTATAGCCAAACATTTATGTCAGTTGGTTGGGTTTTCCGCACTTGCCTTGAGCGGCGTGGTGAACGCTCAAAGTACCGCGAACGCACCACATAGTTTACCTGCTGTCTCAGTCAAAGCTGTCTCACTGATTGATGGGCAAACAGATTGGCTTAGTAAAGTCTATAAAGATATTCATCAACATCCTGAATTGGCTTTTATGGAAACGCGGACAGCAGCCATTGTGGCCAAAGAGCTTAAATCATTGGGCTTTGATGTCAAAACAGGTATTGCAGAGACTGGCGTGGTCGGGGTTCTCAAAAATGGAGAAGGTCCAACCATCATGTACCGCGCAGATATGGATGCCAATGCCGTTGAAGAGGCGACGGGTTTGCCATACGCCAGTAAAGTTCGGGTCAAGTTGAAGGATGGAACAGAAACGCCTGTTGCCCATATGTGTGGTCATGATGCACATGTGACGTGGATGCTCGGTATGGCGAGAACCATGGTGGCACTCAAAAAAGAGTGGCGTGGCACAATTATTTTGGTCGCACAGCCTGCTGAGGAAGAAGTGACTGGCGCTAAAGCGATGGTCACAGAGGGCTTATGGCGTAAATATAATCTGCCTAAACCAGATTACTTCTTTGCTGTTCATACTGTTCCTGCACCAGTGGGCGTGGTGATCAATGCGCCGGGGCCACGAATGGCGGGGACAGATCAAGTCGATGTTTTATTCAAAGGCGTCCCAGGGCATGGATCTATGCCTCACCTCAGCAACAACCCAATCTATATGGCCACCAACGCGATTACTCAATATCAAGGGATTGTGGGCAATGTAGTAAGTGCACAACAGCCAGCCGCTTTATCTGTAGGTTCAATTCAGGCGGGTAGCGTGAATAACGTCGTTCCGTCGTCTGCTGTGGTCAAAATGAATCTTCGCTGGTTTGATCCAAAAGCACGTGAGGCTATAGTGAATCGTATTCATGCAGTGAGTGAAGGTGTTGCTCAAATGCAAGGAATGCCCAAAGAGCAGCTTCCTCAGATTACATTGAAAGGTTCAACCACACCTGTAGTGAACAATAAAGAGTTTTCAACACGCCTAAATGGGCCATTGAAAGCATTGTTAGGGGATAAAAAAGTATTAACAGACTACCCCGCATTTATGGGTTCAGAAGATGTGCATCATTTATTAGGTGAGCACAACGATGTTCCATTTAATTTCATGTTTGTCGGTGTAGCAGATCCTGTTGTGTTCGCCAATGCGATTAAACAAGGTAAACAAATGCCATATGTTCCGCATAGTTCAGAATTTATGGTGGACTTGAAAGCATTGCCAGTAGGGGTGAAAGTGATCACCGTTTCAATGTTGGAATTATTAAATAAGCAATAATTGATTCATTTAAAAACGGATACATCCAATCAGATGTATCCGTTTTTTATCTATTTTATTTTTAGTGATTGGACAATGGATTGGAAATATTATTATCACGATATTTTACTGGCGAGGAATTGGTCCAACGTCGAAAAGCGCGAGAGAAGCTACTCACATCAGTAAACCCGAGAATATAAGCAATTTCAGTAATACTATAAGCAATGTTCTTGATATAGGACATGGCCAACTCTTGCCTTGTGTTATCCAATAACTCGCTAAAAGTTGTTTTTTCCTCAGACAGTTTCCGTTGCAAACTGCGTATGCTCAAGCCTAGACTCTTGGCGATCTCTTGTTGGTGTATTTCCCCAGTAGATAAGCGTTCAATGAGTTTTAACTTCACTCGGGCAAGTATATTTTCTTTATCAAAGCGAGCGAGATAACGCATGATGATTTCATCATATTCTTGCGTCAGCTCAGGGTTTGCACCGTCTAAGGGCTGTTCGATGCTGGCTGTATCAAACACCATCATGTCCTTTGGCGCATTAAAAACGATAGGTGTTTTTAGAATACTTTGATAGGTCTCAAGATCTGCTGGCTCTGAACGACGCAGTTCGATGCGTAGTGGTGAGAAATCAGAACCTTGTAACGCCCGTGAAGCCCGAATGAATACAGAAATAAAAGCGTCGATTGCTTCAGGTTGTACTTGTTCAGGCACATGGATTAAGAAATAGTGGTTGCTGCCTTTGCTAAAAAATTCAAGCTCTGGAATATTGGTCACCAAACGGAAATAACGAATGATTCGCCCAAACATTTCTTTTAGAGTCACACTGGTATTCAGTGAGTTACCAAGAACATGAAAGGTATGGTGATTGACCTGACTGGCAACTTTAAGACCAAAGCAGGAGTCCTGCGTGGCTTCAACGGATAAACGCCATAAATGTGCAGTCTGCTCTAATGAGTATCTGGCATTGGGATCATTCAAAACTTGAATATCCAAGCCTGCTTGCTTCAATAACTCTTGACTATCACAGCCTGCTTTTTCAAGGGCTTTTTGAATCGCTTTCACCCAACTGGTCAGTGCTGTTGCTGTCTGTGACATGTCATATCCTATAACGTATAAATCAGATTCCGATGACAAGTATAAAAGGTTTTAATCAAAGTTTTTCTGCTTATTTTTGTGAATAACAATAAGTTGGCGTCAACAGCCAAGAGTTTGGCATTCTGAGTTAAGCATGTTCAGGGCGATATAAATAAAGTAAGGGTATAGGAAAAACCAAGGAAAAGTTTATGAGTTATACTTACCAAGATCCATCTGGTTGGACGGACGCAGAAAAAACAGAATATATTAAAAAAGTGGTAAACGCAGAAGGCGTTGCCTTACGCAAAAAATATTCTATTTTGAAGCATCAAAATGCAATAGGTGCCCTGATTTTGGCTTTTTCTTTAGCTGGTATGGGCGTAACAGCTTACTTTTATATCGTACATCAACTCTCTGTCTGGTGGACGATTCCACTGATTGCTTTTTTTGCTTCTTTAACTCATGAATTAGAACATGATTTGATTCACTGGATGTATTTCCGTAAAAAACCATGGGCACATCATTTGATGATGGGGTTGGTGTGGTTGGCTCGTCCAAGCACGATTAACCCATGGGCGCGCCGAGAGTTACATTTTAATCATCATAAAATGTCTGGTACCGAACATGATATTGAAGAAAGAGCTTTAGGTAATGGCGATGTCTGGGGGATCCGCCGTTTCTTTGCGACAGGTGATAATGGGCTAGCTGTGTTATTCCGAGTCATTTCTGCGAATAACTGGACTGTACGTAAAATGATTTTGAAGCGTAGTTTCAAAGCCTATTTCCCATTAGGTATCATTCACTGGTCTCTTTGGTATGTGTTTTTGGGCTACCATGCAGTTAACTTGGTCGCAATGTTGGCAGACACTTCAATTTTATGGTCGGCTACCACGTTACAAGTGATGCATGTAGTAAATATCTTAACGGTTGTTTGGATTGCACCGAATGTATTACGTACTTTCTGCTTACATTTTGTGACCAGTAATATGCATTACTACGGCGATGTTGAGTTGGGCAATGTGATTCAGCAAACTCAAGTCCTCAAGCCATGGTGGATGATGCCATTCCAGTTATTTTGTTTTAATTTTGGTTCTACTCATGCGATTCATCACTTTGTGGTTAAAGAGCCATTTTATCTCCGTCAAATGACGGCTCCTGTTGCGCACAAAGTTATGCGTGATATGGGCGTTCGATTTAATGATCTAGGAACGTTCAAACGTGCCAATCGTTGGGAAACGAAGGTCCTTTCTGAGCAAAGTTAAAGCAGCTTCGTATTGAAAACAGATTAAAAGAGCTCAGAGTTTCTCTTTTAATCTGTTTATATTTATGGTGCTAAATTCTCGCTTTTATTAGACCTTCTTTATTTTGTATTATTTTTCAATTAGAAAATGAGCGTACATAGCACTGATCACAATTTTATTGCCTCAATACCAATGATTCTTGTGAAGCAATCATTTAGCTCCTAAATATCTTATCGCTTTTCATGCAACCAGATAAATACAGTTTTGCGTCGCTATTGGTGTAAATTATTCACTACGCCATAGTTCAGTTTTATAGGAACTTGAGCGAAGAAATTTTTATATTTGACGGATAGGTTGAAGAGCGCGGTATGACAGTGAACCAGATTAAAACCAAAAAACCTTTATATATCCCTTATGCTGGAAACGCACTTTTAGAATTACCTTTGTTAAATAAAGGATCTGCTTTTTCTGAAGAAGAACGCGAAAGATTTAATTTGCATGGTCTCATTCCCAACAATATCGAAAATATTGAAGAACAAACCCAACGTTCTTATCAGCAATATCTTTCTTTTGGGAGTGATATGAATAAGCATATTTATTTGCGAAATATCCAAGATACCAATGAAACGCTATTTTATAATTTATTGAGTCAGCATTTAGATGAAATGCTACCGATTATTTATACCCCAACAGTAGGAGAGGCTTGTCAGCGTTTCTCGGACATTTATCGTCGTCATCGTGGCATCTTTATTTCTTACGGTGAGCGTGAATATATCGACCAAATCATTCATAACGTCAATAAGAAAAACGTCAAAGTGATCGTGATTACAGATGGTGAGCGCATCCTCGGTCTAGGCGATCAAGGTATTGGTGGTATGGGGATTCCAATTGGGAAATTATCCTTATATACCGCTTGTGGTGGTATCAGTCCTGCGTATACATTGCCAATTACCATTGATGTGGGTACCAATAATCAACAGTTACTCAATGACCCGATCTATATGGGCTTGAAACAGCCTCGGATAACAGGTGAACAATACTATGAGTTTGTTGAGCAGATTATTACCGCCATTCGCCAACGTTGGCCTGATGTATTGATCCAGTTTGAGGATTTTGCTCAACATAATGCTATGCCTTTACTGACTCAATACCGTGACAAAATTTGCTGTTTTAATGATGATATCCAAGGCACGGCAGCGGTCACTGTTGCGACTTTGATCGCTGCATCACGTGCGCAGGGCAAACAACTCAAAGATCAAACCATTACCTTTGTTGGTGCAGGTTCGGCTGGTTGTGGTATCGCTGAACATATCGTGAGACAGATGATTGATGAGGGCTTGAGTGACCATGAGGCACGTTCACGTATCTTTATGGTAGATCGCTTTGGTTTAATGACCGATCAACAAGAAAACCTGTTGGACTTCCAACAAAAATTGGCAACGCCAGTTGCTGCAATTCAGTCATGGGAAGGACAGGGTAAAAACATTGCCTTATTAGATGTGGTGCAAAACGCCAAACCGAGTATTTTGATTGGCGTGTCAGGGCAGGCAGGATTGTTTAGTGAAGAAGTGATTAAAAGCTTAGCCAAATATTATAAACATCCGATTGTTTTACCGTTGTCGAATCCAACTTCTCAAGTCGAAGCACAGCCAAAAGATATTATCGAATGGACACAAGGTGCGGCGATTGTCGCGACTGGCAGTCCTTTTGCCCCTGTATTTTTCCAAGGCAAAGCGTATCCGATTGCGCAGTGTAATAACTCTTATATTTTTCCGGGTATTGGCTTAGGTGTGATTGCTTGTGGTGCGACACATATCAGTGATTCAATGCTCATGGCGGCAAGCACGGCTTTAGCAGATTGTTCACCACGATTGAAAAATCCAGCAGCTGACTTATTGCCCAACATCAATGATATTCAACAGGTTTCTAAGTTTATCGCATTTAAGGTGGCAAAAGCTGCGATGGCAGATGGCTTAGCAATGCCAATGAGTAACGATGTGCTTAAAACCGTAATTGATGATAATTTCTGGACCCCAGCCTATCGTCAGTATTCACGAGTAACCTTCTAAGACTTATCTAAAAGATAAAGAATAGGCCTCCGAAAGGAGGTCTTGTATTTTATGAGCTCATATTCCAAGAATTTAAACCATGCTTCTCAACTCGTTTGCTGTATTACGGAGTAAAGGCAAGACTTGTTGAATCAAATAGTTTTCTTGAACACGATTGGTTTGAGACATACAGTTTAAAGCTGCAACAGCTTGGCCTTGAGCATTTAAAACAGGTACTGCGATCGCGATGACCCCAAGCTCATGTTGCTCTTTGGATAGACAATAGTCTAATCCTGCGATTTGTTTTAAACGTTCTAAAAAAGCGGCTTCATCGGTTTCTGTAAATGCAGTTAAACGTTTTAATCCATATTTTTTTACCCAAAGTTTTTGCTGTTCTGGTGATAATGCCGCCAATAAAATTTTACCTGTAGAGGTGGCATGTGCGGGTAAGCGATTGCCTAAATGCATACCGAAAGGACTGACTCTGAGATTATCTTGTTGAGGCAGATAACTACGGGCGATGGGCACAACCTCATTTTCATCTAAGACCACTATTGAAAAAGTCAGCGTGGTCTGGGCACATAAGAGATTTAAAAAAGATTGTGCGATCTTTGGTAAATGCGCGGAACTTAAATAAGAACTTGAGAAGCGTAATACCCGATGCGTGAGCCAAAAATAATGTTCATCTGTTTCTAAATAGCCAAGATATTTTAATGTCTTTAAATATCGTCTTGCTGCTGTTCGACTCATGCCTGTGCGTTCAGCGACTTGAGTCACATTTAAACGTTGTCGGTCTACGCCAAAAGCTTCTAATAAACTAAGTCCTTTGCCTAATCCTGCAATATAGTCTTCCTGCCGAATCTGTTCATTTAAATGGGGATGCTGCAAAAAACGATCTAGTTTAGACATTTGAACTTCCTTGCTCTGGATGAGTTTTGTCCGAATATCGGACATCTAGAATGATATGCGGCTAATTTCGATTTTCATATATAGATGCAGTACCACGCAAGCAGTAATTTAAAAGATAAGGAATGTGCAAGGATGTGGTTATGGAAATCGTTAAAACAAAGGTTGCAATTATTGGTTCGGGACCTGCAGGTTTATTGTTGGGACAGCTTTTATATAAAGCGGGTATCGACCATGTGATCATTGAACAGCGCAGTGCGGAGTATGTGGCTTCACGTATTCGCGCAGGAATTTTAGAGCAAGTATCTGTCGATTTATTGGAACAAGCGGGTGTGGATCAAAATCTAAAAGCGAATGGTTTACCCCACTCTGGTATTGAGATACTCACGAATGGAAAAAAACAACGTGTTGACTTGTCTTTATTGACAAAAGGCAAGCAGGTGACGGTCTATGGTCAAACCGAAGTGACCAAAGATTTAATACAGGCCCGTGAACATGCTGAACTGATTTCATTTTATGAAGCGGAACAGGTACAAGTTGATGACTTCTACAGCAAACCTAAAGTCACTTTTCATTATCAAGGAAAAGATTATCAAATTGAGTGTGACTTCATTGCAGGCTGTGATGGTTATCATGGTGTTTGTCGTGCCAGTGTGCCAGAAGATAAAATTAAGACTTTCGAGAAAGTCTATCCATTTGGCTGGTTAGGTGTTCTCGCGGATGTGCCGCCCGTTGCAGATGAGTTGATTTATGTGCAGTCTGAACGAGGTTTCGCTTTATGTAGTATGCGCTCAGAAACACGTAGTCGTTATTATTTGCAGGTGCCATTAACCGATCATGTCGAAGATTGGTCAGATGAACGATTTTGGGAAGAGTTGAAACGCCGCCTAGATCCTGAAAGTCGTGAAAAGTTGGTGACTGGCGGATCTATTGAAAAAAGTATTGCACCATTACGTAGTTTTGTGACTGAGCCAATGCGTTTTGGTCAACTGTTCCTAGCAGGCGATGCAGCCCATATTGTGCCTCCGACAGGGGCGAAGGGGCTCAATCTTGCTGCTTCAGATATTGCTTATTTATCCAGTGCATTGATTGAATATTATCTTGATGGTTCAGAACAGGGTATCAATGAATATTCAGAGAAATGCTTGCAGCGGGTATGGAAAGCAGAACGATTTTCTTGGTGGATGACCCATCTATTGCATCGTTTTGAAACCGAAAGTGAGTTTGACCATAAAATTAAACAGGCTGAATTAAGCTATATATTAAGTTCTCATGCTGGACAGACTACCTTGGCTGAGAATTATGTTGGTTTACCTTACTAACAGCAAAGTTTAGTAGATGTACAGCGATGAGAGAATTCATCAAAATATTAAAAAAATTAATGGGATACAAGTAATAGCCAGTCTTCTTTCTCTTTTTAAAGAAGACCAGATGATATTAAACAATGAAGCAGATGGATTGCTTCTTTATAAAGGACTACATTATGAGTTTAGAGCAGCGTTTTAATCAACAATTCATCAATGGACAGTGGTTAAAAGGTTCATCTGATAAAATTGTAACGAATACAAATCCGTATAGTCATCAACATATTGATGATATTCAAGGGGCAAATCAACACGATGTTGATGCAGCATATCAAGCCGCGCAATCTGCATTTAAATCGTGGCAAAAAACCACAGTGAGCGAACGTCAAGCCTTGATTGAACGTATTATTACGGTGATTAAACAACATCGTGATTCTCTTATTGATTGGTTAATTAATGAAGCAGGTAGCTCACGTCTTAAAGCCAATATTGAAGTTGATGCTGCGCTGGCAATTTCTCAAGCATCTTTAAAATATGCGAATGCGGTAAATGAGGTAATTGATTTAAAACCTGCTCATGATGGGCAAGTCAGCCAGGTATTTCATAAAGCTTTAGGTGTAATTACAGTCATAAGTCCTTGGAATTTTCCTTTCCACTTGAGTATGCGCTCGGTGATTCCTGCAATCATTTTGGGTAATACGGTTGTGTTGAAACCTGCAAGTGATACCCCCGTGACAGGTGGATTGATCATTGCCAAAATCTTTGAATTGGCTAATGCACCTGAGGGGGTGTTGAATGTGATTGTAGGTGCGGGTAGTGAAATTGGTGACTACGTGGTTGAGCACGACGCAAGCAAGTTTATTTCCTTTACGGGTTCGACGCAGGTCGGCAAACGTGTTGCTGAAAAAGCGATGTCTGCAAGATTGATTAAACGAGTTGGCTTGGAACTTGGTGGTAATGCCCCGTTAGTGATTTTAGATGACGCTGATTTAGACCTTGCAGTGAATCTGACGGTGATGGGACGTTTCTTACATCAAGGGCAGATTTGTATGAGTACCAATCGTGTCATTGTTGATGAAAAGATTTACGATCAATATCTCGAAAAGTTACGTCCTGCTTTAGCAAACATTAAAGTCGGAGACCCATCTAATGAAGATACTTTAGTTGGGCCAATTATCAACAAGCAGCAAACGGACAGTCTCCGTCGTATTATTCAGCGGGCGCAGAATGAAGGAGCATCGTTGTTCTTTGACGGTGGAATAGATGGGAATTTAGTTGGACCACATGTATTTATTAATGTCGAACCAGATTTTGCTGTGGCGAAAGAAGAAAGTTTTGGGCCGGTTCTGCCAATTTTAAAAGCACGTGATGAAGCACATGCGCTTGAACTTGCCAATGACACTGAATTCGGCTTATCGAGTGCAGTGTGTACTTCAAACCACGAACGTGGTGTGAAATTTGCGCTTGGTATTGAGGCAGGCATGTCACATATCAATGAAATTTCAGTTGCCGATAATCCTGTTGCACCTTTTGGGGGAGAAAAGAATTCGGGTTTGGGGCGCTTTAATGACCAATGGATTGTTGAGGAATATACGACAACACATTGGGTTACGGCACAAAAATAGGGCTTGGTCTTTGATTAAGCTGGGATACATTTAGTTTTAGATGTTTCTTGCTTGGATTTAATACCCCTTATTTTTAGGAAGATTAAACGAATGGAAGTATGGATAAGGTATTTTTTTTATAAAAATATAATCACATACAGGATGTTTGGATATGACAAATTTTATTGATATTACCGCAGCAGTGACGCAATGTAAGGGTGCAGATTTTGAACTCAAACAACTTCAAATTCGTGAGCCTCAAGACGATGAAGTGTTAGTTAAAATCGTAGCAACGGGTATGTGCCATACCGATTTAATTGTTAGAGATCAATATTATCCTGTCCCTTTGCCAGCCGTATTAGGGCATGAAGGATCAGGGATTGTGGAAGCGATTGGCTCCAATGTGAAAGATTTGGCAATCGGTGATCATGTGGTTCTTAGTTTCGGACATTGTGGGATTTGCAAACAATGTGCCAGTGGTAACCCCGCTTATTGTCAGGACTTTTTTGGTCGAAACTTTGGTGGCACTGATCCTGAAGGTAATTCAGCAATTTGTACACATGATCACCATAAAGTACACGATCATTTTTTTGCCCAGTCTTCATTTGCAACCTATGCAATCAGTCGTGAAAATAATGCAGTCAAAGTGACTAAAGATGTACCGTTGGAATTACTAGGTCCTTTGGGCTGTGGTATACAAACAGGTGCAGGTGCAGTCATGAATGCACTTGGCGTTAGACCTGCCAGCAGCTTTGTGACATGGGGGGCAGGTGCTGTTGGGTTAAGTGCTTTGCTAGCTGCAAAAGTGTGTGGTGCAACTACTATTATCGCTGTTGATATTGTGGAATCTCGTTTAACCCTTGCAAAAGAGCTAGGGGCCACACATGTGATTAATAGTAAAGTTCAAGACCCTATTGAAGCAATTAAGGAAATTACGCAGGGTGGTGTTCAATTTGCACTAGAATCTACAGGTCGTCCTGAAATTGTCAAACAAGGCATCGATGCGCTTGGAATTCTTGGCAAAATTGCAATTGTTGGTGCGCCGCCATTAGGGGTAACTGCCGCATTTGATGTAAATGATTTACTGATTGGTGGTAAATCAATCGTAGGCGTTGTAGAAGGAAATAGTGTTGCTAAACGATTTATTCCCGAACTGGTGTCATTGTATCAGCAAGGTAAATTTCCATTTGATAAACTGATCAAATTCTATGAGTTTAAAGATATTAATCAGGCTGCAATCGATAGCCAGCAAGGTATAACACTTAAGCCCATTTTAAAGATTGGTTAATCCATTTGAATGTCATGTCAGATAGGATGTGACCTTTTTTAAGATACTTAAGCAATATGGTTAGCGTTAGCTAAAAGCCCTGATTGTACACCAGAGCTTTTATTGATTTTATTCACGAGTAATCGCAATTTATTATTTACAGCTAAAGTTTTCGGCTTTTTCGCTATCGCCTTGACCATTGTAACGGGCGATTAGTGGATAAGGACAAAGTGGTCGGGTTCGATCTAGCGCCCAGTCTTGCGGAAGTTCAGTATTCACTTGACCACTTGGGTTACCTGTGCCGCGTGCAGTGGCAATGATTTTGTCAGGTACTTGTCCATATTCGACCCAATTAACTAAAGCAGTCAATGCATCAAATTGGTCGGTGGCAATGCCATCACGGGTATGGTTCATGCCCGGAACTCTAAAGAAACGTGCAAATTCAGGTGCTGTACCTTTTGCATCATTTTCATAGCGTTGGAGTAGTTGATCGTACCAGTTCTGCGTGTCATCTACAGAGAAAACGCCGTCTGCTGTGCCTTGCACCACAATCATTTTTCCACCGTGATTACGGAGTTTATCTAGATTCAATTCATCGGGTGGCATCATGAATGACATCGAACTTTCAGTGTACACCTCATTGATTGCCGATAGTTTTGGATAGTCGGTATCGAAGTTAAAATTAAAGGCAAATTGTCTAGAGTTTTTCACCACAGTTGGATCTGGTGGAACCTGAAAAATAATACCGACGGCAACAGGGTCACGTGCTGTTCCCACTGAAGATTCGAATTTCCAACTTGCCCAGTTACTGCCGACTAAACCCGGGTCGAAAGGCTGAGTTGCATAAAGTGCTTCTCCAGCAGAGTTTACCGGACCACGGTAAATGTTGGCTAATACATCAATTTGTTCGGTACTTAAACAAGTACCATCTCTTGTGCTTAAGCAAACGGGTACATGTTGGTGAATATCAAAAGCCCTACGGCAAGCCTCGACATCTTGAACCAGTCCATCTGCAACACCGTCTAAGGCATCGCATCGATCTAAAATCGCTTTTGCTAATACTTTACGCTCTGAAAGCGTAAGAGCGGTACTTAGGTCATTTTCATCTGTTGCGACACGACGGAGTTGCTGCGCTGTGTAGAGTTGAGCCGCGGCTGCACGAGGTAAATGAAAACCTGGTGTACTTGCTAAAATTCCATCATATTGATCGCCTAAACGGGTGGCAGCAATCATGGCGTGGCGACCACCGTTAGAGGTGCCGCCTGCATAGGAGCGGTCTGGTAATTTACCATATGCTGTTTTAATTAGATTTTTTGCCATCGGCGTGAGTTTGGTAATCGCACCATAACCATAGTTGATTCTGGCTTCAGGGTCTAAACCAAACATTGGATTTTGGGAAGCATTATGTCCAGCGTCGGATGAAATAACCGCAAAACCGTCATGCAGGGCATTGGTGAGTGGACCGCCGCTACCGACCTGACCCGTTGCAGGCACAAGATTACCATCACTTCCACCATTACCTTGATAGAGAAAACGACCGTTCCAATCAACAGGTAAGCGCATTTCAAAACCAATTTGATAGGTTTGCCCATCGACAGGGCTTACACGTTGATCTATATAACCTTTGACTAAACAATGTGCGCGAATTGGTTTGTTGGCGACAGTCAATGTGCCTGCTTTTTGAAGGGTGGAGGAGCTAATGACAGTATTGTTGTATTGAAATCCAAGTAAGTCTGAACAGCTTCCTGTCAGTTTTGCACCCACAGCAGCAGACAACTGAGGAGGTTTTGTTGTTGAAGGAACCGCTGTGTCCTCACGATCACTTCCACAGCCTGCCAAAGCGCCAAGTATGGCAAGCACTAAAGTTGAGTGAGTCAAAATTTGTTTATTGTTGGAATAATTCATTGATTCATATCCTTATTGAATGAATTTCGTAATTAATCTAAAACCAGAAAATTAGCGGTGCTTCGAGCAATCATTTTGTTGTTTTGCCAAGCTTCACTTTCGAGATTCAGTACGGTTTTGCCTTGTTTAATAAAACGGCATTTTGTAATGACTTCACCTACAGCACAGGGTCTTAAAAAATCCATAGTTAAGTTGATAGTGGTGGCGGGTTTACGGTCATTGGCAAGATATGCGAAAAGTCCCATCACATCGTCAAGCATGGCGCAGATCATGCCGCCTTCAACGGTGCCGCGTGGATTTGTAAAGCTTTCTAGCGCCGTATAATAAATGGTGAGTTCAGTGTTTTTTTCATTCCAATGGAGATTATGTCCACCTAAATGGTGATGGATGGGGGGTAAATTTTCTAAAAATTTTTGATCCATAATTAAAAACTCTTATTTTGAATAAGAAAGAGGCTCTATAAAAAATATAAAACCCCCATGGCTGTGAATTATTTGAACTTCCATGTGTAATCAATGTTGATACGGGTTTCATTTGCAGGTTTGATGTTGGCAGTAGAGAGCATGTTATTGTCATAAATGGCATAGCGCGCGCGAAGCCCTAAATTTTTTAACCAGCCACTTTGAACGGTGTAGCCTAAATCAAAGTCTGTTTCGCGTTCTTTTAGATTGGTTCCACCTAAGTTGGGTGCATAAATATTGTGACCTGTGGTGTAACGGGTCATAAAACGTAAGCCTGGAACATAATCTTTGAAGTCATATTCATAGCGAAAGCTATAGGCTTTTTCTTTTGGGTTTAAAAACTCGCCCGGCCATGTATCAATGAGTAGCCCGGTTTCACCTCCAGTCAAATATGGAAATGCGGTATCGCCGTGATGCTGAAAGGTTCCAAAAATAAATTTGTGGTTTTGATGTTTAAGTTCGAAATGTGCATGATAAAGATCATTATCGACTAAACCAGCTTTTGCCTGTCCATCATCGCGACTGCGGTAATAGCGTAATTGTGAACTAAGATTGGTGGCATCATTAATTTGATATTGATGTAAGGCTCCGAACATCACTTGGTTATAAAGATCGTCAACATCCATATAAAAAGCGGTGAGTTTGAGTGCAGGGTTAAACTGATAATTTCCCCCTAAATAATATAGACCGTCAGTTTCAGCACTTTTAAATCGTCCATTTACCCCTGAAATTTTCATTTTTTCATGATTAGTGGAATCACGATGGTTGACGCGATTAATGTAAGCTGCTTGTAAGTCAAAATCTTGAAGGTCTTTGGATTCAATTGAGAGACCACGGTAGGTCTGTGGTAATAAACGGGCAGGTGAGGCAACTAGAACAGGGTTCATCGGTTTTAAGGTACCGACTTTAAGTTCAGTTTGGCTCATTTTAGCTTTTGCTGTGACACCAATTTGTCCGTAAGAGTTTGCGGGTTCATTAGTGACCGTATTCCTCAGTAAATTTCCTGTACCTGCATGTTCGGCATCGGCATCAAGTTTGAAGCCTGCTGTTGCAAGAATATCTAGCCCAAAACCAATCGCTCCCTCGGTGTAGCCCGAGTTTGCTTTGAGAATAAAGCCTTGTGTCCAATCTTTTGCTGCGGGGTATCTCGACTCTTCTTGATAGTCACGATCGAAATAAAAGTTTCGTGCGGTTAGTTCTACTGAACTGTTATCAATGAAGTTGCCTGCATAGACTGAACTGGTGAGCATTAAGGTAGAGTAGATCCATAATTTCGACATGGTATTTCTTCCTGAAAATAGTATTGTTGTTTTCAAAACAGACTTGATTGTTCTGTCTGCCTTGTTTCGCTTCTAAATCGAATTATTTTCCGAGCAGCTTTCGAGCCACGATTTCTTTCATAATCTCGTTGGTTCCCCCATAAATTTTTTGTACCCGCGCATCCACAAAAAAGCGTGAAATCGAATATTCCTGCATATAACCGTAGCCACCAAAAAGCTGAAGTAATTGATCAATCACGTCACATTGGACGTCTGTGATAAAGCATTTCAATGCGGCAACTTGAGTGACGCTTAACTGGTGTTGTTGATAAAGCGCCGCACATTGATCTACAAAGGCTTGTGCGGCTTTTGCTTTGATGTGTGCATTTGCGAGCACAAAACGTGTGTTTTGCATTTGACTTAAAGGCTTCCCGAAAGCTTTACGCTCTAATACGTAGTCTTTGGTCAGTTCGATGGCACCTAAAATTGACCCTAAAGCCATCATGGAAATACTCAAACGTTCGCGAGGTAACTCTTGCATTAAATAAGCAAAGCCTTGTCCTTCTTCCCCCAGACGCTGAGTTGCAGGCACACAAACATCATCAAAAAATAGTTCGGCTGTATCTTGGGCATGCAGCCCGATTTTTTGTAAAGAGCGGCCTTTTTTTACACCGTCTAAAGCAGCATCCACTAAAAAAATCGAAATACCTTTTGCTTTGGCTTGAGGGGCGGTTTTTGCTACCAGAACGATCAGATCGGCATGTAACCCATTTGAGATAAACGTTTTAGAACCATGAATACGGTAGTGATCATTTTCCAAAATGGCTTGAGTACGTATCGCTTGTAAATCTGAACCAGCGTTCGCTTCGGTCATGGCAATAGCAGTGACGACTTCACCTGTCACCATTTTCGGTAGCCAATAACGTTTTTGTTCTTCGGTTCCAATATTTTGTAGGTAAGGAGAGACCAGCTCATTTTGCCCGCCAATGGCAACTGCCAAAGATGCAAAGCCTGCTTGAGCAGTTTCTTGAACCAGCATGAGAGAGTAATGAACAGGAGCGCCGTAACCACCATATTCCTCGGGTACATCGACGCATAAAAAGCCATTTTCCCCAAGACGAAGCCATAGATCACGTGGGATAAGGCCATCGTGTTCCCATTGTTCATAATACGGAGCAACCTGTTCTTTTAAGAACCTGCGATAGCTGTCCCGAAAGAGTTCAAATTCTGTATCGTGTGGCATGCTGAACCTTTTTTTAGGCAAAAGTGAGGCTAAGGCCCAAACCGAAGTTCGAGCTTCCTTTTTTATTTCAATTGCTTATTGCTTTAAGGTGGGTACCCGAATAATCAGCGGGTTTTCGACCTGTTTTTGATAAAGCTCATCAATTAAAGCAGCACGACGTTTTGTAATATTGCTTTGATTGAGGTTACCTTTATCGGTTACTTCGCCTGCATCGAGTTGAGGTGGCTCGGTCATTAAATAAAGCATTGAGACTGTATTTGAACTACCAGTCGCATCTTTATTAAAAGTTGTTAAAAATTGGCGGAACAATTGCTGGACTTTCGGATGCTGTAGTATCTCTGCTGGAGAATGTTCGCTCAGCTTAAGACCAGCTTGTTGAGCACAAGCATCTAGTTTTGGAAAAATCAAAAAACCAACAGCATTTAGGTTTGAACCTGTAATACAAACATCTTGAATCAGTAAATTACCTTGAATGAGCACTTTGTTGCGTAGTGTGCCGACATTGACGAAAGTGCCTGTATTGAGTTTAAAGTCTTCGGCAATTCTTCCGTCGTACATTAGGCCTTTAGTTGGATCATTGACATCGACTAAACGAACTGCATCGCCCGTATGGAAAAAGCCTTCATCATCAAACACAGTGCTTTGCTGATCTGCTTTTAAGCGCCAATAGCCTTTCATAACGTGTTTGCCACGAACACAAAACTCAAGTTTGTCACCACATGGAACTAGCTTAATTTCGCATCCAGGAGCAGGGTAACCAATAAAGCCAGCCATTACGCGTGGACCAGTGGTAAAAGCACAAGAGGGAGCAGTTTCGGTCATACCCAATCCGCTCATGATGCGAATTTTTTCTCCGCAATGTTGTTGAGCAATTTTATCGAGTCTGTTCCAGCCCGCTTCGGAAAGCGCTGCACCTGCAAAGAATAGAATTTTAACTCTAGCAAAAAAGCGGTCTCTTAATTCTTCATCTTTTTCTAACGCTTCGGTGAGTTCTTCCCAACCTTTGGGCACATTTAAATAAACGGTTGGAGAAATTTCTTTGAGATTACGAATAGTTTCGTCAAATTTTCCTGCAACGGGTTTGCCATCATCAATGTAAATGGTACCGCCGTTATAGAGTGCAATTCCGACATTGTGACTGCCGCCAAATGTGTGGTGCCAAGACAGCCAGTCGAGTAGGACAGGTGGCGTTTCTTCAAACTCAGGGAAAGTCTGTAATAGCATTTGCTGATTAACACACAACATTAAATGCGTGGTCGGTACAGCTTTAGGGAGTTTGGTTGAACCTGATGTAAATAAGAATTTGGCAATCTGGTTTTCATCAAGGCTTTGATAAAACTCTTGAACATTTGAAACTGGTGTATCTAACAGCGATTGAAAAGATGTGCAGATCTGATCGCCCACAATCCCTTTATTGGTCACCACTTCAATGTCAGGTGTAATACATGCCTGAATCGCTTTGGCAAAAGCTTGTCCATCGCTGGCATAGACCATACCCGGTGTCAGCACTTCAAACACATGTTTGAGTTTGCCAAAGTCTTGAGAAATCAGAGAGTAGGCGGGTGAAATAGCAGAGAAAGGCACACCTGCCAACATGGCAGCCATAGACAGTGTTAAATGTTCAAGATCATTACCACTTAAAATAACGAGTGGTCTTTCTTGGCTTAACTTACGTTCATGTAATGCCTGAGCAATGTGCCATGCACGTTGTAAAACTTCTGCATAACTCAGTTTGACCCATTCACCTTGAGCATTGCGTTTTGCTGCAAAAATATGGTCTGGTTTGGTTTGTGCAAAATGAATTAACCGATCTGTCAGTTTTTGTGGATATGGTTTTAATTGCTCTTTTGGGCTGATATAGAGCGTGTCATCTTTATGGTGATAATGAATATCATGTTGCCCTAATTTTACGAACCGTTCGCGGTCTTGTGATTGAGTGGCATTCATTTGCATTTCTTTCACTCCATGGCAAGCGCATCACTGCGCCTTATTTTTTGCATCATGCAATTTTTATTTAATATGTCGTTTTCCGCATTAGTCCGATTAAATCGGGTAATGGCGTGATTGGGTCTGAATGGTGATCCAGCGTAGTTCGGTAAATTCGGCAACAGAGACTTTACTACCAAATCGACCGTATCCACTCGATTTTGTTCCGCCAAATGGCATTTGAGCTTCGTCATGTACGGTTGCGCCGTTAACATGACAAATACCCGAATCAATCTGTTTAGCAACGTCTAAGGCTTGCGAAATATTTTGGCTAAACACTGCAGAAGAAAGGCCGAACTCGCTGTCATTTGCCAGTGCTACAGCTTCTTCGATGCTTGAAAAACGTTGAACCGTGCATACAGGCCCAAATGATTCTTCACGGTAAAGCAACATGTCAGGTTTAATATTGAGCACCAGCGTTGGTTGCATGATGGTGTCTTCTATATGGATACCTAAAGGTAAGTCGGCACCTTTGTTTTGAGCATCTTCTAGCAAATGTTGAATACGTTTTGCAGCGCGATGACTTTCTAAAACACCGAGCACATTGTCTTTTGAAGTCGGATTACCTGCCTGAATAGAGCGGGTTTTCTCAATCAATTTTTCAATAAATTGGTCAGCAATATCGTCTTGAACCAAAACTCGTTCAGTCGACATGCAAATTTGCCCTTGATTAAAGAATGCGCCAAAAGCAACAGCATTTACGGCTTCATTAATGTCTGAGTCATTTAAAACCACAACAGGCGCTTTACCACCTAGTTCGAGTAAAACCGGTTTTAAATATTTTGCAGCAGTCTCTGCAATAATTTTTCCGACTTTGGTTGAACCCGTAAAATTAATGCGCTTCACCGCTGGATGAGATACTAAACGTTCCACGATTTGTGGTGCGTCTTCGGCGGCGTGAGTAATCACATTCACCACACCTTCACCTAGACCTGCTTCATGTAAAACTTCACCGATCAGGCGATGGGTGGCAGGACAAGCCTCCGATGCTTTTAATACAACTGTGTTACCACAAGCCAGCGGCATGGCAAGCGCACGGGTTGCCAAGATGACCGGAGCGTTCCAAGGTGCAATGCCAACAATGACACCGCAAGGAACCCGCACACCCATTGCAAGATTGCCTGGCACATCTGACGGAATTAGACTGCCATCAATTTGTGTGGTCATGGCTGCGGCTTCGCGTAGCATATTTGCAGCAAGGTGGACATTGAACCCATACCAAGTTGCAGTTGAACCCGTTTCTTGCATGCCAATTTGGATGAATAGTTCAGTTTTTTGGTCCATCAAATCAGCTGCTTTTAATAAGCGCAAACGGCGTTCGGTAGGCGAGAGTTTCGACCATACTTTAAAAGCTTGTTGTGCAGAATCGATGGCACGATCAACATCATCCAAGGTCGCAGCAGCAGCTTGAGAAGCCACGCTGCCGTCAATTGGACTAATACGTTCAAAGGTGGCTTGATTCGAAGCAGCACAAGCTTGACCGTGTATAAGTAACTGTACATTTTGCATGGGTTGTATCCTTACTTTGCCAAGAGAAATATCAAGAGTTAACCAGTACGCTTATAGCTTTGTAAACCTGGTTTAATTGATTTTTCATCTAAAAATTGTTTCATCCCTTCTTGGCGACCATTTTCAGTATCACGATGAATACATTGATCCAACTTGGCATATAAATAATCTTCGTTTTGATCCCAAGTGAGTTCACGGCAACGTTTGAAGCCATTTTTAGCAGTACGTAGTACCACAGGATTTTTTTCAAGCAGATTATTGGCAAGCTCGGTCACTTCAGCTTTGAGTTGAGCCAATGGCACACTTTTATTAATTAACCCCATTGTTTCAGCTTCTTTGCCACTGAAGGTTTTGCCTGTCATGATGTAATACAACGATGCTCGATGGCCGACCGTATCTGCCATTGCCTTGCTCACTAAATTACCTGGTGGAATACCCCAGTTAATTTCAGATAGGCCAAAAGTAGCTTCATCTGCTGCAATGGCAAGGTCACATGCGACCAGAGGGGAAAAACCACCACCGAAACACCATCCATTCACCATTGCAATGGTTGGTTTTGAATACATACGAAGAAGTTGCCACTGCCAACGACATGAATCACGACGAATGCGTTCTTGGAAGATCTCAGGCTGTGTATCAACCTCACGGAAATACTCTTTTAAGTCCATCCCTGCGGTCCACGAATCACCTGCACCAGTGAGCACCAAGACTCGTGCATCTTGATCTAGCTCTAAGGTTTCGAGTACATCGATCATTTCTCGGTTGAGTGTTGGACTCATAGCATTCTTTTTTTCTGGTCGATTCAATGTAACCCACGCGATTCCATTCTCAACGTTTACATCTACAGTTTCCCAGCGGTTTTCATAGGTCATGGTTTGACTCCTTGAAGTGACATTTGTGTGTTCTGAGATTTAATTTAATATCAGTTAAACTTACATTCAAGTCTTTTTTAAGATTTATTTGATTAATTCTTCAATTATTTGATTTTTATAAAAATATAAAATTTATTATAATTTTTTTATATTTTTAGTTAAAAATATATTGATTTTTTGATAAGTTTAACTGATATTTTTGAGGTGTTTAATAAACAATACACAAAAAAGGCTGAATGGATAGATTGGTCGAAAAAGGACAAGATAATGGAAAAAATATTAGGACGGTCGAGCGGTGCAAAAATAACCTTACTGCTCTGTTTCGCAATTGCAATTTTTGAAGGTTTCGACCTTCAATCGATGGGCGTCGCCGCACCACGTATGCGGGCAGAATTTATGTTGGATAATGCGCAAATGGCTTGGGCATTTAGTGCGGCGATTTTGGGTACCCTACCGGGTGCTATACTCGGTGGACGCTTGGCAGATATTATTGGAAGAAAGAAAATTCTGATTTCGAGCATTTTGTTGTTTGGAATAATGTCTTTACTCACAGCGTTTGCAGCTGATTATAATTTACTGTTGTTGATTCGGTTCTTGACGGGATTGGGTATGGGCGGGGCATTACCCATTATGATTACGATGGCCTCAGAAGCTGTATCAGATCAGTATAAGGGCACAGCGGTAAGCATAATGTATAGTGGTATTCCTTTCGGTGGATTACTTACCTCTGTCGTGGCCATGTTATTGGCTGGCGATGCTGAATGGCGTCATATTTTCTACATTGGTGGTATTGCACCAATTTTATTGATTCCTTTGATTATTAAATATTTGCCTGAATCGAGTGATTATTTACAACGCAGAACACAACATCAAACTGCAATTCCATTTTTTGAGGTTTTATTTGCGAAAGAACGACGCATGTCAACCATTCAGATTTGGATCAGTTTCTTCTGTACGTTAGTGGTTTTATATTTTCTCCTCAATTGGTTGCCGTTGCTCATGGGGGCACAAGGTTTATCCAAGTTTGAGGCCAATTATGTGCAAATGGGCTATAACGTTGGAGGAATCTTTGGATCAATTTTAATGGGAGTAATGCTGGATAAATTACGCATGAGCTTTGTGATTAAATTGATTTATACAGGTATTCTTTTCTCATTATGTTGTCTATCCATTTCACCAACGGTTGCGTTACTGGTACTTTCAGCAATTGGTTGCGGTTTATTCATCGTCGGTGGACAGTCTGCATTGTATGGTTTGGCTGCAATGTATTATCCAACAGAGATGCGTGGTACTGGCGTCGGCTCAGCAGTTGCAATTGGTCGTATTGGTTCATTTGCTGGACCACTCATGGCGGGTTTCCTATTATCACTTGGGCAAAGTTCAACGATTGTGATTGGTGCCAGTATTCCAGTGATTTTAATCGCCGCGATCTCTGCTTTACTGCTTGTCAAAAAGCCTAAACAAGCTGTACATTTAGTACAACGCACAAGCGTTTAATAAGTTGCAATTCAAATAAAGTATGAGGCTTTAGCTTCATACTTTTCTCTTTTTTTATGATGAATGATGGGTTATGGCACGTTCAAATGTAGTTCCAACAACAATTCAAGATCAACCTAGACTAAGTTATATGATTGCTCGTATTGATCGAATCATCAGTAAACATTTAACTGAGCAATTAAAACATCTCAATATCAGCTTACCTCAATTTACTGCATTATCCGTTCTGGCGTCTAAAAGTAACCTGTCCAATGCTAAATTGGCTGAGCGTTCATTTATCAAACCGCAGTCTGCTAATAAAATTCTGCAAGACTTATTTAGCAATGGTTGGATAGAAAAAACACCAGATCCTACACATGGCCGTCGTATCTTGGTCACATTGACTGAAAGTGGTTTAAACAAATTGAATGAGTGCAATATTGTAGTAGAGAAAGTTGAACAAAAAATGCTGCAAGGCATCGATATCAATTTGGCATATTTAATTCGAAATAATTTGGAAGAGATGGTCAATAATCTTAAAGCTGACGAATTTATACCGTAATTTATAAACGGTATTTTATTGGGCAATGCATTTCCTAGAGATTTACATTTCCAATACTACTCATATACATGCAATACAAATTAAAAGCGCGCTGCATATGTAAAACTAATAACAACTATTTAATTTTTATAGTCTTAGGGGACGTGCTGTGAAAAAATTATTGAAACCAGTACGGCTGTTAATTTAACTAAAGACGATCAACTCAGCCATGTGATTTCAAGTGTTTATCAAACTTTTAATTACTCATCTCATTTTGTTTAAATTGTTCTATCAAATACTCCAATTGTAAGGCCAAGAGTTTATATGTTTTCTTCTTATGTTCATGCTTTTGCGTTGTTTTTCTCATTGTTAAATCCCTTCCTTATGAGTGTCTATATGGTTGGGATTATCCGGAATACTGATGTAACAGTATTTAATAAAGCCCTTATTCAAGGGAGCTTGATTGCCTTCATTGTTTTTGTTTTATTCGCGTGGGGCGGCGAGAATATTTTTAGCCGATATTTGAATGTCCGTTTTGAGTCTTTTCAAATTTTTGGTGGCTTAATTTTCTTAGTGATTGGCTATCGTTATGTATTTCAGGGGGCTGATACCATCGGTGAAATGCGTGGTGCACCTGAGCACTTAGCTGGAACGATTGCGATGCCATTTATGATTGGGCCAGGAACGATTAGTGCGGCAGTGGTCACGGGGGTAACCTTACCTTTTACAGCTGCAGTCGCTGTGATTGCTGTTACCTTGTTCTTGACCTGTAGTATCTTGATTTTAATGAAATATGGGCATGATCATTTACGCTATAAACATGCAAAATACATTGACCGTTATTTTGATATTGTGGGGCGCTTAGCTGCATTGCTCATTGGGACGATTGCGGTTGATATGATCGTCAATGGGGTATTTGGTCTCATGAATTCGGCAAATTTAAGTTAGAAATACGCTTTCGTCATAGGTAAAGAATAATCGCTCCTCGAGCAAGCGACGGTGTTTGATTGATTTAGATATATGTTTGCGATCATGAATGAGTGATAATAGTGGTGCTGCTTTCCGCTATGAGTCCCAAACATGGATCAATTAGATCAATTCCATCAGACGCCTGATGATCAATCAGAGCTTACAATGTCGGTTTTGATGACACCAGATATGGCAAACTTTTCTGGTAATGTACATGGAGGCGCGATTTTAAAACTGCTTGATCAAGTCGCTTATGCTTGTGCTAGTCGTTATTCAGGCAGTTATGTGGTTACGCTCTCAGTTGATAAAGTCAATTTTAAAGAACCCATTTATGTTGGTGAATTGGTCACATTTTTGGCGAGTGTCAATCATGTTGGACGTACCTCAATGGAAATTGGGATTCGCGTCGAAGCTCAAAATATTCAAAAACGCAGTATCAGACATACCAACACCTGTTATTTCACTATGGTTGCTGTCGATGAACAGCGCCAACCGAAACCAGTTCCATCTTTAAAATTAGACACTGATTGGAAGCGTTGTCGTTTTGAAGCAGCGGAGCAACGTAAAGAAATGCGCCTACAAGAAGTTCATCAACCTTCTTGCAGTATCTTTAAGTCTTCGCTTTAATTTTATACAGTCCATAAAAAAGATCGAACCGCAGCATGGTTCGATCTTTTTTTTATTTATTATGAAATAGGGTCAAATCATAATAAATCGATTTAAAAAAGCAGAGGTAACTTTTAAAATCTATATTAGTTTGCAACTGGTTCTGATGCTGGAGCAGCTTCGCTTGGCGCATCAGTCGCTGGTTGTTCTTGAGTAGAAACAACTACACGGTCATCAGTTTGCGCTTCAGTTTGAACTTCGTTAGCTGACGCAGCAAAAGTAGTCGCAGCAGCAAGCGTAAGAGTCGTAGCTAGAAGTGTTTTGATAAGTTTCATTGTTGGCATCCTTAATTTCAGTTTCATTTAAAAACAGCCCAATTTGTAGTTAAGCCACAAATTAAGACATGTGCCCATGCTATGTGCCAAATCTATTTAGGGCAATATACTTAACAATCTATTACACCTATCTTAACAATATGAAATATTGAAGCACTTTATGTGGTAGCTCTGTAAATTAGAAGCCATTAATTTGCGCTTAAAATGTATGTAAATATGTTTTTTTGGATAAAAAATAAACTCACTATTTACGCAGATTAAACATTACCTGTGAATTCATCAGAATTACTTAATTGGATAAATCATTTATATCTGTATTTTAAATAAGTATATTAGATTGTATATGTGATGGGTGTCTCATTAATATTTTTAAATGGGTCTCTATTAGTGTTTAGTTGTTTGAACACTGATTATTTCTTTTCCTTATTTTTTCGCATTACAATGCAATAAATTCTTGTTCCTGAGTATGTCGTGAAATTTATCTCGCCCAAAGCAGTTCCAACACATATTATTTCTGGCTTTTTAGGTGCAGGGAAGACCACATTATTACAGCATTTATTAGCACAAAAGCCTGAGCATGAAGTTTGGGCGATTCTGATGAATGAATTCGGGCAGATTGGGGTCGATCAACAACTGATTACTAAACAAGATGGTTATACCGTAAAAGAATTGTTGGGCGGTTGCTTGTGTTGTAGTAGTCAACTGCCGATGCAAATTGCATTGGCGCGGTTATTAAGTGAAACGAAACCTGATCGATTATTCATCGAACCAACTGGTTTGGGACATCCGACGCAATTACTCGAACAACTGACAGAACCACATTGGCAGAGTAGTCTAGAGATGCGTGCACTGGTGATTGTGATTGATGGCAGTCGTTTGCATGACGAGGATTGGGTACAGCAGAACCTATATACCGATCAGCTCAAAGCGGCACAAATTGTTGTATTGTCCCACATTGATCGTATGACCGAAGCCGACCAACAAGCATATTTAGCTTTAAAACAAGAATATAAAACCTATGTACAGCACTGGATAGAAGCGGAGCATGGACGAGTAGAGCTGGGACAGCTTGATTTTATTCAGCAACCTTTGCAACGAAAAATCCAACCTTTACTCCGATTGCAAAAAACACAGCTCGGTGATGCTGCGGAACAAGAAATTAAACAGTTGCCCTACCATTATATTGAAACTGCCCAAGGATTTACTGTCGCTGGTTGGAAGTTTTCCAAACGTTGGCAATTCAAATTTTATGATTTATTGGATCTATTATGCGCACAGCAGGATTGGGTTCGGATCAAAGGAATATTTAATACCGATCAAGGATGGAAAAGTTTTAATTTTAATCCGAAACAGTTTAACTATAAGTCGGCAGAAGCAAGTATTGATAATCGAATCGAAATTATTTGTCAGGTGCAACAGGACTGGTTTGAGTTTGAAAAACAACTTTTGGCATGTCGCTTAGATGAGGTCAGTTGATTCGCAAATCGCACCATTTTTTAACAAAATAGAGTATGCTTAGCGCCAAATTTGAGGACATGATTCAATGGCATTAAAAGCAACGATATATAAGGCAGACCTAAATATTGCCAATATGGATCAGCATATTTATGCGGATTATCAACTAACCCTTGCTCAACATCCATCTGAAACGATTGAACGCTTAATGGTGCGTATTCTTGTTTATGCACGCTATGCAGATGAGCATTTGGATTTTACTAAAGATCTATTTGAAACGGATGAGCCTGCTTTATGGCAAAAAGATCTGACGGGCTTGTTAGAAAAATGGATCGAAGTGGGCTGTCCATCTGAAGATAAAGTGAAAAAGGCCAGTGCGCGATGTAAACATGTTGCCGTGGTGACCTATGGCGCACAAGCAAATGATTGGTGGCAGAAAAGTACTAAAATTAAAACATTGAGTAATGTTGAGGTTTGGCAGCTTTCTCCTCAAACCACTCAAGCGATTGAGCAGTTGTGTGAGCGAACTATGCAATTGCAGTTAAATATCATGGATGGTGAATGGACATTGTTGAGTGATAAAGGTCAAGTCGACATTCAGTGGCAACAATTGCAATAATGAGAGAGGCTGTTGGATATTCATATCCATGAGTGACATGACAGGCAAAAGTGATATAAAACCTGAATTGAGCTGAGTTTAGAGAGGCATACATGAGCGCAGAGTTACAGATTATTGATTTAAAAGTGGGTGAAGGCAAAGAGGCTGTGAAAGGCGCTTTAATCACCACACATTATACAGGTTGGTTAGAAGATGGAACTCAGTTCGATTCTTCGCTTGATCGCGGTAATTACTTCGAAACTGTGATTGGTACAGGGCGTGTAATTAAAGGATGGGATCAAGGCATTATGGGTATGCGTGTGGGTGGAAAGCGTAAACTCATCGTACCTGCACATTTAGCTTACGGTGAACGTAAGATGGGGAAAATTATCCCTGCAAATTCAAATCTGACTTTTGAAATTGAACTTTTTGATGTAAAAACACGCGACGAATAGATATAAGACGACACAGAATCGCTAAAGTGATTTAGCTTTTTTTGGCTAAATCACTTTAAAATCATAAATATAAATAGATTTTTTTGAGTTGAATTTAATTTTCATTTTAAATCATTTTCTTTTTATCTGATTTTTATAACAGCCCAAGAGAAAAATCTTGATTCTCTAAATCTCTCTATATATCTTTGAGATTAAAGAGCAATTTTCTTTAAATGACAATAACTTGAATAGAATAATCATTTTGTAATCTTTTAAAATTTTGCTCATCAGGTCGCTATCGAATGGTGAGGTTATGCCACGAAAATAGTGGTATTGACTATAAAAATACCGAACTGCAAACAAGCAATAAAAATTTAAATAGAGGTCTATATGAATGATTATTTGGATATCACTGCTTCTGAGTTACTAAAAGAGTTACATCATTTTTTTATGATTGATACATATGATGGTGCGGAAACGGGTTTTTGGGTCAATGAAAAAGCATTGGTTGATAAACAATACTGGCTTGATGGTGAGCATAAGGTTGAAATCGTCAGAGAACTCAGTGCTTCTCATCTACATGCACCGCATAGTTATCGAATTACGCTATTGAACCAAGAAGGTGGTGATGTTGTTTTGCTGAGCTACGATGGTGTGAATAAAAAAGTACTCACTTTTCGACGTGGTGAGTGGGTCAATCGGATGTACAAATATTTTTATCAAAAAGAACGTTATTATTTACAGCAACTCGCTGATCACCCAAATTTCCAACTGATTCAGTATTAAGGTCACTAAATTTTAGGCATAAAAAAACCAGCTTAGGCTGGTTTTTTATTAGCACCATATTTCACTATCTGAAAATGGTGCCCGAGGCCAGACTCGAACTGGCACGCTTTGTGGGCGGGGGATTTTAAATCCCCTGTGTCTACCGATTTCACCACTCGGGCATGTGCGCAATAATAGAGGACACTTTAAAACTTGGCAAGAGTAAAAAGGATTATTTGCTTTCTTTTCAATCAACTTATGTCTTTCTCGAATAAAAAATAGATTAAATGAACTGACTTTCATAAATTTTTCATTAAATTGAGATCAAACCTTCATCAACCTACTTTAGTTTTATTTGTTTAAAGTAATAAAAACCAAGGTAGCCATCTAATGACAGCAAAAATTTCACGACGGGAACTGATTCAAAAGAGTTTATTTGGTTTTGGGGCTTTGTCTTTATCCGCAGGTTTTACAGGGTGTAATAACAGTTCAGATAAAGAAAGCAATGCGCTGAAAGTCAGTTTTGATCATGGTGTGGCGAGCGGTGATCCATTGCAGGATCGTGTGATTCTTTGGACACGTCTTAGCCCAAACGAGGCAAGTGCACGTTTGCAAGTCACTTGGGAAATTGCATTAGATGATCAATTTAAGCAAATCGTTAAGACGGATAAGGTGACAACCGCAGCAGCACAAGATTTTACGGTTAAGGTCGATGCAACAGGTTTGACACCGAATCAAAACTATTTCTATCGCTTTATTTTTGGTGATAAAAAGTCTCCTGTTGGACAAACAAAAACACTGCCGACCAGTACTTCAAAAGTCAGTTTCGCAGTTTGTTCTTGTTCGAATTATCCCGCTGGCTATTTCTACGTGTATCGTGAAATTGCAAAGCAAAATGTCGATGTGGTGATTCATTTAGGCGACTATATTTATGAATACGGTGCGGATGGTTATGCCACAGAAGATGCGGCTAAGCTCGGAAGAACCTTGGCGGCTGATAATGATCAAGAAATTATTAAATTAGATGATTATCGCAAGCGTTATGCGCTGTATCGTAACGATAAAGATCTACAAGCACTGCATCAACGTCATCCTTTTATTGTCGTTTGGGATGATCATGAGTTGGCCAATGATACTTGGAAAGAGGGTGCGGAGAATCATCAAGAAAATGAAGGTAGTTTCCTTGAGCGTAAACTTGCAGCATTACAAGCCTATTTTGAATGGATGCCGATTCGTCCAGTATCTGAGACAGATCATTTAAATATTTATCGTCAGTTTGATTTTGGCAATCTGGTACAACTGACCATGCTGGATACCCGAATTTTAGCACGAGATAAACAACTTGATTATGCAGACTATTTGACTGCTTCAGGTTTGGATATTCAAAAGTTTCAACAAGATTTAACCAATCCTGCACGCACTTTGATGGGCTATACCCAACGTGATTGGTTGCTGGGGAAATTACAACAATCTACCGCAACATGGAATGTATTGGGTCAGCAGATTCTTATGACCAAAATGCTAATTCCAGCTGAATTATTATTGTCGCTTGCAGAAATTACTTCAGGCAATCCAAGCACAGATACATTAAATCAAATGACGACTCAGATTACTGAGTTAGTGACTCTGAAAATGCGTCTTAAACAAGGTGATCCAAGCCTTACTGAGCAAGAAAAAGCGCGTGTGCTGACGGTTGCTCCTTATAACCTAGATGCTTGGGATGGCTATTTTGCTGAACGTGAGATTCTATATGGCACTTTGGCGCAGTTAAAAAAGAAAGTCGTGGTCCTTGCAGGGGATACGCATAATGCGTGGTCGTCTAATTTATATAGCAAAGATGGTGCTTTTGTCGGCGTTGAGTTGGCAACCAGTTCTGTATCTTCGCCGGGGATGGAAAAATACCTTAATATCCCTACGGCACAGCTTCAACAATTCGAGTTTGCATTTACAGCGTTGATTGATGAATTAAATTACTGCAATTTGAATCAACGAGGTTATTTGCTTGTTCACTTAGACGAAGCACAAGTGCAATCACAATGGATGTTTGTGGATTCAATTAAAACTGCGAATTATACTGTGGATGCTAGTCGACAGTATCAATTGGAGTTAGATGTCAATTTATTGCCGATGCAGACTGTACAACACGTCGCGTAAATTTAATTCTTAATATAGCCAAGTCGTTGTACTTGGCTTTTTTATGCTTCGTTAAATTTCAGACATAAAAAAACCAGCTTACGCTGGATTTTTATTTGCACCATATTTCATTAGCTGAAAAATGGTGCCCGAGGCCAGACTCGAACTGGCACGCTTTGTGGGCGGGGGATTTTAAATCCCCTGTGTCTACCGATTTCACCACTCGGGCTTTACCAATGGAGGCGGAGGTCGGAATCGAACCGGCGTACACGGAGTTGCAGTCCGCTGCATGACCACTCTGCCACCCCGCCATCTCTTGGTGATGCACATATTAGCAATCTTTAGAAAAAAAACAATAGTGTTTGTCGCGAATATGCACATAAAAACAACATCTAAAAGAATATTGCTCAAATTATCATGTATTATTTACGCAATTGATTCATACCCATTTTGGAGATGCGCTGTGGCATTGGTTTTAGACGGTCGTGCATTGGCAACACAAATCGAAGCGGATTTGTTGGTACGTGTAGAAGCATTAAAAGCAAAATCGGGGCGTACCCCAATTTTGGCAACAATCTTAGTTGGTGATGATGGTGCATCGGCAACTTATGTGCGTATGAAAGGTAATGCTTGCCGTCGTGTAGGAATGGATTCGCTTAAAGTTGAGCTTCCGAAAGAGACGACAACTGAACAATTGCTTGCAGAAATTGAAAAGTTAAATGCAAATCCTGATGTACACGGGATTTTGTTGCAACACCCAGTGCCAGAGCAAATTGATGAAAGAGCTTGTTTTGATGCAATTTCATTGGCAAAAGATGTCGATGGTGTGACTTGCTTAGGTTTTGGTCGTATGGCGATGGGCGAGTCTGCTTATGGTTCAGCGACTCCAGCAGGCATCATGACCATTTTGCAAGAAAACAAGATTGAGATTGCAGGCAAACATGCCGTTGTGGTTGGTCGCTCTGCGATTTTAGGTAAACCAATGGCAATGATGCTATTACAAGCCAATGCAACCGTTACGATCTGTCATTCACGTACACAAAATCTTGCTGAGTTGGTTAAACAAGCCGACATTATCGTGGGTGCAGTAGGTAAAGCCGAATTGATTCAAAAAGATTGGATTAAGCAAGGTGCTGTTGTGGTTGATGCTGGTTTCCATCCACGCGATGGTGGTGGTGTTGGGGATATCCAATTAGTCGGTATTGAAGAGGTTGCTTCTGCTTATACACCTGTTCCTGGTGGAGTCGGTCCTATGACGATTACCACTTTGATTCGTCAAACAGTTGAAGCTGCTGAAAAAGCATTAGGTTAATTTTTTAGCCCCTCTACTTAGAGGGGCTTTTTTCAAGAATTAAAGAAACGATATGAGCTGTACTTTTCAATTTGCTAAAGCGCCTGAACAGTTACTTAAAGCATTGCATGATGTGATTCCAAATACTGACTTATTGGCACAACAATTACCTGAAACGCCGATTTCTTTATGGCTGATACCACCAGTATTTCCTACAGATCGTTTGGATGATGAAGTCATTCGACGTATTTGGAATGAAACGCCGTATTGGATCTTTTGTTGGGCATCTGGCTTAGCGATGGCACAATGGTTATTGGCAGAACCCCATCATGTTAAAGATAAAGTTGTTCTAGATTTTGGTGCTGGTTCAGGTGTGGTTGCAATTGCTGCAAAAATGGCAGGTGCGAAACGCGTTATTTGTTGTGATATTGACCCCATTAGTCTTGAATCATGCCGTGAAAATGCGCTCTTAAATGATGTAGAGCTTGAATATCTCGATGATCTCTATAAATCAGAACAAGTGGATGTCTTGCTTGCTGCTGATGTACTTTATGATCAGTGCAATCGCTTCTTTTTAGATGAATTTTTGAAATTCGCACCTGAGGTTTGGGTTGCTGACAGTCGAGTTAAAAATTTTAGCCATCCAAAATATATAAAGATTGATGAGCGAAGTGCAACAACTTGGCCTGATTTAGATGAAGCGAAAGAGTTTAAAAATGTGAGTTTCTATCGAACGAAATAAGTCTCTTGCTGGTCTAAAAATAAGGTTTATTGTCTATTTCAAAGATATAAAATCGTAACACAGCATCGTTTAACATCATGTTAAAACATTCAATGGAATAAAAAGATAATCGATTTAAATTTCGTTCAATAAAGTTGACTAAAAAAGGAATATGACATGAATATTCAACACGTTGATGATGGCAAACATGGTGCTTTTAAGCTTTTAGACGGTGATGTATTGGCAGGTGAAATGGCTTATACATGGGCTGGAGATGAGATGCTCATTATTGATCATACCGATGTTAGTGATCAATTTCGTGGGAAAGGCGTTGGCCGTCAATTATTAGATGGATTGGTCGAATTTGTACGACAACGTCATGTGAAGGTGATTCCTTTATGTCCTTTTGCAAAATCAGTGTTTGATAAAGATTCATCCATTCATGATGTGCTAAAAAAATAAATTTGGTTGGATGTATTCATCATCAATATCTGCATACATCCATTCTATATTTATGTGATTAAGAACATGTATAACGAACGACAGTAAGTGTGGTTGGTCGAGTCTCAAGTGCTTGACGAGTGGCATAACCTTCACTGTTATTTAAATCAGGGGAGTTGGATAGACCAAAAGTTGTGCGACTGGTGCCAAGCTGAACACCGTATTTTTCTTGTGTAGCAGGGTTCATGATTTCATTGGTGCTTAGAATTGAAATTTTATAATTTTTTTCTGCACCGAGCACTTGTTTACATGCATGCTGCAATTTTTTCTCATCCACATTTGCATTGCCACGTGCAGAAAGTGTATAGGCAATCGTCGCCGAAGTTGCTGTTTTATCTTCAATTTGATAGCCCTTTGCACCATTATATTGATGTGAGCTGGTCTGACATGCAGCAATCAAAAGTGTACCGCTTACAATAAAGAATAAATTGGTTTTTTTCATATCAATGATCCTGTTATTTATACTTTAAGTATCGCATAAAATGATTTTTGAATTGTGTGTAATCTTTTAAAAATGGTTTTTTCGTCACTTTTGTATTCAAAAATAAAGAAAGAATTTTCGTTTGCGAACAATTTTGCATATAATCGCCCAAGTTTTTAATTTAATACAGAAGTCGTTGCTTTATTGCAGTATTACGCTCCGTTTTTTTCGGGTGTTTAATTCATTGCTCTAATACATCAGGCCAGTCTGGATAGGTATGTCATGATCTCTACAGATAGTCAAAAAAAATATGTGGTTGCATTTGATCAAGGTACAACGAGTTCACGTGCGATCGTATTGGATCACGATGCGAATGTCATCACCATTGCTCAGCGCGAATTTACCCAAATTTACCCACAACCAGGTTGGGTTGAGCATGATCCAATGGAAATCTGGGCGACTCAAAGTGCAGTTTGGGTTGAAGCGTTAGCGCAAGCGAGTATTTCTAGTGATCAAATTGCTGCGATTGGGATTACCAACCAACGCGAAACCACGGTGATTTGGGATAAAAAAACGGGCAAACCTATTTACAATGCTATTGTTTGGCAAAGTCGCCAAAGCAATGAAATTTGTAATCAGCTTCGTCAAGATGGCTGGCAAGACTATGTGCGTAAAGTTACGGGTTTAGTGATTGACCCATACTTCTCTGCGACAAAAATTAAATGGATTCTCGATCGGGTCGAAGGCAGTCGTGAGCGCGCGGAACGTGGCGAGCTTCTATTCGGTACAATTGATACATGGCTTATTTGGAAACTCACCAACGGTCAAGCCCATGTGACGGATTATACCAATGCCTCACGTACCATGTTATTTAACATTGAAACATTGGAATGGGACGATAAGCTACTTGAGGCTTTAAACATCCCTAAAGCAATGTTGCCTGAAGTGCGTAGCTCTTCAGAGGTTTATGGATACACGCATACTATCAGTGGACAAGAAATAGGCATCCCGATCGCTGGTATCGCAGGGGATCAACAAGCCGCATTATTTGGTCAAATGTGTGTTGAAGTAGGACAAGCAAAAAATACCTACGGCACAGGCTGTTTCTTGTTAATGAATACAGGAAAGCGTATTGTTCAGTCGGACCATGGCTTGTTGACCACCATCGCATGTGGTGCAAAAGGCGAAGTGAACTATGCACTTGAGGGTGCTGTGTTTAATGGCGGCTCGTGTGTGCAATGGTTACGTGATGAAATGAAAGCGATTAATGATTCACATGATTCTGAATATTACGCAACCAAAGTCAAAGATAGTAATGGTGTCTATGTTGTTCCAGCCTTTACCGGACTTGGAGCTCCTTATTGGGACCCGACTGCACGTGGTGCAATCTTGGGAATTACAAGAGGGGTTAGTATCGAGCATATTATTCGTGCGACTTTAGAGTCGATTGCGTATCAAACGCGTGATGTTTTAGATGCGATGCAGCAAGATTCAGGTGAGAAGTTACGTACGCTCCGTGTTGATGGTGGCGTCACAGCCAATAATTTCCTGATGCAATTCCAAGCTGATATCTTAGGTACTTCCGTTGAACGTCCTGCAATGAAAGAAACCACAGGTATGGGTGCGGCATTTCTTGCTGGTTTGGCTGTCGGTTTTTGGTCGGATCTGAATGAATTGAAGAGTAGAATGACCATCGAGCGCACTTTTACGCCTGAAAGTAGTCGAGCTAGAACTGAGAAGCTCTACAAAGGCTGGTTAAAAGCGGTCGGTCGTACTCGGGATTGGGATGGGGATTAAGTTCGACTGGGTGCCTGTATCGGATGAGTTGAAATAACATAGGATGGATGAGCATGAGTTTGATATTACGCCAACAAAAGACCCTCGAATTAGTACGCGAGCGTGGCTATATTAGTATTGAAGAACTTGCCCAATATTTTGATGTTACACCTCAGACGATTCGACGTGATATTAATCAGTTGGCAGATGAAGGCTTATTGCGTCGCTATCATGGCGGCGCAGCACATGATTCGAGTGTTGAAAACACAGAGTACACCATGCGTGTCGGGCACATGCTTGAACAAAAGCGTTCTATTGCGGAAGCTGTTGCCGCAGCAGTACCTGATCATGCTTCATTGTTCATCAATATCGGTACTTCAACTGAAGCTATCGCGCATGCCTTGTTAAATCATACGGGCCTAAAAATTATTACCAATAATTTAAATGTTGCTAAAATTTTGAGTACCAAAGAAGATTTTGAAGTACTGATCGCTAGTGGACGCGTTCGCCCTGATGGTGGGGTGATCGGGCAGGCAACGGCTGATTTCTTTAAGCAATTTAAAGCCGATTATGCGTTGGTTGGGATTAGTGGTATCGACGAAGATGGCACGTTATTGGATTTCGATTTTCAAGAGGTTTGTGTTTCCCAAGAAATTATTTCAAGCGCACGTCAGGTTTTTTTAGCGGCTGATAGCAGTAAGTTTGGGCGTAATGCGATGATTCGTTTAGGTTCGCTTAAACAAGTGGATTGTATTTTTACTGACCAACAACCCAATGATCAATATATGAAAACCATTCGAGATTTGGATATTGGATTGATCGTTGCAAAATAAATATTCATTTTCGAAAACATGTTACTTTTTTTGAATAAGCTGTTTTTTTGCTTCGTTCACTTTATATAAAATTATTTTTTATTCCTTATAAATATTGTATTTAATAAACTTATCACCATTTCCTCACATCCTTTTAATTTTTTACCATCAGTCTAAAAATCTCGATAAATTGACATTTTTATCGTGTATTTTTATTGTCTATTTTCATTTTATATGTTTAAATTTTCATTATTGAACAATATCGAAAATTTGCGGTGATGTATGCCAAATTCTCCTCAGCTAACGAATAAAATTTATGATCTTGCGATCATTGGTGGTGGTATCAATGGTGTAGGTATCGCAGTCGATGCGGCTGGTCGCGGATTATCGGTGTTTTTATGTGAAAAGGATGATTTAGCGAGTCATACTTCTTCCGCAAGCAGTAAGCTCATTCATGGTGGTTTGCGCTATTTAGAACACAAAGAGTTTCGCTTAGTGCGAGAGGCATTGGCTGAGCGTGAAGTGTTATTGAATAAAGCACCACATATTATTCGTCCAATGCGCTTCATCATGCCACATCGTCCACATTTACGCCCAGCTTGGCTGATTCGTACAGGTCTATTCTTCTATGATCACCTTGGAAAGCGCGAGAAATTACTGGGTTCAAATAACGTTTATTTTAAAGAAGATAGCCCATTAAACTCGGCGATTACCCGTGGTTTTGAGTATTCTGATTGTGCGGTAGATGACTCACGTTTAGTGGTACTGAATGCGATGCATGCACGTGAAAAAGGTGCTGATATTGTGACACGTACCCGTTGCTTATCCGCCAAGCGTGACGGGGAATACTGGATCGTTGATTTGGAAAATGCACAGGGGGCATTTCAAATCAAAGCGAAGGCTTTGGTCAATGCAGCAGGTCCATGGGTTGCTCAGTTTATCAAACAAGACTTACAGCTTAAATCCCCGTATGGGATCCGTTTAATTCAAGGCAGCCATATTATTGTGCCGAAGCTTTATGAAGGTGATAAGGCCTTTATTATGCAAAATGATGACCGTCGTATCGTGTTTGCGATTCCTTATTTGGATCAATACACCATGATTGGGACAACGGATCATGAATACAAAGGTGATCCAGCTCAGGTGAAAATTACTCAAGGTGAAATTGACTATTTGGTTAAGGTGAGTAATGAGCATTTTAAAAAGCAATTAACTCAAGACCAAATTATTTCGACTTTTGCTGGTGTGCGTCCGTTGTGTGATGACGAGTCAGATAATCCTTCTGCGGTGACACGTGATTATACCTTGGCATTGTCAAAGCAAGCAGTCGGCGAAGCACCATTGCTTTCTGTATTTGGTGGAAAATTAACAACTTACCGTAAGTTGGCTGAATCTGCGATGCAGCAGCTCAAAGCATTCTTTCCTGAAATGCAGGGGCGCTGGACGGCAAAAGAAGTCTTGCCGGGTGGTGAGAAGATGGATACTGTTGAGCAGTTGGTTCAAGAAATTCTTCTACAAGTGACTGATGCACCAGAGTCTTTAGCTAAACGTTGGGCATCTGCTTATGGTACACGTGTGTGGAATATTCTGGGGGAAGCAACTTCTGTCGCACAGCTTGGGCAGCATTTTGGTCAGGGCTTATATGTCAGAGAAGTGGACTATTTGTGGCGTTTCGAATGGGTAACGACCAGTGAAGATCTTCTTTGGAGACGCTCTAAGCTTGGTTTAAGCATGAGTAATGATGAAGTCACATCATTGGATGCATATTTAAAAACTAAAAATCAGGCACCTAACGCTGCTTAAAATATTAACCCCTTATCCTAGTATTAAGATAAGGGGTTAAATGTATTAATATTTAAACTTAAGCGCAACGCTATAGTTTGCAGGTTCTCCGTAGAATGCTTGACTATAAGTGAAGCTATTTAAATAATTTTTATCGGTGACATTATTTGCATTGGCCTGAACGGTGAAATGTTGGTTCACTTCATAGCTTGCCATTAGATTAAGTAAAGCATAATCGCTTTGTTTCAAATACGCCGATTTTACATTGTCAAAAATCGACGTTTTCCCTTGCCATTGCAGCCCTGCGCCAACTTTGAGTTTTGGTAGTTGAGCAGGTGTATAGGTGGTCAGTAGATTAAAGGTTTGAGTCGGATTATAAGTTCTCGCAGCCCCACCATTTTTTAGATCTTGTAAACTAAATTGAGCATAACCAAGAGAGACGTTGACTTGATCGGTTAATTGTCCTGCCAAACCAACTTCGACACCTTGTGAACGTAAATCACTAATCCCAACTTTTCGATTTAAAGGATGTCCGTCACTTGAGCGCAGAGGATAATTATTTTCTTCAGTTCTAAAGATTGCCAAAGTGCCCGTTAGTTTGTCATCTAACCACGCACTTTTAATCCCAACTTCATAGCTTTTACCTTCGATTGGATCGGCAACTTTTCCTGTGGCTTCATTCACAGAAGTTTGAGGGCGAAAGATCGAGGTGTAACTCATATAACCTATATATTCAGGGCTAAAGTTATAGGTAATCCCTGCATAAGGCGAAAGCTTACTTTCATCGTAATTCATTGGTGAAGTGTAGCTATAACCCTCACTTTTTGCTTTAACGTAGTTGGCGCCAAGTGTCACTTTGAGATCATCATTGAGGTGAAGACGTGTGGCTGCATAAATAGATTCATTACGTTGGCTGTAGTCAGCTTGTTTGACGAAATCTGACCAAGTGACATGCTTTGGTGTCCAGCTTGCCCAATTGGTTGTATAAGGTGTAACTGAGATTTGTCCGTTGTATTCAGAGCTTACATGATTGATATTGCTGTCATGTAGCGTACCTTGCTTTTGGTGGTCAACTTGATCACTTTTAGAAAAGGTATAACCAATGATTGCTTCATGCTCTCGATTAAATAGGTCAAATTTGCCTTGAAGATTAAAATCAGCAGTGTGTAGTTTATTATTCTCTAAATAACCATTTGGTGTTAATGAAACTCCTGAACCGTCTGCGTTTGGATAGCCGTAATAGTATAAAAGCTGGCTTTCACGATCTTTTTCATTGTAGTTATAGCTTAGGTTGGCAGACCATGTATCTAGGAATTTTTGTTTTAGTTCGATAAATGCATTTCTAGAAGTGTTGTCCCAATATGCCCAATCTGGATTGGGGTTAAATGAGCGATCATAACTGAGTTGTTTGCCAGAACTATCCATGAGTGGAATCGCACCCCAGTTGTTGGCATTTGGCTTATTTTTTTCTTGACTGGCACCAATGGTGAGAAGGGTTGAGTCAGTAATATCTGCTTCTATAACACCTACAATTCCATTTTTTTCTGAGGAATAACGATCGAGATGTGAGTCACCTGTTTGTTGGAAGCCAGCCAATCTTGCACGTATATGATCATTTAAACGACCAGAAGCATCTGCTTCATAGCGTTGCGTGTCCCACGAACCATAGCTAAGAGAGCTGCTGGCTTGAAATTCTTTTGTTGGACGTTTCCGAACATAATTGATGGTTGCACTTGGATCACCAAAAGCATTGGTTAAAGCATTTGCGCCTTTAACGACTTCAATACGATCATAAAAATAACTGTCAGGATTAGTATCTGTGGTATTCCAATTGGTTAATGGGAAACCAACACCATCAATTAATATATTTGAAATTTCAAATCCGCGAGCCATATATACGGCTCGTTCCGTTTCAAGCGCGTTGACTGTCACGCCAGGGGTATTATTTAAAATATCTCGTGTTGAGGTTAAACCAAAGTCTTCTATTTGTTGGCGGGTCACAACATTGATAGTTTGTGGTGTTTCTTTGGCGGCGATATTAAGCTTGGTCGCACTTGAGCTATTTTTAATCGTATAGGTTTTGGTGCTTTCAGAATCTGAAATTTCATTCTGAGTCGCTTTGACTTGAATTGTTGGGAGTTGCTGTGATACTTCATCTGCTGCAAAGCTATAGGGGCTAATGCTGACTAAGCTTGATAGCGCAAGAAAAAGTGAGTTTCGTTTGAAGGAGAGAGTCGAGCACATATTTACAACCATGTAAATGAGAAATATTATTATTACAATTATCGTTAAAAATGTTTTGTTTTGCAATTTTTTTGTGGCTAGGTTGATAGAAATAAGTTACATGTTAAGAGGGGGAATCTTAAAATTGATCTAAAAGTATTTCAAAAAAGTTGTGAAGTGGGAGTACTTAGAAAAATAAAATTGGAATTTTTAATCTCGGGCTTACAAGTTAATAAGTGGTTAACTGAAATATAGGAGGTGACAATGGATTACTATGAAATTAAAGCAGATTTTTATGACTTTTCTAATCAATATTTTATAACAGAGATTGATGGTTTCAATAATCCAAGAGCACAACTTGATTGGGATGAGTTTCTATTTGAGTATCTTTCAAATAAGCAAAAGCAATATGTTGCTACTATAGAAAGTGGTCTAGAGGAAGTTGATTTTACTACAACATTCTATGGGTTTTGTGTTGTTAGTGAAAAATTTGCAAATCTATTGGTATTAGAGAAAATTAGTGATTGCTTATTTATTCCTTTAATTTTTAATAAACAGTTATCACAGAAATTTTACCTATTAATTGATTCTTTAAGATATGACTGTGTAGATGAAAAGAACTCAGATTTTCAGAAATTTCTAGAAAATGATCCTGTAAGACCTGACTTTGCTGGTCGTTATAGAGCATTCTTTAAATTGATTATTGATGCTTCAAAAACAGATAATTCCGACTTATTTAGATTGGAGAATGAGGATTCAACTGTTATTGTGAGCCAGAGAATAAAAGATATTTATGACAGTAACCACTTTACTGGTGCAAGCTTTACAAAAGTGACATTAGACCGATTATAAGCTCTGTTTGAGCCTGATCTAATAATTTTAAATTCCTTTTTTATGAAATAGATATCTTCTATAAATGTTTAAATAAACTTATATTAGTAATCTTAATGTGAAAATCAGAGAAGAGGGATTCGATAGCTTTCACTATTGGTTAATGGACATGGAATCAAATAACAGGAGAAACTGAAAAATGGTTTACTTTCCTATAGAGCCTTTTAGGGATTTGAAAGATGTTAAAGATGACGAGTTCTGGACAGTAAGGAATTGTTTTGCTCATATGATATATGAAAATAATATAGATATAGACCTATTCAAAAAATTTATTATAAGAGGAGGTGTGGCAGGTGATGTAGATTGGGGTGTAGAAAAATGGAATATTTACTCGGAAGAAGATCATGGTATAGAGGCATATTATGATGGTTATCTTTTTTTTCTTGGGGAGGAAGAACTTGGTAGAGATAGAGGTGTAGGGGAATCACAAGTAATTTTATCTAAGGATGAGATCAAGCCATATATTCATCATATTGTTGATTGGTATAAAAAAAGGATAGATTCTAATGTGGAAGAATTAATCAAACTGGCAAAAGAAAATGGCTTTTATTAGTATAGTTGATTATCTTGTTCCACGGTTGTTTGGAAGGTACTAACACGGATGAATACTGATTAATATGAAAACTAGAGAAGAAAGGTTTGACAGCTTTCAATATTGGTTAATGGACATGCGTGATGCTTTATCACGTATACATGATACCCTCCCAAAAGAAATTAGTGAGAAGTTAGATTACTCGGTAAAATCATTGGATATCTTGGAAAATTGGATATTGGAGCAGTATCCGACGACTCAAGCGATCTTAGCCCAAGAAGAATCTCGTAAAGTTGATGGCTATGCACGTTATGTTGGTGAAACATTTAGAAAATATCTGGGGGGGAAATGGATTATAGAGTTGGATAATCCCAAACATGCATTTTATAATTTGCCTGAAATTAAAAGCGAGTTTTTTAGAGACTGTCCATTATCATTCGTTATTGCGAGTACAGATCGTCGAACAGGGCATTACATTTCAGATATTCTTAAGAATTTTATTGATAGTGAATAAGCTTCTTTGGCTAAGTATGAGTTATTTTAAAACTTTCCGATCATAATGAGTAATACATGAATATTAAAAACTTAATAAGATGTTTTGGACTTTTATTAGCTCTTTCAACTCTTACCGCTTGTGCTACACCTAGAATCTTATCGAATGAGATAAATGGATTATGCTTAGTAACGCAACAAGATTTTCGGCTGTCTAAGAAAGCCTTAAAAACGTTGGATACGCAGTATATGCTAGAAAGCCCTAATGCGTGGGTTACGCCGATTACGATAGGTTACCAAGAGATAGGTTTAGTCCCAAATTCAACAAAGTTAAGTATTTTTAGAGTCTATGAAGCATATGAGTCAATAGGTTACTTTAGACCTGATATTGTTGTGAAAATAGAGCAGGGAAAATATAAGGGAATAATCGCTAGTATTCCTGGATTTAACGAGAGTATGGCTGATCCAGACACAAGAAAAAGAGTTGCTGATGAAAGGGGTACATTTATATTCGGATCATTATGGTTTACAGGGTTTGATAGGGTTGATGTTCCTGGAAAAAGGCTTAGAAGGTCAGATGTAAATAAAATTAAGTTTAATCCCGAATATCTAAAAAAGTGTGATTGAGTGAAAATCCAAGGCTTTAAAGTTTGTTATCAATTCTGAATGGATTTAAATTCCTCTGAGTGTAATGAGTAATACATGAATATTAAAAACTTAATAAGATGTTTTGGACTTTTATTAGCTCTTTCAACTCTTACCGCTTGTGCTACACCTAGAATCTTATCGCATGATATAGATGGATTATGCCTGATTACACAACAAGATATGGTATTGTCTAGAAAGAAATTTAAAGATTACGGTACAACGAATTATAGCTTACGAACAACCAAAAACTGGCATCCACCCTTTACGATCGATACGATAGGTTACCAAGAGATAGGTGACCTTCCTCGTTTTACAAGATTAAGTATTTTTAGGGTTTACGAGGTTTATGACTCTTTGGGATATTATGCTCCACGTATTGTTGCTAAGTTAGAGCAAGGGGAATACAGTAATATTTTGGCCGTTATTCCTTCATGGCAAGAACATGTTGTTGATCCTGTTACGGGTAGATCTGTCACGATGGATGGAAGTAGTGCTATTATGACTAAATCATTATGGTTTACAGCACGTGATACTATTGATATTCCAAGAAAGGTGTTTAGTAGATCAGATGTAAATAAAATTAAGTTTAATCCCGAATATCTAAAAAAGTGTGATTGAATGAAGCCAATATTTTAAGGTTGTTCTTCTGATGGTTTGAATAAATTTAATTCTGATATTTAAAGGCAGTCCGTGGCTAAAAAATAAAAATGCCTCCTATGAATTTCATTCCAATACTCCGATACCCCAACATATTAAAGAGTGGTTAACGAAAAAGGGTATTAAATTTTATGAACATTAATGGAGGAATTTGACATGTCTATATCTTCAGGGTTATATGTAAAAATAGTAAGCAATGATAATAGTCCAATGGAAATTCTGGAACTTATTTATCAGGCTGGTTGGAACTTTAATGATCATGGGCTAAAAGCTTATTTGCCCATTCATGATAATGATGATTTTAATTGGAATTTTGATGCAATTTCTGATGAAGAATTACTCTTGATTTTGAATCATAAAAACTCTTTAAGGGAAATGTTAGGTGTGGTTTTAACTTGGAGAGATTCAAATATTGGAGGGGAGTTTTTGTTGGACTTTGAAGGTGGGATTACTGTAAGTTTAAGTATAAATCGTCAAATATTATTAGAGAATATAACTAATGTTAATTGGTATTTAGAAAGAATTATTCCATTTATTAAACTTGGTGATTTTGAAATTGAAAATATACGGTTTGAAGAGTATTTTTAGGGTTTTGTGAGGGGTAATTAAAGTGTAATAATTAAATATGAATAATCTGTAAATTATCTTTTTGATTTTAAGTGTTAAAAGAGAGTGACTTAACTCTGAGAAATATTGTAAGAAAGGGTGGCTGGAGTAAGTACTATGGTGTTATATGATGTTTTGAAATAAGGGTGGTTATGATGCAATTAATTATTCATTCAATCTCCTCAGATTACTTTGATCTTAAATCTTGGATTCCAAGCAACTTGGATGAAGTGTTTGTTAATCTAGTTATTGAAATTGGGTGTAACTTAGAGGAAGGTGTAAATTTATTCTATGTAGATATGGCTTCACCAGAGGGCTTAAGAAAGGCGAAAGGAAACATGGATATTCTTGCACTTAATAGAACTATTCTAATATCTAATTATTCTTATGAAATAATGTATGATGCTATTTGTAAGGTCGTGGAATCATGTACAGATAAAAATTGGAGTTTAAGTTGTAGTAAATTGCAAAGATACTTTGATTGGGAGTATGAAGACTATGAGCTTGAATAGCTAATATTTTTACAGGCTCTAGACATTCTTAAACTATTCGATTTTTTTTAAAACCTATTCTTCTTATGGATAGGTTTTTTATATTAAAAAGCCAAATCACCAGACAACAAAAAAGGTCGCCGAAGCGACCTTTTTATGTCATTTAATTATTAAGCAGATTTAACCGCATTTAATAATTCATTTTGACGATCTTTAAGTGCTTGAGGTAAACGATCACCAAGTTTAGTAAATAACTCAGTGTGGCTCTCAAGCTCTTTGATCCATTGATCTTTATCTTGCGCTGTAACAGTTTCGAATTGCTCTTTAGAGAAATCGATACCTTCCCAGTTCAATTGCTCATAAGTTGGAACTAGACCGATTGGTGTTTGAGTCGCTTCAGCACGACCTTCACAACGATCAATGATCCACTCAAGAACACGCATGTTTTGACCGAAACCAGGCCATACGAAGTTGCCTTCAGCATCACGACGGAACCAGTTTACATTGAAGATTTTTGGTAATTTGTTACCAGCAGCTTCTGCTTTAGCACCAACTTCTTGACCAAGTTGTAACCAATGACCGAAGTAATCAGCCATGTTATAACCAGCGAAAGGAAGCATCGCAAATGGATCACGACGAACGATACCTTGTTGACCAACAGCAGCAGCAGTTGTTTCAGAACCCATAGTTGCAGCTTTATACACGCCATCAACCCAATCAAAAGCTTCTGATACTAAAGGCACTGTGTCCGCACGGCGACCACCGAAGATGAATGCTGAGATTGGAACACCTGCTGGATTTTCCCAGTCAGCGTCAATCGAAGGGCATTGACCAGCAGAAACAGTGAAACGTGCATTTGGATGAGCAGCTTTATCTTCACCAGTATGTGGTTGACCTTTCCAGTTGGTAAGGTTCGCTGGAACTTCTTTAGAAAGACCTTCCCACCATACTTCACCATTATCTGTAACAGCAACGTTGGTATAAATGACATCTTTATGCATAGTTGCCATGCAGTTCGGGTTGGTTTTGGTATTTGTACCAGGTGCAACACCGAAGAAACCAGCTTCTGGGTTGATTGCATATAAACGACCATCTTCACCTGGTTTGATCCAAGCGATATCGTCACCTACAGTTTCAATCTTCCAACCTTCATAACCTGCTGGTGGAATCAACATCGCAAAGTTAGTTTTACCACATGCAGAAGGGAATGCCGCTGCGATGTAATGTTTTTCACCTTGAGGATTGGTTACGCCTAAAATTAGCATGTGTTCAGCTAACCAACCTTGTTCACGACCCATTGCAGAAGCAATACGTAATGCTAAGCATTTTTTACCAAGTAATGCATTACCACCATAACCAGAACCGTAAGACCAGATTTCACGCGTTTCTGGGTAGTGCACGATATATTTTTCGTTGTTGCATGGCCATGCAACATCTTTTGCACCAGCGGCAAGAGGGGCTGCAACAGTGTGTACGCAAGGTACATATTCACCGTCTGTACCAAGTACGTCATAAACCGCTTTGCCCATACGTGCCATTTTCTTCATCGAAACAGCAACGTAAGGTGAATCTGTAAGTTCGATACCAATGTGTGCAATGTGGCTACCTAACGGACCCATTGAGAAAGGAACCACATACATGGTACGGCCTTCCATTGCACCATCAAATAATCCATTTAATTTTTCGCGCATTTCCGCAGGTGCAACCCAGTTATTAGTCGCGCCAGCATCTTCTTGGTTTGCAGAGCAAATATAAGTGCGGTCTTCAACACGAGCAACATCAGAAGGATCAGAATTTGCAAGATATGAACCAGGATGCTTTTCTTGGTTAAGTTTTTGCATGGTGCCGTTAGCGATCATCAAGTCGATCAGACGTTGATATTCTTCTTCGCTTCCGTCACACCATTCAATTTTTGCTGGTTTGGTTAATTTTGCAATTTCTTCCACCCATGCAATAAGCTTAGGGTGACGAACGAATTCTGGTGCGTTCACTTGGGTCATGGTGATGCCTTTTTAAAGTGTGTACGACGTACAATTCTATTCATTGGGATACAATGAAAATAGATGAAGTAAAAAAAGTGGCTGTATTAAAGCATAAAATCGAAAAAAAAATAAGAGCCAAGAATGTTATCTCCTGTTAATAAAAACCCGTTTAATGCTATCTAAGTAGTTGTTTTTGATCGATTGAATGTTTTTTAAATGCAGTATACGTTTTACTTATAGGTGTTATTTTTATTAAAAATACCAATAAATAACAATAATTTACTGTTTATGCATTTCTTGAGAATTATTATTGATAAAATGAATTATGCTCATTCAAAATTTACATAAACAAGCTTTCATTTGTTGCTTTTGTACCCAAAAATACAGCTATTAACAGCCTTATGTTTGATCTTTATGAGTCCAGATTTACGCCCACTTTCTATTATATATAATCAAAAATCAGGATTTCATGCGGCGCAACAAGATGAAGAATATGAACGTCTCATGACATTTTGGACACAATATGGTTTTGAAATTCAGGTTTTTGAGTTAAATCAAACAATTGATTTTGATGAAATGATGGCAGTTATTTTAGTGAGACATCAACAGGCTGATAAGCGGGGAGTGGTGATTGCAGCAGGTGGAGACGGGACTTTAAACGCAGTTGCAAAGCGTTTGATGCATACCGATATCCCAATGGGGATCATACCGCTAGGTACTTTTAATTATGTTGCTCGAGCTTTAAATATCCCGATTGATGTACATAAAGCGGCAGAAGTGATTGCGACTGGGACAATCCATGAGGTGCATGTCGCAACTCTCAATGACCAAATTTATTTGAATAATGCCAGTCTAGGTTTATATCCGTTATTTATTAAGAAGCGTGAATTATATAATCAACGGTTCGGTCGATTCCCATTGCATGCATATACATCAGGCTTGGATGTGTTGCTACGCGAACATAGATCTTTAAAGTTGGCTGTGACGGTTGATGGAAAAAAACACCCAGTGAGCACGCCGCTGATTTTCTTTGGAAATAATCAGCTACAACTCAGTGACTTGAATCTCAGAATTGCGGAATGTGCTGCCAATGGAAAACTGGCTGGCGTTGTGGTTGCGAAAAGTGATCGCTATAGCTTGTTAAAAATGTTGTGGAAGTTAATTCAAGGAAAAATTGATCAAGCTTCTGATGTCTATACCTTCTGTGCTGAACAGATACGGGTAGATTGTAAAAAGACACAGTTAACGGTAGCAGTGGATGGAGAGTTAAGGGAAATGCACACGCCATTAAACTTCGCTGTTAAAAAATCGGCCCTAAAAGTGATGGTTCCAAATGTTGTTACATCTGTCTGATCTGCATTTTGGTACTGAACGTGAAGCATGTATGCACGCAATTCGGCTGTTTTGTGAGCAACATCATCCTGAAGCAATGGTGGTGAGTGGTGATTTAACTCAACGTGCCCGTTTTAAGCAGTTTTATGCGTGTCGTCAGTTCCTAGAAAGCTTGTCGATTCCTTATTTGGTAGTGCCGGGTAATCATGACATTCCTTTGTACCATGTATGGAATCGCTTTTTCTCACCTTTTCTGCGCTATCAAATGTTTTTTGGTGATCTGGAAACGGCTTTAGAAACGGAGCATTTCTATATTGTTGGCTTGAATAGTATTCGTAGACGTTACCATACGCGCGGGCATATTTCCGCGCAGCAAATTCACGAAACATACGATAAACTCAAACAAGCGCCAGCGAATAAAATTAAACTGGTGGTGTTTCATCAACCTTTTTACATTGCGCCTGATGAACATCATGATAAAGATTGCCCTGTACTTGGACAGATTGCTTTGGAGCAATGGGGGCACACTGGGTTATTTGGGCTATTACATGGACATTTACACCAAGCAGCGGTTTATGATCTCACCCAAATCTATCAATTGAATATTGAGCATCCTGTTTACGATATTCATGCAGGTACCGCGATTTCCAATCGTTTGCATCATGATGCCACCAATAGTTTCAATGTAATTTTAGACAACGGTGTGATTGAACATTATTGGTTTGATGAACAAAAAAAACGGTTCGAAAAGCATGAAAAAGCGATGAATTTAAATCACAATGACGATGATGTCTGAAAAAGCACCAAAAAGTAGAATTTTTTTTATTTTTCCCCTTGAAGCCTTTTTTTTTAACCCCACAAAAGTGGCATATCAAAATTTTGTTTATTGCTACTGGAGTAGCAATACAAATTAATCAAAAAGACTAAGTCTGATGGAGTTAATTATGAGCAACATTCGTCCATTACATGATCGTGTTGTGATTCGTCGCGTAGAAGAAGAAACCAAAACTGCTGGTGGTATTTTACTGCCAGGTTCTGCTGCTGAAAAACCATTACAAGGTGAAGTGATTGCAGTTGGTAATGGTCAAATCACAGATAACGGCGTACGTGCTTTGGATGTCAAAGTTGGTGACAAAGTATTGTTTGGTGCATATGCAGGTACCACAGTTAAAGTGAGTGGTGAAGAACTCTTGATTATGAAAGAGTCAGATATCTTAGCTGTGCTAGAAGGCTAATCGACACATAACTCATTTTATTATCAGATTAAGTATTTAAAAAGATTCGGAGTTTAATATGTCAGCTAAAGACGTAAAATTTGGTGATTCAGCTCGCTCAAAAATGATTGCAGGCGTAAATATTCTTGCAGACGCAGTAAAAGTAACGCTAGGCCCTAAAGGTCGTAACGTTGTAATCGACCGTTCTTTCGGTGCGCCGCACATTACTAAAGATGGTGTGACTGTTGCGAAAGAAATCTCACTCAAAGACAAGTTTGAAAACATGGGTGCTCAACTTGTTCGTGAAGTTTCAAGCAAAACTAACGACATCGCTGGTGACGGTACCACGACTGCAACTGTACTTGCTCAAGCAATTTTAAATGAAGGGATCAAATCTGTAACTGCAGGTATGAACCCAATGGATTTGAAACGTGGTATCGACATCGCAGTGAAAACTGTGGTTGAAAATATCCGTGCCAATGCAAAACCAGCTGATGATTTCAAAGCGATTGAACAAGTGGGTTCAATCTCTGCGAACTCTGACACAACTGTTGGTAAGTTGATTGCGCAAGCCATGGAAAAAGTGGGTAAAGAAGGCGTAATCACTGTTGAAGAAGGTTCTGGCTTCGAAGACGCTTTAGACGTTGTAGAAGGTATGCAGTTTGATCGTGGTTATATCTCTCCATATTTCGCGAACAAACAAGAAACTTTGACTGCTGAACTTGAAAACCCGTTCATTCTTCTTGTTGATAAAAAAATCAGCAACATCCGTGAATTGATCACTGTATTAGAAGCGGTTGCTAAAACAGGCAAGCCACTTTTAATCATCGCTGAAGATGTTGAAGGCGAAGCGCTTGCTACACTTGTTGTAAACAACATGCGCGGTATCATTAAAGTATGTGCGGTTAAAGCGCCTGGCTTTGGTGACCGTCGTAAAGCAATGCTTCAAGACATCGCGATCTTAACGGGCGCGACTGTGATTTCTGAAGAAGTAGGTATGTCTTTAGAGCAAGCTTCTCTTCAAGATTTGGGTACTGCGCACAAAATCACTGTATCTAAAGAAAATACTGTGATTGTTGATGGTGCTGGTAATGCTGAACAAATCGCTGAGCGTGTTCAACAAATCCGTGGTCAAATCGAAGAGTCTAGCTCTGAATACGATAAAGAAAAACTTCAAGAACGCGTTGCTAAATTAGCAGGCGGTGTTGCCGTAATTAAAATCGGTGCTGCGACTGAAGTTGCAATGAAAGAGAAAAAAGACCGCGTAGATGATGCACTTCATGCAACACGTGCTGCTGTTGAAGAAGGTGTTGTTGCGGGTGGTGGTGTTGCGCTAGTACGTGCTGTCAATGCGCTTGAAAATCTGAAAGGTGCAAATGACGATCAAACAGCGGGGATTAATATCTTACGTCGTGCGATTGAAGCGCCACTTCGTCAAATCGTTGCGAACTCAGGTGATGAGCCATCAGTCGTGATTAATGCGGTTAAAGCGGGTGAAGGTAACTTCGGTTATAACGCTGCAACTGGCGAATATGGCGATATGTTAGAAATGGGTATTCTTGACCCTGCTAAAGTTACGCGTTCTGCACTTGAGCACGCAGCTTCTGTTGCTGGTTTGATGTTAACAACAGAATGTATGATTACTGATCTTCCTGAAGATAAACCAGCTGCTCCTGATATGGGTGGTATGGGTGGTATGGGCGGCATGATGTAAGCCGCCCAATCAAAGCATAAGTGATTGATATTTAAATTTATTAATTTAATATCACTTGTGTTTACTCACAGTATTACTCACATATGATTTTACTGTAAGTATAAAGGCCGCTAAATGCGGCCTTTTTTATATTCTCTGTTCAAGCTTGTATTTTGCTTTGACTACTGTCCTTAAATTTCTCCAAGATACATTCCAGAACATAACTATTTAGCCAAATATTTTTACGACCATCTTTGACTGGCGGCTTTATCCGTCCATCTTTAATTCGGTCATATAGTTCTTTTTCACTAATATTTAATCTCAATGCAAACTCAGCAGTGGAAACTAAACGCTCAGTATTTGTTAAATCAATTGCTATTCCCATCTCACCCCTCCGTATCCGCTTTTGGTTCATCACTCAGCCCAACCACGGCAAAAGTTAATAATGAATATTTACTTTTACTCCCACAAACCCTAAACGACTTTAATAAGCCCTTTGATTCAAGTTTATGGGCCATTCTTCTGCGTTTATTAGCATCAAACTCATTTAGCCACCACAATGGCACAGCACTAAACTCACCGAATTGATAATCCTTAGAAGTTCCATTTGCTAAATGCCCATACTGTTCAAGTTTTTCGAGCTGCCGCTTCTTAATAGCTTCTACGAGTTCAGATTCTGTAAAATTTAAATTACTCATTTCCGCCCCTTGCTGCTTCTAGCATTGCAACTTTAATCATCTTTTTATAGATAAACTCATTTCGAGAGTTATGACTCATTTTTTCGATTTCATCTTGATCATCCCAAGTTGAATCGATCATTTTTGGTGTGGGCTCAACAGGCACCACCACGCAGCCTTCGAGTTTTGTTTCCTCTTTTACCTTTGCAGATAGTGTTTTTAAGTTGTCTATAAAGTCTTGAACGGGGTAAACACCCGCTTGCTCAAACATTTCAACTTCATAGATCAATTCATCAATTGCTTTTAACTCAATATCTTTAGTCATTTACGCCACCTCAACTAAACTTTGTTTTGCGGTTTTGCATAGCCTGTACAGCCATGTGATCGACGCATTGAAAAACCAAGCCTTTTACCTTTTGGACTTTCGCAGGCTTGGTGACACTGAATAAGCAACCAATCGCATTGCCAGCCATGCAGAATGCAAACTCACTTGCTTTGTCTGGGTTGTGCTTTTTTATTTCTTCGTAAACTTTGCCAACCAACTGTTGAAAAATTTGCTCCGCAATATCTTTTGCATCACCTTCAAGCTTTAAGTCATTAATATCCATCTTCACGCCCTCACATGATCTTTAAATTCTTTAAACAGATTGCTTGCTGCTTTGTTTAGTCTGCCGCAGTGATCTATTGAGCCACCACGTGGCAAGTTCTTACTTACATATTTCGGCACAAATTCACTGTGCATACCTTTAGTAACGATTCGATAGCCGATGTACTGCACCCAAATCAGAAATGCTTCTGACATCCACGGATCAATGCGTTCTGCCTTCTTCACCATGTCATCACCACTAACATTAGCAACATTGATAAAACAGCGATGCCTATTTCGAGTTCTTTCATGCTGCAACCCTCGCTTTGATTCGCTCTTGATAAAGCTTTTCGTAATAAGCCTGAGCATGAGGAATTTTGTCTTTGATCTTCTGAATCATTGATTCATCACGCTCGTAGCGAACCGTTGTTAAACGCTCTCTAAGATCAATCTTGTCAACCAAATCAATTAGCTGATCTCGATCATCCCAATCGCTTGTCAACTCGACAGGGCAAGGGAGTAGCCAAAAATCAACTTCTGCAACTTCACAATCGTAAAGCCACATGTAGCCTTGCATCTGCCAGTCATAGCCAGCCTTCTTGGCTTTTTCCTGTGCTTCATCTTGGAAAAATGGATGTGTTCCAATATCCCAACAGCATTTTGTATCAATGATCAGCTTTCGATCTAAATCGAGAACATCGCACTCACCAGTGATAAAGTCGTTATTAACTCGACCACTGTGTTTTGTAAGCTTACGAAAGCGAACCTTACCGGATAGATCAATTGCAATTTCTTCAAGTGCATTACCTTTAGCTGTGTACTGATTGCCCTTGAACGATCTGAAAGTTGTTAAATCTTCTTTAACAATTGTTCTAATCTCAGATTTTGCTGTATCAGACAAAGATTGATTCTTGAGTTGCTCAATGATTGAGTTCTCGCTATCTGAACGCTTACGCTTCTTGATTAACGTTTCAATTTCCTCAGTTCTAAGCTCTTGAGCGATGCTTTGAGCATCACCCATTAACTTAGATAAGCTGGAGCAGCGGAATAGTTTCATCACTGAGCCTCCACCGCTATACGTTGAGCATCAGTTAGGCTGTAACCATCTAAGATGAAATCTTTATCAACTGCCTGAGCATTCAGCTGATCTAACAAAGAATTAAAAGCATCATCATCAAGCATCGGTTTTTGCTCGATAGCTGCAACACTCTCCTGGTGATCAATGTATTCAAAATCATTTGTAGCAACATCATGAACAATTGCTTGATCAGCTAATTGAGCTGTTTGCATTTCAATTGAAAGTGGCGCTTGTTTTGAAAGCAAAAGCTTTGTAACTGTTTTAAGAGCCATTGCCTCAAAGTTATCTTTCCACACGCCACCATATTTGAATGATTGACTGTACTTTCCTGCATGTTTAAGGATTTCATCCTTGCTCATGTAAAGTTCGGCAGTAAAACCATTTAGCAACTTAAAGAAAGCAACATATCCGATTGCTTCACCTTTGTTTTCAATAGTCCAATCAAACTCATATCCGAGCAGGGGATTAGCAGAAACTAATTGACCCTCATAAACAGGAGTAGCAGCAATACGTGAAAACTGTCCTGAACGTTGAGCTAATTGAATAAAGCCCTTGTAGCCCATTTGGAATTGAGCTTCATTGCTTTCCTGCCAACGTCCTTGACCATCTTTAAACTTACGTTTGTAAGGTACGATGTATGCAAAACCCAAGTTGCTGTTGATTGGCAAATCAAGCGTAGCTGCCATCATTGCAGCATTCACCACGGTTGCAGGTACCGCATTTTTTAGGTGTGCTTGATTAGCAACTTGCATCACTGATGCTAAGAAACCTTGTGTCTTCTTCCCTAAAATTTCCTCAAACTTTTGACGAATCTTTGAATCACTAACATATGCCTTGATTGATTTAGGATCATGTTCAGCAATTTGATTTTCTGTTTTCACTTGTGCATTCATAACCTTCTCCTTAAAGATCGTCGTATTCTGGATATTCGTCATAGAATGCAGCCACAGGATCTTTACCATTTTCCCAATCTTCTAGCCATGCCTCTTCATCAAAACAATCACTACCCGTATGAGCGTCAAACAATCCACTTAATACTGATAAGAAATCTTCTTTAGACATTTTTTTCATCTTCTTCTCCTAAAACGGCAATTCTTGTGTGGTGTCGTTATAAATAACTTCGATTTGACCTTGAGTTGCTTCTTCTACAAGCATTTTGAAATAAGCCAATGCCTCAGCTAGTGTTGTTTCAGTTGTTGAGGCGGGGCGACGAACCAGCGTCTCTACAGCTTCGAGAAGCTTTCTTTTTTGTTGAACTTCCATCTTCTTCTCCTAAGCTGCATTCTTTAAAAGCTGTTCTGTTCTTTTGGATTCAATCGCTTTGATTTCAGCAATCCAGTTTTCGTATTCTTTACGATCTAAATGATCGAATTGGTAAAGTGTCTCTACTGCTTGATTAAGCTCAGAAGTTGTATAAACACGGTCAAGCTTTGACTTCATGTTTGAGAGATATGATTGAGGGTTCATTCACACACTCCACACAGCAGGGCAGATCACTTTGTAAAGCACGATCAGAGCTGCAAAAAAACTTAAGAACAAAAAGAACATTACGACTGCGAATTCTTTGTGAGGGTTAGTCATTGCTGTTCTCCGTGTTTAGTTGAGCATTTAACCTGTTGTAGACATCTCGGAATAAGGCCCATTGCGCTTTATCTTTGATTTCCCGAATGTAGCGATGAGCAACTACCTTTTTCTTTAAATCCCAAACAATTCGAGCCTTTTCAACACCAACAACAAAAAAGAAGTTAGGATTTTTTCGCCATTGAGTTAGAATTCCTTTTTCAACCAAATCCATGATTTCTTTTGGAATTTCGCTAGATAACGCCTCAACATATGCAATTTTTGATTCTTCACGTTCAATTGCACTTTTAGTTTTCTCAACACTTTGCTTTAAATTTCGCAATGATTCATTTTGCTTATCCCACCGATCCAGAGTCACCCCGCCATTGCGCTTATCATTTAACGGCTGGCCATTGGCTGACTTAACATCTGCGAAGTGATTCACAAGCTTCTCATTAAAAAGAATTTCTTTCTTTTCTAATGATTTTTTCAAAACCTCTAATCTGCTCATAACCTTCTCCACGGAGCGCTTAAACGCGCTCTCTTAGTTCTTGTTCGATGACATGAACGATCTCTTGAACACTTCGGCTATCCAAGTAGTAGTTTTCAACTTCACCGTTTTCGTCGTAGACGCGAGGCTCTTTTATTTCAAGTACATCAACTTCATTCCAACTTCCGCCCACACCATTATTGTGGTTAGAGAACTCAGCCACATACTCAAACTCAACAACGTATTGCTCATTTAGAGTTTCGACAGCAGCAAAACTTTTCTTAACGTTGATGGATTCGAGTTTGAATGGGGCGGTTACTTCAATCCGCTCAACCAAAGGAGCAACAGATTGTTCTTTCGCTGGGCTGAATGCATAAGCTGCAGTAAGCATTCCCATTACTCCAAGTGCTGTGCACATTGGTTTGACCAAATTCGTTTTTATGTTCATACTTATCTCGCTCTTTGAGTAAAAGTCCCGCGTCGCCAAACTGTCGGGGCTTTTTTGTTGTCTGTGAGATAATAGTAAACACGGCGTTTACTGTAGTCAAGAGGAATATTAAACAAATGTTTATTTATTTTGTTTTCTTTTACTAAACATAGACATAAAAAAAGACCGCATATAGCGGCCTTTTAAAACATTTTGTTTATTTCTTTATGGTAATGAGTTTTGCACGTTGAAAGCGTAAGCAACAACACTAAACTCTTGATCCATTATTTCCTCAGCAGTCAAAATATCTTCTGGGTATTCTTCTTTATTTGCACTGACAATACGAACACCACCCTTAGGCATCCTATATAAATATTTAAATTTAAATAATCCACCGTGACTTATTGCATAGATTTTACCGTCAACAATATTTGTTCTCCCAACATCAACATAAACGGTAGCCCCATTGTTAATAACTGGCGACATAGAATCACCAAAAGCGGTTAAAGCATAAGCATTTGAGGCATCAACACCATATTGTCTAAGAGTTGACTTGCTTAGCCTTAATTTTCTTGTTTCATTTCCTACCATCTCAGATAACGACCCCGAACCGCACGATACTAAAACCTCTTTGTAAAAAGGTATTTCAACTTCATCATTATCTATTGGGGTATCTGAATCCCATTCTAATACTTTAGTCACACCTTCGTTTTTAGTGGCTTCACCCTTAAGTATCCAATTTGCAGAAACAGCATATTTTGCTGCTGCCTTCAATGCGCCTGCTTTAGACACACCTCTTTTTTTCCAGTTTGTAATTGTTTGTGGTGACTCATCAATAGCCTTTGCTGTTTCTTCTTGCGAAACACCACTTGCTTCTAAAAGCCTTATGACAGAAGGGTGAGCAGCCTTTTCTTCTTTCATCACAATATCCCGATTCATTAATTTCTGCATTATCTAAAAAAGTAAACACTTTGTGTTAAACAAATGATTTGACTTTAGGAAACATCATGTTTACTATTAACTAAACAAACGTTTACTAGAGGCGACCATGTCTATCGAAGCTGATAAAGAAATTCTCTTACGGCTTGGTGGCTCTACAAGAGTGGCAGAGCTACTGGGCTTCAAAGATAAACAGCGAGTTCAAAACTGGATGACTAGAGGGATACCAGCGAAGGTAAAACTCCAATATCCACATTTATTTCTTAACCAAAACATTCAGAGCAGCAAAGCTTCCGCTGCTTAAGGCCAAACAAATGAGTCTCGAAAAAAAATCTACGCATGTGCGTTTGTCTCCTGAAAACCACGAACGAGCAAAAGTTCTGGCTGAAATTAAAGGTAAAGACCTTGCTCAATATCTCGCTTATTTACTTGAGAAAGAAATAGCGGGTGAGTGGCATGTACTTAATTTACAAGCAAAATCATTTGAGCGCTTGGGATTAGGCGCTTTGATGCGGGATCTCTCTACAGAAGTAATTTTTGCTGAGGGATTGGAAGGGAATCACAGGGATTTAGACAAAGAAAAAGCCTGATGTACAAGATCAGGCTTCGGTATTCATCAATTAGGAACCAATGAATGAAATCAAATTTAGCACATAAGCAGGAGGAGGACAACGTTATTACGTTGCACCCATCTACTGCGTTGAAAAAAGAGCGACAAGCTATGTCAAAGAAAGAAGAGGGCTATACCAGAATGCCTAACTCTTTAATTGACGACCAGATAATGGCGCAATTAAACGATAAGGCTTTTAAATGCCTAATGCTCATAGTGCGTCAAACGTCTGGTTTTGATCGTGCATTTCACACAATAGCAATTACTCAGTTTCAGAAATACTGTGGCATCAAAAAACGTGACACGGTTATGTCATGCATCAAGGAACTCGAAGACAAAAAAATCGTTCTTGTTAATCGTAAAACTGGGTGTTTAAACGAGTATTCAATCAACCCTAACCAGTCCCAGCAAACGGTACTACCATCAAACAGTACTAGTACCATTAAAGGTGACGGGACTAGTACCGCGAAACGGGATGGGACCAGTCCCGTCAAACGGGGCACTATTAAAGAAACACTTAAAGAAACACTTAAAGAAAATATATATGTCGTGTTTGAGTTCTGGAAAGCAACTTTCAACAGCCAAAAAACTGTACTCACAGAAAAACGCAAAAAGAAAATCGAAGCGCGTCTTGAGCAAGGTTATTCAGTTGAAGACATCAAGCTTGCAATCACAAATTGCTCTAAGTCTGATTACCACATGGGCAAAAATGATCGTGGCACTGTCTACAACGATATCGAATTGATTTGTCGTGAACCTGAAAAGCTAGACCGATTCATCAGCATGAGCACACCAGTTCAATCAAAAACAACTCAACCAGTTCTGGACAACAGAAACGTAAACGACGCATGGGCACAAACCCAGACTCATTACGAAAATGTTGGGCCTGTTGAACTAGAGGAGTGGATGGTATGAATGCGATGTTCAATGCCGAGATTCTTCAAAGTCAAAAGATTTGCCCAGATCACAAAACTCAAATGATTGTGATGTTTGGGCGTGAAACTTGCCCAGCTTGCGCAGTTGAGTATGTGAACAAATCAAACAAAGAACATGAGAAACAAGTCAATCGCCAAGTTTGTGAGAAACACTTTGCTGGGGCGATGCTACCAAAGCGTCATGAAAATTCTGGATTCAGAAATTACACGACTGAATTGGCTGGTCAGAAAAATGCGCTAACCCAAACCGCAAACTACGCAAAGAAAATCGTGAATGGCTCTGTGGTCAATCTTGTGATGGTCGGTAGTACTGGTACAGGGAAAACCCATTTGTCATGCGCTACGGCCCGTACTTTGCTAGCAAAAGGAAAATACGCTCGCTACATCACATCTGAAGACATGGCTCAGAAGATCATGAAAGCATGGGACAAGGACACTAAGGACCAGTCAGAAGCATCGGTGATCTATGAGTTCACTCAATACGACTTATTGATTCTTGACGAGTATGGATTGCATGACCGTGAAAAGCGCTTAGAGCTAGTTCACAAAGTTCTTTACTCACGTTATGACGATGCCAAAGCAACAATGCTGATTTCAAACATGACGCTTGATCAGCTCAAAGCAGATCTTGGTGATCGTTTGTGGTCCAGATTCCAGCATGGCGGCTTAACAATCGTTGAGTGCAATTGGAATGACGGAAGAGTGGGAGGTGCAGCGTGAAAGTACAAGTCCGAGTTACCGATATTAACCGCCAGAAGATGCAATTCACTGTTGAAGCAATCGATGGCTCAAATTTGATATTAAAAAGATCATTTCAATTCAAGACTGAATCAAAAAAACATATTGAATCGGTGATCAATAAGGAACTTAAAACATTCAATAAGCCATCGTATGGCGGGATTGAAATTGTATTTATGTGTCGATTAGGAGTGTTGTCATGAGAGCCGCAAACGATAACAAAACGCTTGATTGGATTGAAGAAATAGGTGTTGCCAAGTATGAGCACAAATTCACACACGGCACAGTCTACGCATACAACAAACACAAATGCCGCTGTGAGTTTTGCAAAGAGGCTAAATCAATTAGCAATCAGCGCGCAGCACTCAAGAAAGCCGTAGTGGCTCAGGGGGTGATGGTATGAGTCATCTAAACAATCAAAATATGGATTGGTGTGAGTCGATTATTGATACAGGCTCATTGATTGCACTTAATCAAGAAATTGCGGTCGGTAGGACGCTAAACATTTTGTACTTCGCAGCCAATCAGACAACACCATTTCAAGCTGGGAATGTAGTTGGTTTGGTGGATGAAGTCTCAAATTCAACAATCACTAGATATCTAAACACTCTAGTCAAATTACAGCTCTTAGAAAAAGTTACTTGCTTCAAGTATCAGGCGACAGCTCGGGCTAAGAAAATGATGAACATTGGAGGTGCTCAATGAACAAGAAAAAACAACTTAGAACTTGGTTGGATATCGGTGTTGGGCGAGGTACAGCATTGGCAAACGCGATGCGTGTTAGTCGACAGTTTATTCACAGCACTTCACAAGGAAAGGCAGGTATTTCAGATCACCAATGGGCGGCAATAACTTTTGCAATGAACATTGTGGAGCTTGATGAGATGCGCAGCCAAAAGAGTATTGAGCACAACATCGTTAAAGCAGCTCGCAACAGTCACAACAAAGATAGTGAGATCAAGAACATGTCTTTGGTTGAATTGGATAAGTGGGTTGATGTGTTGGGGAGAGTGGCATGAACTACAGAACAATGATGACGCTAAGAAGTAAATATAATCAGGGGCTTAGAACAGAAGAAACTAAGCTGGCTAATCGAATGTACTTGAAGTTGAGAAGTTGCGGGTTGTTGAAAGCCGTTACTAAACGTGACTCAAGTGACGGAGAAGGGCGATGAAAGACCTTAGATTCAACATGAAAATTGAAGCTTTAACAACTGCTGCTGTAATGATTGATGAGATATCTGCTGGGGGATTGACTAATGAGCACCTTGGACTTTCAGAGGAAGAATTTCAAGTATTCCTTTCTGAGTGCTCAAAGCTGGGGAAAAGCCTAAACAAGCAGGCCATTCGTTTACTTAAAAAACGTAGAGACAACCAGGAGCAAAGCCAATGAATGCGATCCAATTCATAAAAGAGCACGGTGTTGATAAGGCGAGGGAAGTTGTTGAGGGTGCGCCTGAAGCATCAACTGCTTTCAATAGTGTTTCTGGCTCAACTATTTATTACCAGCTATGCGACAACTGGTGGTGGTACAACCCACTAAAGAAAGAGTGGGAGATGGACTATAGCAAGTCTATGCGAATTAACCTTTCGGACCTCAAGCGCGTCGTGGAGAGCGTGGAACTTATTGGAAATATCAAATCAGGTGTGAGTTATAAGTTTCATCCGAAAACTCAAGATGAGTATGAGCAATTTAAGGAACTTTTATATTCAATTAGTTGCATGTGTCAGCACGACTCATACGAGAACATTCAAACAATCACTATTAGAAGTTTTTACTTTAACTGTTATGCAACGACGGATTTATCTATTGGTGATTGCACAGAAATAAGTCTGAATCAGCTAAAACAAGCCATCGCAGACTACGAGGCAATCTATTCAAATGATGTGACGCACGAATTGAGCTTTGGTATTTCTCTTATGCCGTCAGAACGCCTTGCTTGTATTGATTTAACGCCAAGACCTGTAATTGACTGCGAAACCCTAGACTTTCCCGAAGATTATACGAGTCCTAATTGCAAGAAAATCGACTTGGAGCAGGTGAAGTGATGAGAAGTGAATTTGAGAAGTGGTATGTAGACACTTACTACACAACCAATGAATTAGTACCACCTGCGGATTTATTCAACTGTTATGAGGATACATATCTCAATAACGATGTGTATCACCAAAACCTTGTTTGGCAACACCAACAATCCAAAGTGGATGAGCTGAAAAAGCGGGTGGATGCGTTTAAAGATCACGCTGCAATGCTCAGAGAAGCGGCTAAATCACATGCATATACAGAGCGTGAGCAGAATATCCTGCTTAGTCAGGCGGATGACATTGATAAGATTTTAGAAGTAGAGCAAGCGCTCAAGGGTGATCAATACGATAAACATCGTGAGAAAGCAGAACAGGCTATTTCAAATGGCGCAAGTCTGACTAACCATAGGATTGAGTTATGAACACTACATTCAAAGATTCTCAGCGCATTAGATTAAAACATGTGGCGCGTTCAAGTGTGCCACAGAAGTTTAAGAAGACAACGAGCAAAGGCGAATTAATGCTTTGCCAGCAGCTAGACATAATGAAAATCGACTATGTGCAGGAGTATCGATTTAATCCTGATCGCAGATGGAAAGCAGACTTTCGCATTGAAGGATATCAAATCCTTGTTGAAGTCGAAGGTGGTGCGTTTAGCAATGGTCGTCATACACGTGGCGAAGGTTACACGTCTGATTGCGAGAAGTACTCAACAGCGGCTGCAATGGGCTGGACTGTGATCAGAGGCACTACGAATCAAGTTAAAGAGGGATTGGTGCTTAAGTGGATTGAGTTGGCTATGGCAAGGGCGGAGGTGGCGTGATGGATATAGAGTGGATTAATAAGCAAAGAGAAGAACTTGATCGGCTTCTTGGCAGTAAGTTCGATAAGAACACAATTAAGTTTGGAGTCCAGTTGCTGTCTGATCAAAAGGTCGGTGCAGCAATGGATATTGGCTTTGCAAGCTTTGATCGTACACCAGAAGACAAGAAGTTTTTGCTAGAAAAGATCAAGGTTCTTGAAGAAGAAAACAAAGAGTTAAAACGCAAATTAGTTATGAAAACTCTAGCATATAGATAATTGAGGTGGCGGTATGAATGCGGCAGTAAACACAAAAGTTATGGATTGGACAAAATATACAATTGACGGATGGTTAGAGCAGTTCGGCGCTTGGTGTGAAACTGTGCGCATGAAAGGTGGTGATTTGCCTGATGGTCTGCATATCAATCAAATCTACTGGTTGATGCGTGAGGCAGGAAAGGAGATGCCAAAAGGTAAGTCTTATATTCGCTGTGAGATCGATGACTATGAGGCTGATCAAGTGCAAAACCTCATTCGCTCTGTCTTTAACTCAAACAAGGTAGATTACACAACCAAGTTTGCTCTTATGTGTCTTGTTAAATGCAAGGTTGAGAATCGCTCATTGAGCATGGTGGCTGATATAACGAATCAATCAAAGGCGCAGGTGAATATCATGGTGAGTTGTGCTAGATTTTATCTTCTCGGTAAATATAACTTTTTAAAAATAGGCTAAGACATGTATAAAACAGAATTGATTAAATCACAAACAGCGAATGGAATAAAAAACAGAGTTCAAGCATGGCTTGATGATCAGAGCAGTCAAAATGCAAGACTTAAGCTTATCTCTGTGAGTTATACATTTGAACATGATCAAGGATACAGAGCATTTATTACTTATTTTGATTAACTTGACCGTTTAAACGCGGAATGATATATTTCTGTTATAGTGGACGAAGTTATAGTAATTCACTAATAAGTGGAGATACGCGTAATGGCGATGCTGTCAGACACCACTTTAAAAAAACTGGAGACCCAGTTTAAGAACTGACAAATCTTTGGCTGCTGGAAAGACAGCATAAAATATTAAAGCTCATCGAAAGGTGGGCTTTTTTGTTGTCTTAAATCCAACTAAAAACAATTAAAGTAATTTACAATAGAGAATATTTACTATTGAGAATCAATAACTTACAACACAATAAAGCTTGCTTGTTTTGTTTTGATCATGCATATTAACTATTCATTTATTTGGATGGAAAATAGTTATGAGTAAGGTTGAGATTGAGGTTGGGGAAGAGGTTAAGATTCTTCCTGAATTTAATAAATTCACAGTTGTTGCGATAAATGGAAATATAATTTCATGTAAGTTTGAGGATAGTGATGGGTTTGTTGGTGTAGTTAATCTTCCCAAAAATATACTAGGCACATTAGGTGCTGGATTTTTAGATTCATTGCTGTAGTTGGAAGCAAGATGTTAACCGCCCCTTAATTGGGGCTTTTTTATTGGTGAAATATGGACATAATCGAATCAAAGAAAAACCTCGAAATATATAAAAGCAATCTCAGCAAACTTCGTTCATACAATCATCTATTCAGCAGCTATTCATTCAAATCAGATTGCGAGCGTGAAGAACGTCAATTGAAAGAACGAATCGAGAACTTAGAAAATGCGCTCGACAAAGAGACTAAACGAAATAAGAAAGCTGCCATGCGTTAGGTGTGGTCAGAGTCCAAGTCAAGCGGCTCACTCTAATAGCTCGAAGCATGGTAAAGGTCGCGGCATCAAAGCGAGTGATGAGTTCACAGTACCGCTTTGCTATGCCTGCCATTCTGCATTTGATCAATTTAAATTAGGCAATAGACAAGAATCAGAAGCAATGTTTGATGTGTGGTTGGAAAAGACTGAAAGGATGTTGAATCTTAAAGATCAGGATGATGTTTTTTGATAAGATAGTTACTCTATTAATTAGGGCAACAATAATGGATATAAATCAAGCATATAGAGCAATTAGAAATAAAGATGGATTTGAAGTAATTAGGATTCCAAAATTTGGTGAAAATTATTTCCCCAAAGAATATCAAAGTGAAGGAAGAACCTTTTATAAAGCTCATTTTGAAATAAATAATCAAGATATTGTTATTTATGTTGATCAGCTAATGTATGGCGATATTGAATATCAACAAATTGAGCAAGAGTGGAAAAGACAATTTAATAGTTAAACAAAGCCACCCTCGGGTGGTTTTTTATTATGAGGTGAGCATGAAAACAAATAAACCAGAAATTGAAAGCAAGTTAATTAAAGAGTGCAAGGCTGAATCAATTAAAGCCGCTTTATCAATGCACGAAATATTAAAGAAGAAATACCCACAAGCAACGAAGTAGTGTAGAGGTGTGAGCATGAGAACAGCAGTGTTCACAATCAAAGATCACTCAGATATTACAAAAACAATTTCATATATACACACCAACTACACTCAAGCCAACTTTGAGAATAAACCTCTGGTTGTTGAGATCAAGCCATTTGAGAAAGACAGATCAAGAGCTCAAAACCGTTTGTACTGGTTGTGGATGGCTCAGTGGGCTAAACATCAAGGCACAGATAAAGATACAGAGCATCTTTACTTTAAGAAGAAGTTTCTTGCACGGATCTATGATCGTGATGATGTTGGTCAATACAAAGCAACATTTGCCGCTGTGCTGGCACTTAAGAAAGAAAACCACGCAATGTATCAGCAAGTCGCTGATGGGTTGAATGAACTGATAAGCACTACAGATGCAAGCGTTGCACAATTCACCGAATACTTAAACGATATACATGCATTTTGCTTGAAACAAGGGTGTTATTTGGAAGCGCCCGATGATCTTAAATATGCGTTGGAGAAATAACATGACAAACACAACTTTAGAATGCGGAACTGTTCCAAAAGGAACAAAAGTTAAAATTGATGGATGCCCATTTGTACTACAAGATGATGTACAGGTGGGAGCAGATCAAACGATCGTTGACCTTGCCATCAAAAACCAAAATGATTTTGAAAACGGTATCGGTGTTGTGGGTGAGAGTACAACTCGGGAGTAAATATGCAAGAACAAATCAAAGGCGCAGAACCTTTAAAAAATCTACGTCATGAAGAGTTCTGCCACGAATATTTAAAGACGCTTAGCCCAGCCGAAGCAGGGAAAGCAACTGGTTATAAAAACCGTCAAAATGCTTGGGATGTATTACAGCGTGATGATGTGCAAGAGCGAATTGCTTTTCTAAACACACAGCGTATGAACCGTGTTGATGTTGATGCCGACTATGTGCTTAAGCGTTTGGTTGAAATTGATCAGATGGATGTGTTGGACATCATGGATGACAACTACTGTTTCAAGCCAATCGGTGAGTGGCCAAAGATTTGGCGACAGTACGTGTCAAACATTGAGAACACTGAAGAATTTGAAGGGCATGGTGATGACAAGTCACAGACTGGATGGCTCAAAAAGATCAAGTGGCCCGACAAGGTTAAGAATCTTGAATTGCTTGGCAAGCATGTAGCAGTGGGTGCATTTAAAGAAAAGATTGAACATGATATTTCTGATCCACTTAAAGAGTTACTTGAGCGCGCAAGCGGGAATACACTAAAACCAAAAGGATGACGTTATGACATTGGACGAGCTTGAAAAAAACTTGTCTGATCCGTGGTGGCGTTTGACAAGTGGTTTTTTATATCAAATCCTGATCAAAGGGGATGAAGAAACAGAGGGCTTGAAAGCTCCATTCATACCTAATGAGCATCAAATAAACTTTATCGAAAATCTTTGGTATCGCAACATTATCTTAAAAGCACGTCAGCTTGGTTTTACCACGATGATTGCGATCTATTACCTTGATTGCTGTTTGTTCGGCAAGGGTGATACACGTGCGGGGATGATTGCTCAAGATAAGTATGCGGCAGATAAGCTTTTCCGAGACAAGGTTAAGTTTGCATATGACAACCTGCCACCCGAAATAAAAGCTCGATTCCCTTTAGCGCGTGATAGTGCAAGCGAGTTGCTATTTGCACATAACAACAGCTCTATCACTGTTGGAACTTCTATGCGCTCTGGTACGCTGCAATATTTGCACGTATCAGAGTTCGGTAAGATTTGTGCAAAATATCCCGACAAAGCCAAAGAGGTTTTGACTGGCTCAATTCCCGCTGTTGCCCCCAATGGTATTGTTGTTATTGAATCAACTGCGGAAGGTGATGAAGGCCATTTCTTTAACATGACCGAGACAGCACGTAAGAAAAAAGAAGCTGAAGCTGAATTAAGCCAAAAAGACTATCGCTTTCATTTCTACCCTTGGCACAAAGGCCAAGAGTACCAACTAGACGCTAATATTTACATCACTCAAAGCGAACATGATTACTTTGATCGTATTGAGCAAGCATGTGACGTAAAAATCAACCTATTGCAGCGTAATTGGTACATAGCGACACGTGACAATGACTTCCAAGGTTCATCCGAGTTGATGTGGCAAGAATACCCATCGACACCAGAGGAAGCATTTAAGAAATCAAAAGAAGGCTGTTGGTACACAGAGCAATTCATCAAAGTTCGTCGTGAACAGCGCATCTGCACGCTTCCAGTTCGCACTGATGTTCCTGTGAATACTTTTTGGGATATCGGTAATTCGGACGGTACTGCTATTTGGTTTCATCAACGTGTTGGTATGCAAGACCTGTTTATAGATTTTGAGGAAGGGTGGGGCGAGCCTTACGCTTACTTTGTAAAGATCATGCAAAGCAAAGGATATTTATGGGGCAAACACTACTTACCACATGATGGTGCTCATGCTCGTCAAGGTGAAAGTAAGAATCTGTCGCCCCAACAAATGCTAAAAAATTTAGGCTTAACAAGTGTAGAAATTGTGCCACGTGTTTCAGAGTTGCTTCACGGTATCAATCAAACACGTGTGGCATTAATGAACGATGTTTGGTTTGATATGGATCGTTGTAAAAATGGCTTAAAGCATCTCGAAAACTATACGAGAAAATTCAATTCACATGCTCAAACCTACACAAGCGAACCAGTCAAAACAGATGGGCACTCAGAAGCAGCAGATGCATTTAGACAGTTTGCTCAGATTAGAGATCAAGTCGGAAAAACCGCTAGAAAGACCTCGAAGCCCGCAAAATTCGCAAGGACATTTTCATGATAGATGACGAACAAAAACCTAAGAATGACGATGACGTAATTAGCCGTATTCATAAAATGTGTGAAGATGCGTCGGATTACTGGGCTGACAATTACGATAGAGCGCAAGAAGATCGTCGCTTTGTCACTATTGATGATGAGCAATGGCCTGAATCGGACCGAAAAGCGCGAAAAGCCGCGGGTATTCCGACACTGACATTTAATGTGCTGCGTACCTACTGTCGTCAACAAATCAACTCTGCGCGTTTGAATAGACAGCAAATCAAAGCTGAGCCTGTAGATGATGTTGCAGACCCAAAAGTTGCCAAAATCTTCAACGGTTTGATTCGTGACACAGAGATTTCAAGCGGTGCGGACAATGCTTATGACGCTGCGGTTGAGGGCGTGGTTTACGGTGGTTTTGGTGCTATTCGTGTACATGTTGACTATGTAAGCCCAGATAGCTTTCAGCAAGAGCCAAAGATTCTGACTATTCACAATCCTGACTCAGTTTACTTTGATCCATTGAGCAAAGAGCTAGACGGCTCTGATGCACGGTTTGTTATTCTTGAATCTTGGGTTTCGAAAGACGAAATCGCCGAACAATATGGCGAAGATGCAGTATCTAACTTTGATGAAAGCCAAGCAAAAGATACTTCATCAAGCAGTTGGTATAACTACGCAGACAAAGCAGTTCGGATTGCAGAAGTATTTGAGCTTCAGCGCAATTCAGCAGATCTTTATTTACTCATTGATGGCACAACAACTTTCGATAAACCTGATGATGACACACTAATCCAGAATAAACGCACAAGTTATAAAGAAGTATGTTGGTGGTACAAGGTTTCTGGAACAAAAGTTCTAGAAGATCGTGAGTTTATCGTGCCAATGTTGCCAATTGTGCCAGTGTATGGGGATGTTACGTGGGATGGTGAAACGCGCTATGTATATTCTATGATTCACTTTGCGCGTGATCCACAGCGTTTGTACAACTTTTGGAAATCATCAGAGGCACAGCAAATCGTTGAGGGTTTGCGCAAGCAGTACCTTGTTTCTGATCAGGCATCACAAGATCTTGAATGTTGGGATAATCCAAATGATCACCAAGTTTTACGCTATAACAGCGTGAGCGATGAAGACGGCACGCCATTGCCACCACCGCAGCAATTACCGTCGCTTTCAGCTTTAAGTGGCATTCTGAATGCAGCAGATGGAGCAAAGCAGGGCATTGAAGAAATTCTAAACATGCAGCCAGCAGCGATGGGGCAAAATGTTAATAATCAATCTGGTCGTGCAATTGGCTTGTTACAACAACGTGCTGATGTTAGTTTTTTCCATATCACAGACAATCTGAATAAATCACTTGCTCAACTTGGTCGTATTCTTATTGGTATTTACCAAAAAGCCTATTCAGTGCCTATGGTTAAGCGCATCACTGGAGAAGATAATAAAGCTGAACGTGTTCCGCTGAATACACCTGCACCGCCTGACGAAACAGATGGAGTGATTGATGGCATGCTGAATAATTTGACTGTAGGTCGATACGATATTCGTATGTCAACTGGTCCAAGTTACATCAGTCAGCGTCAAGAGAATAAGCAAGCTCTCACTGAATTGCTGCAATTTGTACCTCAAATCGGACAGGCTGCACCTGATTTGCTTGTCAAAGCTTTTGATGATGGAAATATGCTCGAGGATATTGTTGAGCGTATTAAGCGTTCACTTAATCCTGTATTAACACAAGAGGGTGAGGGAGATCCGCAAGTTGAAGCAGTAATGCAGCAATATCAGCAACAGATGCAAGAGTTGCAAGCAGCTTTACAGCAAAGTCAAGCTCAGTTAAACGATAAGAATGCTGAACTTCAGATTAAGTTTGATATTGAGAAACTCAAATCCGAGACGACATTACAAGTTGCTCAAATCAACAATGTAGCTAAAGCTCAACTTGAAGAGTTGAAAGGTGCTATTGAGTTGATCTTACAACAAATGCAACCTCCTGCTGAGTGGATGAATGTTGATCTTAAAGATGGACAGCCGCCCGAACCCATACCAGAACAAATCACTCCAAACCCTGCCGCTGAGCAGGGTTTTTTAATGCCTGATGAACAACAAATGATTGAACAGCAGATGTTGGAGCAACAGGCACAGCAACAAAATTTCGCACCCGATGACGGTCAGATTGGGATTGATGCGCAAAACATGGCTGTAAATGAACAAAACCCCGAACTTGACGGAATTCAAGGCATTAATCGTGAGTAAGCGCTATGAGTATTGAAGAAGAACAAACTGTAACCCCTGAAGATGTTGAAACAACACAAGCACCTGAACAAGAACCTGATTTAGAGAATGGTTCTGGTGAAAGTGCGGAAAATCAGGAGACCAACGGCACACCAGAAGATGGTGAGGTTAAAAAGGAAGAAGCAGCGCAAGCAAAACGTCAGAGTGCGATTGATAGGCGTTTTGCTCAACTGACTTGGGAGAAAAACGAAGCGATTCGCAAGGCCCAAGCTTTAGAACAGCAATACGGCAAACCCGAAGAACTCAAAGAGCCTTCAATGCAGGACTTTGATTCTATTGCGGACTGGCAAAATGCTTTATCAACTTATTTAACCCAAAAAGCTGAACAGGACACAGCAAAGCGTTTTGAACAGCAACGTCAAGAACAGTTTCAAATTGCTCAAGCGGCAAAACTAGAAACTGCTGAAGCCGAGTTTGCAAAAACACACCCTGATTACCAAAACCGTATCGGTGGTTTGGTTCACTACGCAGGTGGAGAGCTACCACAGCACTTATCAGATGCAGTGTTTGAACTAGGTGATGATGCGCCAGCAGTTTTATACGAATTAAGCAAAGACCCAACCGATGTAATGGATTTAATCAACTTATCGCCAATGGCGCAGTTAATCCGAATCGGCGAGGTGCGAGCAAGCATCAAAAACAATCCAAAACCAACACCTAAAGCACCACAGATTCCGCAACCAGTCAGTCTAGCTCAAAGCAAATCAAATGCTAAAAAAGACATTCATAAAATGTCTGATTCTGACTTCTTGCGCGAACGTGGCTTGTACTAATCAGGAAAATAAATATGACAAATAACGTTTTAACTCATGATGTTGTAGCAAAAGAAGCAGCGGCAATGCTGATTGAAGAATCAGTTTTTGTAAAATCAATCAACCGTGGTCGTGAGCAAGAGTTCAACAAAGACAAAGCGGGCTATAAGGTCGGCAGTCAAGTGCGAATTAAAATTCCACCAATTCCGATCGTGACTGAAGGCAAAGAGTACAACAGTGACGATGCTGATCTTAACGCTCAAGAAGAAACACGTATCTTAAAAGTAGATACGCAAAAGCATGTATCACTTCAATTCGGCGCAGCTGAACAGACACTAAACTTAACTCAATTCAAAGAGCGTTTCTTGCGTCCAGCGATTCAGTCTTTAGCAACAAGTATTGATGCAGACTTGCTTAAAAGAGCGATTGTTACTGTAAACAATGCAACTTTAATTGGTGGTAGTGAAGTTTCACCACTTGCGCCTTTCGGTCGTGCACGTGAGCAATTGGCACGTTCATTGACCCCGTCGGCTGGTCGTATTGCGTTGCTTTCGTCTGAGTTCACAAATGGTATTGTGGATTCATCTGGAACGCTTTTTAACCCGAATGCTGAAATTGCAAAGCAGTACAAAGAGGGTTATGTAGGTCGTGCACGTGGTTTTGATTTCGTTGAGTCAGAACACATCTATCGCCAAGAAAATGGCTTAACCACAGGCATTACAGTTAGTGGTGCTGGTCAAACTGGTGGAAACCTAACCGTAGGTGGTTTAACAAATGGTGATGTGATCAAAGCAGGTCAGGTGTTCACACTTGATGAAGTTGAGATGCTACACCCGCTCACGCGCAAATCGTATGGCAAGCCTATGCAGTTTGTTGTGCTCGAAGACGTGACCGCAGGCGGAGCAACAGCAACACTGAAAATCTATCCTGAAATCACACCAGACATGATCGGTTCTGACAAGCAAGCAAATGCGAATGTCTCTGCAAGCCCAGCAAGTGGTGTTGCATTGGTGTTTGTTGGTGGTGATGACGATGTGATTGATCAGGCGCTCTGCTACACCAAAGATGCATTTAGTGCTGCATTCGCGCCACTGAAAGTGCTTGCTGGTTGTGAGGGTTACACCTTCAACACTGAAACTATGGCGCTACGTGTACAAACAGGTGGCAACTGGGTAAGCGATTACGAAGGTACGCGTATCGATGTCTTGTACGGCTTTGAAACCATTCGCGGTAACCATGCTGCGCGTGTGGGTCGAATCGACTAACCACTAAACGACAAAACAAGTGACGACAAATGCCCCTTAATTGGGGCGTCGTCATTTTTGGAGTAATGAAAATGCAAGAATATCCAAAAGCCTTGTATATCGATAAAAAGAAAAGCTCTATCGCTAAAAATGCAGAGCATGAAAAAAAGCTTCGTGAAATCGGTTTTGTTGATTATTCAGAAGCGCCTGAACCTATTAATGAAAACATTGGTCAAACAGAGTCGCAAGTCAATGATGTTGACCTTATTCCTGTGGAGCAATTTGACGCCCTTGGTGAGAAATTGGCTGAAAAAGAACAACAGCTCAATGTTGTTGTATCTGAGCGAGACAAGCTTAAAGCAGAAAACGACGACCTTAAAGCTCAATTGAAAAAAGAGCAGGAATTGGTTGATAAGCTTGAAGCTGCCACAGCGCCAAAACAGCCAGAAAAGCCGCAAGATGCTGCTCCAGATTACAGCAAATTAACCGCAAAAGAGCTTCGGGAAATACTAGATGCGAAAGGCTTTAAATATTTGCAGCGCGACAATGTTGACACTTTACGCGCCTTGTTGACTCAACCAGTCAAAACGGAAGAATAACCATGAAAGTACGTGAACTTGTCCATGCTTCAGCGCGAATTTTAGGTGTAGTGGCTTCAGGTGAAAATATGCCTGATCATGAAATTAATGATGCTATTTCAGCTTTGAACATGATGTTGAGGCAATGGTCATCTTCACGTGATTATGTGTATGCCGCAGAAGAAATTGAGCTAGATCTAAGTCAAGCGGGCAATGTTTTTGATGTCGACGCAAAGCTCTTGATGAAACAGATCAAATTGAAATATGCAGATGATCAAGAGTGCTTTATTGATGTTGAGCGTGACATTGCATACTTAAATGGTGTGCCAGTTGTAATTTTTAGCAAAGGTATCGCTGGTTACGAAGTGAAAGTTCCAAAACACATCGGAGCTAAAAAGCTAATCTTACGATCACTCAAAGCGCCTAGCTTTCCTCTTAAACCACTTGATGATATAGAGATGCCCGATGTTAACTTTCGTGCGATTAAATACGCATTGGCAGTTGAACTAGCATCCGAATATCAAATGGCAGTTACAGCAGATATTAACCGCAACTACACACAAGCTATGCGCATTATGAAGCGAGTTAATACAACCTCTGTGCGTGCGAAACCTGAAAGAACATTAATGTCGATTAGCTATGGTGGGCGATATGATTAAACTGCCGCTTGTTGGTCCAGCGTACAAAATGAATGCTCAAACAATGAGTAGCCAAAATTGTATTAACTGGTATCCACAGACTATCGAATACCCAACAGGTTCACGTGTTGCGGCTTTAATGCCGACACCCGGTTTAAAGAAAATCTTTCAAGGTGACTCAGCAGCAATAAGGTGTCTGCACGTTTTATCGAATGGCGCATTATTGATTGTGATTGGCAAGAAGCTTTATCACAGCAAATCGAACCGATTTGATCCTCAGTTTATTGGCGAAGTTTCAGGTTTGGGCACGGTAAATGTAGCTGATAATGGTAATTTAGCAATATTAGTGAATGGCACATATTCTTATTCACTTGACTTGAAAACCTTAGGATTAACACGCTTATCAGGATCAAGCATTCCACGCTCCACCCATGTTTTATTTTTGGATGGGCGCTTCGTTGTAAACAAAGCTAAAACAGGCCAATTTCATTGGTCCGACTTGTACTCAAATAAATTTGATGCACTGTCTTATGCAACGGCAGAATCAAGCCCCGACACTATTACTGCGATAGTTTCGTTCAATCGTGAGTTGTGGTTATTTGGTTCTCAAACAGTTGAGCGTTATTACAGCAGTAGTTCGCAAAATGCGCCTTATGCGCGCTTATCAGGCGGTGCTATGGCGTTCGGCTGTTTATCTCCTGACAGCATTGTTGCATTGGCCACTGGTGTGATTTGGCTGAGTCTAAGTGAATTTGGCGGACATCAAATTGTAATGAGCGCAGGTGGTGTACCAGAGCGCATCTCAACACACGCCATTGAAGAAGAAATTGCGTCATTTAGCAAAACATCTGATGCGATTGCATATGCATATCAGCAGGAAGGCCATGTCTTTTATGTCATTTCCTTTCCATCAGCAAGCACTACATTTTGCTTTGATGTATCAACTGGATTATGGCATCAAAGATCATATGCAAATGCGCAAGGCTTTCATGAACGCCATCGCTCACAACACCACGCATTCTTTAACGGCATACACATTGTAGGTGACTACAAGAACGGCAAGTTATATCAACTTGATAAGCAGACGTACACAGATGATGGCGATCTGATCATGCGTGAGCGTACAGTTCAGGCAGTCATAACAGATGGCAAATTAACTCGCTTCAACAACCTTGAAATCGTTTGTGAAGTAGCTTTTAGTGGCAATCAAAACGCACCGACACCGCAACCACCCGATATTAGTTGTGATGGTGCAATAAGTAGCGTAAGGACTGGTGAGGTTATTCCAGAATCCATGACTTATGAAGAATATATTGCAGCAAATAGCGATCCTGAGTTAAGTCATATATTTACACTGAATGGTCAAGTTGTTCCTTTATCAACAATACTAGAAACTATTTCTTTTGAACCTGTATTCGATCCTCAGCCAAGTGATTTCATACCTCCTGAAATGATACCTGCTGGATATAAAGACCCTGCCGTTTTAGGGTGGGGTGTAATGACAGATTGGACGAACACCACAAACCAAACCCACAGGCTACAACTAGAATATAGTAAGTCAGTGCCGATGCAGTTGTTTTTTTGGCTAAACCCCACAGCAGATGGCAACAAGGTCTGCTTGTCACCCACTGACACCTGCTCTCCCACAGAGACTTCAGGTGTTAACTTATTCTCTGCTGACTATTCAAATAAGAATATTGAATACAAATTAAACGACGGGGATTTCTATCAAATTCAAATAGAAAACTTTGGTGAGTACCTCGCATCAGCCTTATTCAGCAGCGTGATGTACCATTCTGAATTTGACGCATTATTTACAGAAGGTGGGTTTGGTTACTTTGGTGTGCAAATCGAAAATTCAAACCTCACAATTTTCGGATCTGATGGCTTATCTGGGCCCGAACCCAATACGGTTACTCTCAGGGACGTTGTAGGAAACAGCATAATTTCCGATATGTTTGGGTTGAGTGAAATTGTTCTGCACTCATGCGGTTTTCAAATTTTTTTTGAATAAGGACGGTGAACTATGGAACCAAAATTAATGCTCAGTTGGTCAGATGATAACGGTCACACATGGTCGGAAAATCGTTTATTGCCACTTGGGAAAAAAGGCGAATATCGAAAGCGCGTCAGTGCAAAAAAACTTGGTGCTGGGCGTGATCGAGTATTTCGTTTGCGCTGCACTGAGCCAATAAACATCGTATTGATTGAGGGGCGTCTAGAATGAATAGCGGAATCCCTGCAAGAGATATAATGGTACAACAATCAGGCCAGATCACAACGATCTGGCTTATTTTTTTCGAGAGACTTTATTCTATTTATCTGCAGGCTGAGCAGAACAACGAAGAAGGCATTGCAGCAGTAAGAAAGATTGCTGACGATGCATATCAATTGGCTCAACAAGCAAATTCAATAAACACAACTCAACAAAATCAGATCAACGAGATATTAAAAAAAATTAATGGTCAGATTATTACAGGGGATCAGTTCAACAGCTTAGTCCAGAAAGTAAACACTATTGAACAAGATATTCAATCATTAACAAACCAATTAAACACCTTATCACAGCAATTTAGCTCAACAAATATTAGCAATCAGCAGAAGTTTGCATCAATTAATCAACAAATTAACAACTTAGCGCAATTGGTGGAAACGAAGATTGATGACGCCCCAGTGGACGGAAAAATCTACGGACGTAAGGATGCAGAATGGCACGAAGTGACTCAGGTCAGCTTATCTCTGCCATTTTGGCTATCAGTTGGATCTCAGTCAAATATTCAATTAACACCTGACTTCCAATTGCCTTTTTGGCTTGCTGACGGCACTCAATCAAATATACAAATGGTGGTGACATGACTATCCCAATTAAGCGTCGTGAACCTGGTCTAGGTGAGTTTGAAGAAACAGACAAAATCGGCTTTGAGCACGGTGGAACAAATGCAAGCAGTTTGCTTGAGGCTCAAGATAATCTTGGTATTTCATCCAAAGCCGAGCAATCAGATTTTTCAAGCCTGTTAAATGACGTTGTGGACCTGACAGAAGAAGTAGCAACTAAAGCAGATGCCGCAGCAGTAAATCAGGCACTCTCGTTAAAAGCTGATCTAGTTGACGGAGTAATCCCAGCAGCTCAATTGCCTAGTTTTGTTGATGATGTACTGAATGGAACATACATTGATGACGAAACATTCAATGATGAAAATGACGACCCATACACACCTGAAGATGGCAAGATCTATGTAGATACCACGACGAACAAAACATACCGTTGGAGTGGATCAATATATGTTGAAATCGGTGGGGGTGGTGTAGCACTTGGGGAGACAGCATCTACAGCTTATCGTGGTGATCGAGGCAAAGATGCCTATGATCATAGTTTGAGTCAAGGCAACCCACACAACACCACAACGAGTGAAATCACAGAAGGTAGCAAACTTTTCTTTACAGCAGATAGAGTGCGACAAACAACACTCGACGGCTTTAGTGCATCAACAGCAACATCAATTACAGCAGCAGATAATGTGCTGCAAGCATTAGGCAAAGCACAAGGGCAGCTTAATAAAGCTTGGGCGCCAACTTGGGTAAATGCTGACACGATTGGCACGTTATTTTCAGCGATTGATGCACATAATTTACAAGTCGCAAAAATCGATGGAATGTTGTTTTTCCGAGGTTGGTTCAGAAATAGTACAACTGCAATTCAAACTTCAAACCCAATTCTAGACATCACAGATAGCTCTTATCACGTTCAACATGACAACGTTGATACATTTCAAGCCATATCAAGCACCTTGCTTTACTGGGGAACGACTAATGGAACAATTCGGCTATCAGTAAACAACTCGACTGGTGTTCAGCAAATTGCAACAACGTCCGTTTTAAATGCCACCGCGTCGCACAGAAAAATAGGATCAGGCTTATGGTGCGCAGGCATGCTGAAAAACCCTTAGTTTGTATGGAGAAAAAAATGGATGCATTAAAGTCATTAATAAGCTCTGATTCCATTCCAACAGATAAAGACCCGTTTGATTACTATAAAAAAGTATTTGATTTGCAAAAAAGCCTTCTTGAACATGAGCAGTTGGATATACCTGTTGAGCACCATTTTGCACCTGGCAACTATGCACGTGAATGCTTTTTGCCTGCTGGTTCAGTGGTAATTGGAAAAGTTCATAGACATTCTCATGTAAATATCATTTCAAAAGGCAAGGTAACAGTTGCTACATCTGAGGGTCTGCATGAGTACGAAGCACCCTTGACGTTTATTAGTGAGGCTGGGGCTAAGCGAGCTTTGATTGTTCACGAGGATACAGTCTGGACTACAGTCCATCCAAATCCAACAGATACACAGGATCTTACACTGATTGAAGCTGATGTGATCGTTCCCGAATGTGAAGTTGAAGCATTTATTTTAAGTCTGAATCAGGAGAAAATATCATGTCATGGGTAGCAGCAGGAACCGCAGCGGTATCTATTGGTAGCAGCTTATATAGTGGTAGTAAAGCTAAAAAAGCAGCTCAAAAGGCAGCAGCAGCACAAGCAGCGGCAGCTAAAGAAGCATCAGGAATTCAAAGTAGCGCATATACAAATGCCGGCAGCTTACAATCCAATGCCGCAAAACAAGGCGCGGGAATTCTAAGCAAGGGTTATATTGATGCCAATAACGAGTATCGAGGTGGATTTGAAACCGCCAACAACACTTTAAATCAAGGTTTTAACCAAGCATCAAGTTACTTAAACCCTTATGCGCAGATGGGAAAACAAGCAAACTCTTTGCTTTCAAAAGGCTTATCGGATGGAAGTTTGACTCGAGCATTTGGTGCATCAGACTTTCAAGCCGATCCAGGTTATCAGTTTAGACAGCAGCAGGGCATGGATGGCATTCAATCAAGTGCTGCTGCGGGCGGTGGCTTGCTTTCAGGTGCGACTTTAAAGGCCTTAAACACTCATAACAGCAATCTAGCAAGTCAAGAATATCAAAACGCGTACAACCGCTTCGGTAATGACCAAAATAATGCATACAGTCGCTTGATGGGGGCAACACAGCTTGGTATGGGTGCATCAAACAATCTTAGCAACATGGCATACAACAATGCTACCAATATCGCAGGAAATCAAACCACGCTTTCACAATTATTGGCTTCAGGACTGCTTGGATCGTCCAATGCTAATGCAGCAGGTGTGACATCATCAGCAGGTTATGAGGCGAACGCACTTGTAAACTCAGCTAATGCAAGGGCACAAGGTCTTTATAATGCAGTAGGGGCAAATACCAACGGTATGATCCAAAGCTCAAAGATCAGCAATCAAACACTTGCTGATGCGCTGCAACAAGGTTCTCAGGCTGCTGGTGCAATCTATGGACACTACCAAAACAAGAAAACATCTTAAGGGTGGCTAAAATGCAAGGTACATATTTTAATCCAGAAGCAGTATTTCAGTTAAAGGTCCCAAACTCACAAGGAATTTCTGCTGGGTTTCAACAAGGCATGCAAATGCAAGATCAGTTTGCACAACAAAAGCAGCAAGCCATGTTGTCACAATTGCTTGCTCAAAATACTGGTGCCGATGGTCAAGTTGATTTAAACAAAGCTTTTCAAGCAGTTCAGTCAAACCCTAGGCAAGCGTATCAGCCAGGTATGGTAAATACGCTGGCGGGGCTTATTCAGCAGCAAAATGAATCTCGGCGTAAGTCATCAAACGATCAGTTGAAGTTTGATGCTGATATTAATAAAACCTACGCTGAAACAGGAAAAATTCAAAACGAGGGTACAGGCAAGGGATTAGAAAACAGTCAAAAGAGATATGGTGCTTTGAATCAAATATTTCAGTCTGTGGCACAAACTGGCAATAAAAGTAACGCGTTACTGGGTCTAATGCATGCGAATCAAGCTGGACTATTGAGCAACGAGGATTTCATGCAACAACGTAGAGTTGTAGAGGCGATGACACCAGAGCAACTAATGGAATATGGAAGCGGTATTAGTTTTGGCAATGCTAAAGATCCTGCGAGCTTATTATTCACCTCTGCTGATAGCAGGCTAAATAGCGAGACACAGCAGAATATTGCTGGCAATAGATTAGCTTATGATTACGCGAATCTAGGTTCGCAAGAGCAACGATTCTATGACGGCTTAGACAACAGCAATATTCAAGCTCAACTAAACCGCGAACAGCAATATGCTTTGCAAACAGGGCAAGGGAAACTTGTTACTGCCGCAGATGGAAAGTCTTATATTCAAGATTTCTATGGCAACATAACCCCAGCCACTGATGCAAACGGCCAGCATATTACCAAAAACACAAAATCTACAGAAGATCTGAGGAAAGAATCTGAGCGCTTGCAAAAAATGGAATCAATTTTAACCCAAGCAGAGTCGCTAATAGGTAAATCAACGAGCTCGGGCGCAGGCGCATTACTCGATGCTGGGGCTGGATTCTTTGGGGCATCACCGCAGGGCGCGGATAATCTAGCAGCACTAAAAGCACTGCAAGGTGCTTTGGTTATGATGATGCCTCGAATGGAAGGGCCGCAATCTGATAAAGATGTTCAACTTTATCGCGAGATGGCTGGTCGACTGGGAGAAGCAATTCCTGTCAGTCAGCGTATGGAGGCAATCAAAGTTATTCGTGATTTAAACGCCAAATACGCTGATATTCAGGGCGTGTCTAGTAGCCAGCAACGACCTAGTACGCAATATATGCCTGCAACAAAAAGTGATTTAGAGAAAGCAGCGAAAGAACTTGGTATGACACCACAAGAGGTGATGAAATTCTTGCGGCCATAATCTAAAACAGGTTATTCTTTCTCCTTAAACTTTGGGGAAAGAATAATGAAAAAACTAATTTCAGTAGCTGGATTGACAGTCGTCTTGAGTGCATGTGCAACCGCGCCAGTAGTACCAATAGGTACAAACACTTATTTAATATCACAAACTTCGGCAGGTGGTGTTTTTACCAATAATAGCAAACTAAAGTCAGATGTTCTTTTAAGGGCGAACGCTTTTGCAGAGAGCAAAGGTAAAGTAGCGATTCCAGTTACATCGACCGCCAAGTCTGCCATACCAGGAAGAATGGCGAGTTTTGAATATCAATTTACGCTAGTTGATAAGAACGACCCAAGGGCTACTGGTGGGGAGATCAAATCAACCCCTGATAATATCGAAGAACGAAGAATAGTATTAAAACAAGAATAACGGGAGGAGATGAAATGATATGGGTACTATTTATACTATTAATATACGTAGTTTATTATTTAAAAAAATCAAGGGATGATATCAAAAATCTATATAGGCAAATTGAGAAAAAGGATGAGCTTCTGCGGGACTTGATGCTTAAAAACACCAATGACTTCAATAGGAGTCAAGAAGGCTTAAAGAATAGATGCTCTAATTTGCACAAGAGATTAGTTGAGGTTGAAAAGCGTCAAAGTGGTTATTAAGGACTTTACCCACCCAATTTACGCCAATCCAGTTATGGACATGTGGGAATTCTTTGAAGAAAACTCTTATTTTAGACTTCTGAGGTATGAGCCGATTAAGGACGGTATTAGAGCCTTTTACGTAATTCCAAATTAGCACCTTCGGGTGCTTTTTTATTACCCAAGGAAAAGTTATGGCAACAAGACAGCAAATTGAACAAATGCTTGGCAATCCAAATGTGAGAAAAATGCTTGATTTGATTGCCAAAACTGAGGGCGTAGCTCATGGATACAACACCCTGTTCGGCAATCAACGTATCGACAACCTTTCTGCTCACCCAAACATAAGAAAACAATTTAAACAAACCGATGGCAAGACTAACTATACAACAGCAGCAGGCCGCTACCAGTTTCTAAAAAACACATGGGATGGTTTAGCTAAACAGTATGGACTAAATGACTTCTCATCAAAATCTCAAGACGTTGGGGCAATTGCATTGCTCGCTCAAAACGGTGCTTTACCCCATGTTTTGAAAGGTGATTTCAATACCGCAATTCAAAAGTCTGGAGGTACATGGGCTTCTTTACCTTCATCCCCTTATGCTCAGCCGAAAAAGTCTTGGGAGCAAACTAATAAATTATTGGGAAGCCAACAAACACATACAGGAGTGCACAAAGTGACAACAAGAGCATTGAATGCAAACGACATTGTAAATCTTGTGCGTCAAAAACAACCACAACAAAAACCACCATCAAGCGGAACATCAGGTTTAAATGCAGCGCAAATAGTCGCACTTGTTAAAGAACAGCAGCGCTCTAATTTCAAGCCTTTTGATTGGAAGGCATCAGAGAAAGAGGCTACAGCAAAGCAAGCCAATGAAGCAGGGCCGACCAAGTTTTGGGAGTCGGCTTTGCTTGGTGTTTCTGATCTGGGAGCAGGGGTTTTACAAGGAACATCCTATGCCGCCGACAAGATCAGTAGTGGCGTAAATTCGGTTCTAGGAACAAATCTTGATACTGGTTCTTATGATCGAGTAACCAAGAAACGTACCGCAGTAGATGAGTGGCATGAAGCGCGCAGACAAGCACACGACCAAGGTTATGATGTGACACGTCTTGGGGGGCAAATTGCAGCAACAGCACCCATGGCAGCACTTGGGAGAACATATCAGGGCGCTAAAGTACTTTCAGGTGCTGGTGCACGAGTAGCTGGACAAAACGCAGCAGTAGGTGCGGCAATGGGTGGCGTAGGATTTGCTGAGGATGCAAACCAACGACTAGGAAATACAGCTTTAGGGGCTATTGGTGGCGCAGCAGGTGGTGCATTAGGAGAAAAAATCGGTCAAGGTGTTACAGCAATTGCTAGAAAAGTTAAACCTCAAAATACACAGAAAATACTTCAGCAGATTGATGAGAAACTTGATAAGGCATTGCAGCAGCAGGGCATGAGCTTGGGTGAGCTTTCGGATGATGTTGTGCGAGGACTAAGATCTGATGCTGAAAAGTTGCTTAAATCAGGAAAGGATTTAAATGCTGATGCGGTTGCACGTAAAGCTGTGCTTGACCGACTCGGATTAAAAGGGACGAGGGCGCAGGTAAGTGGTAATGCACAAGACTGGCAAAAACAAGCAGAATTGGCAAAAATCAGTGGCTCAGGTGATCAGCTCAGAGATAAGTTAATCGATGATAATGTGCAGCTTCAACGCTTATTAAATGAAGCCACTGAAAAAACTGGTGGAAAGGCAACAGATCAATATGGGGCAATGAAAAATGCTCTTGATTCTGTAAACACCCAACTTCAACAAAATAAAGGCTTCATCGGTGCAGCGTACGATGTAGCAAGAAAGGCTGATGGCAATAACATTGTACTGGATGGTCGTGGCTTTGCGAATGACGCTTTTACGAAACTCGACGAACAATATGCAGCTACAAGTTTGCCTGCTGGCATTCAAAAGATTCTAAAGGATGTGGCAGACAATCCTGATAAGTTCACTCTTGGAAAATCTGAAGAACTAATTAAGATTCTCAATAGAGAGTACAAATCATCTTTACAAATGGGGCAACCAACAAGCGCAACACACTCAATCGGTCTTGTTCGTGATGCGCTGGAAGGTCGACAAAAGGAAGCAATGCAGGGGATTTTGTCGAGCGGAAATGATGCTGCTCAAGCATATCAATTTGCACGGCAAGCCAATAAATTTAATATGGAGCAGATTGAGGGAATGCCGCTTCTTCAAGATGCAAGAAAAGGTATAGAGCCTGATAAATTATTCAATAAACACATATTGAATGGCAACGTTAAAGAGCTAGACAAAACAATTGATTTGCTTAACAACATTAATCCTCAAGCGGTTGGCGATATAAAGCAACAGGTGCTTGAGTATATTTCTAGTAAAGCTGTCAATCAAAACGGTCAGTTCAGTCCTGCTGGCATGAAGCGAGCACTTGATGCAATTAGTGATCGACGCTTGCAGACAATGTTCAGTACAGATGAGCTTAAAAACATTAAGGACATTAGCAAGGCTGGTCATTATCTAGTAACTCAACCACCGCACTCCTACGTCAATAATTCAAATACAGCTTCGGCAGTCATGAATTATTTCAGCGGCATTATTAATAAGCCAGGTGTAAGAATGTTGCTTGCACCAATCAAGGATGTTCAAGACAGTAGGGCTGTTAATCAAGCGTTAAGCCCTGATCTATCAGGGCGACAATTACTGCAATCACTAACTCAACAAGAGCGAGCATTGATTGATCGATTAGTACGAGCTGGTGTCATAACTGGTGCTGAAACAAGCAATCAGTAAATACTATACCCATCGCAAGCCGCCTTAATTGGCGGTTTTTCTATTTATAAAGGTGAAAAAATGGCAGCAGCATATCCACTTGCGCCAGTGAAATACCGCGCGTTTGATAATAATGGCGAGCCATTAATTGGCGGTCAAGTCTTTGCATATGAGTCGGGCAGCACAACAGAACCAAAAGACACATATCCAGATCGTTCTATGGAAAGCCTTAATACATGGCCAGTGATACTTGATGACACAGGTAGCGCAGCAATCTACATCTCTGGTGATTATTATTTTCGAGTACTTGACGCAGATGGTAATTTAATCGAGGAGGGAGATGGTATATCTGACCCCGAATCGGTTGCGCAAGCTTTAATTGATGGCACATCGGGCGGTTCGAACAACATAGAACAACGTGTTGCTGATCTTGAAGATGCACGTGATGAACATACTGATCAGATCAACGATTTAATTGACGATACGTCACTACTACGTACCGATCTCAATAAAGAAGTTGAAATAGATCGAGACGCAGCAATTGACGCAGCAATTGAAGCTTTGTCTCAAACATTTGATGAACAGCTATCGCAAGCGATAGAAAGCATGCGCATTAAAGTTGGTGATATTTATATCTCCCTAACCGCAACGGATCCAAATTCACGGCTGGGATATGGTACATGGGAACTTGTTTCAAAAGGCAAGGCAATAGTTGGTCTGTCTGATCAATCCCTTGATCCAGCTTGGACCAAAATTCTCGGCGGTACATTTGGGGCATATCTACACACTTTGGCTATAAATGAATTGCCAGCACACAACCATGCAGTAGGATTTTCAACAAGCACAGCAGGCAGTGGAACAATTGACGGAAAATCAAGCGGGGTAGACGGAACAAATAATACAGAAAATACAGGTGGGGGCGAACCACACAACAACGTACAGCCATCAATGGTCTTTGCAATTTGGCGACGAACTGCATAATTTTGGGGAAGTCTATGTGGGAAGAGTTTTTAAAATACACAAAAGAAATATACGAGGCGTTTGGGATTGCGTTTGCTTCGTTCTTGATGGCGTTCACGATGGCATTGATACGAACTAAACGGAAGCATGGCAAAGCAGACTGGTTAGAGGCGGGCATGTGTGGTCTGTTTGCCGTGGGTACTTGGTCTTTGCTGATGTGGTTTAACGTACCAGAAATGGTGGCAGTGGGGGCGGCTTCGGCAATTGGATTTAAAGGCACACATTTTGTAAGTGATTTAATTGATAAAAAGACAGGTGGAGATAATGAAATTAATCGATAACTGGAAACAGTCATACAAACTGAAATCTGTACAAGTAGGCGCATTAAGCGCTTTTTTTTATGCTCTGATTTTGTTCTCTGAGCAGTTCTTAAACGTGTGGTTTGTGATTCCTCAAGAGCTTAAAAACTCGATTCCTGAGCAGTGGAAAGAAATAGTCGGCTGCTTTGTAGGTGTTGCGATGATTTTAGCGCGATTAAAGAAACAGCCTGAATTGCATGGGGGTGAAGAATGAGCAAGCTAACATTTGAGGAAGCTTTTAAACGTCTTATTGGCCACGAAGGTCGATTTACAAATGATCGTAACGACCGTGGCAACTGGACCACTGGCATCATTGGCAAAGGGCAACTGAAGGGCACGAAATACGGAATTTCAGCAATGACTTACCCGAATCTTGATATTAAGAATTTGACGCTTGATCAGGCGAAACAGATCTACAAACGTGATTGGTGGAATGGTTTAGCAGCCAAAAATATCAATGCGGCAATTGTATTTCAGGTTTGGGACTTTGCAATAAATGCAGGTATGGCAACAGCTAAACGAAAATTACAGTCTGCGGTTGGTGTAGCAGATGACGGCATCATTGGTCCGCTCACTATCAAAGCAATCAATGACGCTGATCTCAATGATGTATTGATGAAATTCAATGCAGAACGTTTGACTTACTACACAAAGCTTTCAACTTGGGGGCGTTATGGGAAAGGATGGACGAATCGAGTCGCAGGGCAATTACAATACGCAGCAGTCGATAATTAAAGTGAACTGCAAGCGTTCTAAATTTGCATTAGTCGTCACAGTGCTGTGCATACTCTTATCAAGCTGCACAGCACACTCAATCAAAACAAACGTTAGCATTAGTGTTTGTTTGCAGTGTTATCAGCATTAATTAACTCTCAATAGTCCAGACCATGTAAATGGGTTTCTACTTAATTTGTCTCGGCTCATTGACCAGCCACGGTTAGGAAGGAAACTTGGTCCAATACCTATTTTCCTTTTTCCAAATTTTTCCTGAATCCCTTCGAAAGCTTTCATCAAGTTTTCTTTTTCTTCTACTTTACTCATGTCAGTTAGTAAGTCATAGATATGCGATGCTTTTGGCTCCAAACACGTCAGCACAACGCCACATTTCTTGAATAAGATGTCTTGTTTATAAACGTGGGTAATCATGATCGATGCAGCTTTCACGAGGTCTGTGACGCAATCAGTGGGCTGTGGGAATGCGAACGAAACTGACTGGTTGTAGTAGGGCATATTCTTATCAAATGGATTGGATTGGGCGAAAACTAGGATGCATCCACATAAAGATTCATCGGCTCTTAAGCGCTTACAAGCATCTTGAGCATGCATCGCGATTGCTTCTTTTAAGTCTTGAATATTTGTCACTCGTTGGCCAAAAGATCGGCTTGAAATGATTTGCTTCTTACTCGGTGGAGTATGCTCAATCTCAATGCATGAAATGCCTTGTAATTCATTTACAGTTCTAGCCATTACGATGCTAAATAGCTTCTGCATCTGAATTGGGTTACTGCAAGCTAAATCAAATACTGTATTAATACCCATGCTTTGTAGCTTCTTAGTATGCTTCCTGCCAACACCCCACACTTCACTTACATCTATTCTCGATAGATAGTCTTCTTTATTGCATGGATCCATTCGCACTAGATCACAAACACCATTAGATTGCTTATTCTTCTTGGCAATGTGGTTTGCAATTTTTGCTTCTGTTTTGCTGCGACCAATTCCAACACATACTGGTAAGCCCAGCCATTGCCACAATACATTTTTCATCTCATGGCCGTATGCGGCTAAGTCTCTGTAATTTTCAAAAGAAGTGAGGTCTAAAAAACATTCATCAATCGAATACTGTTCAACTTCTTTGTTTGCAACAAAACCCGCAAGAATATTATGAAAGCGACGACTCATTTCAGCATATAGAGCATAGTTACTCGACATCACAACAACGTTGTTCTGTTCAACAATATCTTTAATTTGGAATAGAGGTACTCCCATTTTAATCCCGAGGTCTTTGGCTTCTTGCGAACGAGCAACAGCACACCCATCGTTATTACTTAGAACAATGACAGGGCGGTCGTTTAGCTTAGGATTAAATACACGCTCACAAGAAACGTAGCAGTTGTTCACGTCAACTAATGCAAAGATTCTCTCTCTCATACCAATCTTGAAAAAGTTACAAATTCAAGTTTTATGTTAGAGTTGTGCTGTTATGAATTCAAATTTAAAAAACTGTGGATAAACAAGAGGGCGACATTCGGTGTCGCCATAAGATGTGCATTTGGTCGGAAACTAACCGCCCCAACTATCAACATGATCAGCCCACCACTGCATCATTTCTCTACGATCACTTAGATGTTGAGCATGATTGTATGAGGCTCTCGTTTTGTTATCTGAAGCATGAGCCAGTTGAAGCTCAACCCAATCTTGATTAAATCCATTTTCATTGGCAACGGTTGAAGCAGTAGCACGTAAAGAATGCATCGTAAAATCAAACTTCATATTTTGTAATGCACTATTTAAAGTTGTTTTTCCCATCATGTCGCCATCCTCTCCAGGGAAAATATATTCACTTTTGGGATATAGCGAAAACTGCTCTTTTAGTAAGTTAAACATTTGGTCTGATAAAGGAACAATATGTATTCTATTCTTCTTCATATTGCGCTTACCGGCCAAAATATCAGCTCTAGAAACTGCAGGAATAATCCAAGTCTTATCATCAAAATTTATATATTCTTTTAATGCCCGTCTAATCTCAATACTTCGCAACCATGTATAAGCTGCGGCTTTAATAGCGTTTCGCGTGCTAGTTAGACCGCCATATTGATTTAGCTTACTAGATAACTCGCGTTTTTCGACTTCCGTAAGAGGCCGCGCATGTATCACGTCAGGCTGTTTTAAATATCCCCGTAATGCATATGTTGGGTCGAGTGAAATTCGTTTCGTGATGATAGCGTAACGCATTACCTCACCAATCATTTGACGAACAAAGATGCCTCTATTCTCACCAGTACCTTTACCAGTTTTCCTAATTCTAGCTGTAGTGCTATCAAGCACATTCTTTATATCGATTGAATCAATTTCATGGATTGGCTTGCTACCGATAATAGGAAAGACATCTCTATTAAAGTAACTGTTTCGGCGTTGGAACCACTCTTCAGAATGTTGTCCTTTTTTAGACTCCAAATATTCAGCAGTAACTAAAAAGAAAGTTCCATTACTCGCTTTGAGTGCTTCAAGTCGCTCATGTTGAAGATAGCTCGATGGATCTGTACCATTAGCCAGTTGCTTTCGATATTCCAAAGTCTTTAAACGAGCTTCAGCTAAAGTAGTTTCTGGGTATTGACCAATGGTAAGCATTTTTGCTTTAGTAAGGAATCGATAGCGGTAACGCCAAAATTTACCACCAGATGGTCGAACTTCTACACATAATCCTGAATGATCTGCAACTCTGTAAATTTTTTCTTTAGGCTTTAATTGTTTGATTTTAAGATCGTTTAACATGATGTGTGAGTAAGGGTGTTTGTAGATGAAGTTACTCACAATCTTACTCACAAAATTTAGTAATGTCATGTAATGCTAGGTGTGAATAGGTTAGATTAAAAAATTAATATGTCTGATATAATAAAAATTAAGTAATACAAGGTAATAGAACGTTATTGCCACGTTAGGCATGATGTAATTACATCTTCGTCTAGATCAAAAAATCCCTGCATTTGCAGGGATTTTTTATGTCTGAAATTTATGATTTTATATCTGAATATCATCACGAAGTAATGCTCAGCATTTTGATGAGAAAATCGAGATTTGATTTGTCAATTTGCTTGGCGCTAAGGATAATACGTGCAGATTAATTTATGGGACGCACTGCATGAAAATTATCGCAGATGAAAATTTGGCATTTACCGATTATTTCTTTGCGGAATTTGCAGAAATACAGCATAAAGCAGGGCGTACATTGACGCATCAGGATGTACAAGATGCAGATGCACTATTGGTACGATCGGTTACTAAAGTCGATCAGGCTTTGATTGATCAAACTAAGATTCAATTTGTTGGTAGTGCAACCATTGGAACAGATCATCTCGATATCCACGCTTTAGAACATCACAATATTGCTTGGAGTAATGCCGCAGGCTGTAATGCCCAAGCAGTTGCTGAATATGTGATTACTGCTTTATTACATTTAAACATCGAATTATTAGAAAAAGACAATCAATTTACTTTAGCGATTGTGGGCTTAGGCAACGTCGGGAGTAGACTTGCAGTGATGGCACAACTGCTGGGTTGGCGAGTGATCGGCTACGATCCGTATGTGCAACTTGATGGTATTGAAAATGTCTCTTTCAATGAACTTTTGAAACGTGCAGATGCGATTTCACTTCATGTGCCTTTAACAAAGACAGGTGAATATCCAACCCAGCATTTATTTGATGACGCTGCCTTTTCTGCGATGAAAGCATCAGCAATCTTAATCAACAGTGCACGTGGTCCCGTAATTAATCAGTCCGCACTCATGACAGATATTGAGAAAACCAAACGTCAAGTGGTACTGGATGTATTTGAATTTGAACCCGAGATTCCTCAAGATTTATTGGATCTATTGGCTTTGGCGACACCACATATTGCGGGTTATAGTCTGGAAGGTAAGGCGAGAGGCACACAGATGATTTATGATGCTTTTTGCCAGAAATTCGGCTACACCGCATCGAAGCGATTTGAAAGTCAGTTACCGAGCGTTGAGCAATACTTTGATCATCAGGATTTAAAAGAGGCACTCAAACAGCACCTCACACAAATTTATAATATTGCTGAAGATGATGCGCAAATCAGAGCGTGTGTCCAAGATGGAAAGGTACAGCAGTCAGCATTTGATTTACTCCGTAAAAACTATCCATTGCGCCGCGAGTGGGCCGCACACGGAGGTCCAAAAGCATGAGTCAAAATATGAAAACTTATCAACCGACCTGTTCCATTGAAGCACTAAAAGCGCGTGCCGCAATGTATCAGAAGATTCGCCAGTTCTTTGCTGAGCGTGATGTCATGGAAGTCGAAACCCCGATTTTGTCCCAAGCGGGGGTGACTGATGTACATTTGGCATCGGTTCAGGTGCAGCGGCATATTCATGGAAAATCAAGCACCCAATACTTACAAACTTCTCCTGAATTTCCTATGAAACGTTTGTTGGCGAGTGGTAGTGGTCCGATCTATCAAATCTGTAAAGTTTTTCGTGATGATGAACATGGACGTAAGCACAATAGCGAATTTACCATGTTGGAATGGTATCGTCCTGCATTGGATTTAAAAGGTTTAATGCATGAAACAGCCGACCTGTTAGAAAACTGTTTGGCACATCGTTTTGGGGAAATACGTCCTATTATTCTCAGTTATAAACATGCATTTCAGGATCGTTTAGAGATCAATCCATTACAAGCCACGTTAAAGCAATTGAAAGATACCGCCAATAGAGTCGGACTGAATCTTGATTTGGGCGATGATCGTCTTGGCTATATGGATTTATTATTTTCGCATTTTGTAGAGCCAAGCTTAGGTTTTGATGCACCTGTATTTTTAACGGATTTTCCACCTGAAATGGCATCATTGGCAAAAGTCAAAACTGATCAAGATGGTGAACTGGTTGCTGCACGTTTTGAGGTCTATATAGAGGGCTTAGAGCTGGCAAATGCCTATGATGAATTGTTGGATGCGGATGTGTTGGCTTCACGTTTTGAAGCAGATAATATGCAACGTGCTGAACAAGGTTTGCCTGTAATTCCTACAGATCAGCATTTATTAGCCGCACTGCCAAAAATGCCTGAATGCTCAGGGATTGCTTTGGGAATAGACCGCTTACTGATGGTGGCGATGAATCAAGTTAAAATTGATCAAGTCATCGCCTTCCCAGCAGAAATTGCATAGTTGCATATGCTGTGTATTTTGTACGTAAATGTTAAATCCATTTGATTTTTACGAGTTGCGTTTTTATACAGCCATATGATTTGGTTAAAGCGGGTTGACGTTGAAATGATTAAAATCGATTAGATTAATGGTGATTAAGCTGTTAGATCAGATTTGATGCGTATATTTAAAAAAACAAGCCTCAGTTTGAGGCTTGTTTTTTATGTTTTTAAAAGGGTAATTTGGTCAGCTGGTTGAGGAAATGAGGAACCACTCTTGGTTCTAAGATAATCGTCACCACAATCCCGTAGGCTGCTCCCCATAAGTGGGCGCTATGGTTGATATTACTATTACCTCGTTTGCCTGACCAGACGCTATAAGCCACATATAAAATGGCAAAGATAATGGCTGGAACAGGAATAAAGAACACAAAAATCAGGTTCCAAGGCTGGAATAAAATATAGGCGAATAAAACCGCAGAAACAGCACCAGATGCGCCAAGACTTGCCCAGTGCGTATCATGTCGATGTTTTAAGTAGCTTGGTAGAATCGCAAAAATTAATCCACCTAAATAAAACAGCACAAAGCCCATGTCATAGAAAAACTGACGGTAAAAACTTTCAATGATATTGCCAAAGAAAAACAGCGTGATCATGTTGAAAAGTAAATGTGTGCCATCTGCATGAATGAAGCCATGAGAGATAAAACGATCATATTGTCCGCGTTGCATTGCCGGAGGCCAAAAGATCAAACGGTTCATCACACGTGAGTTGGAAAATGCCAGTAAAGAAATTGCCACTGTGATAATAATCAGCGTCACAGTATGATTAAAGGGTAGATGTAACATAAACGTTTCGAATTTGATCAGTGTCTAGGCAATAATGCCATTAAAAAGCGAATTAACAATGATCTTGCATAGAATTCCTACAAAAATGGTTGATTTTTTTTAATTACCCTCCATCTTCGGTTAATATAACGACATCAGCTTGAGGATTAATGTTATGTCGACTGAGAACACCAACACTGCCGCAGCAGAACAAATTCCAAACCTTTTAATTACTCCCTCTGCACAAGAGTATTTGAGCGATTTATTAGAAAAGCAAAATACTCCAGGAATTGGCGTTCGTGTTTTTGTAGAGCATCCGGGTACGCCACGTGCTGAGTGCTGTATGGCTTACAGCGCACCAGATGAAGTTGCACCAACCGATTACAAACAGGATTATCCAGATTTTCCTGCTTATGTAGATGCGCCATCAATTCCGTATTTAGTCGATGCGGTGATTGACTACAACAAAGATCGTTTTGGTGGTCAATTGACTTTCCGCGCACCGAACTCAAAAGTTCCGCGTGTGGGGCCTGATGCATCTATTGAAGAACGTATTACCTACATCTTACAATCTGAAATTAACCCAGGATTGGAAGGGCATGGCGGTAATTGTAGTTTGGTTGAGGTTAAAGATGATCCTGAACACGGCCTTACAGCTGTCTTGAAATTTGGTGGTGGCTGTCAAGGTTGTTCAGCGATTGATGTGACCTTGAAACAGGGCGTTGAAACCACTTTACAACAGCATATCCCTGAATTAAAACGTGTGGTGGATCAGACCGACCATACGCAAGCAGAAGGTGCTTATTTTAAATAATAAAAACTTGAAAATTACTGTATATTAAGAAAGCCCTTTTAAGGGCTTTTTTTTATTTTCAGTGGAAATAAACTATTTTTTCTTTATTTAACTTGCACATATAACTATAGAATATGAATTAATAAATAATAATAATTATCATTTGTATTGAGTTTTATTTGATTTTTGTTAGACTCTTCATGAATTTTTAAACAAGACTTAAGTTTTATCTTAATTAGGTGGGAATATGTCCAAGAAAATAGCTCGTCAGTCGGTACTCGCAGTCTCTGTTTTAAGTAGTATGTTGACGTTTGCATATGCAGCAGAAACTCAAACAAAGAAAGATGCGATGCAATTAGACACAATTGTCGTCACTGCGAGCGGGTTCGAGCAGGACATTAAAAAGGCAGCCGCGTCAATTTCCGTTCTCACACAAGAAGAAATCAATAAGAAAGCATATCGTGATGTGACAGATGCACTAAAAGATGTACCAGGCGTTGTTGTAACTGGCGGTGGTAGCTCAAGCGATATTAGTATTCGTGGTATGGGCAGTGCTTATACGGTGATCATGGTCGATGGGAAAAAAATAAATACCCGTTCAGTTCGACCAAATAGCGATAACTCAGGGATTGAACAAGGTTGGTTACCGAATATTGGTGCAATCGAACGCATTGAAGTGATTCGTGGTCCAATGTCTGGATTGTATGGTTCAGATGCAATGGGGGGGGTAATTAACATCATTACCAAAAAAAATGCCACGGAATGGACGGGATCAATCAAACTTGATACCACACTACAAGAGAACTCAAACTCAGGTAACTTATATCAGTCAAATGCATATATTTCAGGGCCGTTGATTGCCAATCTTTTATCATTTAAAGCCAATGGTTTATTTTCCCAACGTGATGAAGATGATATCTATGGTGGTTATAAGAAACAAAAAATGCGCGCAGGCGGTGCGGTATTTAGCTTAACACCGAATGATGATCACACCATTGATTTGGAATATCAACGCTCTATTCAAGCGCGTAATGCAACCGTGGGCAAAACGATTGAAAACAAACCAAATAAGCGCGGTGAGTATCCTACAGATTCATTCACTAATTATTACCGTACAGAATATAGCTTAACGCATCGCGGTCAAATTGGTGCTGTAGAAACAAATTCCTATATTCAGCGTGAAGAAAATGATAATCCATCACGCAATATGGAAGCGACCAACACCACATTTAATACAATCAATAAGGTAAATTTTGATCGTCATAGCCTTAGTTTTGGCGGCATGTATTTAAAAGAAGAATTAGATGATCAAGGTAACCAATTGAGTGTGGGTGGTGCAAAACCTATTTCACATCTTGATCGTTATAGCTGGGCATTATTTGCTGAAAATGCGTGGAATATTGTTGATGACTTTACTTTAACCAGTTCAATTCGTTTGGATAAAGACGAAAAGTTTGGTGATCATTGGAGTCCAAAGGTTTATGGGGTTTGGGGCTTGAATGATAATTGGGTGATTAAAGGTGGTGTGTCGACGGGTTATAAAACACCAGCACTACGTGCAACTGTTGCAGAATGGGGACAAGCTACAGGTGGAGGCCAAAGTAATGGCGTTATTGTCGGAAATCCTGATTTAAAACCTGAGAAAAGTGTGAACTATGAAGTTTCATTTAACTGGGACAATCTCGATAATCTAAATGCAGGTTTAACAATTTTTAACAGCGAATTTAAAGATAAAATTACTGAAGTAAGAACGTGTCAGGGAGATGCTGGGTCACGTGGCTGTGATTGGTTGGGCGAGAAGTTCGATTTTGTCAGTCTGCGTGAAAATGTGGATAAAGCCAATATGCGTGGTGCTGAAATGACTTTTGGTTGGAAAGTTTTGCCAAATGTGAACTTACGTGCCAATTATACCTTTACCGATACAGAACAAAAAAGCGGGATAAATAAAGGCAAACCGCTAAATGAAATGCCAAAACATATGTTTAATACCACCGCAGATTGGGAGATCAATGATCAGTTCTCAAGTTGGGGGCGAGTCAACTACCGCAGCAAAACCTCTGATTATTTAAGCCGTACCGAGATGGCAAAGGGTAAACCTGCTTATACGATGGTTGATGTGGGATTGAACTATAAACCAACACGAAATATCGCCTTTGCGGCGGGTGTTTACAATCTGTTTGATAAAGAGATTGATACAGAGACTTATAATTATGTACTCGATGGTCGCCGTTACAATCTTGGCGTGACGTATAGCTTCTAAGTTCGATATGGCGCAAACAAGGCGCATTAAGCGCCTTGTTTTTTGAATATTTCAGTCACATGTTCTGAATAATAAAACTTTTCCAAATATGCACGAGCACGTTGTCTCAAATAACCCGTTTGAATGACGTGTCCTAAGATAGGCGCTAATAAGTTGCTTAATTCATTTTCAATTAAATTTTCGTCAATATTTAGATCACGTAATAACAGATCAAAAGTCCGTTCTTGGTTGCGTGCATACCATGCATAAACACCATCATGAACTTGTTGTTTTAAATAATCTGTTTGACGAATATGCTCCCAAATATCATGTCCCATGCCGACCGTTTTAGGTAAATCCTGTACTTCGACATAATTCCGCAATACCGATAAAGGCATGACTTTAATTTTATGCCAAAGATTGGCTTGAAAATGATAGAGCTTATCATCGTTAAAATGTTGATTTAAAACGCGCTCGCTCATTTGGCTGATTTTTAAAATATTTTTCTGCAAATAGTGACCAATGGTTTCATTGAGATTAGAGTCCGTCACTGTTTCCAAAACCGATTTGCCCATTTTCATAAAATGCCCGACACCTGGAACACGTTTAGACATCACTGAATTATCTAAATAGTCTTGAATCGAGTGTTGAATCAGTTGCGTAATCAGTGCAGAAAAAGCAGGATTATTGACTATGGTTCGAATCAGACGTTGGCGATGACCACTTTTACTAGCAACGTATTGTGCAATCGAATCGATGGTTAATACAGGAATAACTTCTTCGATGGTTGTTTGATCATTGAGCGGATGGATGAGCGCGAAACGGATGTGCTCAGTAATTTGCTCAACTAAAAATGAGCTTGCAGGAGTTGCTAAAATTTGTTTTTCAAGCAGTTCAAAAATCTGCGGAAAGGACCAAATATGCTGGAGTTGTTGTAAACGTAAACAATGATAGAACTGTTTAAACTCATGCTGAATCGTTTCTGTTTGTGCAAACTCCTGATCAAGGAAATCAAGTTGCGCATCGATCAGTTGTTCTATCATTGGATGTTTAGACATAAAATTTCAAATCACTTATTTAAATTTATGGCGACGGGGCAGTTGCAGGTTTCGCTGTTTGAATCTTGTTCAAGAAAGGCAAATATTGCTGCACCACCAATTGATCTGCTTCTAACATCGGCATGTGACCGACTTTATCCAAAATCACAGGAGGTTGGGCATTTTTCAATAGTGATTTGAGTTCAGATGCAACTTCTACATTGATGATCTTATCTTGTTTTCCCCACAGAATTAGGGTGGGTGCATCGATCGCTCTGGTTAACAAAGCAAATGAATCAGGCGTATACAATTTATTCAGCGCAATTACCTGTTCAATCATTTTCTTGGTTTGCTCGACTTGCCCAATCATCATTTGCTCTTGGGCTTGCGCAATTTCTTTTGGAATAAAAGGCGGAGCATACATGGCTTGTTGCATGAGGAAGTTAAAATCACCTTTTTTACTCACCACCATATTTCTAATTTGATTTGGATCTTTTAAATAAGGTGTTGTTGCTGTCCGATACACACCAGCTGCATTGACTAAGAATAAGCTCTTGGTCTCAAATGAATATTGGCCTGCGTAGAGCATAGCGACAGAACCACCCAATGAATGACCAGCGATATGTGCTGGACCTGTGAGGTTCGCTGCTTCAATAAAACGGCGTAATTTTTCGGTGACATTCGGAACTGAATAATCAAATTCTTTCGGAACTTGGGTTTCACCACTGGCAGGTAGGTCTGGAATAATGACATGATAATTTGCGGTCAACGCCTGTGCAACTCGATTCCAGTTGTCTCGACTGCCTGCTAAACCATGAATTAAAACGATGATTGGTTTCCCTGCTTGACCGCCTTCGCTATAAGACCATGTGATATCGCCTACTTTTAATGTTTTGCTTTGCAGGCCAGCCCATGCTCGTTCTTGTTGTAATAAATTTTGAAAACTCATCTCAATTTCAGCAGCTTGAGTTGTGCTTATTGCAACTGCTGATAGGCTGCAAGCCAGTAAGGCGGCAGTGAATGTCTTACGCAATGGCACCGAAAATAGGATATTCATCTTTGCTCAGTCCTTGATCTATTCTTAAATCAATTGATTATTGAGGATGTTACTCGGGGAGTCATTTGCATAATCTACAGATGTATGGAAATTCTTGCCAATGAAATCATCATTTATCGGTCATTTTTATGATCAAAGGCGTGTCCTTTGTTCGATGAGTTTCTATTTTGGTCAGTGACTTTCAACCTTACGCAGATTAAACTCTTTTCTCATGTTAATCATAGATGGATTGTACGCATGCTCACTGCCAAAGAAACTCTAGAACGTTTAAAAGCTGGTAATGCTCGTTTTGTGAAAGGGGAAGCAACCCAACAGAAATTGCTCACGCACCAAGAGCGCGCCGAGATGGCTAGTGAACAAAATCCTTTTGCGATTATTTTAGGTTGTTCAGATTCGCGCGTGCCTGCTGAAATGGTGTTTGATCAGGGCTTAGGTGATTTATTTGTAATACGTGTAGCAGGCAATATTGTTGCACCGTCGCAAGTGGGCAGCGTCGAGTTTGCCGCTGAACGATATGATTGTGCAGTGGTTGTTGTTTTAGGGCATAGTCATTGTGGTGCGATCCAAGCAACAATTGATACGCTAAAGAATCCAGATCAACCGCCATCATCAAATCTGATGTCAATTGTGAATCGTGTACGTCCTTCGGTAGAAATTTTGATGCAAACTGAATTAAAAGATGATTTGAAAAAGTTATCTGCCCATGCAGTTCGTTCTAATGTTTTCGCATCGGTGAATCAGTTACGTCATGGTTCAAGTGTGTTGGAAAGTTTAATTGAGAAAGGCAAGATGATCGTTGTTGGGGCAGAGTATTCGCTTGAAACGGGTGAAGTGACGTTCTTTGATTTTTAAAATAATATAAATGGCTAACTTTCAAGTTAGCCACTTTTCTATTTAGGTTGTTTTTCACGCTGTTCATCAAAGCAGTGGTGGTGATGTTATGAATATTAAACCAGCATCAGAAGCTTCACTCAAAGATTGGTTAAAACTAAGAATAAAGCTTTGGAATGATCTTGAAGAATCACATTTGCAAGAGATGCATCAGTTATTGGCTGAAAAGCATGCATTACAATTATTAGCCTATTCTGATGATCACGCGGTTGCGATGCTAGAAGCATCTATTCGGTATGAATATGTAAACGGGACAGAGACTTCTCCCGTAGCATTTCTAGAAGGCATTTATGTACTTCCAGAATATCGTCGCTTAGGTATAGCAACTTTACTTGTTCGTCAGGTTGAGGCGTGGGCAAAACAATTTTCTTGTACTGAGTTTGCATCTGATGCAGCATTGGACAATGTCATCAGTCATGAAATGCATCGTGCATTGGGTTTTCAAGAAACTGAAAGAGTTGTTTATTTTATTAAAAAAATAGATTAATCAAACTTAGGGCACAACGTTTTACAGCGCCCCTCGAATATACGGATAAGCCAAGTTAAGCATAATCGATTGTGCTTTGGCATTTGGGTGAACCTGATCATTTTGCATTAAACTTTTATTACCTGCGACACCTTCTAAAAAGAAGGGCAGTAACTTAATGCGATATTGCTGGCTTACAACTTTATAATTATTTTCAAAAGCGGTGCTATATGCCGTTCCATAATTTGGTGGTATTTTCATACCAAACAGTAAAACATTGGCCTTTTGTTTCTGACTGAGTTGTACCAACTGAGCTAAATTTTTTTGAATCATTTGTGGTGGTTGCCCACGTAATCCATCATTTCCCCCCAGCTCAATGACCACAATTTCAGGTTTATAGGTCTGCAATAGTTTCGGTAATCTTGCCAGCGCGCCACTGGTGGTTTCTCCACTGACACTTGCATTGACCACCTTGTGCTGTTTCGGATACTGTTGGTCTAAACGTTGTTGTAATAGGTGAACCCAACCTTGTTTGGCATCAATACCATAACCTGCACTCAGGCTATCACCCAATATCAAAATCGTCTTTGCCGAAACCAGTGTTGGTAATAAACATATCAGTAGTGTGGCAAGCAGTTTAGACATAGATAAGATCACTTTAGGTGTTTGCATAACCGTTAAAAATTTGTTCTACAGGATACCTAACATCATGCCACAACCGATTATTTCTGCCCGAAAAGTTACACAAAATATTCAAATTAATCAGCAAACTCTAACCATTTTAAAAGAGATTGATTTAGATATTTTTGAGGGAGAGCAAATTGCGATTACAGGTCGGTCAGGTTCAGGAAAATCCACGCTCTTGGGGATTTTAGCCACCTTGGATAGACCAAGTTTGGGAGAGTTATGGGTCTGTGAACAAGCGGTACATGCTTTAACTGAAGAGCAACGTGCACAGGTTCGATTAGAAAATATTGGTTTTGTTTTTCAGTCTTTTCAGCTTCTACCTCAGCTCAGTGCTTTAGAAAATGTCATGCTGCCATTACGTTTACAACCAGATTTTAATTTTAAACATGCAGAACAAAAAGCATTAGCTTGGTTAGAGCGTGTGGGCTTGATTCGTCAGGCACAACAAACGCCCAAAGTTTTGTCTGGTGGTGAACAACAACGCGTGGCCATCGCCCGTGCATTGATTGCTGAACCCAAAATTATTTTCGCAGATGAACCGACAGGAAATTTGGATGGGCAAACGGCAGAAGAGATTGAGCAACTTTTATTTGATTTAAATAAAGAACTTGGCACAACTTTAGTGCTGGTGACGCATGATCAAAATTTAGCTGCATTATGTCAACGTCATGTCAGACTTGTGGATGGTCAAATTCAAGAAATCATCAAAGCTGAAGATGAGAGCGCCGAGGAAAGGGTATGAATTCGATTGTAAAACCCTTACTGCTACAAAGTTTTCGTACAGGTGGATTGTATTTATTGATTATTGCGCTCTCCCTCGCGATTAGCGCAACCACAGCTTTAAAATTTAGCAATACTCAAGTCCAAAATGCCGTGACCTTGCAAGCAGCGGAAATGCTCGGTGCAGATCTAGTTCTATCAGATCAAGAACCGATTCAGTCTAACTGGCTGCAACACGCCGAAAAACTGAACTTGCAACAGGCCTTTGTGACCATATTTGGATCAATGGCACATACCCAAGATCAGTTTGTGATGGTCAATGTCAAAGCTGTAGATGACAGCTTCCCCTTACGTGGGAAACTAGAGATTTCACCTCAAGCTAAATCCATTCAACCTGGGCAAGTCTGGTTAAGTCCAAGAGCAATGGATTTATTGCATGCCAAGTTAGGTGATCAGATTGCCATTGCGGATGGTGAATTTACGGTTACAGGCGTGATTGAGCATGATTCAAATCAAGAACTTGGTTTTTCAGGTTTTTCGCCCACGGTGATTATTCATCGTGCAGATATTGCAAAAACCAATGCCGTGCAAATTGGCAGCCGTATTGAATATCGGTTGTTAATGGCAGGTTTGCCTGAACAAGTGAATGCCTTTCAACAGATATTTAAACAAGACACTGGTCATGAGCAGCCTTTAGATCAGGCAGTTGATCAACAGATTGAAAATACTGAACAAACATCATTAAAGCTACGAGATGCCAGCCAATCTAATACTCGGTTAATGAAACCAATTGAAAATCTGGATACTTTTCTACAGCTCGCCAATTTATTGACGATTCTACTTTGTGGTATTGCAATTGCTCTGACCAGTCAACGTTATGTACAACAAAACCAAGATCACATTGCTTTGATGCGCTGTTTGGGCGCAAGTAAAAGGCAAATTCTAGTTGGGTATATGCTATTGCTTGGTATCGTCAGTGCGTTGTCGATCGTGATTGGTAGTTTGATGGGGATCGCTTTGGGCTATGGGCTATTGCAATTGATGCTACAGCTGATTCCCCAATTACAACTCAGCTTTGCAATGAGTGATTTACTCATGGCATTGCCGATTGCGATTTTTACCAGTGTGATGGTGCTGATTGGTTTTATCTTGCCGAGTATTTGGGAGTTACTGAATACACCACCCATTCGAGTCATACGCCAACAAGTGCGCTCGCGAAAATCTCATATTGCGATGTTTGCTGTTGGGGTTGCCAGTCTGGTGATTTTTAGTTTGGTATTGAGTGATAATATTCAGTTAAGTTTGTTGGTGTTAAGCGCGATTTTAGCCCTTTGTGCCGTGCTCTATGCTGTGATTTGGTTATTACTGAAAGCAATTAAACAACTCAAACACCCATTATCAGCTTATGTTCGTATCCCGCATCAAACTGCATTACAGATTACGGCTTTGGCTTTAGGTTTGAGTTTGATTACGGTACTGAGTGTTTTAAGAACCGATCTACTTGAACGTTGGCAGCAACAGCTACCAGAAGGGACCCCCAATCAATTTGTCTATGGGTTACCTCCTTTTGATATGCCACAACTCAAACAACAACTTGAACAAAATCAATGGCAATCAACGCCGCTTTATCCCAATATTCGTGGGCGTTTAATTGCGAAGAATGGTGAAGCATTTGCACCTGAATTGATTCAGCAAAATAACTCGTTACGCCGTGAGCTAAACTTGACTCAATCAGCACATTTTCCGACTGACAATGTCATTACAAAGGGGGCGAAAGAATTTAGTCAAGTTGCTCAAGTTTCAGTGGAAGAAAAGTTAGCTAATGAGCTTGATATTCATATCGGTGATCAACTCAGTTTTAGTCTGCCAGAGGGAACGTTACAAGCGACGGTGATTAATTTACGTGCAGTGGAATGGGAAAGCTTTAGTCCAAACTTCTTCTTTATTTTTTCTCCAGAAACGATGGATGAAAATGCAGGCAGCTACTTAGGAAGCTTTTATGTACCGCCTGCTGAACAAGCAAAAATGGTGCAACTGATTCAACAATTCTCCAATACGGTATTTATTGATGTTGGGCGGATTTTGGATGAAGTGAAGCGTTTAATGAATGTGTTGGTTCAGATCGTGACTGTACTGGCGATGCTGGTTGGGTTATCAGGTATCTTGGTGCTGATCGCCTGTTTGAATGTGTTGATGGATGAGCGCCGTAAAGAGGTGGCATTATTACGTTCTTTTGGTATCGCCAAAAATAAATTAAAACGAATGCTGAGTTTGGAAATCGGTTTTATTGGATTATTGGCGGGTATCGTCGCATGTCTTTTTGCTGAGGTGATCAGTGCAATTGCCAGTCACAAGATGCAAATGGCCGTGCAATGGCATCCTGAAATCTGGTTGATTTTACCGTTAACGATGATGTTGATTTGTACTTTGATTGGTCGTTATCGTCTCAGCTATTTATGTGATATTCCACCATTGCAGAGCTTGAGGGAAATCAACCAATCTTAAAAATTATGTAATGATTTAGATGCAAGATATTCTGTTATTTTGCATCTAAATCCTAATATGCTTTAAAAAACTTCGTTTGATCAAAAATCAGAGGGTGGCATAATCTGTGGATTCCAGACGATTTCCCAAAGATGGCCATTGGGATCAAGAAAGTATCCTGCGTAACCGCCATAAAAAGTATCCTGGGCTTGTTTCACGATGACAGCACCTGCTTTTTTCGCAGTTTCCATAATTTCATCAACCTCACTTTTATTGCTGACATTATGTCCAATCGACATGGCGGTTGAACTAATGGGTTGCTGAATTAATCCTGCATCAATCGCGAGATCTTCTTGAGCAAAGATTGCGAGTTTTAGTCCGCGTTGAAGATCAAAGAAAGCAACAGCGCCATGTTCAAACTCCTGACCTACAATACCTTCTGTTTGTAGCCCAAGACCATCACGGTAGAAAATAAGCGATTGTTCTAGATCGGTAACGCCAAGCGTTAAAATGGAAATGTGTGGTTTCATATTTGTGCCCCTTTTGATGTCATAGATGTACCTACATGAAGTGAGTACATTATTCGTCATGGGCCGTTAGTCGAATAACGGAAGAACTCGTATCAACGAGGGAATGGGCCAACCGTCCCAAACCTAATCTGTTTTTGACAAAAAAAGCATAATAAATGGATGGATTTTAGTCAATGTTGAAAGGGTAGTATGTAAATGAATGGATTAAATTGGGCGGTGATTTGTTTGAGATGATCGCCCAATTTAATTGTTTAAGCGATTTTAATTGAGTTTATTTTGCATCAAAATCTCATACCATAATGGATGAAGTTCAATGCTTAACTGGGTACAGTAAAAATAGAATGCTGCGAGTAATAACGTCGCAATGAAGATCGCTGTGATTTGGATGAAATTGGTTTTCACAACTTTTTGACTGAAATACCAAGCGCCTGCGAGAAAAGCCCCCATGATCATACCGCCAATATGTGCAGCATTATTGATGCCTGAAACGGTAAAACCAAATACGAGGTTGATGCCCATAATCAAGAGTAGAGATTTTTTATCTAACAAAAACCGTTGTCGTGGCAAAGTTGGAAATAGGGAGATAACCGTCAGTGCAGCACCTAAGCCCATGACTGCGCCTGATGCACCTGCACTGATTTTCGGTAATAGCTTTACATCAAAGTGTTGTAATAATTGATAGGCATCTAAAATACTCAGATAGCTGGAAAGCACACTGCCCATTAACCCTGCTAGAAAATACAGAGCAATATAATAAGTCCGACCAAACAGTTGTTCGGCAATACTACCAAAAATGTATAATGCCCACATATTCAGCATCAAGTGAATCATTCCGAAATGAAAAAACATGCTGCTGAGTAGTCGTTCGGGCTGACCCAAAAACGTCAGAGGTGTGAAATCCGCACCCCAAGCAATTGCATCAACAGGTGAAGGATCGGTAATATTCACACCTGTGAGAATTTGCCAACTAAATAATCCGACATTGACGGCGATCAATAGCGCGGTAAACCACCATGTTTGCATCTGTAATTTTTGATTGATTTGTGGTGGAGTTGTTTCAGTCATATGCTTGGCGAGTCATTGAAATAAAAAATAGCTTAGCATGAATCAATGTCTGTTGATATTTCACAGACAAATGCAGAAGGAGTGATGCACTTTAATGAAAGCCTTTTTAGCCCGTGTTGTGATGCTGATCATCGGCGTGATTTTACTCATTCAGCTTTGGATTTTTAGTAGTTTAGTGTGGTGGCGAACTCACCCTGTAAACACAACCATGTTTATGCGTTTAGACTATTGGTCTGACTTGAAACCGATTCAGCACGACTGGCGTGATTATGATCAGATTAGCGATAACTTCAAACATGCAGTTCTAGCTGGGGAAGATGCAAAATTTATTCATCATCATGGTTTTGACTGGGCGGGTATTCAACATGCCTTAGAACGAAATAATAAAAAGGGTGAGGTGGTGGCTGGTGGTTCGACCATTTCACAACAATTAGCGAAAAACTTATTTCTGTATAACAAGCGTTCATTTATTCGTAAGGGACAAGAAGCAGTCGCGACATGGATGATGGAACGGGTATGGTCAAAACGTCGAATTTTAGAAGTGTATATGAACTCAGTTGAATTCGGACAGAACATTTATGGCGTAGAGGCTGCAGCGCAATATTATTATGGTAAAAGTTCAAAAAGCTTAACCCGTGAGCAAGCGGCCTTTCTCGCTGCATTACTACCTAATCCTAAATATTACCAAGACAACCGCAATGATCGAAAGCTGCAATACCGTAAACGTGTGATTTTGAAATATATGAATGGCACACAAAAACCACAATAAATAATTTAAATGCGAAAAAGCCCAATATTTTTGGGCTTTTTTACCAAATTGACATAATTTTGCAGCATACTTAAATTATCACTTGATGAATGATAATGCACAAGGTTCAGTATGAATACTGCAGTGACGACAACAGCGCCAATAGAATACAGTTACAACGATCGTTATATTAATCGAGAACTTTCCATTCTTGATTTCCATTTACGTGTGCTTGAACAGGCGGTTGATCCACTTCATCCATTATTGGAACGGATGAATTTCCTGCTGATTTTTTCACGTAACTTAGATGAGTTTTTTGAAATTCGCGTAGCAGGAGTGATGGAGCAATTGACTCTAGGCAATGAAAGCCGTACGCCTGATGGTTTTACCCCTAAGCAGGTTTTGGAGCAAATCTCCATCACAGCACATGCCGCGATTGAACATCAATATCGTATTCTCAATGAAGAAATTTTGCCGAAGTTACGTGAAGAAGATATTTGTTTTTTACGTCGTGGTGAATTAACACCTGCACAGTCTGCTTGGATTAAAAAATATTTCCAAGAGCAAGTTGCACCTGTTTTAACACCGATTAGTCTTGATCCAGCACATCCATTTCCCCGTTTAGTGAACAAAAGCCTCAACTTTGTGGTGACATTAGAAGGTAAAGATGCCTTTGGTCGTCAAATTGATTTGGCTGTTGTTCCTGCACCACGCTCGTTACCGCGTGTCGTACGTTTACCTGATGAACTTACTGAGGGTAAAGAACATCATGTGATGCTGTCTGCCATTATCCATGAGCATGTATCCGACTTGTTCCCAGGCATGACGGCAACAGGATGTTATCAATTTCGAGTCACACGTAACGCCGACTTGGCTTTGAACGAAGATGTTGAAGATTTGGCCAAAGCCTTGAAAGGTGAGTTGAGTTCGCGTCGCTTTGGACGTGCGGTACGTTTGGAAGTCACACAGAATTGTCCAAAGCATATCTATGATTATTTATTGGCTGAATTTGAGTTGGGAGAAGAGCAACTATATAAAGTTGATGGCCCAGTCAATTTGGCGCGTTTATTGTCAAACTTTAAACGTCCGCATTTGCGCTATGACTCGCATACGCCAGTTTTGCCAAGAGTATTTAAGAAGTCTGAAAGCATCTTTGCGGCGATGCAAAAACAAGAGATTTTATTACATCATCCGTTTGAGTCTTTTGCGCCTGTGATTCAATTATTACGTGAAGCGGCACGTGATCCACAGGTGTTAGCAATTAAACAAACCTTGTATCGTAGTGGTGCAGACTCGGAAATTGTACAGGTGCTTGCCGAAGCTGCCCGTAATGGCAAGGAAGTAACAGCGGTCATTGAATTACGTGCGCGCTTTGATGAAGAATCCAATATTGAAGTCGCCAATGTGCTGCAAGAAGCGGGCGCTGTGGTGGTGTATGGTATCGTGGGTTATAAAACCCATGCCAAGATGATCTTGGTGGTACGCCGAGAAAATAATAAATTGGTTCGTTATGTGCATTTGGGCACAGGTAACTATCATGCAGGTAATGCTCGAATCTATACTGATTATGGGCTCATGACCACCGATAAAGAACTCTGTGAAGATGTACATCGCGTGTTCCAAGAGTTGACGGGTATGGGCAAGATGGCAAAACTGAAAAAGTTATTGCACGCGCCATTTACCTTACATGCACATTTGATTAACTTTATCGATGATGAAATTGCCAACGTGAAAGCGGGTAAACCTGCACAAATTATTATTAAAGTGAATGCGTTAACTGAAGTTCAACTTATTAATAAGTTGTATGAAGCGTCACAAGCTGGTGTACAAATTGATTTAATCATCCGTTCAATTTGCTGTTTGCGCCCAGGTTTGCCAAATTTATCCGAAAATATCCGTGTTCGTTCTATCGTCGGACGCTTTTTAGAACATACTCGTGTCTATTATTTTAGTAATAATGGTAATCCACGAATTTATTGTTCGAGTGCTGACTGGATGGATCGCAACTTATTTAATCGTGTAGAAGCCTGTTTTCCTATTGAAGAGCCTGCTTTGAAAAAACGGATTTATCAGCAAGGCTTATTGAATTATCTCAAAGACAATCAACAAGCGTGGTTATTGCAAGCAGATGGGACGTGGCAACGTGCGACACCAGCAGAGGGCGAAGAGCCTTATAATGCACAGAGAGCGTTGTTAGAATTATTTAAATAGACTGCAATAAAAAAAATCGACCTATTGGGGTCGATTTTTTTATTAATTTTTTACCGTGTTGTGATTTCTACAATCAGTTGATTGACTAAATCGGCAGCTTCTAATTCTCGAATTTGAGCCACATTGCTTCCCGCCCAAAATGAACCATAGCTAAAATCATCGTGTTGGTTAGCAATCCCCATCAGTTGTTTGGCTAAATCATAGCTATATGGGTATGCCGGTACAGTGGGACGATGCGGGCTATCAATTTGGGTATGCCATGTTCCGAGCAAACCACGCGCAGGTCGTCCTGATAAACTAGCGCTGATTTGGGTGATTTTTTGACTAAATAATGCTTTGCGATAAGCTGCGTTGGCACTGGAACTTTTACATTGCACAAATGCGGTACCGAGTTGTACAGCCGAGGCACCCAGTTTAAACATGGTTTTTGCTTGATCTCCATTCATGATGCCACCTGCTGCGACCACAGGGCAGGTACAATGTTGGGTGAGCAGTTGAACAAGATCACTGGTTTTAATTGCAGCATCAACATGTTGATTGAAAATACCGCGATGTCCACCTGCCTCAATACCTTGCGCAATAATGATATCAATGCCAGCAGCCTCAATTTGTTGTGCCTCAATCAGGTTGGTTGCTGAAACCATAGTGATAATTCCAGCCTGTTTGAGTGCTTGAATTTGATGTGGATGAGGAATTCCGAAATGAAAACTGACTGCTTTGGGTTTGGTTTCTAAAACGACATTGAGGAAATCATCATTTTCTAAAAAACTCGGATAGATGCAATTCAATTGTGTGGGAGACGTTGCATCAAATTTAGCAAATTCAGGCTGTAAATATTCAATCCATTGCTTCGCAATTTCAGCATTGAGTGGTTCTGGCTGATGGCAAAAAAAGTTGACTTGAAATGGGAGGTCCGTCAGTTCTTGCGTTTTTAAAATTTGCGCTTTGGCTGATTCAGGGGTATTTGCACCGAGGCCTAAAGAACCGAGAGCACCCTGATTGGAAACTTCTGCCGCGAGTGTTGGTGTAGAAACACCGGCCATAGGAGCCAGAAAAATAGGATGTTTTATTTCAAATAATTCTAAAATTGACATGTCATTTTCCTAATTGCTTTTAAATCAACATAGCTTAGATTTAAAAAAAATAGCAAATAATAATGGTTATTTAGTTGAGGAATGCAAAGCTTATAGGAAAATAAACAGGTGTTTGACCAATCATCGGTCAAACACCCAGAAAAGAGATTATTGGTAAGCAAGCATCAATAAGCCTTTAAAGAGTCCAGCGATGATCGCTAACCCTAAAAAGCCAACCAGCCACAAGCCAATGAACCATTTGATTTGTGATTTTTTCATTTGACTTCACCTCAATGATAGCCGTCGTCACCAATACGAACTTTGTCTCTAAAAATCCAGTAACCCCAAAAGGTGTAGACCAAGATGATTGGAATCATAATGCCTGCACCAACTAACGAAAATAGCTGACTATTTCTTGGGGCAGCAGCTTCCCATATCGTGACCGACGGCGGGATGATGTATGGCCAAAGACTGATGACAAAACCTGAGTAAGCAAGAAACATCAGCATGAGGGTATAAATGAAAGGTTTATATTCACTTCGTTTTACACAGGCACGCCATGCTAGGAACGTAAAGGCGATTACTAAAATTGGAACAGGACTAAAATAAATTAATTGCGGTAAAGCAAACCATTTCTCAGCGATTGCTGGCTGACTATAAGGCGTGTACAAGCTGACGGCAACGAAAATAGCCAATAGGGTGAAGATCAGTTTTGGCATCAGGTTGTACATTTTGTTTTGCAATTCCTGATCTGTTTTCAGGATGAGCCAGCCACAACCTAAAGCTGCATACATCACTACCACACCGAAACCCGTAAACAGTGCAAAAGGAGTCAGCCAGTCTAAACCGCCACCGACGTATATACCATTCTCTGTTTTTAAGCCCTGAATATAAGCACCTAAAATCACGCCTTGGAAGAAACTCGCCAGCGTTGAACCCCAGATAAAGGCCATATCCCAAAGTGCTTTAGAACGATTCGCTTTGAAACGAAACTCAAATGCAACACCTCTAAAGATTAAGGCAATCACCATTAAGGTAATTGGCATATATAGTGCGGATAAAACCGTGGCGTAAACGATTGGAAACGCAGCGAACAAACCTGCACCGCCTAACACCATCCATGTTTCATTGCCATCCCAAACAGGTGCAACGGTATTCATCATCACGTCTCGTTCTTGTTTTCCTTTTATAAAAGGGAACAAAATGCCGATACCGAGATCAAAACCATCGAGCACCACATAGATCAATACACCAAAGGCAATGATCATTGCCCAAATGAGAGAAATATCCAACATGTTATTCTCCTTTGCCTTGATCTTTGTTTTCAAGACTGTCATCAACAGCGCTTAAAGGACGCATTGGAGTTTTGAAATGTCCAACGCCTCCAGTCTCTGGTATTGGTGTATCGATAAACTGAGGACCTTTGTGCATTAGCTTGAGGATGTAGTAAATACCTGTACCAAAGACGATGGTATAGACCACTACAAAGATAATCAGCGTGAGTCCAACTTGTTCAGCAGAAACACTGGATAAGGCATCTTTAGTCCGTAAAACACCATAAACCACCCATGGTTGACGCCCTAATTCAGTGGTAAACCAGCCTGCCAATAAAGCGATGTAGCCCGTTGGTCCCATGATTAGAGCGAATTTATGAAACCATTTTTTCTCATAAATTTGATCTTTTCTACGTAGGATTAACCCGACAAGCGCCAATAAAACCATCAGTGTGCCGAGACCCACCATGATACGGAAACTCCAAAACACCAAGGTTGAGTTTGGTCGATCTTCAGGTGCAAACTCTTTTAAACCTTTGACTTCGCCATCGAGACTATGTGTAAGAATCAAGCTGCCCAAATAGGGGATACCCACTGCATATTTGGTGGTCTCTGCTTGCATATCAGGGATACCAAAAAGATAAAGCGGCATAGGTTCATTGACATTGGTTTCCCAGTGTCCTTCCATCGCAGCGAGTTTTGCAGGTTGATATTTCAAAGTATTTAAACCGTGATGATCACCAATCACCACTTGTGCTGGTGCAGCAAATAAGATCATCCACATCGCCATTGAAAACGATTTTTTGACCAATGCATCACGGCGACCGCGAAGTAAGTGCCAAGCAGCCGTAGCAGCCACAACTAATGCAGAAACAAGAAATGCAGCCACTGCCATGTGCGCAAAACGGTATGGGAATGATGGATTAAAGACAATCGCAAACCAATCTGTTGGAACGATGATGCCATTTTCAATCGCAAAGCCTTGCGGTGTTTGCATCCAGCTATTGGAGGATAATATCCAGAACATTGAGATACATGTACCGATGGCTACCATCAGCGTCGCAAAGAAATGCGCTTTTTCACTGACTCGCCCCCAGCCAAATAACATGATGCCGAGGAATCCAGCTTCGAGGAAAAAAGCCGAAAGCACTTCATAGGTCAGTAATGGCCCTGTGATACTTCCTGAAATACGGGAGAACTCACTCCAGTTGGTGCCGAACTGATAGCTCATCACCACACCTGAAACCACGCCCATACCAAAAGTGACGGCGAAGATTTTAAGCCAGTACTTATATAAATCTTTGTAAATTGGATCGTGGCTTTTTAACCATTTCCATTCTAAAACCGCCAGGAAACAAGCCAGTCCAATAGAGGTAGCAGGAAAAATAATATGAAATGAAACAGTAAAAGCGAACTGGATACGGGCCAGTTCTAATGCAGTTAAACCTAAGTCCATAGCGAATTCTCCAGTACAGAGGGAGTCTGTTGAATATCATCTAAACACTGTATTTTTTTAGCGATGTATATCGCTGGCTCTTGCTGAACGATAGCAAAAGAAACTCGATAAAGCATATATAACTCACTTTCTCAATAAATAATTTTAGACAAACTAAATCACTGAAAAAGCAAGTGGTGGAGCACGACCTTGGGGCGTAAGAAATAGTCGTTGTAAAGAAAAGAAGAAGCTGATGAACACTTGTTGTAGATGCAAATAACGCACCTGTAAGCGAACCAAAACTTCTTTAACACCTAACGTTGGAGGAACAACCAATTGTCCGTAGAAAAAACAGAATGGACATTGATGGTTAAAATCATGTTGATGTCCATGATTGGTTGAATTTGAAACGACCTGATCTGAGGCAATACTATGATGATGTTCAGCATGTGAGTGATGTGCATGCAGATCTTGCTGAGGTCTAAATTGGGATGACAAATGCAACACAGTCTCACATGCAGGAGAAATTTGATATTTCTCTGGCAATAGTGGCTGTAGAAAAACAGCAATCTGTAATGCAATTGTTGCAAATGCAAACAATATCCCAAATCGATGTATCAAAACACTTCTCTACATTGGTCAGTTCAGAACTGCGAGAATCTAATTTAGTGGAATGTTCACACTAATTGTAGATCATTCAGTTATCTCTGATCATACAACCAAACGATAAAAAAAGCTTTATTCCGCCGTAAATTAATTCTTATACATTCACTCGGATTTCGAAAAAGCAAGCATCTCTAAAGGGTCTGCACATTGAATAGAGAACCGACCCAACTAGAAAATAACATAGCGAGAATTCCCCACAGTGTAATGCGTAGGCTACTCTTGAGTATTGAGGTGTTGGCTATATATCCTGACATTGCACCCAATAACGCGAGAGATAAAATTCCAGTGAACATCACCGTCTGCGAAATATAGGTTTCAGCACTAAGCAATATCGCGAACATTGGAAGTGCTGCACCACAAGAAAAAGCGGCAGCAGAGGAGAGCGCTGCTTGAATCGGATTGGCTGCTGTATTTTCATGAATGCCGATTTCATCTCTAGCGTGCGCGCCCAGAGCATCATGCGCGGTCAATTGTGTTGCAACTTCTAGAGCCAATGCTGGTGCTAATCCTCGTGTGATATAAATCTGTGTTAACTCATTTAATTCGGCTTCAGGATTCCTTTTTAATTCCTTAGCTTCAAATTTTAAGTCAGCTTTTTCAATATCTTCTTGTGATTTTACTGACACATATTCACCTGCCGCCATTGAGGTTGCACCAGCAATCAGTCCAGCGATACAGGTGACTAACAGCGTCTGAGCGTGCGCGCCACTGGCTGCCATGCCCATGACCAAACTGGTGACAGATATAATCCCATCATTTGCGCCAAGCACTGCGGCACGAAGCCAGCCAGAACGTTGTATCGCATGAGGTTCAGCATGGTGTGAAAAAGTCATAATTTTCTCTATTTAATCTTCATTTAATTTTGTGTATAAAACAAAGCATCAGTTAATTTTTGAGTTATATAGATTGATTTTTATCAATGATTCATCAACTTAACTTGCTTATAAAATAACTTATTTTAACCATTTCATAATGATGATTTAGTTATAATATGTGAATAACATAATATTATAACTTGAGTTAAGTCTGTCTTTCCTAACATTTTAAATCGGTATTCTGAGTTGAGATCTGCGATGAAAAAATCAAAAAATAAGCTGCTGAGTCATACCTTGTTTATGTTGGGTCTTTTATTCCCAATACAGCAGGTGATGAGTGCCGAGTCTGATTTTGTCAAAGAGGGAGATGCAGCCTATAAGCCGGGCAATCCAATCTATGATCGTTGGGACAGTTTTTATAAAATTGAACAAAGTCAGCCTGAGCAGGCAGAAAAAATCTTACTGGAGCTTGCACAACTGACGCCACAAGATGTCAAAGTTTGGAAAAGTCTGACTTATTTACAAATTCGACTGAATAAGCAACCTGAAGCCTTACAAAGTGTTCGTCAGGCGTCACAGCTTGCGCCTCAGGACGATCAGCTTAAATTACAAGAAGCATATTTGTTAAATCAACAAAAGAGAGATAAAGAAGCTTTACCAATATTCAAAATGTTGACCCAGTCAAATGATGTAGAAATCGCGACCAAAGCACAACAAGCGGTGCAAAACTTAAGTGGTGGGGTAGTCAAACCTGTATTCAAAGATATTTATTTTGCACCTTCCTATGAGTCCCGTTATGACGACTTCATTTTTCCTCTAAAAATGCGTTATGGGCGTAACTTGGATAATGGTCGTGCACAAGTCTATGGTTTTGTGAATCTTAACCGTGACACAAAATCTAAAGGTGGTGTCCGTCCAGAAATCATTGATGAAAATGCAGCGACTGTTGGTATCGGTGCCAATTATCAGCCTTGGCTATCAGTACCTATTCGAGCTTATTTAGAAGTTGGTGGTAGTTATGATTTGATTGACCGCAATCGGGATAGGTTTCGTGAAAGTGTGGTGGGTGGTTTAACGGGTTATCAGGAATGGTATTTCGATCAAAGCCTAGCGCAACGCAGTATTTGGAATGATTATTTTACCGATCTGTATGGCAATGTCGCAAGTTACTCGCGTGAGGATTATAACGTGATCGCAGATTTGAGATTGCGTTCTGGTTTTAATGTTTATCGTGGTGATACTGGTACAGTACAAGCTTATGCCAAACTGCATGCATTAGCTGATTCTGAGGGTGAAAATTATAATAATTTATTTGAGTATGGTGCAGGTGTGGCTTGGCAGCCTTTCAATTATGTGCCAGTAAAATTACGAGTTGAACGGCTATATGGGCATTATCTCAAAGATGCCTTAGCCAATGGTCAAGATCGTTATAACAACACCCGTACCGAGCTTGTATTTTATAAGGATTTCTAATCATGAAAAAATTGATTTCAATTGTATTTGGTACTCGTCCTGAGTTGATCAAGCTTGCACCAGTCATCTTGCTGGCTCAACAAGATGAGCGTTTTCAAGTCGAAGTGATTTTTACAGGACAGCATGATGAATTGGTACGTGATGCGATTGAGTTCTTTCAAATCAGAATAGATCACCGATTAAAAATGATGAACGCAGGTCAAAGTCTAAACCAATTGTTGATTCAAGGTTTGAGTCAATTAGAAGGGATTTTTAATGATGGGCAACATCGTGATGCAATTGTGATTCAAGGCGATACCACTACAGTTTTATCGGCTGGATTGGTCGCATTTTCTATGAAAATACCTGTGGCACATGTGGAAGCTGGGTTACGTTCTTATGATTTGGATCATCCATTTCCTGAGGAAGGAAATCGCCAATTGGTCTCTAGAATCAGCAAATGGCATTTCGCGCCAACAGAACAGTCCAAACAGAATTTATTACAGGAACATATTTCAGCAGAGAGCATTACCGTAACAGGCAATACTGTTGTTGATGCAGTTTATCTAGGGCGCGCGCTGATTCATCAACAAGTCACGCAACACGATCATTTACAGCAGCATGGTTTGGTCTTTCCAGAAAATGCGAGGATTGTATTGATCACTGCACATCGCCGTGAAAATTTTGGCGAGGGCATTGAAAATATTTGTCATGCGGTTGAATATTTAGCGCAACATTACCCTGATGTTCATTTTGTTTGGCCAGTGCATTTAAATCCAGCCGTACATGATGTAGTCCATGGTAAATTTTCTCACCATGCACAGGTTCATCTCGTCAAACCATTGGATTATCCAAGTCTACTTGCGGTGATTGATCGTGCCGCGTTTATTTTGACAGATTCAGGTGGTTTACAAGAAGAAAGCCCGTCGTTTAATAAACCAGTACTTATTTTGCGAGAAACTACCGAGCGTCCTGAAGTGGTTCAAGTGGGGGCAGGCATTTTAGTCGGCACTGATCAAGCGAAAATCATCGCGGAAGCTGAAAGGTTGCTTTCAGATCAAGCACATTATGCAAGTATGGCGAATGTGCCGAATCCGTTTGGTGATGGAAAAGCATCGCAGCGAATTTTGGATCAAATCGCTCAAGATTAATGTGATTAATTCACTCTTGTATTTGAAGCATATTTGAGTTTATACCACAACGCTACGACATAGACACTCATGCGGTTCATATAATGTGGGCCGTCAAAAATATACACTTTTTGTCCTTCGTAGGCTTTCAGCTGCTCAATGATTTCCCACGGGTAGGCTGAACGAAACTTACCATTCTTAGTGGCTCGAAAAGCTTCTAACACAACAATAATATTTTCAGACCCAAACTCTTGTTGTAAGTCATCTAAGATTAATCTGGCTTGTTGAGGGGAGCGCGTACCGACGCCAACACCGTCTTGGAAGAAAACCTGAGTCTGCTTCGGTAGCCAACTTTTCAACCATACATCTAAGTGTTCAGGCATGGGTTCAGCGCTATAGATACTGACCCAAAGTGGTTTTGGGAGAGTACTCAAGGCTTGCCCTAAAATTCCCACACCGAGCCAAGTTGGGTCAGCTTCGACTGGAAAGTAATATCCTTTTAATGGGACGGATTGGGTTTTATCAATAATTTGTTGAGAGTTTTCTGCAAGTTGAACAACTTGAGAACGCGCTAGTTTTTCGTCATATTCTCCAGCTAAGCCCAATATAATGTTTTCTGCCCATGGGTTTTGATTGAGCTGTTTAAGGTTGATGTTTTTATCCCATTTGGTGAACCCAATATCATGATCAAACCAAGATTTGTTTTGCACAACAGACCATTGGGGGACAAAGGTTGAAACTCCTAATAAATCCCAGTTTCCTTTGGGTGGGGTTGTTTTTAAATCAGGTTGCCAAAACACACCTTCGATTTGTGGAGGCTGCATTTCTGATTGAAAAAAATGCATGCAACCTCCCAAAAATATGAGGACTGATACAGCTAAAGCAATGATACGTTTTAAATTATTCGGCCTTATTGTTCGCATTTGGTTTTTTTCGCCAGTACCAGAGCAAGATGATGAGAATCATAATAGCAGAGATAATAGAAACCAAAATAAAGAAAGAGGATTGTTGAACGAGAGGTACTTTCTGATTGCCTACAATAATTTTCTGTAAGGTAAACACTTGACCATTTTCAGTCACCAAGATTTTACTGGCATTGTTTGGAATATCTCGCTGAATTTTTTCCCAATGTTGAGTGAAATTCTGAGCGCCATTAATTGAATCAGTCAGGATATCAAAGCGCTGCTCATTGACAGTCACTAAGAACCCATGCGTTGCAGCAGGTGGATAAACCGTATCTTTATGCATAAGGACTTGTTGACGATAGATATTCGGATTGACGTGAACATTTATCAGTTCAGGTTTTGCTGGATCGAATTTAACAAAATTTAATGGAACTGGATCATTGGTCATCAGCATTTTTTTGGCTGCTTGGCTCACGATCAGTGCGATTTCCAAACTTCCTGGTCGACCATCAATTGCTATTGTAGGATGCGTTGCGAAAGTCATGGGCAGTGATGCAACCCCATTCTTCAATTTATGCGGTAATTTAACTGTCGATTTTTTTGTATCAATCCATAAAGATCCTTTTGCGGTCGGTAAACATTGCGAGTTTACAATCACAGAGTTTTCCAATTTCATGCTAAAGGTTGTGTCATTTGAGATCGTTTTTGCGAAATAGTTAAATTGTCGATTGACAGGATCTGAATCTAAGCCCGCTGTTTTAAGGCTTCCAGCCAGTCCACCATCAATCCATGTCGTAATATTTGATCCTTCCAACAAACCACTTTGGACTCGAAGCGCAATCTGGCCTTGCAAAATATCAGTGGGTTGCCACACAGCCGGGAACGTGAGGAAAAGATTTTTTTCAGCTTGATTTAAACGGAAATCACTAATGCCTAGATCTGCAAGGGTATTGATTTGTTTGATTTTCGCCCAAGCGGGTGCAGCAAGTTTATCGGGTAGGAAGGTTGCTGAGGTATTCAGTTGTTGTAAATAGTTAGGATTTAATAACCCATTAATCGCGGAGACCAACTTTTGAGGTTGATCATATTGGATATGTAAGATGGGAATATCATTCTGAGCACTCAGTTGTACTAAGGTCCCATTTGGCAAGGGGGTTGCTGATTTAGAAATCTCAATCAAGAAATCTGCATTTTCACCATCGGGTGGGTTTTGTTCATACCATTTGACTGGTGTAACAGAGCCCCATGCACTCATTAAACGCCCGAGCATTGAAGCTTCGTTTAGGTTAGCTGGGTTGTATTTAAGTACGCCAATAAAAGGCGTAGGACGTACCACTTGTGGGTTAAACAATGCATCGGGTAATTCTTTTAAATGATAAAGCGGGCGATGTCGGGTGTAAGCAATTTTCGAGTTGCTCAAATAGGTGACTTGGTCAACATCCTCACTACAAAAGGTGGTTCGATCTGCGGCTGGTGATGTACGAGGAGAGTATTGTTGTAAAATAAAATCTAAACGATGAAATCCACTTTGGGCGGCGGGAATATCAAAGCTGATTTCGCCAGATCCGTTTAGCATGGTGTTATAAATCAGCTTGTCGTCATATTTCACCAACAAAGTCGTGAAATGTTCCGTGGAATAGTCACTGCTAAAACGAATACTTTGCCATTCAGATCCCTTACCAACATAAAAGAAATGTGGCTCAATGGTGTATTTGTTTGAGGTATTGATATTGTCAAATGTCCACGTATTCCATGTGTCTGCAAAAGCAAATATAGGCAAAGAGAGGGTCGCACTTGCTAATAATGTTTTGAAAATGGGATGGTTTAATCGATTTTTTTTCATTTTATTTTCTCTCCTTACTACGTTCAGTTTTGTACCACTGTAGTGAATTTCCTTGTATCTTATTTTTCAGCATGTCATAAGCCGCTTTAAATACGATAAATAAAAATATTTGTGAATAGGTGACATAGGATAAAACTGAGAAGAAATATAGTTGAGGTTTCGCTCGTTCTAAAGATAAGGTGAACCACATTTGTGCCACATACAAACAAAAAGATAATCCCCATAACACGGTAAAGGGTCCAGGTAAAGTAATACCAGCAATACCAAGTAAGCCCAATGTAAGCGTAATATGGCTCCAAATCAGCGCGGGAACAAATAACACATAGCACATAATGTTGTTAAAAATTTCGATGCCAATCGGAAAAGGCTTTCTTAACGCGATCGGTAAATATTTACTGGTGACATAGAAGTTACCTTGAGTCCAGCGCGATCGTTGTTTGATGAAAACACTTAAGGAAGGCGGATCTTGTTGCCAACCCACAGCATAAGGCACCCATTTAATTCGTCTTTGACCGAGAAAGATTCGGAAACTCATCTCGGTATCATCAACCAGTGATTTTTCATCAAAGCCACCCAGTGTTTCTAAGGCATCACGCCAAATCACATAATTGGTTCCCATAAGCGTTGAAAGTTCAAATCGTTGCCAACGACCACCTTGGAAGATCCATTGAAAGAAAATAAATTCGATCGCGATAAAGCGAGTCAAAATACTATCTCGCCAGTTACGAGTACGCACTTTACCATTCACTGCAACCAGTTTTTTATCAGCAAGTAGGGTTTGTGCGAGTAGGCGCACACAGTCCGGTTCAGGCGTACTATCCGCATCATAAACAATGATAAGTTCACCTTTGGCATGAGGTAAACCATTATTGAGTGTACGTGATTTTCCTTTACCACCCATGCCTTTCGGCACATTGACAATTTTAATGCACGGATAAATCGCAGCCATACGTTCAGCAATTTCTAGCGTATCATCCTTGGAACCATCATTAATTAATAAAACTTCGTAGGCGTGAGCTGGATAGTCCTGCTGTGCAATGGCATGTAAGGTCTCTTCAATGACCACGCCTTCGTTATAAGCTGGAATAAGCACACTCAACATCGGCCATTCTGCAGGAATGGGTAAGTTTTCTAGTTCCTTGGCTGCATTTTTTGAATATTTCCACGCTTGGTAACTCAACCATGCCCAAAATGCCTGTGGAATCCAGATCCCGAGAAAGCCAAATAAGAACAGAATATCAATTGCGGGCATTTATTCTTCTCCTCCGAATGATTGCAATATTCAAGAGAAGCAGCAGGATTCCGCCGAGTAAAAGGGAAATCCAAGAGATCGAACTTCCAAAGCTACTGAGCAAACTTGGAAAGTGAAATGACAATAAATAGTCTAGTGGAATGACAATGGTACTTGTCGCAATCATGAAGTAACCAAAAATGTTGGTTTCGACACCTGCGGGTGTGCTGGTATATTTAATTTTATTAAAGTTCCATGATATGCCTAACTGCGGATATTCAATATTGGTTATAGGCATATCTGCCGGCGGATTAATAAGAATTTGATAGCCTGTGGTTTGGGATGTGTTGGTCGTCGCTTGATAGAAATAATGTTGGTGGTGCTGAACTTTACGTGCAGGAATAGACAAGTTATTGGGATCGTCTGATTGAATAATATAATTACCTGCAGGTTGAGCAATCAGGTTTTCATCCCATCCTGTCTCGATCAGTGCTGCCAAAGGTCTTAGCCCTAGTGCAGTTGAAAATGTTGCTTTTGATGCAAAATATTTTGGATGCTGCATCTGAAAGAGGGCAATCGGAATAGCACCTTCATTGACTGCTTTTTTAATTTTATAATATTCAACAATACTAAAATAATCATCTGGCAGAATGACACCAGGTTTGACGCCTTTATCAATTAATTGTTTGAAACTCTCAGACTGTAATTGATCTGCGGTAAAAACTGGCCACCAAGTTTCTGGGTGAGCAAACAGTTGTTTAACGGCTTCAGGGGATTGAACTTGTGAATTTAATCCAGTTTTTGCAGGTTGGATAGTGCAGTGGTAATACTCTTGATAAAACTGTTGCAAAGTCGTATCTGGAAAATGCTCTGTTGCCACCAGCAAACCACAAATATTAAGAAGTACGGACATCAGGGTACCTCTCTGGCCGGTTTGGATTGAGAGAGATACTCAGTGTGCTGTTCAATTTTAAGTTTTAAAACGGTGAGTTCTTGTAGTTGTTGAATAAAAAGCGGAGGAGAATTATCTATATTGTTTTCTTCATGGATAACAATACTTTTAATTTCGCTAAGTTCTTCATTAATAAAATGATAAATCACACTATCTCGCTCAGTCGATAATATCTCCATGATCTTATTTTGAGTTTCTTTCCAGATGTCCTCACCCAACATTTCTCGAATCAGTATGGTATTGCTAATCTTAATACTAACCACTTCATAGCGATCTTTATGGGTGAGTTGTAATAACTTTTTAAGTTGATCTTGAAAGTGTTTAAGGGCCGTGAGTGGTAAAATATCATGTTGATAATTTCGATCATAACTTTGGATCGCACGATAGCTTGCCAATGCATTTTGGATATTATGACGTATGGCACTAAAAAAAATAGGCGCGGTCGGAGCGACGAATAAAAGCAGCAGTTGACGTTCAATATAGGTTTGATTGGCTAAATCAAGAAAGAAATAGACCGCAATCGAAATGAACATGACCAAGCCCAATATCAGTGCTTTTCCAACACTTAAATATGCGCCCGCAATGACAAGAATGAGAAGGAAGATCCAACTGCCACGATAAGTTGCTGGTAACCACTCGTAAGCGACTATACCCATAAATACTTGAGCTGAGATAATCCACAAGACGAGTGCTGGAGCGGGATTTTTCTGCATAGTAAGTTTAGTTTTATTCAGTATGTTTTGTGATCAAATTAGCATTAATCTTTGATTATTACGATAGTTTTTTGTTATTAATATTATGAAATCGTTGTTATAAACAACAAGATACAATGGATTTTGTATATTGTTTGAACAATTCCAGAAATAAAAATAACGATCTATTTGGTCAGACTAAAGTTTATTGATTTTTCATATAATCTAGTGCAAATAAGCTTTGAATGTTTCGATTGCGCGGACACGACTGCTTTTTAGATCGACGATCGGCACTGGATAATTTAAGCTTTTAACTGAATTTTTAGCATAAGGTTCATGGATGGATTTGTCATCTAAATCAGCAAGCTCAGGCAGCCATTTGCGAATATAATCTCCTTGTGGATCAAATTTTTGCGATTGGCTGACTGGATTGAAGATACGAAAATAGGGCACCGCATCGGTACCTGTGGATGCACACCATTGCCATCCACCATTATTGGCAGCCAAATCTCCATCAATCAGATGTTGCATAAACCATTGTTCACCCTTACGCCAATCAATCAGTAAATTCTTACTTAAGAACATGGCACAAATCATGCGGACTCGATTGTGCATCCAACCTGTGGCGAGTAATTGACGCATACCCGCATCAACGATTGGAATGCCTGTTTGTCCTTGTTTCCATTTTTCAAGTCCAATTGGATCATCACGCCAGCCAATATTTTGGGTGGAGGATTTAAACGGCAAATGTTTCGAAACTTTGGGGAAATCAAACAGAATATGTTGATAAAACTCGCGCCATAACAACTCATCTAGCCATGTTTGTTGACCTTCTGATTGGATAATAAAATCACCTTGTTGTTGGCGAAATAAGGCCTGAATACATTGGCGAATTGAGATGATGCCGATATTCATATACGCCGAGAGTTGACTGGTTCCTGCTTGGGCAGGTAAGTCACGTTCATTTTTATAGTTGATCAATTTTTCATCTATAAATTGATCGAGTAAATGCAGTGCGTATGCTTCACCGATTTTCCAATTTTCTATGCATGGCTGAGGAAGTTTTGCCGCGTAGTGTTGTTGTAATGCTTCAATATCTGTTTCTTGCAGTGACGAAAAATCACAGCTAATTTGGGGTTGAGTCTCAGGCAACGGATAACATTGGGGTAACCCATGTTGTAAACGCTGATAGCAGGTTTTTTTGAATGCACCAAAGACTTGATAAGGTAAATTGGATTGATTACGTATCGAAGCGACAGGGAAAAGCGTGCGGTCATTGAGTAGAATAAGATCTTTTTTATGCCGATTTAACAAGGCTTGAGTGTCATGATCACGTTTTAACTCATTTACGCCGAGTTCAATATTTGCATATACATGTTGAAAATGAAGATGCTGAGATAAATTTTCGAAGAATTTAGGGATATCTTGCCAGTGTGGCACTGTAACTGTGATCAGTGGAATATTTAACGCAGTAAGCGCTTGTTTTAGCTGTTTGAGTTGGCGTAAGTAAAACTCAATTTTAATCGGGGCATCATCATGCAGTTGCCATTGTTCAGGTGACAAGATCACCAGAGCAATCGTAGGTCCTGTTTGTGTAGCATGCCAAAGGGCAGCATGATCATGAATTCTGAGATCTTGGCGAAACCAAATCAGTTGATAATCGCTTTGCATAAAGTAAGAACCACTCAATTTATTAGAAGAGGTAAGGTATTTTTCTTATTTTATAAAAGTGAATGTGAAAAAAAAGCAAAGCCGAGGCTTTGCTTTTTGTAGTGCTAATTCATAAATGAATTAGTGGTGGTGACCACCTGCACCGTGTACGTGACCGTGATCTAATTCTTCTTGAGAAGCATCACGGATTTCTACGATTTCAACTTCAAAAGTAAGGTCTTGACCTGCAAGCGGGAAGTTTGCATCAACAAGAATGTTATCACCTTCAATCGCTTTAACTGTTACGATCTGTACGCCGTCATCAGTTTGAGCTTGGAATTGCATACCCGGTTGGATGTTGTCCACACCTTGGAACATTTGAGCTGGAACTTCTTGCACGAGGTCAGGGTTGTATTCACCGTAACCTTCCGCAGCTGGAACGTTTACTGTGAATTTTTCGCCAACAGTTTTACCTGTAAGTGCATTTTCTAAACCAGGAATGATATTGCCTGCGCCGTGCAAATATGCAAGTGGTTCACCTTGAGATTTATCAAGTGTTTCACCCTCAGCGTTTGTTAAAGTGTAGTGGAATGAAACCACGTGGTTATTTGCAATAGCAGTCATGTTTTTAATCCATGTCATTAATTTAGGTATATATCATAAAGTGAAAAATCGTTTTTGTAGACCATTTTCCACTTTTTGAAACGATTTCGTTATAAATATGCACGAAATTAAAAATTTCAACTCAATATAGTTTAATTTTTGGACGGACACGTCTCGTGAGCAAATCTTTCATGGTGAGCATCCCTGCCTGGGTATAACCATGAATATTGGCTTGGTGTAGTCGATACAAAGAAACATACATGGTTTTGGCAATAAAACCTTGTACACTGACATCACCCAACAATTCTCCAACCGCTTGATTACGGCTTAAAGAAACCAGTGATCCTTTGTCATTAAAGATAAACATTGGTTGAGGCGAGCCTGATAACCGTGCTGCTAATGCATCGACCAAGAATGTTGCTTGTTGGCTTGCCACTTGTGCACGTGGTCCTAAAGGTGGTTGACGCGCATCTAACTGACAATGTGCACAATCACCAAATGCGAACACATTTGGATCAGAATACGTCTGTAAGGTCGCATAGACCATTAAACGGTTAATTTTGTCACGTTTAAAATCAGTAAATGACTCTAGAACTTTAGGTGCTTTCACACCAGCTGCCCATACCGTAATATCCGAATGCAAAACATGCCCATTACTAAAGTAGACATTAGACTGATCTACTTTTTGTACTTTGTGCTCCGTCAGAACCTCGATGCCCATTTTCTTGAGTTGCTTGGCGCTATGCGCTGCTGTTTTCTCATTGAGTGCAGGCAGAATGCGATCAGATGCTTCAATTAATGTGATTTTGACCTGCTTCGGATTAATTTTCTTTAATCCATAGCGATAAAAGTTCTTGGTGGTTTCAATCAGTTCTGCCGCCAACTCAACTCCAGTCGCGCCTGCACCAACGATTCCAATATTCAAAGCGCGGTCATTGGGTTGATTTTGCGCTTCGATATAAAGGTGGAATAAATCTTGTTGAAAAATGTCTGCTTGTTGACGACTGTCTAGGAAATGACAATATTCACGAACACCTTCAGTACCAAAATCATTGGAGACTGAACCTACAGCCAGCACCAAAGTGTCATAACTTAAGCTTTGAATTTGTGGGGTATGTTCTTTGGAAAGCTGAGGGGGAGCGAGGGTAATTTGTTTTTGATCTTTATTGACATCAATTAAAGTACCAAGCACAAATTCAAAGTGATGCTTTTCTGCGTGAGCAAAATAATTGGTTTGTTCTTCGTGAGGGTTGATTGAGCCAGCGGCGATTTCGTGAAGGAGCGGTTTCCAGATATGGGTAAGGTTCTGATCGACTAAAGTAATTTTAGCTTTGTTACGTCGACCAAAACGTTCACCGAGTTGTGTTGCAAGCTCTAAACCACCTGCGCCACCGCCCACAATCACGATATGATGTAAGGTTTTGCTCATGATTAACCTGATTATTTTTGTGAAAGGATGGGGGGATTATGCCATCCTTTTTTTATTTGTGTATGGTTAATCTTGATAAAATTAGTCGAGTTTCTATCCTTGATTTAAAGGATGAAGTTTGGCAGCTTGATTATCATTTGTTGAGAAAAACGAGAACAAGTTGGAAAACCAAGTCATGATTCTTTGAAAAAGATTGGCTTCTTCAATTTGCACATCATTTTCAATTTGTAAACTACGAAGTAACTGATTATTTTGATAAATTGAAACCGTGGCGAGGTTCATGGCTTGGGTCAATGGTGCAGTTAAATGTTGTTGATTAAGTTCAATATTGATATGCGTATTGGTCGTTTGTAGCGGCTCGACTGGAGTGATTTGTTGATTTGTATCAAGCACCTGAATCCGTTGAGTGGCTAAATCAAAAGTATTTAAATCAATCGGTGCGGGTTGAGCATATAAAGACGTAGTCACAATGGTTGGCTGTTGTGTTTCAACTTTAAACATTTTCAAAGTTGATTTAATCACTGGAAGTTCAGCAATCAGTCTATGCTTTGGAATGACCTCCTCATCACGCGTATAGGTATAAGCCAAGTTCATTAACTTGTGTGCTACCTCAGCGCGTTTTATGGCGTTTGGCGTGCCCAAAACAACCACAATCAAACGTCGGCTATCTACATGTGAATTAGAAGTAGGGCGCTCTGCTGTTAAAGCTAAATTGTAGCCCGCTGCTTTGGTATAACCCGTTTTTAAGCCGTCAGAGGTCGGATCCATTTTGAGAGCAAGGTTAGTTGCATGATGGAAACGTTGATTGTAGCTAAAACTTGGCATTTTTGAATAAATCAAATAGTCCGGTGTTTTGGTGACAATGGCTTGCGCTAACAAACTCAGATCGGCAGCAGTCGAATAATGATCGGTCATGGTAATGCCTGACGGATTACTAAAACGAGTATCTTTCATTCCTAAAGCTTGTGCTTCTTGATTCATGCGAACCAAAAATTGCGGCACGCTCCCTGAGATTTTTTCAGCCAAGGTTAAGGCGGCATCATTGGCAGACATGATGATCAGACCTGCTAACAATTGATCTACCGAAATTTGTTCGCCTGCTTTCAAATACATTTGCGACTCATCCCACATCACTGAATTGACAATAGGTGTGGCGGTAAGCACATCTTCTTTACGTAATTTGCCTGCTTCGATTTCTTTTAAAGCAATATAAGCCACCATCATTTTGGTCAACGATGCTGGCGCACGCTGCACATGACTATTGTGTTCAGCAATAATTTGTCCTGATTGTACATCGATGATCGACCACGCCTGAGCTTCGACTGTTTCGGGCATAATATTGAGTAAATTTGCATGTGTTAGCTGAGCCAAAAGCATGCTAAGAAATAAACAGAGGGAGAGATAAAATTTCACTTAAATACCTTTTACAGCCGATCCAGTGGCATGAACGCAAGAAAAGCATGCTATGACTTTTCTGCCATAGAATCCAGCAACTTTTGCAGACAATTTCGACAACTGCGCAAGACTTTGTAAAAAAATGATAAGCTGTGAGAAATCTTTCTATTTGCTATTTTGAACTATGCTGCACTATCAAATTGAGTTCGATGATTATCGCCAACACCTCATTCATGTCACGCTTCGTTTTCTTGCCAACCCAAATCAAGAACTTTGGTTGCCAACTTGGATTCCAGGGAGTTATCTGATTCGTGAATTTTCAAAACATATCGAGTCGGTTAAAGCATCGGATGAAGCAGGACGTTTACTCAGTATTAAGAAAACCGAGAAAAATCGCTGGCGGTTATTCAATACTGACCATGAACTGATTACGGTTGAATATGATGTCTATGCATACGATTTATCGGTGCGTGGTGCTTATGTGGATCAAACGCGTGTGTATGTCAATCCAGCCTGTGTTTGTTTGGGACTTCAGGATCAAGAACAATCACCATGTGAAGTGGAACTGTTCCTACCAAATGAATTGAAGCATTTTCAGATTGCTACAGGTTTGCCTGCGAAAAGTTTAGTCAAAGGACGTTTTACTTTAAAAGCTGAAAATTATGATCAGCTGATTGATAGCCCATTTGAACTCGCTGATCAAAGTCGTTTTAGTTTTGAAGCAAATGGTATTCCTCACGAGTTTGTGATTTCAGGTAAACACAGTGCCAATCTGCAACGTTTACAAGCTGATATCGAAAAAATATGTCGTACTGAAATCGATATGTTTGGCTCAGCACCATTTCAAAACTATAGCTTTATGACCATGGCGACAGGCAATAGTTATGGTGGTTTGGAACATTGCAATAGTACAAGTTTGATTACCCCGCGTGATGATCTACCGAAAGTAGATGAAGCAGAAGAGCCATCTAAGGATTATCAACGTTTCTTAGGTTTATGTAGTCATGAATATTTCCATTCATGGTTAGTAAAATTTATTCGCCCAGAAAACTTTGCCAATTATGATTTGCACAAAGAGGGCTATACCAGCTTACTTTGGATATTTGAAGGCTTTACATCTTATTATGACGATCTGATTTTGTTACGTAGTGGTGTCATTTCACAAGCATCGTATTTAGATTTATTAAAAGCGCAAATTGATCGTTATTTACAAAACCCTGGACGTTTTATTCAGTCTGTTTCTGAGTCGAGTTTTGATGCTTGGATTAAGTTCTATCGTCAGGATGAGAACTCTATTAACGCAGGCACAAGTTACTATAACAAAGGCAGCTTAGTGGCGCTTTGCCTAGATATGGGTTTGCGTCTAAGAGGTTCAAGTCTCGATGCTTTGATGCGTCGTTTATATGAAAATACGCAACAGGGAATTCAGGTCAATGATCGAACAATTTTTGAGTTGTGTCATGAACTGACGGGGGATGATTGGGTTGAGCAAATTAATCATTTGATCAATACCACTGACGAACTGCCATTGGACCAATTGTTGCCAGAATTTGGTTTAAATTATACGATCAAAAATGAAAAAGCACTTCCGTTTGGTTTGAAAACGGTAGATAAAGCTGAGGGCGTAGTGATACAGCAGGTTCGCCGTGACAGTACTGCGGCTCAGGCGGGATTATCTGCCAATGATGTGATTATTGCCATTGATGGTTTAAAAGCATCAGATAAATTGCTCGCCCAATATTCGAAGCAGCAAGCTTCATTTACTGTGTTTGCTTTCCGTCGAGATGAGCTCTTGCAATTTGAGCTTCAGGGCGGAGAAAATCCACTCACCACGGTTGAATTGAAAGTTGAAGATCAAAGCAAAGTAGATGCTTGGTTGAAAGTATAAGATATAAAGAGAGAGGGGCAACCCTCTCTTTTATTCAAATGCGGAGATTGATGATCGAATAAGATGATCAATCTAGTTTTATTGGTTGTAAATGATTAGTTTCCACGATAGGTCGAATAACCATAAGGACTGATTAAAAGGGGAATATGATAGTGTTCAAGTTTTCCATCGATCATAAAAATGACGGGTACTTCTGGAAAAAATGAATTCTGATTATTGTCTTTAAACCATTCGCCTGTCTTAAAAGTTACTTTATAAACTCCTTTTTTTAATGCTGTATTTTTGGGATAAAGTTCACTAATCCGACCTTGTTGATTGGTTACGCCAGAACTTATTTCCTTCCATTTGTTATTTTCTTGAGTTTCCAGAGTGACTTTTACGTTGGCAGAAGGAAGACCGTTTTCTAAATTGAGTACATGTACACTTAAAGGATTTTGTGCATAACACACAGAAGTAAAAACAATACCGATAAGTACGATAAAAGTTTTAATCATTTGATTGATCCAAAAATTTATAAAAGTTTCCAATTTTAATCATTTGTTAAAAAAAGTAGTTTAAAAAAGTGTAAATACAAGGTCGGAAAAACTGTGATGTCACAGGTTGATGTACAGTAAATGACCAAGGAATAGGGGTTTGTATCATAGACCTTAGTAGGTATTTCGTAGCGAAATGTCGTTATCACTAGATATTGCGTTGACTAGGATGCCCAGAGGACTGATACTCTCATGTTTTAATTAAGCTAACCGGTTCGCATGGGGCGAGTCTTAAACTTGCGCCTGTTATTTCTCAGCGAAATGTCGTTATTACAGGATATTGCGTTGACTGAGATATGAGCAGAACAGATATTCTCTAGTTTACTTACGTAAACCGGTTCGCAGGGGCTAGGCCAAAAGCTCGGCTCTAAAAAACTCAATCCAACACAAGGGGCTATATATGGCTAGTGGAAAGTCAACAATCATTTACACACTGACTGACGAGGCGCCGTTATTGGCGACCTACTCGCTGCTGCCGATCATTGAGACCTTTACTAAGCCAGCGGGCATCGAGATTGTCAAAAGTGATATCTCAGTAGCCTCACGCGTGCTCTCAGAATTCTCAGACTACTTAAGCGACGAGCAAAAGGTGACGAACAACCTTGCTGAGCTTGGTCGTCTCACGCAGAATCCAGATACGAATATTATCAAACTTCCGAATATCAGTGCTTCAGTTTCTCAGTTGGTGTCATGCATTAAAGAGCTACAATCGAAGGGCTATGCAATTCCTGACTATCCAGGAAATCCAACAACTGAGGAAGAAAATGCGATCAAGGCGCGTTATGGTAAGTGTCTCGGCTCTGCTGTGAACCCAGTATTGCGTGAAGGTAACTCTGACCGTCGTGCGCCTACTGCGGTGAAGAATTATGCTAAGAAGCATCCGCATTCAATGAGCGAGTGGAAACAATGGTCACAAACCCACGTTTCGCATATGGAACATGGTGATTTCTATCACGGCGAAAAATCGATGACACTTGATCGTGCTCGTAACGTGAAAATGGAACTGATTACTAAGAGCGGTAATAGTATTGTCCTCAAGCCAAAAGTGGCATTGCAGGATGGTGAGATCATTGATTCGATGTTCATGAGCAAGAAAGCGCTATGCGAATTCTATGAGCAAGAACTTGAAGATTGTCGTGAAGCGGGGATCTTATTCTCATTGCACGTTAAAGCGACCATGATGAAAGTTTCTCATCCAATCGTATTCGGTCACTGCGTCAAAATTTACTATAAAGATGCCTTTGAGAAACATGGCAAATTATTCGACGAGTTAGGTATCAACGTCAATAATGGTATGGCTGGACTTTACGAGAAGATCGAGACACTACCAACATCACTACGTGAAGAAATCATTGAAGATTTACATGCTTGTCAGGAACATCGTCCTGCGCTGGCAATGGTTGATTCAGCAAAAGGAATCACCAACTTCCATTCGCCAAACGACATCATTGTCGATGCGTCTATGCCTGCGATGATTCGTGGTGGCGGTAAAATGTGGGGTGCCGATGGCAAACAGTATGACTGTAAAGCAGTTATGCCAGAGTCTACATTTGCTCGTATCTATCAAGAAATGATCAATTTCTGTAAATGGAACGGTAACTTTGATCCAAGAACGATGGGGACTGTGCCAAACGTTGGTTTAATGGCGCAAAAGGCAGAAGAATACGGCTCGCACGACAAAACTTTCGAGATTACTGAAGCTGGTGTTGCCAACATCACTGATCTTGAAACTGGCGAAGTGTTGATGTCACAAAACGTTGAGGAAGGCGACATCTGGCGTATGTGTCAGGTGAAAGATGCGCCGATTCGTGATTGGGTGAAACTTGCGGTTACACGCGCACGTAATTCAGGCATGCCAGCAATCTTCTGGCTTGACCCGTACCGTCCGCATGAAAATGAATTGATCAAGAAAGTCGAAGAGTATCTAAAAGAGCACGATACAGATGGACTTGATATTCAAATCATGTCTCAAGTCCGTGCGATGCGTTATACACTTGAGCGTGTAGCACGTGGTTTAGATACCATTTCAGTGACAGGTAACATTTTACGTGATTACCTCACTGACTTGTTCCCGATTATGGAGTTGGGTACTTCTGCGAAAATGCTGTCGATCGTTCCGTTAATGGCGGGTGGCGGTATGTATGAAACTGGCGCAGGCGGTTCGGCACCGAAACACGTGCAGCAATTGGTCGAAGAGAACCACTTACGTTGGGACTCACTTGGTGAATTCCTTGCTTTAGCAGCGTCATTGGAAGAAATGGGGATTAAAGAAGACAATTCCCGTGCCAAGTTATTAGCTAAAACACTTGATCAAGCAACAGATAGATTACTGGACAGTGGCAAGTCTCCGTCGCGTCGTACTGGTGAGCTTGACAACCGTGGTAGCCATTTCTATCTATCGTTATATTGGGCAGAAGCGCTTGCTGCACAGGACGAAGATGCTGAGTTGAAAGCCACATTCGCTCCACTAGCGAAGAGCTTGGCTGAAAATGAGCAGAAAATTGGTGCTGAACTTGCTGAAGTTCAAGGTAAGCCTGCTGATATTGGTGGTTACTACTTAGTTGATTTGGATAAAATCAGTAAAGTGATGCGTCCAAGTGCCACTTTCAATGCAGTTCTTGCAGCCGTTTAATGTTATTGATGTGAGCTAAGATGAGATCGCTCGTCTTACTCGCAAAAAAAAACCAGCGCGTGTATGCGCTGGTTTTTTGTTTGTCACATTGAGGGAGCGAATCCTTTCTCAAAAAAAAGATGCGTTTCGCATCTTTTTTTAACTGAGAAAACTAACGTGGTCGTCGTCCACGTGGCGCTTTGGTGTTTGGACGTGTCGTACCATTGGTCTTACGACGTGGTTTTTCACTTTCATCCATTTGCCAAATACGTGTGGTACCGCCACTGGCTTTTTTCTTACCCTTAAACGGTGCTTCGCCTTTTTCTTCACGCGCTTTATCTTTTGAGCGAGAAAAATGTGGTTTATTGGTCGATTTTTTCGCGAAAGAACGGCCTTCATACGGTTTATCCGCTGGCACATCCTTAAAGTCAGAATAAAGCAACGGTTCGATTTCGACTTTTTCACCCGGTTTTAAACCAAGTTTAACCAAATTGATTGAGCCAATTTGAGTACGAATCAAACGTAAAGTTGGAAAACCAACCGCAGCAGTCATGCGGCGTACTTGGCGGTTACGCCCTTCACAGATTTGTAGCTCAATCCAAGTTGTTGGAATATTGGCACGATAGCGTACTGGTGGGGTACGTTCCCATAACCAATCTGGCTCATCAACTTTACTTGCTTTCGCAGGTAAGGTTAGACCATCCGCAAGTTCGATACCTTGACGTAGTTGCTCTAAGGCTTCTTCGGTGACATCACCATCGACTTGAGCAAGGTAGGTTTTATACTTCTTATTGCTTGGGTGGGTAATGAACTGATTTAAACCCCCATGATCGGTCAGAAACATCAGACCTTCAGAGTCTAAATCTAAACGACCTGCAATACGAAGCTCAGGATCGCTGATAAAATTTGAAACCGTTAAGTGTGCCGTATCTTCTCGGAACTGTGAAAGCACATCATAGGGTTTATTGAAGACCACTATTCTCATAAATAAATACTACTTCTAGATTATGGGGGTTGGTAAACTTATGCTTTTATTTATATGAGAAATGTTGTTATTTCTCATATAAATCTCAAAACAAACTAGATTGGATTAGACTATTTTACGCAAATAAAAAATTAAAGTATGCCAGAGAAGGCACATATTTACTCGCCAGCAACATGAGGGAGAGCCTATACAATGGGTTATCAGAAGATCGTGGTTCCTGCAGATGGTGACAAAATCACAGTGAATGCAGATCTGTCACTGAATGTTCCAAATCATCCAATCATTCCTTTTATTGAAGGCGATGGTATTGGTGTGGATATTACACCAGCAATGCAAGCAGTAGTAGATGCTGCGATTCAAAAAGCTTATTGCGGTAAGCGTTCGATTGAATGGATGGAAGTCTACTGCGGTGAAAAAGCAGACAAAATTTACGGCACATATATGCCAGAAGAAACTTTTGACGCTTTACGTGAATTCATTATATCAATTAAAGGACCTTTAACCACCCCTGTAGGTGGTGGTATTCGTTCTTTGAACGTGGCTTTGCGCCAAGAATTAGATTTATACGTGTGCGTACGACCAGTGCGTTGGTTTGAAGGTGTACCGTCGCCAGTGCAACATCCTGAATTAACCGACATGGTGATTTTCCGTGAAAACTCGGAAGATATCTATGCAGGGATTGAATGGAAAGCTGATTCTGAAGAAGCCAAGAAAGTCATTAAATTCTTAAAAGAAGAAATGGGTGTGACCAAAATCCGTTTCTCAGAAGGCTGTGGTATCGGGATTAAACCAGTATCAAAAGAAGGCACGCAGCGTTTAGTACGTAAAGCTATTCAATTTGCCATTGATAATGATAAACCCTCGGTGACATTGGTTCACAAAGGTAACATTATGAAGTACACCGAAGGCGCGTTCAAAGAGTGGGGCTATGAGCTTGCGATGGAACGCTTTGGTGGCGAACTGCTTGATGGGGGGCCTTGGGTCAAGATCAAAAACCCTAAAACAGGCAAAGACATCATCATTAAAGATGTGATTGCAGATGCGTTCTTGCAACAAATTTTAATGCGTCCAGCCGACTATTCAGTGATTGCGACCCTGAACTTAAATGGTGACTATATCTCTGATGCACTTGCTGCCGAAGTCGGTGGTATTGGGATCGCACCGGGTGCCAACATTGGCGGTGCGATCGCAGTGTATGAAGCGACACATGGAACAGCACCGAAGTATGCTGGTCAAGATAAAGTCAATCCCGGTTCGATCATTCTTTCTGCGGAAATGATGCTACGTGATATGGGCTGGACGGAAGCTGCGGATCTGATTATCAAAGGCGTTTCTGGTGCGATTGAAGCAAAAACTGTCACCTATGACTTTGAGCGTTTAATGCCAAATGCAACCTTGTTGCGTTGTTCGGAATTTGGTCAAGCGATTATTTCGCATATGGGCGATTAAAGTTATTTAATGATCTTCAAAGAGCGGCGATGACCGCTCTTTTTTTATATTACTTACATGAAAAAATGTGTGACCTATAGGTTCAGACAAATGCTATGGGAAGGTTCGTGATATAGATTTCAATATGTTAACTTATTTGAAATTCATTTAAATCAATTTCAAAATGGCTAATCTATTTAATACCGCAATTCAAAAACTCAAAAAAAATATACGTCCTCAAGGCAATTATGTACTCAACGCTTACAATGGATTGAAGAATATTCCCGGTGGATTAACTTTACTTTCAAAAATTGTGAGTCAAAAAGCACCTTATTTTCAAACGGTTGACCCAGTTATTAGTAAACTTGAACGCAATTATTGTGAAGCAAGTATGTCAAAAAACAAAACTGTCGAAAATCATATTGGTACAGTTCACGTGATTGCGATTTGCAATGGATTGGAATATGTCATGGGGGTTTTGGCAGAAGCTTCTGTGCCAGCTCATCTAAGGTGGTTGCCAAAAGGAATGCAGGTTGATTATTTGGCGAAAGCTGATTCTGATATTCGACTTACAGCCATCGTTGAACAAGATTGGAAAACGGGAGATTTGCAAGTCAAAGTGCAGGCTTCTAGGGCAGATGGCGTTGTCGTCGTTCAAGGAATCATTACCCTTTGGGTGACTGAAAAGAAATAAGCAGGCTTTCCTCTATTTGGTTTAAGTTTCACGTAAAATTCTTAGATATGGTTTGTATCGCAAATTTAGAAAAAACTGTATCTATGATTTATAAACCTTCGGTTCAAAATAACTGAAAAATATTGAGAGTTTCCAACGATGAAAATGTACCAAGTTGATGCTTTTACCCAAACATTATTTAAGGGTAATCCTGCGGCAGTCATTGTCTTAGATACGTGGTTAGATGACGATTTGATGCAGAATATCGCCATGGAAAATAACTTATCTGAGACGGCTTTTGTGAAAAAGTTAGATGATACTAACTATGAAATTCGTTGGTTTGCGCCTATAGACGAAGTGGATTTTTGTGGTCATGCCACATTAGCCAGTGCTTTTGTTTTATTCAAGGATTATACAGCTGCAAAAACAATTCAATTTCATGTGCGTAAACTCGGAATTTTTGTAGTCAATCAAGATGATGATGGCAAAATTAAAATGAATTTTCCGATTCGCAGAGCAGCATTGGTCTCCGAATATCCCCAAGAATTACGTGATGGTTTAACTAAACCATTTAAAGCGGTTTATCGCAACACGCAAGCATTTATTGTGGAGTACGAGACGGTACAGGATGTGTTGGATGAACAGCCTGATCTGGAAAAATTAAAACAATTGGGCAAAGTGCGTACTGCGATTACTGCATCGCAACCGGATGTAGCGATTACGGCGAGAGGTGAGGGGCAGTTTGATTGTGTATCACGTTATTTCGCCCCCGCAGTGGGCATTGGTGAAGATCCTGTTACAGGTTCAATTCATACTGGAATCGTGCCACTTTGGGCTGAGAAACTGAATCAAAAGCAGCTTGTTGCTTATCAAGCATCTGCACGTGGTGGCATTCTGGATTGTGTGATTGAATCTGAAGATCGGATTGAGATTTCTGGTTATGCAAGGTTATATATGCAAGCAGAACTTTTGATTAACTGAAACATAATAAAAGCAAAGAAAAAAGCTGTTTAAGTAAACAGCTTTTTTCAAAACATCACTATTAAAAACAACTATCGTTCACTAGTATAGGCTGTCATTTTTATTTAAATCACCAAAAATACTTGGATAATCTATGTTAATGCGGTTTAAGCAGCTTACTCTCTCGCTTTGTTTAATTGGATTGAGTGCGACGTCTTGGTCTCAGACAGTACTGGTAAAAACTGAAAAAAATATTGAAGAATATAAATTAGATAACGGTTTTAGAGTTATTCTTGCGCCAAACGATAAAGAAAATAAAGTTTATGTAAATACGGTTTATTTAACAGGGTCACTGAATGATCCAAAAGGTAAAGGCGGGCTAGCACATCTACTTGAACATTTGGCATTTAAAGGCACACAAAATGTAAAAGGCGATGAGTTCCAACGTCGCTTAGATCAATTCACTTTGATGACCAATGCCAGCACCGATTATTACGCGACTAAATATATTAATATTGTCCGTCCAGAAAAAAATGCCCTGAATGAGATTCTATACCTCGAATCTGAGCGTATGGATAAACTGGTACTCCAAGAAAAGTTTGTTCCATCAGAAATTGAGATCGTAAAACGTGAACGTGAGATTCGTATGGATCAGCCCTTTGCTGTTTTGATGGATCAAATGTTAAAAGCCGCTTATGGAAATCAATATTTAGGTCGTTTGCCGATTGGTGATCTACCTGAATTAAAATCCATCACCATGAATGAGTTAAATCAATTTTATCGGACATGGTATGCACCGAATAATGCCGTGATGGTGATTTCAGGCAAATTTGATAAAACTGAAGTTTTAAATAAAGTTGACCAATACTTCAGCCCAATTCCAGCCCGCACTGTGCCAGCCCCTGTAAAAGTACCCGTGTTAGATGCAAGCAAAATTTCCCAACGTCAGTTCACCGTACAAAAGGGCAGTGATCTTGCGAAGTTTCATATTTATATGAATGGTAAAAATACCAAGTTGCAACCGACTTTAGCACTTGCACCAGCCTTATATACCATGCAGCCAAGTGGCAGTTTATATAAAAATATGGTTGAAACTGGGATCAGTACCGCAGTGCAAGCGACCACATGGTTGGATCAAGACTTTAATGTGGTATTCATGGGCGCAATTTATGCACCGAATCATGATGTCAAAAAAGTGGATGAAGCATTAAAAATTGGCGTTGAAAATAGTCAACCCTTCACTGAGGCTGAATTACAGCGGATCAAAAATATTTCTCAAAATACGGCGGAAAGCATTGCCAATGATGCAGTGGCTTTAGGTTCACGCTTAAGTGATTATGCGGTTTCTTCACATGGTCAGTGGGATCAATATTTTAAGGACTTACAAGCGGTTCAAGACTTAAAATTGAAAGATATGAATCAAACGTTAAAAGACTTTTTGGTTCCATCGCATCGTATTTTAGGTGATATCTTACCGACGCCTGAAGATCAGAAAAAAGCGATGACGCTTAAAGCTGAAGAGAAACCAAAGACTCTAGACCAAATTGCTGAAAAGGCTGAGCCATTAAAAGATGCCAAAGTCTATCAACAAGAAGTGGCACAATTTGTCACGCAGTCTGCTCAGCAATTAAAGAAAAATGAGCAAAAGATCCAACGGGGTCAATTAAAAAACGGGATTCGCTATGCCTTGTTCCCGACTGCAACTCGTGATGATAAAACTTATGCCACGATCAGTTTAGATTTTGGTGATGAAAAATCTCTATTTGGTCAAGCAACCACATTGGATTTGACCAGTTATTTGATGTTGCGTGGTTCAGAGAAACATACCTTACAAGAAATCACGGATAAAGCCATTGCAGCCAGTGGCGGCGCATCGGTCAGTTCAAATGGCAATGGTTTGACGCTGGTTGTTCAGGCGAAAAAAGATAAGTTTGAAGAATTTTTAGGGTTTATTCTGGATGTCGTAAAGCAACCTAAGTTTGCACAATCTGAATTTGATTTAGCAAAAAATCAAAGTTTGTCGGTGTTGGATCGCCCATATACTGAGCCTGCTGTGGTGGCGTCCATGACTTTATCTAAAGTTTTGGAAATCTATCAACCGGGTGATTTGCGTTATCACTTTGAACCTGAGTTAGCCAAAAAACAGCTAAATGAAGCGACACGAGCACAGGTCAAGCAGTTTTATGATCAGTTCTTTGTGACCAATTACGCTCAGATCGCGATAACAGGTGATTTTGATCCGAAGAAGATGCAGAAGACCTTAAAGAAAACTTTTGCTTCTTGGAAGGCTAAGCAACCGTTTAAGAAAGTGACAGGACAATACACGGAATATAAAGCACAGAAAATTCATGCCTTATCCGAGCAGCGTGAGTTTGGTAGCTATCAAAGTGTTTTAGCGCTGCCAGTCGGTTCATATCACAAAGATGCGCCTGCCTTAATCGTACTGAGCCATATTTTAGGAAACTCGCAACTTTCATCACGTTTAGCACAAGAGTTACGTGAGAAGAATGCTTTGGTATATGGTTTTGGCAGTGGTTTGAGTTTAGACCCTGACGTTGATGATGGGACGTTAAGTATTACAGCAAATTATACAGCTGGGCGTTCAAACCAAGTGTCGCAGTCAGTACATAAAGTGTTGAATGAGCTTTTAAATAAAGGTGTGACTGCACAGGAGGTTGAAGCAGCTAAGGCCGATATTATGAAAAAGCGTGTCACGGCATTAGAAGATGAGCGCAGTATTCATGGGATGTTGACGGGACAATTGGAACGCAATAAAACTTTATTAGATCGAGCTGTTCGAGATCAAGAGTTTGCCCAACTGAGTAAAGATGATGTGGATGCCGTGATTAAAAAATACATTAAACTTGAGCATTTTGTTGAAGTCATGGCTGACCAGTATGGCCAAGCTCAGGACAATCGTTAATTTAGTATGTTTACATTTCAAGGTGATTGAAAAATAGTCTGTGCTGCCATTGTTGAACACTTTTTATGTTTAAAAATGCATGTTTGGACTATGCTTTTTTAATCAGCTCATAAAATAAATTGAAGGGTGTTTATGATGGATTTTGTGCAGGCAAACAAAAGGGGATCAGCATGATTTTGGCAGCACTCGCTGTACTGCTCGGCCTAATTTTACTGGTTTTGAGTGCCGATAAATTTGTAGATGGTGCTTCTGCCACAGCTCGATACTTAGGTATGCCGCCTTTGTTGGTGGGTATGGTTATCGTTGGTTTTGGTACATCCGCTCCTGAGATTGTAGTCTCTATTATGTCAGCGATCGATGGAAATCCAGGTATTGCGTTGGGAAATGCCTACGGATCGAATATTGCCAATATTGCGCTCATTCTCGGAGTTACTGCTTTAATCCATCCGATCATGGTGCATTCGGCTGTAGTTCGTAAAGAATTACCGTTGTTATTGCTGGTAACGGCGATTTGTATCCTGCAAATTTTTGATGGTGTGCTGAGCCGTGTTGATGCCATTTTGATGCTGTTTATGTTGCTTCTCTATATGGGATGGACCATCTGGTATGGAATGCGCAATCAAAGCGATGTATTGAGTCATGAATTTGATGTGGCGTTAAAAAAGCATGAAACCCCATTAAAAACATCAATTCTTCAGCTCATCTTCGGTTTGATTGTTTTAGTCATAAGTTCTCGTTTACTGGTCTGGGGTGCTGTTGAAATCGCCCAAGCCTTTGGTGTGAGTGAGTTGGTGATTGGCTTAACAGTTGTCGCGATCGGTACATCATTGCCTGAGTTGGCGTCTTCCATTGCGGCAGCTCGAAAGGGTGAACTTGATATTGCGATCGGCAATATCATCGGTTCGAATATGTTTAACACCTTAGCGGTTGTCGGGCTTGCAGGTGTCATTCATCCGACCATCGTGCCTCAGGAAGTGCTCCATCGAGATATGGTGGTTATGGGGGCGCTTACGCTGAGTCTATTGCTGTTTACGCTGAGTCGGAAAGGTCAAGGACGCATTGGGCGTGTCAAAGGGGGCGTTTGGTTATTTAGTTTTATTGCCTACACCAGTTATTTGGTTCACACCGCATTTTAGTAAATAGAAAAAGGCATTGAGTGATTCAATGCCTTTTTTCAATATAAAACCGTTTTTAGGTTCGCTTAATTATTTATCATCATGCTTATGTGTATGAAAATCTTCGTTTTTACGGAAACGGAGATAGTTTTCAAACTGCTCACAATATTCATCAAAATTATCTTCTAACATCATCTGAAACTGTTGCAACAAGTAAGACATCACTTGTTCTTTGGCTTCACGCATCTCATTGCCATCTTTAAAGTTATTGGCAGCGACCCACGTATTAAAACGGGCTGTTCCAAACAACATGGCAGCACTGACTTGGGCACGTAACTCTTCAGGCTTAGGTTGTTGGCCTTTTTGTGGACGGCAAAAATCATTGGCTAGTTTGATAAACTCGTCCGCACGCTCAAAAAAAACCGCATTTAAAGCTTCTTCTTCTGTTACATCAGTCGCATTAATTTTTTGAGACATGGTCTTTTCCAACAAAAACAAGATCAGCCATTATAGACAAAGCCTTGCATAAACAAAACCGTTGCCTTAATCTAAAATAGCCTAAGCAATTAGAATAATCATGATGCAAGACGCAATCGCTATTCAAAGCCTAAAAACAGATATTGCTTTACTCCGTCAACATATCTATCCACCACAATTTTTACAACAGGTGGAGGGCTTGCCGATTTACTATGGATTACAAGCAGAGGTTGACGAGTATTATCGTCAATGGCAACCGTTGATTGAAAGGGCGCAACAGCTTTGTCAGCCATTTATGCAGGATGAAATCGTAGACGCGATTCATTTACCGAGTCATTTAAATTTACCTTTATTTTTCTTTCATGTGGATCGTATTCGGATTAATAAAACCCGAGCGAAGGAATCAAAAACGTTTCGGGGCGTGGCAGCTTTAGTCGAAAAATGTGGGCAGTTTGATACAGACCAGATTTTTGCGATGCAAGAATGGCTTGAAAGTGATGACACGGCAGCGTTGGTCGCACACCGTGAATTTATTGATCTGCGGACTTATGTATTTCAGCATGGGCAGAGTGAATATACGCGAACCCGTTTTTATATGAATGGCATGATTTTAACTGTAGAGCCGCATTTTAAATTGGTCGATGCACGGGATAAGCCGCGCAAGCAACGCAATGATAGCTACAGTGATCCGATTGCAGATAATGGCACGTGGAAGATTTTTGGGAAGTATCGTTGAATGATCTAAGCTGCATAAAAATCTTGTTTGGGAATATGCTACTCGGGAGCGTCATCCACAACCTGCGTGATACTAAAAAGATAGGTGGTTTTGGACGAGTTAATGAAATTAGATTAATGAAAGCCGAGAACAGGTTTTGTGGATGACAAATGGTTTTGCCTACTTTTCTCGAAAGAAAAGTAGGTCGCCGAAGGCATATTCCGAGATTGAATGAGGGTCCGGTACGACTCCGTTATGATAATAATATAGAAGGCAAAAGAAACTTTTACTCCCAGAAAATATCTTTATGAGACAAGACTTGTAGCTTTTTATCTGCTTTTTTCATCACATGCGGTTGTTGTGCCTTGACCCAACCTAAAGCAAATAAAAATTGCGATTGCTTCGCTGTATGCTGCTGAAAAATTTGCTCAGCCACAAACAAGTCATTATAAAAACCTAAATACTCCTGAATCGGCTGTAACTTATCTAGGAATTGCTGAACCTTCTTTTCAGGATATAAGCCTGATACAAAGTCGATGCAGTAGCGTAATTGCTTCACGCGCTTACGGGTACGATGTTGCTGTTCGATAGGAAGATCAGAAAACTGAGATGCGTCTTTTAAGATTTTTTGATAAAGCTTCGTCAAACTTTTGGTCACTTGTTTTGTGAGTTTGGTTTTTGATTCATTTTCACTATAGCTAAAGCTTAACAGTGATAAAAACAGTTGCGTGGTTTTGGTGTTACTCAAAAGCTTAGTGACATTTGTCGCTGCTTGAGCGTTGAATGGAAAATCAAAATCACAAACTTCTTTGATCAACGGAATGACTGAATCTTGAATGGCATCATTATCTCGCGATTGCCCTAAAGCCCTGAAAATGTCAGCCAATTCACTTTCCCAAGTAGGATCGATCTGCGTCGACCAATGAGAAAAATGCTTGAATGCAGAACGTAAACGACGTAAACCGACACGTGCTTGATGAATATGTTCTGCTTCAGCAACACCATCAGCAATTGCAGCGGCATTGGGTAGAATCTGATTTAAACAATTTTCAATAATCAGTTTGAGGGCTTGTTCAGCCGAAAACTCTGGCTGCAGTTGTAATGTTTTGGCTTTGGTTGCGGGGGAGACTTTTTTACCCATTGCCAGTAAATTTCCACGCTCGGCTTTACTACGTACGTCTAACCACAGTTGATATTTTTCCACTAAATGATTAGAAAAAATAATCAGATCTCGAGCTGATCCCTGTTTCAACTCAAATTCGATCTCACAGATTTTGGCTTGATTAGTTGGTGTACGAATTTCGCCATCATCGAGGCAGACTTCAATCTGAGAACCTTGGAATTCAAAAACGTGAAATGTGCGCTCAACATCGGTTTGGAACTGCAAAAGTAAATCAGCAGGTGTATCGCCTAGCAGCTCGCGTAAAATGTCTTGAACAGTTTGGTTATGTTGATACAGGGATAAATCCAGCTCGGGTTCTTGTTCACATTGACCCAAATGAATATCTTCTTCAATCCGTTGTAAATGATTTTTACTTGCCGCCTTAAAGGTTTGAACCCAATGTTCACCTTCCTGACGCAGACGAATCGCAACATGGTTCTTTGCCAGTAGGCGATCAGCGGTATCATAGTATTTTGCTTGTAATCGAATTTTTTGCGCTTTTTGCTTATTTAATGCCAGTAGAACACTTTTTTTCTTAGATGCAGGAAGTTGAAATTTAAGTTCTATTTCCATGATGCCGTGACTCCTGATCTTTTAGAATGAAGAATTTAAAAATGAGTGTATTTTACTTGTGGATCGTTGTTTTTCATACTGTACTATCTTGCGCCAAAAAAGCCGATCTCGCAATGAGAGCTATAGTTCGTAAGGTGGCATATCAATAGAGTATCGCTTTGTTGTCATGCAATGACTTTATTTTGTACAAAAAATACAGTACCGTGTCATGAGCGTTATATAGGATTAGGACGATCAAAATGAATGCACCAGCGACATTGACCCAGCCAGTGGAATTCACTTTACCGATTAAAGATTACAATGAGTTTTATCGCTTTTATTTAACCGAGCATCGTAGTATTGCCAGCCGCCGTTTGCATGTAGCGGGAAGTTCAGTTGGCTTATATTTCTTTAGTAAAGCGATTCGTCAGCGCAAAGCCAAATATTTGGCTTATGGTTTATTGTCGGGTTATGCCTGTGCATGGGTTGGGCATTTCTTCTTTGAACATAATAAACCTGCAAGTTTTAAACAGCCGCTTTTTAGCTTTATTTCGGATTGGCGGATGTTGTCCGATGTTGCACGTGGACGTTTGAGTTTGGTGGATCGTCAATTTGATAAGATAGATTCCTAAGTTGAATCATCGCTAAAAAAATAATCAGAGTTAAAACGACATAATACGTCGCTAAGCTGCTTCGGCAGCTTTTTATTCGCTCTGATTTTCATCGTTTAAAAGTGACAACACACAACCTCTCTTTAAATTTCCGAATAGAAAATATAATCTGATGTGAATTTACTTATAGTGAAATTCTAATGCGCGGTGTTTACCTCATTACCAATGATGATCCTCTCCAATTATTACTAGAAAAATTAAATGCAGCATTGGGGACTGGGCATATTGCCATTTTGCAATATCGCCGTAAAAAAGTAGCGAAATTAGATCAACCAACCGAAGTCGAACAAATCAAAAGCCTTTGTGAAAAATACCAAGTTCCATTTGTGATTAATGATGATTTGGCAATGGCGGAAAAATTTGGTTTAGGAGTTCATCTTGGGCAGTCAGATGGTGAAATTACCGAAGCGACTCAACGTTTAGCGCAAGATGTCATTATTGGGCGTACTTGTCTCAACTCATTAGAGCTGGCTGACAAAGCAATCGCCGATGGGGCAAGCTATGTTGCCTTTGGTGCTGTATATGCAACGGCAACCAAGCCTGAAGCAGGAAATGTTGGCATAGAGGTTATTCAACAAGCCAAACAAAAATATCATGTACCGATTTGTGCAATTGGTGGTCTAACCGTCGAAAATTCTCAAGCGGTGATTGATGCTGGGGCGAGCCTTTGTGCGGTGATTAGTGATATATTAGGACGATCAACAGCCGAAATTCCTGCTCGTGTAGATGCATGGGCCAAGTTATTTGCATAATTTTTTCATTCGCCTTGTGGAACTGTAATCGTTCCTCATTTTCGATTTAGGTTGAGTCTTTTATGAGTTTATCTCCAAAGCAAGAACAGTTATTTAAACAAGCAAATAAACATATTCCGGGCGGTGTAAATTCGCCTGTACGTGCATTTAACGGTGTTGGTGGTACGCCTGTCTTTATTGAAAAGGCAAAAGGTGCGTACTTGTGGGATGTAGATGGCAAGCGTTATGTCGATTATGTTGGTTCATGGGGACCGATGATTTTAGGCCATGCGCATCCTGATATTATCCAAGCAGTCCAAACTGCGGCTGAAGATGGTCTGAGTTTTGGTGCGCCAACAGTTCACGAAACCACTTTAGCGGACACGATTTGCGATATCATGCCTTCAATTGAGATGGTCCGTATGACCAGTTCAGGTACAGAAGCAACCATGACCGCGATTCGTTTGGCTCGTGGCTATACAGGTCGTGACAAAATCGTGAAATTTGAAGGCTGCTATCACGGTCATTCAGATTCATTATTAGTTAAAGCAGGTTCTGGTTTACTGACTTTAGGTGAAGGCGAACCAACATCGAAAGGTGTGCCAGCCGATTTCGCTAAACATACCTTAACTTTACCGTATAACAATATTGAAGCTTTGAAGGAATGCTTTGCGAAGTTTGGTCATGAGATCGCAGGGGTAATCATTGAACCTGTTGCAGGTAATATGAATTTAGTTACGCCAATTGAAGGCTTCTTACAAGCGATTCGCGATGTCTGTGATGAATACAAATCTGTGTTTATTATTGATGAAGTGATGACTGGTTTCCGTGTTGCTTTAGGCGGCGCTCAGTCGGTTTATAACGTAAAACCTGATTTGACCACCTTAGGTAAAATTATTGGTGCAGGCTTACCAGTCGGCGCTTTCGGCGGTAAACGTGAAATCATGGAATGCATCGCACCTTTAGGCGGTGTCTATCAAGCAGGTACATTGTCGGGCAATCCATTAGCAATGCGTGCGGGTATTGCAATGTTTAAACACCTTCGTGAACCAGATTTTTATGACAAGTTAGCAGCACAGTTAGCAAAATTGCTTGCTGGTTTACAGACTGCGGCAGATGAAGCGGGTATTCCATTTAAGACCCAACAAGTCGGTGGTATGTTCGGTTTGTATTTCACCGATCAAGAGGACATTACCAGCTTTGATTCCATGTTGGCGTGTGATGTCGAAGCATTTAAGAAATTCTTCCATGGCATGTTAAAGCGTGGTGTTTACCTTGCGCCATCTGCATTTGAAGCAGGATTTATTTCGTCGATGCATTCTGATCAGGATATTGCCGATACTATTCAGGCAGCAAAAGAAACCTTTGCTGAAATGAAATAACGCTGTGATGCCTACATAAGCCCGATTTTTTCGGGCTTTTTTAATGGAATAGTTTTAGGTTGATCGGAATAAAAATAGACCTTAATCGATTTAAAATAATCAATAATCAGAATGCAATCTTACTGAGTTCCCAGTTATTTGTATGATAAACCATAACTAGGAACAGCAAAGTTAAATAATCTTTACTGTACCGCAAGATAAAATAATGCTTGAATAGTAAACTATATTTGCGCTTATCTTTAGCTGTCCCAAAGCCTTAACATTTTGGCTTGTGCAAGCTTTAGATGGCGCTTTTATGGATCATATTTTAAATAAGCTTTTGATAAAAAACTCATAGGAATGGAGTAATAATGAAAACTAAACATTATTTAACTGCGGCGGATGTGGAAATTCTGGTTGATGCAGCATTGCATTATGCGACCGAGCATGATTTTAATGTCAGCGTTGCCGTTGTCGATGACAGTGGAACATTGTTGATGATGAAGCGTATGGATGGTGCATCGGTATTATCGACACAGATTTGCCAAGAAAAAGCCCACTCTGCTGCGGTCAGTCGTAGGGCAACCAAAGTATCAGAAGATCTGATTCGCGATGGCAAAATCGGCTTTTTAACGGTAAATGCAGCAAAAGGCATGTTAGAAGGCGGTGAGCCGATTGTCTATCAAGGGCAGGTTGTCGGAGCTGTTGGTGTTTCAGGGGTGCAATCTTTTCAGGATGCAGAAATTGCCCAGTATGCGATTCAACAATTTTTAGAGCAACAGGCCTAAATTATCGTTTAAATTCGATTCTGGATGAAATATCGAGAGAAACACGAAAAAAATCAGTAAAAATACGTGTCATGCATTGTAATTCAGCGCTAAGCTTTTTATGATTGCCCGCTTGTTTTCATCCAGTCGTTGGAAAGCTACCTTGAATGATTTTCTAAGTGAACATTTGATTCATCGTGATGAAGATTTTATGGTCATCCATAAACCAGCAGGCTTACTCACAGTACCGGGTAAAACTGCTGATTTACAAGATTGTTTGATCAATCGTTTACTAGAATTAGAAGCAAAAACGTTGCTCATCCATCGTTTAGATCGAGATACTTCAGGTATCTTAGTGTTTGGCTTATCTAAGTTTGGTCAAAGCAACATTTCACGTCAATTTCAAGATCGTCAAACCTCAAAAATTTATCAAGCATTGGTGGCTGGACATTTACATGGTCAGGGCACGGTCGATATTCCTGTGATTTATGATCCAACTCGGCCACCACTTCATATCGTCGATGCCTCATATCACAAACCTGCATTAACCGAATGGCAAGCGATTGAGCATTTTGAAACTCAAGGGCAACCTGTTACACGTGTTAAACTGACGCCAATTACAGGGCGTTCACATCAGCTTCGCGTACATATGCAATATTTGGGTCATCCTATTCTTGGCGATACATTATATGCCACAGCACAACAGCAACAGCTTTATGCGCGTTTATGTTTACATGCAACGCAATTGAGCTTTGCTCACCCTAAAACAGGTGCGACACTCACTTTTGATTGTCCTGTGCCGTTTTAGCAGTAGATTTTTTGATTAAATAGGATGTAGAGCACGCCATTTGAGTTTGCTTTATGTCAAAATATTGGGGTTATTAGGTGGTTCAATCACACCATAATACCAAACTTAAAACTACATAAAATAGCTTAAACTTTCGTCGGTTTAACGCATACAATATGTAGGCTAACATGAGATAAAGGTGGAATAAATTGCAGCAGTTTGCTATTGGTCAACGTTGGTTATCAGATACAGAAACTGAACTTGGTTTAGGTGTTCTTATTGATGTAGATGAACGTTCTATCAGCATTTTATTTCCAAAGAGTGATGAGACCCGTGTTTATGCACGCAATAATGCACCTTTGTCTCGGATCATCTTTAATGTCAAAGATGAAGTTCAAGACCAAGAAGGCGTTAAATGGATTGTTGAGTCAATCGAAGATCGTCACGGTGTATTGCGTTATGATGTGATTCGCAGCTTAGAAAATGGCGAGCAAGAGCGTAAATCTCTGAATGAAACCCGTATTGGCGCGCAAATCCAGCTTTCAAAACCATTAGAACGTCTGTTAGCTAGTCAGGTCGATTACAAAGAATGGTACGACCTCCGCATTGAATCTATGCTGTTACAAGCGCAAATGCATACTAGCCCATTGCGTGGTTTCCTTGGTGCGCGTGTGGGACTGATTCCACATCAGCTTTATATTGCGCATGAAGTCGGTAAGCGTTTTGCACCACGTGTTTTATTGGCCGATGAAGTGGGGTTAGGTAAAACCATTGAAGCGGGTTTAATTATGCATCAACAACTAAAAACAGGGCGTTCAGAACGTATCCTGATTTTAGTGCCTGATTCATTGCAATATCAGTGGATGATTGAAATGCGTCGCCGTTTCAATTTGCAATTCTCTTTATTTGATTTGACCCGTACTGCTTCGATCAAAGAACATGATCCTGATCTCAATCCATTTTTAACTGAGCAATGCATTATTGCCAGCGTAGATCTGATGGTTGACCATGAAGATTTACGTGAACAAGCCATCGAAGCTGGTTTCGATTTACTCGTGGTTGATGAAGCACATCATTTAATGTGGAGTGAAGAAGAGGGCGGTAATGATCGTTATGATCTGGTCGAAGAGCTTGCAGAACAAACAGCGGGTGTATTATTGCTTACAGCAACACCTGAGCAGTTAGGCGTAGAAAGTCATTTTGCCCGTTTACGTTTGCTCGATCCGCAACGTTTTAGTAGCTTAGATCGTTTCCTCGATGAAGAAGAAAAATATCAACACACTGCAAAAATTGCGGAAGTGTTGATGTCAGATGATGCATTGACTGAAGAGCACCTTGCGGCACTGGAAAGCTTATTGGGTCATCGTATTGACGATCAGCCTGAACAGCGTATGCGCGCTATTCATGAATTATTAGACCGTCATGGCACAGGTCGTATTTTATTCCGCAACACCCGTGAAGCGATTCAAGGTTTCCCTGGACGTGATTGTCAGCCAGCACCATTGCCAGCGCCAGAAGGTTGGTCAATGGATGGTAAAATGCGTGAGCAGATGTGGCCAGAAGAAGGTCAACTTGATGGCGCATGGATGGAAAGTGATCCGCGTGTATCATGGTTGATGGAAGTGCTACGCAAAGATTTAAAACATAAGAAAGTGTTGTTGATTGCACGCAGTGGACCTGTGGTTGAAGCACTCGAAAATGTCTTACGTTTACACGCAGGTATTCGTACGGCGATGTTCCATGAAGGCATGAGCTTATTGGAACGTGACCAAGCGGCGGCATATTTTGCTGAAGACAGTTATGGTGCGCAAATTCTGTTGTGTTCTGAAATTGGTTCGGAAGGGCGTAATTTCCAATTTGCCAGTGATTTAGTTTTATTTGACTTGCCTTCAAACCCTGACGTGCTTGAACAGCGTATCGGACGTTTAGACCGTATTGGTCAAGAAAATCGTATTCAAATTCATGTGCCGTATTTGATTGGTACTGCGCAAGAGCGTATGTTCCGTTGGTACAACGAAGCGCTCAATATTTTCAGCAGTATTTCACCGACAGCACAAACACTGCAAGAAAACTTCATTATTGAGCTTAAAGACTGTTTGTTGGCGGATCAAGGTCAGACCTTTGAAGATCTACTTGAAGAAGTCAATGTTCAACGTCAAGCCCTAGAAGCTGAGTTACAAGCGGGTCGTGATCGTTTGTTAGAATACAATTCATGTCGCCCTGTGGTGGCACAAGGCATTGTACAAGCACTTGAAGACTATGATGACAATACGACATTGCCAATGTTTGTAAAACGTTTTATGTCATCGACCAATATTGATTTTGATGAGCAAAGCAATGGCACCGTGATCATTAAACCAACTGATCAGATGCAAGTCCAAGGTTTGACTTTAGACGAAGAAGGTATGACCGCAACCTTCTATCGTGATCAGGCACAGATCCGTGAAGACGCACAATACTTGACGCTGGAACATCCATTTATCGAAAGTATGATGGAAATGATCCGTACTCAATCCTTTGGTAGTACCAACGTTGCATTGCTCAAATCCAATGCTTTGAAACAAGGTTCGGTATTGCTTGAAGTTTGGTTTAAAGTGGAAGTGATAGCACCGAAAGCACTAAACTTGCCTTCAAGTTTGCCAAAGCAATTGATTCGCGTATTGCTCAGTGAAAATGGTCAAGATTTATCTGCCAAAATTGATCCAAGTATCTTACGTCCGTACTTACATCATTTAGATGGCAACAGCTGTCGCCAAGTGGTGAAAGCGCGCCGTGATGTCATTGAAGAGCGCTATGCGCAAGCTTTGGAAATTGCCAAGACATCTTTACCAGAGCTGACTCAACAAGCCAAAGAACACTACAGCAATAAATGGCAATATGAAATCGAACGTTTAACCTATCTTAAACAGTTCAATCCAAGTATTCGTCAAGATGAAATTGAGCGTTTACAAAAGTTCCAACAAGAGGGATTGGGTTTATTGGATGGTCTTTCTGTGACACCAGAAGCGATTCAGGTTTTGGTGGTGGTAAAGCCTTAAATTTATAGTTTTAATAAAAAAACGAGGGTATTGCCCTCGTTTTTTTATGCTGAGATAAAATTATTTTTGGTCGATATTGGCTTCCAAGAACCATAAATATTGATCTAAATCTTCCAAAGCAGCATGAATAATATCTTCAGAAATTGGATCTTCAATTTCATCAATGGTGTCACGCAAATGATTTGCCACCACGCCATAACGATCGGCAAGTTCTTTTAAGTGATCTTGTACAGCATGTATAGCGACGGGATAAGGTTTTAAATGTGAGCTTTCAGCAACGGTTTGTGTGGTTCCTAGTGCCGTTCCACCAATTTGGACTGCACGTTCTGCAACATTATCCAAATGCGTAATAAGCGAGGTACGGAACATATCTAACATTTCATGAACCGCGATAAAGTTACTTCCTCGCATATTCCAGTGTGCTTGTTTGGTCAGCAATGATAAATCAATAAGATTGGCAAGAATTTGATTGAGTATTTTAACGGTGGCTTCTTTGATCGAGTCGTCTAAATTATTACGTGTATAAACTTTTAAAGTTTTAGCTGCTGAAGAACTCATAGTTACCTCATTCAATTATAGTAGGGTGAAACAAAGTGAATAAAACCTTTATTTCAACTTAGCCTACGCCTAATGATGGGGGATTGAGTGTTTTAATTTTCTGTGCTTTTGTAATGCTTAGTCTATAAAAATAGGGTAAGTATATAATATTCAAATACTTACCCTATTGGAATTGTAATTTAGAGTTTTCGAGTGCCATTTATCTTAGACTGGCTTCATCCAAATGACGTGCGCCCTCTAAAATCATACGAATCATCACCATGGTTTGTTCTGCAACTTCTAGACGTTGTTCGGCAGGCAGATCAAGAACTTTTGCCCCCATATTGAAAACCAATTGGGTGATGGCTTTCGCTGCAATATCCGCATGGCTGATTTTGCTGTTATTCATTTGCTCCAAACGAATCAGATCTTCTTGTAATTCTTGTTGGAAAAAAATCAACTGGCGATCAACTGCGGCTTTATAAGAGGTCGAACCTGTATAACTCTCACGAAGTAATAAGCTGAGATTGCCTTCATCGGCATCGAGTTGCTGAATAAACACTTCAACTGAGCTGCGGATGATACTTTGCTGTAACACGGCTTTTAATCGCGCTTCACGAATAATTTTACGCAAAACTAAGCCCGCTCGATCAATTAAGGCAATGGCGAGTTCATCAATATCCTTAAAATGACGATAAAAACTATTGGGTGCAATTGCCGCTTCACGTGCAATTTCTCGAAGACTGAGTGATGAAATGCTTTTTTGTGGACCGATTAAATTTAAAGTTGCTTGAAATAATTCTTCTTTGGTAATCGTCGCTTTTCGCCCAACAGTACGGATGGGATGTTTAACTGGATTGACATCTTGTTGCGCTAATGTGTCATGAGTTGGTGCTGTCAAAGAAGAATGAACCATTGTTGTCAAAATATAAGTGAGCTAGTTCAGAGTATAGCGGTTGTCTGTGAACTTGTGAAATACAAATTATTATACACATGTATATATACAAATATATATACATGTGTATAATAATTAAAAAACAACCAGAGTAACTGCTCATGTATGCAACCGAAAAGAGAAATTCTCTATTCAATTCATTGGCTCAAAGCGTAATGAACAGCCATGACGCCAATTTTTGGTTACAGAAAATCAATCCATTATGGTCGATTAATCAACCTTTAGCCAAAGTCGTAAAAAAACAAATCGTGGCAAAAGATACCGTGAGTCTTATTTTGCAGTGCAATCGTCATGTAAAGCGTGGTGTAGCAGGTCAGCATCATCCGATTACTGTTGAGATCGCTGGTCGTCATTACGAACGTACTTATAGTTTGATGCAATTAGATGAAGATAATCTTTGTTTAACGGTTAAAAAGGTTGATCAAGGAATCGTGAGCTCTTGGTTGGTTGAACAAAGTAAAATCGGAGATATTCTGTATTTCGGTCAACCGTATGGTGAAATGCAACGCCATCATATTCAAACCCCTCATTTATTACTATTGGCGGCAGGTAGTGGCATTACCCCGATGTTGAGTTTGATTGAGGAAATGTGCCAATCAAAACAACTTGTGCGTATGCCTGTTCAACTGATGTATTGGGTGAAAACGCATGAAGATGCAGCTTATGCTGAATATTTAAAAGAAGTTGCAGAAAATTTTCCAAATTTTAGTTATCAAATTTTTTATACCCAAGAACAAGATCAACGTTTAAACCACAGCCATGTAGCGCAATTCACGACTTTAAGTGAAACGACAGTATATGCATGTGGGCCATCAGGATTTGTAGCGACAGCGGAAACATTGTTTGCAGATGCGGCCTCGATTCAGACAGAAGCATTTAGTTTGAGTCAATTTGATGTTGATGCAAATGATACGGGCTTTATTAATGTTCGGTTGACCCAGTCCAATAAGACTGTGGCAATTCCAAAAGGGCAATCGATCTTAGCGAGTTTGGAACAACAAGGCATTAAGCCAAATCACGGCTGTCGTATGGGAATCTGTAATAAATGCGCCTGTAGCAAAGTGCAAGGTGCAACCAAAAATCTTCTCAATGGCTCAGCCAACCATGAACCAGCTCAGCTATTAAAAATTTGTGTAAATTCGGCTCAATCAGATCTTGTGATCGACCTATAACAGAGAAATTAATTATGAATATGCCTGTTAAAATTGAATATTTTAAAAATCCTAAAAACCGTGATTTGACTGCCGCAGAGTTAGATGATTTTGCACGTGAGCTCGATCAAATCAAACAAGAGGTCTTGAATGATTTAGGTGAAAAAGATGCCAAATATATCCGTCGTGTCTATTCTTCTATTCGTTATAGCAGCATATTAGGGCGTGCTTTGTTATTCGCTGGTTGGTTTCCGCCGGCATGGTTGTTGGGTACAGGTTTATTGGGCTTTGCCAAAATCATGGAGAATATGGAGCTGGGCCATAATGTAATGCATGGCCAATATGACTGGATGAATGATCCAAAATTCAATGGTCAGACCTATGAGTGGGACACTGTAGGAACATCAGACAATTGGCGACAAACGCATAACTTTAAGCACCATACTTACACCAATGTGAAAGGGATGGATGATGATGTTGGCTATGGTGTGTTTCGTCTGTTTCCCGAACAACGTTGGTCGAAACTTACTTTGATTCAACCTTTGTACATCGCGCCATTTAGCTTGTTATTTCAATGGGGCGTTGCGATTCAAAACCTTGAACTAGGTAAAGTGATATACAAGCGTAAATCAATCGCGCAATTAAAGCGTGAATGGCAGCCAGCGCAAAAGAAAATCATGAAACAAATGTTTAAAGATTATGTGTTTTTCCCACTGATTGCAGGGCCTTCGGCAATTCCTGTTTTTGCAGGTAACTTGGTTGCCAATGGGATTCGTAATGTTTGGACATTCAGTATTATTTTTTGTGGTCACTTCACCAAAGATGTCGAAGTTTTTCCTAAAGCTATTTTACAAAATGAAAGCCGTGGACATTGGTATATGCGTCAGATTCGTGGCTCATCCAATTTAACGGGTTCAGAAGCTTTTCATATTTTGACAGGTCATTTGAGCCATCAGATTGAACATCATTTATTTCCAGATATTCCTGCACGTCGCTATCGTCAAATCGCACCGAAAGTTCAGGCTGTCTGCGAAAAATATGGCTTAAATTATAATAACGCGAGCTTTGTGAAACAGTTCGGTGAAGTGGTTGGGCGTATTTTTAAATATGCATTGCCGTTTAAGAAGTAAATTTTTGAACATAAAAAAGCCCTGAGTTTAATTGCTTCGGGGCTTTTTTATTTAGACTGTTTTGCAGGTCATCTTGTGATTATTTAAACTGAATTGCACCGTTGGCATTGACAATAATCTTAGATTCACCAGCTGCCATATCTTGAGCAGGTGCAGCTTCAGCCATCGCGAATTTAGCCATACCACCACGCATAATCGGCTGCGGGAAATAATTACTGGTATTTAGATTTAAACTTACAAGATTATATTGGGCTTTATTCCAAGCTTGGCTAATGGCTTGTGCGCGTTGCTGGAAGTTTTTAGATGCCTCAATCATCAATTCATTTTCAACTTTTTTACGTTGCTCATCTGAGACGGTAAAGTTGATGGATTGAGTTTGGAAGTTTTGTTGTAATTCACTGATCAGCTGACTAGCAGCTTTAAAGTCTTTACTTTCAAGTTGGATTTCAGCACGAGCTCGCCATTCTTTGAGTTTTCTGCTGTCATTGTCATAAACTGGATAAGTACTTTGTGCACCAGTCTCTACTTTTACTTGCGAGTATTTGCGAGAAATTGCTTGCGCTTGATTCATCAATTGATTGATTTGATTTGAAAGCTCAGCAGGCTGTTTGTGGCTTTTCTCAATATAGAGAACTGCACGCATTTCATCATTCGCCACTTGACGTGAGGCATCGGCTTGAATATTGACAATGTTATAATTTAGTTTTTCTGGCTCATGGGCAAAAAGAGTGGGGCTCAGTGTTGCTCCAAGCATCATAGTCATGAGAGTTAAAGTACGCATAAAAAATCCTTGGAATTTAGTATCAAAAATTTATTTTTACATGTTCGATATTAAAAAGAAGCAGTGGAAAATATCTGCACATTTTGTGGGGTATTTGTAATATCTGTGTAGTATCTTGCAAACGAGAAATAAAATATAAATCTTTTATAAATTAGTATCTTAATTGATCATATTTGACCATTTATCTAAAAATAATTTTCTGGTTAAAAAAAGCTTACTTTCTTTCGCTTGTCACATAGTATGATGATAATTCATCATACTTAATTGAAAGAACTTTTTTTTCAATAATATTAGATCAGTGTAAGGCATAAAAAGTATTTCTTTTCTCTAAAAATTAGGTATCATCTCGCTCCTAGTTGAAAGATATAAAACATTGTGTCTGCACTAGATTCTAACAAGCACCGAGTCCTACGACCGCAAGTCACCAGACTTATTTCTTTTCCCCATATCAGAGATGGTAATTCGATATGAGCGTTACTTCCGTAAATCCTGCCGCTAATGCAACCAACGAATATTATTTGACTCGCCAAAGTCAGATGGAATCAAATGTTCGTAGTTATCCTCGTAAACTACCGTTGGCAATAGCAAAAGCGCAAGGCTGCTGGGTTACTGATGTTGAAGGTACAGAGTACCTTGATTGTCTAGCTGGGGCAGGAACATTGGCTTTAGGTCATAATCATCCTGCGGTGATTCAAAGTATTCAAGATACATTGGCAAGTGGTTTGCCATTACATACTTTAGATTTAACGACTCCTTTAAAAGATGCGTTTACAGAAGCACTTTTGGCATATTTGCCAGGTGGTAAAGAAGAATATTGCTTACAGTTTTGTGGACCTACGGGCGCAGATGCGACCGAAGCAGCGATTAAACTAGCAAAAACTTATACTGGTCGTAGTTCTGTGATCAGCTTCTCTGGCGGTTATCATGGTATGACCCATGGTGCGTTATCGATGACGGGTAACTTGAGTGCAAAAAATGCAGTCAATGGTTTAATGCCAGGCGTACAATTCATGCCATATCCGCATGAATATCGCTGTCCACTCGGTTTGGGCGGTGAAGCTGGTGTTGATGCTTTAACTTACTTCTTTGAAAACTTCATCGAAGATGTTGAAAGCGGCGTAACTAAACCTGCTGCTGTGATCCTTGAAGCGATCCAAGGCGAAGGTGGTGTGGTGACTGCACCAATTAAATGGTTGCAAAAAATCCGTGAAGTGACTGAAAAGCACAACATCGTTTTAATTTTGGACGAAGTTCAAGCTGGTTTTGCACGTTCAGGTAAAATGTTTGCCTTTGAACATGCTGGTATCGAGCCTGATGTTGTGGTGATGTCAAAAGCTGTAGGTGGTAGCTTACCGCTTGCGGTATTGGGTATTAAACGTAAGTTTGATGCTTGGCAGCCAGGCACGCATTCGGGAACTTTCCGTGGTAATCAACTCGCAATGGGTACGGGATTAGCATCACTTGAAGTGATTAAGGAACAAAACCTTGCCCAAAATGCTCAACAACGTGGTGATTTCTTACAAGCAGAACTGAAGAAACTTGCGCAAGAGTTCCCATGTATTGGTAACGTGCGTGGTCGTGGTTTAATGATTGGTATCGAGATCGTTGACGAACGTAAAGCAGCAGATCATATGGGTTCTCTTCCTGCCGATGCTCAGTTAGCAGCAGCGATTCAAACTGCATGTTTCAACAATAAGTTATTGCTTGAGAAAGGTGGTCGCAATGGTACGGTTATTCGTTTACTTTGCCCATTGATCATCAATCAAGATGAATGTGTTGAAGTTATTGCGCGCTTCAAAAAAGCAATTGCTGAAGCATTAAAAGCAGTGCGAGGCTGATTCATGGTTGATTTTGCAGAACATCGTAAAGCGTTACTCTGCAATGATGCTCAATCCATTGCTGACTATCAGTCAGCAATGGGCGAAGCGGTCGAAGCCGTTTCAGCATGGTTGCAAAGCGATAAAATGTACACAGGCGGAAGCATTAAAGATTTGCGTGCCGCAATTTCTTTTAATCCATCAAAAGAAGGGTTAGGTGTACAACAATCATTACAACGTATGATTGAGCTTTTTCTGAATAAAAGCTTAAAAGTACATCATCCGCATTCATTAGCACACTTACACTGTCCAACTATGGTGACAAGCCAGATTGCGGAAGTGTTAATCAATGCGACCAACCAATCAATGGATTCATGGGATCAAAGCCCTGCGGGTTCATTGATGGAAGTGCAGTTGATTGACTGGCTTCGTCAAAAAGTTGGTTATGGTGCAGGTCAAGCAGGTGTGTTCACTTCTGGTGGTACACAGTCGAACTTGATGGGTGTCTTGCTTGCGCGCGACTGGTGCATTTCGAAAAACTGGAAAGACGAAAATGGCAAGCCATGGTCTGTTCAGCGTGATGGTATTCCAGCCGAGGCGATGAAAAACGTCAAAGTGATTTGTTCTGAAAATGCACATTTCTCTGTGCAAAAGAACATGGCGATGATGGGCATGGGCTTTCAGTCAGTTGTGACTGTTCCTGTCAATGAAAATGCGCAAATGGATGTCGATGCACTCGAAAAAACCATGGCGCATCTTCAGTCTGAAGGAAAAATCGTCGCTTGCGTTGTTGCAACAGCGGGTACGACAGATGCTGGTGCAATTGATCCACTCAAGAAAATCCGTGAAATTACCACAAAGTATGGTTCTTGGATGCATATTGATGCGGCTTGGGGCGGTGCACTGATTCTTTCAAACGACTATCGTTCGATGCTGGATGGGATTGAATTGTCTGATTCCATCACGCTTGACTTCCATAAGCATTATTTCCAAAGCATTAGTTGTGGCGCTTTCTTGTTGAAAGACGAAGCAAACTATCGCTTTATGCATTATGAAGCAGAATATTTAAACTCTGCTTATGACGAAGAGCACGGTGTACCTAACCTTGTTTCTAAATCATTGCAAACGACGCGTCGTTTTGATGCATTGAAATTGTGGATGACTGTTGAAGCATTAGGTGAAGAGCTTTATGGTTCGATGATTGATCATGGTGTGAAATTAACACGTGAAGTTGCTGATTATATTAAAGCAACTGCTGGTCTTGAATTGTTGATTGAACCACAGTTCGCTTCAGTTTTATTCCGTGTTGTACCTGCAGGTTATCCAACTGAATTTATCGATAGCTTAAACCAAAACGTCGCAGATGAATTATTTGCACGTGGTGAGGCGAATATTGGTGTGACGAAGGTCGGTCAAGTTCAATCATTGAAAATGACCACATTAAGCCCTGTTGCAACACTTGAAAACGTACAGAACTTGCTTGCACTTGTGCTTGCAGAGGCTGATCGTATTAAAGATGCGATCGTAGCGGGAACTTATGTTTCTGCTTTAGATTAATCGTTGAATCGGTTGAAAAAGGCACAGATATCTGTGCCTTTTTTATTTTTGGAGACGAAGGCTGATCGAGGTTGCAAAATTTAGGGTGCATTGCATTGTGCAAAAAAATAGCTAAACTAGAAAAAACTGCAAATAATTTACAACTAAAATTGATCATCATCAAAGCGTCATAAAGCTGTAACTTTATTGTCATATTATCTATTCAAAATGCAGTTAACCAAAGTGCAACACTTAAATCCAAAAAGAGTTGTAATTCAAATTGCATAAATGAGAGAGAAATAGAATGCGCTTAAATCCACGTCAAATCGCACTTGCTATAACATTTGCTGGGGTAGCTGTAGCATCCACTGCACATGCAGCTCGTGATACTATTCAGATCGCAGGTTCTTCAACTGTACTGCCATTTTCAAGTATTGTTGCTGAAGAGTTCGGTAATACTTTCCCACAATTCAAAACTCCTGTAGTGGGTTCAGGTGGTTCTTCAGGTGGTTTGAAACAATTCTGTCAAGGTGTTGGTGACAACACGATTGATATTGCAAACTCTTCACGCCCGATGCGTAGCAATGAAGTTCCAACTTGTGCAAAAGCAGGTGTAAACAAGATTCATGAAATCAAAATTGGTTATGACGGGATTGTTTTTGCATCAAATATTAAGAAAGCTGAGTTCAAATTAAAGCCATATCATATTTTTACTGCGATTGCAGCTGAGTTACCATCGAATGGCAAAATGGTTCCAAACCCATATACACATTGGAATCAAATCGATAAAACACTTCCTAATGAACCTATTACTTTGGTCATTCCTGGCTCTAACCATGGTACGCGTGAAGTGTTCCAAGAAAAAATGGTTGATGCAGGTTGTGAAGCATACGAATATATTAAAAACTTAGATAAAGATGCGCAAAAGAAAGCATGTACTAATTTCCGTCAAGGCGGACGTGTGATCGAAATCGCAGGTGATTATACTGAAACATTGGCTCGCTTAAAAACCTCTCCAAGTGCGGTTGGTGTTTTTGGTTTGAGCTTTTATGATCAAAACCGCGACAAATTACGTGTAGCTAAAGTAAACAATATCGTACCAACAGAAGCTGCGATTTTAAGTGGTAAATATCCTGTATCACGTCCTTTATTCTTCTATGTGAAAGGCGAACACCTACAATCAGTGAAAGGTTTACCACAGTTTGTTGAGTTTTTCTTAAACAAGAAGACTTCAGGTAAAGGTTCAAAATTAGAACGAGCGGGTTTAATTCCATTGTCTGATGCTGAGCGCGCAAAAATCCTTGCCGACTTTAAAGCTGGTAAAGTATTTAAGTAATATTGGTGTTAACAGAGGCTGATGGTGAGGGGGGATTTACCATCGGCCTTTTTGTCAAACTAGGTTTTTTCAAATGATTAGAATTGGAAAAACGGTGGAGATCGCATGAATCTGCTACTCATAGGTGTGTTATTAGCCCTTATGGCAATTGCATATCAAATCGGGCTGAGCAAAAGCCGTAACCTAGCAGGTAAGGGAAATAACTCAGTTACACTACATTCACGCCCTGGTTATTATGGTGCGTTGGTTGCTTTGTGGTGTGGTATTCCTGCTTTTTTAATTTTGATCACGTGGAACTTGATTGAACCCAGTATTTTACAACATATTATTCTCAATCATATTCCTGCATCTGTGAGTGCTTCTTTAGATCCCGCTAGTCAGGATGTATTGATTCGTCGTGTTCAGGCAATTGCATCAGGTTTTGGTGTGACTGGTGAGCCGGTTGCTTATGAAGTCGCAGCAGCACAGCAACTGGCTAGATTCGAAGCGATCGGTACTTTTGCAAAAATAGCAGTGGTGATTAGTGCGGCGCTAGGTGGTTTAATTTGGGCCAAAAAACATGTAAGTGAACAGTATCGCGCGCGTAATCAAGTAGAGCGTGCGATTAATGTCGCGCTGATCCTATGTTCGGGTGTTGCCATCTTGACCACTATCGGCATTGTGATGTCAATGTTTGGTGAAGCACTCAACTTCTTTAAATTCGTAAGCCCAGTTGATTTCTTCTTTGGTACAGTCTGGCAGCCAGGATTTAGCCAAGTTGGTCAAGTATCAGGGAGTTATGGACTATTACCATTATTGTGGGGAACATTAATGGTGAGTGCAATTGCATTGTCAGTTGCAGTACCTGTTGGCTTAATGATCGCTATTTATCTAGCTGAATATGCCTCACCACGTTTACGTTCTTGGGCAAAACCAACTATCGAAGTCTTAGCGGGTATTCCGACCATTGTGTACGGTGTATTTGCGATGATGATTATTGGTCCATTTATTAAGATGGCAGGCGCAAGCGTCGGTCTTAATATTAATGCCACCAGCGCACTGACAGCTGGTCTGGTCATGGGGATCATGATTATCCCATTTGTATCTTCTTTGTCAGATGACATTATTACTCAAGTGCCTCGTACCCTACGTGATGGTTCATTAGGTTTGGGAGCGACCAAATCAGAAACGATTCGTCGCGTGATTATTCCAGCAGCATTGCCGGGTATCATCGGTGCATTTCTATTAGCGGCTTCTCGTGCCATCGGCGAAACCATGATCGTGGTTCTGGCTGCAGGTAATAGCCCAGTTTTACATGCGAATCCATTTGAAGCAGTTTCTACGGTCACGATGACCATTGTTACTCAGTTGACAGGTGACTCAGATTTTTCTAGTCCGCAAGCTTTAGTGGCTTTTGCATTAGGCTTAACGTTGTTTGTTATTACTTTAGGTTTAAACATTGTCGCATTGTACATTGTGCGTAAATATCGTGAGCAATACGAATGAGTTCATCAAATACATCTTCTCCTGCGGATCAAAATGTATTTGATCCACAAGTAGCGCAAGAGTTACGTGCACAACGTAAAGAAAGAATTGAAAAGTCGCTGGGCAAACGCCATCGTAAAGAAAAAGCATTTCGTTTCTTTGGATTTTCTGCTGTTGTGCTTGGTTTAGCCTTTGTCGCACTTTTATTTACGAGTATTTTGGCAAAGGGTTTGCCTGCCTTTTGGCAAGCCAGTATGACAGTACCTGTTTATTTTGATCCTGCCATCATCGATGTAGGACCAAAACCAAAACAGATTGCTGGCGAAGCACCAGTCGATTATCAAGAGCGCTTTGTGGCATGGCAAACTGAAATGGGGATGGTTGACTGGGATGCATTGATTATCAATGGCCTGGTTGCAAAAGAACCATCTTTAGCAGATAAACAAGATGATTTGAGCCGATTATATACTAGCTCGGAGTCGTATCGTTTACGTGATATGGTTTTCGCAGATCCATCTTTGATTGGTAAAAAACAAGAAATTGAGTTTCTTGCTGATGCCAATATCGATGTGTGGCTTGCAGGTAATATTGATCGTTCTTTGCCAGATGAGCAACAACAATTGAGCGCAGAGGTTCGTCAGATTGCGGACGAACTGAAAGAAAAAGGCATTATTTCAAATACGTTTAACTTTAACCTGTTTACCAATCCAGATTCTCGCAGCTCTTTGGCATCAAGTGGTTTAGCGGGTGCTTTTATGGGCTCTCTGTTTATGATGTTGATTGTGATCTTTATTTCGATCCCAATTGGTGTTGCGAGTGCGATTTATCTGGAAGAGTTTGCGAAACAAAATTGGTTGACGGATATTATTGAAGTCAATATTAATAACTTGGCTGCCGTACCTTCAATTGTTTTTGGTTTGTTGGGTGCTTCGATTTTTATCGGTTGGCTGCATTTACCGATTTCAGCACCTTTGGTCGGTGGTTTAGTTCTGAGTTTGATGACATTACCTACGGTGATTATTACCACACGTGCATCATTAAAAGCAGTGCCACCTTCGATTCGTCAAGCGGCTTTGGGGTTGGGCGCATCTAGAGTCCAAACGGTATTTCACCATGTTTTACCATTAGCTTTACCTGGGATTTTAACCGGTGCAATTATTGGGGTTGCGCAAGCATTAGGCGAAACTGCACCATTATTGCTTATTGGTATGAGTGCTTTCGTAGCAAGTGTACCAGCGTCACCATTAGATCAATCTACGGCATTACCAGTACAAATTTTCTTATGGCAGGGTAATGAGTTGCGTAATTTCTTTGAAGGGCGAACTGCGGCAGCAATTATTGTATTGCTTGCATTAATGATCGGTTTAAACAGCCTTGCAATTTGGTTACGTAAGAAATTTGAAGTACGTTGGTAATCGGAGATAACATGATGAATACTATAGATACCACGAACTCCTTAGAAAAGGATAAATCAGTGAACCCACAGCAAACTCAATTTACATCATCTGAACAACCTGCACAGCAAAATACAGCTTTTGTCGCGCAATTTGAAACATCTGCCCATACGAAAAAACTGCAACATGGCGATGTGAAAATCAGTACGCAAGATGTTCATGTTTATTATGGTGAAACTGAAGCGATCAAAGGTATCGATCTTGATATTTACCAGAATGAAGTGATTGCTTTTATTGGGCCATCTGGTTGCGGTAAATCAACGTTTCTACGTACTTTAAACCGTATGAACGATACGATTGATATCTGTCGCGTAACTGGTAAGGTCACTTTAGATCAACAAGATATTTATGATCCTAATCTTGATGTGGTGTTGTTACGCGCACAAGTAGGGATGGTGTTCCAAAAGCCGAATCCTTTTCCAAAATCAATTTTTGAAAACGTTGCATATGGGCCAAAACTTCATGGCCTAGCACGCAATAAATATGATTTAGAAGAGATTGTAGAAAATAGTTTACGTAAAGCGGGTCTGTGGGACGAAGTAAAAGATCGTTTAACTCAACCAGGTACGGGGTTGTCAGGTGGTCAGCAACAACGTTTGTGTATTGCGCGTACGATTGCAGTGAGTCCTGAAGTGATCTTGATGGATGAGCCGTGTTCTGCACTTGATCCAATTGCAACTGCTAAAATTGAAGAATTGATTTCTGAACTTTCAGAACAATATACCATTGCCATCGTAACGCATTCGATGCAACAAGCTGCACGAGTTTCTGATCGCACAGCTTATTTCCATTTAGGCGATTTAATTGAAGTGAATTCAACTGAAAAAGTCTTTACTCAACCTGATCACCAATTGACAGAAGCTTATATTACGGGTCGTTTCGGTTAATTATTTATCCGCGTACAACCTACTTAAAAGCATCCTTCAGGTCAGACCTCGCGTCTGGCTAGTTGGATGTTTTTTTGTTATATCGATGAAAATGAATCTATTTTGCAAAATCACTATTGAATTTTTATTGAACAGACCACATCTTAGAGCAATAAAGCCGAACTAAAGAGCACTTATTTTATGTTATTCCATTTACCTAAATTTCCTGCTGAAATCCGTATCAGCCATTTAAATGCGCGTGTAAATGAACAAAGAAAAAAGATTACGCAAACCACCGCATCTCGTTTGGAATTATTACAGCTTGTTCAACAACTTGCTAAAGAAGCAAAAGTTCGTAAAAAGAATGACCGAAAAATTTATGTACTCGACTTTAAAGGGGATATTCAAGCATCGGCAGTTGATTCGATTCGTGAAGAAATTACCTTGATATTGGCCACAGCCAAAGCGGGACATGATCGTGTTGTGGTGCGACTAGAGAGTCCTGGTGGAATGGTACATGGCTATGGCTTGGCAGCTGCACAGTTGGTACGTTTACGTGATGCAGGCTTTCACGTCACCATCTGTGTTGATAAAGTCGCTGCAAGCGGTGGCTATATGATGGCATGTATTGCTAATGAAATTATCTCAGCGCCATTTGCGGTGGTGGGTTCAATTGGCGTGGTCGCACAGGTGCCAAATTTCAATCGTTTGCTGAAACATAATAATGTTGATTTTGAGCTATATACCGCTGGGCAGTACAAACGTACCGTTACTATGTTTGGTGAAAACACTGCTGAAGGCAAAGCCAAGTTTGAAGAAGAGTTGCAGCAAACGCATGTTCTATTTAAGCACTTTATTGAAAAATATCGTCCGCAGTTGGATGTGGAAAAAGTTGCAACAGGTGAACATTGGTATGGTGAAGATGCGCGTGAATTAAATTTGGTCGATAAATTACAGACTTCTGATGAATATTTGCTGAGCTTACTGCCACAGCATGACGTCTATGTGATCAACACGCGTAAACGTCCAACTTTGGGTGAAAAACTTGGTCTACAAGCTGCACAAATGGCAGAGAGTTTGATTCCGACTGTAATGAACAAAATTACTGATAGTTTAGTTAAAGCGAACAGTACCTTGGTTCAAATGCGTGATCCTAAATTCTAATTAAATTTGGATGAGCCTCTCTTAACATGAAACCAGTCAACCTGACTGGTTTTTTTTATTTTTAAATGACTATTTTTTAAATAAATTTAGCTGTGGATTTGAATACATGGTCAGTTAAACAAACATGACAAAACTTTTTATGGGCAATGATTGTTCTGATCGCAATCATTTGATATTTTAATTGCTAGATTAATAACTTAATTATTCATTAATCGACAAGTGTTTAAAAATATAATTGATCAGTGAGCATAATAATGACAAAGGTTGTCGTTTCTTCAAAGAAAAATTTAATGACTTTACAAGATGCGCAAATGCAAGATGTGATTCTTAATCAACCTTCTATTGTTCAGATTGGTGTAACTCAAGCAGATATTAAATCCATGATGAAACAAGGTGATGACCTTGTCATTACATTGAAGAATGGAGAAAAAATTGTCATTAGCGGTTTTTATAATGATGTAAATGTTACTGAACATACGCTGGCGCTCGTCAAACAAGATGGCACATATGAGATTGCACAATTTGATGATTCAGGGAAATTTATTCGTTATGTGCCCACTACTCAATTATCTCAATTTGCATATACCGAAGCACCAGCACAAGCCTCAATAGCACAGAGTGCAGCAGATGACTCGGGGATCAGCAAATCCCAATTGATGAAAGCGGGTCTAGTTGCTCTAGCTGCTGAAGGGATTTATTTATGGGCGGTTAAAGATGATGATGACAAGGATAAAAATAATAATAAATCACCAGATATCACCCCCCCAGCTACTCCAACCGCAACTTTATCCAGCGATACCCAAACCATCACAGGAAAAACAGAAGCAAAAGCCAAGATTTTAATTAGAGATCTCACTGGCAAAGTTATTGCTACGGGTCAGGCTGATGATCAGGGGAATTATACCATCAAGCTCGATCAACCTTTGGTCGATGGCAATAAGGTTAGCGTTGTTGCAGTAGATCGAGCAGGAAATGTTTCTCAAGGTACAGTTGTCACTGGAACAAAGGATACAATTGCCCCCGAAGCACCCACTGCACAATTAAATGCAGATGGAACAATTGTGACGGGAAAAACCGAAGCCAATGCCAAAGTGTCTATTTATGATGCTGATGGAAATCTTTTAGGTACGGTGAAAGCCAATAAAGAGGGGTTATATTCGATTCAAGTTTCACCACCATTAACCAGTGAAAACGGAGGAACGGTCGTCGCAGAGGATGCGGCTGGTAATAAGTCGGAACCTTCAAAGGTGGTTGCGGGCAAAGATACGGTTGCACCTGAGCAACCTTTGATTGAGGTGAATAAAGAAGGTACTTCTATCCATGGAAAAGCTGAGGTTAATGCTAAGGTCATTATTAAAGATGCGGCTGGGAATGTGATTGGCAGTGGTACGGTTGATGCACAAGGTAAATTTGAGGTGAATATTTCTCCTGCACTAGCTTCAGGCGAAAAAGGTTCAATTATTATTGAAGATGCGGCAGGAAACCAATCTAAGCCTGTCGAAATTAGCCCAGGAAAAGACACAATTGCACCCGATAAAGCCTCAGTACAAATCACCGCTGATGGAGACTCGATTTCTGGAACAGCTGAAGCCAATGCCAAAATAGAAATCAGAAGTGCGGATGGAAAAATTATCGGTACGGGTACAGTTGGAGCGGATGGGAAATTCACTATTGCTGTATCACCAGCTTTGACTGATAAAAATATCGGTAAGGTTTATGTGATTGATGCAGCAGGAAATCGTTCTGTTGAAACAAATGTTGTGGGAAATAAAGATACCATTGCGCCAACTAAGCCAATATTAGAAAAAGTTATAGATGATGTTGGAGATGTAAAAGGTGCAATTTCAGCAGGTGGCAGCACCGATGATGCTAGACCGACTTTATCTGGAAAAGGGGAAGCCAAAGCTGTTTTAACCATTTATGATAATGGTCAACCGATCGGGACAGCGACTGTCGGAAATGATGGAAAATGGTCTTTCGAGCTAAGTAAAGACCTCGCTTTGGGATCACATAAAATCACCCTCACACAGACTGATGCTGCCGGGAATACCAGTGAGATGAGCGATTCTTTTAGTTTTACTGTGGTTGCTCCAACAACGGCCAATACAGTTGCGCTCAGTGAGAATATAGAATCAGATCCAATTGAAATCTCTCTAGTAGAGTCCATTGATTTAGCGGCTTTGGAAAGCGATTCGGTAGCAATTGTTGTTGAACCGTTAGAGCTTGAAAACATGCTAATAGATGATCTACTGATCTCATCGGACCAGTCTGCTGATCAAGTTGATGATGTACTCAATCAGTTTGTAGGGACGGAATCAGCTGTTGCTGTCACGACTCAAGCAGCAAATTCAACACATGTTGAATATGCGCAAGTAATGAAATCTGATCCTCTTGAACAGTTAGAATTCTTGCAGCATTCAATCGTTTGATAAGCGAAATGATGTCAAGTCAAACTCTTATTTTCGAATAGGAGTTTTTTCTTTATACAGTTGAATTATCCCGATGAGAATTGCACCTACAGTGGCAAGAAACATATCTTTATGCGCATCCCACATATCACCTTGTTGACCATTATAGTTCTCAGCATCTTCTGGGGATAAACCTATTGAAAGCCCCCATTCTAGTAGTTCATAAATCATACTGGATGCCATTACAAATTGTATGACCAATAAGAAAAGCGTAAACGGCTTTGCTGTCGGCAACCAAACCTGAAAGCAGCGATAGAAAAAGGGGTAGAGCAATAGTCCATAAGCAAAATGAACCAGCCGATCATACATATTGCGTGACCAACCCATAGTTTGATTTAGATCGAAGTTAAATAGTTTTACGATCCATTCGTTATAAGGAACATGTGAATATAAATAATGCGCACCAATGATATGAATGAAAAGAAAGGATAAATATAAACAAAAACTGAGATAACTGATGCCAATTTTTTTAATGCTAATGAGTAGCGCAATCAGCATCAAAACTGTACCTGCCTGATGGAGCAGGTATGAGTCAAATTCAAGTGGTTGAAAACTGGCAACAAGTGCAGCCAGCAGAAGTATAGCGAGTGCGATGTAATGCTTTAAACTCAATTGTTTCTCGATCATGCCATTTCCAAAATGTAGTCAGACACATCACATTCTTTTTAATCAATAGATTCTAATGTGTTGGGGTACTTTGTGGAGATACTCCGCCAAGTGCCTGACAAGCTTGTTTATATAATTGATATTTTTGTTCTATAACCTCATCCAAAGGAATATTAAAAAGATTTTCACCATTTTTATATTGGTCGATGTAAGTTGACACTTTTTCTTTATTTACTGCAAGGGTTTGTTGGTGAAAGTTGCTGATAGATGAGGTAGGAAGTTGGTTGGTTTCAATATTGTTGCATTGAAAATTTTGCAAGAGTTTTTCGGCACGTTTTATTTCATTTGATTGTCCAAAGATACAACCAGTTAAGATTAAAGGGACAATAGACAATAAAAAAAGCTTCATGAGAGATAAGATGAAATTTAAGAGTTCGCATTATTGTATAAAAGATTGATTTTATATATGAATCTTTTATGTCTAACATGATAAAAATTATTTTAAGCGTTATGCTATGTTGCTCTATGATCAATAAGATTTTTATGTAAATGATGCAAGGTTTTCTGATTGCGCTGTTGTTATTTGTATCTTGTCACGCCAATGCTGAAGATTATAATTTTTTTGCTGAGATAAAAGATGATGCTGAACATATGTTTGATTCAGCTTATCCACAAACACAGGCTGATTACTCTGTTTTACATAATCAGTTTTTCCAAGATGAACGTTGGCGAGTGTATAATTACACCGCATACCAAACCAATCAGTTTAATCAAAAAATGTTAACAGGGGACACTACGAACCTGTCTTTGGACGATTTTTCAATTTCTTTAGGGTATGGCATCGTTTATCAACTCAATCAAAGCAATCGCATTGGTTATGAATACCTATCCAGTTTCCCTTATGATCGTGGACAGTTGATTCGATTCTTTTGGCTGCGTATTTTTTAAACTAATTTTTGATATAGTGCTGCTCTAACCATACCTGCTTTGGTTTCTTTAACTTTTTGCCATGAGGCTGGAAGTTTGAGTTGAGACAAATCTCGATCAGCTTCAACATAAATATAAGCTTTTACTGCAATCAATGGATCAGTCAATTCGGCCAGTTCTTGCCATAGATCAAGACTATATGGTGGGTCGAGGAAGACCACATCAAACGATGATGCGCTTAATTTCTTTAAAGCCTGTTGCGCTGTTGATACGATTAATTGGCAGTTTTGGGCTTTTAACAGTTGGATATTTTCTTTTAAAAAATTGGCTTGAGTTGTATTCGGTTCGATCATGACCACCTTTGCGGCGCCACGTGATAGGGCTTCAAAGGCAAGTGCGCCTGATCCTGTGCATAAATCCAACACCTGTGTATTTTGAATATCCCACATCAGCCAGTTGAATAAAGTTTCACGAACCCGATCGGGTGTAGGTCGTAAACCTTCAATATTGGCAAACGGGAGTGTTCGGCGTTTCCATTCTCCACCAATAATACGTAACTGATTTCTCATTATTCAGTCGCTCCATCATTTGATTGAACAGGCGGTGTTGTCACTGGGGTATTATTGGTAGAAACGGCAGGCGCGGCAGCATTGGTATTGTGTGGGGCTTCAATTGTTCCATTACCACTTGGTAATTCGCCCGGTTTAATCCCAGCGGTCATGAGACCACCACTGACTTGATGGTGAGCGGGGCGCAATGGATCATTTTTACGTTTTACCAGCCAATAATCAAAGATTGGACGAGCAATTTGTGTTGCTGCACCGCCACTTCGACCATTTTCCCAAACCACAGCAATGGCAATTTCAGGATTTTCAGCAGGGGCAAAACCAACGAATAGACCATGATCGCGCTGACGTTCAGAAAGTGCTGCTTCGTTGTAGCGCTTGCCTTGTGCAATACTTTTAACTTGGGCTGTACCTGTTTTACCGGCGATTGAGTATTGCAGACCACTTTTGATACCTCGGCCAGTACCTGATTGAATGACATCGACCATTGCCTCGCGCATTTTGATCCAATCATCGAGTGTGCCATTAAATTTAATTTGTCCGTCTGGGGCATTGTGGACATCAAATTTTTTGGTGCCTTTGGTTTCACGTAATACGTGAGGAGTGACATGTGCACCTTGATTGGCGGTAATTGCGGTTGCCATTGCTAACTGAAGAGGTGTTGAGGTAAAAGCACCTTGTCCAATACTCACTGAAATCGTCTCACCTTTTAGCCATTTGGCATTTCGGGTACGCATTTTCCATGCAGGACTAGGGTATAAACCTGTACTTTCACTCGGTAAATCAATTCCTGTTTTTTCACCAAAACCGAATTGACGCATCCACTCATTCATTTTTTCAATGCCCATGCGATAAGACAGGACATAAAAGTAGGTATCGCATGAAACAATTTGTGCTTTGTGCATATTGACGAGACCATGACCACTCTTTTTATGGTCACGGAAACGGTGACTATCCCCCGGTAGTGAGAAATAGCCTGGATCGGAAATCGCTGTATTCCAATCCACTAAGCCATAGTGGATACCCCCTAAACCGAACATTGGTTTAATGGTTGATCCTGGGGGATATACCCCTTGCACTGCACGGTTAAAGAGGGGTTGATCTAGATTGTCGCGTAGTTCGCCATAATCTTTATAACTAATCCCAGTTACGAATAAATTAGGATTAAAGCTGGGACTAGATACGAGTGCTAAAATTTCACCTGTACGCGGGTCCATTGCCACAATCGCACCACGACGTCCAGCGAGTTGCTCAGATGCAATCGTTTGTAAGCCATAATCCAATGACAAATATAAATCATTACCGCGAGTAGGGTCTTTACGCCCTAAATTACGAAGCACATTGCCGTGTGCATCTGCTTCAACAGATTCATAACCCGGCATACCATGCAACAAATCTTCATAGCTTTTCTCTACCCCAATTTTACCAATGAGGTTGGTGCCAGCATATAAATCTTTATCAATGCTTCTCAGCTCTTTATCGTTAATACGGCCCACATAGCCAATCACGTGGGCAAATAATTCCCCAAATGGATAATAGCGTGTCATTTGCGTTTCTATTTTTACGCCGGGAAATGCATATTTAACTTCACTAAATTTGGCAATATCTGCTTCAGTCAGATTCAGTTTAATGGTGATTCTTTCAGTCTTTCGCGCTGTTTTTACCCGACTTTTGAATCGCTCAACATCTTCTTGGGTGAGATTTAAGATTGGAACTAAGCGCTCAATGCTATCGTCAATATCGGTGACATCAGCACGACTCAGCGTTGCTGTAAAGACAGGATAATTGTCTGCCAACAGAATACCATTACGGTCATAGATATAGCCGCGAGCGGGGGGGAGTGGTTGCAGGCGAATCCTGTTCTTATCTGATGCGGTTGTAAAATCATCGTAATGCACAATCTGTAAATAGGCATAACGACAGAGCAGTAAGAGTAAAAAAGTCGCAACAAGAAACATTGCAAACAAAATTCGACCCTTATAAATGCGCTTTTCTTGTTGCATGTTTTTTAAAGGAAAGTGCTGTTTCATAAGGTGTCGACTTAATTATACGATTGAGGGGTAGATTGACTGAACATTTTAACGTAAGTTGCATGATCTTACTGTAGAATTTTCGACACTTCACGCAAATGATGATGCGACAGTTTTTGACTTTGCAGACATTAAAATTGTACGGTCTTGTATATTAGATACAAAATAATTCTGTTAAAGTCACAAACTGCTTGAAATGGAAAGACCAATATACACTCTTAGGGAAAATGGAGAAAATAATGAGAAAAATTTGTCTTTTACTCGCGGTTTTAGCATCGAATGGTTTAGCTCATGCTGATGAAAATGCATTTCTTCCCGAAGCAAAATTAACAGGGGCAAATGTTTCAACTTGGAATGTTGGGGCTGGTTTTACCAAAAAATTATTACACACCAATCTTGAATGGGTAAATCCGTATGGTATTGCGTATGCCAAAGCGGGTGTTTTTTTAAATGATGAAAATCCGGCAGGGGGACAAGTTGGATTTCGTTATCCATATCATCTCACTGGCACAGATAAAAATGGTTATTACATCGGCGCTTATGCTGGCCATATAGAAAGTAAACAGATTGATGGTGAAGAAAAAGCGCGTTTAGGCGCGGGTGTAGATCTTGCGTTCGTTTGGTTAAATTCAGAACGCATCAGTACCTTTAGTGTGGGAATTGGCGCGGGTGAAAAACTCAAAGATGATCGTGGGAACGTGATTGAGAAAACTGAACCAACGTTGCAATTTTCATATTCGTTAAGTTTTGGTTTATAGGGGTGAGCGAACTGTTCATTTTATATAGACCATCATGTATCAATAATTCTGAGAGTCATGCATGTTTGATTACGTCAATGAATTGTGGCAGATTTTTTTAGCACGTCCGGATTTTTGGGCAGTCCTCAGTATTATACCTGTAACTGCTTTTGTGACTTGGGCACATGTGTGGATGGCTTTAAAAATGGTGTTCTACCCAATTAATTTTTGGGGGTTTCACTTAGGGCCATTGCCAGTAGGATGGCAAGGAATCGTGCCACGCAAAGCGGGGCGTATTTCAGGCATTATTACGGATAATACCCTCTCTAAATTGGGATCATTGCGCGAGTTTTTAGAAGCAATGGATCCTGAAGACATGGCGATGATCATTGGTGAGCAAGTCGGTTTTGAGCTTGAGCACCTTATTGATGAAGTCATGCTTGATCGCAATGCGGTGTTATGGGAAAACTTACCTTATTCCATTAAACGTCGTATTTATGCACAAGCACATAAGCAATTGCCCAATACCCTGAGGGAGCTCGTCACAGAGTTGACCTTAAATGTTGAGTCATTGGTAGATATGCGCGAAATGGTGGTCAGCCAAATGGAAGGTGATCGTCGTTTAATGGTGCGTATGTTCCTCAAGGTCGGACAAAAAGAAATTAACTTTATTTGGCATATTAGTGCCCTCATCGGGATGTTCTTCGGTATTTTCCAGATGATTGTGTGGTTTGTGGTGCCTTGGCATTGGACGGTTCCGTTTTGGGCAGCGATTTGGGGCTTCTTGACCAACTGGATCGCGATTTGGATGGTATTCAATCCAATTCAACCGCATCCTGTTCGCTATCCGCAGTTTTTCCGTTTGACCAAAGACCGCAAGTTCCCGTGGGTTGTACCTGTCCTTAAGATCGGTACCTATAATGTTCAAGGCGCATTTATGAAGCGTCAGGAAGAAGTTTCTGATGTGTTTGCAAGTGTGGTGACTGAAGATTTAATTACCTTGAAATCAATTATGACCGAAATGATGTACGGCAGTAAGAAAGACAAAACACGCCGTATTGTTAAACGTCATATCAATGAAATCATGGAAACACCATTGGTGCGTACCTCGTTGCAGTTATCTTTAGGTCCTAGGGAGTATGCTAGACTAAAGACCGACTTGATTGATCGTTCAATTGAAATTACCATGGGTCCAGTATGTGATCCAGCCTTGAATGCAAGCCGTGCGCAGAAAATCTTTCATATGTTTAGAGAGCGTATTCGTGAACTAACACCGAAAGAGTTCCAGAACTTATTACGTCCTGCATTCCAAGAAGATGAATGGATTTTAATTGTACTGGGTGGGGTAACTGGTTTCTTAGCTGGTTTAATTCACTTATTTGTTGCTTTCTTATAATTAATTTGATGTTGGTTGAGTGATAACTCTGTATGATATTGCTCAATTTAAAATTTATTGTTTTTAGATGAGGATGTTCTTTATGCGCATTATTTTACTCGGACCACCTGGGGCAGGCAAAGGTACTCAAGCTCAGTTGATCTGTAAGCGCTACAATATCCCACAAATTTCAACCGGTGATATGCTCCGTGCTGCAATTCGTGAAGGTACTGAACTTGGCTTAAAAGCGAAAAGCGTGATGGAGTCAGGTGGCTTAGTATCTGACGAGCTGATTATTGGCTTGGTTAAAGAACGTATTGCTCAGCCTGACTGTGAAAATGGTTGTATTTTTGACGGTTTCCCACGTACGATTCCACAAGCTGAAGCATTAGAATCAGCAGGTATCAGTATCGATCATGTGATTGAAATTGATGTGCCAGATGAAGAAATTGTTCAGCGTCTTTCAGGTCGTCGTCAGCACCCAGCTTCTGGTCGTGTTTATCACATTGTTTACAATCCGCCGAAAGTGGAAGGTAAGGATGATGAAACAGGCGAAGAATTGGTACAGCGCCCTGATGACCAAGAAGAAACTATTCGTAAACGTCTCACGTCATATCATACCGAAACTGAACAATTGGTTGGTTTCTATCAAGGCCGTGCTGCTTCAGGTGAAAATGCACCAACTTATAATAAGTTAGATGGTCTACGTGCGATTGAAAACGTGCAAACAGATTTATTTGCAATCCTCGATAAATAATTTGGGTTGCTGATTGGAAAAGAGCTCTGAATATAGGGCTCTTTTTATTTTGGAGTAAACAGTGCTAAAAATTATCTTGATTGTCGTTGTTATTTTAAGTTTTGCATTATTGTTATTCTTACTGTACCAAAGTCAAAAAATGCTGCGTCATGTGCAAGCGCAACAAGCTTTAGAAAATAAGCAAAATGGCAAAGATCGCCAACTTCATCCTAAATTGCAAAAGAATAAAGAGACTCAGGATTAAGTGAGATTTTTGATTGGAATTGCTTTGGCAGCGCCAAATTCAAAACGCTCAGGCCAGTTGCATACATCAGAAACGATACACTCATTACACTTTGGTTTACGTGCAATACAGCAATAACGACCATGTAAAATTAACCAATGATGAGCGTCTAAAATAAATTCTTTTGGAATGACTTTAACTAAGCGATGCTCTACCTCTAAAACATTCTTGCCAACTGCTAAACCCGTGCGATTACCGACACGAAAAATATGGGTATCTACCGCCATTGCAGGTTGTCCAAAAGCCGTATTTAACACCACATTCGCTGTTTTTCGACCTACACCGGGCAAAGCTTCGAGTGCTTGGCGTGTTTCAGGCACTTGACCTTGATGTAGTTCCAGCAAAATACCACAAGTTTTGATGACATTTTCAGCTTTAGAATTATACAAGCCAATGGTTTTTATATAGGTTTTTAAACCGTCTACACCGAGGTTGAAAATGGCTTGAGCAGTATTCGCAATCGGATAAAGTTTGTCGGTGGCTTTATTTACACTGACATCGGTGGCTTGTGCTGAAAGCATGACCGCAATCAATAGCTCAAATGGTGATGAATAATTGAGTTCCGTTTCAGGGTTTGGTCGCTGTTCGCGTAAACGCTCAAAAAAGGTTTGAATCTGCTTTTTGGTCATATTTTTAACGGGCATTTAGATTTCCTGTAGCTCGTTTAAACGTTGTTGAAGTGCAATGAGCTGGGCTTGTTTTTGTTCATCTGGACGGACACTGAGTTGCTTTTCTAACTTCTTAATTTGAGTGCGAGTTTTAGCAAGTTCAATGGTTGTTTTGGCATCCAGAACAGGATTTTCTTTAGGTTTGTCTGCTAAGGTAATCGTCGGAATATTATTTGAGGCTTGTGAAAATTGAGCAAAGAACTCAATATCAATTTCTGCACGTACGATAGGCCCTTTACGACTGACACGACGTTTTTCTTCACGTTGAATATGCGCGTAATAACGTTGTCTTAATTGGTTTTGTTCTAACGTTCGTTGTTCTGCTGTAGGAATAGGTTCTGGGTCTGCAACCAAATCTATGCAATCGACAGGACAAGGAGGAATACACAATTCACACCCTGTACAAAGATCAGTCAAAATACTATGCATCAGTTTACCACTACCGATGATGGCATCAACAGGACACGCACTGATACATTTGGTACAACCAATACATTCATCTTCTCGAATGATCGCTTTCATTCTTTGCGGTCGCCCATCTGTCTGTATATCCCAAACACTTGGCTCGGCAGTGAGATGAGGGCGTTGTAGCAATATTGCTAGCGCGTCGGCAACAGGTTGTCCACCCGGAACACACTTATTGGCTGCTTCACCTTCTGCAATCGACTTGGCATAAGGCAAACATCCATCACGATGCCCACATAAACCACACTGAGTTTGTGGTAAAAGTTGGTCAATTTGAACAATAAGAGATCGTTGTGCAGATAGCGACATGGAAAAGGTGTAGCGGAAAACAGGACAGGTAGTATAGCAAATAATAGTTTAGCGCGACGAGTCATCGGTGCATTGGATTGCACATTGGGTAAAGTGATCGTTTCAAAAGTTTGACATTAAAAACATAGACTAACTTGTATGTTTATTATAGAATCGGGCAGATTTTAGTAAATATTTTATAAAAATGTTGAACAACATATTCCAAGCATTGTCGCAATTAGGCTTAACCGCCCAAAAACGCGCGATACATATTCAATTTGCCAATCAAGCGCTCAACACAGAAGTTTTCCTAAAAAAAATACAAGGGCAACATCAACTCAATACTGGCATGACAGCAGAACTGATCTGCCTATCAACCAATGCCACTATTCCATTAAAACAATTCATTGGCTCTCAAGTCGCCGTCGATCAAGTGACCGACACAGGCACATTATTTAGAACTACAGGCATCATTACTGAGGCCGTACAAGGGCAAAGTGACGGTTCACTGACCCTATATAAACTCAAACTGCAAGACCCTACTGCACTGTGGCAAAAACGCCGTAACAGCCGCGTGTTCATGAATAAAACCGTACTGGATATTGTTCAAACCCTTTTTAAAGAATGGCAACAACGCAGTCCCTTATTTGCATCCAGTCTTACGCTTGATATTAGCGGCGTGACACAAGACTACGATGTTCGACCCTTTGTGATGCAAGCCAATGAAAGCGACTATGATTTCATTACCCGATTATTCAGAAGCGAAGGCATCAACTGGCTCATCGACGAAGCCCAGCTCACTGTTGCCAACAGCAACAGTCCAATCCAAGCCCAAAAACTCCGCTTGATCGATGACAACAACCAATACCAAGCCTTAAATCGAAGAACGATTCGCTACCACCGCAGCAGTGCCACCGAACAATACGACAGCATGACCAGCCTCATTGCGGAACGCTCTTTACAACCCACCGCAGTGCATATCCAACGCTGGCAAGCCGATGCCTTAGAGCAAGAAGACGGTGCAGGCAGCGTACAAAGCAAACATCGGCATAGCGAACAACACGACAATGCCAGCTTGGGACTCGAAGACGCATGGCACTTCACCCCAGCATGGATGCAAGACCTCAATGGCGAAGATGGCGCAACCGCATCAGGCAACAACCAAATTGAAAAACTCAACCAAAACCTCAGCCACTACCACGATGCCCAAGCCAAACAATTTATTGCCCATACCACA
>NZ_SGIM01000040.1 GCF_004208515.1 Acinetobacter halotolerans
AGTGATGATACCTGTGGTTCTAAATAATGTGCCTGTGTCGGTCACTTGATCGACAGCGACTTGAGAGCCAATGAATTGTTTTAATGGGATGGTGGCATTGGTTGATAGGCAGATCAGTTCTGCTGTCATGCCAGTATTGAGTTGATGTTGCCCTTGTATTTTTTGTAGGAACACTGCTGTGTTTAAGGCAGAGTTGGCAAATTGAATATGTATCGCGCGTTTTTGGGCGGTTAAGCCAAGTTGTTCTAATGCAGCATAAATAGTCTTGAACATCGCTTCTTATTGAATTCTTTTAAACTTGACGCGCATTTTACAGAAAAAAT
>NZ_SGIM01000041.1 GCF_004208515.1 Acinetobacter halotolerans
ACTGTCGTACCAGGTTCTGCTGTACCTGTAATCGGATCAGTGCCATTGATTGGATCAATCACTGGTGCGTCTGGCGCAACTGTGTCAATCGTGATCGTACCAGTGGTGCTGCCTTCGTTACCCGCTGCATCTGTTGCAGTGACTGTAACTTCGTGATCACCATCTGCTAGTTCTGCAACAACATCATCCGCAAGTGTCCATGTGCCATCGCCATTGTTCACTGCTTCGTAATCAACACCATCAATGGTGACAACTACTGTTGCTTCAGGATCATCAATTGTGCCTGTCAA
>NZ_SGIM01000042.1 GCF_004208515.1 Acinetobacter halotolerans
GATCTTGGCAACAACCCTGTAACGGGTGTTATCCAAACAGGTATTGATGTGCTTCAAGGCGTTGAAAGCCTCAAAACTGAAATCATCAATACAGGTATCGACACTGTTGCTGGCACAATTATTGGGGCGTTCCCTCAAGCTGAACACCCTGTCGGTGACCTCGCAAATCTTGGCACACTCACTTTTGAAACTTCTCGTGATACTGTCAACGGTACACTTGAAGCCATCTCTGATTTAGCAGGCGCTGATTTTGGTGGTGC
>NZ_SGIM01000043.1 GCF_004208515.1 Acinetobacter halotolerans
GCTTTAGCGCCTTCACCCGTCGCAATGATGATTTGCTTGTAAGGGACAGTGGTACAGTCACCCGCAGCAAACACACCTTTGACATTGGTTTCATTACGATCATTTACTATGATTTCACCACGATTGCTCAACTCAACTGCACTGTCTTTCAAGAAATCGGTGTTTGGTAATAAACCAATCTGAACGAAGATCCCTGCAAGTTCAACCACATGTTCTTCATCAGTTGCACGATCTTTATACTTCAAGCCAGTGACTTGA
>NZ_SGIM01000044.1 GCF_004208515.1 Acinetobacter halotolerans
GCTATCCCCTGCAAATTGGTTCAGTTGTCCATCCGCAGAAAGGTGTATGTCTTCTGCGGTACTGAGTCCAATGCCATTTGGGGAACTGAGTAGTAATAAGGCTTTGTTGAATTTGGCAATATCCTGTTGGATGTCTTCTGCAAATGCTTTGAGTTGTTCTAAAGCTTCGAGTTCATCCGTTTGTTGGTTCTTTGCCACTTCACTCAGGGCTTTGGCATTGTTCTGGTTGCCTTCCAGTTGCTGTTTGGC
>NZ_SGIM01000045.1 GCF_004208515.1 Acinetobacter halotolerans
TTGGCTCGTGCTAACTCTGTTAAATCATCACTTGTAAATGAATACAACGTTGATGCATCTCGTTTGTCTACTCAAGGTTTCGCTTGGGATCAACCGATTGCTGACAACAAAACTAAAGAAGGTCGTGCTATGAACCGTCGCGTATTCGCTGCGATTTCTGGTAGCCGTACTGTTTTAGTTCAACCAGGTCAATAATTTCAAGTCATTGAAATTATAAAAAAGCGACTCA
>NZ_SGIM01000046.1 GCF_004208515.1 Acinetobacter halotolerans
GAATCGCTGTCTGAGTCACTGTCGCTATCAGAGTCAGAATCGCTGTCTGAGTCACTGTCGCTATCAGAGTCAGAATCGCTGTCTGAGTCGCTGTCGCTATCAGAGTCAGAATCGCTGTCTGAGTCACTGTCGCTATCAGAGTCAGAATCGCTGTCTGAGTCACTGTCGCTATCAGAGTCAGAATCGCTGTCTGAGTCACTGTCGCTATCAGAGTCAGAATCG
>NZ_SGIM01000047.1 GCF_004208515.1 Acinetobacter halotolerans
ATCGCGCCCCATTGGTCAGTGCGTAGTTCAAAGCCTTCGCCTCGGTCTTCGCTTTCTGCTTGGGCTTTAGGGTGGCTGAGTTTGCCGAGATTGAGTTGGCTGGCTGCATGACTGCTTTGTAATTGTGCACTGATCTGTCCAGTGGTGTCATCAAAGCGGAGTTGGTTGTATCCTGAGCCTTGGTATTCTTTGGATTTGATCCCTGCCAGTTTTTT
>NZ_SGIM01000005.1 GCF_004208515.1 Acinetobacter halotolerans
GCATAATACAATATGAGATTCAAATCGGAAGCTTCGGCTTTCGATTTGCATAATAGGTCAGTAGTTCAATTGGTAGAGCGTCGGTCTCCAAAACCGAATGTTGGGGGTTCGAGTCCCTCCTGACCTGCCACTTTTTTTAAATAAATAAGCTTGATTCTGGCTAAGTTGTCATATAATAAGTCGCGAATTCTACGACGAGTAAAAAAATGTCGAATGATAAATCGCGTGACGCATTAAGCGACGCGCCAATTCCCCAAAGAAATAATGCTGCAGAAGTTGTGCGCTCGGGTTCTCCATTAGATGTTGTCTTATGGTTGATGGCCCTAGCTCTATTGATCGGTTCAGCAATGGTAAATCAGTATTTGCCAGCCCATTGGGCACCCGCAAATGATATTTGGGTGCGCATCGGGGTAATTTTGGCTTGTATCGTCGTCGCTTTAGGTTTATTATACGCCACCCATCAAGGTAAGGGCTTTGTGCGTTTATTGCAAGATGCGCGAATAGAACTGCGTCGAGTGGCTTGGCCGACAAAACAAGAGACGATCACGACTTCGTGGCAAGTGCTTTTGGTAGTAATTGTAACAGCAATCGTATTGTGGTGTTTTGATTACGGGTTAGGCTGGTTTATTAAGTTAATTATCGGGTAAGAGCGCAATGAAACGTTGGTATATTATTCATGCCTATTCAGGTTTTGAAAAACAAGTAATGCGTTCACTTAATGAACGAATTCAACGTAGCACAGTAGCTGATAGCTTTGGTGAAGTTCTTGTTCCTACTGAAGAAGTAGTGGAAATGAAGGACGGAAAGAAGCGCAAGTCTGAACGTAAATTCTTTCCTGGCTATGTGTTAGTCGAAATGGAAATGAATGATGATACTTGGCACATTGTAAAAGAATGTCCAAAGGTTCTCGGTTTTATTGGTGGAACACCAGAAAAACCAGCGCCAATCACACAACGTGAAGCGGATGCAATTCTTGCTCGTGTGCGTAATCTTGGTGAGGCACCTCGTCCGAAGACGATGTTTGAACCAGGTGAAGAATTACTCGTTATTGATGGTCCGTTCACTGACTTTAAAGGGGTCGTGGAGGAAGTACAATACGAAAAGTCGCGTTTAACGTTGACGATTAATGTATTTAATCGACCTACTCAGGTTGAGCTAGAGTTTCGCCAAGTCGAAAAAACAGTTTAATTTGAGTTGGTTAGAAAGCGCCCGATTTTATCGGGCATTGTTGTTGTAATGCTTTGGCGTTACTTGATTTTTGGGGAGCCTAACGGCGTTTGTACCCAGAGGTAATTTTTAATGGCTAAGAAGATTGACGGCTATATCAAGCTGCAAGTCCCAGCTGGTAAAGCAAATCCATCTCCACCAATTGGTCCTGCTTTAGGTCAACGTGGTGTAAACATCATGGCATTCTGTAAAGAATTCAATGCTGCTACACAAAAACTTGAAGTTGGTTTGCCGATTCCTGTCGTGATTACTGTGTACAACGATAAGTCGTTCACTTTCATCATGAAAACTCCACCTGCATCTATTCTTCTTAAGAAAGCTGCTGGTATTCAAAAGGGTTCAGCTGTACCTAACAAAACTAAAGTGGGTAAGTTGACTCGTGCTCAACTAGAAGAAATTGCGACTACTAAAGAACCAGATTTAACTGGTGCTGATTTAGACGCTCGTGTTCGTACCATCGCTGGTTCTGCACGTTCTATGGGCTTGGAAGTGGAGCTATAAGACATGGCAAAGTTAACTAAACGTCAAAAAGCCATTGCTGCTGCTGTAGAAGCAAACAAAGTTTACACTTTGGAAGAAGCAGTACAAGTTCTCAACAGCCTTCCAGCTGCTAAGTTCAAAGAATCACTAGATGTTGCGGTAAACCTTGGGGTTGATCCACGTAAATCTGATCAAGTGGTTCGTGGTGCGACAACTTTACCTGCGGGTACTGGTAAAACTGTACGTGTTGCAGTATTTGCACAAGGTGCTGCTGCTGAAGCTGCTAAAGCTGAAGGCGCTGACATCGTTGGTTTTGAAGACTTAGCTGAAAGTATTCAGAAAGGTAATCTTAACTTTGATGTTGTTATCGCTGCACCTGACGCTATGCGTGTTGTAGGTAAGCTTGGTACGATTCTTGGTCCACGTGGCTTAATGCCAAACCCTAAAGTGGGTACAGTAACTCCTGATGTTGCTAATGCGGTTAAGAATGCTAAGTCTGGTCAAGCACGTTACCGTGTCGACAAAGCGGGTATTATCCATGCTGCGATCGGTCAACTTGGTTTTAGCGAAGAAGCTGTACGTCAAAACGTTGAAGCTTTGATTGCAGACTTGAAAAAGTTAAAACCTGCGACCTCTAAAGGCGTATACGTTAAAAAGATCACTTTGAGCTCTACTATGGGTCCTGGTCTTATTGTTGACGTAAGCAACATTTCTAAATAATTTAGAAAAGAATTTTAAAGCCTTAGATTCTCTCTTTGAGAAAATCTAAGCAAACTTTGAATTGATAAATGAATATTTATCAGCGTCAAAGACCTCAGGCGAGGAATATTTTCGAATATTCTTCTTAAAAATCCAGTCTGAGTAGACGCGGTGGTGTGATTTGTTCCTCCTCCGCGTGTAAGTCTGAATAAGATTTACGAATTGGGAGTGCACTCATATGAGTGCATAAATCACCGTTAGGAGGTTTTACAATGGCTCTTCTTATCGAAGACAAAAAACAGATCGTTGCTGAAGTAAGTGAAATTGCTTCTACAGCGTTCGCTGCCGTTGTTGCTGACTATCAAGGTTTAACAGTTGAGCAATTAACTGCTCTTCGTGTTGAAGCTCGTAAACTAGGTGTTGCTACACGTGTTGTACGTAATACTTTGGCTAAACGTGCTCTTCAAGATACACAATTCGCTATCTTGAATGATGACCTTGTTGGTCCAACAATCTTAGCATTCTCAACTTCTGAAGACGATATGGGTGCAGCTGCACGCTTGTTCGAAGAATTCGCTAAAACTAATAAAGCATTTGAATTAAAGGCTGCTGCATTTGACGGCAAAGTTTATCAAGGTGCAGACGTTAGCGTTATCGCAAATCTTCCGAACCAAGAAAAAGCGCTTACTATGCTTGCCTCTGTTCTTCAAGCTCCTATTTCGAAATTGGGTCGCTTACTTACAGCGCTTCAAGAGAAAAACGAGTCAGAAGCTGCTTAAGTTTAAATCTACTTTCACACCACTCAATACCCATTTGGAGTTACTCTCATGGCTTTAACAAACGAAGAAATCTTAAACGCAGTTGCTGAAAAAACTGTTCTTGAACTTGTTGAACTTATTTCTGCTTTCGAAGAAAAATTCAACGTATCTGCTGCTGCTGTTGCTGTAGCTGCTGGTCCTGCTGCTGCTGCTGTTGAAGAGCAAACTGAATTCAACGTTGAGTTGACTTCTTTCGGTGCTAACAAAGTTGCGGTAATTAAAGCTGTACGTGAAGCGACTGGTCTTGGTCTTAAAGAAGCAAAAGATCTTGTTGAAGGCGCTCCTGCAGTTCTTAAAGAAGGCGTTTCTAAAGAAGAAGGCGAAGAGCTTAAGACTAAGCTTGAAGCTGCTGGCGCTACAGTTACACTTAAGTAATGCTGTAGGGAGTCGGTTTTTTTGATAATCGGCTCCAAAAAATGGCTGATGGCTCTTGGGTCATCAGCCTTTTTGCGTTACAATAATCGGCTCGTTTTTTGTTAGTTTCGCATGTAATGTGCGGTTTTTTGCAATAAAAAGACTAATATCAAACGCTTAACAATGTTTTTTGCTTATAAAAATATTGTTAAGCGTTTTAATACCACTAAAAATTGCAGCATTTGTAAACAGTGGTGGCCATATCGGCCTGCGTAATCCTTCTAGGCCCGTTCTGCAGGCGGGCTTAGTTTACTTCCCGAGGACTCCAGATGGCATACTCATATACCGAAAAGAAACGGATCCGTAAGAATTTTGGTAAATTGCCCCAAGTGATGGAAGCACCGTACTTACTTTCGATTCAAGTCGATTCGTACCGTACGTTTTTACAAGGTGGCAAAACTCCAAAGAACCGCGAAGATATCGGTCTCCAAGCCGCATTTCGTTCAGTTTTTCCTATTGAAAGTTATTCTGGCAATGCTGCTTTAGAATTTGTTGAGTATAGTCTTGGTAAGCCTGAGTTTGACGTGCGTGAATGTATTTTACGTGGTTCGACTTATGCAGCACCAATGCGCGTAAAAATTCGTTTGATCATTAAAGATCGTGAAACGAAATCAATTAAAGACGTTCGTGAGCAAGAAGTGTACATGGGTGAAATGCCACTCATGACAGATAACGGTACTTTCGTTATCAATGGTACTGAGCGTGTAATCGTATCTCAGTTACACCGTTCGCCAGGTGTATTCTTTGACCATGACAAGGGTAAAACCCACTCAAGTGGTAAAGTGTTGTACTCAGCACGTATTATCCCTTACCGTGGTTCATGGTTAGACTTTGAATTTGACGCAAAAGATCTTGTATTTGTGCGTATTGACCGTCGTCGTAAATTGTTGGCGACTGTTATTTTACGTGCCTTAAATTATACCAATGCGCAAATTTTGAATTTGTTCTACGAAAAAGTACCTGTATATCTTGATATGGGTAGCTATCAAATTGACCTTATTCCAGATCGCTTGCGTGGGGAAATGGCGCAGTTTGATATTGCAGACAATGACGGTAAAGTGATTGTTGAGCAAGGTAAACGTATTAATGCGCGTCACGTACGTCAAATGGAAGCTGCTAACTTAGCCAAGCTTTCTGTACCTGATGAATATTTATACGAGCGTATCACTGCTGAAGATATTCCATTAAAAGATGGTGAAGTGATTGCTGCAAATACCTTGCTGAGCCATGAAGTGATGGTGAAGTTAGCTGAAGGTGGTGTTAAGCAATTTAATATCCTATTCACGAATGATATCGATCGTGGTTCTTTTATTGCTGATACGTTGCGTGCAGATACCACAACGGGTCGCGAAGAAGCACTTGTTGAAATCTATAAAGTAATGCGTCCAGGTGAGCCGCCGACGAAAGAAGCTGCAGATAATTTATTTAATAACTTATTCTTCTCTTCTGAACGTTATGACTTGTCTCCTGTTGGTCGTATGAAGTTTAACCGTCGTTTGGGTCGTCCATACGAAGTCGGTACTGATCAAAAGTCTCGTGAAGTTGAAGGCATTTTATCGCACGAAGATATTATCGATGTGTTACGTACCTTGGTTGAAATTCGTAACGGTAAAGGTGAAGTCGACGATATCGATCACTTAGGTAACCGTCGTGTACGTTCTGTTGGTGAAATGACAGAAAACCAATTCCGTGTTGGTTTGGTACGTGTTGAGCGTGCTGTTAAAGAGCGTTTGAGCCAAGCTGAAGCTGATAACTTGTCTCCACAGGATTTAATCAACGCTAAGCCAGTTGCTGCTGCCATCAAAGAGTTTTTTGGTTCAAGCCAATTGTCTCAGTTCATGGACCAAAACAACCCATTATCTGAAATTACACACAAACGTCGTGTATCAGCGCTTGGGCCTGGTGGTTTAACACGTGAACGTGCAGGCTTTGAAGTTCGTGACGTACATCAAACCCATTATGGTCGTGTATGTCCAATTGAAACGCCTGAAGGTCCAAACATTGGTTTGATCAACTCGCTTTCTGTATATGCAAAAACAAACAACTTTGGTTTCTTGGAAACACCGTACCGTAAAGTTGTTGATGGTCGTGTTACGGATGAGGTTGAGTATTTATCTGCAATTGAAGAAGTGGGTACTGTTATTGCACAGGCCGATTCGGCAATTGATAAAGAAGGTGCTTTGACGGAAGAGATGGTTTCTGTACGTCATCAAGGTGAATTCGTACGTATGTCACCTGAACGCGTCACCCATATGGATGTTTCTGCACAGCAAGTTGTTTCTGTTGCAGCGTCATTGATTCCGTTCCTTGAACACGATGATGCGAACCGTGCATTGATGGGTTCAAACATGCAACGTCAGGCTGTTCCTACTTTGCGTGCGGACAAGCCGCTCGTTGGTACTGGAATGGAAGCGAACGTAGCGCGTGACTCTGGTGTATGTGTCATCGCAGGCCGTGGTGGTGCGATCGAGTATGTTGATGCATCGCGTATCGTTATTCGTGTAAACGAAGATGAAATGATTGCTGGTGAAGCAGGTGTAGACATTTACAACCTCATCAAATACACCCGTTCGAACCAAAATACTTGTATCAACCAAAATGTTATCGTGAACATGGGCGACAAAGTTGCGCGTGGTGATATCTTGGCTGATGGTCCATCGACTGATATGGGTGAACTTGCGCTTGGTCAAAACATGCGCGTCGCATTCATGACATGGAACGGTTATAACTACGAAGACTCGATCTTACTTTCTGAGCGTGTGCTTCAAGAAGACCGTTTAACTTCGATTCATATCCAAGAATTGTCATGTGTTGCACGTGATACCAAGTTAGGTGCAGAAGAAATTACTGCCGATATTCCTAACGTAGGTGAAGCAGCGCTTTCTAAGTTGGATGAGTCGGGTATTGTTTATATCGGTGCTGAAGTCACTGCTGGTGACATCCTTGTTGGTAAAGTAACTCCTAAAGGTGAAACACAGTTAACACCTGAAGAAAAATTACTTCGTGCCATCTTTGGTGAAAAAGCAGCTGACGTAAAAGATTCATCTTTACGTGTTCCATCTGGTACTAAAGGTACAGTGATTGATGTTCAAGTCTTCACGCGTGATGGATTGGAAAAAGATGATCGTGCGCAAGCAATCGAAAAAGCACAACTTGATGCTTATCGTAAAGATTTGAAAGAAGAGTACAAAATCTTTGAAGAAGCAGCACGTGAACGTATTGTTCGCTTGTTGAAAGGCAAAGAGTCTAATGGTGGCGGCACAACGAAGCGTGGCGATAAACTTGCAGAAGATATGTTGTCTGGTTTAGAGCTAGTTGATTTGTTAGAAATCCAACCTACAGATGAAGCAATCGCTGAACGTTTAACTCAAATTCAGGTATTCTTGAAAGAGAAGAGTATCGAAATTGATGAGAAATTCGCCGAGAAGAAACGCAAACTCTCTACAGGTGATGAATTAACAACGGGTGTATTAAAAGTTGTTAAGGTTTACCTTGCAGTGAAACGTCGTATCCAACCGGGTGATAAGATGGCGGGTCGTCACGGGAACAAGGGTGTTGTCTCTAACATCTTACCTGTTGAAGATATGCCACATGATGCCAACGGTGTACCAGTTGACATCGTATTGAACCCATTGGGTGTACCGTCGCGTATGAACGTGGGTCAGATTCTTGAAACCCATTTGGGCTTGGCAGCAAAAGGTTTGGGTGAGCAGATTGATAAGATGCTGCAACAACAACGTACAGTTGCTGAACTTCGTTTGTTCCTCGATAAGATTTACAACAAAGTTGGTGGCGAGCAAGAAGATCTTGATAGCTTAACTGATGAAGAAGTGTTGAAGCTTGCAGGTAACTTACGTGCAGGTGTTCCTTTAGCAACACCAGTGTTTGATGGTGCTGAAGAAAATCAAATTAAAGAATTGCTTGAACTTGCTGAATTGCCGCGTTCTGGTCAACAGACTTTGTTTGATGGCCGTACAGGTGAACAGTTTGACCGTCCTGTAACTGTGGGTTACATGTATATGCTCAAATTGAACCACTTGGTTGATGACAAAATGCATGCGCGTTCAACAGGTTCTTACTCGCTTGTGACACAGCAGCCGCTTGGTGGTAAAGCACAATTCGGTGGTCAGCGTTTTGGTGAGATGGAAGTTTGGGCACTTGAAGCATATGGTGCAGCATATACACTCCAAGAAATGCTTACTGTGAAATCGGATGACGTCGAAGGTCGTACCCGCATCTATAAGAATATTGTAGATGGTAACCATTATATGGATCCGGGTATGCCTGAATCGTTCAACGTATTGACCAAAGAGATCCGTTCTTTAGGTATCAACATTGAACTGAAAAATGGTGACTAAACATCTCCATTGAATCCTCCCACCTCTCTTTATCAAAAAGGGAAGTGGGAGGATTAATCAGTTAAAAACAATATTTGTGACCCAGTTGGGCGAGCTTAGCTCCCTGACACACGGAGAAAAAAATTGAAAGACTTGCTCGATATCATGCGTAAGAAAACGGATTCTGAAGGTCATGCACCTGTTGAATTTGATCGTATCCGTATTGGTCTTGCGTCACCAGAAATGATTAAGTCATGGTCTCACGGTGAAGTAAAAAAACCAGAAACCATTAATTACCGTACTTTTAAACCTGAACGTGACGGTTTGTTCTGTGCCAAAATCTTTGGTCCAGTTAAAGATTACGAATGCTTGTGTGGTAAATACAAGCGTATGAAATATAAAGGCGTCATTTGTGAAAAATGTGGCGTTGAGGTTACGACTGCTAAAGTTCGTCGTGAGCGTATGGGTCACATTGACCTTGCATCTCCAGTTGCGCATATTTGGTTCTTAAAATCATTACCAAGCCGTATTGGTTTGTTACTTGATATGACATTACGTGATATCGAACGCGTATTGTATTTCGAATCATATGTTGTGACAGATCCAGGGATGACTCCGTTTGAAAAGTATCAACTTTTAACAGACGAAGAATACTTCAATGCGCTTGAAGAACATGGCGATGAATTCACCGCAAAAATGGGTGCAGAAGCAATCCAAGATCTATTGAAAGATATCGATCTTGAAGCTGAAATTGCGCGTTTGCGTGAAGAAATTCCTCAAACAACGTCTGAGACGAAACTTAAAAAAGCGTCTAAGCGTTTGAAGTTGATGGAAGCTTTCAAAGACTCAAACAACAAGCCAGAATGGATGGTGTTGACAGTACTTCCAGTACTTCCGCCAGATCTTCGTCCACTTGTACCACTTGAAGGTGGTCGTTTTGCGACGTCTGACTTGAATGATCTTTATCGTCGTGTGATTAACCGTAACAACCGTTTGAAGCGTCTGCTTGATCTATCTGCACCAGACATTATCGTACGTAACGAAAAACGTATGTTGCAAGAGTCTGTCGATGCGTTGTTAGACAACGGTCGTCGTGGTCGTGCAATCACTGGTTCGAACAAACGTCCATTGAAATCTTTGGCTGATATGATCAAAGGTAAACAAGGTCGTTTCCGTCAGAACTTACTTGGTAAGCGTGTTGACTATTCTGGTCGTTCGGTTATTACTGTTGGTCCTACTTTACGTCTTCACCAATGTGGTCTTCCGAAGAAAATGGCACTTGAATTATTCAAGCCGTTTATTTTCGCAAAATTACAAGCATCTGGTCAGGCAACAACCATTAAAGCTGCGAAGAAAATGGTTGAGCGTGAGACACCAGAAGTTTGGGACGTACTTGCATCTGTGATTCGTCAACATCCAGTGATGTTGAACCGTGCACCAACGCTTCACCGTTTAGGTCTTCAAGCATTTGAACCGATCTTAATTGAAGGTAAAGCGATCCGTTTACACCCACTCGTCTGTGCTGCGTTTAACGCCGACTTCGATGGTGACCAAATGGCGGTCCACGTTCCGTTGACACTTGAAGCACAGTTAGAAGCACGTGCATTGATGATGTCAACCAACAACATCTTGTCACCTGCAAACGGCGAGCCGATCATCGTTCCTTCTCAGGACGTTGTATTGGGTCTTTACTACATCACACGTGATGCGGTAAATGCCAAAGGTGAAGGTATGGTGTTTGCGGATACACACGAAGTTAACCGTGCGTTGGCAACTGGTCAGGTTGCAATTCATGCACGCGTAAAAGTACGTGTACACCAAACTGTTATTGATGAAAATGGTCAACGTGAACAGCAAACCATTATTGTTGATACTACGCCTGGTCGTTGCTTATTGTGGGAAGTTGTTCCACAAGGTTTAAGCTTTGAATCTATTAACCTTGAGATGACCAAGAAAAACATCTCTAAGTTAATCAACTCTTGCTACCGTAAATTGGGCTTAAAAGATACTGTTATCTTTGCTGACCAATTGATGTATTTGGGCTTCCGTCAAGCGACGCGCTCAGGTGTATCTGTAGGTATGGAAGACATGCTGATTCCATCAACCAAGTATACGATTATCGATAAGGCTGAAACAGAAGTTCGCGAAATCGAACAACAGTTTGAGCAAGGTTTCGTAACAGCGGGCGAACGTTATAACAAAGTTGTCGATATTTGGGCACGTACCAATGACCAAGTTGCGAAAGCAATGATGGACAACTTGTCTTTTGTTACGGTTAAAAACCGTGACGGTGTTGATGAGAAGCAGAAATCATTTAACTCAATTTATATGATGTCTGACTCTGGTGCCCGTGGTAGTGCGGCGCAGATTCGTCAGCTTGCTGGTATGCGTGGTTTGATGGCGAAACCAGATGGTTCGATCATTGAAACACCGATTAAAGCAAACTTCCGTGAAGGTTTGACGGTACTTCAGTACTTCATTTCAACACATGGTGCGCGTAAAGGTTTGGCCGATACAGCATTGAAAACAGCAAACTCGGGTTACTTGACTCGTCGTTTGGTCGATGTTGCACAAGACTTGGTAATTACCGAGCCTGATTGCGGTACAGCTGGCGGTTTAGTTATGACGCCATTCATTCAAGGTGGTGATGTCATTGAGCCATTACGTGATCGCGTATTGGGTCGTGTAACTGCTGAAGATGTGCGTCGTGCATCGGATGACGAAGTTGTATTACCGCGTGGAACGCTCATTGACGAGAAAATCGCAGCTCAGCTTGAAGAAGCGGGTGTGGATGAAGTTAAAGTACGTTCAGTGATTGCGTGTGAATCTAGCTTCGGTGTATGTGCGCGTTGTTATGGTCGTGATCTTGCACGTGGTCACTTGGTGAACCCAGGTGAATCTGTGGGTGTAATGGCTGCACAGTCAATTGGTGAGCCAGGTACACAGTTAACGATGCGTACCTTCCACGTTGGTGGTGCTGCAAGCCGAACTTCTGCTGCAAACAGCGTTCAAGTACGTAATAAAGGTACGGTACGTTTCCACAATGTGAAAACAGTCGAACACAACAAAGGTCACCTTGTTTCAGTTTCACGTTCAGGTGAAATTGGTATTGCGGATGACTTAGGTCGTGAGCGTGAGCGTTATAAACTTCCTTACGGTGCGAGCATCTTGTTGAAAGATGGCGAGTCTGTTGAGGCTGGTGGTATCGTAGCGACTTGGGATCCACATACACATCCACTTGTGACCGAAGTTGCTGGTAAAGCACGTTTCAGCCAAATTGCTGATGGTGTGACTGCAACCTCTAAAACAGATGATGCAACAGGTATGACGACTGTTGAAATCTTGCCAGTGACAGCACGTCCTGCTTCTGGTAAAGATTTACGTCCTGCGATTGTGTTGGATACAACTGATGGTGGCGAACAGTTCTACTTCTTACCGCAAAATACCATTGTAACCGTTCGTGACGGTGCAACGATTGGTGTGGGTGATGTACTTGGTCGTGTACCACAAGAAACTTCACGTACGCGTGATATTACCGGTGGTCTTCCACGTGTAGCTGACTTGTTCGAAGCACGTAAACCGAAAGAACATGCAATCTTGGCTGAAGTGTCAGGTGTTGTAAGCTTTGGTAAAGAGACCAAGGGTAAGAACCGTTTAGTGATTACACCAGATGATGGTTCTGAGATTTACGAAGAACTTATTCCGAAATGGCGTACCATTAACGTGTTCGAAGGTGAACATGTCAATCGTGGCGAAACGATTTCTGATGGTCCACAGAACCCGCATGACATCTTACGTTTGAAAGGTGAAGTTGCATTGACCAATTACATCGTGAACGAAGTTCAAGATGTATATCGTCTCCAAGGTGTAAAAATCAACGATAAGCACATTGAAGTGATTGTACGTCAAATGTTGCGTAAAGTTGATATCACTGAAGGTGGCGATACTAGCTTCATCAAAGGTGAACAAGTGGATTACATCCGCGTTGTTCAAGAAAACCAAGCTGTTGCTGCTCAGAATAAATTCTCTGCGAAGTTTGAACGTCAGTTGATGGGTATCACAAAAGCATCGCTTTCTACTGACTCATTCATTTCTGCTGCATCGTTCCAGGAAACAACACGCGTGTTAACTGAAGCGGCTGTAACGGGCAAAGAAGATGACTTACGTGGCTTGAAAGAAAACGTGGTTGTGGGTCGTTTGATCCCAGCTGGTACTGGTCTTGCGTATCACTTAGAACGTCGTCGTCAAGAAGCTGAAGCTGCTGAATTGGAACTTCACAACGACTTTAGTGAAGTTGACCAAGCATTTAGCCAAGCGTTGAACTCAGATCAATTCTAAGTTCATACTGACTGAGAAAAAGACACCTTCGGGTGTCTTTTTTTGTGAAGAAAATGAGAGTAAAGCATTACAAAAACACCTTAGAGCGTTAATGTTTCATTACCAGATCTGAATAGATACTTCATGAAACATTACTATCTTATTGCGTAGAAAGAGAGGAGTAGTTCCAATGAAAAAAATGATGATGATTGCTGGTGTTGGTCTAATGTCAACAACCCTTTTTGTTGGTTGCCAGAATGCAAGCCCAGAAAGTAAACGTATTGGTTCAGCTGCCATTGGTGGTGGTGCAGGTGGTGCTGTAGGTAAACATGTGGGTGGTAACCTTGGTGCTGGTATCGGCGCTGCTGTAGGCGCGGGCGTTGCTGCGAATGCGAAGGGCGCTAATAGTAAAAATACCCGAAACAGTGCGATTGGTGCTGGTGTCGGTGCGTGGCTTGGCGGTGCTGTATTAGGAGGGGAAGCTGGTGCTGCGACAGGTGGAGCGCTTGGCGGTAGTGCTGGAGCTGCTTATGGTGAGAAAAAAGGTAAGTACTAAGAAATAAAAAAGGAAAAATTAAAGATGGCCTTTATCAATGATAAGGGCTTTTTTAGTAGGTGAATATCTAGCCTAGTTGTATGGTCTTACTAAACCAGTGTTGAAAAGTGGATAGTGCGTTACAAAACATCAATCGATTCGGACATTGTGATAACACAATGTGATCAAAATCCTCATAAAAGCAGGCTATGCTTTTTATATGTAGATAAAGGAAAGAGTAGGATCATGAAAAAAACAATCGGTTTAGTTTCAGTTGTAATGTTGTCTACGGTTATGTTCACAGGCTGTCAAAATATGAGTGCATCCGATCAGCGTATTGGTGCGGCCGCATTAGGTGGTGCTGTAGGCGGTGGTGTCGGTAATCATGTTGGCGGCGGTCTAGGTGCTGGTGTCGGTGCGGCAGCGGGTGCTGGTGTGGGTGCGAATACCCAAGGTGGTAGTAGCAAGACAACAACCAGTAGTGCAGTTGGTGCAGGTATTGGTTCGGTCGTCGGCAAAGCAATTTTTGGTGGTGATTCTGGTGCTGCGATTGGTGGCGCGATCGGTGGTGGTGCTGGTGCAGCAATCCAAGAAAAGAAATAGTTTTTAAAGCTTTCAACCGTTTCTGAATGATACAAATAAAAATGCCTGCAAGCGATAAAGTGCAGGCATTTTTATTTTAAATCTGTTTATTTCGATGTCGCTTTCGGCTTTTTACGACGGATATATAAAACTTTTTCGACTTCCGCGATACGTGTACCTGCGTCATCGACGATATTTAAGGTGTAGTGGCGTAACACGGGTTCATGATTTTCAGTCAATTGCTTAATTTCTGCAATTTCATTAGCACTCAATTGAATATCCGCATATACGGTATTGCGACCAGGAGAGATAAAATGAATAGTGGCGCTTTTATCCCAAACAATATATTTATGACCTAAATGATGCATCAGGATCAGCATATAAAAAGGATCAACCATTGAATATAAACTACCGCCAAAATGCGTGCCCACAATATTACGATTTTTTCGTGTGAGTGGCATTTTGACTCGAATGTGATAATCCTCTAGAGCAATGGTTTCAATTACGATTCCTGCACCACGATACGGCGAGTAGTGGTTGATCATAAATTTAGCAACTGCAGGAATGGTTCGAATTTTTTTGAAAAAGCTTTTCATGGTCAATTTTTTTTCTTACAACTCAATTCATACTGCATAAGTATCATTTTTATAGTATCGCTGGCAATGGCTGATTGCACGACCAAGCCGATTGAAAACAAAATGGGAAATAATTATGCAAGTACAAGTAGAAACTGTAACAACCTCTGATCATCAAACGCTTTGTGTAAAAACATGGGGTGATGAAAAAAAACCAGCATTGGTATTGGTACATGGTTATCCCGACAATCAAGAGGTATGGGAACCTATTATTGAAAAATTAATCAATGACTATTACGTGGTGACCTACGATGTGCGTGGTGCAGGCTTATCTTCGATTCCAAAACGCATAAAGGACTATCGTTTACCGCGTTTATCATTAGATTTACAGGAAGTGGTTGATCAAGTCTTACCAAATCGTAGTTTTCATATGGCAGCTCATGATTGGGGTTCTTTACAGTCATGGGAATCAGCGACTGAGCCAAAACTGAAAGGTCGTTTACTCTCTTATACGACGATTTCTGGTCCGTGTCTGGATCATGCATCTTTATATTTACGCGAGAAATTTAAATCGGCACCAAGTCATGTCTTAAAAATGTTGACCAAATCTTGGTACATTGGTGCATTTCATTTACCTCTACTTGCACCAACGGTATGGACCTTGTTTAGTCCTGAGAAGTGGGGCAAGGTGTTAAGCGGCCTAGAGAAAAAGCAAGATTTACCTTTGAATGCAAATATTGTGGCAGATGGTAAATATGGGATTAATCTTTACCGTGCTAATTTTATTCCATCTTTAACTCAACCGCGCCAACGCTATGCTCAATGCCCTGTACAGGCAGTTGTCTTAAAAAGAGATGCGTTTGTTAGCCCTGAATATATTACGGAATCTATGCCGAAATGGGTTGAGAACTTTGAGTATGTTGAGTTGGATGCGAACCATTGGGCGGTGTTGAGCCAACCAGAAAAAATTGCGGATTATATTCGTCAATTTATCGTGAAAAATGCATAAATAAAAATCACGTGATGGCAATCGCTGAATTTAAACTCTGCTAAAATGGCGCCCTCGTTTCATTTAGTTCAAAGTTATGTTTGCAATTATTGCTGCGGTTGCTGTCATGTTCGGCCTTTCCTTGGGTCGAGTTCCTGTGGTCTTTTCCTTGGTGATTGGAGCTTTGACAGGCGGTTTACTGGCTGGTTTAGGCTTACAAGGTACATTGGATGCATTTAATAATGGTCTAGGTGGTGGTGCGAAAATCGCACTTGCTTATGGGGTATTAGGTGCCTTTGCTTTAGCCTTGGCACGCTCGGGTTTACCTGATTTATTGGCCTATAAACTCGTTAAAATTCTTAAAAATGACACCGATATTCGAGCTCAAAAGCAGGTGAAGTTTCTCATTTTTATTACCATCGGATTAGCCGCGATTGCTTCGCAAAATGTTATTCCAGTACATATCGCATTTATCCCTGTTTTAATTCCACCTTTATTGAATGTATTTAATCATTTGAACCTAGATCGTCGAGCGATTGCGAGCGTACTCACATTCGGTTTAGTTGCGACTTATATGTTCTTACCGATGGGATTCGGTGCAATTTTCTTGAATGATATCCTTGCACATAACATTAATCATTTTGGTCAAAGCTATGGTCTACAGATTCGTAATGAACAGATTCCTTATGCGATGATGATTCCGGTTGGAGGGATGTTTCTCGGGCTGTTGGTCGCAGTATTTATAAGTTATCGCAAGCCGCGTGTTTATGAAGATAAACCATTACATAACGTGACACGTAGCATTGTCGGAGAGATGGCTCAACAGCAACAAGCACCTCAAATTGCCACCTTTACTTTATGGATGGCGGCCTTTGCGATTATTGCAACAATTGTGGTGCAGCTTTATTCGGATTCGATGATCGTTGCAGGTTTAGTGGGTGTTGCAATATTAAGTTGTGCGGGTATTTTTAAGTGGAAAGAAGCAGATGATGTCATCGTCAGTGGTATGCGGATGATGGCATTGGTTGGTTTTACAATGATTGCTGCACAAGGTTTTGCTGCTGTGATTGAAGCAACCAACCAAGTCCCAGATTTAGTCAAAGCAACGGCGGGTTGGATTGGAGACAGTAAGGCGCTTGCTGCATTGGTGATGCTCTTGGTCGGTTTGTTGATTACTTTAGGGATCGGTTCTTCATTTTCCACTGTACCGATTCTCGCGATTATTTATGTACCTTTATGTCTGCAATTTGGTTTTAGTCCGATGGCGACGATTGCACTGATTGGTACGGCTGCGGCATTGGGGGATGCGGGTTCTCCTGCATCAGATTCGACCCTAGGTCCGACATCTGGCTTAAATTTGGATGGTCAACATGACCATATGCGAGATACAGTGGTTCCAACATTCCTCCATTTTAATATTCCATTGATTGTCTTTGGCTGGATCGCTGCGATGGTGCTCTAATAAAAAAATGGCTCTATTTAGAGCCATTTTTAATATTAAGAAATAATAAAAGGTAAAATTATATTAAAATTAATTTTTTTTATTTCTAATTAATAATTTCAATTGTGACTATTATAAACAATATAAGTTTAAGTGTTAATTTAAAAAATAAGGTTGTAAGATGACACTTATTGTCATTTGTGTGAAGTTGTCTGTATTCTTAACGATATTTAATTTTTAAATTAAACTACAGAATTTGATTTTTAAATCTAATTTTTTGATTGGGTATTATTCTAATAATTCAGACAAAAATACTTGGTTTTCATAAGTTTAAGTTGAGTGTTTGAGTTGGTTTTGTCGGCTGTTACATATATTTACAAACTTATATTGTTGTTAATCAGCAGTTTAAAAATATAATCAAATTGCTCGGAATTAATATATATTGCATAAAATAAAAACTCATGATTATTATTAATAGCACGGTTAAATTTTTATTAAAGAGGTCATTTTAATGTTTAAGAAATTATTGCTTGTTACTTTATTGGGGATGTCTTCAACTGTTTTTGCTGGTGGTTTGCAGGTTAAAGTTGGAGCGAGTGTGATTGCACCAACAGATGAAACAACAGTTGCTGGCGTGGGTACTTTAAAAGCAGATTATGAGTTTGCATTTACGCCATCGGTCGAATATTTCTTTGGAGATACACCTTTTTCAGCGGAGTTATTGCTCGCAACACCGATATCACATGATGTTTCTCTAGATGGCACTAAAGTGGTTAAGCTCAAACACTTACCGCCAACGATTACTGCGAAATATAACTTTAGAAACGCCACTGCTTTTACGCCTTATATTGGGGTCGGCGGTACAGCATTTTTAGCTTGGGATGAGAAAGCAGTAGGTCCTTTATCAGACGAAAAAATAAAAGTGAAAGATGACTTCGGTTTTGCGGGGCAGTTAGGTTTTACCTTTCAACCTGCTGATGCAAAAAACTGGGGTGTTTTCTTTGATGCCCGTTATGCTCAATTAAAACCAGAAGTAAAACTTAATGGTACAAAGTTGACAGATTTGGATATTAACCCGATGGTATATACCCTTGGCTATAGTTATAAGTTTTAAATGAAATGAGTTAAAACAACCTCACAGATTTGTGGGGTTTTTTGCAATTTAAGTATCAAAGAAATACAGATTGAAAGTATGAGGTTTTGTATGCTGGAAAAATAAAGCTAATCCAGAGAAAAACATGAAGCAATCGATCCTTTATTTTGCGTTGTTTTTGATGTCGATGCTGTACCTCTCAAATACGCATGCAGCAAGTTTCTCTTGTCAAGCTGCCAAGCTAAAGATTGAGCAACGAATCTGTAATGAGCGGAGACTAAACGATGCGGATGTGAAGCTTGCAACGACTTACCAAATTATTTTGCATGCGTTACCTATGGGTGGACGTGATGCTGAAAAGGCTAAACAATCTCGGTGGTTGAAACAACGCAATGCTTGTGGTGCCAATACCTCTTGTATTGAAGATGCATATTTACGACGGCAACAACAACTTGATCAACTTTTGCAAGTGCGTGTGTTGAGTCAAGGACCATTCTAATTTTAAGGTTGAATTCTTTTAATGATAAAAAAATTAAAATTGGGGTATTGAAAAAACGCAGTTATACACCATTCATAAATCAGTCTAATTGAATAAGCCTCACAGATAAGGAGTGATTTATGAGTGAACAAGCATCACAAAATTATAGTTTCCAAGCTGAAGTTGCTCAGTTATTGCATTTAGTGACGCATTCTCTCTATTCCAACCCTGAAATTTTCCTTCGTGAATTGATCTCAAATGCTTCTGATGCATGTGATAAGTTACGTTTTGAGGGAATCAATCATCCTGAATATTATGAAAATGATTCAGATTTACGGGTTCGTGTCACTTTAGATAAAACGCATAAAACCTTGACGATTTCGGATAATGGGATTGGTTTAACTCAACAAGAAGCGATTGATAACTTAGGAACGATCGCCAAGTCAGGAACTAAAGACTTCATGTCTAAGCTGACAGGAGATCAAAAATCTGATGCGCAATTGATTGGGCAGTTTGGTGTTGGTTTTTATTCAGGTTTTATTGTTGCTGATAAGATTACGGTTGAATCTCGTCGTGCGGGTTTAGACGCTGCTGAAGGTGTCCGTTGGATCAGTGGTGGAACTGGGGAGTTTGAAGTTCAAACAATCGACAAGGCTACGCGTGGTACAGATATTATCCTGCACCTACGTGATGATGCGCTCGATTATTTAGAATCGTGGAAAGTTAAACAAATTATCAATAAGTATTCTGACCATATTAGCTTGCCGATTCAAATGCAAAAAGAAGTATGGCAAGAGGAAGAAGTCGCTGAGGGTGAAGAACCGAAAGGCGGTCAAATGGTCAAGACAGATGAGTGGGAGGCGATTAACTCAGCCAGTGCCTTATGGACACGCAGTAAGAGTGAAATCAGCGAGGAGCAATATATTGAATTCTATAAGAACCTTAGCCATGATTTTGCCGAACCTTTAGCATGGGCACATAACCGTGTGGAAGGCAGTACTGAATATACCCAGTTGCTTTATATCCCAAGTCAGGCAAAACAAGATTTATTTACCCGTGAAGCCAAAGCAGGCATCAAGCTTTATGTCAAACGTGTCTTCATCATGGATGAAGCGGATAATCTGATTCCAAATTATTTACGTTTTGTACAAGGTGTCGTAGATAGTGCTGATTTACCACTCAATGTCAGCCGTGAATTACTACAAGAAAGCCGTGATGTTAAAACTATTCGCGAAGGCAATGCTCGTCGTATTCTCACTTTGCTTGATGGTTTAGCGAAATCGGAAGATGAGAAAGATCAAGAGAAGTTTAAAACGTTCTATGCTGAATTTGGTTCGGTACTGAAAGAAGGCTTGGGTGAAGATACTGGGAATCGTGATCGTATCTTGAAATTGTTGCGTTATGCGACATCCAATAATGATGAAGTCTCAACGTCTTTGGCTGATTATAAATCGCGTATGCAAGACGGACAGAAAGCCATCTATTACGTGACGGCTGATAGTTTAACAGCAGCGAAAAATTCGCCGCAACTTGAACTGTTCAAGAAAAAAGGCATAGAAGTCTTGCTCATGGCAGACCGTGTTGATGAATGGGCGATGAACTTTGTATTTGAGTTCGATGGTACCCCATTACAGAACGTTTCTAAAGGTGCGGTGGACTTAGGTGATCTACAGGATGCAGAAGAGAAGAAAGCCCTTGAACAAGCGGCTGAACAATTCAAACCTGTTGTGGATCGTTTAACGACATCGTTAAAAGACAAAACTAAGGAAGTTCGTGTCACGACACGTCTAGTCGATTCTCCAGCATGTTTGGTGACCAGTGAAGGTGAGCTTTCTCCACAACTAATTCGTATGCTAAAACAAGCAGGTCAGGCGGTTCCGGAGATTAAGCCGACACTGGAAATTAACCCTGAACATCCTTTAGTGAAGAAATTAGAGAGCTCTGCACAGTTTGATGATCTCGCCAATGTGATTTTTGATCAGGCGGTGATTGCTGAAGGCGGTTTACCAGAAGATCCTGCGGCGTATGTAAAACGCATTAATAGCTTGTTATTGAAATAAATGCTTTTCATAAAAAAACTCTGCTTCGGCAGAGTTTTTTTATGTCTATGGATAACATTTAAGTTATCCACAGTTGCGCTGAAAATTCCATCAAACCTAGAATAATGTCTCAAGACGAAGGAAGGTGCTGACATAGTGGTCTCTGTCTTCACGATGATCATTAAAATAATTGAGATCACCTTGTACATAAAACCATTCACGCCACAGTGGTTGTCGCCATGAGACAAAAGGTCCCCAGCTGTTCAAACGCAAGTCATTGTCGTTGTAATAACCACCTGTATAGATGCCATAATTAAAACGATTGTGTGCAAAAAACTGATGTTCACGGAAGGTTCGATTGTCCCAGCGTAAATCATCATCCTGTTTATCTGCATAGGTTAGGCTGAGCTGATTTGATAAGAAGGGTTGATTGGGACGAGCATGGATAAGTTCTAAATTAGTGCGAAGATAATTTTCACTTCGGCTGCCATAACGATAAATCTGTTCAGCATTGAACCTAAAGTCATTATTTAATTCCCATTTCTTTTTCGCCCTTAAACGAAGATAAACATCGCTGCCTGAACGCAAACCAATATCAGCATCAGTTTCAACAGGCAATTTTTTGGAGAGATCTGAGAAGCGTAGAGCAACTGAGCCATTGTTATCACGCGTTTGTTTAGAATCGAATCTTTTATCAGGATCTTGGTTTGGCTGCTGATTGGTGCTGGAAATATGATTATCAAATTCATCGTCGAGTGAATCATCACCAAACACCAAGCTGAGCCGTTTTTCCAGTGTCGGCAGTTTAATTTTACCGCGTATACGTGGTTTTACTTCATAGTTATCATATTCATTCCAATAATTGTCTAGCATCAACCGAATGGTGGCAGAAGCTGGCTTTTCTGGATCAACCTCGCCAAACCAATTATCAATTTTAACTGAGGTGCGATCGGCCCATTCTCTGACGTCACGCTGTTTACGGTCAACCCAGGTTCTTTCTTCTGTTTCCGAAACGGGAGGAACCACAGGTTGACTGGATTGTTCAGGAAGAATAGTTGGTGTTGCATCGACCCACTTGGGAATGTAGTTCAAAACGCTCTCAGTGTTTTTACCATTCGATGTTTGCGTATTGTTGTTTGGTTGCTGTGGCTGAGTCGTTGCTTCAGTGGCATTTGCTATATTCACGAATCCGCATGACAGGGCGAATACTGTATAAAAGAGATGAAATGATACCGTTCTTTGGGAAATTGTCATGGTGCAAACTTATGTATTGTTCTTGCTTTTAACTCTTGATGATTCAACCCATAAAATCAAGTAATAATCACAAAAAACTGCAATTTAATCGTGTAAAAGACAAGTGATCAGAATGACTTAGTTCACTCAAAATTTATCATCTGAAATGCGACTGAGATATCGCAATACAGATGATAGAAATGCATACTTTTTATGTATTGAATACAATCTTAGCTAGATTCTGATAGTGCGCTGTTTTCCAATGCTTGATATAAGTCATGTACCGAAATCGGTTGGGGTAAGCGGCTAATGGCTTGACGAATCAACTGCCAGGTATAACCATCGGCACGATCCAATAATAGATAGGGATAAGCTTGATCTTCATTGGAGAGCTTAGTCCGTTCTGTACCGTGAATCACACGAATTTTATGACGCTCTCTTAATAAAATCACAGGAGTCAAAAAAGTTGCCGAGGTTTCTTCAAATGGAATAAATTTTTGCGTATTCACAAATGAAGCTGGGATATATGGATAAACACGTTGATCACGTTGCCAGATCAATGTTCCATTCATGATGCATTCATTAAACAAACTTTCGTGTTGATGATAATGTTGTTTAAAGTTGCTCCAATAGGTTTGGTGGATCGAGCTGGTTTGGGTATGCAGTGGGTTTGTATAGGACTGCAGGACTGAAATGGCATACTCGACGCTATGTGTACCAATCAGTACTACATAATGTGAAAATTGACCTTGTGCATAGAGTTGTTCCGCAATGAAAATTTGTGCGGATTCCCACACTGGCTGAACTTCATTTTCAGCTTTTAAATATAACCAATCAATTTTGATGTTTTGATCAATCTCATTGTGTAAGTCAACACGATATAACGAGGGGAAGGTACGCGCATTCACACGCTCTAAGCGGCAGACCAATCCGTCTAAATTAAAATCATTTAATGCAACGGGTTTCGCTTTATTTAGATTGCTAGATGTCGCTGTGGTCTGTTTAAAGTTCGCTTTCACAGCTGTTGTTTTTTGGGCTGGGACAGGTTGAATCTTCTCTTGAATAATCGCGTCGAGTTGTGACTGAAACTGAGCCGTTTCTTCCTTTATTAAGGATAAGGGATCGGTGTGAATGCTTTGATTTGAGCTTGATGATGAGGTTGATGCCTGATTGATTGGCTCTAAAATAGGAATCAAATGTTGTAGTTCACGATCTGTTTTAATATATTCACTGGCATGGTTTTTTAGCCATTGTAATGCCTCTTGAGATGAATTCATCCAAGGGCTTTTAAGAAATGACAAAGCAGGGCGAATGACCCAGACTTGCCAATGTTGGGCTTGACGCAATGCGGCCCATCCCATATCCGCAGAGGCGAATAAAGCATTCTCTACGCGTCCCATAAAGTTATAAGTACCACGATAGGTCATGGCATAACCGTGATTGCTCAATTCGTCCGTTGAGAACTCTTCATTTTGAATATAGGCCTTAAAAGGCGTGATTTGATCCTGAAAAGTAGGATCGTCACAAGATGCACAAATATCTTTAATTCGTTGTTTTGATTTGGCAATTTCAAATAGTGAGGTTTTATCATCATTGAGCCCTTCAATGAGATGCTGGAGCTCATCCACCAAGAGTGCTTTCTCTAATACGTCCATTTATTGTTTCCTTAGAGATAGGCTTGAGCCTGTTTTAGATAAAAAAATTAAGTCGTCGTATTTCTAACAATTTGTTGTTGTCGCTTGCAGTGGTAAGCTTCTATTTTTGCTCATCCTATAAGCGATTCGAGATAGATGTCTGTTGCATAAATTTAACGATCTATTCGGTCTGTAATGCTTGCATTTTTATCACAAAAGATTGTCACATTATGACAATTATAGAAGAAAACAATGCAAAATCTATAGCATATGAGTTAGCAAACAATCTCATTTGACAGGCTTAAATCGAGATGTTGTTCATGCTTTGTGAGCAAAAATAGAAACATTTTAAAAGAACAAATCGGATAAATAGATAATAAAATAGAAAGGTATCTATAAATCTATGCATGAGTTGTGATCAGCCTCACAAATCAATGGTTAAAAAGCACGCAAAAAGATCACTTGCGGTGAGGATAGGTTAATTATCTAAGATAAAATATTGAAATAAATAGAAAATAGACAAATTTATACGGAGCAAGACAAGCTTCAATCTTGGATTTGAAGCTTGTCCATAAGTCGCGTTATTGTGGTTTTATTTCACATTGATCATCATGACACTGTGCTGCATCAGCGGGTACTATTTCTTGCTCAGATGTTGATTGAGCTTTTTGTAGCGCTTGTAAGAAAATCTCACGAGGCTGAGCACCAGGAAGAGCTAGTTTTTGATCAAAAACAAAAAAAGGAACGCCTGTCACCTTCAATTGTTCATGTGCAATTTTTTCATCGTGCCGAACAAAATCAGCCAATTCATCCGAGTCCAAAACATATTCAACTTCAGCATTGTCTAAGCCAATCCGTGAAGCAATTTCTTCGACCACTTCACGTTCACCAATGGCTAAACCTTCGGTCATATAGGCATGAAAGAAAGCCTCTTTCGCTTCATTGCCCATGCCTTTGCTTTGCGCGAGATGGATAATACGATGTGCATTAAAACTATTGCCTGAATTGGCTTTTTGCCATTGGAAGTCGATGCCTTCCTCCGCAGCCATGGCCGCAATATTGCGTTCCATTTCTTCCATCTCAGCATAGCTTCGACCATATTTTTTGGCTAAACGTTCTGTATTGGATGTGTCATGTTTCGCTGGTGCATCTGGATCGAGTTCAAAACTATGCCAGTGAATATCAAGTTCGATTCCAGCTTCTGCTGCAACATGTTCAAGACGTTTTTTACCGATATAACAAAAAGGGCAGACCACATCTGACCAAATATCTACACGCATGGCGTATCTCTTCAATTTCAGTTAAAGAGATAATAGGGATGATGTGCTTGAATTTAAAGTTTGTAATATGTAATGCTCCGTTACGAGAAATGAAATAAAAAATACTCCAGTCACATAGATTATTGATTAGAATGAAATCAAGGACATAAAAAATATAATTAAGCTTGGAGGCATTATGCGCCGTTTTCTATTATTTGTTGCAGTAATCGCGATTTGTATTGGTTCATTTTTTCTATATCAACATAAGCTACAACAGCGTGCTGAGAACAATAAGCAAATGTTTGATGTGGTCATGGCTGAGAAAATGCGTGAGTTATATGACCAAGCACAAGATTGGTCAACCCCTGTTCAGCTCGATGTACAAGATGATCGCTTGTCTGGTGATTATAAATTAATGTCGGAATTCTTATTAACCTATTGGATGCAAAATGTTGAAGCACGAAATGATTATCTACGAGCACTGAAAGCTGCGAATTGGGATACCTTTTTAAATGTAGAGCGATTGGATCGTGATCGTAAACAGGATTATAAAGAGACACAGCAGATGCTTAGCGATGTGCGTAAAGTCTCAGCTGAATATGAGCAAGCACGTCAAAAAATACAATTAGGCTCGCTAGAACAGGCGAAGCATTTGTCTATTCGGCGTGATATGCGTGATTTGCTGCAAGCAAAATTGCAAAGCAATCTGAATACAGATCAAAGCCAAGATATTTTTGCAATTGAGCAACAAGTCATAGAAAAAGCACAGCTGATGTTTGATCTGCTAAAAGCGCATCAATGGCAAAGAAAAAATAACACTATTCTGTTTTATGAGAATGCACCCGTGAAAAAATTCAATACGCTTTATCAAGATGTGCTAAAGCTTAACAGTAAGATGGAAAAAATTAAAAACAATAACGTCGAAGTATTGGAAGAAGAGCTATAGCTATTTTTCTATATACAAAGCTAAAAATAGCGTATCTAGATCATATCTCCGTCATGCTTAGGGGTGAAACTGCTGGTTATCAGCCCGTTGAGTTCATGATTGTAAGATGGAATATCTCACAAGCATTTTGGGAAAAAATTTTTAAAATATGAATCTATGGCAGCTTTTTTATAGAGTAAAACCCTTTGTCGCACCGTATAAATTACTGGTGATTGTGACATTGGTTCTAACTTTAATCGGTGCACTGACGGCTCAGGTTAATGCTTTAACACTTCAATATGCTGTCGATCAGATCAATCGTTTGGTTGAGGCGGGTGGGGGGTTAGCTGAAGGCTTACATATTTTAGTGACGATTAGTGTGATTTTGCTGAGTAAGGAAGTCCTCAGTACCTTGATTCAGTTTGGTCAGAAGTTATTTGGTGAACGTCTTCGAATTATGGTTTCCCAAGATGTCGCACAGGCCATTATTGAGAAGTTTCTCACCTATCGTTTAGCATTTTTTACGCAAGATGACAATCAGGCAGGCAAATTACAAACCCGTATTGACCGAGGAATTGGCTCGATTACCCGTTTGATTCAAATCTTCTTTATCGATATTTTACCACTGTTTAGTAGTGCGATTTTGGCATTGGGCTTGATGTTCTACGCCAACTTTTGGATTGGATTGGTTGCGCTTTGTATCGTGCCGATTTACTTTTGGCTGACATTTAAGCAAGCAAAAAAATTAGGCGGGTTAGACGAAGTTTACGTGATGGGCGCGAGCGTAAGAGTCAGGGCATTTTGAGTATTATCAATTCCATCACGGTGATCAAATCATTCAATCGGGAAAAAGTTGAAGCTGAAAAACAGCTTATCTTACAAAAGCAACTAACTGATAATCAGATGTATACCCGTCAAATTAGCTTTGTTTTTGATGGTTTGAAAACCTTTACAGAACAGATTGGTATTGTTTTTATTATCATCTTAACGGCTTATTTTGTCTTGGTTGGAGACATGAGTATCGGGATGATCATGTTCCATATTTTGTTATTCAACAATGTCTCTGCTCCAATTCGTTCACTCCACCGCATTTATGATGAGGTGAATGATGCCATGATTTATGCGGAAAGTTTTTTTCAGATTCTTCAAGCAGATGATGAGATTGAGGATTCGGGGCAGCAAAAGCCAGCGCATCTGAGAGGAAAGTTTGAGTTAAAGCAGGTCGATTTTTATTATCCCAATGGTCATCATGCCCTGAAAAATATCAATATGGTTATTCAACCCAATAAAATTACGGCCTTGGTCGGACTATCCGGCGCAGGTAAATCGACCCTGATTAGTTTGCTAGATAAGTTTTACTTACCGCAATCTGGGCAGATTCTCATGGATGGGATTGATCTAAATCAGATGGATACCCAATATTTACGTGATCATATTGGTTTGGTATTACAGAAAAACCATATTTTCCAAGGTACCATCCAAGACAATATTTGCTATGGAAAAATGGATGCAACTGAAGAAGAGATTATCCGAGCAGCAAAAAAAGCCTCTATCCACGAACAAATTTTGAAACTACCAAAAGGCTATCAATCAGATGCCTTACAGTTGTCGGGCGGTCAACAACAACGAATCGCAATCGCTCGGATGTTTCTGAAAAATCCACCGATTATCTTTTTAGATGAACCGACAGCAAGTTTGGATGCTATTGCAACTGAACAAATCAAACATAGTCTAGATGAAATTAAACAGGGGCGAACGGTGATCATTATTTCTCATAGTTTGTCACAGATCATCGATGCGGATTATACCTATGTGATGCAGGATGGTGCGATCGTTGAGCACGGTGAGCATTATCAACTTTATCAGCAGCAAGGTGTTTATAAGGATATTTTTGATGCGATGGCGAAAAGTCTAAATATCGATAAAATCGCCAAAACCTTTGATAATGAAGGTGAAGAAGAGACACATAGTTGATGGAAAAATGATTCTAGGGTCAATACGAAGACAAGGTCTTTGAAGCAAGTGATTGCTTTGAGTCAAAGACCGCTAACTTAAGCTTAATCAAAAATCTTTTCGGCAGCTTGGAACGGTAAGCTCACCACATCAATTGCTACTGCGAAAGGTAGTAATACTAACTTTTCAAAAGGATTGAGACTTGATCTTGATTTATAGCTTTCTTGTTGATTGGTATAGATTGTAACTTGATAAGGTTTGCTTAATGCTTTCAATGAAGTCAGATTATTTGCGACAGGGTAGACTACACCAGCAAGTTTTATATCAAAACAAAAACGTTGTGCTTGCATACGTGTATCACTTGAAGACGAACATTCCTTTGCACCATTTTCAATAAAAAATTCTAAGTCTCTTTTGCTTAAGTCCTCTTTGAGTTTGACATAAGAAATGGGCAATGTTCCTGAAAAATGACCATCATTTTTTTCAGAAAAGAAATTTAAATCACGTGTGATTTGTATATTTTTGGGATCAAGCTTGTTGATGATGGTCACAAACTGAGCGCCGCCTTGGGTCAGGATGTAACTATTCTTTTGACCTGCAATGACGATGCTATCGCGTGGTAAATTGGCTGTTGTTTGTGCCGGTCGCCCAAAAGCGACCACATTGTCTTCAACTAAAGTAACCTTTGCCGTCCGAGTATACGTTTTACTGTCTTTGGTGATGAGGGTTTTGGTGGCACAGCCTGAGATAACCATGCTTGATAAAGCAATTGATAATGTCGTTTTTATTATGTGATTCATATCTATGGTCCTAAATGGTTGATTCAACTGTACCATGTTCTAAAAATGATTTTAATAGTTCATGTGATCGTTGTAGTTTAGTTAATTGCTCATTTACGTATTTAAGTTCATTTTCTAGTTTTGTCTGCACAATAGGGCATAAACTAAATCGATAATAATCCAAATCGAAACAGGGTAATAAATTTTGAATATCTTTCAAATTCATCCCTGCATCATTCAATATTTTAATCTTATAAATATCTTCAATATCTTTTTGACTGTAATCGCGATAATTATTTGTATTTCGTTTGGGGTGAACTAGCCCTACGTCCTCATAGTAACGCAACATACGAGGACTAACCTGCGTTAATTTGGCAACTTTTGCAAGATTCATAGAATATCACTTGACCTTAACATCGCTGTCATAGTTTAGCATGGCTATAAGTAGATTTTACTGAGAGTATATTGATGAAAAAATTGGCTTATTCTTTAGGATTGTTTTTCACTTCTTTTTTTGGATATGCTGCGCCTCCACAAGAGACGACGATACATCGTCAGATTTTTATTGTGCATGGTTATGGTGCTACAGCACATGATCATTGGTTTGAATCACTACAGAGGCAGATGCAGGATTCACATACTCAGGTAACCATTTTACAGCTACCCTATCCGATGCAGCCAGATGTTGAGGCTTGGCAGCATGTTTTAGAACAAAATATTAAAATGATTGATGAACAGACGTATTTTGTAGCCCATAGTTTAGGTGGTGTCACATTATTAAATTTTTTATCAAAGCGGAATCCTCCCAAGATTGGGGGAGTTATTCTTGTTGCTGGGTTTACTGAAACTTTACCCGTGTTACCCCAACTCGACTCATATATTCTAAAAAGTCAAAATATGCATATAAATTTGAAGAATTCCCCAAATAAACACCTTTTTATTTCAGAAAATGATGAGTATGTCCCACCTGAATTGAGTATTAAGCTCGCAAAACAACTTGATATACCATTTACTCTTATTCCTAAAGCGGGGCATTTTTTGGCAGAGGATGGTTATACTGACTTTCCTCAGTTGGTTCGGTATTTGAAAGAAATACTCAGAAAATAGAATGACTTGATACTCATAATTCATTTGATCTTTTGTTCAATATTTTATTGATATTTACCGTTTATCTGAGCCTTACTGAATCAAGCCCGACTTTGTTGTAGCCTATGAATAGAAGCTTTTATTTAATACATCATCTTTTCGTATGGTGACTGATTTTTGGAGCGAGTCGCATCATGAACTTTCTAAAACGATCAGCGTTTATCGCCGTGTTAGCTGTTATTGGTTTACCAACGGTTCAGGCAGAAGAGGTCGTCACATTGCCAACGATTCGTATTATGGCTGAGTCTGAGTTGCGTGAAGAAGTCGGCTTTATTCCGTTTCAAGAAGATGAAAAAGTACGTGAAGCTCTACAACATCAAATCTATAAAGCTCATAGTGATATGCAGAATGCTGGGGTGAAAGAGGGTGTAACGACAGTCAATTATCAACAAAAAATGGAAGAACCTGATTCGTCGCAACTTTCACCGTTATTAGAGCAACATATTTTAGCTGTTGCTCAGGGTCTACAATCATCTGATCCGACCAGTGGGTTGTTTAAAATGTTAGAACCTTTGAATATTGATCGAAATAATATAATCGGTATTCGTGATGGGTCGATTAAGATCAATATGGATGATATTTTGAAATTGCAGCAACAGATTCAAGATGGGCTCAACGGCCCTAAAAATCAATTTTTCATGCCCTAAAATTTGAACTTAACTCTAAAAAAGAAACCCCGCAGTGGATCTAATCCCAATTAGAATTTCTTTCATAAGTCTTACTTATTTAAAAGGGGGGAATTGTTTTTATCTGAGACAGTTCATTTAACTAAAGTAAGAATACCTAACAATTCAAATTGTATCCTCATTCAATAGACATAGAAAATTCATAGAGATCCTCATTGAGAAGTATTAAAATAATGGGATTTCTTATCGTATAAATCTTAGAGGTACCAGATCTACTTTAGTTCAGCTTCTAAATCTTCAGTCGATAGGTCAAGATAATTTTGGATAGATAATAGAATGAAAGTCGCTTTTTTTATAATGGTTGTAGTAGGTTTTTGGTCTAGCATAAATAATTGTTATGCACAAAATATGCAAGAGAAAAAATATTTAGAGATGACTGAAGGTTTAATTAAGAATTTAAATGATAACTGCCCTGATGTTAAAGAGCTGTATCAATTTTGGCAGATTAAATCTATGCAAAATGAGGTTGTTGAAACTAAAAAAATCCCAGTTGTTATAAGTTTTGATAATTGGCAACAAGATGTAAAGTTATATCCATATTTGGATATTAAAAATATCTGTTATAGAACTATTTTAGATAATGAAATTCAACTTACAAATTATGAAGTAAATAGGAGGAAGATAGTAAAAGAGTATAATGAATTTTACTCATATTCATCTCTTATTTTTTTAAAAATGGTGAGATCACTCTACGATAAAGATGACACTCAATCAGTTATTTTAAATAACATTGATGAGTTGAATGGTAATTTAAAGCAACATCTTAAAATTGATCCAAATATTTTGGCAAGTGCTATTGCTGGTATAATAAAGCAGTATAGTGCTTTAAACATAAATTTAGACTACTCGATGTCTACGAATAAGAAAATATTAGAATATCGGAATGCCGTCTTACCTATTTTTCAAGAAATACAAGAAATACAGTCGAAATTAAGCATTGCTTCAGGTCAACTCATACATCATATAATACCTATTGGCTTAGAGAAACCTATTTATGACGATAAATTATTCCATTTAATAAAGGCAATAAAAAATGAAGATACAGAATTCTTATCTAAGAATATCCAAGTTTATGAAAATATTTTTGAGCAGTATCCAAATCTTTCAGATGAATATAATAAAAATTATCATGTCGATTATGGTTTTGATGAAATTATTGATCAATCGCATTGGGCAATGCCGATGGCTTTTGCTTACTTGCAATTAGAAAATTTACCGAAAGTGCAATATTGGATTGAAGAGTCTGAGATTATCAATGATGAGATTAATTTCTTAAATTCATGTGATAGCCAACAATTAACTATAAACAATAAGTTAGATAAATTTTTGAAATCTGATGCAAAATGGTATATTCAAAGAGTTGATCAAAAACGAAAGAAGTGTATAGAGTTAAAACAAAAATCTGATATTTTAAAAAAATTTGATAATTACTCAGAAATCTTAGAACGTTTAGAAAATAATTGTTCTTATTTTAATATATACTATTATACGAAAACATTACAAAATAGTAAGAATAATTATATAAGAGACTATGATTTCTACCAGATGATTGTTCCAGATAGTTTTTTAAATGGAATCACATTCAAGGATTGGAGTAAAGAGTGTAAGCAAATAGTTCTTCGAAATAATAAAGAGCTCTTAGAGTTTTATACTAAAAATATGCCATCAGACTCGTTCTTCTTTGAAGAGGCAAAAGAGCACTTACAGAACTCTATATATCATTAAACAAAAAATCCCCGCACTGAGCGGGGATTTTTTTATCTCAGTGTCGATTAAACACGTTCGATAATAGTCGCGATACCTTGACCAAGACCGATACACATGGTCGCAAGACCGATTTGTGTATCTTGTTGTTCCATCACGTTCAACAATGTTGTTGTGATACGTGCACCTGAACAGCCCAATGGATGACCCAATGCAATCGCACCACCATTCAAGTTGATGATGTCTTGTTTGTCATAAACGCCTAAGCCTTTCATGACTGATAAGCCTTGAGCAGCAAATGCTTCGTTTAATTCGATGGTTTGAATATCAGCCATCGTTAAACCAGCGCGCTTAAGTGCTTTTTGAGTTGCTGGAACTGGACCGTAACCCATAATCGCAGCATCACAACCCGCAATCGCCATAGAGCGAATCACGGCACGTGGTTTTAAACCAAAAGCTTGCGCACGTTCAGCAGACATCAGCAACATTGCAGAAGCACCGTCAGAAAGTGCAGAAGACGTTGCTGCTGTTACTGAACCACCTTTAGGATCAAAAACTGGTTTCAATGCTTTAAACGCTTCAAGGTTTGCATCAGCACGAATCACTTCGTCGATGTCGCAAAGGATTTTGAAGCCATTGGCATCATGACCTTCAACACCAACGATTTCGTTTTTGAAACGACCTTCTTGTGTTGCAGCCCAAGCGCGACGGTGAGATTCAACACCAAACGCATCTTGTTCTTCACGGCTAATGCCATTCATACGGCCTAACATTTCAGCCGTTAAGCCCATCATGTTAGATGCTTTCGCATAGTGTTTAGACGCTTCTGGGTTCAGGTCGATGCCGTGCATCATACCAACATGCCCCATGTGCTCTACACCACCGATGATGAACACGTCACCTTGGTTGGTTGCAATCTGTGCAGCAGCCGTGTGGATTGCTTGCATAGAAGAACCACAAAGACGGTTGACGGTTTGACCGCCAGCAGTTTTAGGGATGTCAGCCAATAAACCAATATTACGAGCAATGTTCATACCTTGCTCTAAAGTTTGGTTGACACAACCCCAAATGATGTCTTCAACTTCGTTTGTATCGAACTGGTTACGAGCAACCAGTGCACGTACTAATTCAGCAGATAAACTGTCGGCACGTACATTGCGGAACATACCGTTACGCGATTTGCCCATGGCAGAACGAACGCCATCAACAATCACAACGTCACGTGGATTTAAAGTAGCCATTCACGTCGCTCCTTAACCGTAGAATTTTGTGTTGTTAGCAGCCATGTCACGCAACATCTGTGGCGCTTCATAAGCCTTACCTAAGTGTGCATACTTGTCGCAAAGTGCAACATATTCAGCAACACCTGTTTGGTCGATGTAACGACATGGACCACCACGGAATGGAGGGAAACCTACACCCATAATCATTGCCATATCTGCTTCAGCAGCCGTTGCAACGATGTTGTCTTCTAAGCAACGAACAGTTTCGTTACAGAAAGCAAGCATCATGCGGTCAATGATTTCTTGGTTGTCAAACTCGCGTTTTTCACCCGTCACGAAAGGTGCAATGATTTCGTAAGCTGTTGGATCAACAGTTTTCGCTTTCTTACCTTTCTTGTCTAACACGTATTTGTAGAAACCAACGTCATTCTTTTGACCAAGACGTTTTGCTTCGTACATCGCTTCGATAGAACCTTTGTAGTCAGGCTTCATACGGTCAGGGAAACCTTCAGCCATGACTTCAGCGCCATGAACACCCGTATCGATACCAACAACGTCGATCAAGTATGCAGGACCCATAGGCCAGCCAAACTTCGCCATCACATTGTCGACTTGTTGGAAATCCGCACCGTCTTTAACAAGCAGGTCAAATGCACCAAAGTAAGGGAACAATACACGGTTTACCAAGAAGCCTGGGCAGTCGTTCACAACGATTGGTGTTTTACCCATTTTCTGAGCAAGAACAACAGTGGTTGCAATCGCTTCGTCAGAAGTCTTTTCACCACGAATGACTTCGACCAGTGGCATCATATGTACTGGGTTGAAGAAGTGCATACCAACGAAGTTTTCAGGACGTTGTAATGCTTTTGCTAAACGTGTAATTGAAATTGTAGAAGTGTTTGATGCAATGATCGTGTTTTCACGAACATTTTTCTCAGTTTCCACCAATACCATTTCTTTTACTTTTGGATTTTCAGTCACCGCTTCAATCACGATATCCACTTCTTTAAACTCATCGTAGCTTAAAGTTGGGCGGATGCGAGCAAGTGTTTCACCCATTTGTGCAGCTTTCATTTTCTTGCGTTCAACTTGCTTGGTCAGTAAGCCATTCGCTTCTTTCATACCAAGTGCAAGTTGTGGGTTACCAATGTCTTTCATGATGATTGGTGTGCCTTTGCTCGCCGCTTGGTAAGCAATACCACCACCCATGATACCAGCACCTAGAACAGCTGCTTGGTTTACGGGGTGAGCACCTTTCTCATATTTTTTCGCAGTTTTCTTCACAACTTGATCGTTGATGAATAAACCGATCAATGCACCTGCTTGTGGTGTGATCGCTGCTTTAGCGAAACCTTGTGCTTCTGCTTTTAATGCATCATCACGTGTTAAGGTTGCACCTGCTTGTAATGAATCTAGTAACAGTTTAGGCGCTGGGTATTGTGCAGGGTTTGCTTTCGCAAGTACCGCACCTTTCGCTGTATTGAACGCCATCATTTGTTCAAGTGGGTTCAATTTAATCGCGTCTAATTTTTCTTGACGTTTTGTTTTCCAGTCCAAACGACCTGCAATTGCTTGTTTAACCAAGTCAACGGCAGCTTCTTGTAGTTTGTCAGCAGCAACAACCGCATCTACAGCACCATCTTTAAGTGCAGCAGCAGGTTTCTTCGGATTCGCCATTGCCATCCATTCAACGGCATTGTCGATACCGATTAAACGGCTTAAACGTACGCTACCACCAAAACCAGGATAGATACCCAATTTGATTTCTGGTAAGCCGACTTGTGCTTGTTCAGACATGACACGGTAGTCACAGACTAAGCACATTTCAAAACCACCACCTAATGCCATGCCATTAATAGCAACAACTTTAGGGATGTCTAAATCTTCAAAGCTATTGAAGATTTCGTGTACAGGCATAAGCCAATCAACAATAGCTTGTTCACCTGCGGCGAAGTTGTCGCCAAATTCAGTGATATCTGCACCAACAATAAACGTTGATTTTCCAGAAGTTACAACTAAGCCTTTAATATCGTTATTGGCTTTAACCGCAGCAATCGCTGCTTGGAAGTCTTCAATGGTTGCACGGTTAAATTTATTAACCGACTCACCTTGTAAGTCAAAGCGGAATTCTGCAATTCCGTCCGCAAGCATTTGGACGGTAATGGCATTGCCAGCGTGGATCATGCCTGATCTCCCTTGTTGTGGAGGATTCTGAGTTGATGTCATAAAGCATGTATGCGGTTAGGCACACAAAAAAGCTTCGCTAATCTTACGATAACTATATCTAAAAAGGACATAACAAGTTGTATCAAGGCGTGACGCAGTGGTCATCAATTTTTTAAGGAATAGGTCAATTTTGAAAACCTCTCTAAAAAGATAGGGGGGGAGGTTATTTTATTCATGTAAAACGACACATTTAAAAGATGATGATATTTAAAAAAGACGGTGTGTAGAAAAACAAAAAGTAGTGTTGGTATTATTAAGTTTTTTTGAATAAATGATAAAAAAAGAATGGTTTTTTTACAAATTGTTGGACAGAAAGTATTGTCTGTTTCTGTATGGTTGGTTAAAATTTGTGTTATAAAAATGTTCTAGAAAGTAATATTATGTTAAAAAATAAATTTGTTGTTCTGGCAATGCTTCCATTAATGCTGAGTGCGTGTGGAGGTGGTGGTGATAGTTCAGGTAATAATAGTTCAACAGGTGGAAGCACGACTGCACCTATTCAAGAGAAAGTTACTGTCGATCTATATAACGTAGATCAAGAAACATTATTGGCAAGAAAATATTCGTATGTTGATAATGTGATTAAAGGAACAACTTACTATACTCCTTTAAGTGAAAATGAATTCTTATTGACAGGAGATCAACTTTTTACCGATACTTGGGTTTACTCAGATACCAAGGCCATTAATGCTTTAAAATTCTATTTCAGTGATGCTCCTAAAACTGGTTATTACCATACTTATAAAAAAATAGATATTTCTGGGGAAAATGTATTTGATCGTTTTTACCCAGATTACAAAGTTATTTTTGATAAATTTGAAGTATCTCCTGAATTAGAAAATACAAGAATGGGACAAGCATACAATAGAAGTACACCTTTGTATTTTCCACAAAATTCATTTTGTTATCAAATTCAAGAAGAGATAGTTGGAAAACCTTATATTACATTCTCAAAAGAAGATATGACTGGTGAAGACTATGCTGAGGTTTTTTCTGGCGTAGAAAATAATTTTAAGAATGCAGTTAAAGAAATGGGAAATACGTATAAGGTTAACACGGGTAAGTGGAAAGGTCATTCGTGGCGTTATTATCGTGAATATGACTCTTATGGATTAGTCTTTGATATTGTAGTCATTAATTATAATGGGCAGCTTGTTTTTGGAAGAATGCATAATTTTGAGGGTTACTTACAAAAGGACTTAATTAATCAACATACTCAACGCTTAAATGCTATGGAACCTAATGCGTTTGTATATGGTTATTACGTTCAAAAAGCTGTTATAGCAAATTTAACAAAAGGTTGTGCGTGGTTTAATGATATTGCTGCAGAAACAATTAAAAAGCTTTAGTATTTGATAGGCTTTTTTAGATTTTTAAATATTATTCCTAATTGCTGATGTAGCTCACTACATCAGCAATTTTTTTATACTTAGCTTTATCTTTTCTAAGTCGTTTAGGCGGTATATAAAACCTTCTTCAACTATCTCGTATCAAAATTTATCCTGAGAGTGGTATTGATAATACTTTGATTGACAGAATAGGGACCTCATTAAGAAAATATTCAAAATAGCATTGATCTTAATTTAAGCTGTTGATATTTATATTTATTTTTTGTTTGAAATGGAGAGGGTGAATTAAATAAAAAAGTATAGAAATTATAGGTGATAGTGTTAAAATTTGCCAATTAGTTTTTTTTGTGTCGATTTCAATGATTAAGTGGATCATATTAGCGATTTTTATCATTTCGGCGTTCTATGTTCATCGCCGTGGTAAAGTTAGACACTCGTTTTATCGTCAATTTTTTGACCATTCAACGCTATTCGCACCCGTTAACTATTTGATGTACATGTTTTCCAGTGTGCCGAATCAACCCTATATCGATACACAGCATTTCAAGGACTTAAAAGTTCTGGATGAAAATTGGGAAATGATCCGTGATGAAGCGCAAGCGCTTTATGATAAAGGCGGTATTAAAGCATCAAGTACATATGATGACTTGGGTTTTAACTCTTTCTTTAAAACGGGGTGGAAGCGTTTCTATTTGAAATGGTATGACTCTGCACATCCATCAGCATCAGAATTTTGTCCAAAAACCACGGCTTTGTTAAAAACACTCCCAAGTATCAAAGCTGCAATGTTTACTGAACTTGCACCTGATAGCCGTTTGGTCCGCCATCGTGATCCTTATGCTGGTTCATTGCGTTACCATTTAGGTTTGATTACACCGAACGATGATCGTTGTTTCATTGATGTCGATGGTGAACGTTATTCTTGGCGTGATGGTGAGAGTGTGGTGTTTGATGAAACCTATATTCACTATGCTGAAAATAAAACCGATCAAAACCGTATTATCTTTTTCGCTGATGTTGAGCGCCCATTAAAAACGCGCTTCATGGAAAAATTTAATCATTGGTTTGGTAAAAGTGTGATGACTGCAGCGAGTTCACCTAACGAAGTGGGTGATCAGACTGGCGGCCTAAATAAAGCATTTGGTTATGTTTATCAAATTCGTATTAAAGCCAAGGCATTAAAGAAATCGAATCGTCAACTTTATTACTTTTTGAAATGGTTCATTATGCTTGGCTTGTTCTTCGTTATTTTTGTTCGACCTTATGTATTTTAAGGTGTGCGGTAACCTTTGATTGGCTAACTGTGCTGAGCACATAGGTTTATATTCTGCCCTGAAGTCTTAACGGATTTTCAGGGCTTTTTTTATCGCCATCGGAGCATCATCAGAATCAGTGTCTAGTTGTATCAAATGGTATAAAAGTAGATAATCAATGCGCTTTTGAATGATGAGAATACATAATGAAAAAACAATTATTGATATGTATGAGTGTATTAAGTTTGGTCGCTTGCACAGAAGAAAATGATGATATTTACGGTGGCGTAGATTCTAACAATAAAGGTTTTTATAGCTATGATATTGAGGCATCTAATGCTTCAAATGCATTAACAAAAAAAGTATATCAAGTCGATAAGGATAAAAATCTTTCTTTAACATACTCGGAAACGCCAAAATTACGGACAGAAGCGTTACGTAACTTTTTAACTAAAGATGAGATATCGACCATACTTCCGCCACAAACTACAGCAGGTGCATATCTGATCGGAACAAAAGCAATTTTTAATGATTCGGTTTTAGAATACGAACCTTATAATTTTGGTCAAAAAGCATCTTTTAAACTCACTTATCAATTACAAAAAATTGATTTGTCTGGATTGAATGTGTCCGATTATATTTCTTATTTTATAAAACAAGCGACGGCTTCATCTTTCATTAGTGATGCAACTTTAGATATTTTACAGGCACTGATATTTTCCACTCAAGATAAGTTCCCTTCAGGCGCAATCTGTTGGCAAAAACAAGTTCAACTCAGTACCCAAAATTATATTGAGTTATACCCAACACAAAGCCTTTCCCATGTCAGTACAAACAGTAATATTCTAAATCAAGGAATTTGGCAAAATGCCGCATGGACGGCTTTCCAACCGAGTACTGAGTTTAAGTTAGCGGATACGCGAATTCGTTATCAAGCGAAGGAGCATTGGGGCTTTTTTCACAATGAAAGAGAGGTAAATACTGCGCAGCCGAACAATGTATTGGCGTGTGACTTTTTTAATGAATCGGCATTTAAGCAGGTTGATCGAATTTTGGGTCGAGTATTCTAATCATTACTGAGCAGCACATGGATTTCACCGAGTTAGGCTTGAAATTCGTGTGCGTAGACTACATCATCAAAGTAATTCTGCTCATGAAAATCTATTGTGAACTCTAACGCACGTGAACACATTGAAACCATCCTGACACATATGACCCAATTGCCTGGTGTTTACAAAATGCTCGGCAAAGAGGGTGAGTTATTGTATGTGGGTAAGGCAAAAAATTTAAAAAATCGTGTATCCAGCTATTTTGTTAAAACCATTGAGCACCCTAAAACACAAGCCCTTGTTGCGCGTATTTATGACATTGAAACGCTGATTGTTCGTTCGGAAACAGAAGCTTTATTACTCGAACAAAATCTCATAAAACTACACCGCCCGCCGTATAACATTATGCTGCGGGATGATAAATCTTATGTTTATATCTTTGTCTCCGCAGATAAACCCTATCCGCGTATTGCCAGTGGACGTGGCAAAGGCAAACATCAAATTGGTAAGTTTTTTGGACCTTATCCGAGTGCCTATAGTGCGCGAGATACTTTGCTCACCTTGCAAAAGCTATTTAATGTACGGCAGTGTGAAAACAGCTATTTTGCCCAAAGAAAACGTCCGTGTTTGCAGTATCAAATCAAACGTTGTACTGCGCCTTGCGTGGGTTTGATTAGCCCTGAAGCTTATAAAGAAGATGTTGATAACTCGATTCGTTTTCTACAAGGGGATACAAAAGAGCTGAATCAAGAGTTGATCGGAAAAATGGAGCAAGCGGCTGAAGCACTCGAGTTTGAAAAGGCGGTGTTCTATCGGGATCGTTTAGGCTTATTGCGTGAGGTTCAGGCACAACAGGCAGTTTTTAAAGTTAAAGGTGAAGCCGACATTTTAGCGATTGCCTACCAAGCGGGCGTAACTTGTGTGCAGATCATGTACGTTCGTAACGGAAGAATGCTCGGAGGGAAAAGCTATTTTCCAGATATGTTGGGAGATGATCTCGGACAAATGCTCAGTGATTTTATTGCGAACTTTTATTTTCAGGTGGCTGATGAAGTGCCAACTGAGTTGATTGTGAATATTGAGGTGCCTGATCGCCTCCAACTTGAAGAAGCATTACAGCAAACCTTTAACAAGAAAGTCCACATCAAGCATAAAGTACGTGAAACTCGAGCTGAATGGCAAGAGTTAGCACAAATGAATGTGCAACATGCGATTAAAGGTAAACTCAGTAATCATCTAGAATTGAATGAACGTTTTCATCAACTTGAACAAGTGGTAGGACGTCCAATCGACAGAATTGAATGTTTTGATATTAGTCATACGATGGGGGAAGCCCCGATTGCATCCTGTGTGGTCTTTGATCAAGGCGGTGCGAGAAAGCGGGATTATCGTCAATTTGCGATTCAAGATATTACGGGTGGTGATGACTATGCGGCTATGCGCCAAGCGTTAATCCGTCGCTATAAGAAAAATATATTGCCTGATTTACTCCTCATTGATGGTGGTAAAGGTCAATTGCATATGGCAATGGAGGTGATGCAAGAGTTAGCACTAGATGCTTTTATGATCGGTGTATCTAAAGGTGAGGGGCGTAAAGCAGGCTTGGAAACGCTTCATTTTACTGATGGCACTAAACTGCAGTTGGCAGAGGACCATAAGGCCCTGCATTTGATTCAACAAGTCCGTGATGAAGCCCATCGTTTTGCGATTACCAAGCATCGAGCGAAGCGTGATAAACGGCGCAGTAGTTCAGTGTTGGAAGCGATCCCAGGGCTAGGTCCTAAACGCCGTCGTGATTTACTGACGCATTTTGGTGGGATACAAGGTGTACTGCGGGCATCTGAAAAAGAGCTTATGTTAGTACAAGGTTTAGGTGAGGTGATGGCACGTACCATTTATAAAATCTTACATGAGTAGATTTTTCAGAACGATTGTTAAGAGACAGCGTGTTGAACTGAGTGATCGATTGATCGTGTTATGGTGTCAGCATACTGAATTGACATAATTGTTCTGAAATTCTAGCCAGATCGATCATTCACATTTAGGCTGAAAAGTTGAAAGATAACATTTATTCAGAGCGATCAAGGAAATCAATATGTCACTACTCCCGATTTATCAACAGATCGAACAACAAGAATGGATTGATATTCCATCGGGATGGCTACAAGGTCGCACAGTATTTGGTGGTTTAGTTGCAGGCTTAATGATTCAAAAAGCACTGAGTGTGGTGAATGATGCAGCAAAACAACTCTTAAGTTGTAATGTCACTTTCGTTGGCCCAGTACAACAAGGGCGAGCAAAGCTGAGTGCTGAGATTTTAAGACAAGGAAAATCAGTCACTAGCTTAGAAGTACGGTTATGGCAAGATGATGCAGTACAAAGTATTTTAGTTGCAAGTTTTGGTTCACAGCGTGAGTCTCGGATCCACGTGAGTAATTTGCCTCCAGTTCCTGATTATCCGATGGCTGAACAATTGGAAAAAACCTTCTATCTCGAAGGTTTGATGCCAGAATGCTTACAACAGTTTGAACTTTGTTGGGCAGAGGGAAGCTACCCAATGGCGGGGAGTAAGGTCCCGGATTTTGGAGGTTGGAGTCGTTTTTCACCTGCTTTACATCCAAATCGTGACATGCAGCTTGCAGATTTGTTTGCTTTAATGGATGTTTGGCCGCCAGGCGTATTGCCGATGTTTAAGACCCCAGCACCTGCGAGTTCTTTGACATGGCAGATTACGTATTTAAGTCCAATTGCACATCAGGTTCAGGATTGGTTTAAATATAAGGTCATCACTGAGTTTGCCCATCAAGGGTATTCAACGGAATATGCTTATGTTTGGGATCAACAAAATCAGCTCATTGCCGTGTTAAGACAGACGGTTGCCGTTTTTGCCTAATCGACATTCAACTATATTTCGTATAAAGTTGCTTACAGATGGATACATTCTCGGTACATCCTTTGTGCAATATGCAAATTTGACGCGAACAACATGGCGGTGTTTATGAGTACAGGGCAAATCCTGAACATTCCCAATATCTTAACTTTGGCGCGTATTGCTCTAATACCGGTATTTTTGGTAATCGCTTATTGGCCACCCGCCATTGGAGCTGAACACCACGGGGGAATGCTACGCCATATCGTGCTGACAGCAATATTTGTCGTTGCTGCGCTGACGGATTGGTTTGATGGTTATTTGGCGAGAACTTTAGATCAGAGTTCAGCTTTTGGGCGCTTTCTTGATCCAGTTGCAGATAAGTTGATGGTTGCTGCAGCACTGATTGTATTGGTGCAATGGCAACCTACGATATCTATGGCATTTGCTGCCATCGTAATTATTTCTCGTGAAATAACGGTGTCTGCTTTACGTGAGTGGATGGCTGAACTCGGTGCAAGGACCAATGTTGCGGTTTCGACTGTAGGGAAGTATAAGACTGCTTTTCAAATGATCGCGATTAGTGTGTTTTTGTTGAACTGGAAACCACTTGAAATGTGGGCCTATGCCTTGCTTTATGCAGCGGTTATATTGACATTATGGTCTATGTTTATTTATCTCAAAGCAGCGTGGCCATATTTGAAACAGCCTTAGAATAGGTTTTTATTGATCCGCTTCAAAATTTCTAAGCCTTCCTGATGGAGGGCTTTTTATTGGTCATGTGGAAATCAAGACAAGAAAAAAGCCCATAACATGGATGAGCTTAGTTCTCTGAGGAAACATGCTCTCTTGAGGAGAGGATGCTGAAGAACATAATCATAATATGAGAATTTATTGATTTTTACAACGCTTAGAAATGTAAATGTTTTTTATATTCTCGAATTTAACGTCATTGATTGTCTGCAAGCAATGCAAATTTGAGTTCGATATGAGCAGCATTGTTTTGCAAGATTTCAATCAGTTTTTCAATATTGAGAAAATCAAAACGCTTTTTTGATGCCACTAAAGTGAGGGCGATAGGCGCTTCTTTGTTTGAAAAGCGAATCGGTACTGAAAGACCACAAATCAGTGGATCAATCTCACCTTGCGATAAATAAAAGCCTTGTTTCTTAATCTTTCGCATCTGTTGAACAAATTCATCTAAGTTTTGTGCAAATCCAACTTGAGCAAGTTCTTGGGAGAACTGTTGGTAGTAAGCTTGTATCCGTTGCTTAGTTAAATGAGCAATGACAATTTTAGGTGATGCACCAATATAAACAGGGCGTGGACAACCACGACCAAAGGATAATAACTCTGATTCTTTATAGGTTTCATGATGTAAATCAATGCAATAATCATGATTTAAATAGGTGAGTAAACAGCAGAGTTCGGTCTTCTCTACAATATCCCGCATAAATGGAATACTAATTTGCACTAAGGGGTCGGTACTATGCGAAATGTAGTCTAAAACCGCGATTTTAGACCCTAAAGTGTAATCACCTGAGGTGCCACTAATACGTTTCAACATATCGGTTGCAACCAGCTCTTTAAGGTAGCGATAGGCGGTAGGTTTGGATAGACCAAGCTCATCACAAATGATATCGACATTGATAATTGGGCGTGAAACTGAGAATAAATCCAATACGGTCAGAATCTTACCAAAACTCGAAATTGCCATGTTTGGCGCCTACTCCTTAAAAATAACGTGAAAATCAAACTTTTATTGTTTTATAACAGAAAAGCCTAGGTTCGTGTATGGGCTTTTAAATCTGATCGTGAAGGGTTACTCGTCCCAGTATCACTGTGAGAAGCAAAACCAGATCTATCGAGATTATTTTTATTATAGTTAAAATTATCAAATAGTGATAATTTATATTGACTAATTACCTATATTTTGAAAAAATAAACAACACAATGTCTTATTTGGATAATTGTTTTTAGAATAAATCACCTAAAAACCTCCAAGCATTGTGCATCATTCCCCACCATCAGCTTTACTCATATCACACTGATTTGGATATTTACCCAAGTTAGGTGAGTTCGTCGTCACATTGATTTATGTGGCTGAAACAATATGAGTGAGAAGACTGACTCAGAATTGAGACACGTTCATGCTATTTAAACAGTTGTTGGCTTTTAGACCGAGCCGACTGGACATTATTTTTGCCTGCAAAACCTTTGTGGCAGGCATGCTGGCCCTGTTTATTTCCTTTGAACTCGATTTAATTAATCCAATGTGGTCGATTGGTACGGTTTTGATTATTGCCAATCCATATTCGGGGATGGTGTCATCTAAATGTGTTTATCGTTTAGTTGGGACCGTCGTTGGGGCAATGGTTGCCTTATTGTTAACCCCTCATTTTATCAATACCCCGTGGTTGTTCACCGTTATTTTATCCTTGTGGGTAGGTTTCGCTTTATATGTTTCATTACTGGATCGTACGCCGCGCAGTTATGTATTTATGTTGGCGGGCTATTCAACCGCAATGATCGTGTATAACGCCATTACCTATATTGATACCTACAATATGTTTGATATTGCATTGGCGCGGGTATTAGAAATTTCAATCGGTGTGATTGCATCCGCAGTGGTTTCGGCCACGATTTTGCCTGTTCATGTTGGTGCCATGATTAAGCAGCGTGTCAATAAAACCTTGAGTGATCTAGAAAGTACCTTTAGGAATCTAATGAGTGTTCAAACAAGTTCAGGCGATGATACGCAAATTCTATCTGTGATCACACGTGATGCTTCGGATATTCATGCTTTGGCAGTTCATTTGGCCTATGAAAAAGGCGAATTGAAGGGTATGACCAAACCTTTGCAGGAAATGTTGCATCAGGTTTCATTAGTGGTTGCGAATTTGGTGGCACTGTCCCAGCGGGTGAAACAGCTTGAAAAAATGCAGATGAGCAATCTTGCACCGCACTTAGATCTCATTCTTCAGCATAGCTTAGCATTTTTAAAACAGGATCAGCTGTTAAAACCGAGTGATTTACAGACTTTACCAATTAACTTTGAGCAAGATTTTGTTGAACTGATGGCGATGGCAAGTGCTGAACAGCAAGTGGTGTTGGCTGCATTAAAAATGGACGTTCGTCATTTTATTACCAATATTTTGGCGGTAAAGCTCCTTTGGCAGCAAATCCAGCAAGGGAATAAAGAGATCCCTGTCGAAATTACCGCGATTACGACGAAATATCCAAGTTTACATCGTGATCATGGGATTGCCGTTCGTGGTGGCATCAGTGCTGTGCTGATCACCTTTATCGTGACTGGCGCATGGATTCTGTCAGGGTGGAAAGCTGGATTTATGATGGCGCAAATGGGCGCAGTGACGGCGTGTATTTTGACTGCTTTGGATAATCCTGTCCCTGTTCTACGGATTTTTATTTGGGGCAGTATTGTCTCGGCGGGTTTGGTCTTTTTATACGCCTTTGGTATTTTTCCGCATGCCACACATTTTTGGCAATTGGCATTGGTCCTGTTTCCGATGTTCCTTGTGGCTGTGACCATGATGGCCAATCAAATGCTGATGCCGATTGGTATGGTTCTTGGGATCAATACCATGATGGGTTTGAATCTGCATAACCAATATACGATGGATGCGGTTTCTTATCTGGATAGTTCCTTTGCCATGATCTTGGGTGTTTTGGTGTCGTTAATTGTGATTGATTTGGTTCGTGCCGTTTCACCAGATACCAGTGCCACGCGTATTTTGGCTTTGCATTATCAAGCCATGCGTCAGGCCTTAAGCATGTCTTATGGTAGTGATTTTAAAATCCATTTACGCAGTATGTTGGATCGCGTGGGTATTCTGAATACCAAGTTGGTGCAAAATCCTGAGATTAAAACAGCGATTCAGAATGCATTGATTGAGAGTAGTTCGATTGTTGATTTGGTTCGTCTACAAGAAATTAGTCAAAAGCTGCCGCAGCTCGCCTCACTACAAACTGAAGTCGCAGTATTACAGCAGCAATTAACGCAATATTTCCAAGCCCAAGAGAAACAACCTTCACTGCATCATTTTTCAAACTCAATTGTGCAACAAGTGAATGTCCTTCATCGTATTGCTCAGCAGATTGAAAATACTCAATTACAGCAAAGACTGTTGATTTCGCTGAATAATATTTGTGAAAGCATTGGTCATGTTCAAACAGATCAGATGGATTTGGCAATGTCAGCAGCAGGTGTATCACATGGGTGAAATTAATCTTTACGGCATTTATATCCCGATTCTTTTAGTGCAAGCCATCATCGCTTATCTCTTGTTTAAGCTGCTTAGCCCGTGGATTGACAGATTGGTCATCAAGGGGTGGATCGCACTGCCGAGTATTTTTAATCTGTGTTTTTACTTGGCCGTGTTGTTACTGGTACATGGGCTATTTGTCTGGTTGTGGGTCTAAGAGCTTTTTAATTAAGTGCTCAGTTTGAAATTTATTGATTTAAAAATTAGTGCTAAAGGTGATTAACATGAATGCATTTGAGGTGCGAAAAGTCATACGTCCTGTGGTATTACTGGTTGCGATTGTGGTCGCGGTTTACGCAGTTGTGCATTTGTGGAATTACTATAATGCAGCGCCTTGGACGAGAGATGGTCGCGTACGAGGAGATGTGATTCAGGTTGCATCAGATGTCAATGGTCTGGTCACAGAGGTTCTGGTACAGGATAACCAAACTGTAAAAAAGGGGCAGGTGCTTTTCAAAATTGATGTCGCACGTCAAGCCTTAGATGTTGAGCAAGCAAAATCTGATTTAGCCAAAGCGAAGGCGGGATTAGCACAAGCTCATGCAAATATGGTTGGTGCGAAAGCCAGTTTGATCAAAACAGAAGCCAATATGAAACTGACTGAAAAGAATGCGGCTCGTTATGCCAGTCTCATGGATGGTGCGATCTCAAAGCAGGAGCAGGATCAAGTGTTTGCAAGCCGTGATCAAGCTGTGGCAGAACGCGAGCAACTTGTTGCCACTATTGAACAGTCCAATGCCGCGATTCAACAACAACAAGCATTGATTGAGGTTGCTCAAAGTAGTTTACATTTAGCTCAATTAAATTTACATCGTTCAGAAGTGGTTGCGCCTGCTGAGGGAACTTTATCAAATTTTGATTTGCGTGTTGGGAGTTATGTCAATGTGGGGCAAGCCGTCGCCGCATTAATCGATCGCCATCAGCTTTATGTGGTGGGTTATTTTGAGGAGACTAAACTCAATCGCATTCATGTTGGTGATCAGGCAACAGTTCAACTCATGGGTGATCGTCAGCAGATTAAAGGGCATGTTCAAGGGGTAGCAACGGGAATTGAAGATCGTGAGCGCTCAGGTAGTTCGAATTTACTTGCTAACGTGAACCCAACCTTTAGTTGGGTGCGTTTAGCACAACGTGTACCTGTCAAGATCGTGTTAGATGAGCAACCACAGAATCCGTTAGCTTTTGTGTCTGGACGCACGGCCACGGTTCGAATTATTGAGAAATAGTTTAAGGTGTAATTCCAGCCGGATCACGATACCAACTTTGAATCAGCAACGCAGCCGCAAAACTATCTGCGGATAAGCGCTTGGCGCGACCACGTTCTTGATAAAATTCAAGTTCTTCTCGTGCTTCTCGAGTGGTTAATCGTTCATCGACCATCCATGTTTCAATGTTGGTTTGATGGCGTAAACGTCGTGCAAATTTGCGGGCACGTGCAGAAAGTTCTGACTCACTATCATCCATGTTCAGTGGCAAACCCACTAAAAATAGATTGGGTTGCCATTCTTTGACCAGTTTCAATAACTGATTCCAGTCAGGAATGCCATCTTTCATGATGAATAGAGGGAGGGGATTGGTGCTTTCGATACTCGACTGACCAATCGCAATTCCCATTTTCTGGGTGCCAAAATCAAAAGCCATGATTGATTGCGGACTTTTGTTATCAGGCATGACCAATCTCTGAAGCAAACCATGTACGATCTACCCCAATTTTTTTGTAGGCTGCATCCCAACGATCGTCATAGGGTAAATTAAAAATCAAATCCATATCTGAATCACAAATCAGCCAATCACCTCGAGCCATTTCTTCCTCAAGTTGATTTTTGCTCCAACTTGCATAACCCAATGCGATTTGATAGCGACCAACACCTTCATTGTGTGCAATTGCATCTAAGATATCTTTGCTGGTGGTGATACACACATTTTCACCCACCGCGATAGACGAATGCCAAGTAGGTTGGCCGGTATGTAAAACAAAGCCAGCCTCGGGACGTAATGGTCCACCTTGCAAAACTGCATGGGGTTGTACATTGTCCGCATCAATCTCTAAATCATTGAGTAATTCTTTGATTTGTAGGTCAGAAGGGCGGTTGATAACAATGCCTTGAGCGCCGTCTTCATCATGGCGAGCTACATAAATGACTGTGTTTGCAAAAAAGTCATCTGCCATGTCTGGTGGAGCAATTAGACAACGATGTGTTAAATATTGTTTCGTCACCTAGGTGGTTCTCCATCAAAATATTCTGCTAATCTATCTATATAGGTTCTTTTTATCAACATACAAGAGTTGATCGGATTTCGCCAATCATTTTCTGATATTTTCTCGCAAAGCTTAGGTCGGTTGAAACTTCAACTGACGTAATTGTTTAGCATGCTGTAAAGTTGTTTCGCTAATTTCGACCCCCCCAGACATGCGGGCAAGTTCCAAAATCCGTTGCTGTTCATCTAAATCAATGATAGTACTGCTAGCAGGATCAGTTTGCTGCTTCTTCACCAATAGATGTTGGTCGGATTGTGCTGCCACTTGCGCTTGGTGGGTAATACACAGTAACTGTACATGTTGTGCCAAATCAGCGAGAAGGCGTCCAACCACTTCAGCTGTTCCGCCACTGATACCGACATCAATTTCATCAAAAACCAGCACTTCAGCTTCGGTTTTTTCAGCATTCATAACTTGCATGACCAGTGCAATACGCGAAAGTTCGCCGCCTGACGCCACGCGTGCCAAGGGTTGCGGTGGAATGCCTTTGTTAGCGGTAAATAACAGTTGAATAGCGCTTAAACCCTCAGCATTTGCTGGCGTTAAAGGCTCAAACTTAAACTCAAAATAGGCTTCAGGTAAGGCAAGCGGTTTGACCTGCTCAGTAAGTTGCTTCGCCAATGGAATCGCGGCAGCACGACGAATCTCATCCAAATGTTGTGCTTTTTGCATAAACGTTTGGTAGGACATCTCGACCTGTTCAGCTAAGGTTTCTGGATCTTCAAGATGATGAAGCTGTTCAAGTTCTTGTTGCCAAGTTTCGTACTCTTGTTTGAGTTGTTCTGGTTGAGTACGGTATTTACGTGCAAGACGATGGAAAATTTCTAAAGTTGCGTTGAGCTGTTCCATACGCTCAGGATCAAAACTTTGGCGATCAATGAATTGACGTAGATTAGCGGTTGCATCATCTATTTCACTTTGCGCATTTAATAATGAATTATAAATACTGGAGAGTTGTTCACTACGTCCTGAGTGAGATTCCAAACGACGGATGATAGAGGCAACTTCTTGGGTAATATTTTGTTCGGCTTCGTCTAGCACATTTAAGCTAAAACCACAGTCTTGCATAATATGTTCATGGTGGCTCAGACGATCGAATTCTTGTTCGGTTTCACGATAGTCTGTTTGAATGACTTCTTCGAGTTCTTCAAGTTGGGATTCAAGCGTTTGTATTCTTTGAATGCGCGTTGCTTGCGCATCTAGTGCGGCTTGATGTTGTTGAATGTTTTTTTGCCAAGTTGCATACGCTTCTCGCACTGCGTTGGCTGGATCCGCAAAGTTACTATAGCGATCTAACCAATGTTTGGGATAAGGAGGTTCAAGTAACTGCTGTTGGCTATGTTGACTATAGAGTTGTACCAACAAGCGGCCAATTTCTTTTAGCTCAGTTAAACTGCTTGGTCGTCCATTGATCCACGCTTTACTTCGACCTGTGGCAAAAACCACACGTCGTAAATGGATTTCACCCGTATCATCATCCAGTTCATGTTCGGTCAGCCAATGTGCTTCAGCACTTTCAGGCTGATAACTAAATACGGCAGTCACATCTGCTTTATCAGCACCATAGCGGACATAATGGGTGTCTGTGCGCTCTCCTAAACAGGCAGATAATGCATCTAACAATAACGATTTACCTGCACCAGTTTCACCAGTAAGTACATTAAAACCTTGTTCAATATCTAAAGCGAGGTGGTCGGCGAGTGCAAAATTAATTAAAGTTAAATGGGTGAGCATAAACGCATCCAATGCACAAAATCTTTTGCTTAAAGATAGAGAAGTTTTATAGTTGTCACAAGAGTTGAATACAGCATTTTGCTTATTTGCCTAGGATATAGCAGTTCTCTCAGTGATAAAGCACTTTGGAGCTTCGCGATTTGCTGCAAAAAGCATGAAAAAAATGGATTGATTAGTGACGCAGGCACAATTAAACTACGTCCATCATAACCTAATATAAATGCTGCATTATTTGGAGAGTAGGCATGAGTTCAGTGCAGTTTGATCATGTTACGGTCATTAAAAAGTCAAATGTGTATTTTGGTGGGGCATGTATTAGCCATACGGTACAATTTGAAGATGGTACGAAAAAAACTTTAGGTGTACTTTTGCCTACTGAACAGCCTTTAGCATTTGAGACGCATGTACCAGAGCGTATGGAAATTATTTCTGGTGAATGCCGAGTAAAAATTGCAGATAGTACTGAAAGTGAGTTATTCCGTGCAGGGCAGTCTTTTTATGTGCCTGGCAATAGTGTTTTTCATATCGAAGCGGATGAAGTCCTCGATTATGTTTGCCACCTTGAAGGCTAACCTATTACTGTTTAAATCGAGTACACTATATCTAAAGAGAATCCTGTAAAGTCATTTACAGGATTTTTTTATTAAATTCCCTTGCGGAGCTATTCGCTCCTCACCTGTAAAGTCACTTTGCAGGATTTTTATTTTTTATAAGTCTCCCAAAAGTTCTCGCTTGAAAGTGAAACTTTTACAACCTAAATCCCCTTTTTGAAAAGGGCATTTTTAAAGAGGTCGTTCGTTCATGGCAAAATCTGAATATTATTATGGTGTTCACTCGGTGGAGTCATTGTTAGAGTTAGAGCCTGAGCGAGTTTTGACTTTATTTACTTTAAAAGGTCGTGATGATCAACGACTACAAAAGATTTTACAGCTTGCAGAACCTTTTGGAATTAGTGTGCAAAAGGCCAGTCGAGACAGTTTAGAAAAATTGGCGGGTCTGCCTTTTCATCAGGGGGTGGTCGCGGCTGTACGTCCACATCCGACCTTAAATGAACAAGATTTAGATCAACTGATGCAGCAGACTCCAAATGCATTGTTGTTGGCACTTGATCAAGTGACGGATCCGCATAATCTTGGTGCTTGTATTCGTACCGCTGCTGCAATGGGGGTTCAAGCTGTGATTGTGCCTCGTGACCGTTCCGCAGGGCTTACACCGACAGCTCGCAAAGTTGCAGCAGGAGGCGCTGAAAAGGTTAAATTTATTCAAGTGACTAATTTGGCACGGACTTTGGCACATTTAAAAGACACAACTCATACGCGTGTTATTGGCACGATGTTAGATGAGAAAGCCTTGCCTCTTCAGCAATGTGATTTTAGTGGATCTGTTGTGATCGTGATGGGTGCGGAAGATACAGGCTTGCGACCAATTACACAGTCTCAGTGTGATCACACGGTTTATATTCCAATGTCAGGTGATTTACAAAGCTTGAATGTGAGTGTAGCGACGGGAATGGCACTGTATGAAGCGTGCCGTCAGCGCAATGTATAATCATCTGACTACGGTATGTTGATCTAAGTGATTTAGCATGACTGCTCGAACCCAAGGCTATTTATATGTCCTCATTACCATGTGTATTTGGGGCGGCTTTACCATTTTTTCGCGCTTAAATGCACATTGGCATATCAGTGCGTGGGATTTGGTCGCAATGCGTTTTGCGATTGCGTTTTCGATTCTCATGCCGATTCTAATTTATAAGAAAGATTTTGGTTTTTTGTGGCATCCTCGCGCAGTGATATTGGCATTAACAGGCGGGCTAGCATATTGTTTTACTGTCTATACTGCCTTTCTGCATGCCCCCGCAGCACATGCCGCGATTTTTTTAAATGGTTTTATTCCATTATGTACTGCCGTCGCTGCTTATATATTTTTTAAGCAGATCTTTGATAAGCATACATGGTTGAGCCTAATCATCATGTTGAGTGCTTTAGCAGTGATGAGCTATTTGATGTTGCATGAGCAGGCCTCCTCATTTGGCTTAGGCGATCTGTTGTTCTTTTTTAGTGCTGTTTGGTGGGGGCTATTCACTGTGTTGTTGAAACAGTGGAAACTGTCCGCATGGCATGCCATGGCGAGTGTGGCAATCTGGTCAGCATTGATTTATCTGCCGATTTATCTTTTATTTATTCCAAAGCATTTCCAAGAAGTCGAAGCTGTACATTTACTGGTACAAGGGTTGTTTCATGGCGTGCTGGTGGTGATTGTTGCTACTTTGACCTATATCGCTGCAATTGAGCGGCTAGGAGCATTTAAAACAGGAAGCATTGTCACTTTAGCGCCATTTATCGCTGCTGTCCTTGCCGTTCCATTGTTAAATGAGCCATTAAGTGTTGCTGTTGCTTGTGGTTTGGTGGGAATGGCAATCGGGGCGTTACAGCCATGGCGGTGGTTCCGCCAAGACAGTTTAACTAAACAACTTACTCAGCAAAAAAAAGATTAAAAAAACTGCTCAGCATGTTGTAAATAGCTTAAGTGCAAAGGCTTGAGTTGCTTATGCAGATGTTCTAATAAACCATCATTGAGAACAATGTCATTGGCAAGTTGTTGTTTTTGAGCTCTAGGCATTTGTGTCTCGATAATTTTTCTAATCTCTGCTGCATTTTGTCCATCACGTTGGCTGGCGCGTTGTAATTGGATATGCTCATCGGTATCAATTAATAACGTATGATGAACCAATTCATGCTGGTTGGTTTCAAAGAGTAGTGGAGAAACCAAAATTACATAGGGGCTTTGAGCGTTTTGTAGTTGTTGAATAATTGATTGGCGAATGGCTGGGTGGGTGATTTTTTCCAAAGTTTGACGGGCTTCTGGGGATTGGAAAATATGTTCACGCAGTGCACGTCGATTTAAATTGCCATCTTCCAATAATACCCAATCTCCAAAAGTATCTTGAATGCTTTTTAATGCAGGTTGACCTCGCTCTACGACTTCTCTTGCCACAATATCTGCATCCACAACGCGAATACCTTGAGATTCAAACCATTGGGTCGCCGCAGATTTACCACTGCCAATGCCCCCTGTAATTCCCAAGATAAATCGCATGTTAACCTCCAAGATAAACTTTCATAATTTGATCACCCCATAAAAAGGCAATCCAACCTGCAATCGCGATATAAGGACCGAATGCAAAGGGTTGATTTTCACCACGCATTTTTAACAGAATAATACCCACAATTGCACCCACAATTGAAGAGAGTAAAACAATTAAAGGCAGCAACATCGGTCCCATCCATGCGCCGAGGGCTGCGAGTAACTTGAAATCTCCATAACCCATCCCTTCCTTGCCTGTAATCAGCTTAAAAAGATAATAAACAATCCATAGACAGAGGAAGCCGATTACATAGCCCCAAATCGCCGAGCTTGCTGTGGTATAAATCGCAAAACTGTTAATTGCCAAACCTAAGGCTGCAAGAGGAAGGGTAAAACGGTCAGGAAGTAGTTGCGTATCAAAATCAATAAAGGTCAGTGTGATTAAAACCCATGTGAAAATCAATGCAAACAGCATTTGAATGGTTGCACCAAACACAGCCACAACCACCAGTGAACACGCCATGGTGAGGAGTTCAATCAATGGATAGCGGATACTAATTGGGTTTTGACAAGCACCACATTTACCACGTAGCACGAGCCAACTGATCACAGGAATATTTTGATACCAGCGTATAGTAGATTGACATTTTGGGCAGGTCGAGGGCGGTTGACTAAGCGTTAATTTACTTTGATCGATGAGTGGTTGTTCAGGGTGTAGTAACATCTGACACTCTTGTTGCCATTCCTGTTCCATCATTCGAGGTGTGCGGTAAATCACCACATTGAGGAAACTACCAATACATAAACTCAATACCCCAACTGCAAGGTATAGCGCAGCTGGGTTTTCGCTAAAATAAGATAAGAATTGTTGCATTAGACCACAGAACCCATTTGGAAGATTGGAAGGTACATTGCAATCACAAGTCCACCGACCAGTACACCTAGAATTGCCATAATGAGGGGTTCCATCATTGCAGTTAAGCCATCAACGGCGTTATCGACTTCATTTTCATAGTGGGTTGCAACTTTATCGAGCATACTGTCTAGAGCACCTGATTCTTCACCGATCGCAACCATTTGAATCGCCATTGAAGGAAAACGATTCGATACGCGCATGGCAAACTGTAATTGTTGTCCAGTTGCGACATCTTCGCGGATCTTCATCACCGCATTCTCATAAACCACGTTGTTGGTTGCACCAGCGGTTGATTCAAGTGCATCAATCAGTGGTACACCTGCTGCAAATGTTGTCGCAAGCGTACGACTATACCGCGCGATAATGGCTTTATAAACTAAGTCACCAAAAATAGGTAATCTCAGTGCCATTTTGTCCAAGGTATCTCGGAACTTTTTACTGCGTTTTTTAGCTTCGAGAAAGCACGCAATAATTGCACCAATCACAATAATCAGAATAAACCAATATTCTTGCATCCATACCGACATATTTACCACCATTTTGGTAAAGGCGGGTAAGTCAGCACCAAATGAACTAAATAGGTCTTGGAAAACAGGCACAACTTTGACCATCAAAATAATCGTCACAATGACCGCGACCACAATGACTGTGGCTGGGTATTTCATGGCCTTTTTGATCTTTTGCTTCAGTAATTCACTTTTTTCTTTGTAGATAGCGACACGATCGAGCATGGTTTCTAAAGCACCAGACTGCTCGCCAGATTCAACTAAAGAACAAAATAAATTGTCAAAATACTGGGGGTATTTTTTTAGCGCACCAGCAAAGGTATTACCACCTTCTACCTCTCCCTTTAGGCCGAGTACGACTTCACGCATGGCAGGGTTTTCTAAGCCTTCAGCAACAATTTCAAACCCTTGAACCAGTGGAACACCAGCTTTCATCATAGTGGCCAACTGGCGTGTAAACACGGTGATATCCAGTGTTGTGACTCGCTTTTTCATTAAACCATCGAGAATATTTTTACGTTTTTCACGAATATTCTTAATGGTGACACCCTGTTTCCGTAAAGTGACTTTTGCTAAAGCCATATTGCGTGCAGGTAATTCCCCTTTAATTTTTGCCCCTTTACGATCTACCCCTTCATAAGCAAAAGTAGGCATCATTTGCGCTTTTTTAGCTGCCATGATTATTAATCCTTTTTATTAATTTTATTCACTTGTGACTCGATTAACTTCTTGTAATGAAGTGATCCCTTGCATGACTTTTTGTAAACCTGAACGCCTTAAATTGTTAAAACCAGCTTGTGCAGATGCAGCTGCGATTTGTAAAGCATTGCCATCTTCCATAATGATTTTAGAAATTTCAGGGGTCACTTTCATCACTTCATATATACCCACACGGCCTTTGTAGCCTTCTCGACATTCAGAACAGCCAACGGGTTGAAATATCTGAAGTTCAGGATTTGCTAAATCTTGTTCAGTGAAGCCTAACTCTAAAAGACTTTGCTTAGGTATATCTATCGGTTGTTTACACTGCGAACATAAGCGACGCGCTAATCGCTGTGCAATCACCAGATTGACAGAAGTCGCGATATTGAAGGAGGGTACTCCCATATTACGCAAACGAGTTAATGTTTCAGGCGCACTGTTGGTGTGAAGTGTAGACATCACCATATGACCCGTTTGAGCTGCTTTAATTGCGATTTCAGCAGTTTCAAGGTCACGAATCTCACCGACCATAATGATGTCTGGATCTTGACGGAGAAAGGCTTTGAGGGCAGCAGAGAAAGTTAAGCCTGTTTTGGTGTTGACGTTAACCTGATTGATCCCTTCTAAGTTGATTTCCACTGGATCTTCGGCTGTAGAAATATTGGTATCTTCAGTGTTAAGGATATTAATCCCTGTATATAAAGAAACCGTTTTACCTGAACCTGTTGGACCTGTAATCAATAACATGCCTTGGGGTTTGTCTAGTGCTTCTAAGAATAAAGCTTTCTGTTCTTCTTCATAACCGAGGGCTTCAATGCCTAGCATAGCGCTGGATGGGTCAAGAATACGCAAGACCAACTTTTCCCCAAACAAAGTGGGTAAAGAGTTGACACGGAAGTCAATTGCTTTGGTCTTGGATAATTTTAGTTTTATACGACCATCTTGCGGCATCCGTTTTTCAGAAATGTCCATTTGCGACATGACTTTTAAACGTGAAGCAAGCCGAGTGGCGAGTTGCAAGGGGGGATTTGCAATTTGACGCAATACGCCATCGACACGATAGCGAACTCGATACATTTTTTCATAAGGTTCAAAGTGTAAGTCGGATGCCCCCATACGAATCGCATCAATGAGTAACTTATTGATGTATTTTACAATGGGTGCTTCTTCACCTTGAGGGACTTCATCGTCTTGAGTTGATTCGGTGGGTATATCAACATCAAGGTCAAAATCTTCATTTTCACCAAAATCAAAGTTATCCGTGTCACCAAATTGTTGTTCGATGAGTTTTTCTAGTTTGCTATGCTCAACAATAATCGGTTCGATATTTAGTTTGGTGTTAAAACGAATCGCATCCAATGCGTCGATATTGGTCGGATTGCTGGTGGCAACATATAAGATTTGCCCACGTTGAATCAAAGGGGCAACCCGATGTTTGTGAATCAACTTGTTGTCAGCCAGTTCACGTGGCAACAAAGCTGTATCAAAAACCGCTAAATCAAATACAGGCTCACCAAATTCGACCGCAATGGTTTCAGCAATGGTAAGTTGCGAAAGACGATGATGTTCAATCAGATGCGCAACAATATCTTGTTGTGCTTTTTTTGCTGTGTCGATTGCTGTTTGCATACTTGATGCAGACATATGACCATCTTCGACCAATCGTCGAATAAACCCCGAAAATTTTGGAGACGTATGTAATCCTGACATCTGTCCGCCTTATGACAATAAATGTTTATAATATGTATCCTAAAAATTATACTTTTGTTATGCAAAAATACCACTAGAGAAAGTGTCGTTTTTGACTTGGTTCATTGATAAAACTTTGAACTAATCGAGTTTTTTATAAATTAATTTTCTTTTATTCGTTCTGCTGCTAAAAGGCAGGAGATGAATTTGATCTCACAAGGGATTGTTGACATTTCATTTTAGGAGCTCTCATTCTCATTGCGGTAGGGCGTGTTTTTTATTAGGCTCATGTTATTTTCGATCTGATTTATATTTAAACAATAGAAAAAAACTCAATTTTATAAAAATACGTGTAAAATATGCAGCATTTTTGAGAAATTAACATTAGGTAGGCGAAGTATGTCGAATTCGACCATTACCCCTTGGGTTGTTGGTAATTGGAAAATGAATCCAATGCATGCGAATGCTTTCCAATTAATACAAGAATTTAAACAGTTATTAGAGCATGAAAATATTGCTCCTGAACAATGTCATATCGGTGTGGCGCCGACCACAATCGCTTTAACCAGTATTCAAGCTCAGTTAAAAGATGCGGCTAGAACGGTTTATACCGTAGCACAAGACCTTTCAAGGGTTGCTGGCACAGGAGCATATACCGGAGAGGTGAGTGCAGAATTACTGAAAGACAGCGGTATTGAGTTTGCGCTGGTTGGCCATTCTGAACGCCGTGAATTATTCGGTGACCATGTCGAAATTTTAAAAGAGAAGTTGCATCATGCATTAAATGCAGGTTTAACTGTGATCTACTGTGTCGGTGAAAGTCTTGATCAACGTGAGCAAGGTTTGGCTGATCAAGTTGTATTACAGCAAATCTGTGATATTGCTGCTGTGGTCCAAGCTGAACAATGGCAAAATATCGTAATCGCTTATGAACCAATTTGGGCGATAGGCACAGGCAAGACGGCTTCACCAGAAGATGCACAGGCGATGCATGCAAAAATTCGTGAAGGATTAACGCAAATCACATCGTATGGCGCAAACATGGCGATTTTATATGGTGGTAGTGTTAAAGCTGAAAATGCAGTTGAATTGGCTGCATGTCCTGATATCAACGGTGCCTTAGTCGGTGGTGCATCTCTCAATGCACAATCTTTTTACCAAATTGCAAAAGCATTTGCACAAAGCAAATAACGAGGAATAGAAATGTATAGTTTTATACTCGTTGTACACATTATTTTAGCAATTTTAATTATTGCTTTGGTTCTAGTACAACAAGGTAAAGGTGCAGAAGCAGGCGCATCGTTTGGTGGCGGCGGAGCTGCAACTGTGTTTGGCGCATCGGGCGCAGGTAATTTCTTGACGCGTTTAACCGCGGTTTTTACTGCAATCTTTTTTGTGACCAGTCTGACCTTAGCTGTGCTCGCAAAAAAACATACCACTGATTCGTATAGTTTGAAAACTGTTCAAACTTCAACCTCTGTACCAGCATCATCGGCTGAAACTTCGCCAAATGCACCAAAAACGACTGAATAAGCTGAATTAATGCTTTCCTTTTTCTGTTTTAGGTACTAGAATTCGTCCCACAAAGCTGCGGTGGTGGTGGAATTGGTAGACACGCTACCTTGAGGTGGTAGTGCCTTCGGGCGTGGGGGTTCAAGTCCCCCCTTCCGCACCAAGCTTAATAACCAGTAAGTTTGGTGTACGCAGTAATTTGTTGATGCGGGATGGAGCAGTCTGGTAGCTCGTCGGGCTCATAACCCGAAGGTCGTTGGTTCAAATCCAGCTCCCGCTACCATTTGATTAAGGTGCAACTTAATCAAGCAGTGGTGAAGAAAACTTAGATTGACTTTTCTTCATAATTGTATATAATTTTGCACGTTGATGCGGGATGGAGCAGTCTGGTAGCTCGTCGGGCTCATAACCCGAAGGTCGTTGGTTCAAATCCAGCTCCCGCTACCAAGTTTCTAAAAAGAGGCTCACAATAGGTGGGCCTTTTTGCACAGTGGGCTTTGCTTTTCTGTGTAACATAGGGGCGATTACGCCCTTTTTTATTGGTTGTTTAGCTATCGTGTAGTGTCGATATGAGCCGTATACGGCGCAAGATCAAATCATCGTGTTCACTATACGGTTAAGATTGATTGGCTCGCATGAGAGCGACGAGAGTAAATGAAATTATCAAATAAATCTCAAGCACTGTTTGATCTTATCGCACCAGCTGTGGCTGCTTGTGATGTAGATCTGTGGGGGATTGAGTTCCTACCACAAGGTAAACGTTCATTATTACGTATTTATATTGACAAAGCGGCCGATGAGAATGTGGAACCACTTCTAAATGAAGATGGCGAAGCAGAACAAGGGCGTGGTGTTGGTGTTCAAGATTGTGTGCTGGTCACACAACAAGTGGGTGCAATGCTGGATGTCCATGATCCGATTTCGGGTGAGTATGCTCTAGAAGTTTCTTCACCTGGTTGGGATCGCCCATTCTTTCAGTTGTCACAAATGTCTGGGTATATTGGACAGCAAGTCGCTTTACGATTAATTGCTGCTGTCGAGAACCGTCGTAAGTTTCAGGCGAAATTACTTTCTGTAGACCTAGAAAATGAAATAATTCAGGTTGAAGTAGAAGGTAATCACGTGCTTGAAATTGATAGTAATAATATTGATAAAGCAAATTTAATCTATCAAGACTAATATTAACTTAATTTTATAAGAAATCGGTAGGTGACTTATGGGCCGCGAAATTCTTACCGTTGCAGAAACGGTTAGTAATGAAAAAGGTGTTAGTCGTGAAGCGATCTTCGAAGCGTTAGAGCAAGCACTTGTTGCCGCGACGAAGAAAAAATTCTACGAAGGCACAAATTCAGAAGAAGCTCAACTCCGCGTTGAGATTGATCGTAAAACAGGTGATTACCGTACTTTCCGTCAATGGACGTTAGTTGCGGATGAAGATCATGAAATGCCAGCGTGTCAAGATGCGATTTCAGATGTAGATTCAACAAAATGGTCAATTGGTGATATCCGCGAACTTGAAGTTGAGTCGATTGAGTTTGGTCGTATTGCCGCGCAAATTGCAAAACAAGTGATTGTGCAAAAGATTCGTGAAGCTGAGCGTGCATTGGTTGCTGATGCTTATGAGTCTAAAGTTGGCGAACTGATCTATGGTGAAGTGAAAAAGCAAACGAAAGATGGCTTTATCATTGATCTTGGTGACAATGCGGAAGCGTATTTGGCGCGTGAAGAAACCATTCATAAAGAAATTTTACGTCCTAAGCAACGTATCAATGCAATTTTGTATAACGTCAACCGTGAAGGTCGTGGTGCACAATTGTTATTGTCTCGTGCACGTCCTGAAATGCTAATGGCTTTAATGAAAAAAGAAATTCCAGAAATTTCTGAAGAAATCATTGAAATTAAAGCAGCAGCGCGTCAACCAGGTGTGCGTGCTAAAATTGCAGTGAAAACCAATGATCATCGTATTGACCCTGTAGGTGCATGTATTGGTATGCGTGGTACACGTATCCAAGCAGTACAACAAGAGTTAAATGGTGAGCGTATTGATGTTGTGGTTTGGTCTGATGATCCAGCGCAATATATTGCAAGCGCATTAGAGCCAGCGGATGTTTCAGGTATCGTACTTGATGAAGATGCACGTAGTGCGGATATTATTTTCGCGACCAGCGATCAGTTGGCACGTGCGATTGGATCGCAAGGACAAAATGTTCGTTTAGCATCGGAATTAACCGGTTATAAACTCGACATGATGTTAGAAGAAGAGTATCGTGCTCGTCAGCAAAATGAAGCTCAACAATATCTTGATATGTTTGTATCACGTCTCGATATTGAAGAAGATTTAGCGATGGCTTTGGTGGAAATGGGCTTCACTTCATTAGAAGAAATTGCTTATGTTCCTGCAGAGACATTTGATGAAATCGAGCTTGATGCAGACTTAGTAGAATTGCTACAAAGTCGTGCGAAAGAAGCTGCATTAACCGATGCGTTAAAACAGCAAGAAAATATTCAAGAGCCAAGTGCAGAACTTCTCGGTATGGAAGGTATGACGACTGAGATTGCATATGCATTGGCGGCACGTGGTGTGATTACTGTTGATGATTTGGCAGACCAAGCAACGGATGATATCTCTGATATCGAAGGCTTAGGTCATGACAAAGCGGGTCAACTCATCATGAAAGCACGTGAATCATGGTTTAACTAGGAGATAATAGATGACGGACAAGTCGATTCAAGAGTTAGCGCTCAGCGTAGAACGTCCTGTAGAGAAACTCCTAGAGCAGGTTCGTGATGCAGGTCTACCACAGCGTAAAGCAGATGATATTATTACCACTGAGCAGCAAGATACTTTAGTCAATCATTTGAAAAAAGTTCATGGTCAGGAAAGTGGTAACACAGGAAAAATTGCGTTGAAACGTAAAACAACGAGTACTGCCAAAGTTACAAGTACTTCGGGTAAAGCAAAAAGCATTAATGTTGAAGTTCGTAAGAAACAAGTTTTTGCTAAACCGAACCCAGAGTTGCTTGCAGCTGAAGCAAAAGCACGTGTAGAAGCAAATGTGAAAGTACGTGCTGAACAAAATGTGCGAACTGAAGAAGTTCAAAATGCACGTGATGTTGCAGAGAAAAAAGCCAATGCAACTTTAGAAGCGATGCGTGCAGCGCATACTTCAGACACTGCAACACAAGCACCGTCAAAAACGGCTGTTGTAGTGAAAAAGCGCAATAGCGACAAAGTGATTAAAGCGCCTCAAGTGGTAAAACCATCAGAGACGGCTGAACAGAAAAAAGCGCGTGAAGCACAAACTGCTCAGTTAAAAGCGACTGAAGAAGCAGTGCGTCGTAAAGCGGCTGAAGAAGCTCAGCAACGTACGCTTGAACAAATGCGTAAAATGGCATCAAAATATTCAAATGATGATACCACGACCACCGTTCGTGTGATTGATGATTCGCCTTTAGCAGCGGGTCTTGTTGGTCAGGCGTATGAAGATTCCTTTAATAAGGAAGACCGTGAAATCAAACGTGGTGGTGCAACTGCAAACCCACGTGCTGGTAAGAAAGGCGGTCGCGGTGGTGATGCTCAGTCTGAACAAAGCTTTAGTAAAAGCCATCATAAACGTGGCTTAAAAACCAGCCAAGCCAACAAACATGGCTTCGAAAAACCTGTGAAAAAACAGGTTTATGATGTTGAGATTGGCGAGAAAATCATTGTTGCTGATCTTGCTCAAAAGATGGCGGTTAAAGTTCGTGAAGTCATCAAAACCCTCATGAAAATGGGTGAGTTGGTTACACAGAACCAAGCCATTGAACAAGATACAGCGGTACTTGTGGTTGAAGAAATGGGACACAATCCTGTTCTCGTTTCGGATACCCAAGCAGAAGACAATTTATTGGTTGCAGCTGAAGAAGCACGTGGTGAGCAAACAACTCGTCCTCCAGTAGTTACGATCATGGGTCACGTTGACCATGGTAAAACCTCATTACTGGATCGTATCCGTCGCTCTAAAGTGGCTGCGGGTGAAGCGGGTGGTATTACTCAACATATCGGCGCTTATCACGTTGAAACTGAGAAAGGCATTATCACTTTCTTAGATACCCCAGGACATGCAGCGTTTACATCAATGCGTGCACGTGGTGCAAAAGCGACTGATATCGTGGTACTTGTTGTTGCTGCGGATGATGGTGTAATGCCACAAACTGCGGAAGCAATTGATCATGCTCGTGCTGCTGGTACGCCTATTATTGTTGCAATCAACAAAATGGATAAAGAATCAGCAGATGTGGATCGCGTCTTAAATGAATTGACCACAAAAGGTATCGTGCCTGAAGAGTGGGGCGGTGATGTGCCTATCGCTAAAGTTTCAGCACATTCAGGTGCTGGTATTGATGGGTTGCTTGACCTGATCTTGATCCAAGCTGAATTGATGGAGCTCAAAGCTTCTGCAGACGGTGCGGCTCAAGGTGTTGTCATTGAAGCACGTGTTGATAAAGGCCGTGGTGCAGTGACATCGATCCTTGTACAAAATGGTACCTTGAACATCGGTGATTTAGTTCTCGCTGGTTCATCATATGGCCGTGTACGTGCAATGGTTGATGAAAATGGTAAACGTATCACGTCAGCAGGTCCTTCGATTCCAGTTGAGATTTTAGGATTACCTGAAGCGCCAATGGCGGGTGATGAAGTTCTTGTCGTGAATGATGAGAAGAAAGCACGTGAAGTTGCTGATGCTCGTTCTGATCGTGAACGTCATAAACGTTTAGAGCGCGCGAGTGCGATGCGTCTTGAAAACATCATGGCATCTATGGGCAAAAAAGATGTGCCTTATGTGAATGTTGTACTCAAAACTGACGTACGCGGTACTTTAGAAGCATTACATGTTGCTCTTGATGAGCTTTCAACTGATGAAGTAAAAGTTCGAGTGATCGGTTCTGGTGTCGGTGCAATCACTGAGTCAGATGTCACCTTAGCTGAATCTTCAGAAGCTGTCTTACTTGGTTTCAACGTACGTGCGGACAACACAGCACGTCAGAAATCTGATCAAGACGGTATCGATATTCGTTACTACAGCATCATTTATCAATTGATTGATGATGTAAAAGCAGCAATGAGCGGTAAGCTTGCACCTGAACATCGTGAAACGATCTTAGGTGTAGCGGAAGTACGTGAAGTCTTCCACTCAAGTAAATTTGGTGCAGCAGCAGGCTGTATGGTACTTGAAGGTATGTTACACCGTAATAAACCGATTCGCGTATTACGTGATGACGTGGTTGTGTTCCAAGGTGAACTTGAATCTCTTCGTCGTTATAAAGAAGTGGTTGAAGAAGTTCGCGCAGGTATGGAATGTGGTCTTGCGGTGAAAGGTTATAAAGACATCAAAGTACAAGATAAGATCGAAGTATATGATGTTCAACTGATTAAACGGAGTCTTTAATGGCGGGTAGCCAACGCTTAAAGCGCATGGCGGATTCAGTACAACGTGAGTTGTCTGAGCTGATCCGTCAGGAGCTTAAAGATCCACGTCTGGGTGGTCTAGTGACCATCTCAGCCGTGAAAGTCAGTGCAGATATGGGATATGCTGAAGTTTATGTCACTGTTATGGGACGTGAACTGGGTGATGATCAAAGTGAAGCTGCAAATAAAGAAACTTTAGATGTGCTGAATAAGGCTTCTGGTTTCTTGCGTCATGAATTGAGTCGTCGCATCAAGACGCGTATCACACCAAGATTGCGTTTCCATTATGATAAAACCAATGCATATGGAAATTATATGTTTGGTTTGATTGCTGAAGCTGTCAAGGATTTGCCTGAACACGAGCAAGATAAAGAATAAATTAAAAAGCCACCTTAGGGTGGCTTTTTTATGTCAGGCTTTCGGTAAATTTTTAATAAAAAAGAACAACTTAAAGTTGGTCTTTTTTATCTTTACGGCTATAACGTTGCCAAGGAAGCGGACGGTTTAAAGCCTCAGGAACTTCACCACTATTCGAACGTAAACGTAAATGAATAGCTGCCTGTGCCATTAAGTTAGCAGATACAGGTGCGGTGATAAAGATGAATAGGGTGATCAGTAACTCAGCAAAACCAAAACGCCCTTGTGTCGCACCAAAGATCATTGCTGCGATCAAAAAGCTGCCTAATCCTAATGTACCTGCTTTGGTCGGTGCATGCAGACGCATAAATAAATCAGGTAGACGGATCATACCGATTGATCCAACCAATAGGAAAAAAGCACCGAACACCAAAAAGAATGAAATGAGGATCTCAAAGATCAGTTGCATGATGTATCTCCTTAATCAATCACATGCCCAGTTGTGAAATAACGAGCAAGTGCGACAGTCGAAACAAAACCGAGCATTGCAACCAATAAAGCCCCTTCAAAGAAGTTGGTACTGACCCAATAAATGCCCAATACAACGATAAGGCAAGTCGCATTGAGAAATAGGGTATCCAACGCGAGTAGGCGGTCAATTACAGAAGGCCCAATGATCAGACGAATGAGGCACAAAAACATGGAAATGGTAATAGCCATCAAGCCGATACCCAGTGCATAAGGTAAAATGGTCATGTCGGGGTGACTCCTTCTGCAATCTTCACATTAAAGACTTTGATTAAAGGCATTTCATAACGCTTTTTAATCTCTTGGATATCAAGTTCAGTATCATCACAACTCAAGGCATGTACCAAAATATCCCCACGTTCTTGATCAATTCCTGCTGAAACCGTACCCGGTGTGGTTGTGATGATCATTGCGAGCAATGTATTAACCTGTTCATGCTCCGTGTCTAATGGAACGCGATACCATTTTGGACATAAATTGTCGATTGGACCAAGCACCATTCTCGCCACTCGAAAATTTGAAATCACAATATCCCACAGCACCACAAAAAATAGCTTTATAGCAGCAGTCCAATTGATACGAGGCGTGTGTGCAATAAAAGGTCGTACTAAAAGCGGAATAATGACTGCTAATAAGCAAGCAAATATAAGACTTGCGATATGTATGCTATTGGCAAGCATTAACCAACTGAGAAAAACCAAGAAGGATACGAATGGATGTGGAAAACAACGATTAAGCAAAGTGAGTTTCTGCATTAGTGTTCCTCCATTGGTTTAAGTTGGGCTTCATTTGGAATGGTTGGTGCACCTAAAATTTGTTCAGCAATTTGACGTTGCTTATATTCAGAAATATGTTCACCTTGTAAGCTCGTTTTAGAAATCACATCAGGAATCAGTAAAGCATTATGATCCTCAACTTCACCACCATATTTGGTTTCAGGAATATAGTTTGGATCAAAAGGTTGTACGCTAATTGCACGTCCTTGAGCATCTATTTTCAAGATAGCTTGATTGTAAAGAGCATGGTCTTGAATTTGCTGTGCAGTCGCAACGGTATATTGCTGAATAGGTGAGGCAAAAACAACATAAGCCATTAATCCTGCGAGAAGGATATAAATCGCTTTGTCATTGCGATTTGGTGCACGCTCAGGTAAGGCTTGATATAAAGCAAAGTTTGCTTCTTTCGGATTTTCTTCAGGGGTATTGGCACGCCAGAACAGAATAAAACCAACACGGGTAAAGGCGATGATACTAAGTAAGCTTACGATCAGAACAATGGCAATAATCCAGCCTTGATAAGGGCTTTCTGCAGTTGCCTGTAATATAAAGACTTTACCTAAGAAGCCACTAAATGGCGGGAGACCTGCCATCATCAGTGCAATGGTAAAGTAAGTAAACGCAGCCGCTTTTTCTTGTTTCATCTTTGGCGCGACTTTCAAGTGATCCTTGAATACACCACGTTGAGAGGTGATCCAACCACAGAACAAGTAGAACGCAGCGGCAATTAAAGTACTGTGTACGATGTAATATAAACCTGCAGCCCATGCTTGAGTATTGAACATTGCGATCGTGATAAGCAATGTCCCAATAGAGGACAACACCATGAAGCCAACAAAACGTCGTAAACGATCCGCGCCTAAGGCACCAATTACCCCATAAATTGAGGTGATTAGACCAATGACCATTAAACAGTTTTTGAAAATATTCTGCGCCATTGCATCATCAAATACAGTGCCGTTCACGCGTAGAATGGCATAGATGCCGACTTTGGTCATGATGGTAAAGATCGCAGCCACAGGTGTACTGGCAACGGCATAGGTTTTAGGTAGCCAAAAACCTACAGGTAGCATTGCAGCCTTAATACCGAAAACCACAAATAGTAATAAACTACCTGCAATCGCTAGCTTATGCTGATCACCATCCAATGTTGGAACTAGACGACCAACATCCGCCATATTTAAGCTACCAACACTGCCATAGATCATACCTAAACCGATAAGGAATAGCGCTGAGGCCAGTAAGTTGATGGTGACGTAATGTATGCCTAACTGAAAACGTTCACGACCTTGTCCATGTAAAAGCAAGACATAAGAAGCCAATAATAAGATTTCAAAGAATACAAATAAGTTAAATAAATCGCCTGTTAAGAAGGCGCCTGTAATACCCATCAATAAGAAATGAAACATCACATGGAAATAGCGACCACGCGTGTCCCAATTGCTACTGGCATACCAAAGCACAGGTACTGCCAGTGCATAGGTCAAGACCAACATAAATGCAGATAAACGATCAAGAACCAATACGATACCAAATGGTGCAGACCATTCAGCCAATTGATAAACCGTAATTTGTCCTGTGCTTGCGATGACTAAATAGCTTAGTGCAGTGACTAATCCTAAAACGACGGAGATAAGACTAATCCCACGACGCCAAGGTTGGCGCCAATCATTTTTTAAAGCCCCTGCACCGGGATTACCCAATATCAATAATATAAAACTAGTAAATGCTGGAATTAGAATACTAAGAATTGGAGCATGAGTCTGCCAAAAGTGGTAGAAATCAAACATTATGGCTCATCCTCACGTGGGTCATAAGTCAAGGTTGGATCTTCTTTTGAGTCGACATGATCTGTGCCTGACTCGTAACGACTGCGCAATGCCAGTTGTACGATAAAGGCGGTGGTTGCAAAACCAATCACAATCGCAGTCAGTACCAATGCTTGAGGTAATGGGTCAGACACTTTAGTCGTTTCAGTCAGTACAGCAGGTGCATTGACTTGAGTTCGCCCCATCGCAAACAAAAATAAGTTCACAGCATAGCCAATCATGACCAGTCCGAGGACTACAGGGAATGTTCTGGCACGTAGAATTAAATAAATGCCTGTCGCAATCAGCAAACCAATTCCAGAAGCGAGTAAAAATTCAATACTAAGCATATTATTTGTCTCCACTTGGGATTGGTCCGGATATACCTGAGTGACGTGAGTCACCTAAGACCGAAATCAACAACATGGTTGCGCCCACGACCGTGATATACACTCCTAAGTCAAATGGCAATGCAGAAGCTAAATGCATTTTTCCAATCAGAGGAGGCTCGACATAGATATGTGCACTGGTAAGGAATGGACGTGCCCAGAACCATGCGCCAATGCCTGTTAAGCCTGCAATGGTCAAACCAGAACCAATCCATACTTCATATAGGCGACCAGATTTGGCTCTAATGATTCTTTCTGCTTGATCTTGACCCAAGGCAATATACTGAATGATCAGTGCCATTGCGGTGACTAGACCTGCAATAAAGCCACCACCAGGATAGTTATGTCCACGTAAGAAGATATAAACACTGATCACAAGCGCGATCGGTAATATCCAAGAAGCAGCAATACGCAACATCAAGGGGGAGGGGTTAAAACGATACGTTAAACCTTGAGTTACGGTGGTACCGTGTGTACGCATACCGTCCATCAAACAGAGTGCACCAATGGCAGCAATCCCAAGTACCACAATTTCACCGAAGGTATCAAAGCCACGGAAGTCAACCAAAATGACATTGACCACATTTGAACCGCCACCAAGCGGGATAGATTGCTGCATGAAGAACCATGATATTGAGTTATGGTCACGACTCAGCATTAACCATGTGATCCAACCAATTCCTAGGCCACCTGCGATCGCAAGACTGGCATCGCGCCAACGATGTGGTCGCGTTGATTCGTAAGGCGTAAGTTGTGGTAATAAAGACAGACTCATTAACAATAAAATGGTGGTCACAACATCTACGGTGATTTGCGTTAGCGCTAAATCAGGTGCAGATAAAGAAACGAAGGTCATGGTCACAACCAAACCGACCGCACCACTAATCAGAACTGCTTTAATTCGTTCATGATGGAACCAAAGCATCATCCAGCAACCTGAGAACAGTGTGAGCCAGAGAACAATGGCAACCCAAGGTGCATGTGTAAGTTCGCGAGTGCCTGTGGTTAAACCTTGATTGAACAGTGGTAATGCCACCATCACGATGCTAAACAGCACAATTAAAAGTAAGTAGTGTTGTAATGAGCCATTTTCAGTGCGTTGTTTTATTTTACGGCTAGTGAGTAGTAAGTGTTTAAGGAACAGTTCGAATAAGATTTTGCCCTGAAATTTTCCAAGATGTGGATCAAGGTCAATTTTGCGGATACGTCCATCTTTGGCCAACGCGAAGTAAAACATTGTACCACCAATCAATGCGATGAGACTCATGATCAGGGGGGCATTAACACCGTGCCAAATGGCCAAATGAGTCCCTACAAATTCTGGCTGTGCCAAACTGGCGCGGGTCACACTGTTGACAAATGTTTCAGCCAATAGCGCTGGGAAAATACCCACTAAAATACATAAGACTGCCAAAATAATGGCAGGCATACGCATGCCTATGTGAGGTTCGTGTGCATCTTTGTGCGGAACCTGTTTACCCACTTCGCCATCAAAAAACACGCCATGAACTAAGCGGATTGAATAACTCACCGCAAAGATGCCCGCTAAGGTCGCCACAATTGCGGAAATAATCATGACAGGACCAGATAAATTCACCAGTAACTCAGTAAAGAACATTTCTTTAGAGAGGAAACCATTGGTAAGTGGAACACCTGCCATTGATGCAGCTGTGATCATGGTCAGTGTGGCGGTGAATGGTAACAGTTGCCAAATCCCACTGAGCTTACGCAAATCTCGTGTTCCAGTCTCATGGTCAATAATGCCAGCGAGCATAAACAATGCGGCTTTAAAGGTTGCATGGTTAATGATATGGAAAATTGCCGCTGCAACTGCAAGCGGAGATCCGATACCGAGTAGGCAAACGATCAAACCTAGATGACTGATGGTTGAATAAGCCAATAACCCTTTGAGGTCTTCTTTGAAAATGGCAAAGCCTGCTGCCATACACAAGGTAAATAGACCAACAAAAGTCACAATGTTGTGATAGAGCGCAGCACCAATAAAGATCGGCGCTAAACGAGCCAGCAAGAAAATCCCTGCTTTAACCATCGTGGCTGAGTGTAGATAGGCAGACACTGGAGTCGGTGCTGCCATGGCATTCGGAAGCCAAAAGTGGAACGGAAACTGCGCACTTTTGGTAAACGCACCGAGCAAAATTAGCAATAATGTAGGTACAAAAAGTTCATGCTGTTGGATAACATCTTTCATCAACACAAGCTGATTAATCTCATATGTCCCTGTGATTTGTCCAAGTAGGACAAAACCACCCAGCATAGCGAGACCACCTAAACCTGTAATGGTGAGTGCCATACGTGCGCCACGTTGTGCAGCATCGTATTGGCTCCAATAACCAACCAGTAAAAATGATGAAATACTGGTGAGTTCCCAAAATACTAATAATAAAATTAAGTTATTAGAAAATGAAATCCCGAGCATCGCCGCCATAAACAACATCAGTAATTGATAGAGTTTAGTCAGCGAATTTTTAGGGCTTAAATAATAATAGGCATAAATATAAATCAGGGTACCGATACCGCTAATCAGTAGACCAAATAATAGACCTAAGGCATCAAGGCGGAAACTGAGATTGATGCCAAGTTGTGGTAGCCAATCCCAGCTTTGTTGGAGGGCATTGCCCTGAAGAATGGTCGGTGCCTGAGTTAATAGTAAAATAAAACAACTCAGACTGATGCCAATCGCCCCAAGTGCCGTCATGCCACGTGAGAAACGTTGCAATTGTGGGATTAGGGTGGTGCCGAGTATGAGCGGTAATAGGATAATAATCGGTAGCACACTGGTATCCATGTCGATGATGTAGGTCGAAAACCTAAGGTGAAATTTATTCAAGACTCACAGGCACTCAAAGAGAATACCAAAGCTTTAAATCTTGAAGCCCAATCAAGTTAATAGAGCAGTAAGTTGTATTGCGCAACTTAGTAATAAAAAGCGCTTTATTTTACTACAAAAACAACAAAAAAGATTGGCTTATTACATGAAAAACACATATCACGGCGTTAAAAAAAGTGAGATTTTATTGCGGCTTTGTTTTTTATAAAGCGCTTTTTTGGGGGGTATCATCGTTTTTAAGCAAGTCTAATAAATCATTTTTTTCTTGTGGACTAAGTTCTTGTATCTGATTGAATAATTCATCAACTTTACAGCTTAGCGTTGCTGATTCAGGGAGGTCGGTGTTTTGGAGTTCGGTATTTTCTTCGGTCTGTGACAGTTCACTATACAGTTCAGACAGTTGTTGTTGTGATTGTTCTAGATTGATTTCAAAAATCTCTTTGGCATCTAAGCGTAGACATTGATAGTGGAGTGCGTGCTCGAGTAGCTCATCACGATTACCTGTCACGATGATTTGTAGGCGAGGGAAAGCTTGATGCAAGCGCTCCAGAATTTCAGCGCACATGACTTGATCAAGTTGTGTATCGATTTGGTCAATCAATAATATGCCCTCGCCCTCTAAACAAGGGTTAAAACAATGTTGATTCAATAAACATAATCGACGGCTTATGTCTCCAACCAATGCTATCCATGTTTTAAATGAGGCAGACAATTGTTGAAATGGGATTAAACGGTCTTGATAACGCACGATGAGCTGAAGTTTCGGCACGTATTGAATATAAATATCATGGAGTTCAGGAAACACGGTATTTAAGCTTTTCTTCAATGCATACAGATTGGGTGCCGAAAGCTGTTTAGGGTGATTGACCAGTTCTTGTTGTAGTTCTTGTAATATTTCAGATTGATTTTGTTGATTAAAGTCATTGCCCATCAAGCGTCTAACGATATGTGCTGAGTGTGCATTTTCGACATCACTAATTTCACGGAACCATTCAAAAAAACGAGTAAAGGTCGTGTAAGGGATCGCAGTAAGATCATAAGCCGAAATTTTTTGTAAAATTCCAGGCACATTTTTACTTTGTAGATTGATGTCTTGTACAAAACGTTCGGCAGGGTAGTAGGCGATGAGCGGTAGGCCGAATAATGGGTCTTGTTGATGGGTCTTTTGATACAAGCTCACCATCTGGTCAAGTTGTTGTGTCTCAACCTGACTGATCCCGACACCTTGATTGTTAAAGGTTTTAAATAATTTCCAGACGCAACTTTGAGTGTTGATCTGTTGTGTAGAACTGCTTTCTGTTAATGCATTGTTCAGTTCACTGCTAATACGCACTTGCACCTGAATTTTGGCCTGTATGCGTGTCAGCATAATATCTTGATCTGCGATGACGACACCAGCGGTTCTAATATCTTTGTACCGCGCTGAGAACCATGACAGTGCTTGATAGATATTTTTTAAAACGGTAGTTTTGCCCGTGGCTTGATCGCCGAGGATGAGGGTGATGGGATGTCGTTCAGGTTGAAAGGCTATGCTAAGGTCTCGAAACATGCCAACATGTTTAAATTGAACCGATTCAAGTTGCATAAGCTTACCTCGATCATGAGCGCTTTAACCTGCGGATTTTTGAAGGCTTGAGGGAGCGCATCGTTTTAGTTTTAATTGTTGTATTAAGTCAAAAAGATGATGGATATTTAAACTTACTTTAGCACGAGTGCAGGCTACGTAAAGTAATCTTAACTCCTCATCTGTAATTTTATGTTCTCGCCCATTTATTTTAAATTGGTAATCATCTTCGATATGCACTCGATTCCATTCTAGACCTTTGGCTTTATGAGCGGTTGAAATCACATAATCGGCTTGTTCAATCGGTGTAATTTTGGCCAATGCTCTTTTTAATGGATCTGTACCATGTTCATCGACCAATTTGACCAAAGGTTTGATATCACTGCCATCATTGGTTTCACAATATTCATGCACATCATGCCAAGAGTTAAACCAAGCCAATTCTGGAACATCGACGATACGCTTGCCTTGTTTGAGGAGACTGGCTGCATCCACAAAACGACTCAGTTTTTGATGATCAGCTTGCAAACCGACTTTATCACCATGCACCAAACCAGCCAGTAACAATTCCATCGCACGGGCATTGGTGCGACATAAAATTGCATCTCGCATTTTGGTATGTGGTTTATTCACCACACTCGATTTGACATTGGGATTGCCTAGAAGTGGTACGGTTTCATTCAATGCACCCAATAAACTATTGGCCACATCTGCAATTGCATCACCAAAACGAAAGGACGTGGTTAAACGACTTTCAGGCAGTGGCATTTGCTGCATGGCATTGATTGCACCACGCCACGCATAGATTTGTTGATGTGCATCGCCGACATAAATCACTTGGGTGCTTTTCTGTCGCAACAAAATACCGAGCATCAGTGGATCAGCATCTTGTGCTTCATCGAACAGCACATAATCCGTTGGAATATTGGGTTCTGACAACGCCCACAATTTGAGATAAATATCATGCCCAATGCCGGCCTGATGATTGGGATCAATCGATTCTAGCCAGCGACGTTCAACTGCAGGATAAAGATGTTGCTGTAAGGATTCGATGTCATCTTGATGCAGCCAACTTGGTGCTTGTATATGACGTGGTGCAGGATATTGCGAGCTGGTCGAGCAAAAATAACTGACGGTATTGGCCACCAAACTAGCAAGTCGACTTGGCATCAATACATATTTTTCATAGCGTCCGCCCATCAAGCGCCGCAGGGTAATCGGCTCTAACCGATATTCTTTGGCGATAAAACTTGGACTTAAACGTGGTAAGCGTAATTTATCGGTGATGCCACGTGGAACACTGCGAAATGCCAGCGAGTGGAAAGTACGACAATTGACATTGCCATGAAATTTACTCTGCGCTTCAGTGGCAATCGCTTTGTTAAATGCTAAATACATACCTCGCCTTTCAGGCATGGCATCACTGATCATTTGTAAGGTTGTGGTTTTACCTGTGCCAGCGTAGGCAATCACTTTAAATGATTGTCCTAAACGAGCATTATCTATGGCAATTGCTTGCTCATAGGTGGCTTTGGGTTTTTCGATATTTGACACAGGTTTGGATTACGCCTCTTTGCTACGGTTTGCTTTTTCGACTAAACCTGATAGGCCTTGACGGCGTGCTAACTCATCTAAAACCACTTGTGGATCAAGATCGAAGTAACCGAGCATGACGATACTATGGAACCATAAGTCAGCCACTTCATAAATCAGATCGTGTTTATTTTCCAAAGAAGCATGCACTGCATAATCTTTAGCGGCGATGATCGTTTCGACACTTTCTTCACCGACTTTTTCTAAAATCTTATTGATGCCTTTTTTATAAAGGCTTGCGATATACGAGTTATCTGCTTCTGCTTTTTTGCGTTGTTGCATCAAATGACCTAAATAGTCGAGTACATCGACTTGCTCACTTTGAACATGATCGTGAGTGTCTGTTTTTGCAGATATGCCGTAAATCGCAGTGGGGTCTTTCAGTTGTGCATCAACGGTTTCCCAGCCTTGCGGGGTGAGTTTGCGATAGAAGCAAGATTCACGCCCCGTATGACAGGCAATACCGCCATGTTGTTCGATTTGTAGAATGATAACATCTGCATCACAATCCAGACGAATTTCATGCACCGTTTGGAAATGACCTGATTCTTCGCCTTTATGCCATAGTTTTTGGCGTGAACGTGAGTAATACACCGCTTGATTTTTTTCTGCGGTCAATTGCAAAGCTTCACGATTCATCCACGCAACCATTAACACTCGACCAGTTTGATGATGTTGTGCAATGGCAGGGACAAGACCATTGGAATCAAATTTAACTTCATCTAACCAGTTTGACATGAGTGAAAATCCATTGAGTGGAGAGCAGCTAGTTTAGCCTGTGTGGCTAGGGTTGGCTATGCTTGTTGGTTAAAAAATCAATGATGGAGAATTAAAGGTAGTTCGAGATCTCAATCAAATTCTGATCTGGGTCGCGTAAATAAATCGATAAAATTTTCCCCATTGCCCCCGTCCGTTCTAACTGAGCTCCTTTTGATGTTAGTCATATTCAGGCAACGATTGATTGTTTTGAAGCAATATATTTTCATTTTGTTGATATGCAGCAATTTGTTGATAGCTCATTTGCTGAAATAAACCCGTTTTTAAACCTGAAATGGTCATTGCCATTTCCTTGCGGAAATAGGGAATCTGATACATCCAAGGAAAAGTGAGGTCACGTAAGCCACTTGCCCACCAATGATTAGATTGATAAAGGGGTGTCAGTAAACGGCTGAGGAACTGATAAAACTGGGTTGAAGAATGACGATGCTGATGATAATGCTGCCACAGCATTGCCCAATCTATTTGTTGATTTTTCTTGGTACGTTGTACGGATTGAGAAAAAGCCCACGCATCTAATAGTGCCATATTGGCACCTTGCCCTAATTGTGGACTCATGGCATGTGCAGCATCACCAATCACCCCAATTCGTCCTTGCCCATATTGCGACATCACCACATCACGGTATTGTGCGGACAACCATTGTGGTTGGATTTGTTCATCGTAGACAATCTGTTTCAGCCATTCTGCGACATCAGGCCAGCGATCTGACACCTGTTGTAGCCATTGCTGTTTTGCTTGTTCATCTTTTAAAAAGGATTGTAACTGTGGCGTTGGCAGACTCCAAAATACGCTGGAAAGCCGTTGCTGCGGTGCAGAGGGGATTGCGCCTGTGGGTAGAACACCCATCATGATTTTTGAGCGATCATAAAACTGATGCAAAATTTCAGGATTCAGTGTCAAGCATTCAGGTACGATGCTCCACGCTGCGCCCCACGGATATGCTTGATCGACTTTCACCCATTGTTTAGGTCGTAGTTGACTACGTGCGCCATTGGCAATCAATACCGCATCAAAGCAGTCATCAATATTATGTTGTCTGGATGAGCCAAATAATCGAACTTCATTTTGTCGTTCTTCAATTCGTTCAATGCTGTGATTCATCCGCCATGTCACTTGATTTGAATATTCAGCCAGTTTTTGTGTGAGCACATGACAGAGGGTGGCACGATGAATGCCTAGACCATAGAGCTTTGGAGCAGCTTGCTGGTAATGACTATTGACCAAAAGTCGTTTATTGGGGAGTTGTCCTTCTAAGCCTGTGACTTTCGCTCCAAGCTGTAAGGCATGCTCAAGTACACCGAGATGTTCAAAGACCGCCAAACCAGCAGGTTGTAACAATAAGCCAGCCCCGACAGGTGATAGTTCATCGACTTGTTCAAAAATGGTGACCTGATTGCCTTCGCGTGCAAGTAGAATTGCGGTTGCGAGTCCTGCTGTACCTGCGCCAATAATCGCAAAATGGGGTATTTTCATATTATTTTTGAATGAATATTTTCCATCATCATGTTCTTTTGTGTAAGAACACAGATATCTCTATATCATTGTTAAGTCATTATATCGTTTAAGCATAATACTTTGTTTTATAGACAAATCAAACTTGACGTTGGTGATCATAGGGGGCAAAAGCGCCCTGAGAGCGTTTTTGGAAACGCTCTTGCAGGTTTAGCTTTTGAAGGAAGTATCGGAAACCGATTCATGGATTGCTCAACAGAGCTTAAGCCTCGACATGTTTGTGTTTGTGATGCAAGAACGCCAGCACCTCACCCCGATAATGATTGAATTGTGCATCTTCAGTCAAAGCGAGGCGATCACGAGGGCGAGGCAGATCAACCGTCAAGATTTCACCAATGGTCGCAGCAGGTCCGTTGGTCATCATCACAATGCGGTCAGATAACAATACGGCCTCATCGACATCATGGGTAATCATGATCATGGTGTTATTCAGCTCTGCCTGAATTTGCATTAATGCATCTTGTAGCGTACTGCGTGTGAGCGAATCTAAAGCGCCAAATGGTTCATCGAGTAATAAAACTTTAGGTTTCATTGCTAGTGCACGCCCAATCCCAATCCGTTGTTTCATTCCCCCTGAAATTTCACTCGGTAATTTATCTTTGGCATGCAGCATATTGACTTGGTTTAGATTGTGAATAATCCAGTCATGACGTTCGGCTTTGCTCATTTGCGTTTTAAACACAGAATTGACTGCAAGTTCAATATTTTCATAGCAACTTAGCCACGGGAGTAGTGAGTGATTCTGAAATACCACTGCACGATCACTACTTGGCGTATTGACTTCTTTGCCATCCAGTAACACCACGCCTTGCGTAGCTTGGTATAGACCTGCAACGATATTTAAAACAGTTGATTTTCCGCAACCAGAATGTCCAATTAATGAAACAAACTCACCTTGATGAATATCGAGATGGATATCCTGTAAAGCGGTAAAAGTTCCACCGCTGTCTTTTTCAAACACCATATCGAGATGTTGTAAAGAAAGATATGCTGTACTCATATGTCTATTCCTTATTAGCGAGCGGCAAGAGATTTGTCCCAGCTAAAACGGTGTTGTAGCATGAGCATTATTCGATCAAGCGCAAAACCAATCAAACCAATGGTGATGACGGCAACGAAAATTCGTGAAGTTGATAGGCTGCTGCCATTTTGAAATTCATCCCAAACAAATTTACCTAAGCCAGGATTTTGGGCAAGCATTTCAGCTGCAATCAAGACCATCCAACCCACTCCGACAGACAGGCGTAAACCTGTAAATATCATTGGGATAACTGCAGGCAATACAATTTTGGTGAGGTGGGTGTACCAAGAGAGATTCAATACTTTACTGACATTGATAAAATCTTGGCTGATTTGTCCTACGCCGACCATGGTGTTAATCAGGGTAGGCCAAATGGTACACATCGCGACGGTAATGGCTGAAATGACAAATGATTTAGATAGCCCCTCTACTGGATTTACATATAAGGACGCAACCAATAAGCTCACAATCGGTAACCACGCCAGTGGACTAATCGGTTTGAAAATCTGAATAAGTGGATTTAAAGCACGATAAAAATTAGGGCTTAGACCACAGAGTAAACCCACTGGAATGGCAATCATTGAAGAGATCAGACAGGCGGTTAGCACCGTTTTTAAACTTGTCAGAATTTGATCAAAAAAAGTTGGAGGACCACTAAATATGGCGGTCGATCCTTCGGGTAAATTGGCATAAAAGCTTTTCGCAGCTTCTCGCTGATTGAAAAACTCAGCCATTAGACCTTTAAAGGCATTAAACACTTCCACAGGGCCGGGTAGGTTGCCAATATTGGTTTGAATCTGTTGCGACGCACCTTGCCAAACCCCTAAAAATACAAGAATTGCAATCATCGGCAAGATGACGCTTAATACAGAATGACGTGCTTTTATTGATAGTTTTTTCATGAAAATTCCCCCTATAACATCAATATAGTCTTGGCTGGATAAGTGCGCCTTTCAAATCAGGCATCACTTATCCCATGTTCGTAGAGAGTTATTTCAAACCAATTTTAAAGGATGCCAAGAAAGCATTAGGTTGATTTGCATCAAAAGTAACACCATCCAAAGCGCTAGTTTCTGGTGCTTTGATATAGGTCGCGGTGCTGAGGTCAGGGAAATCTTCCGCTTTCATTTTGCCTTCAGCGATCAGTTCTTTGGCTGCTTGCGCATAGATTTCTGGTTGATAGGCTTTTTTCGCCATATCTAAATACCATTGATCTGGCTTGGTTTCAGGCACATGTCCCCAACGACGCATTTGGGTTAACCACCAGACTGCATCTGAGTAATACGGAATGCCGTATTGACCTTTATAGAAGGTATTGAAATTTGGGACGGGGCGCTTATCACCTGCTTCAAATTCAAAGGTTCCTGTCATACTGTTGGCAATCACAGCTTCATCCGCGCCGACATAGTTCGGTCTTGAAATGATTTTGACCGCTTCAGCACGATTGGCATTATTGTCTTGATCTAACCAATAAGAGGCGCGAATTAATGCTTTGACGACTTTTATGGTTGTTGTTGGGTTTTTCTCGGCAAAGTCTTTGGTCATTCCAAACACTTTATCTGTACCGTCTTTCCACATCTGATCAGAGGTGGCTACGGGAACGCCAATTTTTTTAACCACGGCTTGTTGGTTCCACGGTTCACCAACGCAATAACCCATCGTCGTTCCCGCTTCCATGGTGGCAACCATTTGTGGTGGGGGCACCACCGAGAGCATCACATCTGCACCTTTGTTACCCGAAGTATCGCTTGCATCGTATACGCCCGGATTGACACCACCTGCAGCAAGCCAATAGCGCATCATGTAGTTATGTGTACCCACTGGAAATGTCATACCCAAATTAAATGGCTTACCCGCAGCTTTTGATTCATTTGCAGCCACTTTTAATGCTTCAGCACTAATCGGGTGCTTCGGCTTACCATTTTCCATGCTTAGGTTTGGCTTCATTTTTTGCCAGACTGAATTTGATACGGTGATGCCTGCACCATTATAGGAAAGTGTAAATGGGGCAATGATTTCTTTATTTCCAGTAATGCCTGTCATCGAGCCTAGTGGCATCGCTGCGAGCATATGAGCACCGTCTAATTCCCCACCAGCAACACGGTCATAGAGAACTTTCCAATTTGATTGTGCTTCAAGTTGCACATTTAATCCTTCATCTTGGAAATAGCCTTTTTCATGGGCAATTGCTAAAGGCACCATATCGGTGAGTTTAATAAATCCAAGTTTGAGATTGGTTTTTTCAGCCTCGGTTGCTGTGTTTGAAGATGCATTCGTTGCAGTTTCAGGTTTTTTACCACATCCGCTCAGCGATAATACCGCGGCAGTCATACACATCATTAAACATGTTGATTTGACTAAATGTGACATAATCGTTAGACCCCTATTCAGATTGTCTCTTGGCCATTAGCCAGATGATTTATGCTGATCAATATTTTATTTATGCGAGCGAGAGGTGAGAGGGGGAGGCTGTAGGGTAAAGCAGATAAAAAGATGACAGCGCCCTTCCACCACTCAATCCATATGTAATCTATGGAGCAAGCAGTTTTACGAGCGTCATTGGCCGTGAATTAAAAAATCATCTTTGATTTTTATAATTATGAAGTAGCAACTTGTATGCCAAATAATCAAATGATGAAAATTAATGTTGTAGTGAGGGTGTTGGTAAATATCTATGCTATTTGACCACTCGCCAAAATGCGAGAAGTCCACTCAGTACGATTAAGATAACTGAGATTAACCACGGACTAATAATCGCAATGGTCAGCAAAATCAACATACTACTGCCGAACATCCAACTACGGCGCTGCTGCTGTTGCATTTGTAAGCGCATTTGTTGAATTTCTTTGAGCTGTTTGTCATGCCATGCAGATTGGTTTTTTAAACCATTTAGACTATCAATAAGTAGGCTTGGCAAATCTTGGGCGCCCATTAATAGGTCGGGAATCTGCTGGCCAAGCTCTTTCATATTTTTGACTGGATTCATATTGGCTTTGACCCATTCGGTCAGAATTGGTTTAGCCAGCTTCCAGATGTCGAGTTGAGGATAAAGATCCGTACCTAAGCCTTCAACGTGGACCAGTGTTTTGAGGAGTAACATCAACTGCGGTGGAATTTCCAAATGGAAACGACGCGCGATATCCATGACTTGAATCAAAATCCCGGCGAAGTCGAGCTGATCCATTGGTTTAGAGACCATTGGTCCAACAGTACGGCGCATCTCACGAGACAAGGCATCTTGATCTGTACCCGGTGGAATCCAGCCCGCTTGATGAACGATTTGAACCAACTGCATAAAGTTGCTATTCATCACCGCAAGTAACATTCGTGCAATGGTCATTTGATCATGTTTTGACAACTCACCCATGATCGCGCAGTCCAACGCGATAAAGCGAGGATTGTTTGGGTTAATTGTTTCAACAAAGACATTGCCCGGATGCATGTCGGCATGGAAGAAGTTGTCACGGAACACTTGGGTAAAGAAAATGGTTAAGCCTTTTTCTGCCAGATCAGCACGATCCATGCCTAAACGGTCAAAGGTCGCGAGATCAGAAATCGGTACACCTGTGATACGCTCAGCCACCATCACGTCTTTACTGTCCATATAGACTTCAGGCACATACATCATGCTTGAACCAGTAAAGTAATGGCGCATACGACGGGTATTGTCGGCCTCAAGACTGAGATCAAGTTCATTTAAAATGATCTGACGGTAGTCCTGAATAATTTCAGATAAATGTAGGGCGCGTGCCGCTTCTAAACGATTTTCCAACCAATCCCCGAGCCAAGCGAGGATTTCAAAGTCTTGTAAAATCTGATTGCGAATATCGGGACGAGTGACTTTAACCACCACTTCACGACCATCATGCAGGGCGGCGGTATGTACTTGTGCAATCGACGCAGCAGCAAGCGGTTGTTCATCAAAACGAGAGAACAAAGTGGAAACATCTGCTTTTAATGATTCCTGAATCCGTTGTTTTGCTAGTTGTACATCAAACGGTTTAACTTGATCTTGCAATAACACCAATTGCGATAAAATTTCAGGTGGAATCAGATCACGACGGGTAGAGAGGAGTTGCCCCAGCTTAATTGCCAAAGGCCCCATATCTTCTAAGGCTTCTTTGAGCTTAAGTGGATTCTTTTTCTCACGACTCGACCATGCAGCAGGATGTGTTTTAATCACATTTAAGACATGACGGGCTTTTACAGGTAATTCTTCCGCGGGGAACAAGGTGTCGAGCCGATAATGTGCTGCGATCTGCCAAAGTTCAAATAACCGTTTAATATGCGGAATCATATACAGTCTTACCTAGTCGTGTGAGGGTTGATGTTGTGAGTTGAGCTGTGCTTGTAACAGTTGAAATTTCGCTTCTAAGCGATCAATTTCTTGATTGAGTTGGCGTGTTTCACGATTGAGATCGTCCATTTGCCAACGTGGGGCAAATATCCCGCTGTCTTCTTTTAACGCATCTTCAACAAAGAACAAATGGCTTTGTAATGAACGTTTTAACTGTTGTGGCGCACGCTGAATTTTACCAAGTTCATGTGCCAGTTGCGGTCCAATCCAAGGCGATAAATGCGCCGCAAGATCAGGTTCCGCCTGTTGCATAATTCTTTGAATTTCTTGTAGTAAGTGATAGTCGCCTTGCAGAGGGATATTGCCAATTTGATCCATATCACTAAGTAATAATTTGACTAGCTCCACTACGTTTTCAACATGTAGGGTTGCCGTTGCATCAGTGAGTTTATTCTGAGAATCAAAAGGTCGTTGTTCAAAGATGGATGGTGCTTGGCTCTGTCCTGTCACCGTCGGTTCCAGTCGAACTTTATTTTCATCAAAAAACACATCAACAGAGAGTTGGGGACTATCGATCACCACTCGCAATAATTGACCTTGTAGTTGATTGAGTTGAACGCGTGTAATCGCATCCAAATCAATCACATGATGAATGAGTCGTTCGATTGCACCGAGTGCTAAAATCGACCACATTGCGAATTCCTTAAAATCTGAACCTTACAGTTTGAATCCACGGTGAACAGCCACGATACCACCTGTTAAGTTGTGGTAGTCACAGCTTTGGAAGCCCGCATTTTCCATCATCCCTTTTAAGGTGCGTTGGTCAGGATGCATACGGATCGATTCAGCGAGGTATTTATAGCTTTCAGCATCATTCGCGACCAATTTACCCATGATCGGGAGTGCCGTGAATGAATAAAAGTCATAAAGTTTTGAGAAAGGTTCAAACACAGGTTTTGAAAACTCAAGTACCAATAAACGACCACCTGGCTTAAGGACACGATACATCGCTTGTAAGGCAGCATCTTTATCGGTCACATTACGTAAACCAAAACTGATGGTCAGTAAATCGAAGCTATTGTCTGCAAATGGTTCTAAAGTTTCTGCATTGGCAAGTACAAAATCAACGTTGGTACAGCCCGCATCAATTAGACGATCACGGCCCACATTCAACATGGATTCATTAATATCTGAAAGGACCACATGGCCTTGAGGACCTACTTCGCGACTAAACACTTTTGCAAGGTCACCTGTACCGCCTGCGATATCTAATACGTGCTGTCCACGACGAACACCAGACATATTAATCGCAAAACGTTTCCAGAGACGGTGGATACCGAATGACATGAGGTCATTCATGATGTCGTATTTGCTCGCAACCGAATGGAAGACTTCTGCAACTTTTTGTGCTTTATCATCACTACTTACGGTTTGATAACCAAAGTGAGTGGTTTCACCGACATTTCCTGTATTTGCACCACGCGGTAAGTTGTATTTCGGTACCGAACCTGTCGGTGTCGATGTTAGACCTTGTTGTAATGTTTGTTGCTGGCCTTGTGGTGTGCCTTGAGGAAGGGGTGAGCTTAGGAATGGGCTGACTTTGTCTGAACTTGGTTTTTGCTCAACTTCTGGGGTGGGCTGTTGGTTTTCGTTAGACATTGTTTTCTCCTAAACTTTCGTTCTAGCGGCACGAATCAGCATGCATGATGACAGATTTTGTAATTTTTTACAGGCTTTGACATGTAATTGTTATGAATAATATACAGAAACTCATTTTCTCAAAAGGGTTTTTATTTTGAATTATGTTGAGAAAAATCTCCCTCTTATGGAAGAGGGAGGGCGTATGTTATTTATACTTGAAATGGAGCAGGATCCCCAGCATGAACTTTGTTAATAATTTCACGCTCTTTTTCAGTAAACGCTTGAATAAAAACCGCAGCAGATTTTAAGGGTTTCATTGCAGCAAAACCTTCTTGAATGAATTCGTACATCCCTTCAAATTGATATTTTTTGGCAATGCCTTTGCACATCTTAAAAGCAGCGTACATCATGGTAGAACGCATATATTTGTCTAAGGTTACGCCTAACTCATCGAGTAGTTGTAATTGTTCATAACGCGCTTCACCTTGATCAAGTTTGACCAGTGTCTGGCGCATGATTTCATCGGTTATCGGTGTGTCTAAAGGGTAGTCTTGTAAGAGTTGGATGGCGACTTGCTCATCCAACCGTGTCGCGAGTACCGCCAGACTAACTGACTTTGTGCCCGTTTTAATGGCATTTTCAGGAAGTAGGCTTTCCGCTTTGTGGGCATATTTCAGTAAGCGTTCGATTTGTTGTGCCATGGCATCAAAATCAGGCCCACCATATAAGCGATTTAAAAAATATTGCGCCATCAGTTGATTTTCAGGCTGAGCAAAAAAGTCTTGATGCGTTGCAGCAATGCGAGCTTTCATCCATGCTTGTGCATCATGTAGACGTTGGGCAATCGCTGGATCTTGGTGGTAATTCAAATTTTGATATTGTAATAAAAGATCATCAAATGCAGCGAGTTTTGACATATTCGAACTCAAAGAAAAATAAAATCATGAAATCATAGGCTGCATGATACCCAAGAACCATGACAACATAAATGCTAAATGCTTAACAATTGGTCAGTATAGATATACATTCATTTTTCTCTACAGAAATTGTACATTTGTTTTTTTAAAGTCTATTTTAGTTATGACTATACTCAATTTTAATAAATCATACACTTAGAGCAAAAAATGAGTGAACAACAAGCTGTATTTGAATTACGTGATGAAAATGAACTTTCTTTAGATTTGATTGAGGCGCAGTACGCATTAAAAGAAAGCCGTGATCAAAAAAATGCAAAAAGTGTGTTAGTGCTGGTCAGTGGCATTGAGCTGGCTGGTAAGGGCGAAGCGGTTAAACAGTTAAGAGAGTGGGTCGACCCACGTTATCTACGTGTCAAAGCAGATGCACCGCAACGTATGTCAAATAGCCAAGAATTTTGGCAGTCTTATACTCGATTTATTCCCGCTGAAGGTCAAATCGTGGTGATGTTTGGCAATTGGTATAGTGATTTACTTGCAACTGCGATGCAGGATGCGAAGGCTTTGGATGACAAAACATTTGATCGTTATGTGGAAAAAATGCGGGCATTCGAGCATGATTTACAGCAGAACCATGTACATGTGATTAAAGTTTGGTTTGATCTGTCTTGGAAAGCATTGCAAAAACGTCTAGACCAAGTTGATCCATCTGAGCAGCATTGGCATAAATTACATGGATTGGATTGGCGCAATAAAAAGCAATACGAGACTTTGCAAAGCTTCAGTCAACGTTTTACTGAGGACTGGTTTATCATCGATGGCGAAGATGAAAAACGTCGGGATCAATGTTTTGCTCAGTATGTGTTACAGACTTTGCAAGCCTTACCAGAACATCAAACATCCGCAGCAAAAACATGGCAGCAGGCAGAGATTCCTCAAGTACTCATGCAGCCAGCGCAACAGCTGTTAGAAAAAGAACATTATAAAGATGAATTGAATGAGCTGACCCGAAAAGTTGCTGAGGCATTACGTTGTGATGAGCGTAAAGTAATTATTGCTTTTGAGGGAATTGATGCGGCAGGTAAAGGCGGTGCTATTAAGCGGATCGTGAAAAAGTTAGATCCGCGTGAATATGAAATTCATAGTATTGGTGCACCTGAGCGATATGAATTACGCCGCCCTTATTTATGGCGCTTTTGGAATCGACTCAATGAAAGTGGCAAAATCACCATTTTCGATCGGACGTGGTATGGGCGTGTGCTGGTGGAGCGTGTTGAAGGATTTGCATCTACGCTTGAATGGCAACGAGCTTATGATGAGATCAATCGTTTTGAACAGAACTTAATTGATAGTCAAACTGTCATTGTTAAGATTTGGTTGGCCATTAGCAAAGATGAACAAGCATTGCGCTTTAAAGAGCGGGAACAGACACCGCATAAACGTTTTAAAATTACAGAAGAAGATTGGCGTAACCGTGAAAAATGGGACGACTATCTAGATGCTGCAGCTGACATGTTTGAACGTACAAGTAGCAAAGATGCGCCGTGGCATGTGATTGCAACGGATGATAAATATAGTGCACGTATTGAAGTGTTGAAGGCGATATTAAAACAGCTGGGCGCGGGTTAGACGCTCAGCTTGCCTATTATAGTTGTGGACATTACCGTTGATTAAGTGTGTTGAGCCAAGCCTGCTTGTATAGAAGAGGGTTTGGCTGTAACACGTTGATGCTGACGAAACACGATCAATGTGGCAATCAGACTAATGATCGCGGCAAACATCAGCCAAAAAGCAGGCATACTTTTACTGCCAGACTCTTGAACAAGATAAGTGGCAATCATAGGGGTTAAGCCTCCAAAGACTGAAGTTGCTAAGCTATAGGCGACGGAGAACCCTGCGATACGCACTGAGCTTGGCATCATTTCGGTTAATGAAACCACCAACGCACCATTGTATAAACTATAGAGTAGTGATAACCACAACAGTGCCATCAACATATGCGCAAGACTGATGTCATGTGCTAACCAGTTGAGCAAAGGATAGGCACTAATAAAAATCAGTACAGTTGTAATGATCAAAAGTGGTTTTCGACCAAACTTATCTGAGAGATGTCCACCAATCGGTAACAGTAAAAAGTTGCTTGCACCCACCATGACGGTTGCGATTAAACTTTCGGTACTGCTTAAATGCAGCACTTCCTTACCGTAGGTCGGTGTATATACCGTAATAAAATAAAACATGGTGGTGGTGGTTGCGACCATACACATGCCCAGCAGTACGATTTTCCAATTCGCAGCCAGTGTCGCCATAATTTGTTGAGTACTTGGGTGCTCTTTGCGGGAGCTAAATGCTTCTGTTTCTTGCAAAGATTTCCTTAACCAGAAAATGAACGGAATAATAGCGCAACCGACGAAGAAGGGAATACGCCACGCCCAAGCATCTACTTGTGCTTTGGTAAATGCCAAGCTGACCAAATAACCTAAAGTAGCAGCAAAAATAACAGCCACTTGTTGGCTGGCAGATTGCCAACTGGTAATAAAACCGCGGTTATGTGGTTCAGCTATTTCTGATAAATAGACAGACACACCACCGAGTTCGACACCTGCTGAGAACCCTTGAGCCAGACGGCCGACGAAGATTAAAACCGTGGCTGCAAATCCAATACTGGCATAACCTGGGGTCAGCGCGATCAGCAAAGAGCCAGCGGCCATGATGCTCAACGTGACCATTAATCCTTTACGACGGCCTATGCGATCAACATAAGGCCCTAGGACGAGGGCGCCAATCGGGCGCATCAGAAAGCTTACGGCAAAGACCAAAAAGGTTTTCATCAGTGCCGCATAGCTACTATCGGAGTGGAAAAAGGTTTGACCTATGGCTTGTGCATAAAGCCCAAAAAGGAAGAAATCATATTGTTCGAGAAAATTCCCGCTGGTGACATTAAAAATTGCACGTATCTTTGACGTTGTTGGTCCGTGTTGCACAACGACTCTCCATCATTCATTTGTCATCGTGTGATGGAGAATAAAAATACAATCTTGATCTAAACTTAAAAAATTAAGTGAATATTAATGCTTCTGTTGTTTTTATGTAGTCCGTACTTCCCTCTGAGACAGGTCGCCTCAAAGGGAACAAAGACCTCTTTTATCATTATTGAGATCCTTGGTGTATTTCTCGTAGTTGGAGAAACAAAAGGGATTGATGAAAGAAGTCTAACTATCTTTTTATAACGTCGAAATTTATATTAGTTGAGCGCAAGGCTTTTTTGTTGAATACGTTTTGCTAATTTATAGCAATCTTCGATATGCAGCTCGGTGATTTTTTTCATCATAAAATACCCTAAACTTGCTGCAATAATTTGTCCGCCTAGAGGAATAAATTTGGTCACTTGTTTGGTGGCGATTTTGGCAAAGAAACCATTAAAGGATTTTTTCATAGCAGTGCGTGCAACCAGGAATCCTGAAAACTCAAAACCACGTTTACGTAATTCATTCCAATGGATTTTTTTGGTTTCTGGGTCATAGACGCTGATATGTTCAGGTGCTAGACCAAAGCGAGAGTTAATATCCGGAATGACTTGGGTCAGCATGCTCAAGTCAACAACAACATCAAAAAATGGGATGGGTATAATGGCTGCACCCGCTGAATAATAAGCAGTTTTTTTTGTACGTTCCAAGCATTCCTTACGGATTTGTTCCAAATTTAAACTTGGGTCAATAAAGTCAGGCGTTTTTTCAATTTTCATAAAGTGATACCTAAGTCTATCCTTTGAATATGGGATTTTTTGGGGTGTATGTATAAATAGTCAACAATACTTTATTCAACCTTATTAAATAACAGTTTTCAAAACAATTTTTATATTTCATTGTTTGATTAACGTGACATAGTTCTACAAGCTTGTATAGTAATGATTATGTACGATTTTGTGCATGTGAAATGGTGCTTTTTTGATGAGGTTGTATTAACGCATGGCGATTCATGTTATCCAAAGTCAACGCCTTGAAGTATTATTGCAAGGCGTGATGGCATCCATCACTCAACCAAGCACCTCACCATTTCAAGTGTTTAAAACGCAACACTTTATTGTCCCTAGTCCTGCTCAAGAACAATGGTTAACGCAGAAAATTGCTGAACAACAGGGCATGACTGCGAATTATCAATTCCATCAGAGAATTCGTGGTTTCCAATGGTATGCCTACCAACAAGTCCTCGATGATAAAGAGAAGGTACGTAAAGCCAATATTCCGCGCTTGATTTTAAAATGGCGGATACATCAAGCCTTGCAGCCTTTTATTCACTCTGAGCAACTCACACTTGCTGAAGAACATCCTCTCTATTCAATCGTACAGCGTATCTATGACAGTGCCGATCAGTTACAGCAGGGCACAGAAAAACAGCTTAAAAAGCAAAGCATGTTGTATTGGGTAGCTGAACAGGTTTCACAGTTATTCAATAACTATATGATTTACCGTGGTTATTGCCAACGTGGTTGTCAGCATGATTGCACCTGTTCAAGTAATTGGTTGTCGACTTGGGGACAAAATCAAGCGCTCGATATTGAAAATTTGATTTCTCACTCAGATCAACAAATTTCGGCTTTTACGCTCAATCAGACCCAGCAATTAGAAGCATGGCAACGTTGGTTATGGCACAACTATTTTCATGCTGACTTTTTGGAAATGCAAAGTATTGATGCTGATTTCTGGAAACTTCTGGACAATGAGCAGACAAGATCGCAGGCGTTGGCTCAACTTCCGAATCAGGTCATCGTTTTCACGCTTTTAGATCTCCCGCCTAGCCAATTACAGTTCTTACGTCGTTTAGGGCAATATCTTGAAGTGCTAATTTTGCACTATAACCCGTCACAGGAATATTGGGCGGATAGTGTCGATCCGCTTTGGAAGCAACGTTATGATTTGGGGGTGAAAGAACGTTTCATTGTGAAGAATCCGAAAGCGACAGATGCGCAAATTGCCGCATTTTTTGAAAGCTTTAGTTTAGGTTTTAATGCCTTAAATCGTGAATCACGGCATCCTTTGTTAACGCGTTTAGGCAAGCAGGCACGTGATCATTTTTCGCTGTTATCGCAACTAGCGACAGGGGAAGAGGGCAATTGGGTTGATGCATTTGAAGATTACTTTCCAGACAGCTTACTTGGTCAAATCCAGTCGGATATTTTCTATCTGGCTGAACCGATACCCCAACAGTATGAATTAGCTGCCGATGATGAGTCGATTCAACTTCATGTCTGTCACTCCAGTTTGCGCCAACTTGAGGTATTAAAAGAACAGTTAGTGCATTGGCTTTCTCAAGCGGACAACACAGCTCGTCGTCCAAGTGATGTGCTGATTCTGACCCCGAATTTGGCGGAGTTAGAACCGTTGATTCGCAGTGTTTTTCCTGCTGTGCCCAATGAGCATGAGGTATTTTTGCCGATCAAAATAGCAGGGGTCGCGCAGTTAGATGCGTTGAATGCATGGCGGGCGGTGTTAGGTCGCTTACAATTGACTCAAGGACGTTTTACGCAAGATGAGTTCGCCGATTGGTTGAATTTGTCAGCAACACAACAGCGTTATGGCCTAGATTATAGCCAAGTGCAACGAACATTGACGTTGTTAAGTGATGCTGGCTTTAAGCGTGGTCTGGATGCGGAACATTTAAAACAGAGTCTCACTGAGGCTGATCAAGACTATCGTTATAGTTTTAAATTTGCTTTAGACCGTTTGGCTTTAGGGATTGCTGTACCTGCACATGTGATGGTGCAACAGACTTTGAGTTATGCGGGGGTGCAGCCGAGCGATTTTGAGTTAATTGGAATTCTGATTCAGATTTATCAGGATCTGGCAGCTCGACGTGACTGGTTAACCGTACATAAGCAAGGTCAGCGTTTACCTGTAGAAACATGGTTAACACGGATCAAGGCAGAAGTTCAGGAGTTTGAACAGGCCGATGTGACGGCTTTAAAAGCCGTTCGCGAAATCGTGCAAAAGCAAGAACGAATGCTGACCTTGGCCAGTTATTACGATGATGCCGAAACCCAGTTACGGCAAATTTCATTGCCGCTGCCTTATCTTCTAGAAGAAATACAACGCACTTTAGAAAGTCAGTCAGCACAAGTTGAGCCGACAGGGCAAATTACTTTTAGTCAGATCGGGCAGATTCGTCCGATTCCTTATCGGTTAATTGTGCTGTTGAATTTAGATACTGGTAAATTCCCAAATCGGGACAGCCATATTCCATTTGATTTAATGGATGCATTACGCCAACAGTTAGGTGATCGTTCCCGTCTGGAAGACGATCAAGGTGCCTTTTTGGATGCAGTACTGTTGGCTCAAGAGCAATTATGGTTATTTTATAATGGCTTTGATATTAATGATGGCGAAGTTCGAGAACCATCCAGTGTGTTGCAGGGTTTTCGAGATCATTTGGCTTTGATTGTGAAAGCCCCTCTCTCTAAATCTCTCCCAGAGGGAGAGACTTCCTTGGATTCTTTTGGGGAAGACTATGAAAAACTCCAAATCCCCTCACAACTGTATCCACTTTATCACCTGCATCGCTTACAGCCTTTTGATCCGCTTGGTTTTATCGCAGAACGTCCTGTGCGTTACCAAGATCAGTGGTTTAAAGTGGCTTCACAAATTCAGCAAGCGACAGGTGAGCGCCAAGCATGGGTGAATACCTCATACCCAATTGAAAACAATGAAATGACGATTCTGGATAGTCGTCAATGGATTCAGGATGTGACTTTTCCAGCACGGCTGTATTTGAAAACCTTGGGGGTGGAAAACCTCAGCGCAACAGAGTTAGTTGATCAAACAGAACCTTTACTGTTAGATGGCTTGGGTAAATATGCGATTCGACATTTTCTACAACAACAGGATTTTGCTCAGAATAGTCAAGCGGCGTCGTCCAGCCTATTACAAGATCAACTTCCTGTCGGCAAAGTACAACAAAGTGCATGGCAACAAAGTTGTTTGGAGCAACAACGGCTGCTGGAGCGATTGCAACAATATGCCTCAGCGCCCACTGAAACCACGCAACGTGTGTGGCGCGTTTCAAAACAATTACAAATTGGCTGCGTAACACCAAAACATCTGACACAAGATTGGGTCAGCCTAGATGCATCCAGTGCGCGCGCAAAACGTCTGGCCAAAGTGTGGCTGGAATATTTACTTTGGTTGACGATATTGAATCATGACTCGGCAACTGAGAAACGCCGTATTGTCGTATTTAGTGATCAAACTGTGATTTGTGAAGGTTTGAATTCTCATCAAGCACATCACTATTTACAAGCATGGTTACAGCTTTGGCAAACTGCTCAGCAGCAGCCTATCGTATTATCAGCAGCTTTATTGTTGAAGCCGCTCGAAAAAGCTAAACGTTATGAATGGATAGAACAGGGTGATCAGCATATTTTAGCCGAAGACAGTCAAAAGCAAATATTGAAAGACTGGAATGATACGGGTGATTTTTCAGGGTTTGATATGTCCCAAAATGAAGCCTGCAAGCTACATCGTGACTGGCAATTTATTCTACAGGAACAAGATGCAACTGCATTATTGGGATATGCCTGTGATCACTATTCCTATGCTTTGTATCAACCGATTTTTGAATTTTTACGGGTGGAGTAAGACATGCAATCACAATATCCAGTGTCTTATCAACCCATTGGCGACATCCAGTTTGAAGGTTTGCATCTGATTGAAGCATCGGCTGGAACGGGGAAAACCTATACTTTATCCAGTTTGATGGTACGGATATTTTTAGAAAAATATTTACCCAATCAAGTGATTGCCACAACCTTTACCCGTGCTGCTGCCGCAGAACTCAAAAGCCGCATTCGTGCGCGTTTGGTGGAGGTCCATCAATATTTAGAACCATTCCGCACGCTATTAGACGCCGATATTTACAAACTTGCAGCGCAGGAATCTGATCCACTTAAACAACATATTTTACAAACATTTGCGCCGCGCATTGCTTATGCCTGTGAACGGCTGAAATTAGTGATTGATCAGTTGGATGAATTATTCGTTGGTACATTGGATAGTTTTAGCCAAAAGCTGTTAAGAGAATTTGCTTTTGAAAGTGGCAAAATTGAGCGCGCCCAGATTACTGAAGATGCGAAAAGTTATACCCGTCAACTGATTCATGATGTGTTACGAGAATGGATACAATCTCAGCCGCAACAGGTGATTGATGCACTGTATACCGTGGGTGGACTTAAAAGTATCGATCATTTTGTAGGAATGGTGGAAAGCTCGCTGAATTTTAGCTCCGCCCAGTTTAAGTTGCCTGATATGCCAGAGATTGAGCTTGCGCAATTACAACTGTGGCAACAACAAGCACAGCAGATTGAACTCAGTACTTTTGCAGAATATTTCCATTTAGATGGTGCTTATTATTCACATATTAATGGCACTTCTTTCCGTAACAACGCTTTTAATAAATTATTCTGCGAAGCATTACCAAAGCTATTAAAAGCCCTTGCGAATACCGAGAATGTGCAGGTTTTTGATCAGTATTTTGCAGATGCACGTGACGCTGTGTTTAAATTTTTAGATAAATTAGAACAACAGAAGATTTTTAAAAAATGCCCTGCGGAGATTGCAGAGGGTTTTTATCAACATCCAACGGTTTTACAACTTCAAAAACTTTGTCAGTCCCTACAACAGACACAACAGCAGTTCGAACAGTTGCAGGTTTATTTAAAAGCCTATTTGTGTCTCGAAGTGAAGAAGCGTTTACCACAAGTATTGCAGCAAAAAGGTGAAACTACTTTTGCTCAGCAAATCAAAACCCTATCAGAAGCCTTAAAAGGTGAGCAAGGACAACGTTTTGCGGTGTTTGTGCAGGCACGTTACCCGTTGATTTTAGTGGATGAATTTCAGGACACCAACCAAGACCAAGATGATATGTTAGCCAGTATTTGGCGGCATCCACAACGCTATCAAAAAGGTTGCATGATTATGGTGGGGGACCGTAAACAAGCGATTTATGGTTTCCGTGGTGGGGATATGCTGACCTTCCTGAATGCCTATCAAGACATTATGGCCAAGCAGGGGCGTGAGTATAAATTGATTCATAACCATCGTTCGGTCAAAGAGTTGGTCGAGGTGGTGGATGTGCTGTTTCAACGACACATGGATTTTGGTGAGCAGGTACTTTATGACCCAATTCAGGCAGGTTCACGTCCACATCCTGCTTTAATTGAAAATGAGCACATCAACCCGACCCCTTTACGTTGGTTACAGCTACGAGACGGCAATGAACAAGCAACCCAAGTGGCTTGGAAAATTCAGAGCTTACTCAACCAAGCCCATTTGCAGCAATTGTACTTAGAGGGTGATGCTCGCATAGCCATTTGTGAAGATGATATTGCGGTGCTTTCACGTAGCCACCGTCAATTGGATGAAGTGCAATATGTGTTACAGCGCTTGGGCATTCGAGTCAATCGTCCATCAAAACGCAGTGTTTTTGATTCAGCGATTGCGCAGGATGTGGGTGCATTGTTAACCGCTCTACTTCATCCCTATGATGAAGCCAAGTTAAAACGCGCGTTACTGAGCCGTTTATTCGGTTTTGATTTAACCCGCCTTTTAGCACTGGAACAAAGTGCTGAAGGACTGAGTCAGTATATTCAACAGTTCGATGCCATTCGTGAAATGTGGTTGAATCAAGGTTTTTTATCAGCTTGGCAGCGTTGCTTGAATCAGTTTGGTATTTGGCAACAGTTGGTTGCAACGCAAAGTAAAGAAAATGAACGTGCGGTAGTGAATTTACGTCATCTCACCGATATTTTGAGTCAGCATAGTGAGCGTGTGCAAGGCATACAAAACCTGTATCACTGGTATTTAAAACAGCTGCATTCACCTAGTGATCGGGACTGGGAGTTGGAACATAAACTGTCCAGTGAGGCGGGTGTGCAGTTAATGACGATTCACCAGTCCAAGGGCCTAGAGTTTAAGATTGTTTTTTTATTGGGCGCAAATAAGCCATTTTCAGAACAACAGAAAACGCTTAATTTTTCTACCATAGAGACTCAATTACCTGAGACAGGGCAAACGCGAATGCAGCGTGTGGTGGCGGTCGCAGATAAAAACTTTCTACAACAAATTGAATTGGATCAACATCAACAACGTGCTTTGGCGGAGCAAAATCGTTTGTGGTATGTGGCACTGACGCGTGCTAGTCATCGCGTCTATGCAGTGTTCGAGCCTGAAAAGGGTGATAAAAATAAACTATCAGGTTTGGCGTTTTGGAAGAATCAAGGTGAAGCTTTTCAGCATGTATGCAGTGCTGAAGAGGCTTTGGTCTTGGAGCGACCACAAGCGTTACATCTTCAACACACCCAACAAAAGCGAATGCTCGCTGCACGACCTTTACCCGAACAGCGGTTTTATGCACGTGCTAAAACCAGCTTTAGCTATTTGGCACAACACTTAAAACACAAAGCCAATCATGTTGATCGTTTGGCCAATATGAATCAGGATTTTGATCAAGCTGAAGATGAATTAGACCTCCAACTCGCGGAGAACATAGCAAGCGCTGAGCCGATTGCTTGGATTAAACAGTATTTCCCCAAAGGGACGTTGGCAGGGAATTTCCTGCATGAAATCTTTGAACAGATTGATTTTCAACATCCTGAAACATGGATAGTAGAAATTCGCCGCCGTTTTAAAAATACTTACCAAAATTTATGGTTGGATTTACTCAATCAATATCAACAGCATTTTCCAGAGCAGGACAATGCCGAGCAGCAACTGTATCAATGGATGGCAGCATGGCTGCGTGAAGTCTTGGCGACACCACTCAATCAGGGCTTTCAATTACAGCAATTGATGACAGGGCAATATTTATCTGAATGCCCATTCTATTTGGCCTTGTCTGATCGTGTCCTTGCTATGCAGCGAGTGCAACAACTATTTGAAGAATACGATATCCAAATGCCTGAGTTGCTTGAAGCCAAATCAGCGAGGTATCTCAATGGTTCGATTGACTTGGTGTATTTTGATGGGCAGCGTTACCATATTGCCGATTATAAAAGTAATTACTTAGGCAGTGATCAGGCTGATTATCAAGTGATGCAGATTGCTGAAAGTATGTCGTTGTCGAGTTATTGGCTACAAGCGGCATTATATTTGGTGGCATTGCATCGTTATTTGCAGGTGAAATTGCAAAACTACGATATGCAGCAGCATTTAGGTGGGGCGTCTTATCTGTATTTACGGGGCATGAATGGACAAGCACAGCAGGGTTGTTTCTATTGGAAACCTGAGGACGAATTTATCCTACGTTTAGATGCAATTCTTGGGTATTTTACTGAAGATAAATCTGGAAAAATGGTGTAGATAAAGTGAATGATTTTAAATTAAACAAAAACTTATTTTGTGGATAAGTCTGTTCATAAACTTGTGGACAAGCGTGTGGGTAAGTTTGAGGATAACTCTGTGGACAAACAAATTAGTCATCAGTCGGAAGTATTGCCATGGTTGAGTATGTGGAGTAACTACCTCACTCAAGCACCATTTTCTCAATCTGCTCAAGCAGTTAGCGCATCACATACTTTACAACAACTGATTGAAGCGAGCTTGCAAGGCGACAGTTGTATTGAAACAGATTCAACACAGCTTGAAGCTTTGGGTGATTTGGCTGTAAGCAGCGAAATCGCAGCGATTCAAGTTGCCCCATGCGTCTATGATCAGCAGGGCTTGGCATTATACCGATATTGGAACTTAGAACAACGCCTCGCTGATCAGATTTGTCGATTAAAGCGACAAACGACTCAAGCAATGGATATTTCCAGCTATCAAGCCTTATTGAATGATGAATATCAACAAGCGGCTTTGAAAATGGCGATGCAACAATGGCTCAGTATTATTACCGGCGGACCAGGTACAGGTAAGACCTATACCTTGGCTAGAATTATTGCGGCGCTGAATCAGATGATTCCTGATATTCGTATTGCCATGGCTGCACCCACAGGTAAAGCGGCGCAACGGATGCAAGAGGCATTGCAAAACTCATTTAATGATCCCAAACTGCTTGAATCAGGTTTAGTTACCGATGAATTACGTCATCAAAATACACAAACACTGCACCGTTTACTCGGTTTAGGACATCAGCAGGTTCCTCGCTTTCACGCCAAACAGCCTTTACCTTATGATGTCATCGTGGTCGATGAAGCATCGATGTTGGATCTCAATCTTGCCACTTTATTGTTGGAAGCTGTGCCTGACTCGTGTCGTATTATTTTATTGGGTGATGCCAATCAATTGGCTTCGGTCGATGTCGGTTCAGTTTTGGCAGATTTACAACAGGTCGAAGCCTTGACCGAAAATCGAGTACAACTGAAAAATAGTCGCCGTTTCTCTGATGAAGCCAAAATTGGACAGTTGGCACGGTTTATCCAAGCTCAGCAAGATCAAATAGAACATCACGCTGTGCTGCCCAAACTTGAATCGGAAATAGTCGCACCTTCAAGCTTGCAAGCCATTGCGTTGTCAGAGTGCATGCCAGATCTGATTCAACTGGAGTATTTACCGCAACAGTCTGATTTTGAAGTTGAACCGTATCAACAAAAATTGATGTATGGTTTTCAGGGCTATGTGGATGCGTTAAAAGCTTATCTACAATCGCTTGAACCCGAACATGAAATTGAGCGAGTGATTCAGTCCTTTGATGATTATCGAATTTTAGCCGCGGTACGCCATGGCCCTGTGGGTATAGAACAACTGAATCGTTTTGCTGAACTATGGTTGAATCAACAACTCAAACAGATTGCGATCGGGGATTGGTACGTGGGACGTCCTGTGATGATGACGTATAATGACTATCAACTTGGGATATCCAATGGTGATATTGGGATTTGCTTTAAACATCGTAGTCAGTCGCAGCAATTTGAGGTTTTTTTTCCAAGTTTAAATAAATGGATTGCTGCACATCGTTTGCCTCGAAATATGCAAACGGCTTTCGCTCTGACCATTCATAAATCACAAGGTTCTGAGTTTAGTCATACTGCAGTGGTACTTGATCAAGCAGCGGAAAAATTGCTGAGTCAGGAACTAATTTATACGGCGATTACTCGTGCTAAAAAAGTAGTCACACTTTTGGCCGATCCAAGTGCGTTATTACAAGCACTTACAATTCGAACAGTCCGTCGTAGTGGTTTAGTACATAAGATCAATTTGAGTGGATTGTGAACTTATACTTCAAAGTTCACAACTTTGTAAGAAAATGCTTACAAGGATTCAAGAGATTGGCGCTAGAGCTATCTGCGAGTTTTTGAGATTATGGACACACAAAGAGCCTAGTAGGGAAAGCTAGGTAAATCGCATAAATATAATAATAACGTCGTGATGACAGCGAACTTACAGTGAAGTAAGTGATAAAAGAGGAAACTTACAGCCGCTAAGCCTTGTAGTTTTGGGAGAGACTACAGGGCTTTTTTATTTTTACAAATAAAAGCTCAAAAAAAAGACTTCTAATATAAGTTGATTTCAAAGCGTGAACATTCACACTTTGATGGATTCTGGTGTCTAACTAAAATGGAATCGCCATTTTTGAGGCTTCAATAAATCGTTTTGTTGCCAACCTCATTGTCAGACAGTTCTTTTTCATTATTAAGTTAATTGTTATACAGAATCGTACGTTTTGGCTTACAAGGAGATAAGAAAAATGCTATTTTTCTCCACAATTGCTTGTGACAGAATAGTCAGTACAAAGAGCGGAAAACGCTAAATGAAGTACTAAAGAACATGATGTGTGAATCATATTCAGAGGGTTGAGTGTGAGTAAATAAAAAAGATAAACAATAAAAATAAATTAAAATGAGAACAATAAAAATTAAGCGCAAAAGCCCAAGCTAAAACTTGGGCTTTTTTGTATGGATTTGAATGTTAAATCTCTACACCAAATCATTTTCGCTACGATCAGTTGCAAACAAGGAGCGACGCTGATTTTTTGGGATTTTTGGACAATTGGTTGAGATTTGATAGAGGGTCTTTGCCAGAGCCGGTAAATGAGTTCCGACGACAGATTTCCCAGTCGTTAAAAGTGAGACACTGATATCACGTTCAGGATCGGCCCAGCATAAAATGTTAGAGAAACCGATATGTCCAAAGGCTTGTCCAGTCATTGGGCCAAATAAACCAATCGGGTTACTACCAAGCATCGGACCTAAAGCATAACGCATCGGTGCAAGTAAGGTACGATCTAAACTCACCCCTGATGTCGGTAGCGTTGAACGGAAAACCGTTTTGGCGCTCATGATTTGTTTGTCCTGATACTCACCACCACTCAATAACATTTCAAAGAAACGTCCTGCTTGTTCAGCACTGGTATAAATATTTCCTGCGGGGCAAATCGTATCCATAAACCGCGTATCGTTGGTGACATCAACTGCAAGCTGCAAACCTCCGCCCAGTACACGATGCAGATAATGATCTGTGCCTAAACTTGGATGAATGCCTGTTGCGTAGTTGAGCGCGGCATCGGCACGATATTCAGGTTTTAGACCATAGTTAAAGTAGTCCAAGCCCATCGGTTTTTCTATATTTTCTGCCAAAAACTCACGAACGCTTTGACCTGTGACCCGCTGTACAATTTCACCTAAAATGTAGCCAGCGGTGACGGCGTGATACGCAAGATGCGTTCCTGAAGGGGATACCGGTTTGGCAGCACACAGCAGTTTTAAAATTTCTTCTTGATTAAAAAGAAGTTCTGGTGTGACTTCACTGTCAATACGAGGAATGCCACCGCGATGGGAAAGTAAATGGAAAATGGTGGCACGACGTTTCCCGTTTACACCATATTCAGGAATATAGTAGCTAATCGGGTCAAGTAAATTAAGATCACCGCGCTCATCTAACATATGGATCAGCATAGCTGTGACCATTTTAGATGCTGAAAATAAGCAAATAGGTGTATCAGGTGTCCCTACTTTAGCATCGGCGGCTAATCCATCAGGCGAGTTGCCTTGAGCATGACCAATACTACGGTTAATTAGAATCTGTCCTTTACGACGTAAACACAAGGTAATCAGTGGGTAGTTACCTGTTTTGTACAAGTGTTCGACACTGTTCCAAATTTTTCCAATCTGAGCATCGGTCATTCCCCCAAGTTCAGCTGCAACTTCATCTTTAGAGCGAATGACTTGATTCAAATCATGGGGTACATAACAGGTATTGGTTGATAAAATTTTCACGATTCCCTCGCATTTTTTCGTTTTCTTTCCTTTCTGTCATAAGTTGAAAACAGAACTCAGCTAGTGTGCCTCTTTTTATTCGGGCTGTCAGCTGCCGAAATGCCCGTGTTGTTAAAACATTTTTGCAATATAGTCAGAGATCACTTAAAATAGCCAACTTGCTGTAGTGATGCACGGCAGTCAGTTCTTAGAACTGATCAATATCATTTATTTTTTAAGCATCTCGGAGAAATCGAATGGCTTTAACAAACGCAGATCGCGCAGAGATCATCGCTAAATTTGCTCGTGCTGAAAACGACACTGGTTCACCAGAAGTACAAGTTGCTTTATTGTCTGCTCAAATTAATGATTTACAGAGCCACTTTAAAGAACACAAACACGACCACCATAGTCGTCGTGGTTTGATTCGTATGGTTAACCAACGTCGTAAACTTCTTGACTATTTAAATGGTAAAGATCACGGTCGTTATGTTGCTTTGATCGGCGAACTAGGTTTACGTCGTTAATTCGATTTGGCTTTGTTTTCGGTATTTCGCATGTCACAGTGCTTTATCACTGAGAAGAAAGTTTCACCTAATCTATCTTAGGTGATTTTATAGAAGGGGCGAATGTTCGCTCCTTCTTTGTGTTTAACTTTTTTAAAAATCTTTGGTCTAGTGCGATGGCTTCTAAGCTTTGTCATTTATCTACACAGCAGTTGTAGTCTGAATGCCAAACCTTAGGGGTCTCACTAGAATTAAAACTAGGAAATTAAAATACATGTCAATGTTTAATATCATTCGTAAAGAATTCCAATTTGGTCAACATCAAGTTGTTTTAGAAACGGGTCGTGTTGCGCGTCAAGCGAATACTGTTGTTGTAACGATGGGTGGTGTCACTGTACTTGTGGCTGTAGTTGCTCAACCTAAAGCAAAAGCAGGGCAAGACTTCTTCCCACTTACTGTTAACTATCAAGAAAAACAATATGCTGCGGGTCGTATCCCAGGTGGTTATGGCAAACGTGAAGGTCGTCAGTCTGAAGCTGAAACTTTAATTTCACGCCTCATTGACCGTCCAATCCGTCCATTGTTCCCAGAAGGTTTCTATAACGAAATCCAAGTAACAGCAACGGTTATTTCTTCTGACAAAACTATGGATGCTGACATTGCTGCAATGCTCGGTACTTCAGCTGCAATGTCAATTGCAGGTGTTCCATTCCGTGGTCCAATCGCTGGTGCACGTGTTGGTTTGATCAACGGCGAATACGTTCTTAACCCGAACCACGAACAGTTAAAAGAAAGTGATCTTGACCTTGTTGTTGCTGGTACAGAATCAGCAGTATTGATGGTTGAGTCTGAAGCGAAAGAACTTTCAGAAGACCAAATGCTGGGTGCTGTACTTTTTGGTCATGATGAAATGCAAATCGCGATTCAAGCGATTAAAGAATTTGCTGCTGCTGCGGGTGCAGTTGAATCGACTTGGGTTGCACCAAGCAAAAACGAAGCATTGCTTGAGCAATTAAAAGCAGCATTTGAAGCTAAAATCTCTGATGCATATACCATTGCGGTTAAACAAGACCGTTATGCAGCACTTGACGCACTTTATGCAGAAGCGGTTGCACAGTTCGTTCCTGAAAATGACGAAACTGGTATTGCTGACGAAGTAAACGAATTATTTGAAGACCTTAAATACCGTACTGTACGTGACAACATTTTGTCAGGTAAACCGCGTATTGATGGTCGTGATAACCAAACAGTTCGTGCGATCGACGTTCAAGTAGGTGTATTAGGCCGTGCGCACGGTTCTGCATTATTCACACGTGGTGAAACACAAGCTTTAGTGACAACGACTTTAGGTAATACACGTGATGCGTTGATGGTAGATACCCTTGCTGGTACTAAAACTGATAACTTCATGTTGCACTATAACTTCCCTGCATACTCTGTAGGCGAGACAGGTCGTGAATCAGGTCCTAAACGTCGTGAAATCGGTCATGGTCGTTTGGCACGTCGTGGTGTTCAGGCTGTTCTTCCTGCAGCAGATCGCTTCCCGTACGTGATTCGTATCGTATCTGACATCACAGAATCGAATGGTTCATCTTCAATGGCTTCTGTATGTGGTGCTTCATTGTCACTTATGGATGCAGGTGTTCCATTGAAAGCACCTGTTGCTGGTATCGCAATGGGTCTAGTGAAGGAAGGTGAGCGTTTTGCAGTTCTTTCTGACATCTTGGGTGATGAAGATCACTTAGGTGATATGGACTTTAAAGTTGCTGGTTCTGCCAATGGTATTACTGCACTTCAAATGGACATCAAGATTGAAGGCATCACTGAAGAAATCATGGAAGCTGCACTTAACCAAGCATTTGCTGGTCGTATGCACATCCTCAATGAAATGAACAAAGTGATTTCACGTGCGCGTCCTGAAATCAATGCACATGCACCAACCTTTGAAGTGATCAACATCAATCCAGACAAGATTCGTGATGTGATTGGTAAAGGTGGCGCAACAATTCGTGCTATCACTGAAGAAACCAAAGCTGCGATTGATATCGAAGATAATGGTACAGTTCGCGTATTTGGTGAAACTAAAGCGGCTGCTAAAGCTGCGATTGCAAAAATCCAAGCGCTTACTGCTGAAGTTGAACCAGGTAAAATCTATGATGGTAAAGTGATTCGTATCGTTGAATTCGGTGCGTTTGTAAACATCATGCCGGGTACAGATGGTTTACTTCACATTTCACAAATCTCGAATGAGCGTATTGCGAATGTATCTGATGTCTTAAAAGAAGGCCAAGAGCTTAAAGTTCAGGTTGCTGATGTAGACAATCGTGGTCGTATCAAATTGACGATGAAAGATATTGAACAAGCGTAATCACGCTGAGCAATACAAAAAAGTCCGCTAAATGCGGACTTTTTTGTGGCAAGATATTTTAGGGCTTAAATGAATATCAGAGTTATGCAGCTTTATTATTTTTATCGTCATAATCGTGAAAATACAATTTTTATTAGTGCAGAAGAACAACCCGATCACCCGCTTGAGTTTTTATGGGTAGACAGTTTAAGACAAGATCTTGTTAATCATGCCGAGTCATGGCAAAACAATATCTATGAGCATACGGGACTTGTATTAAATGAATTTCACATGCAAGACTTATTGAATATTGAGCATCCCTGTGCTTTTGATACTGTTGAAGAATATGATTTATTGATTTTCCGTAAATTGATTAGCCCTGATGATCAGATTTATGAGAGTGGAAATGTTTCAGATTCACATGAGAATATATTTGGTTTAACAACGACTCCAATGAGTTTCATTCTTACGCCGAATATCTTGGTCAGTGTAAGAGAACAGGGCAATATGACGGTAGAGAGTTATATTCAGCGTATCCAACTTATTATGGAGCGGACGATTACTGAGCAAAATAAGCCACGTAAGTTGCCCACTACGCCAGCCGACTTATCCCTAAGACTACTGAATAGCATGATCGATGGCTATTTAAATTTGCGCACGCCCTTAACCCGCCGAGTTGAACATTGGCAACAACAATTATTACAAGGAAATCGTCGTTTTAAACAATGGCATCAACTGTTTCATGAAGACATGGCATTTCAACAAATCGAAAATTTATGTGAGGAACAAATTGAGACCTTACAAGAGTTTAGAGATGAATTGGTGGACAATTATCACCATGTTGTGACTAAACAAAAACATAAGACACAGGACATACTACTGGTACGTTTGAATGATTTGATGAGCCATATTGAGCGCGTACAAAAGCATACATTACGTTTAAGAAATGCGATTCAATCTGCTATTGATTTACATTTTTCTGCGATCGCCAATCAGACCAATGAAAATATGAGAATCTTAGCAATTATTACCGCTATTTTTGCTCCCCTCACTTTACTTACTGGGGTGTATGGTATGAATTTTGAGTTTATTCCAGGATTAAAATCACCGATTGGATTTTGGATTATGCTGGGCGTGATGTTAATGAGCACAATTTTATTACTGTACTACTTTTATCAACAGCATTTGGTTGGGCGGGGAGAGCGTAGCGTGATTGATTTATTGGCACAGCAGCATAAGCAGCGTAATGTAAATATATTATGGTTCTTAGATTATGAACCCATCAAGCAAACGCTGAAAGAAGTCGAGAAGATGACCAAACTGAAATAAAATGTTTGGCCATTTTTAAAACAACTCAATGAAAATGTTTTAACTGTTTACGCAGTTGTTGCACTTCATCGATTAGATCTAGCATGACCGCCACCGCCGATAAACTCGCGTCAAAGTCGCGTTGTAGACGATATGCACGACGTGCACGTGCGACATCTTCACCAATAAATTGATAACTTTGCGGATCAACTTGGACTTGCAAAATATCGTAATCAATCAGCTTGAGTACCCACTCTGTACTTTGACCACAGGTTTCGGCAAAACGCTCAAGATCTAATGCCAGTTGCTCATCAATGATTTCAATTTGGCAGTGGCCATCATATTGGATTTCTTTGTATTGAATCGTTGTCATGATCTTACTCCTTATCTTGCACGAGGTTGGAAAGAGGAGAAAGCATCAGCAAATTGCTGATAGGCTTGTTGCTCTTGTTCACTATGTGCTGGTGGTAAAACGATGTTAATGATCAGATAAAGATGTCCTGCGATTTTATTTGGAATGCCTTTATCTTTTAAACGTAATTGTTGTCCATTCTTTGCATTTTTAGGTAAATTGACATTGAGTTGTCCTGCGGGCGTATTCACACCAATACTTTGTCCTAAACCTGCCTCCCAAGGACTAACATCAATGGTTTGGTATACATCCGCACCTTCCACACGAATTCGATCGGTATCGTTGTATTGAATTTCAATATAAAGATCACCATTTTCGCCGCCGTTAATACCACTTTGCCCTTGACCTGTGAGACGAATTTGTTGACCCTCTTTCATTCCTTTAGGAATTTTGACTTCTAATGTTTTGCGCTGAATTTCAGGTTCGCCATAAACATTATAGGTTGGAATCTGTAAGGTAATTTGCTGTGTAGAACCATGATAAGCAATACTTATATCCACTTGGATGCTGGCATGTTGATCTTCACCTCGATAGCTACGTTGTTGGCGTTGCGAACGTTGTTGTCCACCACCAAACCCAGAACCGAAGCGCCCAAATAAGTCTTCAAAACCACTAAAGTCAGCACCATCACCTGAACTTTGACGATAAAATTGTGAGCCATCAAATCCACTGCCTTGCGGGTTACCTTGACCAAAACCACCAAAGCCTTGTGGATGATCTAACATCTGATCATATTCAGCTTTTTTAACCGCATTACTTAAGGTGTCGTAGGCGACATTGATCGCTTGCATCTTCTCTTCGGCATCTGCTTCTTTGCTGATGTCGGGATGATATTTGCGGGCGAGTTTGCGATAGGCCTTTTTGATTTCATCTGCTGAGGCATCGCGGGTCACGCCTAGTTCTTCGTAGTAATTCTTTGTCATTGTTTATCGTCATAATCTATTACTTTTCATTCTATTATTTGACGATTAAGCAGGAAAAAATAGAGGGGATGTGTGTTGATATTGTTTCAGCAAGAACCTTTATACTTCACAGTATAAAGGTTATCCCAAACATCTTAAATGAAATTTAAAAGTAGGTTATCAAATGAATTCTCAAGAATTTGCAGAGAAAATAAACGAATATATTGTCGATGAAAATTTAATTCTTTATAAGAAATTATTTTTTAATACAAAAATAGAGGATGTGAAAGATCCATACTGGCAAAAGGCACAATCATTATTTGATTCTTTGCCTGAAGAGAATAAAGAAGTTTTCTTTGAAATAATTCATCAAATCATGGTTGATACTATTTCAACTTTTTTGGGGGTACTTGATGGTACTAGTGATTTAGGTGAAGCTGATGATGAGTTTAATCTAAAAAATGGGGATGAAGCGTTAGATGGTTGTATACAAGACTATTTTCTTTCTTTGATCGAGCAGAACAGAAAAAAATAATTTCAAAATATTGTTGAATTGAAAAAGTATAAAAATTGAAAGATGGTTACCACATGATTATATTTGAATGGGTAACCAACTTTAAAACATCAATTTAAGCTAATACTAATTAACTCAAATGCTCACCGAACAAGCCTAAAGCTTCTTCAGCAGTAAACTCATAACGCGTATTACAGAACTGGCAATCCATTTGAATTGGATTTTGTGCTTCAAGTGTTTCATGTACCGCATCAACTCCGATTTGGATCAGTGCATTGGCACAGCGCTCTTTCGAACAAGTACACCCAAACTTTAGCTGTTCTACTTCAGGCAAACGAACTTCTTCTTCATTATAAAGACGATATAAGATTTCATTGGCAGAAAGATCAGTCAATTCTTCAGGCTTTAAAGTCTCAGTCAGCATAGTTAAACGCGGCCATAAATCCTCATCAACCAGTTTCTGCTCTTCTTCATCATTACGAGGAAGCAGTTGAATCAATAAACCACCTGAACGTTTCTGATTAGTTGCCAAGACGATATGTGTGGGGATTTGTGCAGATAAATCATAATACTGAGTTAAACAACCCGCCAAAGTCGGTTGATCAAGCGGTACAATCCCTTGATAACGTTCGCCATGTTCAGGTTCAATGTTGATGAACAAAATCGGATTGGTCAATGCAGCAAGAACCGTACGACTATCTGTACCCTCTACAAATCTTGGGTCTTCTTCATAATCAGCCAGCGCACGCACTTCACCTAAATGATTACATTCTGCCATTGCCCATTTGAATGTGCCACTTGCTTGAATTTGTAAACTAATACGCCCATGAATTTTTAGTGTGCTGGCAAGTAAGGCGGTTGCACTTAACATCTCACCCAATAGACTTTGTACTGCAGGCATATAATCGCGTTGCGCCAAAATGGTTTGTAGTGCTTCTTCTAAATGAACCACTTCACCGCGAATAGGGCAGTCTTCGATGTAAAAGCGTTGGCGTAAATCAGACATATTTTTCTCCAGCACCCCGTAAGGGGGAAAACAAAGCAACGCTTTGCCTTGAAAAGCGCTTAGGGCTTTTATAAAAAGGTGAATGGTTATGCAGTCAATAATGGTGTCTGTTTGCTAAAACTCAAGATGTTTCATTGGGTGAATTTGCATCACTTTGTTTAGTTTGTTCACCCTGCACACGATCTTGCGTGATGATTTTTGTATTTTCAAACAAATATTCGAGTTCCGCAATCGCATTTGGATAAGCCTCAATCGAATCATACTCTGAATGTGACCAATGCTGTTGCTCAAGCAGTTGCAGATCTTGTTGTTTAAATTGTTCAATCTGTATTTGCGCTTCTTCGTTAGACAGGCCTGTTTCAATTAATGCTTGCTGCGCCATATCCAATGAAGATAAATAGGTTTCGCGCCAAATATGTCGAATGCCTAGACCATTTAACAGATGGGCATGATGGCGATCTCGTGCACGAACCAATACGGTCAAGTCTGGATAATTCAAACGCAGATAACGTGCTAGATTCATGCTGTCTTCTACATCATCAATGGTAAGGATCAGTAATTTACAATACTCAATCCCCGCAGCTCGTAGGTTCTCAACTTGGGTCACATCGGCATCAACGAAGCGATGTCCATATTTCTGCATAAAATCGGCATCAGGTTGATTGCTGTCAATAATGCTGAATTGCTTGCCTTGCGCATGTAAAGCTCGAGCAATTACTTGTCCAAAACGACCAAAACCGACCACTAGAATCGGATGCTGTGGTACATCTTCAGTTGGAATAGGCACTTTTTTCAATATCATTGGCAATATTTTAGCGTTGACCAACCAATACAATACGGGTGTGAATAGCATTGAACCGAAAACAATCAGCATGGTTGATTCGAATATATTAGAGGCCAATACATTTTCACTTTCAGCAATTTTTAGCAGGATAAATGACAACTCCCCACTTTGTGCCAACGTCACTGCAAGCAGGGTACTTAACTTGGCATGACGATGTTGATAATAGCTGATAGCAGCAACCACGCCTGCTTTAATGATCACTAAAATAAGAATAGATGCGAGAATCAATAATGGTGATTGCAATAGGGGGCTAAGTGAAAGCCCCAAACCGATCGCAAGGAAAAAAAGTCCAATTGCCGCATCTTTAAAAGGATGAATAATGCGTTCAACTTCTGCTTTAAATTCGGTTTCTGTGAGTAATAATCCTGCTAAGAAAGCGCCAATCAACACATGGATGTTGATAATATCCATGATCAAAATAACCGCCAAAACCACAAGCAAACTTAGTATTGGAATGAGTTCAAGACTATGATGACGAGCCAAAAAGCGAAATGCTGGGCGAACCAGATAACGACTGGCTAGGAATAAGCCTGAAACAGTGGCAATGATCGCAGCAAAATAAGCAATGCCGTGTTGAGTGGTTGCGGTATCTTCTAATAAGGGAAAAAGTGCAATTAAAATAATCGCAATGAAAACTTGGAACTGTAAAGAGGCTGAGGCTGACTGTCCGAATGTGCTATTGAGTTGGTGTTTTTGATGCAGTAATTGCTGAATTAAAGTGACTGAAGAAAATGCCAATGCCAGACCAAGAATAATACTGCTGAGAAGGTCTTGTGATAGCACAAAGCCAATACTCACCAAAATGAGGGTGATAGCGCCGAGTTGAACACCACTACTTTTCAAAATGCTGCGACGTTGTATCCAGAGGTGTCGAGGACGAAAAGCAAAACCGATAAAGAACATCAACATGATCATGCCTAAGTCGGTCAATTGGCGAATCAGTTGTGTATCGGTGATCAGTGCGAACACGCTCGAACCAAGCAAAAGCCCTGTAATGAGATAACCCAAAACAGTGCTTGCGGCATAGCGTTTTGCCAGTGGAACAAAAATTAAAGTCGCAGCCAGTAAAAAAATGATCGGGAGTAATAAAGACATTAAGCAACCTACATCGGATTTAACTTGTTTCTAATTTTTTAACTCATGGATGATCATGACGGAGTCTTGCAGAGATCTCATCCAATTTTAGGACAAACCTTCGGTTCGACCTACTTTTCTTTCGGGAAAAGTAGGCAAAACCATTTGTCATCCACAAAACCTGTTTACTTCTTTCAGTGATCCAATATATCGCAGAAACAATATATTAAATGAACCATACAGGTTGTGAATGACATCTTTGAGTCTCATATTTCATGTGAAATTTTATGTCTGATTTATTAAGTAGGGTTAACTAAACTCTTGTGGATCAACATCAATCGACAGTCTGAGTTGATGTAGACGAGGTAAATGTACCACTTGTTGCCACCATTGACGTAAATAAAAATGCAATTTTGCCCGATCAGCAGACAAAATCACCATGTGGGCACGGAAACGTCCTGCTTTTCTTTCCATCGGGGCAGGGATCGGTCCCCAGATATCGACTAGATCAGCAGCCATCGTTCTGAATTGTTGCGCGATTTCAGCTAAGAATTGTTGGCTATATGCTCGATCTTTGGACTCTACACGAACCAACACCGTATAACGATAAGGGGGCAGCATGGCGATCTTGCGTTCTGCCAGCATTTGCTTCGCGACAGTCCGATAGTCATGCCTAATCAAAGTGGTGAGCATGGGATGATCTGGGCGCAGGCTTTGTAAATAAACACTACCTTTATGTTCACCACGACCTGCACGGCCTGCAACTTGAACGATCAATTGTGCAGTACGTTCAGGCGCACGTAGATCAACACTGAGCAAACCTGCATCAATATCTAAAATCGCCACCAGCGTCACATGAGGGAAATGATGTCCTTTGGCCAGCATTTGTGTACCCAACAAAATATTAGGTTTGTTCTGCTGAATACGATCATAAATTTTTTGCCAGCTTCCGACACGACTAGTACTGTCACGGTCAACTCGAATGACCTCATGATGAGGGAAAAGTTCTTGTAAGTGTTCTTCAAGTTTTGCTGTGCCCGCACCAATGGTTTTGAGCGTTTTCTTTTGGCATGCAGGGCAATCATCAGGTAGTCGATGAATCGTACCGCAATGATGACAATGCAAATAGTGATAAGGTTGAGAGTGCAGGGTAAAGTGGGCATCACAATGTGGGCAATTGGCTTGCCAACCACAACTTTCACACATCAGAATCGGTGCATAACCTCGACGATTGAGAAAGATCAGCACTTGTTCTTTGCGCTCTAAGGTCAGTTTGATCTGCTCGATTAAATTTTGGCTGATGCCATGTTTTTTCTTGGCAATTTTTAAATCAATCACATGCATTTTCGGGAGTACAGCGACGCCAGCACGTTGATTGAGTTCGAGCAAATGCAGTTTTCCAGACTCCACCAAATGATAACTATCAATACTTGGTGTGGCAGAGCCTAGAATCACGGGGCAGCCTTGCAAATGTCCTCGATATAAGGCGACATCGCGAGCATGATAGCGAAAGCCTTCTTGTTGTTTGTATGAGAGATCATGCTCTTCATCTAAGATGATTAAGCCGAGATGAGGAAGTGGTGTATAAATCGCTGAGCGAGTGCCGATTATGATTGATGCCTTGCCTGCTTGCGCATGTTGCCATGCCTGTAAACGCTTTGAATCATTTAAACCAGAGTGCATCAATGCCACATCACAATGAAAGCGTGATTTAAAGCGAGCAACCGTTTGTGGAGTCAAACCAATCTCAGGCACCAGTACCAATACTTGTTTGCCTTGTTTTAATACCTCATACATCACCTGTAAATACACTTCGGTTTTACCGCTACCAGTTAAGCCATCGAGTAAAAAGGCTTGATAATGCTGTTGTGCTTTGAGGATCTGTTGAATGGCTTTTTTCTGATCTTCATTCGGGGTGAGTGGCACTTGTGCCAATTGCACAGGCGTCGGGGTGAAATCATGTGGCTCAAGACGACACTCAATTAGCCCCTTTTTTTCCAATGCTTTCAGTGTTGCTGTTTCTACGCCACTCAAATTTAAAATATTTTCAGTGGTACCCTGCGGATGTAATTTTAATACTTGGTAAGCATCATATTGTTTTTGAGAGCGTTTTAATAAAGCATCAGGGTTGTCGTGCGGTACAATAAGCCACTGGTGAAATAGAATATCTAAAGCACGACCTTGTCTTAATAATGTGGGCAAAGCACTTTGCATGACTTCGCCAATGGGGAATTGATAATATTGCGCTGACCATGTCACCAAAGTTAAAACTTGCTGATCTATAATGGCCTGCTGATCGAGTAGTTCAGTGATGGCTTTAAGCTTGAATTGTCCCGTAAATGGCTCGTTAGGATCAACTTTTTCAGTAATAATGCCAACAAGGTTTTGTCGACCAAAAGAAATTGCAACGCGTGCACCCACCTGTGCTTGTGCATATTGCTCAGCACTGACTGTGTAGTCAAACATGTCATACACAAATACAGGTATGGTGACTCGAATACGGTAAAGAATAGCGTTAGAATTTTCGGTAGGCATATAGGCTTTATTCATGTGTTAAATGGTACGATTTCATACCTTGTTTGGATCATTTTAGCTGATAAAGCAAGACATGGATGAAATATCAATCAGCCCTGTGCTACAGTGCTGTGCATAAGGTCAATCTGCCTCAGATGACTTGCGACACTTTGGCTTCTTATCCCTTACAAGGACGCAGCTTAACAACAACATTTTGGACAATTAGAACAGAACCATGCCAGCTTATCAATTTACTGCTATTGATGCTTCTGGAAAGCAACACAAAGGTGTGCTTGAGGGAGATTCCGCACGTCAAATTCGTCAACAGTTACGAGATAAAGCATGGACACCGATTGCGGTTGAAACCGTTGAACAAAAAGATAAACAACAACAGCACGCATGGTTTAAAAAAGGCTTTAGTGCTTACGATTTAGCATTGATGACCCGTCAGCTTTCGGTACTGGTTGCTGCAGGTATTCCACTTGAAGAAGCATTACGTGCAGTCAGTAAACAAAGCGAAAAATCGCATGTGCAAAACTTACTGTCTTCCGTGCGATCAAAAGTCATGGAAGGTCATTCGCTTGCACAAGCGATGCAACAATCAGGACGATTTCCTGAACTTTATATCGCAACCGTAGCAGCAGGTGAGCGCTCAGGGCATTTAGATCTGATTTTAGATCAGCTTTCTGACTACACCGAAAATCGTTTTGCGATGCAAAAGAAAATTCAGGGTGCGATGATCTATCCGATTATCCTGATGCTGATGTCATTTGCGATCGTCATGGGGCTAATGACCTATGTGGTTCCTGAAATTGTGAAGACTTTTGAGCAGAGTAAAGAAGCATTGCCATGGATTACGGTGTTGTTGATGAAAGCCAGTGCATTCATCAAGCAAACATGGATTGGGATATTGCTGTTGGCTTTTATTGTCATTGTATTATTCACACGCTTTTTACGAACCACCGCAGGGCATTATGCATTTGACCGATTAACGCTCAGATTGCCATTATTCGGTAAACTTTCACGTGGTATAAATGCGGCACGATTTGCCAGCACCCTGTCCATTCTGACTCGATCAGGCGTACCTTTAGTAGAAGCACTTCGCATTGGTGCAGAAGTGAGCAATAACTGGGTGGTACGTGATGCGATTCAAGTCGCAATGGAACGTGTAACAGAAGGTGGTAATTTGGCAACGCAGTTAGAGCGATGCGGTTATTTTCCACCAATGATGGTACAAATGATCCGAAGTGGTGAAGCATCAGGTGAATTGGATCGCATGTTAGACCGTGCATCTACGATGCAAGATCGCGAGGTCACCACATTTATATCAACGATGTTGGCGTTACTTGAACCTTTGATGCTGGTTTTTATGGCAGCGATTGTCTTGGTGATTGTCATTGCGGTTATGTTGCCAATTATTAATATGAATAATATGATCTAGGAAATTTGATGTTTGAGATGAAAATGAAGAATCAAAAAATGTATGCAAAGCAAACTGGCTTCACCCTCATTGAAGTAATGGTTGTTATCGTTATTTTAGGTGTTTTAGCGGCACTGATCGTACCCAATGTGATGGGGCGTGGTGAAAAAGCCAAAGTCGATACCACCAGCATTACTTTAAAAGGTGTGGCTGGTGCATTAGATCAATATAAATTAGATAATGGCCGTTACCCATCAATGCAGGATGGTGGTTTAGATGCTTTGGTTAATCAACCAGCATCTGCAAAAAACTGGTTACCGGGTGGTTATGTTAAAGGTGGTTATCCGAAAGACAGTTGGGAAAATGATTTGCAATATGTGATGCCTGGCCGTGAAGGTCGTTCATTTGATTTATATTCGTTTGGTGCGGATGGTAAAGAAGGTGGTGAAGGCAATGATGCAGATATTTATTACCAGCCATAATTTTTAATTCAAGATATCACTTCATTCAATCATCAAATAAATCAAGAGTGAAGTGATAATGTTTCTTGATTCTAAAATATAATCTAAATATTTGAAATATAAGAATATAATAAAATAATGACTGTTTGATAGTTATAATAAGAACTATTCCCATATTTAATAGTTACAAGAAAAAGAAACTATGCATAAAAATAGTCTTTTCCTTTAGTTCAAAGCTTTGCATAATAAATCTAGATCATAAATATGATATTTGGGGAGGTCGCAGATGAAAGCTTTTTTTGTGTTGGATGAACTGAATCAGTTTCATTGGGCCATGCTTAAATCTGTGTTGCTCATTTTAAGTTTGTTGCCAATTAGTCAAACTGCATTAAATCTGTGGCAAAAAACAGAAGGCAGTAGCCAAATCATGATTGGTTTTTTTGCACTAAGTATGTTGAGTGCTTGGTTTGTACTTTGCTTTTTAAGCGCTTTGAAAACCAGTGTTTGGGATAATAAAGCATTCATTTCTGACTATGAGCAGCTTTTGTTTAAAGCCTATCGCTATATTCCGATGTTATTTTTATCCAGTTTAGTCGCGTATTTAAGTGTGCAATTATCACTGGAATTTTGATTTTTTATTGATTCAAAAAAAGAGCGTTTTATTTTAAAACGCTCTTTTTATATTATCGCCGTGACTTGAACGAAACATCGACCTTGCGAGGACGATAGAACCAACCCATTATCAGTAAAAGAACTGAAAAGATCAGAATCGGATAATCACTTAAACGGCTATATAGGGTTTGCCCTTGCATCGCGGGTAAATCACCACGTAGCACGAATTCTTGATCCATTGGCGCTTGCTTTACAATATGACCATGGTGGTCAATAAATGCGGTAACACCTGTATTGGTGGCACGAATAAACCAACGACCATTTTCTTTGGCACGCATTTGTACCATTTGTAAATGTTGCCAAGGTCCCGCTGTACCCGTAAACCACGCATCATTAGAAACCGTAATGAGAAAGTCACTATTTAATGCATTGCGGCGAGTCAAGTTGGGATAGGCGACTTCATAGCAAATAGCGGCTGCTAAAGCATGTCCTTTTACCGTCAATGGTTTTTGTTCAGTTGCACCACTAGAAAAACCAGCCATACTGACATCATTTTGCATAGCGGGTAGTACCCATTTCAGCAAACCAGATAAAGGAATATATTCACCAAATGGAACCAAGCGTTGTTTCTTATATAAACCAGAAGAATCGCTGCCAGAAGCCATAATGCTGTTGTAGTACTGAGGTTCACCAACTTGTTGTGATTTAGGTATATCCCAATATGGAATACCAGTGACCCATGCACTCCCTGATGCTTGGGCTTGGCTATCCATTGCCGCTAAGAATTCAGGAATATCTGTCTGAAATAGCGGAATCGAAGACTCCGGCCAAACAATCAGGTCACGGCCCCATTCTTTACGCGTTAACTTTGCATAAATTTCGAGGGTTTTGATCTGGTATTCGGTTAACCATTTAAGATCTTGTGGAATATTACCTTGAATCAACGAAACGCTGAGCGGCTTAGCTGCTTTAGGTTGTACGAATTGAATATAGCCAACAGCCCATGCACCTAAGACCAACAATACCGATGGAATCGCCCAAAACCAACGTCGATTTAAAATCTCGACTAAGGCACATGCAAGCACGATCACTACAAATGAAACGGCATAAACACCAAATAATGGTGCATAGCCGTCTAATAATCGTTCAGTAAAGGCATATCCTGCAAATAGCCATGGAAAACCAGTAAATACCCAAGTTTTAGCCCATTCAAACAAGACCCAAAGTGGCGCAAAGGTCAGTGGAGTTTCTGGAAAAAAACGACGATACAACCATGTTTGAAAAGCAGTGAATAATCCCATCAATAGTGCCATGACGACGATCATCAGCACACTGAGAATTGCATTGGTATCGCCATAGACATGGATTGAGGTGTAGAGCCAAAATGCGCCAACAAACCATAAGCCAAATCCATAGGCCCAGCCTAAAACGAAAGCTTGTTTAGGGCTACGTTGGCGTAACACCGCGTATAGCAATGCTGGTGACAAAATCGCCAGCCACCAAAAATAATAAGGTGCAAGTGCCAAACTAAAGATTGCACCCGATATGAGTGCAATCAACAGTGGAACAATAAAAGGAAGCTGTTTTTGTGGTTGAGAAGGGTTTAACAGTTTTTCAAAATAGGTTCTCATGGACGGACAGCTCGAATCAGATGAATAGTACGTGCATCTGCTTCAATAATGGTAAATTGCCAATCATCAAGCTCAATGGTTTGACCTTGTAAATCACTGACTAAGCCAATTTCTTGTAGCAGTAGGCCGCCCATAGTTTCAACTTCATCATCAGAAAAATCAGCATTTAAAATTGTGTTGAAATGTTCAATTGGTGTAAGCGCTTGAACGATCCATGTATTGGCTGTGGTTGGGTCATTGTCTGGCACGATATATAACGCTTCTTCATCCGCAATATCATGCTCGTCTTCGATTTCACCCACAATTTCTTCAAGAATGTCTTCGAGTGTCACTAAACCAGACGTTGAACCATATTCATCAATCACAATTGCAATGTGTGTTTGCGTATTTTTTAACATTCGCAACACTTGGTCGGTACGCGCACTTTCAGGGACAAAGACTGGCTGACGCATTAAGGCACGAATATCGACTTTAACATTGCGATCAGTTAAAAACGGTAAAAGGTCTTTTGCGAGTAGAACGCCAACGACATTATCAGTTTGATCGGCTGAAAATACAGGAAAACGAGAATGTGCTGAATCAATGAGGACATCCAAGATATCGAGTAACTGGTCATCTTCTTGTAAGCTAATCATCGCTGTACGCGGGGTCATGACTTCTCGAATCTTTGTTGCTGGCAGATCAAGAACACCCTCAAGCATAGCAACAGTATCTGGCTCTAAAAAGCGACGTGAGTCTTGGACTAACTTGAGTAATTCATCGCGGGTTTCAGGTGCGGTACCTAACCATTTTCTTAGGCCGCGCATACCCCACGACGGACTGGATTCCTCGATCATGATCTTTCCTAAAGACTCTCTATATCAATTAGATGATTTTCATCATACCGAAGAAAAAGCAGATATGCATCAATAAAACGATGCAAAAAACGTACAGTTTTTCATAATGGAGTGATAGATTTCTAAATCGTCGCTTTATGTTAAAATATGAAAATTCGAATATTTGAGTTTTATGATGTCTGAACAATCAAAACTTGCTACTGTTCAACTCAATACGAGAGGGTTACGTTGCCCTGAGCCTGTGATGATGTTACATCAAGCGATCCGTAGAGCAAAGTCAGGGGATGTTGTTGAAGTGTTTGCAACCGATCCTTCCACGTCATGGGATATCCCTAAGTTTTGTATGCATTTGGGACATGAGTTATTGCTCAAAGAAGAAAGCTTGGATGAAAATAGCAATACTGAATATCGTTATTTGGTGCAGAAAGGTTAATTGATTTTTGATTGATCAGTATGGCTTGGTATCCCAAGCCATATGATAGTTTTGTGCCATTCTCTACTTTTTGAATTTATTAATATATCGAGATAGCCAATAATCGGAACTGAAATACCGTCCTCCCCCAAGAACAATCAAAGCCAACAACATAATCAAATAAGTTGCAGCAAATTCGATTCCATTATTTAAGATTACAAATGAACCACTCGATGTGAGCCAGTCATAGTTGCCATAGGTACTTAAAATCTCTCTTGCTTTCTCTAATTTTTCTGCGGACTCCATCACTTGCATATTTGCAAAAGGAGCATTGGGATCAGCAATCGCTTGCCAGCCATTCGGTAAATGCACGGTAAATATCGCGACGAGCATAGTGATCATCAGTGGAATACTAATCAGCCGAGTTGCCAAACCAAGTGCTAATAAAATTGCACCACCCAGCTCAGCAGAGGTTGCTAGTGTCGCCATCAGTGTTGGAAAGGGTAATCCTAAACCCCAGTCAGGATTGCTAAACCATTCAACGGTATCTGCAAAATGAGCAAGTTTATTTGAACCTGCCATCCAAAACACTGGAATGAGAAACAGTCTTAAGGAAAGTGCTGCAATTCCATCGAAATGTTTTAGATATGAACAAAAATTCTGATAGCGTAATAATAAAGGATAAATAAGTTTATTCATGAGGATTTCACACCGACTCGTATTGAATAATGTTTAGTCGGTTGAGGATTTGGTTTCTTACATGGAAAAAATATTTTTTTAAATGTAATAAATTGAGTGGTCGCTCGTCTAATAATATGTACCTCAGTACAAAACTCAAAATAGATTTAAAAAAGGAACTTCACAATGAATAAATTAAACTCAATGACCTCGGTTGCCGCTTTAGTTGCATTATCTATGGTTGGCGCAGCAACCCAAGTATCGGCAGCATCGACGACGACTGAAACACATGTGACTAAAACTGCAGATGCAAAATGTGGTGAAGCGAAATGTGGTTCAGATAAAGCGAAAAAACAACACAAAACGACCGATGCAAAATGCGGTGCAGATAAAAAAGCTGCGGATGCAAAATGCGGTGCAGACAAAAAAATGGCAGATGCAAAATGTGGTGCCGACAAAAAAGTGGCTGACGGGAAGTGTGGCGCCCATTAAGCCTTATGCAGACGGTTGATGACAGCATCTAAAAAGATGACTGTCATTCGCCTAAGGGATTCTTTATGGATGCAATCACAAGTGTTGGTCTTGGTCTAAGACGAGATTTTATCGAGGCATTTTTAAGCGCAGCTCATTATCCAGACTTTATTGAAGTTGCCCCTGAAAATTGGATGAGCTTTGGTGGAAGACATGCCAAACTTCTAGCTCAGTGTGTAGAAAAATCTCCATTAATTTGTCACGGACTGTCTTTGTCGATTGGTGGGCCTCACCCCTTAAATATTGATTTTATTCACCAAATCAAGAAATTCTTAGATTCCTATCAAGTCGAGATTTATTCGGAACATCTAAGCTATACCAACGATGGGGGATATTTATACGACCTTTTGCCTATCCCAATGACTGAGGCTGCTGTGAAGTATGTGGTAGAACGTATTTCTCAAGTTCAAGATATTTTAGGGCGAAGATTAGTATTGGAAAATGTTTCTACTTATCTCATGCCGAATGCTGAAATGTCAGAGGCAGACTTTGTTCGTGAAGTAATCACACAAGCAGATTGCGAATTGCTGTTGGACGTGAATAACGTTTATGTAAATAGTATCAACCATCAAGCAGATGCATATGCTTTCATTGAAGCTATGCCGAAACAACGTATTCGTTATCTACATATTGCAGGGCATGAACAGGTGAGTACAGATTTATTGATTGATACTCATGGTGCTGAAGTATGTGATCCTGTTTGGGCGTTGTTGGAATATACCTATCAGCTCTGTGGTGTGAAACCAACTTTATTAGAGCGCGATTTTAATATCCCAACATGGCAGCAACTTCAGAATGAATTGAATAAGATTCAGCTGTTACAGCATCAATATTCAAATCAACACATGTTAATCCCAATGAGCTCGAATTTGGCTGATGGGGTGAAAGTATGAGTATGAATGAGCATACTTTTCAGCAGACCCAACATGATTTTTGTGACTGGCTGCGTGATCCAAATTCAGAAAAAGCAGTGCCTTTTGATTTGGATCGTATGCAAGTTTATCGAGAGCTGTTGTTTAATAATGTTTGCTCGTTCATCAATTTGGTTTATCCGGTGGCTCGATCGTTATTGCCTGCGCAGCAATGGCAACAGTTACTGACGGATTTTTTTCGAGAATCTCAGAATCAATCACCGTTCTATAACGATATTTCGCTGCAATTCAGAGAATTTCTCACAAAACAGCAGCATCCTATTTTAGTTGAGTATCCGTGGCTTGCTGAGCTGTTGCAATACGAATGGCTTGAACTGTATTTAGATACACTTGAGATTGATGACGTCACTTTGAATGCTGAATTGAAATGGCAACTGACTACACAAGTTTGGGTGTTAGTGTATCAATATCCTGTTTATCAATGGTCAATCAATCAAATAAATAAAGATCCTGCTCCAAGTGCCATTATGGTTTGGCGAAACAAACAGGATCGGGTTTGTGTTGAAATACTGACACCATTATCCGCTTATCTAATTGAGCAATTAGCACAACAACCGTTGTCTAGAGCAGCACTCGCTGAATTTATCCAGCAAATTACTCCAGCTCTATCAATCAGTGAAGTGAACACTCAACTGGAGGAACTTGCAGAAGATTTGATCCGCTTAGAATTGTTATACAAACCTGACTAGCACAGTGAGAAACGCGATGCCTGAAATGACAACATCGAATGCTAATGCATCTCAGCAACTGTATAACGATGATTTTTTGTCGGAATTACGACAACAAATGATCAAGTTTGCCGTCCTACAGCTTTCATCATTTCATCAAGCTGAGGATGTGGTTCAAGAAGCTTTGCTGAGCGCCTTGCAGCATGTTGCATCTTTTTCTGGCCGTGCTGCTTTTAAAACTTGGGTGTTTGCGATTCTAAAAAATAAGATCGTTGATTTAATTCGAAAAAAAACACGTCTCGTCAGCATGAGTGAGCTATTTGATGATGATGACAGTGCGTTAAGCGTAGATGCACTGTTTGATGTTGCTGGACATTGGCAAAAATCAGAAAGACCAAAAGCTTGGTTGAATCCTGAGGAAATGATGGAGCAGCAAGATTTTTGGATGATTTTTGACGCCTGTTTGAATCATTTACCAGCGAAGTATGCACAAGTGTTTATGTTGCGGGAAATGATTGAACTGAGTTCAGATGAAATCTGCGAAAAATTAGAATTAAGCATCTCAAACTTGAACGTTTTAATGTATCGCAGTCGAGTAAGACTACGTGAATGCTTAGAAAATAAATGGTTACTACAGGGGGATTGTTCATGTTGACGTGCCGACAAGCGACCCAATTGCTTTCAGAAAAACAAGATCGAACTCTGAACTTCAAAGAACTGAGTGCTTTACAGTTTCATGTGATGATGTGTAGTTCGTGTCGGCGTTTCGGTAAGCAAATGAAGAGTTTAAGTTTGTTATCCAAACAATATAAAAAGTTTGATGAAGGGCAGAAAGATTAAATTAAAAAAGCCTCATATTTTATGAGGCTTTCTTGGCTTAGTTTGCGCTAAAAACTCAATTTCAGCGCAAATTAAAAAATTACATATTCGGATAGTTTGGACCACCGCCACCTTCAGGTGTTACCCAAGTAATGTTCTGTGATGGATCTTTGATATCACATGTCTTACAGTGAACACAGTTCGCAGCGTTAATTTGGAAACGCTTAGAACCATCATCATTTTCCATGACTTCATACACACCAGCAGGGCAGTAACGCTGTGCAGGCTCATCCCACTTCGGCAAGTTAACCTGAATTGGTGTCTCAGGATTGGTCAACTTTAAGTGAGCAGGTTGATTTTCTTCATGCACTGTATTCGATACAAATACAGATGATAAACGGTCAAAAGTAAGCTTGCCATCTGGTTTTGGATAGTTCGGTTTGAACGTTGAAGCATCCACTGTTTTCAGTGTTGCATAATCTTGTTTTAAGTCATGCAAGGTAAATGGCACTTTAAAGACATTTTGGTCGATAAAGTTAAATGCACCACCAATCCATGTACCAAACTTATGCATCGCAGGACCGAAGTTGCGCGCTTTATACAACTCTTCTTTCAACCAAGAATTGTCATATTTTTCAGTATAAGCGGTGAGTTCTTTGGCAAAGTGATCGTCGCCTTCAGTAACACGTGCAATCGCAAGATCACCACCTTTAGCAACACCCGCAGCAATCGCTTCAAATACCGCCTCACCACATAACATGCCTGACTTCATGGCAGTGTGTGAGCCTTTGATTTTTGAGAAGTTCAAGAAACCAGCATCATCACCGATCAAGCAACCGCCTGGGAATGTCAATTTAGGTAAAGAGTTAAATCCGCCTTTGACAACAGCACGTGCGCCGTAAGAAATACGTTTGCCGCCTTCTAAGAATTGTTTGATGACTGGATGGGTCTTCCAACGCTGCATTTCCATAAAGGGATACATGTGTGGATTTTCATAAGAAAGATCGACAATCATACCCAAAGTTACTTGGTTGTTTTCAGCGTGATATAACCACCAACCACCTGCAGAACCAGTTTCAGACAATGGCCAGCCAGCGCCATGCATTACAAGACCTGGTTTGTGTTTTGCTGGATCAATTTCCCAAAGCTCTTTAATCCCGATACCATAATGCTGTGGATCAACATCACGATCCAATGCAAAACCTGCAATCAGGCGTTTGCCAAGATGACCACGGCAGCCTTCTGCGAATAAAGTGTATTTCGCATGCAATTCATAACCCGGTGCAAAGTTATGGGTAGGTTGACCATCTTTGCCAATCCCCATATCACCTGTTTGAATCCCTTTTACGGTACCATCTTCGTGGTAAAGGATTTCACTTGCTGCAAAACCAGGAAAAATTGATACTTCTAATTCTTCCGCTTTTTGACCTAACCAACGCACGACATTGCCGAGAGAAATAACATAGTTCCCTTCGTTATGCATTGATTTAGGAACCATCCAATACGGCATTTTTTGTGATTTAGTATCAGATAATAAGAAATACGTTTCGTCGTCCGTCACAGGGACATTCAGAGGCGCACCTTCTTCTTTCCAATTTGGGAACAATTCATTCATGGCACGTGGTTCAAGTACAGCACCAGAAAGGATATGCGCACCTACTTCAGAGCCTTTTTCAACAACACAAACAGAAAGGTCAGGTAGGTTGTTTTCAATCGCTAATTGACGAATTTTAATCGCAGCAGATAAACCCGCAGGCCCTGCACCTACGATCACTACGTCAAACTCCATCGCTTCACGTTCGATGTGTTCCATGTAGGACTCCTCATATTTTTAGGGGTGGCAACCGTAATATTGTGATTCGGTGCTGCCATGAGTGTTCTGAATTGCCAAACACAAAAAGAATCTATTGTGCTTGCAAACGTTTGGGATAGTATAGTTTTAAACCTTGATCTCGCCAATTGGCTGAGCGGTCATATTTTCTCGTCAGCAAGGCATAAACTATGATAAATGAAAATGATTCTTCACAGAATACAGGAAAAATCGTGTTTCCTGATGATAAAAACTTAATGAACATTGCACAATACTTAAAAGATGTACAGCAAAGTCACAAAAGGTCAATTCCACCTTTAGACCAATGGCATCCAAAACATTGTGGCAAAATGGATTTGAAGATAAAAGCCAACGGTGAATGGTGGCACGAAGGTCAATTGATCAAACGACAAACATTGCTTGATCTGTTTAGCAAAGTATTGTGGAAAGAAGAAGGTAAATTCTATCTCAAGACACCAGTTGAACAGATTGAAATTGAAGTCGAAGATGAGCCGTTATTGATTAATCAAGCGGATCAGGTCGAAATCGAAGGCAAGACCTATTTACAACTCACGACCACCAATCAAGATGTGGTGATTGTGGATCAACAACATCCTATTTTTATGCGTGAATATGCTGGCGAATTGCGTCCTTATGTTCATGTACGCTTTGGGATGAATGCCTTGATTCAGCGGCAGAGTTTTTATCATCTGATTAACTACGGTAACTTGTCTGAAAATGCGCAAGGTGAGGCTGTTTTGACATTAAAAAGTGGTGATTTGGTCTTGCATTTAAGCACCTGAGGTTTAAGCTTAAAAGAGCGAATAAACAAGTGCCAAGTATTTGTATGACAGCCGTTCAACCTATGCCGCTTTTATTAGACCCTATGCCAAATGCGTCCTCAGATGCGCCGATTGGGATATTTGATTCAGGGGTCGGCGGATTGTCTGTTGCGCAAGAGATTGCTCGACATTTACCCAATGAACAGATTCTCTATTATGCGGATACAAAACATGTCCCGTATGGCGCACGTTCGGATCAGGAAATTCGCCAACTAACGGCGCAGGCGATCGAATGGCTTTATCGACAGGGCTGTAAAATCGCAGTGGTTGCCTGTAATACAGCTTCTGCCTTTAGTTTAGATTATTTGCGTGATCATTATGGTGAGCGTTTCCCGATAGTGGGTTTGGTTCCTGCCTTGAAGCCCGCAGTGATACAGTCGCAATCGAAAGTGGTGGCCGTGCTTGCAACACCAGCAACGCTTCGTGGTCAATTGATTAAAGACGTGATGTCTAAATTTGCAGAACCTGCTGGCGTGAAAGTCTTAATGGTAACCAGTTTAGAGCTTGTTCCTTTTGTGGAAGCTGGTCTGCAAATGAGTGACGCTTGCTTAGCTGTGCTGCAACAGATTTTACAACCTGTGGTCGAGCAAGAAGCCGATTTTTTAGTATTGGGTTGTACCCATTATCCTTTTTTAAAAAATGCGATTCGTCAGATTTTTGATGAAAAGTTAGAATTAATTGATTCTGGACAAGCAGTTGCGAGACAAACCGCATATATTTTAATTAAAAATGGGTTATTATGTGACAAAACACGTCATAATATTTCGCGTATTGAATGTTTTGTCAGTGGTAATAATGCTGCCGTATTAGAACCAGTACTGCAGCGCCTTATATCAGAACAATTAACATGGACGATTCAAAATTTGGACGATGTGGTTGCATGAATGTGCTCAATCGATCCATATTTTATATTTTATCAGGGTCATCTTTTAACAAAAATCAAGATTAGAACTTGATATTATTGATAAATGAATTGGGGCTTAGCCTATGCAAGATACTCGTTATCAAGTCTTTATTTCGACATCTGGTCATGAAATGCAGCCAGAACGAGCGGTTTTAGCCCAGACTTTGGTTGGTATGGGTTTTTTCTCTTGGGGGTTAGAACAGCGTACGCCACTGAGTACTTCTATTGCTCGTCGTCAAATTGATGATTGTGATTATGTGGTGATCTTATTAGGAAGTCAGTACGGTGAGCAGTCAGTTTCAGGTGTTGGGTATATGCATCTGGAATATATTTATGCGATGACCAAACAAAAACCGATTGTTGTGTTTATGCATGAAGACCCTGAATCAAGGGAGGAAAAATTGCATGACCATAAATCGGAGTTAAAAGAAAAGTTCAAAGAGTTTAGAAAGCAGCTGCAACATGAAGTCGATCAAGTCTTTTGCTATCGGACTTTAAGAGATTTAGAGCTGGCGGTGCGTTCAGGCATGCCGCAAATGTTAGAACGCTATCCTGTGGTCGGTTGGGTGCGTCCTCAAAATACCCAAGTGTTACGCGACGAAATTGATACTTTGCGCGCTAAAGTCAAACAACTTGAAACAGAGCTTGGTAGTCGAGAAGCAGATCCACTGACCAGCGTACCGAAAGTCTCGATGTATGAACTATATGCCTTTGAATATCGTATGCATGCTTATCAAGATGGCAACTTCAAAGAAGTCAAACCTCATCGAAAAATGACATGGGCGCAGTTGTTAAATGTACTGGGAACTGCATTTGTGATCCCTACGCCAGAAGAATATTTTTCGAAGCGCATGAACGAATATTTAAATGAGACAGGTTTGGATGATGCGCGGAAAGAAATGCCAAGAGCACATGCTGTTTCACGTGCTCAACTGAATATTCGAGCGTTGCACGAGATCAAATTGCAAATGCGCCAAAATGAATGGATTATTCCGACAGGACGGGATGATCGCCAACGAATGCTTTGGCAATTAACGGCAAAAGGCCAGAAACTTCTAGAAAGTAATGTTTTAGATAGTAATCGGATTTTTCAGTTTAAAACGATGCATTAATCCAATTTATAAAAAGGCGCGAAAACTGCTAAAGTAATTGGATGAACTCAATGAAAAGCGGATGCGATCTATGTCAGTGACACCAAAACCAAAAGTGACTGTGGTTCTGGCAAATTTAGGTACGCCAGATGAACCTACTGCGCCAGCAGTACGTCGTTTCTTAAAGCAGTTTTTATCTGATACACGTGTGATAGAGATTCCTAAAGCACTTTGGTGGATTATTCTAAGGTTATTTGTGCTGACTTTTCGTCCTAAGCGAGTGGCTGAAGCTTATGCATCGGTTTGGTCAAAAGACTCTCCGATGCGAGAAATTGTGCTTGAGCAAGCGCAATTGATCAAACACCGATTACAAGAAGAAAATCATCATTTTGATCTAAACGTTGTTCCTGCCATGACCTATGGTCAGCCGAGTATTGAAGCTGTCTTAGCGCAACTTAAACAAGACCCGCAAGAGCATGTGATTCTATTGCCTTTGTTTCCGCAATACTCAGCCACATCAACCGCACCGTTGTTTGATGCTTTTGCTAAATGGATTCCTAAGCAACGTCATTTACCGGGCATCACCCTTATTAAAGATTATTACCAGCACCCACTGTTTATTCAAGCATTGGCAGACAGTGTGACCAATTACCAGCTTCAACATGGTAAGCCTGAGAAATTACTCATGTCTTTTCATGGCATTCCGCAGCCTTATGCCGACAAAGGTGATCCATATGCGGATCGCTGCCGAGTCACGGCACGTTTAGTGGCTGAAGCCTTGCATTTAAATGAGGATGAGTGGGCGATTAGCTTCCAGTCGCGGTTTGGCAAGCAGGAGTGGGTTAAACCCTATACCGATGCTTTACTTGAGCAATGGGGAGAAGCTGGTGTGAAATCAGTTCAGGTCTTGAGTCCTGCCTTTTCAGCGGACTGTTTAGAAACGCTGGAAGAGCTTGCGATACAAAACAAAGAAATTTTCCAGCATGCTGGAGGTGGAGAATATGCTTATATTGCTGCACTCAATACTGATCAGGCACATATAGATTTGCTTGCCAGTCTGGTTCAGGCTAATCTTGACGCACTCACCCATACCTTAGCCCATCGTTAAGTCGATGCTTTACTTCGCCAGAGGTTATTATGCTGCAAGTCAAAATCGTCCCTGTTACTGCATTTGCTCAAAATTGTTCTATCCTTTGGGATAGTGAGAGCAAAGAAGCGGTTTTGATCGACGCAGGTGGGGATGCTGCCGTTCTCAAAAAAGAAGTTGAGGATTTAGGCTTAAAGGTGAAAGCCTTGTGGTTAACCCATGGACATCTCGATCATGCGGGTGCTGTAGGTGAATTGGCTGAAACATGGAAAATTCCTGTGATTGGTCCGCATAAAGAAGACCAGTTTTGGTTAGATATGATTCAGGAAGTTTCGGCACGTTATGGTTTCCCGATTCCACAACCTGTCAAAGTCGATCAATGGTTAGAGGGTGGAGAGGTACTAAAACTGGGTGACGATGAATTTGAGGTGCGTTTTGCACCGGGTCATACCCCAGGTCATGTAATGTTCTACAACGCGCAACATGGTCTGCTTTGGACTGGTGATGTTCTGTTTAAAGGTTCGATTGGACGTACCGATTTTCCCAAAGGCAATCATCAGCAACTGTTGGATTCAATTCAGCGTGAATGTTTTACCCTACCAGATGAAACACAATTTATTTCAGGTCATGGCCCGATCAGCACCATTGGCTACGAAAAGCAATTTAATCCATTTGTTGCCAGTAAAGCGGGTTAAGCCGTTGAGAACAGGCTTCTGTATATCAGCTATATAGAAGCCTGTTCCCATTACCACATGAGCAGATCAAATCGTTTCAAGCCACTTCTGATTGGCTAGACTTATATCAAAGTTCAAACTATTACAAATACTTTGCAAATCAAAAGAGGCTTTGTCCTCTGGGATTTGGATCAAAATCGGCAAGCGGGTAATGCCATTATCGCCTGTCGGAAAGGCATAATGCCGCTCTTTGTGATTCACAGAGATCAGTGATTCAAACTCTAGATAAACAATTAAAGACGGAAAGCGTCGTTGCATGCGAATGATTTCCTGATGGGCATTTTTCTTTATTTGAGCAGTTTTTTCTTTGAGTTTGAGGATATTGTCCTTTATCTTCTGTGGTTTGTTAAATAGCTTGTTTAAGAAGCTAACGCTTTGTTTGAGCTGCCGCTGATTTTCTTTCAGTTCTGAAAAAGCATCTTTATATAGTTGTAATGAATGCGAACTAATGTCTTTCAGCATATTGGTCGGTTCAAGCGTTTCCGTATGATGTTTTTTCCATTCATCATAAGAAAAGACGGTGAAGACATCCGCATGTCTTTTTTGTAGCAGCGTGGCATAGGATTTGAGTCGTGCCACGAAAAGATGGACGTGTTTATTGCAGATAATCGAAGGTTGTGATTGGAACGCAATAAAATGCCGAATGATATCATCCAGTGTTTGTTTAATACTGACATATAAATAGTTACATTCGTCTGCGTGATGAACAGCATGTTTTAGTGCATCTGCAATGGGTTCAAGGATATTGCGGCATAATTTCTGCTCGAAATCGATCAACCGTTGTTCTACCAGTTTTTCAATAAATATGCCTCTCGGATTGAGAGGTTCCATGAGAAAGGGAAGCAGCTCTTTATTGGTATATAGTTCAATATTGCGTACAACATCTGAAACATAGTGATTGACTTGTTTATCAATGGTCACGATACGATCGATCTGCCATTGGAACTGTTCATAGTGAGAAACATCATCAATTTGATCTAAATGTAGAATGGCAGCATTTACATAAATATTTTCACAGTTTTCATATTGTTCTTCTTGTAAAAAACGTCGAATTGAAAAAGTACTGACTATACCTTCAGTGCTGGGTGCGAGTGCGAAAATATATTTTGAGGTTTTGACGATATCGAGTTGTTTAGTTTTTTGCTGTTTATATAGAAAATATTTTAGGATATGGTTTTTTTCTTCTCTCAATTGAGTTGAGCGAAGAATATTAAAGGAATATTTTAAAAGTTGTTGTTTTAAAAAGACTTCTGTAATAAATGTTTTAATCATATCGGTATGAATATGCCGATGGTTGTTTGGAAGTGCGATCTGAGGTTTTGATAAGATTATTTGTGCAGCGACATAGATAAATTCCTTTAGAATCTGATTTTTCTGTGCTTGCAAATCAAAATCATCTTCCGTGTCGATGTTGTTAATCTGACTCAGAATATTCTCAAGATAGTCTGAGATTTCGTAAATGTCATGGTAAGTCTTGAGCCTCTCTAAAGAATCGATAATCGTGTTGAGTAATCTTTTAATATACGGATAGTGAATTTTTTCAATCAGTACATTGAGATCAGGCTTTGTGAGTGCTGAGAAGGTATTGTCTTTTCTATTCCAGTGAATTTTCTTGTGTTGCAGGATGTGTTGGCAAATGTTCTCTCGAGCTTGCGGAGAAATGTCGGAAAATAACGTTTGCAATGAGCACTGCCAATCTTGATCAAGATGAGGATCAATTTGTGTTGCCAAAACTTTAAGTTGATAGGGGATATTATTATTCATGTTCACATCCTGTTTTCTTAATCTTTTTATAAAAATAAGTTGATATCAAAAAAGTCCATTGAATCAGCATGATGTACAATTTTTTGGGCTTAAACTCTATTTGTTTGTCAATACAACATTGGATTAAGATTTGCATAGCATCATGAAAAAGTAAATTACTGTGATGTAATTCACATATTTTAAATGTGTAAATTTTTATTTCCTTATTGGGTTTCGAGCATCTAACTGATTTTTATGCTTATTCGTCTGTATAGGTTAGAGGAGTTACAGCTTAGGCAGCGATGAAAACTAAAATTTGAACAAAAATCACAATTATCGAACAATATCTTAGGGCAAGCTTGTCTACAAAGACGCTGTTTTTATTTAGAATGATTTTTTGAATACTTCATTTAAATTGAATCAAGTGTTTAATCTCACAAGATGAATCTCATTGGAGACAATTTCATGCAATGGACTAAACCAGCTTTTACTGATTTACGTATCGGTTTCGAAGTGACCATGTATTTCGAAGCGCGTTAATCGCCCTCATTCGAATATTTCATAAGCCCTAGTCATGTTCTAGGGCTTATCTTTTTCTAATAAGATATTAATTTTATGCATATTTATGTTTTAGGTTCGGCGGCTGGAGGCGGCTTCCCTCAGTGGAATTGTAATTGTCCCAACTGTCATGGCGTTCGTACGGGTACGATTTCCGCCAAAGCGCGTACTCAGTCTTCGATTGCGATTTCTGAAAATGGTACAGATTGGATTTTGCTGAATGCATCGCCTGATATTCGCCAGCAATTGTTTGATTTCAAAACCGCACAGCCTGCTCGTCAGTTACGTGATACTGGAATTCGCAGTGTCATCTTAATGGATAGCCAACTTGATCACACCACAGGCTTACTCACCTTGCGAGAAGGTTGCCCTATAGATGTTTGGTGTACCGAAATGGTCTATCAAGATTTGAGCAGTGGATTTCCTGTTTTTAATATGCTGAAACACTGGAATGGTGGACTGCAATATCACCAGATTGATCCGAAACAGGCTTTTAAAATTGATGGTTTTGAGCAGCTCGAGTTTTTGCCTTTCGTTATTCAAAGTGCCGCACCGCCATATTCACCTCATCGCCATGATCCGCATGAAGGCGATAATATTGCCTTGATCATTAAAGACCATAAAACGCAAAAACAATTGTTCTATGCACCGGGGCTCGGAAAAATTGATGAGTCGATTATGCAGATTATGCGCGATTCAGACTGTGTCATGATTGATGGCACACTCTGGACGGATGATGAAATGCAGCAAACGGGTGTAGGTGTTAAAACGGGTCGTGAAATGGGACATCTCTATATCAGTGGTGAAGGTGGTTCGTTGTCTTATTTGAATCAGCTTGAGCGACCTAAAAAAGTGCTGATTCATATTAACAATACCAACCCAATCCTGAATGAAAACTCGACTCAATGTGCAGAACTGAAAGCACATGGCGTAGACGTTGCCTATGACGGCATGCAGATTGAACTTTAAGGTAAATATATGACGCAAACACCTGAAGCATTCACTACGGCACAATTTGAACAAGCCATTCTGGATAAGGGGCGGTATTACCATATTTATCATCCTTTTCATGTGATGATGTATGAGGGCAAAGCAACCCAGCAGCAAATTCAGGCATGGGTGGCAAACCGTTATTATTATCAAATCAATATTCCACTCAAAGATGCAGCCATTATGGCAAATTGCCCTGATCAGCGTGTTCGTCAGGAGTGGATTCAACGCATGCTTGATCAGGATGGCGAATATCCTGATGGTGGCGGTCGTGAAGCATGGTTACGTTTGGCGGAAGCCGTTGGTCTGAGTCGTGAGCAAGTAATTTCAGAAGAATTGGTTTTGCCGGGTGTGCGTTTTGCCGTTGATGCTTATGTCAATTTCGCGCGCCGTGCCACATGGCGTGAAGCTGCCAGTAGTTCTCTAACCGAATTGTTTGCACCACAAATTCATCAGTCTCGTCTTGATTCGTGGCCACAGCATTACCCGTGGATTGATGATCAAGGTTATGAATACTTTCGTTCTCGTTTAAGTCAGGCGCGTCGAGATGTTGAGCATGGGATGAGTATTACGCTGGATTCATTTACCACATATGAACAACAACAACGCATGTTAGAAATATTACAGTTTAAACTGGATATTTTATGGAGCATTTTAGATGCATTGACACTGGCTCATGTTCACCATCAAGCACCGTATCATCCTGTGACGACAGAACGCGTATGGCATAAGGGGTTATTTCGTGAATAAAGCAGCATTGGATTTAAACCTGATCCCTACTTGGCGACAAGGTTATCGTTTTCAGTTTGAACCTGCTCAAAATGGTTTTGTGATTTTGTATCCAGAAGGCATGATCAAATTGAATGAAAGTGCGGGTGCAATTGGTCAGTATATTGATGGGCAGAACAATGTCTCTTCGATTATTGCTGAATTAAAACAACAGTTTGGTGATGTAGCTGATATTGAGCAAGATGTGGTTGATTATATGTTAGTTGCTCAGCAGCAACATTGGATTGATTTACGATGACCGAAGGTGTTGGTTTGCCTTTATGGTTATTAGCGGAGCTGACCTATCGTTGTCCGCTGCAATGCCCATATTGTTCAAACCCTTTGGATTATGCACAGCATAAGCATGAATTGACCACACAAGAGTGGTTCGACGTGTTTGATCAAGCACGTCAGATGGGGGCGGTACAACTGGGCTTTTCTGGTGGTGAGCCGTTGGTGCGTCAGGATTTGGAACAATTGGTTGCACATGCACATCAACAGGGCTTTTATACCAACCTGATTACTTCTGGTATGGGGCTGACTGAACAACGAATTGCGGGTCTGAAACAGGCAGGTCTTGATCATATTCAAGTCAGCTTTCAAGCCAGTGATGCGGTGGTCAATGATGCCTTGGCAGGTTCAAAGCATGCCTTTGAACAGAAGTATCAGATGTGCCGACTGATCAAGCAATATGATTATCCGATGGTTCTGAATTTTGTGATCCATCGACATAATATTGATCAAATCGAACAGATTATCGAACTCTGTCTTGAACTCAATGCCGATACTGTGGAGTTGGCGATTTGTCAGTTTTATGGTTGGGCATTCTTAAATCGACAAGGTTTATTACCGACACAGGAGCAACTGATTCGTGCTGAACGTATTACCAATCAATATCGGGAAAAGTTAAAAGCGCAAAATCATCCTTGCAAACTTATTTTTGTGGTGCCTGACTATTACGAAGAAAGACCAAAAGCCTGTATGAATGGCTGGGGCAAAATTTTCTTTACCGTTGCACCTGATGGTATGGCGCTGCCTTGTCATGCGGCTCGGCAACTGCCGATTGCTTTCCCAAATGTTCGTGAGCACAGCCTGTCAAAAATTTGGTATGAATCGACTGGCTTTAATCATTTCCGGGGTGATGCTTGGATGCCTGAAAGTTGCCGAAGTTGCCCAGATAAAGCGCGCGATTTTGGTGGATGTCGCTGTCAGGCCTATATGTTGACGGGAGATGCCGCCAATGCAGATCCAGTCTGTGGTAAATCTGCCTATCATCCGTTGATTGAACAAGCACGTGCCGAGAGTGAACTTGATTCAACTCTAGAAAAACTGGTGTTCCGTAATAGCCGAAATTCAAAACAATTTACGGTTCAACAAAACATTCCTGTTCAAAATATTACAGATGAATGATTGTGATGGAAAAGATCAGCATGAATCATGAGCTAATCCCTATTTTCGATGGCCACAATGATGCGCTAACACGGCTATGGCTCAGTGAGGATGCTGATCCCGTGCATGCTTTTATTCATCAGCGGCTCGCAGGACATCTTGATTTAAAACGCTGCCAAAAAGCGGGCTTTGTCGGCGGTATGTTTGCGATTTTTCTACCGCCATTTAGCTATGTAAAACAGCATCACCCGAATAAGCTGTTCGACCAAAATGCGACTGATTTTACTCAGCAACAGATTGAGCAAATTTGTTTAGAACAGCTCGATTTAGCACAGACATTAGTACAACGCTCTGAAAACATTAAAATCTGTACTTCGGTTGCAGATATTCAGCGTTGTCATGTGCAGCAAAAATTAGCGATAGTATTGCACATGGAGGGTGCGGAAGCTTTGCAGCACAACCCAGATTTACTTGAAGTATTTTATCAGGCAGGGCTACGTAGTATCGGGCCACTGTGGAATAGACAGAGTCGGTTTGGTCATGGCTTGAATGCAAAGTTTCCACATTCACCTGATACTGGCGCAGGACTTACGGTAGAGGGCAAAGCTTTTCTAAAGCGTTGTGCTAATAAAAAAATCGTGGTTGATGTGTCTCATATGAATGAACGTGCTTTTTGGGATAGCATCGATATTTTACAGCAGCCGATTGTGGCAACGCACTCCAATGCCCATGCCTTATGTCCGCAAGCACGGAATCTGACGGATGCCCAATTGAAAGCCATCCGTGACAGTAAAGGAATGGTGGGCATCAATTTTGACGTGGCATTTTTACGTGCAGATGGGCAGCGTAACGCCGATACACCGATTGATGTGATTTTAGATCATCTGGACTATATGATGGATCGGCTTGGTGAAGAGTATATTGGTTTTGGTTCAGACTTCGATGGCGCATTGATCAGTACAGAACTTGAAGATGTCACAGGTCTGCATAAGCTCATTGAACGTATGCAGCAGCGGGATTATTCACTTAAACTGATTGAAAAAATTTGCCAGCGTAACTGGCTTGATGCGCTGAATCGAATCTGGCTTTAGCGAGCGAGGCGAAGATTAATCTTCATACTCATCTTCACCACGTTTTACATCAGCTTGTGGAGACTCTTGGGTTGGGATTTTATATGCATCGCTTGCCCATGCACCTAAATCAATCATTTTACAGCGTTCAGAGCAGAAAGGACGGAATGCATTGCCTTCCCAAGTGCTGGCTTCTCCACAACGCGGGCAGGGAAAGGTACGAGGTGTAGACATAGAAAATTCCTAAAAGGTGAAACAAATAGATTAGGCAAAAGTAAAGTCAGTTGATAGACTTATGCCGAATTATAGATAGTTTGATGGGATTATGTCGATTCGTCAATTTCAAGCACAACGCATGCAAGCACCTCGTGATTTTATCGCAATTCCAAACACCCCGATTTGTGTCGAAATTGGTGCGGGAAAAGGCAAGCATGCGCTGTTATTTACTGGCCAAAATCCACAAACGGTCTTGTATGCGATTGAACGTACCAAAGAAAAATTTGTGGCTATGCAAAAGCAACATCAACTTGATACGCGTGAACATTTACATCCCATTCATGCTGATGCGCTGCCATGGGTGGTGCATGCTTTGTTTCCAGCTCAGGTGGAACAATTTTTCATTCTTTATCCAAATCCAGAACCGCATAATCCAGCACAGCGTTGGTTGAATATGCCGTTCTTTGAGTTTTTACTGTCGCGTCTTCAGCCAAACGGCACGATTACTTTGGCGAGTAATATTCCTGAATATATTTCTGAAGCAGAGCAGCAGTTAATTGACGTGTGGAAGCTACCATATCAGAAACAAAAAATTGCAGCGGATTCTGCGCGAACGCATTTTGAAATCAAATATTTAGAACGTGGTGAGCTTTGCCAGCAATTGATTATCACTAAACCTGAAGCTTATACAACTCGCTTTGATGATTTTGCACCTTTACAAGGACAAAACGCGCAAGAGAAACGTGATGTCTAAGCGGGTTGCAATTATTGGCGCAGGACCAGCAGGCTTAATGGCGGCAGAAGTTCTCAGTCAATATGGTTATGAAATCGAAGTATTTGAACAAAAACCTTCGGCTGCGCGAAAGTTTCTCATGGCTGGCAAAACAGGCTTGAACATCTCACATGCTGAGCCGATGACGCATTTTTTACAGCGTTATGATCATGCCGAATGGTTAGCGCCTTGGGTCAAACAATGGGATGCAAAGTGGATTCAAGACTGGATGCAAGGTTTGGGTATTGAATCCTATATCGGTAGTTCAGGTCGGGTGTTTCCTGTAGAAATGAAAGCAGCTCCCTTGCTTCGGGCTTGGTTAAAACGATTGATGGTGGATGGCGTCAAATTTCACTATCGACATCGTTGTGTTGGTTTATCCAATAATCAATTGACCATCGAAAATCAAAGTCAACGTTTTACAGCAGCTTATGATGCGATTGTATTGGCCTGTGGAGCGGTGTCATGGTCGCAACTGGGTAGCGATGGTCTATGGCAGCAATGGTTGTCGAATGATGAGATAGAGCCTTTCCAAGCCAGCAATGCTGGTGTATTGAAAGCATGGTCGCCATTTATGCAGGATTGTTTTGGGCAACCACTCAAACGCGTTGATGCGTGGGTAGAGTCAGCGCAGAAGACACACGGTGATATCGTAATCACGCACTATGGTTTTGAAAGTGGTGTGATTTATAAATTGGGACGTGATTTAAGAAGAAAAATTTCTCAGAATCAAGAATTAGCACTTTATTTCGATTTGCTGCCCGATGTAAGTCTTGAACAATTAGAAAAGAAACTACAAGCAAATAAAAAACAGTCACTCACCAATATTTGGCGTAAAGCAGGTTTGGATCAAGTCAAAATCAATCTCCTTCGTGAAGTGGTTGAAAAAAGCCTATGGTCAGATGCAAAACAGATGGCACAGCAGATTAAACATCTCAGCATTACTCTTGATGGATTCCGTCCAATAGAGGAGGCGATTAGCTGTGCAGGGGGCGTGAAGCAAGCGGTACTCTCACCGCAACTACAATTGAAATCAAATCCTCATGTGTTCTGCTGTGGTGAAATGCTGGATTGGGATGCACCAACAGGTGGCTATTTACTGACAGCTTGTTTTGCAACAGGGCGTGCAGCAGGGGAAGGTGTGCATCATCTTGTGAGCAAACTCATTTAAGATGATGTTTTGCAAAGCATTGCTTAAATTTTGTGTATTTTTCATGTTCTAAATATTCTTTATTTTCGGGTGTTGGCGGGTTTTTTGCACTGTTGAGATTTATCATTTTGGTTGATGAATTTACGATGTGGCAAAAGCTTAAATCTAGTCTATTCCTTCAGGTGGTTCTTGCATTAATTCTGGGCATTATTGTGGGTATCAGCTTTCACGATTTCTCTTTAGCATTGAAGCCTTTAGGCGATGGCTTTATTTCTCTGATCAAAATGTTGATTGCACCGATTGTTTTTTGTGTGGTGGTGCTCGGTCTGTATGGTGCCAATGACATCAAAAAAATGGGAAAGGTTGGTGCAAAAACGATTTTATATTTTGAGATTGTGACCAGTATTGCGCTGGTGTTGGGCATCGTCATTGCTTATGTATTTAAACCTGGTGTCGGGATGAATATCGATATCAGTAAACTCGACGGAAAGGATCTCAGTGTTTATACCGAACGAGCACATACGATGGGTACGGGATCCGATTTTCTTCTACACATTATTCCAAAAACCTTTGTTGATGCATTTGCCAGTGGTGACATTTTACAAGTTTTACTGATTGCGATTTTGTTTGGTATTGCACTCTTGTTGATCCCAAAACATTTGGGTGACTTGGTCTGTCAGGCACTTGAAGCATTTTCTGAAGTATTCTTTAAAATGATGGGCTTGATCATACGACTAGCACCAATTGGGGTGTTGGGTTCAGTGGCGTATACCACTGCAAAGTTTGGTGTTGATTCACTGCTTCAACTCGGTTATCTGGTGTTGTTGTTTTATGTGACTTGTATTTTGTTTGTGCTGATTATCTTAGGTGGGATTCTTAAATTGGCAGGGTTAAATATTTTTAAATTCCTGAATTATTTTAAAGAGGAGTTATCCATCGTATTAGGTACTGCATCTTCTGATTCTGTTCTGCCACAGATCATGAAAAAACTGAGAAATCTAGGAATCAAGGATTCCACAGTTGGCTTGGTCATTCCAACGGGTTACTCGTTTAATTTAGACGGATTTTCTATTTATTTAACACTGGGTGTAATTTTTATTGCTCAGGCCTGCAATATTGATCTATCCATGCACGATCTTCTGGCTATTTTACTGGTGTCATTGGTGACCTCAAAAGGTGCACATGGTATTCCTGGCTCTGCATTGGTTATTCTGGCAGCGACTTTGTCGGTCATTCCGAGTCTTCCAACCATAGGTTTAGTGTTGCTACTATCCGTGGATTGGTTCATCGGAATTGTACGTGCTTGTACTAATCTGATCGGGAACTGTGTGGCTACAGTCGCTATCGCACATTGGGAAAAAGATATTGATCATCAACGCGCACGGGCAGTATTGGATCAAAAGGTTTAGCTGGCGCTTTATTTTAAGAAGAATAGTTTGAGTAAATTGAAAAGTCTCATCTAAATGCTATTCACGATTTGCATGGTGTGCTGATCTCGCCTATATTTTTACGTGAAAATTCATTTAAGGAATAAGAAATGTCTCAGACTACACCTGTATATCATGGTCGTTGTTTATGTGATGGGATTCATTATGAGATTCACGGTGAAATTGGCGAGATCGTCCAATGTCATTGTCAACGTTGCCGTAAAGCCAATGGAACCGCTTTTGCGACCAATGCACCGATTAACAGTGCAGATTTTAAAATTATACAAGGTGAAAATTTAATTAAAAAGTTTGCAACAGCAGGTGTTTACCGTTGGTTTTGTGGAGAATGTGGTTCGCCATTGATTAGTTCGCGCGATGCACAGCCAGAGCTTTACCGCCTAAGAATCGGGACCTTAGATACGCCTTTACAGCAAAAACCAAGTATGCACATCTTCACTACATCCAAAGCCGAGTGGGACTGCATAGCCGATGATTTACCACAATATGCTGAACGTCCTTAAACGAAGTATCTGATTATGATTTTTGAGACATCGAAATTAGAGGCAAATGAAATCTATCGACTATTGGTGGGCGGAATTACCCCTCGACCGATTGCGTGGATAAGCACTGTATCTGCTGATGGGGTTGCCAATCTCGCACCCTATTCTTTCTTTAATGTAGCCAGTTGCAATCCTCCTATTCTTTGGTATTCGCAAGTAAATCCAAGAACTGGCAATGATAAAGATACCTTGAGAAATTTAATCGACACCAAAGCGTGTGTGGTACATATCGTCAATGCTCGGTTACTTGAAAAGATGAATTTGACCTGTGCTTCACTTCCACCGGAACAAAGTGAATTTGATTTTGCTGAGATTGAGTCCTGTCCAAGCCATCAAATGCAGCCTTTGTCGGTAAAAGATTCTATGATTCGATACGAGTGCCATCTAAGAGAAGTGATTGAACTGAGTACGTTGCCATCAGGGGGAACAGTCGCCTTACTTGATGTGAAATCCATATATGTGGATGATCGCTTATGGGATGGCAAAATGATTGATCAACAGCAACTCGGCAGTGTCGGGAAAATGGGTGGTGATTTTTATAGTTTGACCACTGAATTGCGAGAACTCAAACGACCATAACAGAGTAGTTAGAATAGGAGGAGACGCCTCCTATTTCTTATTTTGTTGTTAAAATTTCACTTTCAAACTGAATGTTATCCCAACCATTTTTAATAAACTCATGAATCGTACTTGATAATTCAATTGGGCTAATACGTGATATATAAATTGATTGGCAGTGATTAAAAAGTACAAAATGATGTAGTGTTTTTAGAAATGGTGTTAGCCACAATGCGATATCAATTTCTGTATTTTCAATATGCAGATGAATTAACTCAAACTGAGCGCTTTTACGGTGAGCTTTACAATCCACCCGACCAATAAAAACATCACCAAATAAAATAGGCAAACAAAAATATCCATATTTTCTTTTTGCTTGCGGCGTGTAACATTCAAGACGAAAATCAAAGTCAAAGCAGGTTTTTACTCGTTCACGATGAATGATTGAGTTGTCAAAAGGTGAGAGTAAGCAAAGGTTGCTATGATCCGTGTTATAGGTTTTTTCAAGTAAATCAGTGCGCACATAGATCGTTTGTATTTCATTTCCTTCGAACTTTTGGATGATTTTATCCTCAAGCATTTGACTTAGAATTTTTTCAACATTTTGACGTAATATTTGTCCCTTTTTTAAATGTGTTATTTGCTTGATGGTGGTAAAGCCATACGCTCTAAGATAAGTCTTGACGAGATATTCAGCGTATTCAAATGCGGTTGGTGGCGTGGTATTGATCGTACTGGGCAGCACCCTTTCACTAAGATCATAAACTTTTTCTATGCCATTTCTGGCACAAATCATGAGATCCCCTTGCATAAAAAGCTGCTCAAGCGCGATTTTCGTTGGTTTCCAATTCCACCAACTGCTATTACTTTTACTTAAGCTTTCAAAATCTCTGGCTTTTTGCGGTCCCTCAATACGGATTTTGTCGTACACATTGTGCATGACTTGAGGATCCGCTTTAAAATAACGAGATTCACCATTTTTAATGCTTAGCATTTGCGGTAAAGCATAGCGAAAATCTTGCATGGGCAAATACGATGCAGCATGAAACCAGTATTCAAATATCTGACGTTCTGCGACTAATTGATCAAGAAGTTGTGGCTGATAATCTGGAATTCGTGTCCAAAAAGTATGATGATGTGCCCGAGAAACCACCGATAAAGTATCAATCTGTACATAGCCAAGCTGTTGTATGGCCGCAAGCACAGCCGCTTTTCCTGAGCCAAAAGGTTTTTTGTGATTCAGACCTTGCGCTTCTAATGTAATTAGTCGTAGTTTTTTTAATAGATCAGCTTGGTTAATCGTCATGATTTCCCTCAGGTATTTTTATTCAAACATTTATTATTTCGATGAATATTACATTTCTAAATTTCACACCTTCAGAAATCATTCAGGCGAAACTAAAAAAGTATTTCACGACGAGATGTGCGGTTGGTAAAGACGTGCATTATTTTATCAAGTGATAAAATGAAACTTCTTTTTCTGCGCGGCATTGGCTATTATTAGAACATAAAATATTTTAAATCAATTTATTAAGAGTATTTATGAATACTGAATTATCTTTAGAGAAACAAGAGCAAAAAGAAATTTTACCATTTTCGCCCAAAAACTTATGGATGCTGTTCTTGCAACCGAAGACATTTTTTTCTTTGCCAGCAATCTATCATCATCGCAGTATTATGATAGCTGCCTATTTAATAGGTGTATTTTCTGTCATGGATCGAGTCGATCAAAAGTTGCTTCAAGCAGAATTTGGAAATCGTACATCGTTAATGCTTGATATTACAGATGCTTGGTGGAGTTATTGGTTACTCGTTTTAGGGCTGGGAACGATCTCTGCTGTAATTGTTTGGTTGATACACGGTTGGTGGTATAAAAAGCGTTTACAGTTTTCAGGCGCCAAAGACGCAGACCCACAACTGGCCCGACATATTTGGGCTTTACAATCTTTGGTCACAGCTTTGCCTGTTATGATTGTCACAATATTACAGACATTGATGTATAGCAGTTATCTTGATGCGTATCAAAACTCATCAATTTTGAACTTGGTGGTAATTCCTTTTATATTTTGGTCATGTTGGGTGAGCTATCGAGCTGCAACCTCAGTGTTTAATACCAACGGATGGGCGAAGTTTTGGTTTCTGGCATTTCCGATCACGTTTTATGTGCTAGCAATGGGGCTTTTGACCGCTTTAATGGCAAATGCATGATCGGTATAGGATAGCAAGCAGGAAGGGAAACCTTCCTGTCTTTTCAATATCAACGGGCAGTTAGCGCCTCACCTTCAAATTTCACACCATCCCAACCATTTTGCATAAATTGACGAATGTTTTGGTGATCCGTTCCTTCTGGTGTTGCAAGCACAGAAGCGTAATGCTCAGCAAATAAACTTAAGGTATCTTCAGCATTTAAGCCTTCAATTTTAGCAAAAGAAAAAACTTTGGCACTGCCTTGATTTTCCGTTGCAGCATTAAATTGTACGCCATTTTGAAAAGCAGTTGGAGTGTGTTGATAGCGTGCTTCAATAAATGCCAACACATCTGCAAACTTGGCAGAACCTGCTTTTAATTGCGCTAATAATGTTTGAGCCATTTTAAAATTCCATGTGTATAAAATGAATGCGAGCATCATAACATGAGGAAACTGTGGATAACTGAATGCTTATGCACAGTTTCATTGCAACTCAAAAAGATCGGTTGAGTTGTCTAAAAATTATGTTATTTTAGAAAAATAAAGGAGATGGTATTCCTCCTATTACAAACCGCCGTTGTGGCTAATGATGCCTACGTGACCCTAAACAGGGGCGTAGCTGTGTGCGTGCTCTGTTTAATTTAAGAGTTCGCCGATGAAAAGCTTCCAGAAGAATATTGACCAATCCATGCAGAATACTTTTTCTTCTCCAAGTTTAATTTTGGAGTCATGATGTATTATTCCTTAATTTCAATTGCAATGGGTTCTGTGCTCGGTGCATGGTTGCGTTGGTTTATTGGTTTAAAACTCAATCCCATCTTTCCCAATATTCCTTTAGGTACGGTCACCGTGAATTTTGTTGGTGGCTTTATTATTGGCTTTGCGATTTCATATTTTTCACAAAGTTCTTTGAGTCCCAACTATAAACTGTTTGTGATTACAGGATTCTGCGGCGCACTTACCACCTTCTCGACATTTTCAGCTGAGATTATTGCTTTATTGCAAAGTGGTAAATTGGAATATGCGGCACTCACCATTTTAATCCATGTTTTGGGATCATTGTTGTTTACGATTTTGGGCATGAGTTTACATCAATGGCTGAGTGCGGCTTAGTTTGGGAGTGAGGAAATGAATGGATTTCTAATTACCTTTTATACAGCTCAGAATCGTAGCTATCAAGGTCAACCGATTGTTGAATGGCTGTTGGCCATCGCAAAACAAATGGATTTGCGTGGCGCAACGGTGATCAATGCCAGTCAAGGTTTAGACCATCGCGGTCAATTTCATTCTGCTGGGTTCTTTGAGCTAGCGGATCAGCCTGTACAGATACAACTTGCAGTGACTGCTGAACAGGCAACAAAATTATTAAATTATCTCAGTGATAAACACGTCGCTGTGTTCTATGTCAAAACACCAATTGAGTTCGGTTTTATTGGGCAAGCGCCACTCGACGTTTAACCAATAGATGTCAGAGATAAAATTTAGACATAAAAAAAGAAGTCTAAGCGGAGGAGATAATAGCCTTAGACTTCGAATTCTTTTACTTTAATCGTTTAACCTTAAAATTAGATTAAGACTTACGATTAAAACGTGCAAAGCGTTTGTTAAAGCTTGCAACACGACCTTCATTGCTTGCTTGACGTACTTCACCTGTATAGAACGGATGCGATGCGCTTGAAATATCCAAGGTTACATATGGATAAACTTGACCTTGATATTCTTTAGTTTGTTTCGTTTGAAGTGTGCTGCCAATCAAAAAGTAAGCATCAGCATTGGTGTCATGAAATAGCACTTGTTGATAAGCAGGATGAATATCTTTACGCATTTGAAATACTCCTATTGTTTATAGAAATGTTATAACATAACAAGATGTGGAGTCAATCTAATCTATTTCAAGTTATAGTTTCAATTGGAGCGAAGCGTAAAAAAGTCTTTTATTCATGCTTCGAAAAAAAGCTATGTTTATTAACTTGGTACTAACTCTTCAAACAGATCATTCAGGTTGTCATGCACTTTAAGGTGAATTAAGTTCCAGTAGTGTCCTGAAATGGTTCGATTGACCATTAAAGTATCTGGCGATGGTTTAAAGACATCCCAATATTTCAATGACTTTTTCACCAGACGCATACCATCGTGATGAGATGAATTTTCTGCAAAGTCATAATGAGTACTTAATGGACGTAATAAAATTTCGATCCATTGCACATACAGCTCACTTGGGAATTTTTGCTTTTCAGCAATCGAGTGTAATTCAACCAACAAATCTTCCACTTGGGCAATATCTTCATGACGTGCAGCATTGACCAGTGCTTTAAAGTGTTGAATGATTTCAGGGGATAGGGTTTTAACGCTGCCATAATCGTAAATGATGACACTGCCATCCTCACGAAAGGCAAAATTCCCGGGATGAGGATCACAATGGAAACGTTTTAAGAAAAACATTTCTTGTCCTAAAGCACGAATTAAGCGACGACCGATTTGATTGCGTGTGTCCACCGACCAAGTGCTTGCGGTTTCAATGGATTCACCTTGTTCTAAACTCAATGTCAGCACTCGGCGAGAAGAGTATTCTTTAAAAACGCTTGGAATGATGACTTGATCATCTAGACTCTCATGGAAAGTTCGGAACACCTCGAGATTTTGTGCTTCAATTTCATAATTTAGTTCGGCAGAAAGGCTGTCTTGGATTTCTTGAAACAATTGATCTTGCAGCTTTTTATCTATTTTTAAAACACCCATCAAGCGTAAGGCTAAACGGACTTGTTTTAAATCACTTTCACAGGCTTGGTCAACACCAGGATATTGCACTTTGACTACAACCGCTTGCCCATCGGGCAGCACAGCACGATGTACTTGACCAATTGAGGCTGCTGCAAAAGGTTCTGACTCAAAAGAACTAAAGATATCTTTTAGAGGTTTTCCGAGTTCTTTTTCGACTTGTTGTTGGATCGCAGCAAAGGGCATGGCCGGAGCTTGACGTTGTAGTTTTGCGATCGCCTTAGCAACTTCAGGTGGAAAAATATCTTTGTATTGCGAAGCGATTTGTCCAACTTTCATGACCGCGCCTTTCATTTCTCCAAGTGTATCGGCAATTTGTAGACCGACTTCTTGGAAAAATTGACTGCGAGCAGCATTTTTTTGTTCCTCATCTGCGGTGAGATTCCGAATCGAATTGGCAACACTTTTGCTGGCAATACTTGCGGTCATGCCAGCCAGTTTAAAAAAACGTTTACTGGGAGAGCTTGCATGTTTTGCCATGGTGGTTGCACCTCATATGGTCAGGTTTGAAAGTGATCTCTTGATCATAGGTGACAAAACTTAAATTGCCTATAACAAAATGTTAAGTCGTGTAAGTAGTCGCTTATAGGTTGACGCTTACTGTTTGCGCCAGTCGTTTATTATTTAAATATAAACGTCCAATTAAGAAAACACAGGCAATGCTTAAGCCAATAATCAATCCTAGCCAAACTCCTGCTACGCCCCAAGCAGTATAACGAGCCAAATATAAGCCGATAGGGAACGCAATCACCCAGTATGCCAACAAGGTAATCCACATCGGGGCTTGCGTGTCTTGCATACCGCGTAAACAACCTGCTGCACTGACTTGCCACGCATCCATCAATTGGTATGCCATTGCAAACCAAAGTAAATACATCGCCACAGGAATCACATCTAAATCAGTGGTATAGATCGCCACGATATAAGGTCGTGCAATCGCGATCAAGATCATGGTACAGAGTGCAAAGAAAGTCGCACTCATCAGTCCGATTTTTTGAACTTGGCGCATGGCTTGCCAGTTTTTCTCACCATAATACATCCCGACACGAATGGTTAATGCGATCGCTAAGGACAATGGAATCATAAATAGGACTGAGGTAACGGAGATCGCGATCTGATGTGCTGCAATTGCATTTTCCCCTAAAGGACTTAATACCAGTGCACCTGTGCTAAAAATACTGACTTCAAAGAAAATAGCCAAACCAATCGGTAAGCCTAAGAATAAAATCCGTTTTGCCCATGCTGGATCAATTTTTTCCCATTTCGTGAAAATCGGAACATGTTGGTAGGCTTTAGCTTTAGAAATATAAAGGGCTAAACTGATCAGCATCAACCATTGCAAAATCGCAGTGGCAAAGCCGCAGCCAGCGCTGCCTAATGCGGGAATTGGACCCAGACCGTACATAAAGATGAGATTCAACGGAATCAGCGCCACCAGTGCAACTAAGCTGATCACAGTGACAGGGCGAGGATGTCCTAAAGCTTCCGAATAACTCCGTAGCGCAGCATACATCATCACTGCGGGCATACCGAAACCAATGGCATGTAAAAATAAACTGGCTTTCGGTATTAAGCTTTCAGGTACCCCAAATACTGGTAATAACCACGGCAGCGCTTGCATAATTAACAGGGCAATTGTACCCAAAATAGCGGCAACCCATAGCGATTGACGTGCAATAGTCGGGATTTTTTCAGGCGTTTTAGCCCCCCTCGCTTCTGCGACGAGTGGGGTGGTTGCGATCATAATCCCTGCAAATAACAGCATAACGGGCATCCACAAACCGACACCTACAGCGATGGCTGCAAGGTCAGCGGCAGATAAGTGCCCCGCCATAATTGTATCAATGAGGCCAAAGCCTGCCTGAGCAAACTGTGTCATTAAGATGGGTAACATTAAATGAAACAGATGTTTAAGTTCTAATCGTGCGCTGGTGACGTGGGACACTAAAAATACTCTTAAGGAATTAACGCTGTAACGTGAGTAAAACACCGATAAAAATCACGATACTGCCAAGGAGACGTTGCCAATTGATCGGCGTTTTATCCGTACCTAACCAACCAAAATGGTCTAATAACATTGAAATAACCATTTGTCCGAAGATGACCAGACCTGAAAAGGTGAGAAATCCGAGTTTGGGAGCAGTATAAATGCTCATACTGATTGCATAAACACCAAGGAATCCTCCAATCCACAAAAACCAAGGAATATGTGAAAGTTCACTTAAATCAGGTTTTGCTGCACTTTGAAAATAGACTAAAAATCCCAAGATCACTGTACCAACTAAAAATGACAGAAATGCAGCTTGGAGTGGAGAATGTAAATATTCTCTCAGTTGAGCATTAATTGCAGTTTGAAAAGCCATTGCCACACCGACACCTAAAGCGAGGGGGAGAAAAAGGAGCAATTGGCTAGAAATTTTCATCATATGATTGGTCTAATTGTTATTTATGCTGACAGTCTAACTGAATACAAACATGATGGTAAGTCAGTTGACATGTTTGAAGTCACAACAGAGTCTAAGGCAGTCGTGTTAAAATAATGAGGTTCTGTTATTGAGCCTGTACTTTGAGTCATTTAAACCCAGCAAATATTCCACTTTCACTGTATATCCATATGCCTTGGTGCGTGCGTAAATGTCCTTATTGTGACTTTAATTCGCATGCGGTACCTGATGGACAACTGTCCATGGATTTAGAGCAGCAATACTTGGCTGCATTGGTGGCCGATTTTGAGACGCAGGTGGAAATGGCGCAAGGACGTGCAATTCATAGTGTATTCATTGGGGGAGGCACGCCATCTCTTATTTCTGCCCAAGGTTATACGTGGCTCTTTGATCAGCTCAAAGCACGTCTTAATTTTGAAGCAGGATGCGAAATTACTTTAGAAGCCAATCCTGGCACTGTTGAACATGATCCCTTTGCAGATTATTTAGCTGCTGGTATTAATCGTTTGTCGATTGGTGTGCAGAGTTTTGATACCGAACATTTACAACGCTTAGGACGGATTCATTCCGCCAACAATGCGCTTGATGCGATCAAGCAAGCTCGACATGCGGGTTTTGAACGGGTCAACGTGGATTTGATGCACGGTTTGCCACAACAGACGCAAGAACAGGCTTTAATGGATCTTAGGCTTGCGGTTGAGCATGGCGCAACGCATATTAGCTGGTATCAACTGACCATTGAACCGAACACGGTTTTTTTCAGGACTCAGCCAGTATTACCAAAAGACGATGTTTTGGAGTATATCCAAGAACACGGCGAGGCGTATTTAAAAGCCAATGGTTATCTCAATTATGAGGTGTCTGCATGGCGTAAAGAATTGCCATCGACGCATAACTTGAATTATTGGCAATTTGGGGACTATTTAGCGATTGGGGCAGGGGCGCATGGCAAAGTCACTTATCCTGATGGCGTTTATCGATTCCAAAAAACACGTTTGCCGAAAGATTATTTAGCTAAGGTTCCTGCCGACCATGTGCAAATGAAACGTATTGAAGCTGAGGAATTGCCGTTTGAGTTTATGATGAATGCCTTGCGTTTAAATGAAGGTGTAAATGCTGAGTTGTATGCGCAACGGACTGGACTGGATTTGGAGGATTTACACGAAATCTTAAATCAACTCCGTGACAAGAAGTTATTGGTTGCAGATCCTAATAAAATTGCTTGTACTGAACAAGGGCATATTTTCTTAAATTCGGTGTTGGACGTATTTTTGTAATTTTCTATGAGTTTCTATCGGGATTGTACAAACTTCATTAGGACTTTCTCTTTCGCCCTTCTTCAATAATCTTTTGCTAAACCATTTTAGCATACAGTGATATCAAGACATTAGCTCAAAAATTGGTATAGTTGATGTCAAAGTAAATTTACGTTTTTACAGAAAAGAGATGAATGGTGTGAGTGAATTAAAAGTAGAAGAATTTAGTAACGGTGGTTCTATGAGTATTGGTGGCTACAGTAAAGAAAAGATAAAAGATTTATTGTCATCTGCTAAAACTTCATTAAATAATAATGATCAAGAACTCTTAATACTTGGTGGCAATGAGCAAAGTCTTGTTTTTAGATTAGGAGTATATTTGCATCAGCAGTTAGAAAAAGATGGTGCTGTAGCATTGGATTCAGAATATACAAAACACGCAAAAAATCCTAAATTATTGAATGAAAGAATAATACGCCCTGATTTGGTCATCCATCAACGTGGGCATGATATACATAATTTAGTAGTGATTGAGTGTAAGAGACGCGCAGGCTATCAAAGCAAAAAAGCAAAAAGTGATATTGATAAGTTAAAGAAGCTGACAACCCAAGGGTTCGGTTATGGCTATCGAGTAGGTGTTTTTCTAAATTTTAAAAATGAAAGTGTCGAGGCTACTTTTATTCAGAATGGTGAAATTGTGACTGGATGGGAAAAGGTGGTGTTATGAACGAATGGTTAAATTACAAGCTTCAGAATGAACTGCACCCCGAAAATTGGACACTATAGTCTAATTTGAAGGATGCTTTTTAATGGCAAAATATCTCATGAATTTAAATTTAAGGTCATTCAATATATTTTGTCATCGTTTAGACATATACAATTTATATGATACCCAATAAAAAAACCTCATCAAAAATGATGAGGTTTTTTAGAATTTGGTGGGTCGTCCGCGATTCGAACGCGGGACCAACGGATTAAAAGTCCGCTGCTCTACCAGCTGAGCTAACGACCCTGAGCGAGGATAAGTAAAACAGCGTTTTACCTGAGTGCAAGAGAAAATCTATGATTTTCTATGGCATTGAACCTCTTACAGGCATTTGTAAAATACATTTTACAAACTATCAAAACAAATAAGTGGTGGGTCGTCCGCGATTCGAACGCGGGACCAACGGATTAAAAGTCCGCTGCTCTACCAGCTGAGCTAACGACCCTGAGCGAGGATAAGTAAAACATCGTTTTACCCGAGTGCAAGAAAAAATCTATGATTTTCTTTAGCATTCTTACTCGAACTGACTCAGAGAGAAGTAAAACTTCTAAACACTGTATCGTTTTGATGCTGCGTATTCTAGCAACTTATTCAGCTAACACAAGAGGAAATTTAAAAACAGTCGCATGATTGTTTATAAAAAGCACGATTTCCTCTTGTTTAGCTAAAAAACACACTAGAAACGGTATTGATAACTCTGAATATTATCAAAGATTTCAGCATTTACATCACTATACTGCGTTGCGCCTGGTAATAAAACCAATAAACGCTCATCGGTTTTACTTGGATTAAAGCCATCATCTTTCAGCTTATTCTTTTGGTATTTAAAGGTACCTGTTGTTTCAACTTTAGCCTGTACACGCAGAAATACTGGAATTGCATACGCAGGTAAGCATTTTTTGAATACATCGACCATATCGGTGAGGTCGGATTCATTTAGCTTTTCGCCATCTACAAGTGTGATGGCTGCCATACCTGCACGACCATTGGTATTTGGGATTTCTACCCCATACACCACTGCCTCGACAATTTTGTCATATTCGCAAACCATGTTTTCAACTTCAGTTGTAGACACATTTTCACCTTTCCAACGGAAGGTATCTCCTAAACGGTCTACAAACTGCGCATGACGGAAACCAATATCACGAACTAAATCGCCAGTATTGAAGTATGAATCGCCTTTGGTAAATACATCTTTCAAGATCACAGATTTGTTCTTTTCGGGATCCGTATAGCCATCAAATGGAGAGCGGCTGGTAATTTTGCCAATAAGCAAACCAACGTCACCCGTCTTGACTTTCTTGCAGTAGCCCTTTTGGTCACGGACAAGTTCATTCTTTTCTTTGTCATACTCTACGACGGCATACGGCATAGGAGAAAAGCCGACGGTATTGTCAAAGTTAAAGATGTTGCTAAAGCCAACGTTACCTTCGCTTGATGCGTATAACTCAAGGACTTCTTCTACACCAAAGCGCTCTTTGAACTTGCCCCAAATATTTGGACGCATGCCATTACCAATCATTTTGGTGACACGGTGGTTACGGTCAAGCTCTGTGGCAGGTGCATCCATAAGATAGCGACATAATTCACCGACATAACCAATCGCAGAAGCATTGAATTTTTGAACATCTTTCCAAAATGCGCTGGTTGAGTATTTACGGCGTACCGCCAATGTTGCACCACCTGCAATCACACCACACCAGCACACCACCACACCAGTGGCATGGTAAAGTGGCAATGTTACGTACATCACGTCATCTTTACCTAGATTGAGGATATGACCATAGGTACCATAAGCTAGCGACCAGCGGCTATGGGTAAAAATTACTGCCTTAGGTAAGCCTGTTGTGCCTGAGGTGTAGATATAAAACAGACCATCTTTACCAGTGACGGTACGCGTGGTTGATGGATTGAATTTTGGAAATTGATCAATTTCTTGAGCGAGGTTGATATAGCCTTTAGGTGCTGTGCCTGCATCCTTGCGTGTTTCTTGATCCGCAAACCAATGAAAGCGATCTTGAGCAACCTTGAGATCTTGACGAGCTTCATCAATCGCAGCACGAACTTCTTCACCCGCAATCACGGCGATTGGGTTGACTAAGTTGATGCTGTGCGCCAACACTTTACCAATTTGAGAGGTATTGACCAGTGCAATGGTCACCCCAATCTTTGCTAAAGCAACGATCGTGGCAATCAATTCAGGACGGTTTTCCACCATCACCGCGATGACATCACCCTTTTTTGCACCAAGCGATAAATAGTAATGTGCAATCTGGTTTGCCCATTCATTGAGTGCTTGGTAGCTATAGCTTTGATCTTCAAATAATAACGCGATACCTTGCGGGTTACGTTTTACTGCTTTTTCAAAAGCGACCCCTAAGCCAGCTGGAGAAGTTGGCGTTCGCAAATATGCTTGTTTAAGACCATTCAGAATATGAGGTACTTTGGTGAGAAAGTTTGGAAGTCGAGTTGCGACATCACCAAGAGTAATAATATCGGTCTGCGTAGTTTGGCTCATATCAATCCTATTTATTTTTCGATCAATCCAAAGGTGGCTATCTGTGAGAACACAACCATTAACATCATTGTTAGTGATGTAGTTTTTAATCGCAAGTTCCTAGAGCAATCAACCTAATTTGACAAAATAACAAAAAAGCCTAGTCACCGAAATGACTAGGCTCTTGATTATTGAGTGCGATTTAGCAAATTATTCACTGCTAGGAACGCTCTTTTTCGGTGGACGTCCACGTGGGCGACGAGGGCGGTTAGATTTTTCTTTCTCGATTCTAGCCGCAGCCTCTTCTTCCGATTCTGGTGTTTCAGGATCTGAAGTTGGCTCACTTTTTTCGGCTGCTTGTGCTGGCTCTACAGTTTTCTCTACAGCAACTGCTTTTGATTTTGTAGCAGGTTGTTGTTTTTCAACTGTTTTAGCAGGAGTTTCTTCAGCTTGAGAAACTTCAGTTGTTGCCAGTTCTAGAGGTTGTTGCTCAGGTGTTGCTGCAACAGTTTCCTCAGCGATAGCAACAGCGGCTTCTGTTTCTTTCACTTCTTCTTGAACTTCCGTACTTTCCGCTGGAGCAGCAGCTTCTACTGGAGCTTGGGTCGCAGCAGAGCTTAAATGTGCTTCTTTGGCTTGTTCAGCAGCAAGTTTAGCTAAACGACGACGCTCACGAGGGTCATTTGCAACACGCACAGAAGATGCTTCAGGTCGCGTGAGTGCTAGCACTGGCGCAGGTTCAGCTTCTTCGGTTGGTTTTTGGCTAGGGAGTTCAACATCACGAGTGACTGGGCGTTTCTCCTCAGTTTCGGTTGTTTCAACCACTAGACTGCTTGCATATTGTTCAGCGAACTTGAGTAAAGCGCGATTGAACGTCGTAATTAAGCCAAATTGCTCAATTAAAATAGTGCAATCCTCACCATAAACATGGCGAATCAAGCTGCCAAGTGTGTATTGTCCCAAGCTTGGAATTTGCGATGGGGCAATTTTCGGCACAGCTTTGTGGTTCGCTTGAGCTTTACGGTGTTGACGATGGCGCGAGCGTGGGTCATTACTCGCACGTTTTACCGGTGCTGGTGCGACTTCAGCAGCTGGTGTTTCTACAGCTTCTGGTTGTACTGGCGCAGGTGCTGTTTTCGTCGTTTCAACCGTTGCTGCCACAGTTTGAGTTGGTTCTGCTTTTGGTGCAGGAGCAACTTTCTGTTGTGGATTAAGTGCAACAATTTCACTTTGACCTTGATCAATGTTCACAATCAATGCTGTGTTCATTGGTTCAGTGCGTGGCGTGTCAATCACATCAACTTTAACTTGTTGTGGATTTTCTACAGGAGCAGCAGGCGCTTCATTTAAAACGCTTTGGTCGCGATGGCGGTTTGGTCGATTTGGTCGTTGTTGATTACGATCACGACGTGGTAACGGTGCAGTATCATTGCCATGAGCAGCATCATTCTGCTGTTGTTGATTTTGAGACTCTTGTGGTTGCTGGCGTTTTTGCTGACGCTTCATCTCACGTTGTTCATGGCGCTGTTCTTGACGAGATAACTGCACGACCTCTTCATGCACAGGAGCAGAAGTCTGTGGTTCATGTGCATGCGCATGCACGTGTTGTTCACGCTGCTCTTTATGTTTACGCTTTTTCTGGTTTTGTGACTGATTTGGACGATGTGGTTTTTCGTCTTTCTCAAAAGTTTCACGTGTTTCTTGTTTCACAGGTGTCTGTGACATATAAACATTGTTGCTTGCAGGCGCTGCTATAGCCTCTGGTGCAACAGGAGGAGGGGTCGCGACTTGACCAAATTGGCCACGACTGACCGCACCATTATTCACCATTTGTTCGATCGTCGCTGCTGCATTTTGTGCAGAACGAGATTGATCAGTAGTTTGTGCTTGTTTTTGAACAAATAAGTTCTCTAACCATGCACATGGGCTTGTTGATGCTTGTGGTTTCGCTTGCGTTTGAGTTGGTTGTTGAGCGGCTTGAGTTTGAGCTGCTTTTCTCTGTGGTGCAGTTGTCTGATTTTTGACAGGTGCTGCATGTGGCTGTTCAGCATCTTCTATATGCCATTCAGAGGACTCATAGCCTAGTTCTTTTTCGCTTGAGCGAGTTGCTTCCGTACGTTCGTAGCTTGAAGGTGCAAAACCTTCTGGATTGAACTGGATTTGATAGTGTGGTGTTTCTAAGTGTGGGTGAGGAAGGATCGTAACCCGCACATTTGAGGTTTGTTCGAGATAAACAAGGCTGTGACGCTTTTCATTCAATAGGAATGCTGCGATTTCAACAGGCACTTCAACTTGAACTTCACCTTGACGTTCACGTAATGCAATTTCTTCAACTTTACGCATGATCGAAAGTGAAAGAGAACGTAAGTCACGAACCATACCTGTGCCATGACAGCGTGGGCAGACATAACCTGTTGCTTCTTCTAAAGACGGACGTAAGCGTTGACGGCTCATTTCCATCAAACCGAAACGTGATAACTGACCAAATTGAATGCGTGCGCGGTCACTTTGCGTTGCTTCACGGAGTTTCGCTTCAACCATACGTTGGTTGCGGTCTTTGGTCATGTCGATAAAATCGATCACCACCAATCCACCGATATCGCGTAAACGTAATTGACGTGCGATTTCTTCTGCAGCTTCTAAGTTGGTATTGAGTGCTGTTTCTTCAACATCATGTCCGCGAGTAGATTTTGCAGAGTTGATATCAATCGAAACAAGCGCTTCTGTTTGGTCAATCACAATTGAACCGCCAGAAGGAAGTTTTACTTCACGTTCGTAAGCAGTTTGGATTTGGCTTTCGATACCAAAGTGAGCGAATAAAGGCTCATTCAAGGTATAGGTTTTCAATTTGTCGAGTTGACGTGGCATGACAGCTTTTACGAAGTTATACGCTTCGTTATACGCTTGTTCGCTATCAATTAAGATTTCTGAAACATCATCACGCAAGTAGTCACGGATTGCACGTGTGACCACACCCGCTTCTTGATGCACCAACATTGGCGATGGGCCAGTGCTTGAGGTACTTTGAATTTGAGCCCAAAGGTCAAGCAAATGTTGTAAGTCGAGTTGTAGTTCTTCTTGAGTGCGTCCGATACCCGCAGTACGTACAATCACGCTCATGCCGCGAGGAAGGTTTAATGACGCTAAAATTTCTTTCAGTTCTTCACGGACTGAACCCGAAATTTGACGGCTAATACCACCACCTTTCGGGTTGTTCGGCATTAATACTAAATAACGACCAGCAAGTGAGATGAATGTTGAAAGTGCAGCCCCTTTGTTGCCACGTTCTTCTTTTTCAACTTGAACCAGTAACTCAGTCCCTTCAGTGATGAGTTCACGGATATTTGAAGTTTGGCGAGGGTCAGCTTTGAAATACGAGTTTGCAATTTCTCGCATTGATAAAAAGCCTTGACGCTGTGCGCCGTACTCTACGAAAACCGCTTCTAAAGACGGTTCAACACGAGTGACATGACCTTTATAGATATTTGATTTTTTCTGTTCACGAGTACGATTTTCTAAATCGAAATCGTAAAGACGATTATCAGTGATAAGTGCAACGCGAACTTCTTCGGCGTGGGTTGCATTAATCAACATACGTTTCATGGGTGTGACACCTAATAGTGATGCACACAAACAACGAGCTCAATACTGTTGAACAAACATCAAGTTGGCGCGATCAAGACTCAGAAGCAACTTTAGATATGATGCTCTGAAACCACTGACTGTAATATCCAGTTTTGGGCTTTGATACGATTCTTTCGATGTAAGCAATCTTGCTTCAATCTTGGGGCTGATGGTATCTCATCCATGTCATGCATCTGTGAAATACCATTAGACCCGATGTAATCAAAGTGTCCTGTACGCTTCACTGGCGGGTGAGCGGTGCATTGGATGGTGACTTTCATTGTCTTAAGCATTGAAGTCGATCCATCTGGAAGTCTCGATACGGAATGATCATCGTATCTGTGCTTGGCAGTTCCAATGCATCAACGCTTTAGCCTGAATGCGACATCAGGGAGCAAATTGTCTGATGTGGATCAGTTTACGTTTAATAACCAACAAATTTGTTGGCGACATATTTTTTATGAACAAACTGTATGTGCAGATGCACAATTAAACGCAACAGTTTGTCATTTTGCCGATATAATAAGCCTTCGGCGTCGGCATAATTCTTTAGGACCTATTCGAGCTATTGGTGAGTTTCTCATCTATTTGAAATTTTAACTAAATAAAATTTTTGATTTGATGCTCACTTACGAGGGTATCCGTGTGATGAATATACCAAACCTTGCGGCATCTGCCTATGGGCTAAGTTTAGGTTTCTTGTGAAATAACTTAGCTAAATGATCATTTTTTAATCATATTTAGTAAATCTTGGATTAATCGAGCGTATGAATTCTACACAGCAATGGCAAAGTGTCACTTGGTTTGAAGTGGATGAGCATCAATTAGGGCAGCGAATTGATAACTTTTTATTTACCCGATTAAAAGGTGTTCCAAAAAGTCGAATTTATCGTTTAATTCGCGAAGGGCAAGTTCGTATCAACAAAAAACGTGTAAAAGCAGAGACGCGGTTGGCGATTGGAGATCAAATTCGTGTAGCACCAATTCGCTATGAACAAAAAGATGAAAGCGATGTACCTGTGAGTGATGGTGTGGCGCAAAGTTTGCTCAGCCGTGTGGTGTATGAGGATGAAGGTCTGTTGGTGGTGAACAAGCCATCTGGTATCGCAGTCCATGGTGGTAGTGGCGTCGCCTATGGCTTAATTGAGGCCTTGCGTGCTGCGACAGGTAAAAAATATCTAGAGTTGATACATCGTATTGACCGTGATACCTCTGGTTTGGTGATGATCAGTAAAAAGCGGAGCACATTAAAACTGCTACAGGATTTACTGCGCGAGCATAAAATACAGAAAACCTATACTGCGATTGTCAAAGGGCAAGTCAGTTTAGATCAACAAATGATTGATGCACCTTTACTCCGCTATGAGCTTTCTAATGGTGAGCGCCGTGTTCGCGTCACCAAAGATGGTAAGCCAAGTAAAACCGAATGGAAGGTGGTAGAGCGCTTTAAAACAGCAACGTTGATCAATGCCTCACCTTTATCTGGTCGTACTCATCAAATTCGTGTGCATGGTTTAAGTATTGGTCATCCGCTGATTGGCGATGATAAATATGGACACAACACGCCTTATGCGGGTCCTGAAGCAAGACGTTTGTGTTTACATGCGATGCGTTTGGAAATACCCAACTATCCAGTGATTGAAGCGCCGATGCCTGAAGATATGCAACAGGTCATAAACGAGTTGAGAAAAAAGTCTTGAGCCAAATTGATAAAATTGCAGTGAGTCACAGCATAGAGCTGGTGATTTTTGATTGGGATGGTACTTTGTTCGATTCAGTTGGGCAGATTGTGGCAAGCTTGCAACATGCAGCACAACAATTCCAGCAACCGTTAACGGATGAAGCTGCAAAAAGTATTATTGGTTTAGGTTTGCCGGAAGTGATGCAAATCTTATTTCCCCAGGTGCCACATTTACAGCAAGATATTCTGCAATGCTATGCAGATCATTATGTTGCCAATTCTAAAGGTGATGTTTGGTTTAATGGTGTTGCTGAATTATTGGCTGACTTAAAACAGCAAGGACTTAAACTTGCGGTTGCCACAGGAAAAAGCCGTAAAGGGTTAGATCGAGTATTGAGCCAAACCAATAGCCATGACATTTTTGATATTACCCGTGCTGCGAGCGAAACAAGATCGAAACCAGATCCGTTGATGTTGCAAGAAATTCTTTCAGAAACGCAGGTTGATCCAGCACGTGCAATCATGGTGGGTGATACCAGTTATGATCTAGAAATGGCGCAGAATCTAAATATGCACCGTATCGGGGTTAGTTATGGTGTGCATAGCATCGAAACGTTACAGCAATATCAACCCTTAACGATTGCTCATAATGTGCAAGAGCTACACGGTTATTTGCAGGGTGTATTACAAACGACAACTTTGACAGCAACCTAAACAATTAAAACTTTTGAAACGATATCAGAATGGTGAGGAGGAATTTCCTCATCGTTCATAATAACAATAGGAATATCATGAGTCGTTCAATTCGGTTACTTAACCTTTTACAACTGCTAAGAGAATATCGTTACCCCGTGACTGCTCAGGTATTGGCTGAGCGTTTGCAAATTAGTCAACGGAGTGTTTATCGTGACATTGAGACCTTAAGAGAGCAGGGTGTACATATTGAAGCGGCTGCCGGTCTAGGTTTTCAACTTAAAGAAAACTTCTTATTACCCCCGATGACTTTAAATGAAACCGAAATAGAAGCGATTTTCTTGGCTTTAAATTGGTTGAATGACATTCCAGATCAAGCATTAAAATCCGCATCAACTTCAGTACTTGCTAAATTAAACGCAGTTTTACCTGAGCATTGTCAGCATTTATTGCAACAAACCACTTTAAGATCCATCCAAACGTGGTTGCCCGTAGATGAGCGATTAGTAGAACAGGTTCGTGTGGCGATTCGACAACAAGTCAAAATTTTGGTTGACTATGCTGATGAGCAGCAACGAGTCAGTTCAAGAGTGCTGTGGCCATTTGCGCTCGGGTATTTTAATGATCGTATTGTGTTAGCAGCATGGTGTGAACTGCGTAATGGATTTAGACATTTCAGAATTGACCGAATACAACAACTCAGTTTAAGCCAAGAATTGTATCCCCACTTTAAGCAACAACTTTTCCAACAATGGTGGATACAAGAAGTCTGTCGTTCGACTACTGACAAAAACTGACAATCAAAACCATTACATTTAAATAAGACCAACAAACAAGGAAAAATGAAAAATGACACTTAAACTTTATACCAATTCTCAATCTCGTGGTGTAGTGGTCGATTGGCTACTGATCGAACTCGGCATTGAATGTGAACGCATCGAAGTGGCTTTTCAGACTGAAATGAAAACGGCTGAATATTTAAAAATGAATCCTTTTGGAAAAGTGCCTGTTTTAGTAGATGGCGATGTTGTGATCTACGAGTTAGGTGCTGTTTGTGCTTATTTGGCAGATAAGTTTATAGAAAAAGGTTTATCTCCAGCCTTAGATGATCCGCAGCGTGGGGTTTACTACAGATGGTTGTTTTTCATTTCTGGTCCATGGGAAGCGGCAGCAACAGACCGTATGTTAGGTTTGAGTGAAGTAACACCAGAACAAAAAACCTCGATTGGTTATGGAGATTATGATGACGCGTACAATGCCTTTGTGCTTGGATTAAGTGAGGCTGCGCCTTATTTATGTGGTAAACAATTTACTGCTGCGGATGTGTTGGTCGCTGCCATGTTATTTTGGCAGTTAAAAATGGGTGAGGTACAGTCACATCCTGCAATTGAACGTTATTTAGAAAATATCAGTAAGCGTCCAAGCTATAAGCAGTTTGCTGGATTTTTTAGCAACGTTTAAATAATATGATTCATAAAAAAACAGCCGTATTATTCGGCTGTTTTTTTTTGAATTATGAGTATTCAAACAATATCTAGATTACGTCAGCTTACATAAATTAAGTAAACAATAAGTATAAGCAATAAAATTATATTGACTCGAATCAAGAAAGTCAGCATAACTAAGAACCTTATGTGAGGATAGAAGTCGATGATTTGTATGCAGTGAAATCTGCTAAAAATCATACAATCTATTGATTTGAAAAAAATAGATTGAACGACACTTTATAATTTAATACAGACTCGCTGACGCCTCATGCGATTGGATTCCACCAAAGAGACGTACATGAAAGATAAGCCGACATTAACCTATCAATTGCCGACACAATCTTGCTTGAGCCACACTTGGGAGAAACCTCCATTTCCACATGAGGCCTCTGAGCATTGTGGTATCGATCGTTTTTATAATCTAGAAAGACCCTTGACATCATTAGGTCGTAAAGGCCTATTTAAATGGCTTGCGACGCGTAAATCTTTTACTTGGCGCGTGGATCCTACGCATGAATTGAATTTGCGCAATCAAATGCTGGAATTGCCACAAAACCGTCCGCATGCAGATCTGAATGATTGGCAAATGTGGTTTATTGGTCATGCCACTGTTTTGATTCAAATCGGTCCTTATAATTTCTTGACTGATCCAGTTTGGAGTGAATATGCCAGCCCAAAGCAAGGGCGAGGTCCACAGCGTGTGTGTACCGCAGGCATAGCTTTAGAGCATTTGCCCACTATTCATGGGGTTTTACTCAGTCATAATCATTATGATCACATGGACTTAGCGACTTTAGATTGGTTACATCAGAAGTTTGAAATGCCAATTTATACAGGTTTGGGAAATGGATATTATATGCCGCAACACTTTCATGTCATTGAAATGGATTGGTGGCAAGAAATTCCGTTTCATGATGAGTTGACCATTGCTTATACCCCCGCACAACATGCTTCAGGACGTGGCTTTAGAGATCAAAATCGAGCATTGTGGGGAGGTTTTTCACTCTTAGCCAAAACCGGGCATTGTTTTTTTGCTGGTGACTCGGGCTATGCGGAACACTTCAAACAAATTCATGAACGTTATGGTGATGCAAGGGTTGCATTATTGCCTATCGGTGCTTATGAACCGCGTAAATTGATGCATTATGTGCATATGAATCCGCAGGATGCATTTCACGCCCATTTAGACCTTCATGCCCACCGTTCTTTAGCGATTCATTATCGAACTTTTCAGCTAACGGATGAAGACCGTGATGCACCTGAACATGAGCTGATGCATGCGATGAAATCTTCTTCAAAATTGATTAGTCCTTTTTATTGTATTCGTGAAGGGCATTTTATTCGAGCTTGATCTGTTGGAGGGTATCAATACACCACAATGCAATAATTGAAAGGCTAATTAATCCGAAATTCATGACGACAGGATTAAATGCTTGGTAGATTTGATTTGGGTAAATCAATAAAACGAAAATAAATAACCCAATCAAACTTATAATATTTAACCTGTGTAAATATCGATGTGTAAATAATAAAAACATAAAACCGAAGCTAATCTCAGCTATCCCAGAAAGTGAAATCACCCAGAAGATATACTCCGAAGGTAAGCCCATATATTGCTAAAAGTATTGTTCATCCTCTACTTTAAAATTAATTTCGGAAATAAACCCTGATAAATCCATAGCAAGCCAATCATGACCTGACTTAACTTCAAAATACGTTGATGGGTTTGGATTAAGGTATTCATGAGACCATATCATCAGTTAAAAAATGAGCAGCGATTTCAGGTGTCATTCTGTAGCATTGTTCAGTCTTGCCAAAAAGACGATAGCGGTTGAGGGCAACACGTCGGTATCCAAAATCTCGGATCACTTTGGGAATAAATTGAGTGTACTTAAGTGTTGAATAGGGAAATGATAAGTGCTTAATGATTCTGATAAATGCAGTTGATTCTGTATATAGTTTTCCATGCTCCACTAATACCATTGTTTCAAAATGATCAGTAGGAAGTTGATACATCGTTAAAATTTGTTGACCTATCGACGACTGAACTGATGCTAACTTGAATTGAAGTTGAGAGTCATTTTTCACCATGAAATTTGCCCATGCTGAGCATAATACACAATGAGCATCAAACAAGATGATGTTATGGGTTTGGATTATATATTCGAGCGAAGTGGTCATTGTTATTATTTTCCTGATTCATTGTTGTGATCATAGTTTAAAATCCAGCATGAAAAAATGAAGAACCATAAAAGGTTCTTCATTTCTCCATTTTAAGAGGATTTAAGCAAGATCAAAACGATCTGCATTCATGACCTTAATCCAAGCTTTGACAAAGTCTTTCACAAACTTTTCTTGGTTATCATCCTGAGCATACACTTCTGCGTATGAGCGTAAGATTGAGTTAGAACCAAAGACTAAATCGACACGACTTGCTGTCCACCTCACAGCATTACTGTTGCGTTCAACGATGTCATAACTATTGCGACCAGTGGGTTTCCAGTTATATTTCATGTCAGTCAGATTCACAAAGAAATCATTACTGAGGACACCTACACGATCAGTCAAAACCCCTTGAGGGTTATTGCCATAGTTGGCACCGAGTACTCGTAACCCACCTACTAATACCGTCATTTCAGGTGCAGTTAAGCCCATTAATTGAGCATGATCTAATAAAAGCTCTTCTGGCGTAATGGTAAAATGCTGTTTCTGCCAGTTACGGAAACCATCGTGTAGTGGTTCTAAAGGCTCAAATGAGTAAATATCCGTTTGTTCTGCTGTGGCATCACCACGACCTGCTGCAAATGGGACAGTAATTTGAACACCTGCTTTATGCGCGGCTTGTTCAACCGCAGCAGTACCACCTAGTACGATCAAATCAGCAATACTGACTTTCTTTGTTAGCGTTGCTTGAATCGATTCAAGTACATTTAACACTCGTTGTAAGCGTTCTGGTTCATTGCCAACCCAGTCTTTTTGAGGTGCTAAACGAATTCGAGCACCGTTGGCGCCACCGCGGAAATCTGAACCACGATAAGTACGTGCACTATCCCAAGCAGTTGTAATTAAATCTGAGCTAGATAAACCACTTGCAAGTAACTTCGCTTTAAGCTCTGCAATTTCACTATCTGTCAAAGTATAGTCAACTGTTGGAATTGGATCTTGCCAAATTAAATCTTCTTGAGGAACATCTGGACCTAGATAGCGGCTCTTTGGTCCCATGTCACGATGGGTTAACTTAAACCATGCGCGCGAGAATACTTCCGCTAAATAAGCAGGATCACGATAAAAACGTTCAGAAATTTTACGATATTCAGGATCCACTTTCAGTGCCATATCGGCATCAGTCATGATCGGGTTGCGACGGATATTCGGATTGTGGGCATCGACAGGTTTGTCTTCTTCTTTGATATTGATCGGTTCCCACTGATGAGCACCAGCAGGGCTCTTACGTAGTTCCCAGTCATAAGTGAACAGTAAATAAAAGAATTCGTTGTCCCATTTGGTTGGGTGAGTCGTCCAAGCACCTTCAATACCACTGACCATGGTATTTCCAGCATTCCCTGTACCCTCAGAGTTATGCCAACCTAAACCTTGGAACTCAACATCAGCACCTTCAACGTCAGCGCCTAAATTCTCAGCTTTACCATTGCCATGTGCTTTGCCGACGGTATGGCCCCCGGCGGTTAATGCAACGGTTTCCTCATCATCCATACCCATGCGGTCGAATGTTGTACGCATATCTTGGGCTGTGCGTAACGGATCAGGAACACCGTCAACGCCTTCAGGATTGACATAAATCAGACCCATTTGAACTGCAGCAAGCGGATTTTCTAAAGATTTACGATCTTGATCATTTTCATAACGGTTTTTGGTTGCATCTAACCATTTTTTCTCACTGCCCCAGTACACATCTTTTTCTGGGTGCCAAATATCAACTCGTCCGCCAGCAAAACCAAATGTTTTTAGTCCTGCAACTTCATAAGCGACCGTACCCGCAAGAACAATTAAATCGCCCCATGAAATTTTATTGCCATACTTTCTTTTGATTGGCCATAATAAACGACGACCTTTATCCGTGTTGACATTATCGGGCCAACTATTTAAAGGCGCAAAACGTTGGTTACCTGTATTTGCACCACCCCGTCCGTCTTGTTTTCGGTAACTTCCCGCAAGGTGCCATGCAGTTCGTACCATCATACCGACATAGCTACCCCAATCCGCAGGCCACCAGTCTTGGCTGGTATTGATGAGTTCACGTAAATCTTGTTTGACTGCTTCTAGATCAAGTTCCGAAAATGCTTTTGTATAATCAAAATCAGGATCCATAGGGTTGGTTTTTTGATCGTGTTGATGCAGGATGTCGAGATTCAAAGCATTTGGCCACCAAGCCATGGGACTTGCACTCATTCCTGTGTTGCCACCATGCAAAACAGGACATTGTCCTGAAGATGTTGTATTCGCGTGTAATTTATCGTCTTGGCTCATGTTTATTCTCCATCAGGAAGGTTCGTAAGTTAAACCATCCTGACTGTATGACCGTATTTAAATGGAGATGTTAAAGCCGAATCAATCATAAATTGGGTATCGAAATAAAAGATGCCTAAATAATATTTACGGTGATTGGTTTTACATCCTTTGTATTTTTACTCTAGGTCGATAAAACTCTTTTTTCCAATGGATTAAAGTTGATGTCTTAAATGTTTTATTCGATTGAAGCTGTTTAAATCTTAAACTTTAACTTAACTGTTGTTGATATATAAATTGTTAAAAATTTTAAAAATCATTTAAAAAATAAATATTTATTTTGTGTTTTTCTGCTGTGGTGGTTGTCTCGATACCGAAATGCGCGTATCAATTAAACATCAATAGGTTTAAGAGAAGCGGATTCTGTTACCTGTTGAGTTTGTGTAAACGAGTCGATAGTGAAGTCATTTATAAGCTTCCACATAGATGAGTATTTTTTAATGTTAAATGCTAGAAAATGTAAGATACAAAAGGATTGTTTTTATTTTATGGTATTTTTAAGCATATCTTTTTAAGAGAATAAAAAAATGAAAAAACTGGCGTATAGCTTAGGCTTGTCACTGATTTTTTTGGCGGGTTGTAGCTCAGTTGCTTACAAGGGTGATATGAAAACACATCAATCAGATGCGGTAACGATTGAATTTGTTGGAAATGGTACGTATAGCGTACCGCAACAGCAGGGTACAGTCAGTTTATATGCTGTGGAAAAGCGTATGGCTGATGTCCCAGCCACGTTGATTCAACAAAAGAAAGTTCAGGTTTCTCAGGTTCCCTTTACTGTGGATTTTACAGTACCAGCAGATCATAAAAAGTTGATTCAGCCGACGGTCCGCGGGGACGCTGAGATTACTTATTACGTGACATGGGAGTCGGCTACCCAGAATCTGACAGGTAAAGATGCGATTGTGATTGACTACGATCGAAAATTTCCGCGTGTTAAACTCGGAAGCGGTAAGCAACAGATTTATTTGCGATAATAAAATGCGACAAGAAAGGGTGGCGCTCAGAAGAGGGTCACCTTTTTTTCATGTTGATTTGCCCGATTTCTCTTTTTTAGGCGTTGACCAAACGATTTGATTTGACCATATCGGCTAAACCATGTGTTCTAAAATAATGTTCTAACCAGCTCTTGATCAGTAGTGGATTATTCATACGCAGGACTTCGTCTAATAGCCGTTTTGCATCACTCATTGGAATATGACAAATCGCTTTACGTACCCTTAGAATATTACTTGAGCTCATGGAAAGTGTATCAAAGCCCATCGCCATCAACAGAATCGCGGACAATGGATCTCCTGCCATCTCACCACAAATGCTAATCGGTTTCTGATACTTATGGCAGTCTTGTACCAATTGTCGCAGTGCCCTTAAAACCGATGGGTGAAGATGCGAGTAGACATTCGCCACATGTGGATTGTTACGGTCGACGGCCAATAAATATTGAGTTAAATCGTTTGAACCAACGGAAAAGAAATCCACCAGTTCTGAAAACTCATCAATTTGAAACAGCACGCTTGGCACTTCAACCATAATCCCAAGTTTGGGTTTGGTGATTTTGACTTGTTCTTCCTCTTGAACCGCAACCCAATCTCGTTCAAATAAGTACAGCACTTCCTCAACTTCACTGACACTGGTTACCATCGGCAGCAAGATATGAAGGTTGTTTAAACCAATACTGGCCTTTAACATGGCTCTGATTTGAGCAGAAAAGATTTCTGGATGATCGAGGGTGAAGCGTAATCCACGCCACCCCAAAGCAGAGTTTTCTTCTTCGATACTGAAATACGGTAGATCTTTATCTGCACCAATATCCAGTGTTCGCATAATCACTGGTTTATTGGCGAAATGACTCAGTTGTTGGCGGTAAATCGCACGTTGTTCTTCTTCACCTGGGAAGCGTTCACGCAGCATAAATGGAATTTCACTACGATATAGCCCGACACCTTTGGCACCGCGTTGTACCCCGCGTACCACATCAATCATTAAACCCGTATTGACAAACAAGGGGATCGCGACGCCATCGGGTGTGATCGCATCTTTGGTCTCATACTGCTTTAAATCTTTGGCGATTTGTTCTTCTTCTTTTTGGACTTCTTTATAACGTTGACGTAAGCGGCGTGGCGGATTAACAAAGATTCGTCCTTGATAAGCATCGACAATCATCTCAATGTCATCAAGTGTAGTAATCGGTAACTCGGTTACGCCCACAACCGTTGGAATCCCGAGTGCACGTGCCACAATCACCATATGTGAGTTGGCTGCACCTTCAGAGGTCACAATCGCTGCAATATTATCAACAGGAAGTTCAACCAAAGCAGCAGTACTGATTTCTTCACCGATGAGGATGCTATCAGGACTAAGCTCACGATGACTGGTATCATTTTCCTGTAAGCAAGCTAGAATTCGGCGCCCCAAGTCTTTAAGGTCGGAAACCCGTTCTCGTAGGTAGTCATCTTCCATTTGTGCAAAGAGGGCAATGTGTTTATCAATCACCTTCCGCACGGCACCTTGTGCCCAACTTCCTGAGCGAATATGGTCTTTAATTTCACTTGGTAGTGCATTTTCATCCAACATCCGTAAGAACACGCTAAATAAAGCACGTTCTTCCGACATGAGAGAATCTTGCATTTTTTCATCTAAAGACTGGATTTCTATACGAACTGAAGCAATCGCTTGATCAAGTAATGCTAACTCATCGCTAATATCTTCAGCTTCACGATCAGGAATGACTGTCAAATCTGCAGGAGGGTAAAGTACAATCGCGCGGCCTAATGCGATACCGCCAGCACCTGAAACGCCTTGAAAGGTTTTATAAGTAGAGCCGCTGTTCGGTTTGCGGAAAACATCAATATTACCTACCGCATGCGCATGCGCGATAACACCAGAAAGTTGTGCGCATAGCGTAACCAGAAATGATTCAGCTGCTTCACTAAAATCTTGTGATTCTTTGTTTTGAACCACTAAAACACCCATTACCTTGCGACGATACATCACAGGTACGCCGAGGAATGAGTTAAATAGCTCTTCACCTGTTTCAGGCAGATAAGCAAAACGTTCATGTTTCGGTGCATTGTCTAAATTGACAATTTCTTCGCGTTGACCGACTAAACCAACTAGACCTGTACCCACACTTAAAGAAACTTGCCCGACAGATTCAGCATTTAGACCTTTTGAGGCCATCAATACATAACGACGGTTGCGTTCATCTAAAAGGTAAATAGAGCATACATCCACGTGCATTGCTTCAGCCACATGATTGACCATAATGTCCAAAGAGTCATGCAAACTGACGGACGCATTGATTTCTTGCACAATGCGTCTAAGGGTGTCGAGTTGCATGTTTGACATGGATGTTTACTCCAATTTATAAATCGTTATATGCCTATTTATAACAGCTCTCTTGTTGAAAATCATTGCTTAAAATGATGATTCTATAACAATTAACGCTGAGGTAATTGTATGCACAATTCCATCATGGCTTTACGGTAAACATCACGTTTGAAGTTAACCACTTGACCTAATGGATACCAGTAACTCACCCATTGCCATTCATCGAACTCGGGTGGGTCTGATAGGTTTAACTGAATATGATGGGGCGATGCCGTTAATTTCAGTAAAAACCATTTTTGCTTTTGTCCAATACATATCGGATCTGAATCTGACCGAATGTACCGATGTGGCAAACGATAACGCAGCCAACCTTTAGTTTGCGCTATAATTTGGACGTGTTCGGGCAATAAACCGACTTCTTCTCTCAGTTCACGGTAAAGTGCCTGCTCAGGGGTTTCTCCAAACTGGATCCCTCCTTGTGGAAATTGCCAAGCATTGTGACCAATGCGTTTTGCCCATAAGACGTGTCCGTCATCGTTTGCCAAAATGATCCCGACGTTGGGTCGGAAACCTTCTGAGTCGATCATTTGGCTACCTAAATTTTGTCTATATCGTTGACTTTGATATCGGGGACAGTCACGCTTGCACGTCCAACTCGAAAAAGATCAAAGTAAAATGTTTAAAATTGCTATGATCTTAACGAATTTTTAGTGACTTACGGAAATAGATTTACGTTTTTTTTCTTTAATTTGCATTTAAATGAGCATTTATATGAAATTGGCTTTGTTTGATTTAGATCACACCCTGTTAAATACCGATTCTGACCATTCGTGGGGTGAATTTTTGGTCAATGAAGCTTTGGTCGATCCAGTTCATCATCGTCAAATGAATGACAAGTTTTATGAAGACTATAAAGCAGGGCAACTTGATCCGATTGCTTATAATGAATTTGTTTTTGAGTTTTTGACCAAACATGACAATGCGTATTTAACGGAACTTCATCAGTTATTTATGCAAAAAGTGATTCGTCCACAAATGCGTCCTAAAGGTTTTGAGGCAATTCAACGACATCAAGCGTTGGGGCATGCGATTGTGGGAATTACCGCGACCAGTGATTTTATCACCGCACCGATTTTTCGTGAATTTGGCATTACTGAAATTATTGCCACCAATGCTGAAGTGATTGCAGACAAATATACGGGTAAAGTAACGGGTGTGCCATGCTATCAAAAAGGCAAGCTGGTGCGTTTGGATCAATGGTTAGCAGGTCGTGAGGTCCATGAATCTTGGGCTTATTCAGATTCGATTAATGACCGTTTCTTATTGGAATATGCAACCCATGCCATTGCGGTGAATCCAGATGACCGCTTAGAAACACTCGCTCAAGAACAAGCGTGGGAAATCCAAGACTGGTCGATTTAAGTCATCATATTAATCAACTCTTCAGCAGCTTTAGACTGAATGCGGGCAGGGTGCCATACCATGCCCAATTGGCGCTGCATATCTAGATTTAGATCTAATTGTTTTAAATCATGATTGAGCAATGTTTTTGGTAACACCGACCAACCTAAGCCAATCGAAACCAACATTCTGATGGATTCTAATGGGTTATTGCTCATGCTGATCTTAGGCTTTAAGCCTTTTTTTTCGAATTCAGCCAGAGTGATTTGACTGGTATAAGTGTGCGCTGCTGGAAGTAAGCTTGGGTAGGCAATCAGGTCTTCGAGCTTCAGGTTTTGTTGTTGTGCTAAAGGATGAAAGGGCGACGCGACAAAAACCAAAGGATCATTCCAAATCGTCACATAACGCAGACGATCATCTCCAATTGGCGGCAAGGTCAAAAATGCAAGCTCTAACTCTCCAGCGAGTACGTGCTCATGCGCTTGTTCAGAATCGACAAAATGAACATCTAAAGTGACTTTCGGAAAATGTTGCACAAAGTTTTTGAGTGGGTCTGCTAGATGATGCAAGCCGATGTGATGGCTGGTCCCGATTTTTAAACGACCTTGTACCTGCGCTTGCTCATGGCTTAAAGTATGATGAATCTCGCCAAGTTCATTGAGCCAACCTCTTACTTTAGGCAACAGTGAGTGTGCAGCATAGGTGGGTTGTATTCCCCGTCCTGCGGATTCAAATAGCTTGACATCAAAATACTCTTCTAAGCTATGAATCCGTTTGGTGACCGCAGGTTGTGTTATAAATAATTGTTCTGCCGCGATAGAAATAGAACCAGTTTCCATCACTTTTACAAATGCTTCAAATGCAGCAAGGTTCATAGGGATGTATCCAAGAACATTTTAAAAATTTAACCCAGATCTTGATTTACTTCATGTCATTTAACTAAAACGACTCCACACTTTTTCATGAAAGAAAAAAGCAAATGCCTGTACGGTGGGTTCAAGTAAGCTCAAGGTTGCGGAAACAAGTAAGTTTCCAGTAATCGCATAAGCGACTAGCATAGCAACACTAATATGTAAGATGTAGTAACTCAAGGTCTTTTTGAGCGTCCGTTGATTGTTTATTACGAATTGTTGAATATTCGCCATTGCCATCACCATCGTAAATTTTAATTATTTAAATAATAATCATTATCACTTGCAATGTAAAAAAGAAATTTTGATTGCTGGTGATTGGATTTATGAATAACTGATTTGTGTATCAATAAAATAAGTTGAAAAATAAGCTTTAATTTTTGAAAAAAGGTATCTGTTTGATTTAGGATTCTTTTCCTTAGCGAGAGGTAGATTGATTGTTGAGGTTATAAAGTATTATTCCAAAAAGTTTGTTAATTTATAAAAATGATAAATTAGATTTATGTAAAACGATTGTTATAATCAGTCTAAGATTAAATTACCCAGTCCTATGACAAGCACGATGGAGAGCGACGACATGGCAGGCAAAACATTGTATGACAAATTATGGGATGACCATTTAGTAACGCAACGTGATGATGGTTCATGCTTAATTTATATTGATCGTCACTTATTGCATGAAGTCACCAGTCCTCAAGCATTTGAGGGTTTACAGCTTGCTGGGCGTCAACCATGGCGTTTAAGTGCCAATGTCGCAACACCTGACCACAATGTTCCAACCTCTAAAAAAGAGCGTGAACAGGGGATTGCAGGAATTGAAGACGAAACCTCGCGTATTCAGGTGCAAACCTTAGACGATAACTGTAAAACATTTAATATCGTTGAGTTTGGGATTAATGACATTCGCCAAGGGATTGCGCATGTTGTAGGTCCAGAGCAAGGTTTAACTTTACCGGGTATGACCGTGGTTTGTGGTGACTCGCATACGGCAACGCATGGCGCTTTTGGTTGTTTGGCACATGGGATTGGGACATCAGAAGTTGAACATGTATTGGCAACACAATGCTTAGTACAGAAAAAATCTAAAAATATGTTAGTCCGTGTGGATGGTGTATTGGGCAAAGGCGTGACATCGAAAGATGTGGTTTTGGCCATCATCGGCAAGATTGGTACGGCTGGTGGTACAGGTTATGCAATCGAGTTTGGCGGACAAGTGTTCCGTGATATGTCGATTGAAGGCCGTATGACAGTCTGCAATATGGCGATTGAAGCGGGTGCGCGTGTGGGTATGGTTGCAGTGGATGACAAGACTATTGCTTACGTGAAGGATCGTAACTATGCACCTAAAGGCGAGCAGTGGGAACAAGCGGTAGAATATTGGAATACTTTACATTCTGATGAAGATGCTGAGTTTGATGCGGTCGTTGTATTGAATGGCGCAGAGATCGAGCCGCAAGTGTCTTGGGGAACATCTCCAGAAATGGTAATCCCAGTTACGCAAGCAGTACCGACTTTAGAACAAGCCAAAGATGATGTACAACGTAATGATTGGACACGTGCTTATCAATATATGGGCTTAAACGCGGGTCAGGCTTTGTCTGATATCCAATTGGATCGTGTCTTTATTGGCTCATGTACCAACTCACGTATTGAAGATATTCGTGCCGCTGCCGAAGTCGTGAAAGGTCGTAAGGTGGCTTCAAGCATTAAACAAGCGATGATTGTTCCGGGTTCTGGTTTGGTTAAACAGCAGGCAGAGCAAGAAGGTTTGGATCAAATTTTCTTGGAAGCAGGTTTTGAATGGCGTGAACCGGGTTGCTCAATGTGTTTGGCGATGAATGCAGATAAGTTACAACCAGGTGAACATTGCGCATCAACCTCAAATCGTAACTTTGAAGGTCGTCAGGGCAATGGTGGGCGTACCCATTTAGTCAGTCCAGCGATGGCGGCTGCGGCAGCGATTGCAGGTCATTTCGTTGATGTTCGTTCATTCTAAGGGAGCAAAATCATGGAAAAATATACTGTAGAACAAGGTATTGTTGCACCTTTAGATCGTGCCAATGTGGATACTGATTTAATTATTCCGAAACAGTTTTTAAAATCAATCAAGCGCACGGGATTCGGCGATAACTTATTTGATGAATTACGTTATTTAGATGAAGGTTATTTAGGTCAGGACATTAGTAAACGTCCTAAAAACCCTGATTTTGTCTTGAATCAGCCTCGTTATCAAGGTTCAACGATTTTATTGGCACGTACTAACTTCGGTTGTGGTTCAAGCCGCGAACATGCACCTTGGGCATTAAATGAATATGGTTTTCGTACCGTGATTGCGCCAAGCTTTGCAGATATTTTCTTTAATAACTGTTTTAAAAATGGCATGTTGCCTGTGATCTTGTCTGAAGAGATTGTAGATCAGTTATTTAAAGAATGTGCTGAAGAAGGTTATCAATTGACCATTGATTTGGACGCACAACAAGTACGTACGCCAACAGGTGAAGCCTTCAATTTTGAAATTGATCCATTCCGCAAACATTGTTTGCTGAATGGTTTAGATGACATTGGTTTAACACTACAAGCGGCTGACGAGATCCGTGCTTTTGAAGCAAAAGCCAAACAAGTACGTCCTTGGGTGTTTGATGAAATCAAAGCCTAGTTGTTTGAATACAATTTGAACATAATCATGGCATAGCGATACAACTCTTGCTAACATGCAAACAAAGATTATTTTGCTTGCATGTTGATGTGACATGAGGACTGGGCCCGAACAATGAGAAGGATATTAGCACGCAATATTTTGCTGTGTTTATGTGTTGGTACGACTTTAACTGCCTGTCAAAACACACAAAATGTGGTTGATCAAGTTCGTATTGCTCAAAATACTTTAGAGCAGAAAGCGAATAACGCAACTTTATATTGTTCAGGCGTAGAAAATTGCGAATTTGCACGAATCAACGATACTGAGGTGATTAATGCGACCTCGCATCGCATTAGTCGAGAAGCGATGGAACGAGGCATTGTGAGACTACAAGGTTCAGTTTTTAGTCGAAAACAACAAGTCTATCTGAGTGTTCCTGCCAAAGAATACGAAGTCGTGATTCGCTTTTATCCAATCTCCTTAGATCGTGCAGAGACTTTTCATGTCATTCATGAGTTCAAGCCTTATTTAAACTATACCTTTAAGATGTATAGAGATAGGCCAAAAGGTTCAGGGAGTTTGTTGAACGTATCTGCACCTGACCCGTTATGTGTTGATTTACAGCAAGAGCAACATACCATTCGCCGTTTTTGCCGATCTTATGATGTACGAAAAGGCTTAGGCGAGTTTATTGAGAAAAAGATTTAATTGGCTTGCAGTGTAAACTGCTTCTATCAAACTGGAAAAATAGATGTCTAAACATATTTTAATTTTAGCGGGTGATGGTATTGGCCCTGAAATTGTGGGCGCAGCTGAAAAAGTTTTGACCAAGGTCAATCATAAATTTAATCTAGGTTTGACATGGGAGCATGGTTTGCTCGGTGGTTCAGCAATTGATGCACATGGTGAACCTTATCCTGCTGTTACTAGTGAACAAGCCAAAAAAGCGGATGCAATTTTATTGGGTGCTGTCGGCGGTCCAAAATGGGATAGCATTGAGCGTTCGATCCGTCCTGAGCGTGGGTTACTTAAAATCCGCAGTGAACTCAATTTATTTGCTAACCTACGTCCAGCGATTCTGTACCCACAATTGGCAGATGCTTCGAGTTTGAAGCCTGAAATAGTTGCAGGTTTAGATATCTTGATTGTTCGTGAGCTCACGGGCGGTATTTATTTCGGTCAGCCTCGTGGTATTCGTGAACTAGAAAATGGTGAGAAGCAAGGCTATAACACCGACGTATATTCAGAAAGTGAAATTAAACGTATTGCTAAGGTTGCCTTTGAGCTAGCTGGATTACGTGGTGGCAAAGTCTGCTCAGTCGATAAAGCCAATGTGCTTGAAGTGACCGAGTTGTGGAAGCAAACGGTGACTGATTTGCAGCAAGCGCAGTATGCAAATATTCAGTTGTCGCATATGTATGTTGATAACGCCGCGATGCAATTGGTTCGCGCACCGAAACAATTTGATGTCATTGTGACAGGTAATTTATTTGGTGACATTTTGTCGGACGAAGCGGCAATGTTAACGGGCTCAATCGGTATGTTGCCTTCAGCATCATTAGATGAGAAAGGTAAAGGCATGTATGAACCATGTCATGGTTCTGCACCTGATATCGCGGGTCAAAATGTCGCAAACCCTCTTGCGACTGTACTTTCGGTTGCGATGATGTTGCGATATACCTTCCGTGAAGAAGCGGCAGCCAAAGCGATTGAAGATGCTGTAGGTCAAGTCTTGGATCAAGGTTTACGTACCGCAGACATTATGTCTGAAGGTATGATCAAAGTGGGTACAGATGCGATGGGTGAGGCGGTAGTTTCTGCACTTAACTAAATGCTGATAAATAAAAAACGCAGCTAAGGCTGCGTTTTTTATTTGGGATATAGATTTAACAAGCTTTGCCTTCATAACGAATTGAGCGCGCAATTTGTTGCTGATCGAGCTCAAAAATAATATGGCAATAAAAATTCACATCATAGGATTGCTGACCCGTTTGAACCGTACCTATGCGAGTAGAACTTCCCATACCTGAACCAGATTCACCAAAGGATTGTGGCATCGGTACAGGAATATTGATTGGACGCAATACGGTGAAAATCAAAGAATTATCAGTTTTTCGAGGTTGTTTTAACGTTTGAAAGCCTAAATCCTTCAAATTGAGCTTCTGTTGAATGTCATCAGCAGACTGCCCAATATAAGGTTGTAAGTAATCTTGCAGTTGAACAGATTGCCATCCAGGTGTTGCGCAGCCTTGTAATAATAATGCGAAGAAAATAATAAAAAATTTATAATGCATTGTGGTTATTTCCTTATTTTTGGAATAAATAATTTTTATATTTGATCAACGAGCGTGAGAGAAATATTAAAATCTATCCGTTCCGGAGACGATATTATATTACAGCAATAATTACATATCGCTGTAAATGACTTAAACATCTAAGTGAATGTTAGACCGTTAAATAGAGCACTCGCTTATCGCTTGTAAAAAAAGCCACGAGATGTGGCTTTTTTGCATTCACTAATTCTTAGCGCGCACGATAAGTGATACGACCCTTTGTCAAATCATAAGGTGTCATTTCAACTTTTACACTGTCACCTGTCAAAATACGGATATAGTGTTTACGCATTTTACCAGAAATGTGAGCAATAACTTCGTGACCGTTTTCTAAACGTACACGGAACATCGTATTAGGAAGCGTTTCGGTGACAACGCCTTCGAACTCAATGAGTTCCTCTTTATTGGCCATAGCCTACCTGAGATCAAATTGGAAAGGCGCAAATTATAGTCAATTTATTTAAAATTTACAAGATATAAGCTAAGCAAGGCTGTCAGATATTAATCAAAAGAACTGTCAGACAATTTATAAATTTTTTTTAACAAAAGAAGCAGAATAGTGTTGTCAGTTTGGTCAATCAACGTTAATCTAAAATTATTGTTCATTGTCACAATAAAGTATCTACAGGGAAGGGCACTGCGTGGGTCAGCTAACAGATGCATCGGTTGTATTGCGCTTTGGTTATCAGGCAATTCGTAAAGCAGGATTACCGACCGAAGAGATTTTAACAAAGGCAGGGGTTGCACTCAATCAAGTTGATACCAATGCAAGGACACCTTTAAGTGCACAGAACGCCTTTTGGATTGCTGCACGGGATGTGAGCAATGATCAAGATATTGGGCTGCATTTAGGGGAATATTTACCGCTATATCGTGGTCAAGTGATTGAGCATCTATTTATCAGTAGTGAAACCTTTGGTGAAGGCTTGAAGCGAGCGTTGGCTTACCAACGTCTGATTAGTGATGCTTTTGATGCGAAACTTATTGTTGAAGATGGTCGCTGTTATTTAAGTAATGGTGAACAACTATGGCCTGATCAATTCGTCAATCGCCATTTTTCTGAGTGCGCGATGTCAGGTATTTTACGCTTTTTTAAATTTATTACTGAAGGTCAATTTCAGCCGATTTATATTGATTTTAATTTCAATGAGGGCGCTGAGGATGATGAATACTTTAGAGTGTATGGTTGCCCCGTTAGCTTGGGTCAAAGAGAGACCCGAATTTATTTTGATGCGGCGGTTCTAGATTATCCATTATGGCAAGCTGAGCCTGAGTTACTACAATTGCATGAACAGCTTGCTATTGAAAAACTACAAGAACTTGCACGCTATGATTTGGTGGGAGAAGTACGTCGTGCGATTGGTTCGACCTTGGAAAGCGGTGAAACGACCTTGGAAACTGTTGCAGCACAACTTAATATTACGCCACGTCGTTTGAGAACTCAGCTCAGTGAAGCAAATACCAGTTTTCAGCAAATTCTTTCAGACTATCGTTGTCGTTTAGCCAAGAAACTACTCGCAAATACCACTGAAAGTGTTGAACGTATTGTGTATTTAACAGGTTTCTCTGAACCAAGTACTTTTTATCGTGCATTTAAACGTTGGACGAATGAAACCCCAGTGGAATATCGTAAACGTAAACAGCGCCAGTGATTTAAGCTGATTCAGCAAAGCCTTATCTCAAAAGATAAGGCTTTTTTTATTCAGCTAAGTTTAACCATTGCGGCCCTAATGGCGGCTGCGGTAAATCAAAGTGCTCTGGATAATATGCCTGAATAAAATAAAGTCCATCCGCAGGTGCAGTGATGCCAGCAGCTTTACGATCTTCGGCAGCAAACATGGTATCTATATGCTCAATATCATATAGACCTTGTCCGATTTCCAGCAAACATCCCATGATATTACGAACCATATGATGTAAAAAACCGTCTGCTTGAATATCGAGAACGAGGTAGCGACCATGCTCAAAAAGGCGACAATGTTTCACATGACGCACGGGTTGATTGGACTGACATGCTGCCGCTCGAAAAGATTCAAAATTATGGGTGCCTTCAAACTTTGCTGCGGCAGTAATCATTTTTTTTACATCTAAGTCTTGATAGAGATGTGTAACTTGTTTGTGTAATAGTGCAGGCCGCATTGGCGCGTTGTAAACGACATAGCGATAACGTCGCGCAATTGCCTTGAAACGTGCATGGAAATTTTCATCCATACATTTGATCCATTGAATCGAAATATCTTTAGGAAGTTGACTATTTGCACCCATGATCCAGCCGCGTTCGGGGCGAATGGCTTCTGTATCAAAATGCGCCACCATATTGGTGGCATGTACGCCTGCATCTGTACGTCCAGCACCATGTAAAATGATGGTTTCATTGGCGACTTTACTGAGGACTTTTTCAATGGTTTCCTGAACACTTGCAATGCCCGCTTGTTGGGTTTGCCAACCACGGTATTGAGTACCGCAAAATTCAATACCGATTGCATAACGTTGCATGTCTTAACCTCAGATTAGTGTTGCTGCCAATGTTCAAACCATTGATCATGGGTCGGGTATTTTAAATACATTTGCAGCACTTTTGCATATAAATCAGCATGGCAGTGACAATCATTGATCAAAACTTTAGCTGATTTAATCCAAGCACTCACTGCGTAGCGCTGATCAAGTTGTCCAAAGGTCACTTGAGTGCTAATAATTGGAAGACATTTCTTGTGATACAGAGCATCAAATAACGCCAAAACTTCCTCATTCACCGCGATATTGCCAGTGCCGAATCCTTGTAACACGAGAAAATTTGGTGGTGCAGCCAAGATATTATTTAACTGCGATAGCAGTTGCTCTTTGCCAATCGGTTGTAGCATGAGATTGAGCATACTAAGTCGTTCGGCTTGTTCAATATGTTCATTTTGAACAATAAAATAATCAGCTGTGGTGTTGCAGGCTTGATTTGCATCTTTACCTGAAAACGCATCTAGCTCTGTGGTATGGACTTTGAGGGTGGTTTGGGCGTGGAAAACTTGCTGATGGAAGGCAAGATAAACCCCAGCAGGTCGTTGTAAGACTTGCTCAAGCGCAAGAGATAAATTACTTAATGCATCAGTAAACTCTCTCGTATCATTCCCTTCAATGTTGAGTAAGGGATACTGACTACCTGTAATAATCGCGTGACAAGAATGTCCCAAAAAACGAGCAAGCGTTGCTGCTGCATAGCTTAAGGTATCAGTACCATGAATAATCACGAAATGTTGATAATTCTTAAGTTGTAATTGTTGAATTTGTTGTATTAACTGCAACCAATCTGTCGCAGTACATGCGCTACTATCTTGAATGCTTGGTGCAGCAAAACACTCTACATCTAAGTGAGGTGGAATCACTTTTTTGAGTGCAGGTAAAAAAGTTTGTTCTGGCATTGGCATTAGCGGTTCGCCAACACAGCCAAAAGTTCCACCCATATAAATTAAAGCGATCTTTTGCATAATAAAAAGTTTTTCATCATAAAAAAGCAGTCATAGAGACTGCTTATATTAGACGGATATGATTCAAGACGCTATTTTATTGAGTAATTTTTCTGAACGTTGTTGTTGTTCTAGGTTGAATTGAAGCTGATGGTTTTGTAAGAGTTCACGAGCAGATGTATAAGCACCTAGCTCTATATATTGCTCAGCTAAATCTAAGTTAAGTTCAGCCTCATCTAACTGTTGCAAGTCAGGAAATGATTGAGCCAATGGGTCGTTAAGTTCGACAGTCACAGTTTGTGGAACTGGATCAACTGCATCTAATTTTGGCTCTATTGTTGTACTCGGTTCTGTAATTTCAAAAGAAAGCTCTGTTTTCTCAATCGGGTGTTGCTTTTCAGTGGAATGCTGAGGTTGATCAATGTGGAAATCTAAGCCAGACGTTTCGGTGATATTGTCATTTTTGATTTCACTCTGGCGAGATGTTGCATCTAAATTAGAGAAATTAAAATCTAATTCAGGCTTTGTATCATTGCCCGATAATGCTTCAGTCGCAGGTGCTGATGCCAAGTCGGATGAAAAGTCTAAAGCAGGTTGCTGTTGTAGCTCAGTTGTTGCTGCTGCGGGTTTGACGGTTTCTTTCTGTTCAAAGGAAAAGTCGAAATCTAAAGCTTGAACCTGTGCTTCTACTTCGGCAGGTTTCTCTTGCTCAGCAGGAGCTGTATATTCAGATTGTAAATCATCAAAAGTTGGTTTAGCCGGTGTTTCAACCAATGCATCAAAGTCGGCCGTTTTATTTTGAGCTTCAACTTCTGCAATACGTGATGATTGTGTTGGGTGCGATTTGAAGTCAATACTATCAAATGATTGAGAGTTCTTTATACGTTCTTGATTCTTTGCTTCAGCCGCCTGTGCGATATCCTCTAATTTTAATGCGTGAACATGCTTAATCAGTTGATCAATCGCAAAGTCATCTTTTTGCGCTAGATGGATGTCGAGTAAAAAAAGATAAAGCTCATGTTGAGAGTTATCTTGTTTTAAAGCCTGATTGATTTGTGCTTCAGCAGATTGATAATTTCCGCTTTGAATTTGTTGGGTAAGTTTTTGACGTAAGCTTTCTGAAATAGCTGTGGTTGCTGGAGGGGCAGACGCTAGCTCTTCACGTGCAAGTGCCGTGCGCGTCGCTGTTTTCTTTGCTGTCTTGCTTGCACTTTTCTTTGATGCTGGACGATTTTGAGTGTTCTCACGTTTCTTTAAAACGATCGCAACGACTAATACGATGACGAGCAATAAAATTATTATAGTTGACATGATCTATACCCCTTAAAAAATAGAACCGCTTTTATCCAAAACTATGAGAATCTTTTTACATCACTCAGTGTGTTGGTTTTTTAATTTCCTGTTGCGCTTTCAGTTGATCTTGCAGCTCGGCAAGTCGAGCATTTAAAAGCTGAATCCGTTGGTCCTTCTGGCGTAGAGCCAATTCTAACTGTGTTACGTTTCTTTGTAATGTAACGGTTTTTTCCCGTGCTGTCATAACTTTTAATGATAAGTCAGCGCTGGTTTTTTGTTGTAATGTGTCTTTTTTGGCACTTCCCGTACTTGAATCTTGGTTGCTTTCAGCGACCAAAGACATTTCGGCTTGCTGTAAGCGATATTTTGCTTTTTCAGCAGGGGCACCTAAGGGTTTTGTTGCAATTTGATTGGCATTTGGGTTTTTCTGAACAGGGATTGAGTTGAGATTGAAATTTAAATGGGAGCCTTGTCTAAGTCGGCTGGCATTTCCGCCGATAAAGGCATGCTCATTTTGTACTTTAATCTGCTTCATCACCTGTGGAAGAGGCTGCTGGGTATCAGCAGAGATCCGTTGTGCAATACTCCACAATGATTCATTACGTTGCACAACATGTTGTTGGTTATTTGCGGATGTTGAATGATCCGCTGCGGTTTTTTTCTTTGCTGGTGGAGTGGTATTTTTAGCTTGGTGTTGAGTTTTACTATTTTGTTGCGCAGTTTCAATCTCCGTGCCCTTCAGCTCACTTTCAGCAGTTATAGGGTTTATTTGCGCTGGAGTACTTCCTATTTGATTTTCTGATGCGAATGCTGTGTTGTCATGCTTCATTACTGTTGCTTGTTGACCTTGAGCTGTGGAAGCAACGGAGGGTACTTGAGTATTTGTAGTCTGTTCGATTGGCTGCACTGCGGTATTGGTGGTTGTAGCAACGCGTGTCTCTGAAATATTCAATACTGGCGGAAGAGCAAAGGGCACATTCAGCAGTTTCTCATGTTTTAATTCAGGCTGGGTGCTTATGTTATACCGTGTGCTTTCGGGCAGATTTAAGGCAATATCTTTTTCGCTGACAATAAACTTCGGGGTCAGCGACTTTTCATTACTGGTCTTGGCGGCCGATGCTGACATTGCTGGTTGGCGTATCGGTTGTCGAATATGCTTTAAGTGTGCAGATTCGCCTTCTTTAATTTTAAGGATAATATTTAGTTCAGGATCAATCATGGGGCGGGAGGAGGTAATCACAATCACTCCTTCACCTCGATTATTGTGACGTGTAAAAAAATTGAGTTGCGATGGAGGTTGATGCATGGCACCCATCATGTGTAAATCTTCTGGTGTGGCCAGACTTACGTCAAATTTAGAATTTCGATCGGCTTGATGGAAGCTCATTTCTGCATAAAGTAATTCACCCGGTGCAGACTTGATTTGCAGAGGGTCAAAGGTAATCGCATAAAGTTGTTGCGAAGATAAAATGGCTAAAATGGCAATTTTTAATTTGTTATTAACAGTCATCTCGATCCATGAAAAGTGATGTTTTAGTCAGGTCATAAAGCCTGTTGATATTTCAGCCATGGTGAAATTCCAACAAGGTCTGAGTATACATTACCGTGATGTAAATGAATTGTAAATTATTCATATTTAATAATAATAAAAAGCCGATCAAGTGTGATCGGCTTTTGGTTTTTCATCTTTTTTTGCTTAGGCGTTCTTATATTCAACTAAAATTCGAAGCATACGACGCAATGGTTCAGCCGCACCCCAAAGCAATTGATCACCTACTGTAAATGCGCCTAAATACTCTTTACCCATATTGAGTTTACGCAGACGACCGACAGGAACAGTCAAAGTCCCTGTTACAGCAACAGGCGTAAGATCTGTCATCGATGCTTCACGTGTATTCGGAACAACTTTAGCCCATTGGCTTGAGTTGCGAATCATTTCTTCGATTTCATCAAGTGGCACATCTTTTTTCAATTTCAATGTGATGGCTTGAGAATGGCAACGCATCGCTCCAATACGAACACAGTGACCATCAATTGGCACGATTTGCTGATTGCCTAAAATCTTGTTGGTTTCAACTTGGCCTTTCCATTCTTCTTTTGATTGACCACTTTCGAGCTGCTTGTCGATATATGGAATCAATGAACCTGCCAATGGCACACCAAAATTTGCTTTAGGGAAGTTTTCACCACGTTGTAAGTCCGCGATTTGACGGTCAATGTCAAGAATCGCAGATTTTGGATCATCCAGTAAATCTTTTGTATTGTTATACAAATAGCCCATACCCGTGATGAGTTCACGCATATTTTGCGCGCCAGCGCCTGAAGCCGCTTGATATGTCATTGAAGTTGCCCATTCCACCAAGTTGTTTTGGAACAGCGAACCTAGGCCCATCAACATCAAAGAAACAGTACAATTGCCACCCACGAAAGTTTTAGTGCCGTTGACTAAACCATCTTTGATCACATTTAAATTGACAGGATCAAGTACAATGATGGCATCATCAGCCATACGTAGAGTCGATGCTGCATCAATCCAGTAACCGTTCCAGCCTTCTGCTTTAAGTTTTGGAAAAACTTCAGAGGTGTAGTCACCACCTTGACAGGTCAAAATGACATCCATTTGCTTCAGACTGTTAATGTCTGTTGCATCCATAAGTGCTGGGGCAGTCTTACCACCAAATGAAGGAGCTTCGCCACCTGCATTACTGGTAGAGAAATAGAAAGGCTCAATATGAGCAAAATCATTCTCTTCAACCATGCGTTGCATAAGGACAGAACCAACCATCCCACGCCAACCGACCAGACCTACTTTCATGTCATTTCGCCTCGGTATGTAAAAACTTTAAGGGGCTTGAGTGTATCAAAAGTGAACGCAACTGCAAGTGTTACATGAATAAAACAGTTGATTTATTGTGTGGAATTATTTGTTTGTGTTAGATGGAAAATTGATAAAGCCGTAACTTTATTGAAAATCTTCAAAATCTCTAAGAGTAAAATTAATATGATATGGATTGAGATTTGCGCAGTTTTGGTTATTTGGTTAAGTGTATGGTCCTTGATTCCCCGTGATGAATGGTGGTTTAGGGGAGCAGACTTTCCTAGATTACAGATTTTAGCGATTGGAATCGTTGCTTTGGTTGGTTTGCTATTTATACCGGCTGAATGGACATTACAAAGAGAAATATTACTTTTGGGTGTGATTGCAGCTGTCGCATATCAACTTAAAATGGTTTTGCCCTATACCCCAATATGGAAGAAACAAGTGAAACAGGTGGGTCAGGATCAACTGAATCCTGAACAACAAATCTCTTTACTGGTGGCGAATGTTTTAACCCCAAATGATAAATATGATTTACTTCTTCAGCATATTGAGGCGTTGCAACCTGATATCGTCTTAACCCTTGAGTCGGATATGGTTTGGCAAGATGCTTTAAAACCCATAGAGAAGGACTATCCCTACCGAGTTGCCGTGCCACTGGACAACTTATATGGTATGCATCTGTATAGCCGTTTAGCTTTGATTGAGCCAGAAGTTAAATTTATTTTAAGTGACGACGTTCCCTCGATTCATGCAACTTTGAAGTTGCGCTCAGGGATTCTGGTTCAGCTTTATTGTTTACATCCCAAGCCACCTAGCCCGACCGAAGCCAAAGACTCTACTTTGAGAGATGCTGAGCTTTTGATCGTGGGTGATCGGATCAAAGACTTAGATCAAAGCTGTATTGTGATGGGAGATTTAAATGACGTGGCTTGGTCAAGAACAACTCGTTTATTTCAACGAATAAGTGGTTTACTCGATCCACGAGTAGGTCGATATTTTATGAATACTTTTCATGCCAACTATTCATTACTACGCTGGTCTTTAGATCACATTTTTCATAGTGCTGATTTTGGATTAGTGGATATGAAACGCTTATCACATATTGGGTCAGATCATTTCCCTGTGTATGTTGTGTTGCAGACGGGACGGATTTTTGAGCAACAACAAGAATTGGAACAAACGAAAGCAGATGAAGAGGAGGCACAGCAAGCAATTCAAGATGGAATAGAAAAGGCAGAGCAAGAAGAAAAAGCGGTGGTAGATGAGCTTGCTCGACCACATAAGATCATGATGGCGACTCAGGATAAACAATGAATGATGTAAGCAATATCGTACAATGATTTAGGTCCGTAGCGAATAGTCCTACAAGATTAAAAGGTTTATTCTAAATACATCAGCACAGGACTCAGGAATGGATTTCCGCTTTAAGGATAGCAACGCTGAGATGGAAAAGTCATCATGGATATGATGCATGCGATGGACGCAAGATAATAAAAAAAGAACGTGAAAGCACAACCTCATTTGCCCGAGTTTTGCAGGATGCAGAACTCGGGTTTTAATTTTGAAGAAATGAAACTTTAGGTTACTCAGGGTAGAGTTGCTTCTAAATTTTGTTCTGTAGTCGGTTGTTGTAACTCATCCTCAAGAGCGGTGGGTATTTTTCTCTTTTGAATCGTGAATGAGAGCGGTAATGGGGGACATTTTTCCCACTGGGATCGAGTCGATGGAAGTTCAGAGCCATATGACACTAAATAATTCACATCCCATTGATGAGCTGCATTTATAAAATCAAGATTCAATGTATATATTTTGGTTTCATAAGGTTGAAAAACTTGGACACTTTGTTGTTCTAAGGAGCAGTGAGGATATGGAGATCTAGCAAAGACCATATCATTTTTTTGAATTTTAAATGGCTGACATTGATCTGCACGTTCAAAAATATAATTTGGTGTCGTGTTTTTAATTTCGACTTGTAAACTGGTTAATGGCAGATATTGGGTCGAACCAACAGGTATTGCTTGTTTACTATCTGTGAAAATGAAATGGACATTGCGCTGCATGCCCATACATTCATTATTATTCATGGCAGGTATTTTCACATAATAAATCGTGTCTTTTTCATCATGCGAGGGGATGCTATCGCCGCCAGTTGGATTCGGTGGTTTTTGGTGTCCTGAACCACTTCCCCCTAGACTGACATTCGATGCTGAAAAGTTTTCACCACAAGCCGTTAACACATTCGCTAACCCGCAAAGTAAAAAAGTGAGACTTATATTTTTTATTGAGTTCATTTTATTTTTCCTTATAGGTATAAGGCACCTGTAGATTTATTTCTTTATCGTATTGATAAACGCCGAAACGGAATTGGAATTTTGCATTTTCTTGATCTTGATCTTTTTCACAATATTCAATGGCGCTGTGTAAAAGTTGTTTTGCCATGTCTTGCCAAAGTTCGAGACTGAGTTGTTTAAGGGCCTCTACAGATTCGGGTGTTAGTTTCTCAACGTGCAAGGCCTGTTCTAGATGAGTAAATGGTTTGTCGCTGATGAAATTATCGATACCGGCAGCTAAATGGTCAGTCAAGTTGGCTGAAAACAATGCTTTGCTTTCCTGCATTTGGTTGTCAGGAGTAAAACTGTTTTGTTGCAAGATAACATCAGAACCATTTTGAATAACAACGCCTAGACGTTGAAGTTCAAGCAAAATAGATCGAGGGTGTTTTTCAGTCGAGATATATCGAACCAAGTCCTCAAAACTATTTTCACTGCCTGAAATTGGAATTTGATGAGGAAGATCGAGTGCGATCCATCGCGAAATTACGCGAGCTGGGACACTAATTGCAAAATTGGGTGTTTCAAGTGTTTGATTAGTTTGTTGTTTGAACGTATTGACATCTTTACGATGCAAACCTGATAAAAGGCTAACTGCTGAATCAGTCTTATTTTGTTTGATGCGTTCTAGTTCTGTGAGTGCTTGAGCATAAAAGATTGGTTTTAGTGCGGCAGCAAAATCTGTATACCCAACCCCTGAATGAATGAGCCAACGTGCAATATGTTGCATCATTGGAAATATACTTTCCAATGTGGTTTCTGCATTTTTGGTCATCGTACTATTTTGTAGTTTGATCTGATCCACATCATTGGAATCTAGAGGCGTTCTCTGTTTAGTCATTCTATCTCCAGTGTGGATGGATACCCATAAAAAAGTATAAGCGTTTATGTGTGAAATATTAACAGAATGACGAGAAAGATTAAAAAATCTTACAAAATAGGTATCCGATATTAACCTTGGTGATCTTGAATTGGCTTGAAATTGTATTTTTTTTGACCCATTATTATAAATGTTAAATTTTAACATTTTTTGAGGGTGGCAGAAATGAACAACATTAAAGGATGGCTCATTATCGTGAGTGTGATGATTCCAATGAACAGTCATGCCGGATTTGCTGATACTTTGAGAGACCTTCGTAATACCTTAGGTCAGGTCAGTGAAACGACGAAGCAAGTTGCAGGGATTTCCCAAGATGTGAAAAACACGAGCGGACAAAATCAACAAGCGGCAATACAAACAAACTTAGTGACGGGTCAGACATTACGTCCCAAAATTAATAATATTTCACTTTATCAATCGGCCAATAAATCAAGTGCTGTGATGTATAAGCTTTCCAAATCAACCGATTTAGTTTTCTCTGGCAATGTGCAACAAGGGCTTTATGAAGTCGCAACGGATCATGGGACAGGCTGGGTTGAAGGTCATTTGGTGCAATAAGATCTAAGTCAGTGAAAACAGATCACATCTTTCATGATCTATTCGCCACATTATCTGGCATACCTATATAGCAGCAATTTGATCAAGTGTGTGTAGCTAAAGTCAGATATCTTGTCATTTTTCTTGTAGTGATATTTTATCTAAGATGAGAAATCTTAGGAGTAACAAGCCAACAGATGTTGATACGGTGACGGGTAGGATTGATGGAGGATGTTTAATTGTATTTAGATCATCCCGATAAAGTCGCAAGGGAATGGCTTAAAGCAAAACAGACTTATTTTTGAGATAAGTCTGTTTTCTTATTGAAGGTTGGATTAATAAATACTTTCATATCCTTCAGCGCGCGTTTTAAAACGACGATGAAACCACATCCATTGTGTTGGTGCGATGCGAAGTTGGGCTTCAATAATTTTATTTACGCGAATCGCATCATCCACTTCATCTTCACTAGGCATATTCTCAACTATAGGTTCGATTAGCACTTTATATTTTGGATTTCGAATGTCTCCATAGCGATAAAAATACAGTGGAATAGCAACAGCTTTAGAAATTTTTAATAAACGGCGATGTGCGGTAACCGTCGCGGCTGGTACACCAAAGAAAGGCGCCATCACTCCTTGTTTTAAACCAAAATCTTGATCCGGACTATACCAAATTGCCCCACCATCTTTGAGTCTACGAATAAGCCCACGCATATCATCGTGATCAATTTGATGTTTATAAATCGTATCTCGACAGCGATAAATAAACATATCCAGCATCGGATTATCTTGTGGACGATAGACCACATCAGGTTCAAAATATTGCGAACACAGATAGCCCCCTGCATCGAGTAAGGTGCTGTGCGTGCCAAGCAATAGTACGCCATGACCTTGTGCTTGGGCATTTTGAATATGTTCCAGTCCTTCAATATGGTGACGATTCTTAAACCATTTTGGGCAATACCACGCATTCAGGGTCTCAAACATGCCAAGCATCATGTCAATGAAGACTTTTTTTGCATTGGTTTCAACTTCCGCAGGCGACCATTCAGGGAAGCACACTTCCATATTCCGTAATGTGGTTTTACGACGTGAGCGGAGTAGAGACCAACATATATGCGCCAAGCCATGTGCTAAGCGCCATTGGATTGCCCAAGGGAGGATTGCCAACGATATAAGGAAGATAATTGCGATCCAATTCTTCCAGTATTTAGGCAATAAAAATTCCCATCGAAATTCGCCAGGAATATAAGACTGTTGTTGGCTCATAGAACTTTGATATGTGAATTAAGTTGAATTTTTGAAAAGTGTAACATGAAGTGAGTTTTTAATTCACTGATGTAACTGCAGAATCAATCTATTCTATTGTAGAGTGTGTATTTAAAAGCAAATCGCAAAGGAAAAATTATGAAAAAAATAACAATTGAACAAGGTGATATTACTCAAATGAGTGTTGATGCAATTGTCAACGCAGCAAATACTTCACTCTTAGGCGGTGGTGGTGTGGATGGGGCAATTCATCGAAAAGGTGGTGCTGAAATTTTAGCGGAATGTCAAAAAATTCGAGCGAAGCAAGGAGGTTGTAATGTAGGCGAAGCTGTGATTACGACCGCAGGAAATTTGCCAGCTAAATATGTCATTCACACTGTTGGTCCAACGTGGGTTGATGGACAATATAATGAAACTATATTGTTAAAAAATGCGTATAGAAACAGCTTTCAATTAGCAGAAAATTTACAACTAAAAACGCTTGCATTTCCGAATATTTCAACTGGTATTTATCGTTTTCCTAAACAATTCGCAGCGCAAATTGCATTAGAAATCATAAGTGCTGAATTGGATAAAGCAGATTTCGTTCAAGAAGTTGTTTTTGTGTGTTTTGATGAGGAAAATTTTAGAATTTACCAATCGCTTGCAAGTGAGTTTATAGCCCAAGGAATTGTGTGTAATTAAATTGAATGAGCATCTACTCCCTAAAGAATAGATGCTCAGGAAGTTTAGCTTAATTGCCTTTTGACATATTTTCTAAGATATCCCAACGTTCTAACTTTTCGAGCAGTAATTCTTCAATTTCTGCGAGACGTTGACTTGCCAATGTCGCTGCATTGGCATCGCTAAGAAACCATGATCCATCAGCCAACTTTTCTGAAAGTTCCGTTTGTTCCGCTTCTAGCTTTTCCATTTCTGCTGGAAGCTGCTCTAACTCACGTTGATCTTTATAACTGAGTTTGACTTTCTTCGGTGCAGTTGCGGCTTCAGCCTTAGCTTGTGCTTTTTTTACATCACTTTTCTGATCAACCACAGTTTGATCAGGGCGTTGTTCTAAATAGTCTTGATACCCGCCAATGTACTCATCAATATTTCCTTTACCATCAAATACCCAAGTTGATGTCACGACATTGTCCATAAAGGCACGGTCATGCGAGATCAATAATAATGTACCTTTATAATCAGAAAGCATTTCTTCAAGCAGTTCAAGCGTGACCATATCCAAGTCATTGGTTGGTTCATCCATCACAATTAAATTCGATGGTTTTAGCAATAATTTTGCCAACAAGATACGGTTACGCTCGCCGCCAGAAAGTGCTTTTACAGGTGTGCGGGCACGTTCTGGAGAGAATAAAAAGTCTTGTAAATAGCTATAGATATGGCGACGATTGCCATTCACATCGACAAAGTCAGAGCCTTCTGAAACGTTTGCCATGACTGACTTTTCAAGATCTAAGGCATTACGTAATTGGTCAAAATAAGCAACTTCAAGCTGTGTACCCGTTTTAACTGAACCACCATGCTCAATGGCACCTAAAATCGCTTTGATGAGTGTGGTTTTACCGACACCATTGTCACCGACTAGACCAATACGATCACCACGTAAGACCAATGCTGAAAAGTCTTTAATAATCGGTGCATTGTTGCCAAAAGTAACACTCAGATGTTCAATATCAAATACCAACTTGCCAGAACGGTTTGCATCCTGAGTTGCCATGCTGACTTTACCTTGTTGCGAGCGACGCGCTTTAGATTGTTCACGTAAATCTTTCAACGCACGAACACGACCTTCATTACGGGTACGACGTGCTTTAATGCCTTGGCGAATCCAGGTTTCTTCTTCAGCTAACTTTTTGTCAAATAAAGCATTTTGTTTTTCCTCTGCTTCCATTTGCTGTGCTTTAAGCTCTAAATAGCGAGAGTAGTTACCTTCGTAGCTACGTAAAACACCACGGTCAAGCTCAATAATACGGGTCGCAATGCTGTCTACAAATGAACGGTCATGCGAAATGAACAGTAACGTTAGATTATTTTGGTCAAGCAAAAATTTCTCTAACCATTCAATACTTTCAACATCTAAATGGTTGGTTGGTTCGTCGAGTAACAGTACATCAGGTTGGGTCAACAGCGCACGCGCCAATAACACACGACGCTTACGGCCACCTGATAAATCTGCCAAATCAGCATGGGGGTCGAGGCCCATTTTGCTGAGAATAGAGTTCACTTTATTTTCTAGTGCCCAGCCATCCAACTGATCGAGCTTATGCTGTAACATGCCCATCCGATCGCAGGCATCCATATCACCAAGTACACAGCTATCGCTGGCTTCATGGTAGGCTTTGAGTACAGTTGCGGCCTCACCAGCTCCGTCAGCTACAATGTCAGCGACCTTTCCAGAATCCATGGGTACATCTTGGGCTAACATTGAAACTGTTAAACCATTTTGAATTGAAACTTCGCCGCTGTCGGGCAATAAGCTTCCCTCAATCAGTTTAAGTAAAGTAGACTTACCTTCACCATTACGACCGATTAAACAGACTCGCTCGCCACGTTCTAGGTTAAAGTGTGCGCCATCGAGTAGGGCAGGCCCACCAAATGCGAGGTGGACATCCCTTAAAGTAATATAGGCCATAATGTTTCCTAAAAGCTCAGATGAGGTCTGAAATGACTAAACAACAAAATTTTGATGATCAAGCGTCATTGTCCGCACCCATTGAAGATTTGCAAGTCCGAATTGCATTTTTAGACGATTTAGTTGACCAACTGAACCAACAATTAGTGATTCAGACACAAGAAATTGCAGATTTAAAAAAACAAATGCAGTTCTTATATCGTCGCATAGAAGCATCGGATTTGTCAGAAGGAATCGCGACTTTTGATCCAATGAGTGATAAACCACCGCATTATTGATGAATTGAAAAAGGCATGCTGAGCACATACTGTAAGGAAAACTTGCCTTTTTGATTCAACTTATGTAACGCTAATAAAAGAAAGTTTTGGGCTATTTTATGAGTAATGTTGGAATTTGGATCACGGTAGCGATTGTACTGTTTGTACTTGGCTCGGTTTTTGGTTTGCGTGTTAGTCCTCGAGAAAAAGCACTCGGTACAATGCGTGATCAAGCACGGAAAATGGGTTTGCATCCACGTGTCATCGTTGCGCCAGAGTGGACCAAGATTCCAATGGCAACCGAAAATCGTGCCAGTATGGTGACTTATTATAGTGTGCTGATTCCCGATGCTCGTTTAGCGTTGATGCGAGCAAGAGTGGTCGATGGAAAACTTCAAGTCGTGCAAGGTGAGCAGAAATTTAATGACTTAGCTATTGCATTAAAAGGAGTTTATGCTATTGATATGCAGGCGAACTGTGTCGGCATGTACTGGGATGAAGAAGTTGATCTCAGAGCCACACAACTTGAAGATATGAAAACTTATTTACACGAATTAGCTAAAATCTAATTATTTGATTTACCACAGGAAAAATGGTTCATTATGGCGAATACTCCACGCTCTGCTGCAAAAAGCACAGCAGCTTCAACCTCTGCTGCAACTAAACGTGCCTTAGTGATTGTGGAGTCGCCTGCAAAAGCGAAAACCATTAATAAATATTTAGGTTCACAATTTATCGTGAAATCTTCGGTCGGTCACGTTCGTGATTTACCGACAGGTGGGGGAAGTAAGGCAACAGAAAAGAAGCCTGTTACCCGCGTCAAACTCACCGATGAACAAAAGGCTGAGAAAGCACAGTCAGCACTGATTAATCGTATGGGGGTCGACCCAGAACATGATTGGGTAGCACACTATGAAGTGTTACCAGGTAAAGAGAATGTCGTTGCCGAACTGAAAAAACTCGCCAAAGATGCTGATGCAATCTACCTCGCAACGGATTTGGATAGAGAAGGGGAAGCGATTGCTTGGCACTTAAGGGAGGTTATTGGTGGTGATGACAGTCGTTACCATCGTGTGGTCTTTAACGAAATTACCAAAAATGCCATTCAAGAAGCATTCAAGCAGCCAACACGCTTAGATTTAAATCGTGTCAACGCACAACAAGCACGTCGTTTTCTCGACCGTGTGGTTGGCTTTATGGTTTCGCCGTTGTTATGGGAAAAGATTGCCCGTGGTTTATCGGCAGGGCGTGTTCAATCGGTTGCAGTTAAGCTCGTCGTCGAGCGTGAACGTGAAATTCGTGCATTTATTCCAGAAGAATACTGGCAAGTCTTTGCAGACACTGTTTCTCAGAAAGATGACATTCGCTTAGAAGCGGTGAGACAAGCAGGTAAAACGCTCAAGCTTAAAAATAAAGCTGAAACAGATGCTTTGCTCAGCGTGTTAAAAGACGCTGAATATAAAGTAGCATTGCGTGAAGACAAACCAACCAAAGTAAATCCAAGTGCACCTTATATCACTTCGACCTTACAACAAGCCGCAAGCACACGCTTAGGCTTCTCAGTCAAAAAAACCATGATGCTGGCGCAACGTTTGTATGAAGGTGGTTTTATTACCTATATGCGTACAGACTCGACCTTTTTGAGTGATGATGCGGTCAATATGGTACGTAATCACATTCAGCAAACCTTTGGGGATCGATATGTGCCTGCAAAGCCAAATCGCTATGGCAATAAAGCCGGTGCGCAAGAAGCCCACGAAGCGATTCGTCCATCTGATGTGGTATTAACGGGCGATAAACTTGCTGGTGTAGAGCGAGATGCTCAGCGCTTATATGATTTGATTTGGCGTCAATTTGTTGCGTGTCAAATGACACCAGCCGAATATTTATCTTCAACGTTAACCGTTGAAGCAGCAAATGTAGAGCTGAAAGCCAAAGGTCGTACCTTGGTTTTTGATGGTTTTACCAAAGTTCGTGGTGCCAATAAATCTGATGATGATGTATTGCTTCCTGCTGTTAAAGTCGGCGAAGTGCTGAAATTGGAACAACTTGATCCAAGCCAGCATTTTACCAAGCCGCCTGCACGTTTTACAGAAGCATCATTGGTTAAAGAATTAGAAAAACGTGGCATTGGTCGTCCATCGACTTATGCTGCGATTATCTCGACCATTCAAGATCGTGGTTATGTCAAACTTGAAAACCGTCGTCTGTTTGCAGAGAAGATGGGTGAAATCGTTACAGATCGCCTCGATGAAAGCTTTAACAACCTCATGAATTATGCGTTTACCGCAGATTTAGAAGGGCAACTTGATAAAGTGGCAATGGGTGATCGGAACTGGAAAGAGTTACTGGATGAGTTCTATGGCGATTTCAAAAAGCGTCTAACCAATGCACAAGGCGAAAGCGGCATGCGCCGTAATCAGCCTGTCGAAGTGGCTGATGTGCAATGCCCTGAATGTTCTCGTCCGATGCAAGTACGTACAGGTACAACTGGGGTATTCCTCGGCTGTTCAGGTTATAACTTGCCGCCTAAAGAACGCTGTAAAGGTACATTGAATCTGACACCTGTTGAGTCTTTAGCTGTGCTGTCCGATGATGATGGCGCTGAAACAGCAGACTTGATGTCAAAACATCGTTGTCCGAAGTGTGGCACAGCCATGGATAGCTATGTGATTGATGGTGGGCGTAAGTTACATGTTTGTGGTAACAACCCAGACTGTGATGGTTATGAGCTTGAGGAAGGTCAGTTCAAGATCAAAGGTTATGACGGTCCAACCATTCCATGTGATAAATGTGATGGTGAGATGCAGCTTAAAACAGGTCGCTTCGGTCCGTATTTTGCGTGTTCAAGCTGTGACAATACCCGTAAAGTATTAAAGAGTGGTCAGCCTGCACCGCCTCGTGTTGATCCGATCAAGATGGAACATTTGCGTTCAACCAAACATGATGATTTCTTCGTGTTACGTGATGGTGCAGCAGGGTTGTTCTTGGCAGCAAGTAAATTCCCGAAAATTCGTGAAACACGTGCACCAAAAGTGGCTGAGTTACGTAGCGTGGCTGAGCAGTTGGACGAGAAGTATCAATTCTTATTGCAAGCACCTGATGTAGATCCTGAAGGAAATCCAACGGTGGTCAAATTTAGCCGTAAGAATCAAGTGCAATACGTGGGTTCAGAAACTCTAGAAGGTAAGCAAACCAAATGGAGTTTAGTTTTCCAAAATGGAAAATGGGTTGAAGCTTAATTATTGATAAAATAAAAAATGCTAGCGATTTGCTAGCATTTTTTATAGAACAAATAAAAGCAATAATTGAATCCTACTTGGGGTTAAGCAATGTGGAAAAATATTCGAGTGGCTTGTTTATTGATGGTGCTCTTGGTGGTTGCGGTGAATGCTTATCGAGATCAAAATCAAGATTGGAATCAGCCGATTATCATTCTACTTCACCCAATTAATGCCGATGGATTAGAAACGACTCAACATTATATTCAGCGATTACAGTTAGATGATTTTGCTGACGTCAAACAGTATTTAGAGCGCAATAGTCAGCACTATCGGGGGCAAAGCAGCTATTTTATGTTGCAGATTGGGCGAGAGCTTAATCAAACACCTCCAAAAATGCCAGAGCAGCAAAGTGTCCTCCAGAGTATTTTATGGAGTTTAAAATTTCGATTTTTTGCATGGAAACAACGTCAATCCGTTGATGGTTATCCAAGTTTAACCTTGTATCTGAATTTTTATGATCCAAAGAAAACCAATGAATTAAAGCACTCTACTGCATTGGAACGGGGTCGAATTGGTTCGGTGAATCTGTTTGCATCACAGAAACAAGCTGAGCAGAACAATGTGGTACTTGTGCATGAGTTACTTCATGGGTTTGGTGCCACCGATAAATATTATTTAGATACGGGTGAGCCCATTTTCCCATTGGGTTATGCGCAAGCAGATCAGAAACCTTTGTACCCGCAAACCAAAGCTGAGATTATGGGTGGGCGTATTCCACTTTCAGAACATAAAAGTAAAATGCCAATTGATCTAGAGCAAACGATGATGAGTATGCTTACAGCAAAAGAAATTGGTTGGATCAAGTAAAGCGAAGATAACTGGAGTGAATTTGTGGATAAGTTTGCATTTACCCACATATAAACAAAACACTTCTTAAATAAAAATGATGAAATAAAACACCAGTTTTCCTGACATTACATCATGAATTATCAACATGCCTTATACAGAAGTTCGGATAAAAGACGCTCAGAATATAAATATAAACTTGATGATAAAAGAGTAAATAATGATGAAAACAGTGGGTAACGACCTGATTCGCAATCAGCTACACGCTGACCGTAAATGGTATCTGCTATTGGGCGTGGTATTGATTATTATTGGTTTGATTCTTTTGGCTGCTTTGCCTTTCGCAACGCTTTCAGCCGTTCTTTTATTCGGTGTACTGATGATGTTGGGCGGGGCTTTACATTTTCTTGCCGCATTTATGGTTTTCAAAGGTGGTACACGCTGGTTGTGGGCATTGTTTGGTGTGTTGTATCTCATCGCAGGTTATTTTGCATTTACCACACCTGTGATTACCGCCGTGGTTCTGACTAGTTTTTTAGCAATTGCTTTAATTATTGCAGGGATTATTCGGACTGTGAACGCCTTTATCCTTAGACCGATGTCGGGTTGGGGCTGGGTGCTCTTTTCAGGTGTCGTAACGTTATTCACTGGGGTTTTGATCTTATCCTCGCCAAGTTCACCTTTCTGGGTACTCGGTATGTTCCTTGCGATTGATATTTTATTTCAAGGCATCAATTATCTGACTTTTGCTGGAGCAATTAAGCAACTCCCACATAGCTCAACTGTGGTTTAAACTGAATGGTCTTGTATTTGGAGCATGTGTTGAACATGCTCTTTTTGTTTTTGTAGCGTGAAATGTTTCATTTCCTTTAGTCTGCTAAAATACCACTTCAATTTAAACTGACCGATTTTATGACGCTTGCCAAGCTAATTGATGAACTGAATCCACAACAGAAACAAGCCGCAACCACGGCAGCACAAAACTGCTTGGTTTTAGCAGGGGCGGGTTGTGGGAAGACCAAAACCATTGTGGCAAGAGCAGCGTATTTGATCGATCAGGGCTTAGCAGCACAACAGATTCAGATATTGACCTTTACTCGTCGTGCAGCAAGTGAAATCGTAACCCGTGTAGAGCAGCATATGGGCGCACAAGCCAAGGGTTTAAGGGCATCAACATTTCATACTTTTTGCATGTATCTATTGCGTCGCAATCCTAGAGCTTTTGGTTTAACGCAATTTAGTATTATTGATCGTGATGACCAGTTGTTGATGTTTCGTTTATTGCGTGGCAAAGATAAGGGCAATGTTCTACCTAAAGCTGCTGAACTTTGTGATTTGTATTCCTATGCGCGCAATACCAAGACCAAACTTTCCGATGCTCTAATTCAACAGCTTCCTCAGGCAGTAGAATATAAAACGCAAATTGCTGAACTGATGCAGGCTTATGAACAGCGCAAGCAAGCACGAAATTTTCTTGATTATGATGATATTTTATCGATTGTCGCAGTGCACTTACAAAGTTCACCTGAGTTGGTGAAATGGGTGACAGGCTTCTGTTCTGCTTTATTGGTCGATGAAATGCAGGATACCAATCCACTGCAATGGGCTTTGCTGCAACCCTTAGTCGGAAAAGTGAAACTTTTCTGTGTAGGGGATGATGCTCAGTCGATTTATGGTTTCCGTGGTGCTGATTTTGAAAATATTCATCATTTTAAAGAACGAGTGCCTGATGCTGAGGTGCTTACTTTGGCAATGAATTATCGTTCAACGCAGGAAATTTTAGACTTATCTAATTGGTTATTAGAGCAGAGCCAGATTCGTTATGACAAACACTTGTTGGCTTATCGTGGTAAAGGATTGAAGCCACAGCTACATATTTTAGGCAATGAATTTGAAGAAGCCAATTGGATTATTCAAGATTTGAATCAACGACATTACCAAGGTGCAGCGTGGGCTGAACACATGGTTTTACTTCGTTCTGGGTTTAGTGGTCGATATTTAGAAGGGGCTTTAATTGCTGCCAATATTCCGTATCGTTTTATTGGTGGGGTGAAACTACTCGAATCCGCACATGTCAAAGATGTCTTAAGTTTACTTCGAGTCAGTGTTAATCCGCAGGATGATTTGGCTTGGATGCGGTTTTTGACCTTATGGGATGGTGTTGGCGATGTTGGTGCGAGTAAATTGGCGCAAGAGTTGATTCAACTCACAGATATTGATGCGCGTTGTCAGCGTTTAGAGCGACATGGCAAAGTGCCACAGCAAGCCATTTTAATCTTGAAGCAACTCGATGTGTTGCAACAGCATGTCGAAGCCTGTATTGGTTTGGCATTGGATGCGTTGAGTGAACAATTAGAAAATAACTATAAAAGCAAAGATTGGAATCGCCGCGTCAAAGATTTTGATCTGGTAAAACAACTGGCTCGGAAACATCAGTTGTTGGGCGAGTTCTTAGAGGAATATGTGCTTGATCCTATTTCAGTTTCAGAAATAGATAAAACTCCTGATCAAGACCTAGTGACTTTGATTACGATTCATTCCGCCAAAGGTACGGAACAAAAAGTGTGTTATGTCCCGCATGTTTCACCGAATCAGTATCCGCACGCACGTGCGCAAGGCGATTTTGATGATGTAGAGGAGGAGCGTCGTGTGCTTTATGTGGCACTTACACGCGCCGAAAATGAATTGATTTTGACCAAACAGAATTTAAATCTATGGTCACAAGATCAATATGATGAGTTAGGGCGGAAAGTAGAAAGCTATTTTCTTAATGATTTACCTCAACATTTGCTTGATGTGCAGATTCATCGTCAAGTTCCGTCTTCATTTAATAAAAGTAGTTGGCAGCGTAACTCAGCAATAAGTTTAGGTTTTGGTATTGATCTCGATTAAACTAGGCATATTCAATTATTTTGATTCATTTCTTTAAAAATGAATCATTTTTTAGGTTTTAGCATGAAAATTTTAGTTCGTAATTTAGATCGTTCTGTGACCGATGCAGAAGTCCTTGAGTTATTCAAACAGTATGGCAAAGTCGAATCTTGTGTCGTGGTGAAGGATGAAGCAACAGGAAAATCTAAAGGTTTTGGCTTTGTAGAAATGACCAATCCAAGAGAGGGCATCAAAGCGATTAAAGGCTTAAATACCTTACGTGTCAAAGGTGTTGGCATCCGAGTGAAAGCTGCAGACGATAAAGCTTAATTCTCAATGTTTAAGCAATATGCAGCTTTATCTATTGTTGCACCGAACGGTGAGCGCATCGCACAAGGTCTTAAAACTTTAGAGGTTCGCTCATGGTTACCTGAGGAATTGCCGCTCAGAAATCTCGTTATCGTAGAAAACCAAAACTACCTGTTGAAAGATGGTGATGAGGAAATGGGCAGAGCGGTTGCTTTGGTTGACATTGAATCTGTGCATGCTTGGCAACAACATGAAGTTGAAGCAGCACAGGCATCTCGTTGGGCAGAAGGGTATTATGCTTGGGTGATCAGCAATATTCGTCCTTTTGTTACACCTATAGCATGTATCGCAAAGCGTAGAATTTATCTTGTCGAATTGATGTGATGATCACTATTTGTTTAATCGTCAATTCGCTTTACAATTGCTCGTGATTTAAATGAAATAAAATAGGGATTTAAGATGTCTCGTGTTGCTCGCTACCATGCTGATCGTACCAATCAAAAACTTTATTTTGCTCGACTTGCATGTCAACAAGCAGAGCAAACTGAACACATTCAACAGGCACAGGCTTATCGTGAAGCTGCGGTATTTCATTTGCATGGGGCGATTTTAGCGTTCTTGCAAGAATTGGTGCGCTATTATCGTCTCAATGATTTACAACCAACGTTTAAATCCATTGAAGAGCATATGGCGGATAAAGGTCAGGTCTCTCCAGAAATTTCAGTTTTACAGCATTTGGCAAAAGATGGTTTTGTGGCTGAATTAAAACGTGCTTATCGGATGTGCCAATATGCGCCAGAGCCGACTTCGCCAGAGCCTGAGAATGAAACCTCATCTAATTTGATCATCAAAGTCACCCAAAGCCCACAAGCATGGTTGCCTGATGCCAAAATTTTGCGTGAATGGCATCGCGAGTTAAGTCACTTAATTGATGGTTTTCGTAACGAAATGGTTGAGTTCTAAGTTAAAGCAGTGAGATACTTGAAATTCATGCAAACAGCACTTATATAAATAAGATGTGAGATCGCAAAGTGCACACGTGCTTTGCCACCATGATTGAAGCATGGAGAATGTATATGTCAATGCAACAGTTAAAAGAATTATTTGGTAACCAAGAAGCCGTTCTGGAATTGGTTCAACTCGAAGGTGGTGAGCTCGCGTTGCGTAATGCTGGTTCTGAACAAGAGCCTTTAGTAAAGATTCAATTTAGTGACGAAGTCAAAGAAATTCTTGGTGATCAAACCCCCGCAGTCGCTCAACATATGATTCAGGCGGCTTTATTCGGTCTGCTAGAAAAGCAGATGAATCAATGGCAAGCGGAAGTTGTGGATGAGCAACCGCCTCATCTGAGCTAATATTTATAAGCAAAAAGCGTACTTGAGAGTACGCTTTTTTATTGGGCTTAAAGAACTTAATATCCAGTGGATTGATGCGCTATTTCGATCCGATTTAAGATGTGATGACTCATATTCTTCGCCATCTCCTCTTTCGCATAGAAGACTTCGCCGATATTTTCTTCTCGAATCACTGCCGCTTCTTCCTTGCTTTCAGCACAAATCAAGACTTGGATTTCAGGATTTAGCTGTTTGGAAATGTCGACGATCCGATGAATATCCAAAATATCCATTGGTGAGATAACCAATAAACGCGCATGCTGAATATGTGCCTGAATCAAAACATTTGGTTCAGTGGCTTCACCACTAACCGCTGCGATGCCTTGTGTACGTAATCGTTCCACGATCTCACGATTTTCTTCGGCAATGACCACTTTGATATTTTGTTGTATTAGATTGTCACTAATGCGACGACCGACTCCACCATAACCAATAATCACCACCTGATCGCGTAAATAGTCTTGATCGACCTCATCAGGTAGCATCGCCAGTGGATCGCTACTGCGCTCTAATAAACGTGCTAGATGCGAACGTTGACGAATCCATTGTTGGGTTGGTTCGATGGCGGAGAAAATAAATGAGTTCAAGGTGATGGAAAATAGTGCCCCTGCCAGAATCAGATTTTGAGCCTCTAAGGTCAGTAAACCGAGGGCGACCCCCATCGTGGCTAAAATAAATGAGAACTCGCCAATCTGAGCGAGACTTGCACCGACAGTTAAAGCGGTATTGATTGGATAACGGAAGAACAAAACCAAGGCAATCGCTGCCAATGTTTTACCTACCATAATAATCGCAACCACAGCCAGAATATGTAATGGTTCTTCTAGCAGAATGCTTGGATCAAATAGCATCCCGACCGATACGAAGAATAAAATCGCAAAGATCTCACGTAAGGGTAGGGTTTCTTCTTCGGCTCGATGGCTAAAGTCAGACTCTTTCACCACCATGCCTGCGAAGAATGCACCGAGGGCCATAGAAACGCCAAAAACGGCATAAGACCCATAGGCGATCGATACTGCTGCAGCTACAACGGTTAAGGTAAATAATTCGCGTGAACCTAGGCGAGCGACAAATTGTATAATCATTGGAACAAGACGCTTGCCAACGATTAACATAAAGGCGATAAAACCAACGACTTTTAATAAAGTAATGCCAATGGTCATCCAAATACTTTGCGATGTATCTGTACCATGTAAAGCGTGTCCACCGAGCAATACTGCGATAGCAGGCAAAAGGACCAATGCCAACACCATGACCAGATCTTCAACCAAGAGCCAGCCAACAGCGATTTTACCGTTAACGGATTCGAGTAAGCCTCGATCACCCAGTGCCTTGAGTAATACTACAGTACTGGCACAAGATAAACTTAAACCAAAGACCAGTGCGGAACCAAAGCTCCATCCCCAAAGCATAGAAACCCCGACCCCAAGGAGGGTGGCGACGCTGATTTGTAGAATTGCACCTGGGATGGCAATACGGCGAACTTGGAGTAAATCTTTGATGGAAAAATGCATGCCCACGCCAAACATGAGAAACATGACACCAAGTTCAGCCAACTGATTGGCAAGTTTGATATCACCCACAAAACCTGGGGTGTTCGGGCTAATAATAATGCCCGCAATAAGATAACCAATTAAAGGAGGTAAGCGTAAACGTGCTGCGATGTAGCCAAAAATAAGGGCAAAACCAAAACCAACAGCAAGTAATATAATTAAACCAACATCATGTGGCATTGGAGCTCCTTAATCGTTGCGGTTAAGGTATAAATAAATCAGCATAAAACATGCCAAGAAGAAATCGAATAAATTGTAACAAGTAAAATCGAAGTTGTTGCTGATAATACTACAATGAATAAAAATGATATGAAACTAAAGGCAAAAAAAACGACCTCAAAAGAAGTCGTTTTTTAAAGAAACCAAAATTATTTAATTTTAGCTTCTTTGAAGATTACGTGTTGACGGATTTTTGGATCAAATTTTTTGATTTCCATTTTTTCCGGCATTGTACGTTTGTTCTTAGTCGTGGTATAGAAATAACCAGTACCAGCGGTAGAAACGAGACGGATTTTATCACGCATTGTTCAGACTCCTTAGATCTTTTGACCTTGAGCACGGAGATCAGCAACAACTTTCTCAATACCCAATTTATCAATAATACGCATACCTTTAGTGGTTAAACGAAGACGTACAAAACGTTTTTCGCTTTCTAACCAGAAACGGTGGTGGTGCAGGTTCGGCTCGAACCGGCGTTTGGTTTTGTTGTTTGCGTGCGATACGTTGTTACCAACGATAGGACGCTTGCCGGTAACTTGGCAAACCTTAGACATGGTGAACTCCATTGCTAGTTTTATAGCACTGTTTCGTGCAACTAGCCATTCAAGTAAACGGATGAAATCATTCAAGGGGCGTTTTATACCAAAAATACGATTAAAAGACAAGCGAAATTGGTAAAAACAAGGCATGAACTTGTTTGATAGGTCATGCCTTGATCAGCCTAGCGAAATAGTGTTTTCAAAAGCAGTTTGTGTGCCGCTTTATTATATGGTGGCAGAATGAATTTTAAACTATAAAGTTTAGGGCTCACAGGATTTGACATCATCGAGCGTTCATGTGAGAAGCTAAAGAAACCTTCCTTACCATGATATTTACCCATACCTGATGCACCGACACCACCAAATGGCAGGTCGTCTTGAGCGACATGAGTTAAGACTTGGTTGATACCAAAGTGTCCTGAATGGGTGCGTCCTGCGATATATTCTGCACGTGCACTATCTACATCAAAGTAATAGAAAGCCAATGGACGAGGACGACTATTAATAAACTGAAGCGCATCTTCAATGTGTTCATATTCTAAAATAGGAAGAATTGGACCAAAGATCTCATTCTTCATGATTTCCATGTCAGTGCTGACACCAGTCAATAAGGTCGGTGCTATTTTACGAACTTCAGTTAAAGATTCGTTCTTGCTGTTTAACTCAACAATGTTAGCACCTTGCTTTTGTGCATCCTCAAGATAACCTTGTAGACGGTTATATTGCTTGTCATTGACAATCGAGGTGTAGTCATTGTTGTCAGCTAAAGTCGGGTACATGCTATTCACAAAGTCTTGATAATGCTTCGTGAATTCAGCTGTTTTGCCTTTAGGCAAGAACATATAATCTGGTGCAACGCAGGTTTGACCCGCATTCCAAAGCTTTCCAACAGCAACGCGTTGAGCAACATCACGAATGTTCATAGATGAATGAACCAGCGCTGGAGATTTACCACCTAGTTCTAAAATAACAGGTACAAGATTCTGAGCTGCAGCAGCCATGACTGTTTTACCGACAGAGGTCGAGCCAGTAAAAATCAGTTTGTCGAATGCAAGGTGACTAAATGCATCTGAAATAGGGCCGCCACCATTCACAACAGCAACCAATTCTTGAGGGAAAGCTTCTGAAAGCGCATTTTCAAGAACATAACCAAAATTTGATGATGCACTTGAAATTTTAATCATGGCATGATTACCCGCAGCCAATGCACAAATCAGTGGGCCAACGGAGAGTAAGAGAGGGTAGTTCCAAGGTGCAATAACACCAATGACGCCTAAGGGTTGATATTGTACCCAGCCTTTAGCTGGTTGGTGTAACATGCTGATGTGGCGTTTAGATGGTTTCATCCATTCGGTCAAGTTCTTGCTGTAGTATTTAATATGTTCTAAGCAAGTGAGAACTTCACCAATTTTGGTTTCCATAATGGCACGATTGCCATAATCTTGACTAATTGCGTTAGCAAATTGATCTTGATACTTTACCAAGATGTTTTTAAGTCGAGCTAAGCGCTCAATACGTTCCTTTGCGCTTGGGACAGGATGACGTTGGTAAGCGACTCTTTGCTGTTCAAGCAAATCATGTAGCCGTTTTACATCAACATGAGGTGTCATAGCGGTTGTTTTTGTTTGACTGTTCATAGGAGTAGACCAAAAGAAAACTTATTTACTTTTTCATTTTTAGAGTAAATACTCTAAAGTGTCAAGTCGCCTTGTGAGTTTGTTTTATAACTCATTGATAATCTTATAGATGGTTAAAAACGATGTCGAATGCTAAACCGAACAAAACTAAAGACAAAATTTTGCAGATCAGTTTGCAACTGTTTAATGAGCGTGGCGAGCGTTCCGTCACGACCAATCACATTGCGGCTGAACTCGGTATTAGCCCAGGAAATTTGTATTATCATTTTCGGAATAAGCAAGAAATTATTAAGGAACTTGCGCTGCAATATCAGGCTGAGACCTTAGGTATGTTGGCATTACCCGATGATCGTCAACTGAATGCCAATGACAAGATTAGTTATTTTCAGGTGTTAAGCAATCAACTTTGGGCTTATCGTTTTATTCATCGTGATGTTTATCATCTCGTTGAAAATAACGAGGATTTTAGAAAAATTTATCCGCGTTTTGCGGGACAGGTCATGCAACAAGGGCAAAGGATCTATCGTGCATTCGTTGATGCTGGGTTGATGAAAATGACTGATTCGGAAATCGAGGCGTTGATTATCAATTTATGGATCGTGCTGACTAACTGGACCAATTTCCTTTATATGTCGGGTCATATTAGTGACAATAACCGCTTAGAAGAAAAGTGGGTATGGCAAGCATTGCGACAAATGTTGTTTTTAGAAGGGCCTTATTTAATGGGTGAGAGCCGCCAGACTTATGAGCAGCTACTTCAATCGCTTGGCCCATCTGAATTATTTGCTAGTCTCTCAAATCTTAAAAATGATGATGAGTAGGTCTTAGCTATTTAGTCAACAGCAAAAAAGCGCTAGAATGCTCGGCTTGATTTTAATTTGATTTGAATAAGTGATATTGACCACATGAACACGACTACTGCCCATACAGCACGACTACTGATTACTTGTGAAGACAAGCCGGGCATCGTGCAAGCTGTATCGAGCTTTTTGTATCATCAGGGAGCAAACATTACCGCACTTGATCAGTACGCCACAGAAGCTCAAGGCGGGCGTTATTTTATGCGTGTTGAGTTTGAGTTGGATCATTTGCAGTCTCGCAAAGAAGCATTGATGCAAACCTTTGCGGCTAACGTTGCTGAACGTTATGGAATGCAATGGAAACTCGCATTTGTAAATGAGCTGAAAAAAGTCGGGATTTTAGTCTCTAAAGTTGACCATGCTTTGTTAGAGCTATTATGGCGTCATGCGCGTGGTTCATTGGAATGTGAAATTACCCATGTGATTTCAAATCATGAAGATTTGCGTGAAGCTGTGGAGAATTTTGGTATTCCATTTACCGTGATAAAAGTGACCAAAGACAATAAAGCAGAAGCTTATGCGCAGATTAATGAGATGATGCAAGGCAATGATTTACTTGTTCTAGCACGTTATATGCAAATTTTGAGTGAAGACTTCGTCGCGAAATGGGAAATGAAGATCATCAACATTCACCATTCTTTCTTACCTGCTTTTGTTGGCGCGAACCCATATAAGCAAGCTTACGAAAAGGGTGTGAAATTGATTGGTGCAACAGCGCATTATGTCACTGCAGACTTGGACCAAGGGCCAATTATTGAGCAGGATGTTGAGCGTGTGAGCCATGATTATAACGTTGAACAATTACGTGAACTAGGCGAAGACGTGGAGCGTAATGTGTTGGCTCGTGCAGTCAAATGGCATTTAGAAGACCGTATTATTGTCGATGGTAATAAGACCGTCGTTTTCTAATAGACCTAAGTCTCTATGTCATAAAAAGAACATGCCGATCGGCATGTTTTTTTACCATACGGTATTGTTATGTTATAATATTGCGTTTTAGGTGAGTTGAGTTATTAATTTAAGTCATATTCACAAAAAAATAGTTGCAAATGAAAACACTTCTCATTTATTATTGCAGCACTTTAATTGTTCTATCCGATGTGTGTGATCGTTTTTTTACGAACACCATCTATTAGGTACTTTGATTTTTATGAGTCCATCTCCTGCAGCATTCAACACGTCAAGCCCGATGAAAAAGAAAATCATCACTGCCTTAGTTGCAGTTGTGATTGGACATGTGGGAGTTCTGTGGGCGGTTAGCCACATCAAAACGATTGAGTTGAAACCAATCGAAAAAGAGCCGCTTAAGGTTCGTTTTTTAACGATTAAAGAGGATGCGCCTCCACCATCTCCAAAAGTGGAACCGATTAAACCCAAAGTAGAACCAAAGCCTATAGAAAAGAAAATAGAGCCGATACCTGTAGAAAAGCCAAAAATTATTTCTCAAAAAGTGCAGAAAGTTGAGCCTAAGGTGATTCAGCAAGATGATACTCAAGAGAAGTTAAAGAAACAGCAAGATTTGGAAAAACAAAGGCTCGAACAACTCCAACGAGAGCAAGCTTTGAAAGAGCAACAAGCACGTGAACAAGCTCTGAGAGAACAGCAAGCACGTGAACAGGCTCTAAGAGAGCAGCAGGCTCGTGAGCAAGCAAGTCAAAATCAACCGAAATCAGTGAGTGCTGGCGATATTTCTTGGAGTAGGAAACCAGTTATTAGTCGTGAACAAGTAGCACGTTACTTTAAGGCTGAAGATGGAGAAATAACAATATCACTTGATATTTCATCTGATGGAACTGGCAAGGTTACAAATGTTAAAGTAACTAAATCAAGTGGTAATGAGAAATTTGATGCTTATGTTATTAGACAAACTTATGCTGCTAGATTTAAGTCCTATAAAGTAAATGGGGTAGTTACTCCATTTGTTGCTCCTCAACCTTTCTCTGTTAGCGTTGTTGGAAAGTAAGTACATTAACAGGTCGAATTATATTACTAGATAGGAGTTCAGATATGAACTTTTCAGTTTATTGGCAACACGCAGATGCAGTAAGTAAGACGCTGTATTTTGTCCTTCTAGCAATGTCGATTGCGACGTGGACGATTTTTATTCTACGTATTTTAGGAACACGCCAATTAAAACAACAGGCTTATGCTCAGCTTGCTCAGGCTTTGTCGACGCTTAAAGCGAAGTTACAACCATTGACCTTTGAGCAGCGCAAAGCAGTTGCTGAACAAGCTTTACTTCGTCAAATCTCTGCTGAGAAATCACAAGCAGAAAAAGGCGTATCTGTACTTGGGACAATTGCTTCACTTGCACCGTTCGTTGGTTTGTTTGGTACAGTGTGGGGAATCTTCCATGCACTTGTGGCTGTCGGTAAAAGCGGCCAAGCTGGTTTAGCACAAGTTGCAATTCCTGTCGGTGAGGCGTTGATCATGACGGGGCTAGGTCTTGCGGTTGCGATTCCTGCAGTATTGGCTTACAACATCTGTATGCGTTTCAACCGTGGTTTGGCACATGATTTACAAGATCAGGCTCATGGCTTGTTGATTGATACCATGTTGCAGCAAGAAACCACAGCAAAGACTGAAACTAAAGCGACTCAACAAAGTTTAGTTGGAGGTCAAGCTTAAAATGGGCTTTCAATTGGGTGAAGATCACGACAGTGGCATGAATGAGATGAACCTCATTCCTCTGATCGATATTATGTTGGTATTGATGATTATCTTTTTAGTCACGGCAACGGTTGCTAGCCCATCAATTCCATTGAGCTTACCAAAGACAACGGCTGAAATTATAGATCCACCACCAAAAGCACTTACTATTAGTATTAATGCGAAAGGTGAAGTGGCTTGGGATGCGCAAATTATTAGCTTAGATGAGCTAGAACAGCGTTTCCAAGAGGCAGGTCAAGCAGAGAATAAACCGACTGTGCAACTACGTGCAGACAAAGAATCAAAATACGATACAGTTGCACAAGTGATGTCTCGTGCCAGTGAAGCAGGCTTAAGTGATATTGCTTTTGTCAGTGAAAATTAGTATTTGAGTTTATAAATAAAAAAGCAACTCAGTGAGAGTTGCTTTTTTTATGTCTACTCAGTTTTGAGTAGATCCATAAATTTTGCCCGTAATTTAGAGAGCTTCGGCGGAATGCTAAAGTTACAATAGCCTTGTGAAGGATTGCGCGCATAAAAATTTTGATGCTCATCTTCCGCAGGATAAAAAATCGGGGCAGGACTCAGTTCAGTGACGATGTCTAAACCTTCATCTTCCAGACTGTGAATCATATGCTCTGCGAGTTGTTTCTGCTCATCATTAAAGTAATAAATAACAGAACGGTATTGTGTACCGATATCATTGCCTTGACGGTTTAATGTCGTTGGATCGTGCGTGGTAAAGAATACATTTAAAAGTTGAGCATAGCTGATCTGCTGTTCATCAAAATCAATGAGTACGACTTCAGCATGTTGTGTCGTGCCTTGGCAGACTTGCTCATAACTTGGGTGTTGAACAATTCCGCCAGCATAACCGCTGACCACTTTCTCAACACCTCTGAGTTGTAGAAATACAGCTTCTACACACCAAAAACATCCACCACCAAACAGTGCTTGTTGCATAAAATTCCCCAATTTTTATTTTTTAAGAATGTGTCTAAAGTAAACCAAGTGCTTAAAAAGTAAAAGCCCGTGTTTGAAACGAACTTTTACTTTTTTATGATGAAGCATCAAGGCAATGGTTGAGTCACTGTCACGAAACTGACGAGGACCTTACCCGCGCTATCTGACAATTGAAGTTTGTTTCCATTAAGCCTATAGCTTGCTGTATGGGTTAAAGCATCAACATATTGACGAGAAAGGGTCGCATTGTCGTTGCCGATGCACGCCATCTTAGTCGATGCAATTGGACCAAGTTGTAACTGTTTAGCACTACTTTCAAAGCTACCAAAAATCTTGTTACAGCCGTCAGCACCAGAGAAACGCTTGGTGTTGGCATCAAATTGGATAGCTGGTTTTTGATGAGAAGGACCATCAGTTTTGATGTCGACACCATTGATCTGTGTCGCGACCCAAGTGTGGTTATATAAGCCGATACTTTCTTTTTGAGATGCATTGGACGAGGTATGCAGCGACTCAGTGGCTGCACAACCAGACATGACAACCGCAACCGCCAAAGTACTAGAAGTTAACAATGTTTTTAACATAAAAATTTAAATCCAAGTCGTTGTGTTTATATGGTCATTATTTAAATCAATATTGATGTAGAAGCATGGTATGTAGCGTATTCTTTTGTAAATATTAATTTATTTCTAAAATAACTAGTATGAGGTTTATTCAGTTTTAGGCAGGCCAGTACGAATAACGGCCGAAAAAAACTCGCTACTTTGATTGGGTTGTTTAGCGTATTGTTCTGAACGAGGGTTGATATGAGCCAGTTGATACCACTCTTTCATACTGTAGTTTTGATTAAGTGCTTTCAGATCATGTAAATAATTTGGTAAATAGCCCGAAGCCAAAAGGCGGTAATCTTTCGGCAACCTGTGTGGGTTGATGGCCTGTGCCATGTCAAAAATGAGGGTGGTACAGTTACTGGTCAGGGTATTGTACCATTTTGCTTCAGCACGCAATTCATCTGCTTTATTTAGATATTCAATAAATAAGGCCTTGCGTTCATCGGCAGGCATTTTGATGGGGAATAGATAGACTTGTTCGTTACGAATATTACTTCGTGTATACACAATATCTTTTTCATCAGAGGCTATCAGGCTCAGCTCATATTTACGAAAGAAACCACCAATTGCTGAAAATGATTCGCCCTTTTCCTTACGGATTTCAATCGAAAAGACCAAGGGTTTTTGATCTGAGAAATCGAAACTTACTAGCGTATGGGCGATCTGTGGTCCCATCCAGTATGATGCAATGACATTAATGCCGGTAATTTTACTCAGGTCAACAGTGCGGTTTTCCCAACGAACATCATAACTGCCGTCGGCATGCCAGTTAAAATTGCGAACATGATGTAATGTAACAATATCGCCATGCTTCTCATAATTGAGTTGTTCTGCAACCTCAGGATCCCATTCACGATCTTGTCTTGCATCTAATGAGAAATACCAAAGCAGTGAACAAGCAAATGCACAACAATAAAGAATAATGTCAGTGCGCCGACTAAAAATATGACCACTGATATAAAAGCCAATTAAGCTGAGTGCAAATAAGACCCAAAGCAGTATGATCAGACGACTAAAAACACTGCCAAGGGGTTGTTGAATCCATAAAGCAAGACACAACCATGCACTTGAAAGGATCACGAATAGGGTAAAAGTACTGTGTAAGAGTCCTATCCCTAGCGCAATGAAAAACTCACGTGATCCAATGTCATGCATAACAATTCGCGATCCATTTTTTATTTTTGATAAGTTGCAAACTCAAATGCTACATTTGATTTTTCATCAGTATGTTGTTCTGAGTTTACTTTATGGAAGTCCTCAGAGATTTTTGGATAATGAGCATCGCCTTGTACATCTAAATCCACATGAGTGAGTTCCAGACGATCGGCAATCGCAAGTGTTTGGTTAAAAATCTCTCCACCCCCAATAATAAATAAGGATGCTTTTTCAGAGTGTTGTACGTCTGTAAGTGCAGCATTTAATGCATCTTCGATGCTATGCGCAACCTTAACCCCATCAAACTGCCAAGATGGGTCACGAGTAATCACCCAGTTCACGCGATTTGGCAGCGCTCGTCCCATGGATTCAAGGGTCTTACGACCCATGATCACTACGCCGCCTTGGGTGATGGCTTTAAAATGTTTAAGATCGGCAGAAATATGCCACGGTAGTGCATTGCCTTTACCTATACAGTTTTTTTGGTCCATTGCCACAACGTGTACAACTTCAGTTCCTTGCCATGCCATGTGGTGATCTCTCTAAAATAATTAAACTGCGACAGGTGCTTTAATTGCAGGATGTGATTCATAGCCTACAAGTTCAATATCCTCAAATTTAAAGTCGAAAATATCGTTGATCTCTGCATTGAGTTTTAATTGACACAAAGCTAATGGCTCACGAGAAAGCTGTAATTGCGCTTGTTCAAAATGATTGGCATATAGATGAGTATCACCACCTGTCCAGACAAAATCACCAACCTCTAAGCCACACACCTGCGCAATCATATGAGTGAGTAGGGCATAGCTGGCAATGTTAAATGGCACACCTAAGAAGACATCGGCACTTCGTTGATAGAGTTGGCATGACAGTTTGTTATCTTGTACAAAAAATTGAAACAGAGTATGACAAGGCGGGAGTGCAACTTTGCCAGCCTCGTTTGGATTCCAACCAGATACGATTAGACGACGTGAATTTGGATTGGTTTTGATTTCATTTACCAGCCATTTGATTTGATCAAAACCATTTTGCTGATAACTACCGTCATCATTTTGAGTCGCGCCAAAGTTGCGCCATTGGTGTCCATAAACAGGACCGAGTTCGCCTTCAGGACGACCAAAACGAGCAGTTTGTTCTGCGGTTGCCCATTCATCCCAAATTGAGACTTTGTGGTCTTTTAGATATTGCACATTGGTATCACCCTTCAGGAACCAAAGTAGTTCAATCACAATCGAACGAAAGTGGACTTTCTTGGTGGTTAATAAGGGGAAACCTTTGGAGAGGTCAAAGCGCATTTGATGACCAAATACTGAACGTGTCCCAGTTCCTGTGCGGTCTCCTTTGTCGCCGCCATTGTCGAGAATATGTTGTAAAAGGTCTAAGTATGTGCGCATCGTCATTCCTATCGCAGATTTTGCTCGGGCTAATCTTATCAGAATTTATGTGATAAATAATGGGGCAATTGAGCGTCACTAACTGTCGCAGTACAGACTTTGTTCTCTATTTTAATTTAGCTGCTTGTTTTATATTAAGTTCTATAAATAGCGACATGGATAATCAACAAAATGAAACTTCAACCTGAGAATTTACCGAGTACTTTGCATCCATATTTAGAAAAAATTTCAGCAACTATGCTGCCGACTGTCTCCATGCAGCTAACACCAAGTGATGATTTAACTTTATGGCAAAGTAAGATTGGTGGGCAGCCTTATTTACCGCTAGACGTCACTTATCCTGTCGATTCGGATGGCAATCCATTAGTTTTATTGGCGCAGTTCAATTTTGCTGAAATTCCAAATTTACCTAATTTCCCAGACAAGGGGATTTTGCAGTTTTATATCGCTGCCGATGATTTATATGGGATGAATTTTGATGACCAACAGCAGCAATCAGGCTTTAAAGTTTTATATTTTGATCAGATTATTGAAGATGCAACACACTTAAAACAGGATTTTTCCGAGCTTGAATTTGATGAAGATGCTTATTTGCCTTTTACTGGACAGTATTCGATTGAATTCACTTTAACATCCCAGCCAATCAGTGCTCAAGATGATGGGTTTAATATTGGAATTGATGAAGATGAAGTTTATGAGTCATACAGTGAAACCTTTGCTTCAACAGGGCATCGATTAGGTGGCTATCCATTTTTTACGCAAAGCGATCCACGTGGCTATAAGGAAAATATTCAAGACTATATTTTGCTATTTCAATTGGATACGGATGATGCCGAAAACGATATTATGTGGGGGGATTCTGGTGTCGGTAATTTCTTTATTCACCCAGAAGATTTAAAGAAAAGAGATTTTTCTAAAGTCCTCTATAACTGGGACTGTTGCTAAATAAAAAAGCGGATGAGTGATCATCCGCTTTTTCTAGATATTGAATCTTATTCGGTCACAAAAGTTACTTTGCCATCGACTAATGATTTAACTCGAGCCAAAGATTCAACGCGATAGCCTTTTTCAAGCAATAATTGACGTCCGACTTGGAATGATTTTTCAATCACGATACCAACACCAACTACTTCAGCATTGGCTTGATGAATTAAATCAATTAAGCCCAAAGCTGCTTGACCATTTGCTAAGAAGTCATCAATTACCAGTGCTTTATCACTTGAGTTAATGTGCTTGTTTGAAATCGCAATGGTACTTTCAGTCTGTTTGGTAAATGAATACACTTTAGAACGGTAAAGATCATCTTTAAGCGTTAATGACTGGTATTTACGAGCGAAAATCACTGGCACACCAAGTTCTAGACCTGCCATGATCGCAGGTGCAATCCCAGATGCTTCGATGGTAATAATTTTGGTAATACCTGCGTCTTTAAAGCGAGCTGCAAACTCTTTACCAATCAACTGCATAAGTACAGGGTCGATTTGGTGATTTAAGAAAGCATCTACTTTCAAGACTTGATCAGATAGAACGATACCTTCATTTAAGATTTTCTGTTCTAAAGCGTACACGGGAGAATCCTCTAAAACGGATGCTTTTTCAAGCAAAGGCATATTTTAGAAAGCATCGAAAAAATTGCAAGCCAAAATTATAAGGTTTATTGATATTTCACATAAGTTTGGGATGTCTGACATTTGGCTGCAGGCGATTCTCGTGATTAATTGGTTTTACCTGAATAACCAGTTAACAAGAGTCCATATGAGGATTTTCCATCATTGTGGGCCATTTTCACTGGCAGGTAATCAAGTTTTGGCGCCAACCAAAATACCGTATTACGTTCAGGCTTGTCGTGTTGCATTACGACTTTTATCGTATTAAAAGTACCGTAATTGGTCTTGATTGTTTCGGTTCCTTGTTTCACAAAGCGACGATCATCCAATGCTTTTGCATCGGCAATTTGGTATTTGGTTCTAAGTGTATTATTTTTCAAATCTTCACGGATTTGCAGTTCAGCATTGAGTTCATCTAATGCGCCTGCTTGCCATGCAAATGAGCGAGATTTATCATCTTTTTTGGTATTGATGACTTTGCTGTTGGGGTTGAAATTAATACTCATTGTATTATTGTGGATTAAAATTTTGCTGCTGCGATTAAATTTCTGAGAAATAATTTTATTGTCGACAAAACCAAACTGACTGGTTTCAGACGCTGACGCAATACCACCCGCTTTCGCTGTAAATTGATAGGTCCAGTTATTACCTTGTTGAGATAGGGTACGAGTGGCTGAGCCTAGATTTTTATTGTTGTAGCTAAATTGATAGCTCGCTTGGAAGGGTGTCATCGCCAATGCATGACTCGATAAACTTGCACATAAGATTGCAGCTGAGCTTGCGGTAGTGATACCAAGAACTTTCGATAATTTCTTTGTCATAATACGATGTCCTTTGAGTGAATACCTGATACATCACTCGCTTATCAGGAGGATTTATAATTATTATGCCTGTAGATTGTGAAGAAAAAATCAGGTTTTTTGCTCAGCACTTGTTAATTTTCGTATAAATCATAGTGATATATGTTTTACCAATGGCAAGAACGACTGCGTTACTTGCCTGATTTCGATTGAGTCTTATTTCTTCTTCAGGTTTTTTTGCTGGATTGGCGTGATTGTCGTGTCTTCAATATCATATTCATCAAAGCGATCATCATCAGATGGATATAAGATGGCAGCAAGGTTAACATTGCCCCACACAATCAGTTCAGCGGGACGTACTCTAGCGCGGTTTACGTGAACCTTACTCAAGGTTTCAATAATGCTTGGTTTTTTGCCAAACCAGCGATTTAAATCAAGATAAAGTAAATCATCTTTGACGGTCACGATTTCAAAATGCTCTAAAATTTTGCCTAGAGGATCTTCTTCTTTGAATTTTTGGTAATACCAAATGGCAACATAAAAACCCCATTTCTGGAAAATATTTTTGAACTTTGCTTCGATGACTTGGGTATTACTAATTTGCTCAAATACCATCAATTGCACATTTTGGTTCATTTCCATCTGTATGAGTTTTAAGTCTACAGAAAGGGTAGTGTGTAAACCTTTGACATCCAACGTGGTGTATAAACGTAGCCAGCCATCATACAGATCCGCATGTAGGTCTTGCATGATCTCTACATTGTCTGTGACATAACGTTCCATTGTTGCATTTACAAATACTTGTGAGAGTGGAAATTCTCTTTCTTCTTCAATGAATTCTTCGGCTTTTTGGTAAACTTTACGTAGACGTTTAACGACGGATGAGAGTAGCGTTTGCATAAAAGTTGTTCCAGAAAGTGAATGGTTTATTCGCCATCTTTTATTAACTAAAAAATAAAATTAAATTTGTAGCTTGCAGTGTAGCAAAATTAATTGCTACATTTTCATAAAATGAAGGTATGGAAACACTGCAACCATAAGTGGATCACATTTTTCTTAACTTTTGAATATTGGTTTGGTTTTTATACGGTGAGTGCCGTTGGGGATGCGACTTTTTGTCGCTTAAATACCATGTGGAATAAAATAAATTTTCGTACTGAGTTGTCTCATCATTGGTGGCAAGATCCAATTTTCGTTGGGGCTGTTGCTTTAGCGATGCTGTTACATGGTGGTGTACTGGTGACTCAGTTTGCGATGCCATCTCCATCGGATACTTCAACCAAAGAAATCGCGGTTTCGGTTCGTTTAAGTCAAGAAAAAGTCAAAGATGCAGATTTTTTAGCGCAAGTTGATCAAACCGGTTCAGGTGATTTCCACAAAGCACACCGTATGTCGAGTGATATGCCATCGCCAATGCAAGCCGATGCGACAGCAGGGGAGGCTGAGCTTGAAAGTTTAGAGACGATTCAACAGAAGCGAGAGCTAAAATTTGAAGAAAAAGTGCTTATGACAGTGCTCAGTTGGCAAAAACAAGCAGAGCAAAGTGAGCGTAAAAAAGCTTTAGAAGAATTGCAAAGTCAGTTCCAAGCAAAAGCGGCGATGGTGGCAAGCTTAGAAGCGCAATATTTACAACGACAACAAAATTTCAGCCGTAAACAACGTATTAAAACCGTTGATGGTATTCAGGCCAAACAAGATGCATCAGCGGCTTATTTGGATAAGTTCCGTCAAAAGGTAGAATTGTACGGCAATCGCTATTATCCAGATGCGGCGAAGCAACAGCGTTTAGCGGGTGAAGTTCGCTTAATGGTGATTTTAAATGCACAGGGTGGTATTCGTGCCATCCGTTTAATTGAAAGTTCTGGACACCCGATTTTGGATGAAGCTGCGCGAGCCTCGGTTCGTCGCGGAGCGCCATTTGGTGCATTTGATGCCAGTATGAAAGAGATTTCAGAATTACGTATCATTCGAACATGGCGATTTGATCCAGTAGATGCGGAATTTGAAGTGCATTGATTTAACTGAATGTACTTTGAAGTCGGTGTGGGAAAATATGAATTAAAATAAATAGGTTAGCTTTAAAATATTCTCTATTTTTAACCCAAGCTTAATAGCCATACAGCAATTCTTCATTATAATTCTTGAATTGATAATAAAAACGATTATCATTTGCCTTGTTATTTTTTAATTCTCCTTTAGAGCATCTATACATCCTTCTTTAAAGTTTCGGGGGAGAGAGGTGTATGTTCCCTAATGCTCTAAATTTTGTGAAAAGGATATTTTTGCATGCAACATGTTTCTGAGTTGAACTTATTTAAAGCCCATCCACTTGGACTGGTGATGGCCGCGATATTTTTACCATCATTGGCTTCTGCTGAGTCAAATATTGAAAGTACACAATTGCCAACGATTACAGTAAAAGCTAAAGAAAATAATGATGCGACCACTGAAGGCACGGGAAGTTATACAGCAAAAAGTTCCAATACAGCGACTAAACTGAATATGTCTTTACGAGAAACGCCACAAGCAGTGAAGATATATACTAGGGAGTATTTAGATGATCGAAATATTGAGTCGTTTCAAGAGTTAATGAGTAATGTAACAGGAGTAACAGTTTCTCGAACAGATGAACGTCAAAGTTATTTTGCTCGAGGTTTTCAGTTGGATTATCACTTAATTGATGGGATGCCAAGCACATCATCACTTGCAGAAGGTGATTTAGATTTGGGAATTTATGATCGTGTTGAGGTGGTAAAAGGAGCAAATGGACTTAACTCTGGCGCAGGCAACCCTTCAATGGGGGTAAATATGGTGCGTAAACGAGCGAATGCCACAGAGTTTACAGGCAATGTGAATGCAGCTGTTGGATCATGGAATAATTATACGAGTTCGGCGGATCTTTCGAATTCATTAAATGCAGATGGTTCATTACGTGGTCGCATTTATGTGAAACATTCAGATGAAGATTCCTTTATGGACTACTATTCAAGAGAGCGAAATATTGTTTATGGTGTAATTGATTACGATGTGACTGATAAAACAAATTTATCATTGGCTGCAACCTATCAGGAATTAAAGCGCGATGGAATCCGTTGGGGAGGATTGCCAGCTTTTTATAATGATGGAACAAGAACCAAATTTGATCGTTCTTTGACTGTAAGTTCGGATTGGACTTATTGGAACGTTGATACGAAAGCGGTTTTTGCTAACTTGAAACAGAACCTTTTTAATGATGTTGCTTTAAATATTGCTTATTCATACCAGCAAAACGATAACCAATCAGCTCTGCTCTATGTCGCAGGTAAAGTCGATAAAGAAACAAATAAAAGCTTAGGGGCTGTGTCTGTATATACTTCAGATAAGCGGTATGAAGAAAATAACTTAGATATGTATATATCAGCACCTTTCACCATTGCCAATCGTAAGCAAGAAATTATATTGGGCGGTTCATGGAATAAAAATGAATTGGTTTATAGCCGTTATGGAACGATTCAGGGAAAAGATGAAGGAACCAATGATTTGGATATTGATCAATGGGAACATTTAGATTTTTCTAATATGAATACTCAATTGTTAACGCCTATTACTAACCCCAAGAAATTGGCTGGAAATGAAACCACGCAAACAGGATATTACATTGCAGGTAAATTCCAAGTTCTTGATCCATTAAAGATTGTGGCAGGGGCAAGATTGACGAACTGGGAATATAAATCGGAAGATCATAAAGGTAATCGACAATTTAATGATCAAATCACGCCATATTTTGGTGTCATTTATGACTTCGCTCAAGATCATTCTCTTTATGCAAGTTATACCGATATTTTCACGCCTCAAAATCGTCGCGAAGAAAATGGGAACTATTTAGACCCAATCATTGGACGGAATTATGAAACAGGAATCAAAAGTGAATGGTTTGGTGGTCATTTAAATACAGCTCTATCTATATTTAGAATTGAACAAACCAATTTTGCTGAAGCAATTTCAGGTAAGTTCGTTAAGAATGCGCAAGGTATAAATACTTCTGAGCAAGCCTATCGTGGGGTTGATGGTGTTGTAAGTAAAGGGGTTGAGCTCGAAGTTGATGGGGAGATCAATGACAATTGGGCAATCAACTTTGGCATCGCGAACTTTGAAGCAAAAGATGGTAAAGATCAGAAAGTCGCTACGACAAGCGCCCGCACAACATCTAATTTATTCGTTAAATACAAACGTGATCAGTGGAATACGGGTGTCGGGGTAAATTATCGTGGTAAAACCTATACAGGGACTGGAGCAACTTTAATTGAGCAAGATGAAGTTTTCTTGCTGAGTGCGATGTTAGGTTATAAAGTTGATCAAAATATCAGTGTGCAACTGAACTTGGATAATTTATTGGATAAAGAATATTTTGATGGAATTGGTGAAAATCGTATGAATTATGGCGCACCACGAAATGCAACATTGACTTTCCGTTATCAATTCTAAAAGTTTAATAAATAAAAACGGCTGAATTCAGCCGTTTTTTATAGAGCATGTGGATAAGTTGTTTATTATCCACAGTCTATTTTAGGCTGAATAGGAGCGCTCTACTTTGCAGATCTCAACACTAAAGCTTTGATACCATTTTTCTTTACCTAGATGCTGAGCAACTTGATGTTCTGCATCTTGTTGCCAGAGCTTTATATCTTCCAAGCAATTCCAGTATGACAGCGCAATTTCAAAGCCATTTTCACTACATGCTTCAAACTTTATACAGTTAAATTTCGTTAAAGCTTTATTTCTTAGCTTTTGCGCCATTTCTGAATAAGTTGCATCAAGTTGTTTAATTGTGGCTTTAAAAATGACGATATACATGGGTGCTTTACTCAGATCTCATCGGCTTGGTATGGATTCGCAACCCCGAGCTTTTTAAGAATCGCGATTTCCAAAGCTTCCATTTCTTCAGCATCTGTTTCATTGGTTTCGTGATCGTAGCCCAATAAATGCAAAACACCATGAACCAGTAGGTGAGTGAAATGTTGATTCGGTGTTTTTTGTTGCTCAGTGGCTTCTTGTAAAACTACTGGAATACAAATGACCAAATCGCCTAGAGGCTCTGCATCCAGTAGGTTAAGCATTTCTTCTGGGATATCACTTGGAAAGGACAGTACATTGGTTGGTTTGTCTTTTTCACGATATTGCAAATTCAGCTCATGGCTTTCAGCAATATCAACACAAGCAATGCCTATTTCACAGTCAACCTCGAAACCGACATGGCGTAATGCTGTTTCGAGCTGTTTTTTGATTTGACCACGTTTTAGTGGTAGTTCAGCCGTTTGAAAGTCTTGTTGAAGACTTAAATTGATTTTCAAAATAGATCCTTAATTAATCGTCCTCACCCCCACTGTTAAAAAGTAGGGGTGAGGTTTTTCTTAAATGTGTTGTGCATCTGCTGCGGAGTCATTCTCTGCAATCAGTGCTTCTTGTTTGGCCTTACGTTCGGCACGTGCTTCAGCGGACAATCGTTGCTGTTCGCTATCCCAACCTTCGTAAGCTTCAACAATCTTCTGTACCAATTGATGACGGACCACATCACGAGAGTGGAAACGTGTGATATGGATTTCATGTACATTTTCAAGGACACGCAAAGCTTGTGCTAAACCAGATTGCTGACCACGCGGCAAATCGACTTGCGTGACATCACCCGTAATTACAGCACGAGAACCAAAGCCTAAACGAGTGAGGAACATCTTCATTTGTTCAGGCGTGGTGTTTTGCGCTTCATCTAAAATCACAAAAGAGTGATTTAAGGTACGACCACGCATATAAGCAAGGGGGGCAACCTCAATCACTTGACGCTCGATCAGTTTGGCAACTTTCTCGAAGCCAAGCATTTCATATAAGGCGTCATAAAGTGGACGTAAATATGGATCAATTTTTTGGGTTAAATCACCAGGTAAAAAACCAAGTTTCTCCCCGGCTTCAACGGCAGGGCGAACCAACAAGATGCGTTGGATTTCATTACGTTCTAGCATATCGACAGCAGCAGCAACTGCTAGGTAGGTTTTACCTGTACCAGCTGGACCGATACCAAATGAAATATCACTTTGTAGAATACGTTGCACATAGCGTTTTTGGTTTGTGCCGCGAGGATTAATTCGGCCTTTACGAGTCTGAAAATAGACATCTAAGGGGGTTTCCTCTTGATCTACTCCTTCACCGACCAATTCGAAGTCTCGGTCGGTTTGGGAGGATTGGATCATAAGATGGAGTAAGTCAGCACTGACTTGTTGTGATGTTTCAGACTCCGCATAGAGCCGCTGCAATAATGCTTCGGCTCGTTCGACCGTTTCAATCTCACCGTCGAGGTAGAAGGCATCGCCTCGGTGAGTAATTTTGACATCTAAACGTTGTTCGATTTGTTTTAAATGCCCGTTATACGCACCGAGCATGCTTTTTAAGCGTTCCATTGAAATCTCAGGGAACGTTACTGTACGTCGAATCGCTGCAGTCAAGAGAAACCCTCTTATTGACTTATGAGAATACCTCTACATTACGCCACGTCAGGTTCAAGATTCAAGAGTTCGCCATAAACTAAATTTAAAGTTTTAATTTCAGTAATCTCAATTTCTGCGAAACGTCCAACCCAAGTAGCATCACCGATAAAGGCAACCAAACGAGTGTTGTCAGCCGTACCCATCAATACATTCGGGTCCTTATCAGATACTTTTTCAATCAGCACACGTTCGATTTTACCGAGCATGGCATCAGTTTTATCTATGCTCGATTTTTTAATCACTTGCTGTACTTGTGCTAAACGATCTTTTTTCACTTGATCAGGTGTGTCATCAGCGAGGTCAGAAGCAGGTGTGCCTGGACGTTTTGAATACACAAAACTATAAGAATGGTCAAAATCTAAGTCTTTAATAAACTGTAATGTTTCAGCAAAGTGCGCATCAGTTTCACCCGGGAAACCAATAATAAAGTCACTGGATAAGTGCATATCTGGACGGACTTTACGGAGTTTGGCGATTTTATCAATATACACATCAATGGTGTGATTACGTTTCATTGCTTGGAGTACATCGTTTGAACCGCTTTGTACGGGTAAATGCAAATGCGACACCATTTGTGGTAAGTCACGGTAGCATTGAATCAGTTCATCAGAAAATTCAAGTGGATGAGAGGTGGTATAGCGCAAACGTCCAATTCCAGGGATTTCTGCAACTAAGCGTAGTAACTCTGGGAAAGTACAGATCCCGCCCTCAAAGGTTTCACCGCGATAACCATTGACGTTTTGACCAAGTAAGCTGATCTCACGTACACCTTTTTCTGCGAGTCCTGCAATTTCCGCCAAGACATCATCCAATGGGCGAGAAACTTCTTCACCACGAGTATAGGGAACGACACAGAATGAACAGTATTTAGAACAACCTTCCATGATCGATACGAAAGCTTTAAAGCCTTCCACGCGTGGTTCTGGTAGAAAGTCGAACTTTTCAATATCAGGGAAAGAAATATCAACAAGTTTAATTTTTTCTTTCTTCGGTTTTTCGATTTGAGCTTGATGCTGATCTAGCATTTGCGGTAAACGGTGTAGGGTCTGTGGACCAAAAACCATATCGACGTAAGGCGCACGTTTCTGAATGTTGTCGCCTTCTTGTGAGGCAACACAACCGCCTACGCCAATCACCAAATCTGGATTTTGTTCTTTAAGTTTGCGCCAGCGGCCCAATCCGCTAAAAACCTTTTCTTGGGCTTTTTCACGAATAGAACAAGTGTTCATCAGTAAAATGTCGGCTTCTTTGGGATCGGTGGTCAGCACATAACCATGCGAATCACCGAGTAAATCTGCCATACGATGACTGTCATACTCATTCATCTGACACCCTTGCGTTTCGATATAGAGTTTTTTAATCGAAACATCAGTGGTGTGCAATGGCTGGGTAACAGTGTTTTCTGAGGCAGCTTTTAAAGCACTTGGAATGAATGTTTGAACCGTCATGCAGGCTCCCGAACAAGGTGAATTTGAACAAACCGCGGATTATAGCAGTATTTTTGCGTGAAAGCAGAGAATAAAAAACTGACAAAAAAAGACAGTTTATGATGAAAAATGTATAAGTGTTAATGAATATGAATCAGTAAGTTACATAACACAACAATAGTGGAAAGCCAGACTTATTACACTATCACAGTTGGGTGAATTGGGCATGTTGATTGATGGCGATGAAAAAGCAAGGTGATTTAATAGCGATGGAACGTAATAAAGTGAATAACAAGAACAACTTCCGCCGTTTTATCGCAATGGGTGGCTTGCTAGCATGTTCATCAGTCTATGCTTTAGATGCACAATTTAATGATGCTTTACGTGCTGCCAATGCCAGCAATATTGCTTTGCTCGATCAGTTTCAAGAGCAAATGCAAAATGATGTATTAGGTTATTACCCTGAATATTGGAAATTAAATACCAATCTTGGTTTTCAGCCCGCATCTGCCATTATTAGTTTTGCCCAACGCTATCCGCAATCTGCGATGGCAGAAAAATTGGCGGCAGATTATGTCGAGGAAAAAGTAAAACTTGCGAGTTTTGCGGAAGCTAAACCTGTATTAAGTTATGTGACCAATCCAGATCAAGCGGAAAGCTGTGCAATCGCGCAAGTCAGAGCAAAAACTGGAGATAGTTTGGTTTATGCTGAATATAAAGATATTTGGTTGACCACAAACTCACAGCCTGAATCATGTAATGGTTTAGGTCGAATGATGCTTTCTAGTCCATTAATGACTCCACAAGATCGTCAACAGCGATTGTGGGGGCAGTTACGTGCAGGGCAATCAGGGCAGGCAATCGCAACTGCACAAGCACTAGGATTGAACTTATCCTTAGCCCAATTGAATCAGATCCAAGCCAATCCTTTAGAGTATTTGTGGAGCGCGACCAAAAGCAATGATGCGGATTATGCTTATCTCATTTATGCGATAGGTCGGATTGCAGATAATGATTTAACCAATGCATTGGCCAATCTGCCACGTGCAGTTCAGGACACACCACAAGCTGTGCAACAGTATTTATATCGTACGGTTGGTTATGTGGGTGGCACCACGGTCATGAAAAATGGTTTTAATCGTGGCGTATTGAATGCTTTCGATCAAAGTTATGGTTATCCGTTTAGTCCTGAAGAAGCGGAAATTTATGCGCGTCAGTCGATTCGGTTCGGTTCATGGGAAAGTCTGATTCGTGCAATCGATGCGATGTCGGTAACACAGAAACAAGAAGATCGTTGGCAATATTGGCTGGCTCGAGCGTCTGAGCAACGTTCAGATGCTGCATCTAAACAAGCAGCCCAGCAGATTTATCGTAGACTGGCTCAAGCTGGTGATGACTATCATAATTTGCTCGCCAAAGATCGTTTAGGCGAACGTTATAATCATAAACCATACGATGAGCAGCCAAGTTCGCAAGATATTCAACGACTCAATCAGAATATTCATTTCAAACGAGCATTCACATTAAGAGATGTAAATGCACCCGCGACGTATACCAATAGAGAATGGAATTGGGCTGTTCGACAGGCTTATTTGCAAAAAGATGATGGCCTGTTATTGGCAGCGGCGAAACGAGCACATGATATGGGGTGGTATGATCGAGCGATCTATGCCGCTGATCGAACTACGTCCAAGCATAATGACACTTATCGTTATACCACTCCACATCGTAGCAATGTGACCAGTCATAGTTACAATGCGGGCGTTGATCCAGCTTGGGCTTATGGTCTTATGCGTCAAGAAAGTCGTTTTGTCACTTCCGCACGCTCTCATGTGGGTGCGGGTGGTTTAATGCAAATCATGCCAAATACCGCCAAGTTAATTGCGCGTCAAATGGGTGAAACTTATAACCCCGCAGCATTAAGTGAAATGAATACCAATATTCGTTATGGCACCTATTATCTTTCCATGATTCAGGGGCAGCTGAGTGGTAATGCCGTACTTGCAACAGCAGGTTATAACGCAGGACCGAATCGCGCGCGACGCTGGCAGCCTGATGGCCAAACCATTGCCGCTGATCAGTACACAGAAAGTATTCCATTACTAGAAACACGTGACTACGTTAAACATGTCATGACCAATGCAACACATTATGGGGTGGTGTTAGGACAAGGGCCGCAATCCTTAGAAAAAAGGATGGGTGCGATTCCTGTACGAAATACCCCTTAAAACACAAGCGGATGTTTAATTTGAAATCATGAAGTTTTGGCATTTGATGAAATCAATAGATGTACTTGAAAGGCGGTTGATAAGATTTGGGCAGGCATTGATCTGTTACCTCATCTTTTCATTTGGTGCGCCATTATACGCAGCAGATAGTCCGAATATTGCGGGTTATATCTTGCATGTACAAATGACGCCTGCTGTTTGCGCTTTAGATTCATCAAAACAAAAGCAACGAAAATGTCTAGAAGGATATTCGCTTACAATTTCAAGTCTACTTCCGGAAGTGCCGGTAAACCGTAACTGTGAAACCAAGTCCTCTGCTAAGCTTTCACCTTTACAAGCAACGGTTGTCGCTCGTGTCATGCCCAATGAAAATGAGCGCGTACAACTTTGGCAAAGTGTGGGGGGCTGTGTACCGATGAATGCCAGTCAATATTTCAGAACGATTATTAACTTTGCTGAGCGTTTAAAAGTTCCAGCTGATTTGACCAGTCAAAATACGATTACCGTGCAAAAAGAAAGTCTTCGACAGCAATTTACCAAGTTAAACCCGACATTACCTGCAAATGGCATTCGTTTTAGTTGCCAGTCTTCGCGATCAGATTCAATTTTGACCGAGATTCGAGTGTGTTATCAAAAAAATGGGCAGTATAAGCAATGTGCAAGTCATGTTGTGACGGGTTGCCCAAACGAATTCATAATTAAAGGCAGTTATTAACTTTTTTACTCGCTTGATTTGTATTTTCTATCAGACTTTTGTTGAAATCATTCTCTTTTACATGCATAAGATGCTGCTTTAGAGTACAATCTTTGCCGTTTATGATAATTCGATTGAGTCACAACTGAACTCAATCGTGCTAACGCACCTCATTGGAGAATATCACATGAAGCAACCCGTTCGTGTTGCCGTTACAGGCGCTGCAGGTCAAATTGGTTATAGCTTATTATTCCGTATCGCAAGCGGTGAAATGCTAGGTAAAGATCAACCTGTAATTTTACAATTGCTTGAAGTTCCTTTTGAGAAAGCTCAACAAGCGCTTAAAGGCGTGATGATGGAACTTGATGACTGTGCTTTCCCATTATTGGCAGGCATGATCGGGACTGATGATCCTAAAGTTGCATTCAAAGATGCAGACTATGCTTTGTTAGTTGGTTCTCGTCCACGTGGTCCAGGTATGGAACGTGCTGACTTGTTAAAAGTCAACGGTGAAATCTTCATTGGTCAAGGTCAAGCACTAAACGAAGTTGCTAGCCGTGATGTTAAAGTATTGGTTGTGGGTAACCCTGCAAACACCAATGCTTATATCGCAATGAAATCTGCTCCAGATCTTCCAGCGAAAAACTTTACAGCAATGCTACGTCTTGACCACAACCGTGCGTTGACTCAAATTGCTCAAAAAGCTGGTGTTGCAGTTTCTGATATTGAAAAATTAACAGTTTGGGGTAACCACTCTCCAACAATGTATGCTGACTACCGTTTTGCAACTGCAAATGGCGAAAGCTTAAAAGACAAAATCAACGATGCAGAATGGAATAAAGATACATTCCTTCCAACAGTTGGTAAACGTGGTGCTGCGATCATCGAAGCACGTGGTTTGTCTTCAGCTGCTTCAGCTGCTAATGCTGCAATCGATCATATGCGTGACTGGGCGTTGGGTACAAACGGCAAATGGGTAACTATGGGTATCCCATCTGACGGTTCTTATGGTATTCCAGAAGGTGTAATGTACGGTGTGCCAGTAACTTGTGAAAATGGCGAATACACACGTGTTGAAGGTCTTGAAATTGATGAATTCAGCCGCGAGCGTATGAACATCACACTTCAAGAACTTGAAGATGAACGTGCAGCAATTGCTGACATGTTAAAATAATTTATCTATTTTAGATAAGTTTGAGAACGCCTTCATTTGAGGGCGTTTTTTTATGCATTCAAAATGATAAAAACAAAAAGCAACAAGAAAATAAAAGTCTTTTCTGCCACGCCCTCTCGTTTGTTGTTAAATTGGATGGAGAAGATTAAAGGAGAAGAAAAATGTTTGAGCAACAACCGACATTAGAATTATTGTTTGAACAGTTAGGACTTGGTGCTGATGATGCCGCAATTGAAAGTTTTGTTCAGACACATCAACTGAGTGCTGGGCAAAAATTGCATGAAGCTGAGTTTTGGAGTGCAGGACAAAGGGACTTCTTAAAAAGTCATATCGATAAAGATGATGAATGGGCGATTGTCATTGATGAACTGAATCAGCAATTACACCTTGATAGTACGCATTAGAAAAACAAAAGATAAAGCTCACATGATTAGTGAGCTTTATTTCGTATGAGAGCTTTAAACCAGTCTTCCTGTCGCACTAACTTAAACGCCGAATGCTCTTGTAACAATGCTAAATCATGGTCAATGCATGACACATACTTTTTCAACCAGTGTTGAGTTAAAGCATTTTCTTTTTTAGCGGTTGAGGCATAAGCCAAAAAGAAATAAATATCCACATGGTGGTTATGTGCTAAAGGTTTTAAAATTTGCTGGGTAATTAAAGCAAAGCGCTGCTCTTTGGTCAGTTCAAAATACATCATATATGCTTTGGCTAAATATAAAGATAAATTCAAATATAAGCTCAGGGGCATTTCATCGTTTGCAATACGTGCCTGTTCAAGCAGGACGATAGCTTCTTGTAAAAAATGGAGTTGTTCCTGACGAATATGGCTCAGCATGACCAATTGCAAGCGCAAGTCGGCACGCTCTAAAGCCAGCTCTGGGGTGTCACTCGATAAATAGAGTTGATCTGTTTCACCAATTCGAGCAATTACATCTTTGGTTTCATTCGTCATTCATTGATCCAAAATATTCAGTTATGCCTAGATATATAGGGCTATTTGTCACAATTTAAAGGTTGATGTTCTATAAACTTCGCAACCTTACTTTGTCTGCGTGTTTATGCGGTTATCCATTCCAAATTGAATTACTACTCCGTAGCCACGCTGTAATGGATAAGCGCTGTTGCTTTGACAGCAATACTTCATGTAATAAATCACTTTGGAAGATGACAAGGCGGTTTGATACAGGTGGGATGATGTGCCATTGATCATTTTTATCTTGGAGTCGTAACTGACCACCCCAATCTTCTTGCCAGCTTTCGTGTAAATAAAAAACCGTTGAAATCATACGATCATTCTTTTGTTGGGGATTGTCGCGATGCAGAGCGTAAAACTCACCAGCGTTATAACAAGCAAAATGAGCTTCGACTTCTTTAATCCCTAAATAAAATGCTTGATTGAATGCCTGCGCTAAGTTTTCTAAGGTGTTGATATGCTGTTGAGCAATCGGGAGTTGATCATCAATCCACAAAATGTGATCACTTCGAATATGGCTGACTACACCATTTTGTATGCCAGCTGCGCGAAACGCTTCCAAATTTGAACTACATTCTTGAACCAGATCTCGCACATATTCATGCGGGTATACATTGTCCACCAAAGCAAATCCAGACGTATTTAAATCATCTAAAATTTGATCAATATTCCAAGATGTAGGAAGCGAGGTGAATTGCATACAGTTCCAGTTAACATTCATTTGATTACAGTACAATTTTAGATGATCACATCAACGTTAAAGAATAGCCTTTATTTTCATGATAAACTATCCTTTGAATTGAGGAATATTTGTCAACATGAATTACCGTCACCATTTCCATGCAGGTAACTTTGCCGATGTTATGAAGCATGTACTTTTGCTTCAGCTGCTTACTCGTTTAAATGCTAAAGATAAACCATATCGGTATATCGACACCCATGGTGGGGCGGGTAAATATAATTTATCACTTGCACCATCACAAAAATCAGGTGAGTTCCTCACGGGAATTCATCGTTTAGTGCAATTAAGTGAGATGGAAAAACGCCAAGCACCTGAGTCCATTCAGGAGTTTTTAAAATTGGTTGGCAAGATACGCGAGCAGGAAGGTAAGGGAAGTTACCCTGGTTCTCCTTGGTTTGCTTTACAGGCAATGCGGGACATTGATAAAGCGACTGTATTTGAAATGCAGCGCGATGTATTTGCCGAGTTACGTCACAATATTCATGATAAACGCATGGGCTTACATGAGCGTGATGCTTATGAAGGCTTATTTGGGGTTATTCCCCCAAAAGAAAAGCGTGGATTGGTGATGATTGATCCGCCATACGAATTAGAACGTAAAGACTTTCCGCAATTGGTTGAACTTTTACAAGTCGCGCACAGCAAGTGGCCAACAGGTGTATTTGCAGTTTGGTATCCAATTAAAGATCGTGCCATGATTGACCGTTTTGAAAAGAAAATGTTTAAAACAGGGATTCGTCGTCAATTGGTTTGCGAAATTTGTGTATGGCCTGATGACACGCCAGTGGGATTAAATGGTTGTGGTTTACTGGTGATTAATCCGCCATGGAAATTCTCAGAAGACGCTGATCAGGCTTTACAATGGTTATTTCCACATTTGCGTATGAGTGAAAATGGTGGTCATGCCGCAGTACGTTGGTTGGTGGGTGAGTAACCCGCCAACGTCAAAATATTGTCGAGGAATTGAAAATAATGACAAATTCTCCTAAACCTGATTCTGATTCAAATAAAGATGGGCGTTCTTTCGATCGCATCACATTTGAAGTGGAAGAAGAAGAGCATACGCACGAAGGGCAAAAAGTAAAACGCCGTGGTATTTATCTATGGCCAAACTTAATTACAACAGCGGCGCTTCTATCTGGTTTTTACTCAATCATTGCGAGTATGAATGGAAACTTTAATCAAGCGATCTATGCGATTTTTCTCGCTGCATTGCTTGATGGGTTGGATGGTCGAGTGGCACGTGCGATTGGTGCGCAGAGTGCCTTCGGTGAACAATATGACTCATTGTCTGATTTACTGGCTTTTGGGGTTGCGCCTGCAATTTTGATGTATAGCTGGAGCTTACATGATTTGGGGCGTATTGGTTTAGCGTGTTGCTTTATCTATACCGCATGCGCGGCCTTCCGTTTGGCACGTTTCAATGTGCAAATCGGCGTGGTGGATAAACGGTACTTTATTGGTATTGCTAGCCCACTTGCTGCGGTCACTGTGATTTCTTTGGTTTGGGTCGGTCGAGATTATCCGTTTATCTTTGATTTAAAAGATATTGTGATTCAGGTTGTTAACTCTGTCGTTATGGTGGGGATTGGGTTGTTGATGATTTCAAATATCAAGTATTACTCATTTAAACAAATGGATCGCAAGCGTGTACCTTTTGTCGTGATGTTACCTGTGGTCTTGATTTTTGCCGCAATCACGTACAACATTCCAGTAGGTATCTTGATTGTGTGTATCCTGTATGTACTCTCAGGGTTTGTAACGACTTTATTTGCGAAAAAGAATGACTCAAAAATAACAACTTAAAATCAGGAGGTTCAGTATGCCAATGTTGATGAGTAACAATCAATTAAAGCAGCTGAACCTCAATAAGTCAGATGCTTTAACTTTTTATCCACCGAAAGGTATTTTTAAAATCGTTTATCAGGCTTTGATTCTGCCGAATTTACCAGAGCCGTTTCATTACCTGAATTTCATTAGTTTAATTGGACAGCCCCGTATTCCGATTTGCTATAACGCAAGTGCGATTACGACTACGGCCATTGATACTGCAACTGTATTGGTGAGTAGTAGTGTTGCAACAGTTGGACATCTCAAAAGTTATAGTGCTAAAGAACAATGCCAATTTGAAATTGATCGTTATCAATTTCTTGATATTGATGATATTCAAGTTCAATCGACAAATTATTATTTTAAGCGAGTCGATGACGAGTTAAGTTGCCAATTAAGAGTAAATACCCATTCTGAAATAGAAAATCATTCAGCATTGCAATGGGGCGTTGCAGACTATTGGTATGCGAAATGTCAATGTGAAGGTGAAATCACCTATAAAAAACAAAAATATGAAATACAAACTCAGGGTGTTCTAAAACATGCCAGAGCAGTTTATTTGCCATTTATTGCCTTTCATTTTTTCACGTATCAAATTGTTCAGATTCGTTCAGATCTGCAAATCATACTTTCTGAATTAAGAAATCAATGGAATAACATCATTTTTTCAAGGATTGAAATTCAATACGATCAACAACAAATTATACTTTACGATGATCAAGTGATTTTTGATGTAACGCGAGTTTATCCTAAAGTTCAAACGCCAAATGGTCGGGAGATGTATTTGGCACGAGAGTTTATTTGGCAATGTCAGGAAAATGATCAAGTTACTTTTCACCTTAAAGCACAAAGTCGAGGTGATTATAAGTTTGGATTGGCAGCAGGCTATGTCGGAAGTTTTAATTATCAATTACGTTGGAAAGAAGAGACCTATGAAGGTTCGGGTTATTGCGAATATATTGATTGTCGGCCTTTACATTGGCAAGAAAAGAGTAAAACAGAGCAAATATTAGATCAAATTCCACATTTTCAGCCTTATTTGTGCAAGAAATAGACACTCGTCACAATAAATCAA
>NZ_SGIM01000006.1 GCF_004208515.1 Acinetobacter halotolerans
GGCTTTAGCCATGATGATCTTCCTTTATAAACTGCTCATGAGGGTCACCCATGAGCACTTGGTTTTTTAACTAAATTTTAGTTGGGTAATATAATAATCGAAAGATTACTCGTCGTCACCTTTTTTACCGCCAGTCTGGAACTTAGCGATGATGCCTTCAGCCACGTTACGTGGAGTTTCAGCGTATTTAGCGAATTCCATAGAGTAAGTCGCACGACCTTGAGACATAGAACGCATTTGAGTCGCGTAACCAAACATCTCAGCAAGAGGAACTTCTGCTTTAATTGCTTTTGTTCCACCAGGAAGATCGTCCATACCTTGAACCATACCACGACGACGGTTTAAGTCACCCATGATATCGCCCATGTAGTCTTCTGGAGTTTCAACTTCAACTTTCATGATTGGTTCAAGAAGGATCGGATCAGCTTTCATGAAACCATCACGGAAAGCGTAAGAACCCGCCATTTTGAACGACAATTCATCAGAATCGACATCATGGTAAGAACCGTCGAATAATGTCGCTTTGATACCCACAACAGGGTAACCAGCCAATACACCATTCTTCATACGTTCTTGAATACCTTTATCAACTGCGCCGAAGAATTCTTTAGGTACTACACCACCAACAACTTCTTCAACGAATTGGTATTCTTTACCAGCTTCTTCAACATCAAGCGGTTCAAGACGTACATATACGTGACCAAACTTACCTTTACCACCAGTTTGACGTACGAATTTACCTTCTTGTTCAACAGACTTTTTAATCGTTTCACGGTAAGCAACCATTGGTTTACCAATGTTCGCTTCAACACCGAATTCACGCTTCATACGGTCAACGATGATGTCAAGGTGAAGCTCGCCCATACCAGCAATAATGGTTTGACCAGATTCTTCATCTGTACGAACGCGGAACGATGGATCTTCTTTAGCCAAACGACCTAAAGCAATTGACATTTTTTCTTGGTCAGCTTTAGTTTTTGGTTCAACAGCCAATGAAATTACTGGCTCTGGGAATTCCATACGCTCAAGTGTAATGATGTTTTTCTCATCACATAATGTATCACCTGTGGTAACGTCTTTAAGACCTACACACGCTGCGATATCACCTGCACGGATTTCATCAAGATCTTGACGTTCGTTCGCGTGCATTTGCACGATACGACCGATACGCTCACGCTTAGATTTAACTGGGTTATAAACCGGATCACCTTGTTTAAGAACACCAGAGTAAACACGTACGAATGTTAAGTTACCTACGAACTTATCGTTCATGATTTTGAACGCAAGTGCAGAGAACGGAACATCATCAGATGCTTCACGAGTCGCTTTAGTTTCAGCTTTATCGTCAAGGATACCTTCGATCGCTTTAACTTCAGTTGGTGATGGCAAGAATTCAATAACAGCATCCAACATACGTTGAACACCTTTGTTTTTGAATGCAGTACCACAAAGCATTACTTGGATTTCAGACGCTAATGTACGAGCACGTAAACCTGCGATGATCTCTTCTCTAGAAAGCTCACCCTCTTCAAGGTACTTGTCCATTAACTCTTCAGAAGCTTCAGCAGCAGCTTCGACCATGTTAGTACGCCATTCATTAGCAGTATCAACTAAGTCAGCTGGGATCTCACCGTATTCAAACTGCATACCTTGAGAAGCTTCATCCCAAATGATAGCTTTCATTTCGATCAGGTCAACAACACCTGCGAATGTATCTTCAGCACCAATTGGCACAACGATTGGCACAGGATTACCGCCCAAACGTGTTTTCATTTGCTCAACAACACGGAAGAAGTTTGCACCAGTACGGTCCATCTTGTTCACGAATGCTAAACGAGGCACTTTATATTTGTTCGCTTGACGCCATACAGTTTCTGACTGAGGCTGTACACCACCAACTGCACAGTAAACCATGCACGCACCGTCAAGAACACGCATAGAACGTTCAACTTCAATCGTGAAGTCTACGTGTCCCGGGGTGTCAATTACGTTAATACGGTGTTGTGGGAATTGCTTACTCATGCCAGACCAGAAACAAGTCGTTGCAGCAGAAGTAATGGTAATACCACGCTCTTGCTCTTGTTCCATCCAGTCCATTGTTGCTGCACCGTCGTGTACTTCACCAATTTTGTGAGATACACCTGTGTAGAACAAAATACGTTCAGTTGTAGTTGTTTTACCTGCGTCAATGTGCGCAGAAATACCGATGTTACGGTAACGAGTAATAGGGGTTTGGCGAGCCATGATGTCTTACATTCCTAAATGTTATATTTAAAACAGGGCGCATCAATGACATTGATGCGCACGAATATTCAAGCAGGCAACTTAAATACCCGCAAAGCCTCCACTTTGATAGAGAGCGATGTTGAATCGAGCTACTGTACACATGAATATTCTCCTGATTAGGGACTGTTTTATCCGTTTAGAAACGGTAGTGAGAGAAGGCTTTGTTGGCTTCAGCCATACGATGCACGTCTTCACGTTTTTTGATCGCAGCACCTTTACCTTCAGCTGCATCAAGCAACTCACCAGCAAGACGTAAAGCCATCGTTTTTTCAGAACGCTTAGCAGCAGCATCTACTAACCAACGCATTGCTAAGGCAGTACGACGGGATGGGCGTACTTCCATAGGTACTTGATAAGTAGCACCACCAACACGGCGTGCTTTTACTTCGACCATAGGACGAACTTTCTCAAGAGTAGTCTCGAAAAATTCAACTGGATCTACTTTGTTTTTTTCTTGAACACGTTCTAAAGCACCGTAAACGATACCCTCAGCAACAGATTTTTTACCATCTTGCATTACGTGGTTCATGAATTTAGCGATTGTTTGGCTGCTAAATTTTGGATCTGGAAGGATCTCACGAGCAGCGACTACGCGACGTCTTGGCATTTTAATACACCTAATAATATGACACTTCAGGATAATCCAGCAGTTTGTACAAGTGTCATGTACTCTACGCTGGCCTTACTATACGTCGCTTGAATTACAAATCTATGAAGAATTCAAACAAGCGAAACGCTAAAGGATTGCTTGTGCGAGCTTCCTAGAATTACTTCTTAGGACGCTTCGTACCGTATTTAGAACGTGACTGGTTACGATCTTTAACGCCAGCACAGTCTAAAGAACCACGAACGGTATGGTAACGTACACCTGGTAAGTCTTTAACACGACCACCACGGATAAGAACAACACTGTGCTCTTGTAAGTTATGACCTTCACCACCGATGTAGCTAGATACTTCAAAACCTGAAGTCAAGCGAACACGGCAAACCTTACGCATTGCTGAGTTTGGTTTTTTAGGTGTAGTCGTGTAAACACGTGTACATACACCACGACGTTGTGGACAAGCCTTCAACGCAGGAACTTTTGATTTTTCAATCAAAGTTGTACGACCCTTACGGATCAACTGATTTGTTGTTGCCATTTGGCAATTCTCCCGTTATTAAACAACCTCAAAAAGAAAAACACCTCTTTTCAAGGGCACACAATTGTAAGCCAAGAAGCACAAATGGTCAACATTGCAATACACAGCAAATGTTGACCATTCTTAGAATTAAATTGTTTTTTGAAGTTATAAATAGATCTTCAAAAAATTAACTATGTTTCGTAGAAGCAGGCTCTATATCAATGGTTTTTTGCTCACCCACAACCTCTTGATCTTCATCCACAAACAATTCATTTTGCTCTACTTTTAGAGCAGGTTGTTGTTCACTATGCTCATGCTCTACAACATGTTGCTCAGCAAGTTGTTGGATACCCTCCTCTACTTGCTCATGATTTTGTGTTTGCGTTCGCGCTTCTTCTTTCAGTTGAACTGTTACGTTGGTAATCACATTATTTTTCACATCATCTGATACGATCGCTTGATGTGATCCTACTCCAGCAGCATTCAGTAACTTTGGACTGGCCTTTTTCAACAAAGCTTCAGCTTTATAATAAGCATCTAAAGGTGAAATCTTCTCAGTGGGATGTTCATTTAAATAGAAACGCGCTGCGCCAAAGACCGATTGAGATTTATGTCCAACATCTTCCAAAAACTTCCAACTATAAAAACCGCCCAATGCAGCACCCGCAACTGGCGTTAGCTTTCCGATCATGGAAACCTGAGGAATATGATTTAGCCAGCCCCATTTAAACTGCCCCTCTTCATCCACCAACCATTTTTTAACAAGCTCAACATCATTATTTGAGCCTAAGAGTTGTTGAAATTGCTGCAAATCATGTGTTTCCAGCATCGATTTAAGTGCTTTTAAAGCGAGTAATAATGTCTGTTTCTCGGCAACTATACCCAAATCAATTTCTTTAAAAATAAAAGCAACAACGTCTTGATCAACTTCTTCTGTTAGATCAAATCCATGAGAGCGACCTGTTTGATAAATGGTTCTAAGGGCCAAAACGATTGAAGCAGGAATATCAACAGCAGCGCCCCAGATACCGGTAGCGCCTGTCACCACACCTTGAGCTGTAGCCAAGAGCTTATTTTGTTCAATCAGTGCTTGACTTAAACGCTGTGAGCGCCCCGTATCCTTCGTCAACTCCGCGACTTCTGTTACTCCAGCTTCCTCAAGGATTTTTTCAGTCATTGAGCTATTTGAACTAAATTCATTTAGCCACTGAAACAAATAGTCTGAAACTTTTTCACTTAAATCAGGAGATATAAAAGAAGCTACATTATTGACTTTGGTATAATGACGACCCAACAGCTGATGCGACAACTTAGGAAATTGCTGGCGCAACATTTGTTGCGGACTTTCATATTTCTCCACCTCAAATGCACTCTTCAAACGCGCATTTCCTTCAATAACATTGGAGGGATGAAGACCTGCTGTACCTGAAGTCGTTGGGGCAACTTGTAATTTTTGCAATTCTGAACTGAGCTTTTTAGCCACTCCAAAGGCTTGTGCAAATAAACCCGAAGATGGTTTGTTTTTAGATTTTGTCATCAAGTACCTCTGTTCTATATTCTGTGCATTTCTAGGTAAATACTAGGTTGAATACAGATTTATCTCAATGTTTATCTGTATACTTTCATCGTGTTTCTGTTCGACCTGACTGATCATTACGAATATTTACACAACCGAAAATAGACATAAAATTTGCCATAAGAAATAAAAAACCTTTCTGTTATCATGATGTCATTCACTCATAAGCCGTTTTAATCATTATATTCTCCTCGTTATTGTTTATAGCGATGATATACAAGGCTTAGTATTACCATAAAAGGGATCAGTAAATGAAACGTGTTGTAATCACTGGTATGGGCATCAACTCATGCATCGGTAACTCTTTAGAAGAGGTCACTCATTCGTTAAAAAATGGAATCTCTGGGACACGTTTTAACCCAACTTATGCCGAACTGAATTTTAAAAGCCATGTCAGCGCAGCCGCAGAACAAGATTTTGATGGTATTGACCGCAAAGTAAAACGCTTTATGGGTGTTTGTGCGATGTATGCCTACAATGCTGCAGTAGCTGCTGTTGAACATGCTGGCTTAAAAGCAGAAGATTTAGGTGATAACCCACGTTATGGTATTGCTGGTGGTAGTGGCGGTGGTTCAACTGCTTCTGTTGTAGAAATGACTGAACTTTTAGAAACTAAAGGTGCACGTAAAGTAGGTCCGTTCTTCGTACCTCGCAACATGACAAATACCATTACTGCAAACGTTGGTGTTGCATTTAAACTTCAAGGTGTAGCCCACTCTATCGCAAGCGCTTGTGCAACGTCTGCTGATGCAATCGGTTATGCATATAACCTCATTGCTTTAGGTAAACAAGATCTTATGCTTGCGGGTGGTGGTGAAGAAGATCACTGGTCACAAAGTTTATTATTCGACGCAATGGGTGCTTTGTGTTCAAAATATAACGACACACCTGAAACAGCATCTCGTCCTTACTCTAAAGACCGTGATGGCTTTGTAATCGCAGGTGGCGGTGGTTTCGTAATCCTTGAATCACTCGAACATGCTCAAGCACGTGGTGCAAAAATTTTAGCTGAAGTTGTTGGCTACGCAGCCAATAGTGATGGTGCGGACATGGTTGCACCAAGTGGCGAAGGCGCTACTCGTTGTATCTTGATGGCACTCGAAGAAGCTAAGCAACACGGCGTTGAATCAATCGATTATGTAAATACACATGGTACTTCTACTCCAGCTGGCGACATTACTGAACTTAAAGCAATGGAACGTGCATTTGGTGAAGGTAAAGTTCCACCTGTAAGTTCAACTAAATCGATGACCGGTCACAGCTTAGGGGCTGCTGGTGTTCACGAAGCAATCTATTCTGTTTTGATGTTACAAAATGACTTTATTGCACCGAACATCAATGTCACTGAGCTTGATGAAGGCGCACAAGGTTTCGATATTGTGCTTGAAAAACGTGATGCAAAACTGAATACTGTGATGAGTAACAGTTTTGGCTTTGGCGGCGTTAATGCTTGCCTTATTTTCAAGAAGTGGGATGCCTAAATCCCACGTGAAATACACACGTAGGATTATCGATGGATGCACCTTCTGATGCTTTTTTGTGGGTAAAAGCATTACATATTATTGCTGTGGTTTGCTGGTTCGCTGCATTGTTCTACTTACCACGTCTATATGTTTACCATGCCATGAGTGAAGATGCGATTAGTCACCAACGCTTTGAAGTCATGGAACGTAAGTTGTATCGAGGTATCATGTGGCCATCGATGATCGCCACCTTAGTGACTGCCCACTTTCTCGTCGAATGGGGTGATGCTACTCGACATTATCATGAAGCACTATGGTTTTATCTTAAAGTCGGTTTAGTCGGACTGTTGGTGATTTACCATTTTGTGTGTGGTTATTATCGGAAAAAGCTGATTGGCAATGCCCACTACAAATCACATAAGTTTTGGCGCTTCTTCAATGAAATGCCAACGCTGCTATTATTTGCTATCATCATTTTAGTTGTCGTAAAACCTCAGTTCTAACTGAGGTTTTTTCTTTAGACTTAATCTTAAAACCCAAATAATTTTTAAACACCATTAACCCTAGATTTTCAAAATGTCTAAACTTTGGTATCGATTGACTCAAACATTAAAAGCAAGATTCATTTCTAGTTTGATTGTTTTCTTTAAGATAAATGAATTTGCTTATCGCGGACTCACTCAAGCTGAGATTGAGATGGCTCGGCCTGTCTTTGGCAATCTTATCGACTACTCACAAGTGAAAATCTTTAATATTCCCTATTTACCTTGGCAGCCCGTCAATATTTTTATTGCGCCGAATGGCAATCTGTTTGTACACCAACAATATTATTGTCCAGATTATTCAATCTGCTCGATTCATCTAAAAGCAATTTTTATCCACGAACTTGCCCACATCTTGCAGCATCAACAACATACCAATGTCATATTTAAAGGTGCAATTTTACAATTGGGTTATTATTTAAGCTTTAAAAAATACAATCCCTATCGCTACCAATTTATATCAGGCAAAGCCTTTAATCATTACAACATTGAACAACAAGGTGATATTGCCCGCGATATTTTTCTGAAGAAAATCCCTAATATTATTCTGGAAAAATAAAAAGCCCTGTCATTTTATCTACAGGGCTTTTTATTTAAGTAAATCGCAATCAACTTTACGCAACAGAACCTTTGCGATCTTCAGATTTGAGTTCATGACTATCATCCATTTCAGTCGTAAAATCTATACGCATTGCATCTTTAACAATTGTACCAACACGTCCTACACCAATTGCTAATCCAAACGCAACGACAGGAAATAAAATTACTGGAACTATCATTGTGGTTACCTCTCTAATTTAATTTATAGGCGACAGCTAAAATCGTATTAATTCGATTCATCTTGCTTTTGCAACATCACTGTCCCGACACGCCCAACAACAATTGCTAAAGTTGCTGCTACCACTGGAAATAATATAATTGACATATTCGTCTCCTTAGAAATTAAACAAGATCAAACTTGTTGTTCTTTATATTGCAATAAAATCGTACCTAAACGCCCAACTACGATCGCTAGAACTGATGCAATGATAAGAAAAAATAAAATTGACATATGTGTTACCTCTCTTTTGTTTATTCACCACATGCTAGGTCTTCACCATAGTGTACATGTGTTCACATTGATTAGGATATTAGCAGTGCACGTATGTACACTCAAGTGTCGCAAATAGATTCCCGACGAACGGTATGAAAAATAAGCACAAATCAATAAGACATTGAATCAAATAAATTAATAATTTTATAAACTTACAAATAAATAATAATTACATTCACGCTCTTATCATTTTTTATTTTTAAAACAGTTTAAAGTTAATTTCATTGGTCATGAATGTGTCTTTTAAAGCTGACAAAATGGCATATAAAAACCAATTTTGCATACCTGAAGTTCTTCACAATCATGCACCGAAGCCACAAAAACAGTTAAAAATGCGGAAACCACCCAATACTTCTTCGTATTTTATACAGAAAAACTTGTTATTTTTACGCAGAAAAATGTGCATTTAGTATATATTAGTGAACTTATGATTTCTCTTTTAGATATAGAATGTTTGGCGCCATGATATACACATGTTTTTAAAACTATACCTATATAAATCAAAAACCTGTATATCAGCATCAGTTAAGACTTAGGATTAGGTTTGAATGAAAAATTTTAAAATTGCCCTTGCTCAATTCTCTCCGCATATTGGCAATATTGACGCAAATACTCAAAAGATGGTTGAACAAGCTAATTTAGCGAAACAACAAAAGGCCGATTTAATCATCTTCCCAGAACTATCAACAATCGGTTACCCTGCCGAAGACCTGATACTTCGCCCAAATCTACAAAAACGCACCCAAAAAGCATTTGCTCAATTAGGTGAAGTCAAAGATATCGTCATGGTATTCGGTTTTGTACATCAAACTGAAGATGGCCAACGTTATAACTCTGCTGCAGTGATGAAGAATGGGCAGGTTTTAGGAATCTATAATAAACACAACTTGCCAAATTACGGTGTGTTTGATGAACGTCGCTACTTCCAAGAAGGTCATCAACACCTGATATTTGAATATCAAGGGCATAAGTTTGGTGTACTGATCTGTGAAGATATATGGTCATTAAATACAGTAAAGCAGCTTAGTCAGCTCAATGTTGAAACTATACTTATCCTTAATGCTTCTCCTTATGAAGTCGGCAAACCACAGCATCGTATTCAAACCTTGAATGAGCTCGCAAAACAATTGAGCTTAAATATTGTGTATGTGAACCAAGTTGGCGGACAAGATGACTTAATTTTTGATGGTTCAAGTTTTGTCAGCAATAATAATGGACAAGTTGCATTACAAGCGCCAAGTTTCAAAGAGTCTGTTTATTTTGCTGAATACGATGCAGAACAAAAACAATTTAAAACTGCAGAAACAACGCCAACTTTAGATACTTTTGCTGAGATTTATCAAGCACTGGTCATGGCAACTCGTGACTACGTTCAACGCTCAGGCTTCCCAGGCGTTATTTTAGGGCTATCGGGTGGTATTGATTCCGCTTTGACACTCGCGATTGCGGTTGATGCGATAGGCGCTGATAAAGTTCAAGCAGTAATGATGCCTTATACCTACACCTCTCAAATGAGTGTAGAAGATGCAACTGAACAAGCGCGTCGCATGGGTGTGACGTTTGGTATAGCTGAAATTCATCCGATCGTAAATAGCTTCATGCAAACCCTGTTTCCATTCTTTGGAAATAGTCCTGCGGATGCAACGGAAGAAAACTTACAAGCACGCACGCGCGGTACATTGTTGATGGGGCTATCCAATAAATTTGGTAATCTGGTTCTATCTACTGGTAACAAATCTGAAATCTCCGTTGGTTATTGTACGTTGTATGGCGATATGGTTGGTGGCTTCTCTGTACTGAAAGATGTCTACAAAACGATTGTATTTGAACTCGCAAAATACCGTAATACACTGAGTGAAACACCTGTGATCCCTGAACGTGTGATCACTCGACCACCATCAGCAGAGTTACGTCCTGATCAAAAAGATCAAGACTCATTGCCAGCCTATGATGTACTCGATGCAATCTTATATGCTTATATAGAAGAAGATCTCAGCCAAGCAGATATTATTGCAAAAGGCTACGAAGCCGAAGTGGTAGAAAAAGTCATCCGCTTGGTCGATCGTAATGAATATAAACGTCGTCAAGGAGCGATTGGACCACGTATTAGTTCACGTGCTTTCAATCGCGAACGACGCTACCCAATCGTCAATGGATGGACCGCGAATGACTGAACAAATTGTTTCTGAAAAGTCACAATTACTTGCTCAAGCACTTTTGCTTGAGCAAGTTTCATTTTATAAAACTCAACTCACCACACAGCTTTCAGCCGATTTCTTTCAGCAATTCATTCAATTATTTTTACAACATGCACCCAATATTCAACTCAAAGAAGTCATTGAGTTAGAACAAATCCAAGCCGTTGTTAAACGTTATGCCTTTGAGATGCAGTTAGGCGCAGGTTTATTAGAGTTTATTGGGGAAATCGCACAAAAACTTCATGTTTTTTCTTTGCAGTCATCTGCTCAATTGCAGGATGTATTTTCAGATCAACAATTTGAAATATGGCTGTCTAAATTTCTAGAACTTGAAAATATTCGCCATTACCTAAACCATTTCTTAAAAGAAAGTCCATCGATTCAACAGCTCTGCCAGTACATCGCAACCACCACACTGCAAAATAAATTACCAAAACTATTTTCACAAACAGATGAAGAACGGATTTCTGACAGCAAATATGAATGGCAACAAAAACTAAAAATCTTTTCACACCGTCAACAACAACGTATCGAGCATAAAATAGAAGAAAGTATTGCTCGTTTTATTCAAGAGCAACTCGTTGATCTAAGCTTACTTTCAAATGATGATTTAGAAAGCCTTGCACGTAATATTTGGGATGACAATAAAGCCAAACCGCTATCAGAGTATACCAAGCAAGTCACCCCACTCGATGTGGAAGAATTCTTTGTCATGATCTACGAATATTGGAAAGAATTGCGTCAATCCTCATTCCTCCAAGATCTTATTTTATATGGCGTAAAAGTCTTTTATGACTTTTATAAGGACGAAAGCTTAGAAGATGTTTTCACGGCAATTGGACTAGAAGAAAGTGACCTTCAAAATGAAGCTGTTCGTTTTTATCCAAAGGTTGTGGCGGCTTTAGATGAACACGGTGTTTTGGAACCGATCATCACCATGATTTTAAAACCTTTCTATGAAAATCCCCAAACTTTAGCCAGCATCGAAAAACACTTATAAAAAATATAGCCTGTTCATAAACGACTTATTGACGGGCTTCTTCCACCTCTCCAATTCATCACTCGTATATAAACAGCAGATAAAAAAAACCACGCAGGAGCGTGGTTTATAAAATGGTGGCTATGACGAGACTTGAACTTGTGACCCCCGCATTATGAGTGCGGTGCTCTAACCAACTGAGCTACATAGCCGTAAACTGTGAGCGCATTATCTAGGGTTATACTGAGTAGGTCAAGCCTATGACTTTGAAAATACAAAACATATGCACATTTTTTACGCGCTTAATTTGCGTTTGTTCATTTTTCAGCACTAGCGGCAATACATATTAAAATTCAATCGATCTTTCAAATAGATTGAATTTAAAAATCCAAGAATTAACAATTAAAATAATTTTTTAAGTTTGACAAAAACAGCAGATAAAAAGAGACCACGCAGGAGCGTGGTCTATAAAATGGTGGCTATGACGAGACTTGAACTTGTGACCCCCGCATTATGAGTGCGGTGCTCTAACCAACTGAGCTACATAGCCGAAAACTGTGCGCGCATTATCTAAACTTTTACTACACACGTCAAGCACAATTTTTAAAAAAACTTGGAAGTGGGCCTGTAAGCCGGGTTCTGTCGAGGACGATCATTCCTCTAGGCGTACAATCACTCGTACGCTCAAGCGACCTACCCGAATCCAGCACGGGCCGTGCCTCAGGATTCCTATTTGGTCTTGCTTCTGGTGGGGTTTACCTTGCCGTGAACTGTTACCAGACACGCGGTGCGCTCTTACCGCACCCTTTCACCCTTACCTCACGAATGAGGCGGTCTACTCTCTGCTGCACTTGCCGTCGGTTTACACCGCCCAGGCGTTACCTGGCACCCTGCCCTATGAAGCCCGGACTTTCCTCCCCTGTTTCAGTCACGGAGACCTCCACAGCAGCGACCGTCCAGCCCACTTCGTGGCGCATATTATCAAAGTTCGAACTTAATTGCTCGATTTTTTTTGCGCTGTTAATTTTTTATATTTCTGCATGAGTTCATCATGTGATTCGGCATGCTGAGGATCCAGTGGAATACAATCCACTGGACAAAACAACTGACACTGCGGCTGATCAAAGTGACCAATGCACTCTGTACAAAGTGCAGGGTCAATCTCATAAATCAGCTCACCCATATAAATTGCTTCATTGGGACACACAGGTTCACAGACGTCACAGTTAATACATTCATCTGTAATATATAAGGACACGTTACCAGCCTTGTTGATGTTTACGTTCAAAAGCCTCAACCACGACGGGAGGCACGAATTTAGCTACATCACCTTTTAAACGCGCAATCTCTCTGACCAAGGTCGATGAAATAAATGAGTATTGTTCAGAAGGCGTTAAAAATACCGATTCAAATTGTGGATCAAGTTGACGATTCATATTTGCCAACTGAAACTCATATTCAAAATCTGAAATTGCTCTTAAACCACGCAGCACGGCAGTCGCACGTTGTTCACGGAAGAAGTTGACTAACAGCCCATCAAACCCCACAAACTCTACATTGTTTAGATGGCTTAATGATGTTTTGGCTAATGCTACACGCTCTTCTAAGCTAAACACTGGATTTTTATGGTGACCAATCGCAATCGCAACAACCACTTCATCAAACATTTTTGATGCTCTTGCAACCAAGTCGACATGTCCATTGGTAATTGGATCAAAAGTCCCTGGATAAATCACACGTGTTTTAGACATGCGTTGTACTCTGCGTCAATGAGATAAGTTGGGTATTTTAACAAAAGTTAAGCATAAACGCGAAATTCCTAAATGATGGAAAAAGATTACGTTTTACGGCACAATAAGCACAATTGTGGAAGTTTGAATTATGGCGAAAGCAACAGTAGTAAAAAAGCATAATGGTGGCACGATTGCTCAAAACAAAAGAGCGCGCCACGATTACTTTATTGAAGAAAAATTTGAAGCTGGCATGTCTTTACAAGGCTGGGAAGTAAAATCCCTACGCGCTGGTCGTATGAGTTTGACTGAAAGTTATGTGACTTTTAAAAATGGTGAAGCATTTTTGTTTGGTGCACAAATTCAGCCTTTATTGTCTGCATCAACACACGTCGTACCAGAAGCAACACGCACACGTAAGTTGCTCCTTTCTCGTCGTCAATTAGAACATCTCTTGGGTGCAGTCAACCAAAAAGGTTATACCTGTGTCCCTTTGGCTTGTTATTGGAAAGGCCATTTGGTCAAGCTAGAAATTGCACTGGTAAAAGGTAAGCAATTGCATGATAAACGTGCCACGGAAAAAGACCGTGACTGGCAACGTGACAAATCAAGAATGTTGCATAAGTAATAAAAAACCTCCAAATCATGATGATTGGAGGTTTTTTTAATTAAAACAAAATTTACAAAGGCTTTAACTTCACTTCCGCTAAATATTTACCAAATTTTCGTGCCGTTTCCAAGTCACCTTCGGGTGGTGTGATTTCTACGCTGGCATTATCAGACTGTGTCATTAATCCTAAAAAGCTCGACATACGGTTAATATCTTGTGGACTACGCCCTGTCGGCATAAACGGTAATCCCGCCCACAACATGCCATGTTGCATCGCAAATAAATTGATTTGTTGCAATACCGCTAACTTATCACCGCTAAGCCCACCACCATTGGTAAAGCCAGCAGCCAGTTTGCCCTGCCATGTCCGCGCTAACCAACGCTTAGAAGAATCTTCCATAAACTGTTTCAACGCAGACGTCAGGCTCCCCATATACGTCGGGCATCCCATAACCAAAACATCAGCTTGGTCTAACAACTCCCATTGCACAGCCGCAACAGAAAATAAGTGCACTTCTGCACCTGCCTGCTCTGCACCTTGTGCAATATATTGTGCAACTTTAGCCGTATGGCCATACGGACTATGATAAATCACACAAACTTTAACTTTAGGAGTGGCTTGATCAATAACGAGCATGGAAAATTTAAAAAACCAATGAATTGAGTCAAGTTTAACATTTTTCTCAGAGGCTAGGCGAATCAACAATACAAAGGATGCAATTTATTGCATAAATACAAAAGTTGCCATTCGCCCTGTTTTCGAATTACGGCGATGAGAAAAAAAATCTTGTGCCTGTTGATAAGAGCATTGATCTCCACCCACAATCGTTTCAATACCCAAACGATTAAGGATAAATCGAGCAATCGCATATAAGTCAGCTTGGTACTTCCCCTCAACCTGACCTGCGATAAAAGCACTTTCTAGTTCGGGATATTTCTCACAAAAAGCCGCTTTCACTTCTGCACCGACTTCGAAACAAGGCTGGCTAATCGCAGCACCTAACCATGCCCAAGTCGGCTGTGATTGCATTTCACTGACTGTATTTTCAACAATACCACTGGCCAAGCCACGCCAACCTGCATGTAGATTGGCAACTTCATTTCCTTCGGCATTGCCCAATACCACAGCCAAACAATCGGCTGTCATCATCATTAAAGCATGACCTGTACGCTGCGTGACTAAGCCATCACCTTCAAGTGCGATAAATGGAATTTGTTCATTGATCGTATGACAAATGGTGCTATGCGTTTGAGTCATCCACGTCAGTTTATCTACCCCGAACTGTGACAACTCACGCAACAGCACCATACGATGCTGCTGAACACGCTGTACATCATCATTGACATGCAATGCCAAATTAAATCCATAAAGATTTTCATTGTCAGTTGCAATCATATGAGGATGTTCAATTCGTGTTTGCCCAACATATACACCTTTAGGCAAACCTTGTACAAATTCCATGCCTTAATTCCTTAACATCGTTGCTTAATACGCCTCATTTTCACTACGAAGGACTTCGAGCAATTTAATAAAGTCTTCTGGCCACGGCGCTTCGAACATCATTTCTTCACCAGTGCGGGGGTGAACCAAACCAAGTTTTGCTGCATGTAAAGCTTGACGCTTAAAACCACGAAGCATATCCACCAAAGTCTCTGATGCACCAGCAGGTAAACGCACACGGTTAACATAGACGGGATCGCCAACCAATCCATGTCCAATATAGCTAAAATGCACACGGATTTGATGGGTACGACCAGTCTCCAATTGCGCTTGTACGCGGGTAAAGTCTCGGAAACGCTCTTTCACATTATAGTGAGTCACGGCCTCACGCCCACCCGGTAAAATCGCCATTTTGACGCGATCAACAGGATGACGTTTGATCGGTTCATCAATCGTGCCACCCGCAATGATATTGCCGTAGGTAACAAGATCATAAACCCGATAAACCGTTTTCTTTGCAAGTTGTTTACTGAGTGAAAATTGGGCTTCTAATGTTTTCGCAACCACCAATAAACCACTGGTATCTTTATCGATACGATGCACTAAACCTGCACGAGACAGTTCTACAAGCTTAGGACAATGATAAAGTAATGCATTGACCAGTGTTCCTGAGGGATTACCCGCACCTGGATGAACCACCATACCAATCTCTTTATTAATCACAATAATATCGTCATCTTCATAAACAATATTCAGTGGAATATTTTCAGGTTGGTTAGACGTTTGTGCTTCAAGTTCTACTTCAAGCGTGAGTTGTTCATTGCCCTCACAGCGGTATTTCGGTTTAACCGTGTTACCATTTACCAACAGATGACCTTCTTTCATCCATTGTTTTAGTTTTTCACGAGAAAACTCACTCCAAACCAATGCTGCTACTTGATCTATGCGTTGACCTAAATAGTCTTCATCGAGTTGAATTTGCAACGATAAACGTGTTGCAGTTGAGTCAGAAGTATGATTATCTGCATCGACAGATTCTTCGAGTAAGAAATCTGTTTCAGATAAGTTTGAATCGGAAGATTGTGCTGAAGTCATTTGATGATCGGTACAAAAATGGTTTAATACAACCATTGTAGCTCATTGCCCAGAATAACAGAGGAGTTTTTATGTCGCTACCACGTTATAAAATTACGATGCTTGCACTATCTTTAGGTGTAGCGTCTGCATTTGTGGGCTGTAGCAGCAATCCAAGCAAGAAAGAAGTGGTTGATAAAGGACCACAATCGAGTGAACAAATTTATTTTGAAAAAGCGCAAAAATCGCTAGATCGTAATCAATATACCGATGCTGTAAAATCATTGGAAGCTTTAGACACCTATTATCCAACTGGGCAATACACGCAACAAGCACAACTCGAACTTCTCTATGCAAAATTCAAACAAAAGGATTATGAAGGAACAATCGCACTAGCAGATCGTTTTATTCGTTTAAATCCTCAACATCCAAATGTTGATTATGCTTACTATGTTCGCGGTGTTGCGAATATGGAAATGAATTACGATAGCTTAATTCGCTATACCTCACTACAACAATCACATCGTGATGTGAGCTATGTCAAAGTTGCCTATCAGAACTTTGTTGATTTAATCCGCCGCTTCCCAAGTAGCCAATATTCAGTTGACGCTGCTCAACGGATGAAATTTATCGGTCAAGAACTTGCCGAAAATGAAATGAATGCAGCACGTTTTAATATTAAACGTAAGGCATGGCTAGCTGCTGCTGAGCGTGCACAATGGGTGATTGAGCATTATCCTCAAACGCCTCAAACACCTGAAGCATTAGCAACACTTGCTTATAGTTATGACAAACTGGGTGATAAAGCAACTTCACAACAATATATCGAAATATTAAAACTCAACTATCCAAACTTGGTCAAATCCAATGGTGAAGTGAATTTACGTGCAGCACGTAAAGAAGGAAGTTGGGTCAATCGCGCTACATTAGGTTTATTAGGTCGTGAGTCTCAGACTGTCGATACCGAAGAAAAAAATGAACCAAAAACCGATCAACAACGCAGTTTAACCAATCGTTTAAGTTTCGGTTTATTCGACAAACCAGAAACTGAACAAACCAACGAAGAAGATGCCGCAAATTAATCCTGCGATCACAATCTGATTCAGCAAACAGGCAAGCCACCCCTTGCCTGTTTTTCATTTTATGCAACAATGATTCATCTGATATTGTTTTTACAAATACATCTCACCCTAGTTTTAAATGGTTAAACGCTCATGGCAATTCCACAACATACGATTGATCAAATTTTGGATCGAACCGACATCGTCGATTTGATCGGTCAACGTGTGAAGTTAAAAAAGACTGGAAGAACCTATTCAGGCTGTTGCCCCTTCCATCAAGAAAAAACACCGTCTTTTCATGTGTACCGAGACAAGCAGTATTATCATTGCTTCGGTTGCCAAGCCAATGGTAATGCAATTCGATTCTTGATGGATATTGATAGCCGTAACTTCGTCGATGTCATGCAAGACTTATCGAATAAGACGGGTGTTGAGCTACCCAAAGACAACCATGATAATAAAAAACTTTCTTATAAGCGCAGTACTCAAGCAACGATCGTACAACCAACTCAAAAAACCAGCCCTTCAACACCCAATAGTCCAACAATGGATGAACCTGCCGATGGTCATTTTGTCGATATGGATCGCTATATGGATGATCCTTTTGCTCAGTTTGATCCATCATTTGTCATGGATGAATATGTACAGGAAGGAAACCTATATGACCTTTTGGAAAATGTGGCGCAATTTTATGAACGCCAATTGCCAAATAGTCAAAAAGCACAAAATTATTTTAAACAGCGTGGTCTATCTGCCCAGACCATTCAATTCTGGCGTTTAGGCTATGCGCCAGAAGATTGGCAGCATCTTGAAAAAACCTTCCCACAAGATATTGAAGGTTTAAAACAACTGGGGCTGATTCGTTCAAGTGATAGCGGTCGAGACTTTGATTTGTTACGTGAACGGGTGATTTTTCCAATTCGTGACCATAAGGGTCGCGTAGTGGGTTTTGGTGGTCGTGCACTTAATGATGAGGTCAAGCCGAAATACATCAACTCTCCAGACTCGGAAGTCTTTCATAAAAACCAATTGCTTTATGGACTGTATGAAGGCCGTAAACAAAAAGCCAATGATTGGCTGATGGTTGAGGGCTATATGGATGTGATTGCCTTACAGCAGTATGGCATCAATGGTGCTGTGGCGACGCTTGGAACAGCAAGCAATGCAGACCATTTAAATACCCTATTTAAACAAAACTCACGAATCACAATCGCCTTTGATGGAGATGCTGCGGGACAAAAAGCAGCACGCCGAACTTTAGAAATCGCACTTCCCTTACTCAACGATGGTCGTGAATTAAAATTCTTCGTGCTTCCCAATGAACATGACCCTGATTCCCTGATCCGCCGTGAAGGCTTAGAAAATTTCCAAAAGTTATTACAACAAGCACCGCTCTTATCAGACTTCGTGTTTGCATACTTAACGGGACAACATGACGTCAGTACGCCTGAAGGCAAAAGCTTGGTGATGGGTGAACTACGTGAATTAACGGAGTTGTTGCCGAAACATGGCTCTTTCCGTTATATGCTGACACAATCTTTCCGTGAAAAATTGGGTTTAGGCAAACGCTTTACCCCTCAGATTAGTCATGATGCTTCTTTATCTTTTAACATTCAGACTAAAGATGAAGATTTTGCGATTGCTATATTAATGCATCACCCTTACCTCTATATTCACTTCGAAGAACTTCGCGCAGTGATTGATCAGACTGAACTCTTAGCCAAAATTTTGGCTGCACTGAATATCGTATTTGATGATTTACCTGATGATCAAGAATTAGCAACGTACTATGTACTTGGCGCGTGTAGTAGTTATAGCCATGAACTGGCTGATATTATGCAACGCACCAATATTCAGTCACTCACTGAAGCGCCTGAAATCGCAGATAAACTGGCCAAAGAATATGCCTTGGGTCTACAAGAAAAATATTTAAGATTAAAGCTTAAATCACCGATCTCTTTAATCGAATCGCGCAACTTACGCCAGCAACTCAATGAACTAACGAAACAAATTAGTTTGCGCTTATTATCTTAAAAAAGTCTTATTGTTTCGGCTTGCGTTCATGCTCAAACACTTCATGCAGATGTTGTTGTAACCATTCGAAGTAGTCAGGATTTTCAGCTTTGGCAGCCTCTCTTAATAAAATCGAAGTAGGATGCATTAACTTTTGACTTAAACGATGTGCAAACTCTTGTAGGACCTGTTCGGGTGCGTGGCCATGTTGTAATGACTCTAAAGCATGTGCCAATTCATGCTGACTCATTTCTTCGCTATGTTGGCGATAGGCTTGAATCGTGCCGCTTGCTTCTTTGACTTTTTGTTGGGTCATCAATTGAGTCGCCAATTGATTGACCATGATCTCAGCTTCAACAGCCGCCTGACGTCGTTGTGCTAAATTTTCCTCAATGACACTTTGTAAATCATCAACACCATATAAATAAACGTTATCCAATGATTCTACTTTTGGATTTATATCGCGTGGAACAGCCAAATCAACCATCAGCATTTGTTGATAACGACGTCTTTTTAATGCGACTTTAACGTCATTATATTCAATCACTTGATGCAAACTACCTGTACAGCTTGAAATCACATCAGCTCTATGTAAATTTTGTGCTAACTCTGAGAAAGAAATAATTTCAACATCAGCTTGATGTGCAAGTTCCTGTGCCAATTCATCCGCTCGTTCACGGCTACGATTGCAAATAATGATTTTAGCCACTCCCATTTCAGCCAAGTGTTTGGCAACGAGAGTATTCATCTCACCTGCCGCGACCACCATCACTGTTAATTTTTCTGGATGACTAAAGACCTGAGAAGCAAGCTGGGCAACTGCATATCCCATTGAAACAGCATGGCTACCAACAGAGGTTTCCGAGCGAACGCGTTTCGCCGCATAAAAAGCATATTCAAAAATGCCATTTAACTCAGGAGAAATCGTTTCTGCATCTTTGGACAAGGCTAATGCACTTTTTACTTGCCCTAAAATTTGTGGCTCACCTAACATGAGCGAATCCAAACCACTGGCAACACGCATCAAATGTGTAACAGCTTGAGCATTTTCGTAACGATACACATGATGAATCAACTGTTTAACATCAATATTATTCACTTGGGCGAGCCAATTCAGAACGCTATCCGCATCCTCAGTCATGGCATACACTTCCGTCCGATTACATGTAGACACCACCACCATATCTTTAAGCGCTGGATGTTGGTGTCGCTCATGCAATAACGTCGCTAATCGCTCTGTATTGAAAGCAATTTGTTCACGGAGTTCGACAGAAGCTGTCTGATGGTTGACACCCAGTGCAAAGAAAGACATATCAGATCATCATTTCGCTAAATTTATGTTATTGTGCAACATCGGTGTCATAAAAAGCATTACTTTGGATCAATAAAAATTGCGTCAGCTATATCGCCGTATTCATTTTCACGGCAAGACGATTAGACGGTATTCTACCACAATCTTATTGTTAGGTAGTATGAGCGCTTACGTCTCTGCACAAGCAATACATGACATGTATGCCGATCAGAGCTTTGAATATGCCCTGCAACAAAGTATGGTTGCTGAATTTTCTCTTGCCTACGACGATATTCCGACAGCACTACACAATTATACCGTGCTTGCGATTCGCGGCAATTCAACCATAATTAAACAACGCGCGCTTGACATTGCACTTGAATATGACGATTTACAAGCAGCATTAGATATCGCCACTCATTGGGTCGAACAAGAGCCTGAAGATGTTCCTGCATTATTCTACTTATCGCATATTTCGCTCAAAACCCATGAGTATGACCTTGCTGCAAAAACATTGGATAAAATCTTAAATATTGATCCAACTGCTGATTTAGAACAAATTTTAGCTGGAATTGCACCTGAACAAGCTCAAGATCGTAAAGTTTTATTAAATGCACTTAGTGCCAGTAAAGAAAAAAATAATCCATCAATATTGGCATTAATCGCAGGATTAGAAGCACAAGATGGCTTATATGAACAAGCACTCAAAAATATTAATCGAGCACTGCGTAAACGTTCAAAATCAACCAGTTTTATTTTAATGAAAGCCAATTTGTTGATGGCTTTACAAGACGATGAAGCAACTCAAAAATGGCTAGCTCGTGCGAGTCGAAAGAATAAAAATAATCTAGATGTTCGTTTAGCAGAAGCACGTTATTACATTCAGATCAATCAACAGCAGCAGGCATTCGATAAGCTTCAAGCAATTCTTAAAGACCACCCTCATGCGGAGGAGGCTTTATTTATTGCGGGTTTGACCAGTATCGATTTAAAGCAATACGAACTTGCTGAACAGTATCTGGTTGAGTTACGTCATTCTGAAAAATACCAAAATGAAGCCTATTATTACCTCGCGATTAATGCGCAACGTAAGCAACATTTTGAAACTGCCAAGGCCTATTATCGTCTAGTCGATGGCAGTCTATACATTGTGTCTCGGCGCAACATGATCTCTATTTTTGAACAGCAACAACAACTCAATGATGCGCTGCGTTTTTTAACGCAAGAACGAGTAAATTATCCGCAACACGCCAGTTTTTTATATCAAGCTCAAGCGGATATATTAAAGAAAATGGATAATAAGAAGGCTGCATTGGCATTGCTTGATGAAGCCATAAAAAATATTCCTGATGATCCTGAGTTGATTTATGCTGAAGTTTTATTGCTCGATCCTTTTACCGACCGAGATAAACTCGATAAAACTCTAAAACAATTGTTATTGATTGAGCCGAATAGCCCAACCTATCTGAATGCTTATGCCTATACACTTGCCTTACAAAATCGCCGTCTAAAAGAGGCACGAAAATATGCGGAATTGGCACTTGAATATGCGCCTGAACAAGCTTCTATTTTAGATACGCTTGGTTACATTGCCTTTTTGCAAAATGACTTTGATACAGCTGTCAATGTCCTTGAGCAAGCATATGATCTAAGTCAGAATGTTAATATCGGTGTTCGTTACGCGAAAGCACTTTATATGCAAGGCTCACTCACTCAATTTAGCGATGTGTTACAGCAATTGAAACAAAAACATGCGAATGCCCCACAATTACAACAACTTGATAGCTTAATCTTACCTGTCACTGTAAATAAGAGTTAACTCCATGCGTTTTTTCCCAAAATTATGCGTCGCAATCTGTAGCAGTAGCGTGTTGTTTTTAACCGGCTGCCAACATTTAAACCAATCCAAAAAGGTCATTGCGTCACCGCAACTACAGGATGAAAACAACTTTAGTTTGCAAGGAAAAATCGGCGTGCGGACTCCACAACAGTCTGGGAGCGCATTTTTTACATGGGTGCAACAGCAAGAACAATTTGATATCGAACTCACGGGCATACTCGGTGTGGGTAAAACACAGATCCAAGGTAAATCTGGTGAGGTCACACTCAATAGTGCTAAAACAGGGTTAATTACAGCAGCATCGCCTGAAGAATTATTAGAAAAAGCGACTGGCTGGCAGGCGCCCATTATGCATTTAACCCATTGGGTACAGGCCAAACCAGCTACCTTACATGCGCAAGTTACGAAAGATGAAAACCAACGTTTAAAACAACTCATTGAAGATGGTTGGACGGTCGATTTTAGTTATAACGATGCTCAAATGCTGCCAAATAAGCTGCTGTTGAAACAAGCGCTTGCCGAAGATAAAGAAAACCGTATTACAATGGTCATTCAAAACCGATAGCTTAGATTATTCTATTATGATGAGAGTTCCTTCCCCTGCCAAATTGAATTTATTTCTTCATATCACAGGTCGTAGAGAAAATGGTTATCATGAATTACAAACTATTTTTCAATTGATTGATTTATATGACTGGATGACTTTTGAGGAAATTACAGAAGAAACCATTCAAATACAGGGCCTAGCAGAAGTACAATTCGAACAGAACTTAATCTATCGAGCAGCTCAACTATTACGTCCTCATGCCAAATCGCCATGTGGTCTCAACATCCAAATTGAGAAAAATATACCCATGGGTGCAGGTCTAGGTGGCGGTTCATCCAATGCTGCAACCACACTCATTGTGCTCAATCAGCTTTGGCAGTGCGGGTTAAATAATCAGCAACTCGCAGAGTATGGCGTGCAACTTGGTGCCGATGTTCCAATTTTCGTTTATGGACGAAATGCATGGGCAGAAGGGATCGGTGAACATTTATCATTCATAGACTTAGCGCAAAAAAAGTTCATTATTTTAAAACCTGACTGTTTTATCAGCACTCAACAGCTATTTTCACAAAAATCATTGACAAGAGATTCTAAGATCACTACATTTTGCGCCTATCAGTTACGACCTTCTCTTTTTAGAAATAACTTTGAACCTTTGGCTCGACAGTTATATCCTGAAGTTGAAGAAGCAATGCAATATTTAGATCAGTTTGGTCTAGCAAAGCTTACAGGTACAGGTGCTTGTGTTTTTACTGAGGTAACCGAAGAGATGGACATAGAGTTGATCTTGCAAAACGCACCATGTAAAGCTTATGTGGTCAATAGTTTAGCAGAATCACCTTTAAGAAATTTCTCAGTTACACGCTAGGGGCGTCGCCAAGTGGTAAGGCACCGGGTTTTGATCTCGGCATCCGTTGGTTCGAATCCAGCCGCCCCTGCCAATTTTCATCTGTAGATATATGTAATACATTAGGGGCGTCGCCAAGTGGTAAGGCACCGGGTTTTGATCTCGGCATCCGTTGGTTCGAATCCAGCCGCCCCTGCCATTACATTATCAAATTTAGGGGCGTCGCCAAGTGGTAAGGCACCGGGTTTTGATCTCGGCATCCGTTGGTTCGAATCCAGCCGCCCCTGCCATTCCTTTAGACAGACTTGTTTTATATTGATATTGATCAAACATATTGACAATACCGTATAAAACCATTAAAGTTCTGCCGCATTAGGGGCGTCGCCAAGTGGTAAGGCACCGGGTTTTGATCTCGGCATCCGTTGGTTCGAATCCAGCCGCCCCTGCCATATAATAGATTGTTTCTAAACTACCCGTTGGAAAAATCATAGATTTTTCCCTTGCGCTCGGGTGAAGCGTTGCTTCACTTAATCCTCGCTCAGGTGCTTCATGCCCAATCTTGTCGTTTTTAGTGGAAGTGCTCATCCACAGTTCGCCCAAAAAGTCGTAAGTCATTTACATATCCCTTTAGGAGCTGCTTCAGTTAGCAAGTTCTCTGATGGTGAAATTTCAGTTGAAATTACTGAAAATGTACGTGGTAAAGACGTTTTTATCGTCCAATCTACTTGTGCGCCAACCAATGATAACCTTATGGAAATCTTGGTCATGGCTGATGCTTTGCGTCGCGCAAGTGCAGGTCGTATCACAGCAGTTATTCCGTACTTCGGTTACGCACGTCAAGATCGACGTCCGCGTTCTGCTCGTGTACCTATTACTGCTAAGGTTGTTGCAGATATGCTAACAACTGTAGGTATCGACCGCGTTGTGATGATCGATCTGCACGCAGACCAAATTCAAGGTTTCTTTGATATTCCTGTTGACAACATCTATGGTACGCCTGCTTTGTTAGCTGATTTACATCAGCAACAACATCACAACTTAATGGTGGTTTCACCTGACGTTGGTGGTGTGGTACGTGCTCGTGCTGTTGCAAAACAACTGGGTGATATTGATTTAGCTATCATCGATAAGCGCCGTCAAAAAGCAAATGAATCTCAAGTGATGCATTTGATTGGTGACGTCAAAGATCGTGACTGTGTCATCGTAGATGATATGGTTGATACAGCAGGTACGCTTTGCAAAGCGGCTGATGCACTAAAACAATTTGGTGCACGTCGAGTTATTGCTTATGCAACTCACCCTGTTTTATCTGGCAAAGCCATTGAGAACCTTCAAAATTCTGTTATTGACGAACTTGTTGTAACCGACACGATTCCTCTTTCAGATGAGGCAGCAAACATTGGCAAAGTTCGCCAAGTGTCTGTTGCTAGCATGGTTGCTGAAACAATTCGTCGTATCAATAACGAAGAATCTATTAGCGCAATGTTTGATAGTTATCTATAATAGCCCAGCTTTTTTCTTAAACCCTAGCTTAGCTAGGGTTTTCTATCACTAAACTGGTCGCAAGTTTAGTCTCTTAAAACTCAATGAGGATATGCCCATGGCAAACTTCGTATTAAATGCTCAAGCACGTGAAGCTGCACTACAAGGGAAAGGTTCGAGCCGCCGCCTTCGTCACGCAGGAAAAATTCCAGCAATCATCTATGGTGGTAGCGGTGAGCCTGTAACAGTTACTTTAGAGCTTCGTCAAATCGTTAAAGCTTTAGAAAACAATGCCTTCTTTGAAGAAGTGATTGAAATCCAAATTGGTGATCAAGTTGAAAACGTTAAAATCAAAGCGTTACAACGTCACCCAGCAAAAAATACACCTATGCACGCTGACTTTATCCGCGCATAAGTGTTAAAGGCTTAATTAGTGTCAAATATTTCGCTAATTGTTGGTTTGGGCAATCCTGGAAAGGAATATGCCCAAACTCGCCATAACGCAGGTTTTTGGTTCGTAGAACAGCTTGCAGATCGTTATGGTATTCAGTTAAAAGCTGATCCGAAATTTCATGGATTCAGTGGTCGTGGTCAAATTGAAGGTCATGACGTACGTCTATTGCTCCCAACAACCTTTATGAACCGTTCTGGTCAAAGTGTTGCCCCTTTCGCTAAGTTTTATCAGATTTCTCCTGAATCGATCTTAATCGCTCATGATGAACTGGATATGGATCCTGGCGTTATTCGTTTGAAAACAGGTGGTGGACACGGCGGACACAATGGTCTACGTGATATCGTTCCTCATCTTGGTGCTAATTTCCACCGCTTACGGATTGGAATTGGACATCCTGGCTCGAAAGAGCGTGTTTCAGGTCATGTACTCAATAAAGCCCCAAGCAGTGAACAAGATTTAATGGATGCAGCAATTGATCATGCTTTATCTAAAGTGAAAATACTTGTTGATGGACAAGTTTCGCAAGCGATGAATCAAATCAATGCTTACAAACCCGCTTAAACTTACGACTGTATTGTTGAACAATCATACTTGCCATATTGCATTTTTAGGCGCAAAATGCGCATCGTACCGCCAATAGCCCGCGGAAAACGTGACAAGTCAACCATAAGATATTCATCTTAGGTCTTACTCAGGAGACGCTAGCCATGCTATCTCGTTTATTAAAATGTAAAATTCACCGTGCAGTTGTGACTCATGCAGAACTTCATTACGAAGGTTCTTGTGCAATTGACGGTGTATTAATGGACTTAGCAGGGATTCGTGAATACGAAGAAATCCACGTATGGAACGTCACTAACGGCAAACGTTTCACAACCTATGCAATCCGTGGTGAAGATGATTCAGGCATTATTTCAGTCAATGGTGGCGCAGCACACCAAGCTGATGTAGGCGATTTAGTGATTATTGCAACCTTTGGTGATTTCACTGAAGTAGAAGCAGATCTGCACAAGCCGCGTTTAGTCTATGCTAATCCAAACAATACTGTAAGTCACACTGCAAACTGCATTCCTGTGCAAATTGCATAAACTTTAAAGATTCCAAAAGAGCCAGTCAAAAATGAACTGGCTTTTTTTATAGCTAAGCTTTTTACAGCTACATAAAAGTATCTCCCAAAAACCTACATACAAAAAAACGTCTAAACAACAGTCCTACTTTACGCAACCATACTTGTAAAAGAGCTCAATGCTTTATTAAATGAATAGAAAATAAAGATAATTTGAAGAATATGGATATTATAAAAACACTGAGTAAAGTTTCAGTATTTGCGGAACTAGAAGCAGCCACACTGAGCGTCATCGCCAGTTATGGACATATTCTGCATTTACAAACAGGGCAAATGCTTTATCAGCTCGATGATATTGCTGATCATGTTTATATTATTGCTTATGGTCGCGTTAAGCTCACTACTGCTTCAGGTTTATCAACCTATTTGGGCCGTCACGAAATCGTGGGAGAAATAGGCAATATTTCCAAGCAGCCACATCACGGTACCGTTCATGCCATCCGAGATACCACCCTTTTCGCGATTCCACAGCAACCATTTTTAGACTTCATCCATCAATATCCTAAGGTTTTATTGGCCTTGACTCGACTCATCATCGCTCGCACACAACCCGAACTACAACACACTCATGCCATGAGCCATAACCGAACGTTATCTGTTGTTCCTGTTGCATCACAGATTCCAGCTATTCATCTCGCAGAACAATTGACTGAGCATTTACAACGATGGCCACATGTTCGATTAGTTACCGCCGCACATGTGGATGCACTATTTGGCTTCGGTTTTAGTCAAACAGCTCTCGACTACGGTGCAGATGATTTAAAATTACGTCAATGGTTAGCAAACCTTGAAGAAAAGCATTGTTACGTCCTTTATGCTGCACATACTCATGACGATGAATGGTCAAAGCGCTGTCTACATCAGGCAGATCGAATCTTAATCTTAGCAGAAGCCAATCACCCACCTGTTCAGACCCAACTGGTCGAGGTGTTAAATCAATATGATTGGCAAAGTCCCATAGAATTAGTGCTATTACGCTCTGAGGGAGATCCCTCCCCGCATACACTGAGCTGGAAACAGCTTTATCATGCTCGTGCCCATTATTTTATTCACCCTTGGGCGCAGGCAGATATCAGCGCTGTCGCTCGGCAAATCTCCAGTCAAGGTTTAGGTTTGGTCCTTGGGGGTGGCGGTGCGCGTGGATTTGCTCATATTGGTTTAATTCGCGCATTGGAGCAATTGCATATCCCAATCGACATTGTAGGGGGAACCAGTATGGGTGCATTTGTTGCCGCATTGGTCGCATGCGGTTTTGATAGTGTTGAAATGACCCATATTGCTTATGAAACTTTTGTTGCCCGAAATTATCTAAATGACTACACCATGCCAAAAGTTTCGTTAATCCGAGGACAACGATTTCATACCCGATTACAGGCTATTTTTGGACATCGACGAATTGAGGAGTTGAAACGAACCTATTATTGTATTTCCACCAATCTATCGACGGGTCAAGCTGTCATTCATGATCAAGGTGAACTGGCAACATGGGTCGGCACCAGTATGAGTGTTCCCGGCGTTGCACCACCTGTTGCATGGCATGAGAACTTATTGTGCGATGGCGGTATCATCAATAATCTCCCCACAGACGTGATGCAAAATTTAGAAAGAGGTGTAATTATTGCCAGTAATGTCAGTTTAAATGATGATATTCGCATACCAGGAATTGGTTTAAATGAACCTGACCAAAGTGCCCTTCTGAACTGGAACAAATTGATTAAAGATAAACTTTTACCAGCACCTCGACTGGCTGAAATTTTAATGCGTACCGCGACACTTGCCAGTGATACCATGATTCAAGCGGCTGCGATTGAACGGGCGAACTTGCATATTCGTATGCCAATTGAAGGTATCGCTATGTTTGACTGGCATAAATTAGATGAATTAGTAGAGCGTGGCTATGAGCACGCTTTAGCAACACTACTTCCGATTCGCGACACACTACCCTATTCCTAAAACTCAATCTACAACAGGTACATCAATCTGATAATGATCTAATAAACCATCGAGATATTGATAAGTTTCAGCATCGAGTTGCCGCATATAAACATTGAGAATTTTCCGACATTGTCGCTGTTTGTCTATCGGCATACGACCAACGATATCGAAAGTTACCTCCCATTGCGAACGCAACAAGGAAGCATAGGCAATATGATGTAAAACCTGTTCATCAATTTGTGCAATGGCTATGGCAACCCCCTGCCTTGCTTCATCTTGCATATAATTCACAACCACCAACATATCAGTCCATAAATGACAATGATCTGCGGCAGCCACGATGCTTTGAATAATGTCGACTTGTCGCAATGCAGGTAAATTTGCAACATAATGCTGTGCCTGAGCAGATAGACCTGCGACAACGGGCAACATATCCTCCCAAAGTTGATCTTCCTGAGCCGCCTGAATAATCGCGTTAATGACCGTTTCACCTTGCTGTACGGCTAAATCCCCAAGCTCTTGTTTTAATTCATAACCAATATGGCTCATTAATGCCAATAATTTGGGCCAAACTAGACGTTGCGTCGGATCACAGATAATCAATAATGCCTTTTCTATACGTGCTTTCGGTATGACATGAACCAAATGATCAATGCGCTCTCTAGATTCAATATAAAAAGCGATTTCTAAAAGATCACTTTCTTGTTCAACAATCTGAGCAACATCTTGCACCACCTCATCAGACAACATGCTCACGAAGCGTCCCATGGTCACAAAATCACGCTTTTGCAAAAGCACTTGAGCAATCTCGATAATTTGATGGGTGGTTAAGTAAACCAACAGCTCTCGTGCCAATCGTGGGTCAAGATGAACTGAGATTTCAGCAAGTGTGTCGGCGGATAATTTTTTAGCAATCCGATATAAGTTTTCAGTGGATAGGTGTACGGCAATTTGTGCCACAATCAACGGATCTAAAAATCGTTTAACCATGAAAACATTTAACCAATTTGGCAACCAATTGACCCAAATTGCCAAATGTCGAAACCGTGCTTTTTGCTGATCTTGTAATAATTCAATGATTGCAAAGCGAAATTGTCTAAGGCTTTCTGGTGCTATGCTTTGCAAGAAGGCCAGCTGTTGTTCTGAAACACTTAAAATACGTGCAAGTTTTATAATTTCTGCATGCACTGCTAATCGCGTCATCGCCCTTACCTCTGCATTTTATTTCTAAAAAATAGCCGTAAAAAGAAAGGAACTTGAAATAGATGCTGATTAATTTTCCGATTTTCTTCTAACACAGTGCGCTGTAACTGCTGATTTAACCAAGTCAACTCTTGCGCGGATAAATGGGAAAAATCTTTGAGATTCATCACTGGACGATGTATTTGTTGAGCGAGTTGTTCGAGGTCTGTTTGAACTGGTTTTTGCATGGGCGAGCCTCCCTTTCTTGTTGTTCTATATTTTGAGTTTATGCTCAATTATGATCTATTACCAATTTCACTGATTAATGGAAAATATTGAACTACATCTCAACATGATTTGTGGTCGCTATAGAACGTTTCATTCCATAAAAATTATATTCTTCACGTAAAATATGACTATAATCAAAACACATCGCTTCAGGGCGGGGTGAAATTCCCCACCGGTGGTAAGTTAGGCTTTGCTCATCAATGACCTAATCAGCCCACGAGCCTGTATAAGAGGGGTAGAAATATCCCACGTATACTCGCAGATTTGGTGAGATGCCAAAGCCGACGGTATAGTCCGGATGAAAGAAGACGAAATCACCAAAACAACTTTGGTTTGTTTTAGTGCGCGCTTATTTTTGCATCAGTCCTGAAATGTTCAACCGTAACCTATTTACGAGAGCGTTTCATTATGTCGAGTTTAATCCAACCCGAACTTTTCTTTTCAGCCCTTTCCCCTGCTGAACAACGTATTCAACACGCTTTAGATGATATCCGCCAAGGCAAACCTGTGTTGGTAATGGATGATTTTGACCGTGAAAATGAAGCGGACTTAATTGTTGCATCCGAAACATTAACTGTCGAAACCATGGCACAAATGATCCGTGATGGTTCAGGAATTGTCTGTCTTTGCTTAACTGAAGAATTGGCAGATCATTTACAACTTCCACCCATGGTCATGGATAATTCAAGTCAGTTCAAAACAGCCTTTACCGTGACGATAGAAGCGGCACAAGGTGTGACCACAGGTGTTTCTGCCAAAGATCGTGTTACCACAGTTTTAGCAGCGACCAAAGATGGTGCTGTTGCCAGTGATCTCAGTCGTCCCGGTCATGTTTTTCCTTTACGTGCACGTGATGGTGGTGTATTGACACGCCGTGGGCATACCGAAGGAACGATTGATCTAGCCCGTTTAGCTGGCTTGAAACCTTCAGGTGTCTTGTGTGAATTAACGAATCCTGATGGTTCGATGGCTTCAGGCATTGAAGTTTTAGCGTATGCACAAACACATGATTTGACGGTGATTAATATCGAGGAATTAGTGCAGTATCGTTTGAAGCATAATATTTAATTAAAAAAATAGCCTCGAATCATCGAGGCTATTTACCCATTCAATGCTTAAGAAACTTTTCGCTCTGCATTTAACACTGCAACACACTCAATCAATTCTTTAAATTGTGCAATCTGCGTTACTGGCTGGGCTTGGACCAATTCTTCCGCTGTCCCATATCCATAATTCACCGCAATCGTCTCAATATTATTGGCACGTGCGCCAATAATGTCATACTGACGATCACCGACCATAATACATTGCTGCGCATCCAACTGTTCTTTCTCAAGAATATAGGCAATCAAATCTGCTTTATTGGTACGTTCACCTGTCAGTTCACTGCCATAGATGCCTGTAAAATATTGATCCAACTTGAAATGAACCAAGATTTGTTTTGCATAAATCGTAGGTTTTGCTGTGGCTAGAAACAAGGTATAACCTTGTGCTTGCAATTGCTGCAAGGTCTCAACTACCGTTGGATAAACTTCATTTTCAAATAAACCTGTAACCGAAAAACGCTCACGATAGGCAGCTAAAGCTTGCTCAGCCAAAGCATCATCTTGTGTATTGAGTAATTTAGCCAACGAACCCTTCAATGGTGGGCCAATGGTCCAATCCAAGTCCACAACATCAGCCAACGGTTGGCCGAGCTTTGCTAAAGCAAAACGAATTGAACCATGAATCCCTGTTTTCGGGTCAGTCAAAGTACCATCTAAATCAATCAGAATATTTTTGATCGTCATTCATCCAATCTCTTACAGCCTTACACAACAAAGTCGAGAGTTTCTCGAAACTTCCTTATACTAACGCAAATGAAAACATAAAAGGAAATTGCAGTGCGTCCAACCGTACTTTGTTTTTCAGGTTTAGATCCATCAGGTGGTGCTGGTTTACAAGCCGATATTGAAGCAATTGGGCAAAGTGGTGCACATGCTGCGATTGCATGTACCGCCCTAACTATCCAGAACTCTCAACAAGTATTTGGTTTTGAAGCCACATCTAAAGAACTGTTGCTTGCGCAAGCAAATGCTGTGGTCGGCGATCTACCGATTAAATGCGTTAAATCTGGGATGCTCGGTACGACAGATAATATTGCAGCTTTGGCAACGTTTTTACGCGAACATTTAGATTATCAATATGTACTTGATCCTGTACTCGTAGCGAATAGCGGCGGTTCATTGGGTGATCAAGCAACTTTAGTTAAAGCCTTTGTGGAGTTGATTCCTTTAGCCACAGTGATTACCCCAAATACGGTTGAATTAACGGCCTTAACGGGTATAGATGACATTGAACAAGCCACTCAAAAATTATTTGAAATGGGTGCAAAAGCAGTGCTGGTCAAAGGTGGGCATGAAGACACACCTGATTATATTCGAAATGTCCTGTATGCGGATGGCAAAATGATTGCGGAAAGCCGTTGCCCTCGCCTAGAAGGACAATATCATGGTTCAGGTTGTTCTTTGGCAAGTTTCATAGCGGGACGATTGGCTTTAGGTGATTCACTCAAAATCGCAGTTCAACATGCAGAAACATGGTTATTTGGTGTATTAAAACATGCGGAAACACCTGTTCCGAATGGGCAAAAGATTCCAAAGCGGTTTTAAACCGCTTTGCTTATCCATAAAAAATTAAGCCAAGACTTTTACAAAAATCGATAACGGGTTCAATATCTTGCAGATCAGTAGTATCGTATTTTCAAAAAATACTAAGCATGCCCTACTATTTTAGGCATATCTAAGGCTCTATATGAAAATTTATCATCAACTCCTATAAACATATGCAAAATATTCAAGAACCTTAACTCGCTTATAAAATATAATAATTATCATTTTAATTATCACCATACCCCTCATGCTGAAATACCGCCTTCTACCTAGCTTATTACCGCTTAGCTGCGCCATGACTGTCTTTGCTAATGATCAAGTGAATACGCTGCCGACCATCACAGTTCAAGCCTCAACACCAGTCGAAAATGCTGAAAAAGAATATAAGGTCGATTCTGCAAGTTCTGCGACACGCACATCTACTTTACTTAAAGATACGCCACAAGCTGTAACTGTGGTCAATAAAGCAGTACTTCAAGATATACAAGCGACGCGTTTATCTGAAGCACTCGATGTGGCAGGTCTAGGACGCGCAAATAACTTTGGTGGACAAGGTCTAACCACCTTCACATCTCGTGGATTTACTAGCGGTGAATATTATAGAAATGGCTTTCCAATCAATCGTGGTTATCCAAATGCGCCTGAGAGTACAACGATCGAGCGCGTAGAAGTTTTAAGAGGTGCTTCATCAAGCCTATATGGTCGTGGTGATCCAGGAGGTACTTTTAACGTGGTGAGTAAAGTACCCCAAGCCGAACGAAAAACAGTACTCGGTTTGAGTATCGATGATGAGGGGCTCTATCGTAGTACAGTGGATACCACAGGTTCTTTTACTCAAGATAATAGTGTCAGCTACCGTTTAAATTTAATGGGGGAAAACGGAGATACCTTTCGGGAACATGTTGATTCAAAACGCTGGAACATTGCACCCGTTATTCAATGGACGCCTTCAGAGAATACCAAAGTGATCTTTGAAGCAGATTTCTTACGCAACCAACATGCTTTAGATCGTGGTTTTACTCGCTATGATGGTCAACAAAAATATTCTTTTGATCCAAAAGAATATTGGTGGGAATCTGGAAAAAATCGAAATCGACTCTATAACGATAATGATATGTTTCAATTACGTGTTGAACATAACCTCAATGATGCATGGAAACTGAATGTTGGTACGCAATATTTAGATGGAAATTTACATGGTTATGCTGTTGAAGCAAATGGTGTAAAAGCAGATAGTCATGGCGAGATCATTACTCGAAACTATAATTGGCGGAATTTGGATTGGAGTGACAAAAATATCCAAGTAAACCTTGTCGGTGAGTTTAATCTGTTTAACCTAGAACATACGTTAGTGTCTGGAATAGAATTCGAAGATTATGACTATCGTTCCTATATTATTCGTTCCACAGCACCATTTGACTTAAATATTCATCATCCCGATCGTGCTCAGCCACTACCTGAATTAATCAACGTCACCACACATGATCATGAACAACTGCGTAGTAAAGCCTTCTATGTTCAAGATCAAATTCGTTTAACAGATCGATTCAATACTTTGATTGGTTTACGTTTTGAGCATTACGAACAGGATTATACGAATTTTATAAATAATTCTTCATGGTCAACTGATCACAATACAGTCATACCGCGTATTGGATTTACTTATGATTTGACCGATCAATTCACGCTTTATAGCAACATCAGTAAATCATTTAAGCCAAACGCTGGTGCAGATCGAAATAATCAAGGCTTTGATCCTGAAGAAGGTATTTCTTATGAAATCGGTTCAAAATATGCCCTTCTTGATCATAAACTTTCATTTGAAAATGCAATTTATTATGTAAAAAAAGAAAATGTACTCACACTAGATCCGCTTGATTCGACGAAAAGTATTGCTGCGGGTGAAGTCACAAGTAAAGGCTTTGATCTCAGTTTAGTTGGAAATCTCACCCCAGAATGGAAAATAATTGGGAATTATGCCTATACCGATGCTGCGGTGAGCAAAGATAATAGCTTAACTAAAGGAACACGTTTAGCTAATATTCCTAAAGATTCATTCAACCTGTTAAGTATTTATGAGTTTCAATCAGATGCATTAAATGGTTTAGGTTTAGGCTTAAACCAGCGCTATGTTGCCAGCCGAAAGGGACAAACTGCAAATAATACGTACAGCATGGGAAGTTATGCGACTACAGACTTTATTTCTTATTACAATCTGTCATCGGACATACGTTTCAGTTTTGATATTAAAAATATCTTTAATAAAAAATATGATGATAGCGCGTTTAATCGCTATGTTTATCCAGGACAGCCTCGAACAGTCAAACTTGGGATGACCTATAGTTTTTAAGTATGTATATCAGTCCACGTTGAGTCTGTGCGAAGTGAACTAAACATATATATTTAACACTTTCTACTCACCATCAAAAAAGGCGCTTAATGCGCCTTTTTTAGGATCAAGTAAATTATTGAGGAATACGTAACACTTGACCTGGGAAAATATCATCTGCATTTTTTAGAAGCGGTTTATTGGCTTCAAAAATTTTATTGTATTGGTTTGGATCACCATAATATTCTTTTGAAATCTTAGATAAGTTATCGCCTGATTTAACTGTATAAAACTTACTTTCTGGTTCAGCAGTATCAACTGTCATTTGATCATCGACCTGAGCGACATGATCAATATTTCCGACTGCAAGCACGATCTTTTCTTTATCCGCCTGACTATTTACCTTCCCCTTAATTACTGCGGTGTCAGTTGCACCATTATAAGTAACTGATAGGCCATCAACACCTAAACCTAAGCTTTTAATCAAACCCAATAATTTATTTGCTACTTCCTGAGCTGACGGCTCAGCTGGTGATGCTGGCGCAGCTTGTGGTTCTGCTGGCGCAGTATTTTTCTTGCCAATACCTTTAACAAAATCAAAAAGACCCATTGTTATTTCCTCTGTAATTATTAATGATGCTTGGTCAAAGTTGACCTAATTTCTAGTTATACAGAAAAAAAGAATTGCTCGAGTTTCAATTTAAATAGGTCTTGTAAATATATGTATATTCTCTAAAACAACGCTCAGTATATTTGGAATTTCTTATTTTCACCCATAAAAAAGCCACCTTACGGTGGCTTTCGATCATGCAAGATGATTAACCAAGTTTCTTGGTTACATAATCAATTGCAGATTGAACTGTTGTGATTTCATTTGAATCTTCATCTGGAATGGTGATGTCAAAGTCATTTTCAAATGACATAACAAGTTCAACCAAATCCAAAGAGTCAGCACCTAAGTCATCCATGAAAGATGCTTCGTTTTTGATCTCTTCAGCACGCATACCTAATTGTTCAGCTACAGCTTGCTTGATGCGTTGTTCGATATCGCTCACAGGAATTCTCCTCATTGCTTGTGGCGTTTTAATTTGCCACTAGTTTAATTGAATATTAAAATTTTTAAAAGTTTATACGTCGCCACTTAGGCCATGTATAAACCACCATTTACGTGTAAAACTGTACCAGTAATGTAACTAGCATTATCGCTTGCAAGGAAACTCACTGCATTTGCAATATCTTGGGGTTCACCTAGACGATTTAAAGCTACTTGATCGATCATTTTTTTACGAACATCTTCGCTTAACTGATCAGTCATTTCAGTTGCGATAAAACCAGGTGCAACACTGTTTACCGTAATCTGACGGCTCCCCATCTCTTTCGCTAAGCTACGACTGAATGCTTCAATCCCTGCTTTTGCTGCTGAGTAATTGGCTTGTCCAGGGTTAGCAAAATGTGCAACCACTGAACTAATATTAATAATGCGCCCAAAGCGTGCTTTGGTCATGCCTTTCAATACCCGCTTAGACAAGCGATAAACCGCTTTAAGGTGGATATTGAGAATGTCATCCCAGTCATCTTCTGACATACGCAATAACAAATTATCTTTGGTAATTCCCGCATTGTTGACCAATACCAGAACCGAACCATATTGCTGCTCGATATGTGAAACAAGTGCATCTATTGCCTCGCCCTCACGAACATCGAGTACTGCACCTGTTCCATGCTCAGCAAAACTTTCTGTCAGTTTTTGCGCGCCTGATTCAGAGGTCGCGGTACCAACGACAAAAAAACCGTCTTGAATGAGTTGCTGTGCAATTGCTGCGCCAATACCTCGGCTAGCTCCTGTCACTAACGCAACTTTTCGTTGTTGTGTCATGCAATTTTTCCTTCTGCCACTAACACTGCGTTTAGGGCATCTTCCATACGTGCTTTGCTATCAATGGCAAATGCTTTTTCTATGTTCGGTAATCGCTTGGCAAGATTACTAAGTACTGTACCCGGCCCACATTCGACCACATACTGAATACCCTGATCTTGTAGATATTGCATGGTACGTGTCCATTGCACCGATTGGTACAATTGAGCAGTTAATGCCTGACGTAATTGAGCAACATCCGTAGCGATTCCCGCGTTGACATTTTGTATTACAGGAAGGTGGGGTAGCTCAATGGCAGTTTGTTCCAAAGCATCAGCAAACTGTTCTGCTGCCGATCTCATCAATGAACAATGTGAAGGGACAGAAACAGGTAATGCGATGGCTTTACCAGACTGTGCTTTTGCCTCAGCCATGACTTGCTGAACCAAAGCAGTACTCCCCGCAATCACGACTTGACCTTGCGCATTGTAATTTGCAGCTTCAACTGAACCTTGACCTGCCGCAGATACTTGCTGGCAAAGCTCAACAACTTTGTCATCAGCCAAACCAAGGATTGCAGCCATTGCACCCTCACCTTGAGGAACAGCACTTTGCATCAATTTACCGCGTAAATTGACCAATTTAACTGCATCGCCCAACGTCATTGCTTCAGCTGCAACTAAGGCGCTGTATTCCCCTAAAGAGTGTCCAGCCAAGTATTTCGGTACAATACCACCTAGCTCTAACCATACACGCCACAACGCAATACTTGCGGTAAGTAACACGGGCTGGGTATTTTCAGTTTGATCTAAACCTTCACCACTTTGAGCAATCTGCCAAAGGTCAAAACCAAGCGCTTCAGAAGCTTCAGCAAAGGTCTCTTGAACAACACTAAACTGCTCTGCAAGTTCAGCCAACATACCTACTTTTTGCGAGCCTTGACCCGGAAAAACAAATGCTGTTTTTGTTGCTTGAGCAGCCTGCTCAAGTCGTTTAGTCGACATATAAAAATCCTTAAATTAGTCTATTGCCAATTTCATCAACACCCATGATTCTACATGAGAATGACGATAGACTCTTTAGCGATGCGGCAATTTAACATTGATTAAATCTTTTTATAATTGCGAAAAACAACAAAAAAGGGAGCTTTCGCTCCCATTTTTTCTATACTTTAAGCTAACGCTTAATGCATATGATTCAATTATTCAGCATCAGCTGCTTTAGCGAATAATTGACGACCACGGTAAATACCATCTTTAGTCACATGGTGACGACGATGAGTTTCACCAGTAGTTTGGTCTACAGATAATGCATTCTCGGTTAAAGCGTCATGTGAACGGCGCATGTCACGGCGAGAGCGACTTTTACGGTTTTGCTGAACGGCCATGATGGCTCCTTACAAAGATCGAAAAAATGGATCAGAACAAATTCGGTTGTCTTAACTCAACATTATAACATAAATTATGAGCTAAGTTTACCCTTCAGGCCAGCCAAAACATCAAACGGATTATCCCGCTTTTCTTCGACATCTTCCTGAGTGGCAGGTCGATGCTTATGCTCACAAACATCATGTTTAGGAGATAAAGGCATCAACAGTAACAGTTCATCTTCTAGTAATGCGAGTAAATTAATCGATGCAGGTGTATCAAAATCACCTTTTTTCGAAGATTCACTTTCACCTAAAACGATGAAATCAGCATCCTCATCCAATCGCTCTATCAGTGACTCATCATCAATCAAGGCTAAATGGAAGTCTGAAACCAATTCAATTTCAACAGTTCCCAAACAACGTTGGCATTCCATTGGAACTTTAGTCTCAATATGTCCATCTAACCATATAATACGATGATAGATATCCATTGATAGCTTACAGTCTATGTTGATCAATTGATCATCAATTGAACCAACAGCGTCTCGAGCAATACGAGCAAAGCGAGACAATGGCAGTGTTCCTGACCATGTAAAGCCCTGTTCAGCCCATTTAAATGGCTCGATTTGGCTTGGAAAAGTATTTGCTGACATAATTAAGGCGGCAATTCTACAAATTCATCGGTACTCTGTCAAAGATTAAGATACAATTTTGCACTTCTTTCGACAGAACTCGGGGTAAATTAAGCAATGCATTTGTTGCAGCCGCAACTTGAAGTAACAACTTCATCACTTATTGGCACCCATTCAACCTCTTTTCCTGTATTAGCATTAGATCAAGTGCAACGTGCATCTTGGCAAAAGTTAACCACAGAATCAGAACAGGTCGATTGGCTCATTTTACACTTTAATCATTGGTTTTCCCACCATAATATTATCTTAGTCAAAGGTGATTTTGAACCAGAGTATTTCCCTGCTACTTTTCATCAAGCTGCAAGAATTCAATTTGCGCATGGTTTCTTTAATAGTGCCCTGCATGAGATCAGCCATTGGACGATTGCAGGTGAAAAACGCCGTTTGCTTCCCGACCTTGGATATTGGTATGCACCTGATGGTCGAAGCGCTGAACAACAAAGTTTATTTGAACAAGTTGAAATCAAACCACAAGCAATTGAATGGCTATTTGCAACTGCCTTTGGTCGAAAATTCCGTGTGTCTTTAGATAACTTAACGGGCGACAGTGGAAATGGACAGCAGTTTAAAGATCATGTATTTGCTCAAGTACAGCGTTACTTTTCTGGCGAAGCAAAGCTACCTCGTGATGCTGCGCATTTTATTTATTGCATTTGTCTTTGCACACGCAATGGATCACCATTACAACTCAATGAATTTAAACGTGAATACCTTGATTAAATGACAAAATTATCACATCAACCTCTTGCCACAAGCCCACAACAAGTTTCATACTAAATTCAGCCACATAGATCAGGGAGTTATAATAATGTTGCATTTACATATTCATCCTGAAAATCCACAGGCTCGCTTAATCACTCAAGCCGTTGATCGTATTCGTGCTGGTGACGTTGTGGTCTATCCAACTGATGCGGCCTATGCCATTGGTTGCCAGATTGGTAATAAAAGTGCGATGGAACGTATTGCTCAAATTCGTGGTTTAGGTCCTAAACATCAATACGCCATCATGTGCTGTGATTTATCAGACATTGCAACTTATGCCAAAGTTGATAATGCAATGTATCGATTGTTGAAAAATAATACGCCTGCTGTCACCACTTTTATTTTGCCAGCAACAAGTGAAGTACCAAAACGCTTAATGCATCCGAAGAAAAAAACCATCGGTCTACGTATTCCAAGTAATCCAATTGCTCAAGCATTATTAAAAGAGTTAGATGAACCTTTACTCACCAGCACCTTGATCTTGCCGAATCAAACAGATCCTTTAGATGACCCATTTGATATTGAAAATCAGCTCGGCAAACGTATTGATGTATTTATCGATGGTGGTTTTGGAATGTTAGCAACCACAAGCATTGTGGATTTATCAGGTGAAAATCCAGAAGTCATCCGTCGTGGGATTGGGGATGTGAGTGCTTTTGAGTAAGCTAATGCATTACTGTAGAGATGCTGATGCTGCTGGCTCACTCGGAGAACTCCTTACTGCTGGTGCTGCACTAGGCACAAAAGTCACTTGTCTAGTTTCTTCAATCACTTCATCTTTTTTTGCAGTACGAAGTTGATTGAAATTTGGACACTCTGAAACTTGTTGCGTAAAAGAAAAGAGTTCCTTACCAAACTTATCTTTCACAATTAAATAGAAAGTGACTTTATCTTGCTCAAATACCTTTAACATTGCTGAGCGTGGTTTTATTTCAAGTTTAGTAAGTTGATTTAATTTGCTACACCAAAGCTTTTTAAAGGTATTATTATTTAACGCCCCAGGAACAAAAACAACATCAACCAGAAAGTTTTGATAAATACGCATATTGGGGTATTGATTTAAAAGGTCAACTTTAAAATCTTTAGATTGACTAGATGCAATTTCTTTTTGCGTCTCATCTGCCCAAGTTGTTTGTAAATACCTCCTCGCTTCTTTTTCATATTTATATGATTGATATTTTGGAAAAATTAATTGCCAAAAAAATAGCAGAACTACAGAAACAATAAGGATATTTTTCATTTAATTTTTGCTCTATAAAATCACACAAGAACACATATAAAAACTCTAAAAAAAGTAGGGAATTTTTTAAGAAATACTTGTTTTTAAAATCTGAAATTCAGGACATTGGGAAAGCACTTGCTTATGTTCCATTAAAACACTTCCCAAACGATTTTTAATAATATACGTCATCACAACGTTATCTTTCTCTATGACGCTTATAATAGCTTTAGCCCTATCATTATATTTATTATCTTGTTGAGATAATTTAGAAAAGGGACCACAAGCTAACTTTTGACTATTTTCTAATAATTTAGGTTTAATAGTAGCTTCTGTTCCTTGAGGAAAGTCCTTAGTAAAACTCATATAAAAGAAAATATTAGGATACTGATTCAAAATATCACCTTTTATTGGCAAACCTTTGGAAGCATTCAGCATTTCAGGAGTAAATGCTAGATTCTTTAAGATATTTCGCTCTTGCTCCTCAAACTCATGTTGCCAATATTTTTCAGTTCCAAAATATAATGCAGCAATGACTGCTACCCCGATCACAACAAATTTAATGTTCATATTACCCCATAATATTTCATTCAATAATTAATAATTTTTTTGGTTTATCTGCAAGCACATTATTTATAAAAACCATTAAAAATCAACAAAAAAAAATTAAATATGAACATTAAATTAGCCATTTTCTGATAGATAGCAAGTTCACCCATATAGCTGTAAAAAAATTAAAATATATATTTAACTATTTTTAATGATTTAACGTATTAAAAGTTAAAAAAATCAGACAACCGCTGTTTCTGAAAACCCTGTTCATCAAAATTATCTGGACTGAGCCATTGTTGATACGCGCCTTTCAAATCGTCCCATTCTTCATCAATAATTGAAAACCAAGCTGTGTTGCGATTGCGCCCTTTTACGATCCGATCTTGGCGGAACAAGCCTTCAAATTGAAATCCAAAACGTAAGGCTGCGGCTTTAGAGGGGGCATTACAATCATCACATTTCCACTCAACGCGTCTAAAACCCTGTTTAAAACATTGTTGTAATAATAAAAATATCGCTTCAGTCGATGCTTTTGATTTTTTCATCTTATGTGAAAAGTAAACATTGCCAATTTCAATCGCGCCATGTTCAAGTCTTGGGTTTAATAACGCAATCCAGCCCTGTACATCCCCATCGATTTCGATCAGAAAATGGGTGGAATCTTTAAAATTAAATAAATTATGCAAAGCATCTTTTACAACGTCTTGACTCTGTGGTGCTGGATAAGGCAGATAAGTCCAACATCCATCATTCGGTTCTGTTGAAACACTCGTCCATATTTGACTTAAAGCTTGGTCGGACACACCACCAGCAATATCAATCAAGTTAACGTATTGCCCGTTTAAGTCACCGACTATCGGTTGAACTGATAAGTTATTTTCTATGGAAAGGCCAATTTTTTGCCCAAGTTGATTTTGCTGTGTACTTAAATAACGTTTCATAGAGATTTATCATTTAAAGAAAATGAGGTTTTCGTCGCTAATTTAAGCATAATTTTTCCCTTACCAATATAATTTTGCATAAATATAGAAAATACCCTGAGAACTTTAAGGTTTTTGTAAGTGAGTAATTTATTAAATTTGCTATTTCGATTAGAATAGCTGTGCTCTTTGTTGTATGTGTCATCCCTTGATCACAAAAACGATCCTTCATGCTTTTGAAAATTCGCGTGGCTTATAACGGTAATGAATCAAATCCTATCTTCTTCTTTGGAGTTAACTCCTTCCATTCGTGTGCTTGACGAGTGGCAAGACTCCATACCTGAAGATTTGTATATCCCGCCTGCTGCATTTGAAATCTTACTGGAACAATTTGAAGGACCGCTGGACTTCCTCATTTATCTGATTCAAAAAAATGGTTTTGATCTATTACATATGGATATCGCGCCTATTGCGACTCAATATCTTAGGTATATGGATAGTATGAAATCATTGAATATTGAACTGACGGCTGATTATATGGTGATGGCGGCTCTACTTGCTGATTTAAAATCACGGTTATTATTGCCGAAAGCCACGGTTGTTGATCAATTTGAACAAGATCCAAAACAAGAACTGATCGATCGTTTAGAAACCTATTTACGCATAAAACAAGCTGCTGAAAGATTAGGTCAAATGCCGATCTTTGAACGCGATACCTTTAGCGCAAATGTCAGTATTGGTCATATTGCACCTATTTACGAAGGTTATGATGTCGAGGCTTTACGCGATGCGATATTCTGTGTGTTTAATCGTCCTGAGCCAATAACGCATGTTGTGGCTCAAGAACCTGTTTTACTCGAAGAACGTATTGCATTTATTCAAAAGCAACTTGCGTCTGGTGAGACACTGAGTTTTATTGATTTACTCAATCCTAAGCAAGGTCGTATGGGGATGGTCGTGACCTTTATGGCGGTGTTAGAACTCACGCGTCAGCAAAAAATTCAAATCATTCATACTGGAATTGAAGCTCCGTTAACTGTTCAAGGCGTTACAGCATGAGTTTAGATCAATTGGACTCAAATGAAGGCATGTCTCTTGAAGACATTCATCATGATGTTTTATTGCAAATTGAAGCGATTTTATTCGCCAGTGACTCACCAGTCTCACTTGCACGACTAAAAGAAGCATTTCAAAACCAATATAATAAGCAACAGTTACGTCAGTTTTTGCAACAATTAGCCATGTTACAACATGGTCGCTCCATTGAGTTGATTGAAACGGTACAAGGGTTTCGTTTTCAAGTCCGAGCCAAATATCGGAATATTATTGCGCAGGTTTGGCCAGAACGCCCAACCAAATTGTCACCCTCACTACTCGAAACAGTAGCAGTGATTGCGTATCATCAACCTGTCACACGTGCCGATATTGAACAAATTCGTGGCGTATCAAATAATAGTCAGATTTTAAGAACGCTTTTTGACTGGAACTGGATCAAAGAGGCTGGTTTCAGAGATTTACCTGGAAGACCTGCGTTGTTAGTTACAACGCCCCAATTTTTAAATGCATTTGGTCTAGCCTCGCTAGGTCAACTGCCTCCCCTACAGAACGCCAAGGAAGCATTCATGACACTCGACGCACATGCGCCGAAGTCTTGATAAGGTGAACTGTTGATCATTATGTCTAAGGTTGTGCTGTCATGAGTGAAAAATTACAAAAGGTGTTAGCGAGGGTTGGGCTAGGCTCACGTCGCTATATGGAAGAAGTTATTGCTGCTGGTCGTGTCAGCATCAATGGTCGTATTGCACAGGTCGGTGAACGAATTGAACCGACGGATGAACTACGTATTGATGGTCGTAAAGTCCAATTCCAAATTGAAGATGAAATCCGTCGTCGTGTTTTGGTTTACTACAAACCTGAAGGCGAAATTTGTTCACGTAATGATCCTGAGAATCGCCCAACTGTTTTTGAACAGTTACCACAAATTGCCAATGATCGTTGGGTCATGGTTGGTCGTCTGGATATTAACAGTACTGGTTTATTGTTATTTACCAATGATGGTGAGCTTGCCAATCGTTTGATGCATCCATCTAATGAAATTGAGCGTGAATATGCGGTACGTGTCATGGGTGAAGTGACACCACAGATTCGCAACAATATGCTCAAAGGTGTAGAGCTTGAAGATGGCCCTGCCAAATTTGAATCATTCACTGACATTGGTGGTGATGGGATCAACCGTTGGTATCAAGTTGTGGTCAAAGAAGGTCGTAACCGTGAAGTGCGCCGTATTTTTGAAACACAAAGTTTAAAAGTTAGTCGCCTACTGCGTACCCGTTACGGCACAGTGATTTTACCGCGCGAATTGCGTACAGGTCGCTGGATGGAATTGGATAAAGGCGATATCGATAATCTTGCGAAATCTGTTGAATTGAAACCACGTCAAGGCACTGGTTTATTTGGTATGGCCAAACGTCGTAGTGACAGAATGATTGAAAAACCAATGGCTGCACGTCGTGGTGGTTATTTACGTCAACAACGTCGTGATGATGAACAACCAGAACAACGCCCGAACAGCAATTCTAAAAATCAAAATACCAGTGACCGTAAACCTCTTGGTATCAGTAAAGGCTTTAAGAAGTTTTAAGACTTTACATTCATATAAAAAAACGCTCAAATTTGAGCGTTTTTTTATCACTGCTAGCGATTAGATATGATGCCTTGTGGAATTGCATTCAGCAGTTTTTGAGTGTATTCATGTTGAGGATGTAAATACAGCTCATCTGAATCCGCAATTTCGACGATCTCTCCATGATTCATCACCATCACTTGATCCGAAATATATTTTACAACCGATAAATCGTGTGAAATAAAAATATAGCTCAAACCAAACTCATCCTGTAAATCTTGCAATAAGTTCAACACCTGTGCCTGCACTGATACATCAAGCGCAGATACCGACTCATCACAGATCAAAATCTCAGGTTTTAATGTCAAACAACGGGCAATCGCAATGCGTTGACGCTGACCACCTGAGAACTCATGTGGATAACGGTCATAAGCTTGATCAGGCAAACTGACCTTCTCTAAAAGCGCTAATGCGATTTTTTTACGTTCCGCATCATTTTCACCGATACCATGTATGCGCATTGGCTCAAGTAAAATCTGCCCAATGGTAAAGCGTGGATTGAGCGAAGCATATGGATTTTGAAAGATGATTTGTATCTTCCGCTGGTAGAGCGCAAATTCTTTCTCCGTCATGGAAAGAATATCTTTCCCATCAATCAATATTTGTCCACCCGTGGCTTCATGTAAACGCATCAGCAATAAGCCAATTGTGGTTTTTCCTGAGCCTGACTCTCCCACCAACCCCAAAGTTTTACCTTTTGCTAGTTGGAAAGAGACACCTTTTACCGCCTGAAACTCCTCATGTCCCCATAAACCTTTACGGCTATAAAAAGACTTTTTCAGATCTTTAACCTCCAGCACGATTTTCTCTAGACCTGTAAGCCCTCTTGTTCGTTCTTGAAGATGAAAGGTGGACAGATTAATCGCTTCAACCAGTTGTCCATTTTCCTGTTTCATAAAATCACTGGTGACAGGCAAGCGATATGGACGCGATGAAAGTTGAGGACGACAATGCAAAAGCGCACGTGTATAAACATCATTGGGTTGTTCAAGCACTTGTTTCACATCACCACTTTCACGAATTTCACCATGGCGCATCACAATCACTTCATCAGCAATTTCACCGACCAAAGCTAAGTCATGGGTGATAAATAACATCGACATTTCATGACGCTGACGTAAAGATTCGAGCAAATCAATAATTTGCTTTTGAATCGTTACATCCAAAGCAGTTGTCGGTTCATCGGCAATCAAGAGCTTTGGTTCACAAGCGATCGCCATCGCGATCATAATACGTTGTTGCTGACCTCCCGAAAGCTGACTTGGATAGGCATCAATTTTGCTCTCAGGTGAAGGAATCCCAACTTCCTTTAGTAATTCCAAAACGCGTATTCGCGCCTGCTTTCTCCCCATGCCAAGGTGAATACGAAGAACTTCAGCAATTTGATCGCCTACTGTAAACACAGGATTTAACGATGACATTGGCTCTTGGAAAATCATGGCAACGTCTTTGCCACAAATATTCCGAATCTCTTTCGCAGAGAGATTAAGTAAATCTTTACCCTCAAAGATAATTTTGCTTTGCTCAGCGACTTGGCTTTGTCCTTTGGGTAGCAAACCCATGACCGCGAGTGAAGTGACCGACTTACCACTTCCGGACTCCCCCACCAAGGCAACAGTCTTGTTTTTAGAAATCGAAAATGAAATCCCTTTGACTGTTTCAATCCACTGTTTATCCTCACCTTTAAAACTAACCCGAAGATTTTCTACATTTAATAGCAGTGTTTCATTATTACGTATCATCTCATTCCACTCCGCTATTTCAGTTTAGGGTCTAATGCATCACGCAATGCATCGGTGAACATTGAAAATGCGGTGACTAACACTGCCATAGCGATCGATGCTGCAGCTAATTGCCACCATTTGCCTAGAATCAACTCAGTTTGTGCTTCATTCAACATACTTCCCCACGACACCACACCCACAGGAACGCCAAAACCAAGGAAGCTCAGAATCACTTCTGACTTGATAAATGCCACCACAAGAATAGAAATTTGTACTAAAGCAATATGACTGACATTGGGAAAAATATGCACAAACATACGGCGCGAATGGCTGACACCAATGGCCTTAGCAGCCAGTACATATTCGCGAGATTTGTGCTTCATATACTCCGCACGAATCAAGCGAAATACACCTGTCCAGCCCGTTAAACCTAAAATAAGTACAATCGAAAGTACCCCTTTTTGTTGCAGAACCGCCGCAACTGCTAACACCAATAACAGATAAGGAATTGAGGTAAAAATATTGTAGAACCAGTTCAGTACATCATCGACCCAACCACCAAAATAGCCTGCAATCGCCCCTAAACCCGTACCAATCACCACTGCCAATAAAGCAGATAGCAATCCAACGAGGATCGATGTTTCGGCACCTTTTATGGTTTTGAGTAAAATGTCTTGTCCCCACTTATCAGCACCAAAAGCGAGTGTGGTTTTTAATGCATGACTATGATCGAGTAAATGCTCACCCAATTGCTGATCAATGGCTTGCATATCTGCTGCTAAAGGATCTGTCACCCCATAGTAATCAATTGGAGTTTCGGTGATCTGCTCATTCGCAATTTGAATATTCAATTCACGAATAATCTCTTTTAAAGGATCAACAGGGTTTTCAGGTAAAGCTTGCAATGGTTCTGATTTTTTCTCAGCAATCCGTTCCTCAATATCAGCACCGATAAAAGTAGGTGGTGCATAACTCACAGCAACCTCTTTATTCCAATTCGATGCAATCACACCCGTTACCGACAGAACCAATATGATGAAATAACTCAGCACGACGAGTAGCGAAACCATTGCGATACGATCCGCTTTTAAGCGCTGCACAGCCAACTGCCAGAGTCCAGACGAAGTTGCGCCAGACTGAGCAGATGCGTTTCTTTTGAATAATATATTCAGCATATTGCACCTACTTCAACTGTACGCGCGGATCGATTAATTTATAAATCAGATCAGCTATTAAGTTAAAACACATGGTCGCAGCAGCGATGTACACGGTAATCGCTTTAATGACGGGAAAATCACTCCGCTCCACCGCAATAATGACTTCGCGACCAATGCCGGGAATACCAAAAAAGCGTTCAATTAAAAATGCACCGATCAGTAATGCAGGCAAAGTTGCCATGACATCGGTCACGATTGGGATAGATGCATTGCGTAATACATGCACACCAAAAATGCGATGTTCACCCACGCCTTTGGCGCGTGCAGTACGGACATAATCCTGATTGACTTCATCTAAAATAAAGCTGCGATAAAGTCTGAGCGTTGGCGCAATACTCACCACTAGCATGATCAAAATCGGGAGTAAGGCATATTTAAATAAGTTTTCATTAAAACTATCGCTCCAGCCCTGCACTGGAAACCAACCCAATTGATAAGCAAAGAAATATTGGAAAACAATGATATAAACCAAAATACTAATCGACATACCGATGGTGCATAACATCATCACCATCCGATCAGTCAAACTGCCTCGCACTGAGGCAACTGCTAAAGCCAAAATGATCGAAATAATCGTTTGTAAAATCGTCAGTGGAATTAAGATGGTCAGTGATGGCCCTAAACGTGTCGTAATAATCTGGGAGACTGATTCACCGGTACTCCAACTCACCCCATAATCAAATGTTAAAATTTGCTGGATAAAAATCCAGAGTTGTACATAGTAAGGCTGATCAACCCCAAGCTGCTGACGAATATTTTCAATTTGTTCTGGATTCGACATTTTCCCTGCCAAGATATAAGCAGGATCTCCTCCTACCCAATTGAACAAGAAAAAGATCAGCAGCACGACACCCAGCATGGTTGGGATCATCTGCCATATGCGACGTACAATATATGCCAGCATAAAGATGCCCCTTATTTAATTCGTTGACCTGAGATTTCATGGAAAAATGCGGTGTTGTTGGGTTTACGCCCAAGAAACGCTTCAACCAATGTTTGTGCAGGCTTTTGGCTACCTTGAGATAAAATGGTTTCGCGATAACGCTGTCCAACCTCAGCATTGTTCAGGTTATTGCCAAAGGCTGACAACATATCTAAGGCCATGACCTCAGACCACATATAGCCATAATAGCTACTTTGATAACCGCCCATAATGTGCCCAAACTGACCTGGAAATTGCGTCGTAGGCACATAACCCAATGCCGTTGCACTCTCCATTTTTCCCCATAGATCAAGAGGTTGTACTTTCAAAGCATCAGCACCATGTAGTGCCATATCGTACTGGGCATATAATGTTTGACGCGCATAATGCAGACCACGCCCATAGCCATGTACTGCATTTAGTTTCTCGATCAAAACATCATCGACACGTGGACACGCAGGCCTACAATAATCAGCGACTTTGGACAGGGTTTCTTTACGTCTCGCCCACTCTTCATACATTTGTGACGGCGCTTCAACAAAGTCACGTTCTACACTGGTTCCTGCTTGTGATGCATAACGCGTATCTGACAAAATGCCATGCAAAGCATGTCCAAACTCATGTACGAAGGTTTCCAACTCATCACTATTCAGCCCCTTGCGATTAAAATTGGTGACCAATGCTGAGATTGGTTTACGCTCAGTTAAACGACTTCGTCCAAAAACACTCCAAACCGCAGCATGGCCATACTTGCCTTCGCGTGGAAATTTATCCATGTATAAGCCGCCAATTAATTGCTTTGTTTTCGCGTCGACCACATCGTAATACTCGACTTCGTCTTGCCAAACTTCTACATTTACTGGCTTAAATTCAATCCCATATAAATCAGATGAAATAGCAAATAGCCAATCTTGCGTCGCTTGTGTAGGAAAAAATTCCCGCAACTTTTCCTGATCAATTTGATATTTGCCTTGACGGAGTTTTTCACTCCAATATTCCTCGCTCCAACGCTCGATCTTGGCTTGTTGTAAGGGTATATTTAAACTTTTTGCTTTGAACTCGCCTAAGTTCTGAACTTCTTTTTGTTCTAACGGCGCGACCGTTGCATGAACTTCTGCTAAAAATGTATTGACTGCCTCTGGTGTTTTTGCCATTCGCTTTTGTAAAGCCCATTCAGCATAACTAGATTTGCCAAAAAGCTGCGCTAAGGCATAGCGTAAATCGATCGTTTGCTTCAGCAATGCTAAATTCTTTTCTCCACCACGACGACTAAAAGCAATTTGGTAGCGCTTACGTGCATCATCATTTTCCGCAAGCTGCATAAAAGGACGGTATTCAGGGTATTCAAAACCCAATAAATAATGACCTTTATCATTTTTGCTTAAAGCATCAATATAGCTTTGCGGTAAACCTTTTAACTCAGCGGCACTAAACTCTAATTTCTGTGGATTTTCACGTACATTTCTGGCATAGACCTGCTCAACCGTTGCGAGTTCGTCCAAAATCTCTTTCAGACGTTTTTGCTTGTTGGTGGTCAGCAGAATGCCTTTTTCTTCAAAATTATCCAAAATGTCTTGCTGAAATTTGCTGTCTATTGCATCAGATGGCTTTAGTTTTTTAAACTGCTGATAGAGCTTGGGATTTTGGAAAATATCGGTTTGGAACTGAGTAATTTTAACTTCACAATCCTCAGCCGCGTTGCGTACAGCCTCATCGGGATAAACGTTGCCATATAAACCAATCGGCCCATAAAAATCTTCAAATTCTGCAAAGATACGATCCCATTCTGCTAGAACAGGTGCTGCAGGTGCATCTTGTTTTAACCGCAACATTTCTACCGACTTTAGCTTTTTTTTCACCTCATTCATTTTGGCATCGCACATTGCTGCAATGTCTTGGGCCTGAAATGTTGGTAATGTCTGACGTTTTGTGGTTTCTGCGATTGCCATCTGGCTAACGCCCATCGTCAATAAACATAAGGTGGTTAATTTAAAAGTATTGAATTTCATGATGACTCCAGTTCTTTATTTCTATTTCTTCATATCAATGTCGATGTACATCCATTCCGCAGGAAGAATCGGATGCTTTTTAAAACCAATCACACGAGGTTGAGCCAAGATGTTTCGGTAACGAGCACCGATCACTTGTACGGGCATATAGACTTCCAAGACACGTGACATTTTTCGGTATAAGGCATCACGTTCTGGACTAGGTGGCAGCTTCTGGGTTTGTTCGTATAGGCGGTCAAATTCAGGAATTTCGGCACAACTGTTGTTACTCACATGAACGTTCTTGCCATAAAAAAGCTGCATAAAGTTATCTGCATCAGGATAGTCCGCAATCCACGCAGATGTTTTGAACATGGTTTTGCATTGTTTTTCTAACTTCAGTGCCTCTGAAAATGGCAAAGATTTGGTGGTCATTTGGATCTTGAGACTATCCAGAATTTTTTTCCAAAACTCCGCTTGTTGCTGACTTCTTAGACTATTTCCAGAGATCGTCATATCAATTACAAGCGGCTTTCCATTCGGCAGCGTTCGCCAACCATTTGCACTCACCTTGTAGTTATAACGATCAAGCAACAGATTGGCGGCTTTGACGGAATACGGAATACTGCTTCTATAATCAGGGTCGTAGCCGACTACACCATCTGGGATCAGCGCTTGTAATTTTTGGGCATCCCCTTTTTGCAAAATATTGATATAACTGTCGGCAGAAAAAGCCATCGCCATGGCACGACGGAGTGCAATTTTTTCTTTACTCAACCCACCCACAATTGGGTTTTTCATATTCCAATAGTGATAGTCAATGGATGGATCAACGATACGAGATAGTTGCACACCTTTTTTCACCAATTCAGGTTTCAACTCACCATTCTGCAAAGCTTGAACGGTCAACTCACCATCGAGCTGAAATAAATCCACCTCATCTTTACTAAAGGACAGCCAACGTGATTGACCCTCTTCCATCACTTGTATATCGATGACACCAATTTGCGGCATCTGTTTGCCTTGCATGGCTTGAACAATTTTCTGGTCTTCAGCAGAACTCGCTTTAAAGTTCCAAACAAAACCTCGGAAGTTCGGATTGGCTTTTAAAATAATGCGTGACCCCGGTGTCCAACGAGCCAACATATAAGGACCTGTGCCCACAGGATGTCCCATAGCAAAACCAGCTTTGTTCCGATACTTTTCGATCACCTCTCTGGCAACTGCACCAGCAGGTTGATGTGCCAAGATCATCGGGAAGTTTTGATCAGGACTGGTCAGTTGAATCACCAAGGTATAGCGATCTGGTGTCTGTAAGCCGACAACAGGTAGATCGTAATTAAATTTTCCTGTTTTTTGTGCTTGCTTCAGCACTGCATCCATTCCCGCAATACGCCCATCCAGCAACCAACTGTTAGGTGAACGCAAGTTTGGATCGAGCAAGCGCTTAAAGGTATAAGCATAATCAGCCGAGGTTAGTTCCCGCTTTTTCCCTTTAAATACAGGATCATCAACAAAATAAATGCCTTTCTGGATTCGAATGGTATAAGTCAAACCATCTGCACTGACTTCTGGCAATGACAGCGCTGTTCGAGGTGTTAATTTTGCAGGTGAAGCCAAATAATCATAGGTAAATAAGGTCTCAAAAATAGAACCATTCACATGCGCAGAATATAAGTCGTGTACACCCGCAGGATCAAAACCTGTTTCTGCGACAGGAAAGACATAACGCAATACTTTATTGGGATCGGCTGGGCTTTTGGCAGCAAGCAGTGAAGTTGAAAGCGTTGCCGTGAATCCAACACAAATTGCCAAACCATAGCCTGTTAACGAAAGTTTAAAATTTTGCTTCATCTTGAACTCATCACTTATTTTTGACGCGGTGAAGCAATATCTAGATATTGCCAGTTGGTATTCATGATTGGATGGGCTTTGAAGCCTTGCACATGGGGCTGAATGACCCAGTTTCTTATGCGGGTGTCTTGAAGAATAAAAGGATGATCTGCTTCGATTTGTCGGCTCATTTTTTCATAAAAAGGCATACGCTGTTCTGGTGCATGCTGCATCGCTTGTTTATATAAACGATCATAAGCTGCTGACTGATAACAAGATTGATTCGCGCGTCCAACGTTAGGACCATAAAGCAATTGGGTGAAATTCTCTCCTTCTGGATAATCTGCATGCCATGCACCACCCCAGATCATGTATTGACATTGAGTTGCCGCTTTTAAGTTATCGGCAAAATTACTGACTTTAAATTCTGCTCTGATGCCAATTGCATCTAAATTTTTCTTCCACAACTCAGAGTACATAACTGAAGCTGAGCCACTTTCTGTATTAATTTTTAAAGTTAAAGCATTGCCATTAGGTAAAGTACGATAACCATCCGCAGCTTTTTTATATCCAAAATGATCCAGCAGTTTATTAGCGAGAACAGGGTTGTAACCAATGCTGCTACGATAATTCGGGTTATGACCATTTACACCGGCGGGAACCAACATTTCGGCTTTGACTGCCTGCCCCTTTCGTAAAATGCGGATGTATTCATCCAAATTGAAAGACATCGCTATGGCACGTCTTAATGCGACTTTATCTAAGCTCTTCCCACCTATAATCGGGTCACGCATATTCAGCATGGTATAAGTGATTTCAGCTTCTTTATTCGGATAAAGGAGAATACCTTGCTGTTTCATCTCAGCTTTTAATTGATTATTTTGATCCAATACTTTGGGAACTGAACTTGAAGTTAACTTATCAAAATCAAGTTGCTTGGATTTAAAGGCTAACCAACGTGACTGCTCTTCTTCGATAATACTGATGTTCACCTTGCCAATTTGCGGCATCTTTTTGCCAGTCATTTCTTTGACAAGCTGATTATCCCAAGCCGTTCCCGTTGACTTATAATTCCAGACAAAACCACGATAATCAGGATTTGCGACCAACTCTATTTTGCTACGAGGAACATACTTGCTGAGCATATATGGACCTGTACCAACAGGATGCATACCTAGACGATCTTTATAATATTCAACCACTTCACGAGCAACTGCACCAAAAGTGCTATATGCCAAAATATAAGGAAAGTTATAATCAGGTTGTGTCAGTGTGAATTGAATCGTATAACGGTCTAATGCCTTGATTCCCTCCATCGGCGCATCATAATCAAATCGACCAGACTTCTTCGCTTGATCAACCAATACATTTGCACCCACAATTTTATGATCAATAAAAGCAAATGATGAGGAGTGATTTTTAGGATCTAAAATACGTTTAATCGAATAAACATAATCCTCTGCAACCAACTCTCTGCGCTTGCCTTTGAATGCAGGGTCATTGGTAAAATAAATTCCTGGTTTTATTTTAAAAATATAAACTTTGCCATGTTCTTGAATGATTGGCATGCTCTCTGCCGTCGATGGCACAAGCTTTACTGGACTAGCTAAATAATCATATTGAAGTAACCTTTCAAAAATAACATCAGCAACATTCCCACTATAGAAATTGAAAGTTTTAACCATATCAAAACCATCATCGGGGGCTTCAAAAGCAATTCGAAGCACTTTGTCGGCTTGTGCTGGTGTTTTGGCATATCCAATTGAGGCAAATGCAATAATGGTTGAAAACAAAGCAACGCTAGAAAATTTAGACTTCAACTCAGTGCTCACATCATCGTTTTTCAGTAAACGCTAGTCTTTCGAATAGCACCCAATCACTCAACGATTCGAGCATCTTTGTTTAATCAAATGATATTTCTAATGAAATTTAAAAATTGATTATTTTTTACCATTCATAAAAATAACAAAGATGGAAGAATCATTTCCATGACGGAAAAACCACTGCCAAATTCATGCCACTTTTCAAATAAAATATTTAACAACAATCAAAAAATTTTAATAAGTAGTCTAAAGATATGGATTTATCGAAGTTAATTAAAAGTAATATTATGCAAAGATTATTTTTTGATATTAATTTTCACCTCAGACAGTATAAAAATACAAATGCATAATTTTAAATAAATAAATAAAAATTCGCACCAAATAAAAGCAACACATAAACATCCTGTTTCATTTTAATGCGATATAAAAAATCATGTTTGTTGTAGAAAAATGACAATAAAAATATTTTTTGTATATTGGTTGTTTTTTAATAATTAGTAAAAATATGAAACGCTTATTAGATAAAACTAGAACGCTTTTACACAATTTAATCTAGACCAATTGAGACTTAAAAACAGTATTTGGCACATGTCTTGCTAAAACGATTTTGTTCATTCTTTAGAGTGACCGTCTATTTAGGGGTTATAAATTCAATGAAAAATACCAATTTCGTTCAATCTAGTGCTCTGCCAAAAGCGAGCAAAAGCATACTAAAACTCAGTACCCTGAGCCTCAGTATGTTGTGTTTATCAATGACCCATGCGGCCGAAACAGAGTCACCCACAGATGAAAAAGCGACCAAAGTTGTAAAAGTTGCAGTCACAGGTTCATCGATCAAAGGTGTTGCAGCGCAGAGCGCCTCTCCTATTACGGTGATTAAAGCAGATGATCTTGCAAAGCAAGGCGTAACCACTGTCGAGGAAGCACTAACTAAAGTTAGTGCCAATCAAGCAGGATTTTCTACCGCTCAAAATGTTGGTGCAAGTAATACCGAGGGTTCATCTGCAAATCTTCGAGCATTAGGTACTGATAAAACATTAATTTTATTGAATGGTCGACGTTTAGCGTACAGTCCATTTAGTACATCAACCACAAACCTAAATATTATTCCAATGGCAATGGTTGATCGTATTGAAATTTTACGTGATGGTGCTTCAGCAATTTATGGTGCGGATGCAATTGCAGGGGTTATCAACTTTATCACCAAGAAATCATTTGAAGGATTAAATATTAGTGCTGGTTTTATTCAACCAGAACAAAGTGGCGGTGATAAACAAGACATTTCAATTTTTGGTGGTTATGGCGATCTCGATGAACAAGGCTTTAACCTCATGGGGGTTATTGACTATCGCCGTTCAAATGACATTATGGCGAAAGATCGTAAAATTAGCCGACGCGGAGGTTTAATACCTGAACTCGGTATTGATGGAACCTCTGCAAATGGATTCCCTGCAAATTTTCGTGATCCCGTTACAGGAGCCCTTGGTAATCCTTATGGAGACCAAAACTGTAATAAGGCACCAAATACTATCGCCGATGGCGGACTCTGCTATCTAAACACTCAAGCGCTGATTGGAATTGTCCCCAAAACAGAAACGATTTCTGCTTTAGGTCGAGGCACATTCAAATTAAATGATAATTTCAATGCTATCGCTGAATATGTTTACTCACGAAATGAAGTGACTACGTCAATCGCACCTGATGTTTACAGCCGCTCCGTTACCCTCCCCTCTACAAGCCCATACTATCCGGGTAATGGCATAACTCCTGATGTCGCTGGATTAAGTGGTGAACCCCTAGAACTTTACTTGAGATCACAAGCTGGGAACCGCATGTCTAATCCAGTGAATGAATCACATCGAGCATTAATTGCTTTAGAAGGTGAGGCTTACGGTTGGGACATAAATACAGGTTTATCTTATGCGCGTAGCGAAGCGACAGATGGTTTTTTTGGGGGGTATTTAAATAAAAGTAAACTCCAAGATGCTTTAAACAATGGAACTATCAACCCTTTTGGCCCTAGTGAAAATCAAGAACTTTGGAAATCCTTTGAAGTAAAAGGCGATACCAACACTGGTACACTTGCAGCCACCACATTTGACTTTACCATTAGTCGTCCAATTTACACTTTGCCCGCAGGTGACATAGGCTTTGCCTTTGGAGGTAGTTTTAGTAAACAGGACTGGAAAGCCAATGTGAACTCGGAGATTGTGAGCCAAGTTCCTGGTAGCGGTATTGATCCTAGTAAACCTGAAAGTAAAGGTAAAAGAGATATTACCGCAGCTTTTACAGAGTTACATGTCCCAATTACAAAAACCTTAGAAGCTCAACTCGCCGCTCGTTATGATGACTATAGTGATTTTGGTGATACATTTAATCCTAAAATCGCATTCCGCTGGGAACCAATTAAACAATTGATGTTCCGTACTTCATACAGTACAGGTTTCCGAGCACCTAGCTTATATGATATCAATGCACCCCAAAGTAAAACTTATACTGGTGCTCGCTACAATGATCCTGTGCTATGTCCAAACGGCAAAGCAATATCACCAGAATACCAAACTGAATGTAATACCCAATTCTACCGTACACAAGGTGGGACAAAAGACTTACAACCCGAAGAATCAACCTCAATTACCGCAGGTTTTGTTGTGGAACCCATCAAAAATTTAGTGTTCTCGGCTGATTATTACAACATCAAAATTGATGGGCTAATTAACAGCATCGGAGAAGCAATGATTTTCGGTGATCCTGAAAAATATGCAGATCGTTTCATTCGAGGAGCTGATGGTCGATTGGAATATATAAACAGTGCATTAACAAATATGGGTGGAGTTAAAACTGAAGGTATTGATTTAGCGCTAAATTATCTTTCACCTACGACTTCTACTGGTCGCTTTGGCTTCGGCATTGATGGCACATATGTTATCAAATATGACCGTCAAGAAGAGAAAGGTGGTGCATGGGAAGGTTATGTTGGTAAATATGATGATCCAGCAATCTTACGTTGGAAACATGTTGCCAACCTTAACTGGAGCTACGAAAACTGGAAAATGGTCTTCGAGCAAGAGTTTTACCGTGGCTATAAAGATCAAAACCAAATTGGTGATGAGAAATATGATAGCCACCGCGTAAGTGACTACACCTTGTACAACGTTTCAGGAACGTATAAAGGCTTTAAAAATCTAGAATTGACTGCTGGTATCAAAAATCTATTTGATGCTGAACCTTCTCCTTCGAATGTGCTCGATAACTTTCAATATGGTTATGACCCTCGCTATAGCGACGTAACGGGACGTGCATATTTCCTAAGAGGCACTTATAAATTCTAAAACTCTAACCACTGCAAGATATTCCTTTTTTATCTTGTAGTGGTTCAACGTAATCCTGATGTGTATATAAGATAAAAATTGCTACCAAGATTTTCAATCTAGCCAAAATACTTTTATATAACTCAGCGATTACATTTTCAGGAGCAATTATGGGCATACCCTTTGCTGAGAATGAAAATCAATCTGCCAAACGTCTGATTGGTCTTGGTGTGGTTTTATTTCTACATCTCGTGATCGCCTATATTTTAGTAACAAGTTTAACGACTGCAACGATTAAGCCTGTCGAGAAACCTGTCGAACTACAGATTATTCAAGATATTGAACCGCCCCCTCCACCTCCTCCACCAAAACCAGAGGAAAAACCACCTGAACCACCCAAAATGGTAGAGAAAGTGGCAAAAATGCCTGATCCACCTAAACAAGTGGAAAAAGTAACACCTGTTGCCAAACCAACGCCAACGCCACCTGTACAAAATACAGTTGCGACTCCTACAGCTACGCCTGTTGTCGCAGCACCCAGTCCGAGTCCTGTTGCAGCACCGATCGCCGCACCTGCTCCCGCACCAAAACCTGCTGGAATTTCACGTGGGGTATCAGAAGGTAGCGTAGGTTGTAAAAAACCAGACTATCCACGTGAACAAGAAATGGCTGGCGAAGAAGGAACGGTACGGATGCGTTTACTTGTCGATGGTTCTGGAAAAGTCATCGATGCCAAAGTGAACAAATCAAGTGGTGTTAAAGCGCTAGATAGAGCAGCAACACGAGCATACAGCTTATGTTCATTTACACCTGCCATGAAAGACGGTGTTCCTCAACAAGACTGGTATGAAATCGAATACACTTTCACGATCACTTAAATCAATGAATTAAATAAATTTTTTGGAGAATTTAAAATGAATAAAACAGCAAAACATATCGCTCGATTCGCGGCTATTGGTTTAATTTCAACCAGCACTTTACTCCCATTGGGCACAGTCTGGGCAGAAGAAATCGCCCAAACAACGCCTGTAACCACAGTCGTGGCGGATGAAACCACGCAAACGACAGCAACACCTCCTCCACTTCCAGCTACTGAACAAGAAGCTTATAACCCTTATGGTTTAGAAGCGCTTTGGCGTGAAGGCGATGTTATTGCCAAAACAACACTATTTATTTTGGTATTGATGTCGATTGGGACGTGGTACATCATTTTTTCTAAGGTATTCCAACAAAGTAAAGTTAAACGTCACGGTATAGAAGCTGAACGTAATTTTTGGGAAGCAGATACGCTCAATAGTGCCAAAGAAAGTTTAAATCCTAGCAGTAGTTATCGATATATCGCTGAAAAAGGAATCCACTCAACCAAACACCATGATGGTTCTTTATTAGAAAGAATTGATTTCAACACGTGGGTGACCATTTCGATCCAACGTGCAATTGAAAAAGTACAAAGCCATTTAGGTAATGGTTTGGCATTTCTCGCAACGGTTGGTTCTACAGCGCCTTTTGTTGGTTTATTTGGAACAGTTTGGGGAATCTATCACGCACTTACCGCAATCGGCATCTCAGGGCAAGCATCGATTGATAAAGTCGCAGGACCTGTTGGTGAAGCCTTGATCATGACCGCAATTGGTCTTGCTGTCGCAGTCCCTGCGGTACTCGGTTACAACTGGCTGACTCGTCGTAATAAAGCAGTGATGGACAATGTCCGTTCATTTGGTTCGGACTTACATGCTGTTTTATTGAGTGGTGAACTAAATGGCAATCACCCAAACCGTGATTCTAAATAAGGAATACGATTATGGGCATGATGATGAATTCTGGCCAAGATGACGATGATGTCATTGGTACGATTAACACAACACCGTTGGTTGATATCATGCTGGTTTTGCTGATTATCTTTTTAATCACTGTTCCAGTTGTCACACACACAGTGCCTGTGAAACTTCCTGAAGAAAAAAATACGCCTTATGCCACCACACCTCAAAATATCCAACTTTCAGTCAATAAAACTGGCGATATTTTTTGGAATGAACAAAACGTTGCAGATAAAGAAACATTACTTGCACGTTTACAAGTTGAGGCGCAAAAGCGCCCTCAGCCCGAGGTTCATATCCGTGGCGATCAACTCACGCATTATGAAGCGATTGATCAGGTGATTAGTACCACCCAACAAGCGGGTATCGGCAAAATTGCATTTGTCACTACTCCGCCTAGTTCACCTTAATCAGACGATAAGGAGTTAGTCATGGGTATGAATGTTGGTCCAAAAAGTAGTGAAGATGATGTCATGCTTGACGTCAACATGACGCCATTGATTGATGTCATGCTGGTATTATTGATCATGTTCATCATCACGATTCCGATCCCAAACAATGCCATTAATATTAATTTACCAAATGGTACGCCTCCACCGCCAACAGATCAAAAACCACCTGAAACCATCAATCTTAGAGTTGATGCACAAGGTCAGATTTTTTGGAATGATCAAACGGTTGCTGATCGTCAGGCATTAAAGGCTTTGTTTGACTCTGTTGCTCAAAAAGCAGATCAGGATCAGATTAAATTTAAACCTGATCCTCAAGCAGAATATAAAAACATTGCGATGGTCATGGCATTAGCCCAGCAAAGTGAAGTCACTAAAATTGGGATCGTGAGTAATAACTAGAAAAATAAACACTATAAATTAGGTTTCACAATTCTAAGTTCCTCCTCCGCTAACAAGTGCGCTTGTTAGCTTTTTTTATTCTATGTTTTAGTCGAATCTCTCCAACTCAATCCATTCTGCATCTGGAAAATGCTTTGCCAAATAAGCCTTTAAATAATCCGCAGTATCTTTAGAAATCAATGGGTCTTTCGATTCATCTTTTAAGTTATACACCAAAGCATGCAAACTCAAACCACGCTGTTTTAATGCTTCCAAGCTTAATAAAGTATGATTAATACTGCCTAAACGCCCAGAAGTCACCAAAATCACTGGAAATTGATGCTGCACAATATAATCAATGGTTAACAACTCTGTGGTTAATGGCACCATTAAACCACCCGCACCCTCTAACAGCACCACATCAAAACGCTGAGCAAGTTCTTTAGTTGCAGCCTCAATTTTTGCAAAATCTAACTCTCGCCCATCCAAACGCGTGGCTAAATGCGGTGAAGCTGGATAAGTAAAAATCTCAGGCATGGTCAATTTTTCATGATCTTCTTGAAACCACCCAGTCCCCATAATTTCACGATGTTTTTCGATGTCCTCGGACACATCAACATTGCCCGTTTGCACTAGCTTTTGAGTAATGGCTCGCTGTCCTTGTTCTGTCCAGAGCTTGGCGAGATACCCCGTGGCATAAGTTTTACCAATCTCAGTATCAATACCGCTGACGAAATAAATTGCTGTACTCATGCTGTTCTCCGCGCAATCACATACATAGGATGGTAAGTCAGACGAAAACCATGCTCATCATGAAATTGTTGATAATCTAAATAAAACTGTTGTAAGGATTGCTTGGTCCAGCGATGCGATTTTGCGGTCGCGGTCACGCCCGTCGCTTTCAAATGCTGCAAAACTGCTTTAGGCTGATCAAAATACAGATGCTTTTGCTCTTGCTTTATCAATAAAATCTCAAAACCATTTTCTTCTAATTGTTGTTGTAAGGTCTCTAAAGAATAATAATTCAAACCTTGTCCAGTCAGTTGCTTGATCTCAATTAAATTCTCTGCCCCAAATGTAGAAAAACCGAAATAACCATTTGATTTTAATGCTATATGAATCCGTTTCAATAATGCAGGTAGATCAGTCATCCATTGCAAAGCTGAACTGGAAATCACGGCATCTAATGATGTTGGTAAGGCAAGTTGTTCAATGTCACCAATCAACCAATTTATATTTTCCACATCAGCAAAATGCTGCTGCACGTCTTCATATAAATCATTTAAAAACAGTTGTTCAACCTGAAAATAGGATTGGAATAAATCGGTTAAATTACCAGAACCACAACCAATCTCAAGTACTGAAGCTAAAAATTCGGGACAATGCTTTTTGAGATATTCAAATAGCTGTTCGCTAATCTGCTTCTGTACCACAGCATGTTCAACATAACTTTGCCCAGCTTTGGCAAAGCGCTGCGCGACCAGTGTTTTATTTAAACTCACAAACACTCCACCAATTGTTCCAATTCAGTTTTTTGCACCAGAGAAGTCAATGAAATGCGTAAGCGTGAACTATTCTGCGGCACAGTCGGCGGACGGACTGGCATGGCATAAAAGCCTTGTTGCTGTACATATTTCGCCTTTTCAATCGCTGCCTGACTTTCGCCGACAATAATCGGAATGATATGACTACTTGATGGACTTGAAAAACCTTTCGCAATCACCGCCGTCTGTAAATACTGACTGATTTCAGCTAAATGTTGACGCTGCTGCTGCATATTTAAAACTTTGTTAAAGATAAAGTCAGACCATGCCATCGAGATTGGTGGTAACGCTGTGCTGAAAATCAAAGGACGCATTTTATTAATGAGGTAATCACGGATGATAGGATCACAAATAATATAACCGCCAATTGAAGCAATCGCTTTACCAAAAGTCCCAACAAGGAAATCAATCTGATGCAATACACTATATTGCTCAGCACAACCTAATCCTTGCTCACCTCTCACACCTATGGCATGAGCTTCATCGACATATAGCATGGTTTTAGCAAAGCGTTGTTTTAACTGAGCCAATGCAGCTAAATCGGTTTCATCACCATCCATACTAAAAATACTTTCAGTCACCACAATAATACGTTCAACTTGCTCATCTTGTTGATACTTTTGCAATAACTGTTCCAGATGTTGCAAATCATTATGACGATAACGCACATACTGAGCGTTGGATAGTCTAATACCATCAATCATACTGGCATGAACCAGTTTATCCGCCAAAATCATAGTTTTGCTATCACATAAGGCAGGCAAAATACCGATATTCATGTGATAGCCACTATTAAAAAGTAAGGCAGCTCGACCAAAAGCTTTGCTTAGGCTATTTTCAAATTGCTCATATTCTGCAAAATTACCTGTAAGTAAACGCGAAGAAGATGAACTAAACAATGCCCGTTCTATTTTCAAAGTATCGAGAAATTCCTCTCTCAAACTTAAATCTGCTGCCAAACCCAAATAGTCATTGGAGGCTAGATTCAGCATGGTTCGATCTTGGATCGTAATCCATCTTCCTTGCTGTTGATTCGAGGTAAATTGACGAAAATTGCCTTGCTGTTTGAGCTGGTCAAGCTGTTCGGCATAATGATCAAGCAAGGACATTGGCATTTGCTCCTTGCATATTTTTCACCACTTCACTCATCTGTACTAATAAGTAATTTAATTCATCATCAGTGATTACATATGGTGGCATCACATAGACCAACTTTCCAAAAGGTCGCACCCAAATGCCACGCTCAACAAACTGTTGTTGTAAGCTTTTCATATCGACACTAGAGGTTAATTCAACCACCCCAATCGCACCCAGAATACGCACATCAGCAACGTGGTCCAGCTGTGCTAAATCTGTTAATTGTTCAGCAAGAATCTTTTCTATACGCTGAATATTGCCCTGCCAATCTTGTTCAACCAATAATTGAGTACTTCTTAGAGCAACCGCACAAGCCAAAGGATTCGCCATAAAAGTTGGACCATGCATAAACACGCCAGCTTCACCACGACTAATGGTTTCAGCCACCTCTTTGGTGGTTAAGGTCGCAGACAGCGTCATATAACCACCCGTTAAACCTTTACCAATACACATGATATCTGGTTCAACTTGCGCATGTTCCCAAGCAAACATTTTACCTGTACGACCAAAACCTGTTGCGATTTCATCGAAGATCAACAATAAATTGTACTGGCTACATAAGGCTTTGGCTTGGCGCAAATATTCAGGGTTGTAAAACCGCATTCCCCCTGCACCCTGTACAATCGGTTCAATAATCAGGGCAGCTATACTGTGATGATGTTGTTCAATTTGCTGTTTGAGTTCTTGAATATCTTGTGGATTCCACTCACCATCAAAACGACTTTGCGGTGCAGGCACAAAAATTCGGTTCGGTAAACTACTACCAAATATCTGATGCATTCCCGTGACAGGATCACAGACCGACATCGCGTTCCAAGTATCACCATGATAGCCAGAACGCGTGGTAATAAAATTGGTTTTCTCAGGTTGATTCAATGCAGCCCAATATTGAACTGCCATTTTTAAAGCCACTTCAACGGACACCGAACCTGAATCCGCATAGAAAATTTTATCTAAGCTCGGCGGCGTAATTTTTAATAATAATTTACCCAACTCAATCGCTGGTTCATGGGTAAAACCACCAAACATGATATGCGCCATGTTCTGCAATTGATCAGTAACGGCTTGGTTGAGTTCAGGGTGGTTATAACCATGAATCGCACACCACCATGAAGACATACCATCAATCAAAGTGCGACCGTCTTCCAACTCAATAGTCGCACCGTAGGCACGTTTCACTTTAAAAGTTGGCAGTGGATTTAACATCGAAGTATAAGGATGCCAAATATGTTCTAAATCAAATAAATCGGTCATCCCCTATTCCTCATTCGTTAAATTAAATCTTAGTTATATCGGGGTCTTGCCGAGTGCTCATTCATTTCCAGTACAAGCCTTCGGCTCGACCTACTTTTCTTTCGGGAAAAGTAGGCAAAACCATTTGTCATCCACAAAACCTGTTCACTTTCACCATATTTTTAATTTAATCGCAGAAATCACATTTTATTGATACCGCGCAGGTTGTGGATGACGTTTCCGCGTATCAAGTTTCTGGTTAAATATTTAGAGCTAAACTTATTAATATATTAAACCTGTCAAAATCTAAAATACATTGCGAGAAATTTCATTTCTCAACAAGATTAAACCGTCTGTTTAAGAAAATCCTCAATTATTTGCACAGTTTCATTCACCATAAAACATGGAAAACCATGTGATGCACCACCAACCGAAACAATAGATTGATTCTTTGCAGCCAAGTGACGGATATTTTGAATAACTTGGTAAGGAACCAAGGCATCATGCTCTGCAAACACGTGCAACTGAGCACCTTGATAATTTTTATAGATATTGACCAGATTTAACTGCTCCAACAATTGTAACCCATGCTTAAGTAATGCAATTGGTTGTGGTTGAATCAGTTTTTGCATGGCCAAAAAATCTTTTTTAGCGGAACTTGCACCTTGACATACCAGTAGCCCGAACCGTTTTAAGGTGGTAATCGCATCTTGCTCAAATGACTGCTTAAACTGAATAAAGGTCTCGACGGGCATCGCTGTCATCCAATTTTCTTGGGCGACAAAACACGGATTTGAAGCTAGCGTAATTAAAACCTTTTGCTCTGTATATTGCTGCTGGATCAAATTGACCAACAATGTTGCAAGTTCACCGCCTAAAGACCATCCCACAATCACATCATATTTTCGTGCAAGTTCAACATGCTGTTCTAAAACACCGTCATCAAAAGTATTAAAAATATTGATTCGTTCAACCTGATGTCCTTGTTGTGCTAAAGCATCATGTAAAGGTTTTAATAATTCAACGCCACCGCCCCATCCTGTGATGAGTAAAATCTTTTGCTTCACCTTATGACCCAATTATGCAAACTTTAAAAATTATAACCTGTTTTTTCTAATCATTATTTTCCAAATCAACCAATAATGTCGCAGGAATGACACGTTCCCAATTTTGTTTCAATTTAATTTACACCGACATCCACTCTATTTTCCTTTTAGTTATACTTCATTTAAATTCAACTATATAAAACAATCAAAAGCCCTGTAAAGAATTTACTCACACATCAAATTTTTAAATTTGCTAAAGTAAGCGTCTACCACACTTTGAGATCAAGATGATGGCTACGATAAAATCCAAAGTTCTTATTCTATGTAGTTCTCTTATTTTACTTAGCGCACCAAGTTTAGGTAGCGCACAAAGCACCTTATTTTCTAAGCAAAATACCGCTCAAAAAGAATGGGTCGGACAATCTGCTCCCGATTTCAAATTACAAGATCAAAATGGCAAATGGCATACTTTAAGCCAATATAAAGGCAAATGGGTGGTACTCTATTTCTACCCTAAAGATAACACCGCAGGTTGTACTGAAGAAGCCAACCAATTTAAATCACTCTATCCACAATTTTTAAAGTCGAATGCGGTTGTGTTAGGCGTCAGTTTAGATGATGTTGCTTCGCATCAAAAGTTCTCTGAAAAGTTAGGCTTACCCTTCCCAATTCTAGCGGATGAAAAAGGCACACTCGCCAGTAAATTTGGCATCGTCAGAAATTTAGGCGTAACCAAAATCGCGAAACGAGAAAGTTTTCTCATCAATCCACAAGGCGCAATTCTGTATCACTATACCAGTGTGAATACACAGACCCATGCGGATCAAGTCTTGAAAGATTTAAATACTGCTCAAAAGAAATAAATTACCCAAAAAAACTCAGCCATAAAGCTGAGTTTTTTAATTTATAAATTTTACATTTGCGATTGAATATAATTCTGTAAACCAATCAATTCAATTAAACGCAATTGTTTTTCTAACCAATAAGTATGATCTTCTTCTGTATCAGAAAGCTGCTGGCGCAACATATCACGGCTAATATAATCGCCTTTTTCTTCACAGAGCTTAATACCAACCGCAAGTTTTTCGCGAACATGATATTCAAGCGCTAAATCTGCTTTTAAACAGCTCACAACATCTGTACCCACATTGATGTCTTCGCGGTTCATATTCGGTTTTGCTTCCAAAAACAATACACGACGAATGATTGCATCGGCGTGAGAAGCTTCTTCCTGCATCTCATGATCAATGCGCTCATAAATCTTGCTCAAACCCCAATCTTCATACATTCTTGAATGAATTAAATATTGATCACGAGCAGCCAATTCACCGCCAATGAGCATATTTAAATAGTCGATGACTTCTGGATTGCCACGCATAATACTTACTCCTTTCGAATACATTTATTATGAGCAACTTAGAGTTTAATTGCAAAATTATAATTGTGTAAGTTTATGATTTTTATAAAATTAAAATGAGAAACATACGCATTTACAGTTCTAATTAACCCAATTTATTGAAATAAAATAAGCCTTTGCAGTAGATAAACTCTTTTGGCTCACCATGAATTTACTAAAAATGGCATATTTTGTTTTTTGTAACGATTGGCAATGCTTCTTATTCACTCCATGAATTGATCAAAAAAAGCTAAAAAAAAAGCATTCGACAGTTGTATGTTCACATAAAACTGGTTAAATAGAATCATTTACAAAAACACAATTTGGATATACAAAATGGATAAAAGTAAACCAATCTTGGTCACTGGGGCGACGGGCTATATTGCTGGTTGGATTATTGAGCGTCTTCTAAATCAAGGATATACCGTTCATGCAACAGTTCGAGATCCATCAAAAAAGAATAAAATTCAACATCTTTATGATCTTGCTGAGAAGTCATCTGGACAAATTCACTTCTTTAAAGCTGACCTACTTCAGTTGGGTGCATTTGATGAATCAATGAAAGGCTGTGAAGTGGTCATTCATACTGCCTCTCCTTTTGTTGTCACCAACTACAAAGATGCGGTCAAAGATATTATTGAACCTGCGGTGATTGGAACAGAAAACGTATTGGACAGCGTAAACCGCACTGAATCGGTAAAACGTGTGGTTCTTACTTCAAGCATTGCATCGACCTATGGCGATGCTGTCGAAATTCTCAATACATCAAATAATGAGTTTGATGAAAGTCACTGGAACAATACCAGTAATGAAACACACCAACCTTACCCTTATTCAAAAGTCGCAGCAGAACGTAAAGCTTGGGAAATGGCTGAACAGCAAAATCGCTGGGATTTGGTCTGTATTAATCCAGCGCTGGTCATGGGTCCTTCATTAACCGCAAATACTCAATCAGGCAGTGTCGAAGTCTTACAGCAATTTGCCAATGGTATGACCTTGCTCGGTGTACCACCGATGTGGAATGGAATCGTTGATGTTCGTGATGTCGCAGATGCGCACATTCAAGCAGCGATCAATACTAATGCGAAAGGACGTTATATTATTAGCGGCGGCACTTTAAGTTTATTGGAAATGGGGAAAATCTTACGTCAGAATTTTGGCAATAAATTTCCATTCCCGCGAAATCAACTGCCTAAATCTGCGTTTAAATTATTCGGTCCACTAGCAGGATTTTCCAAATCATTTGTCGAACTGAATATGGGCTATCCAATTTATTTTAATGCGCAAAAGAGTCAGCAAGAGCTTGGGATTCAGTACAGAAATATCGAATCAAGTGTGGTTGAACACTTTCAACAACTACTAGATGATGGTGTGGTGCGAAAATATATTTAAGATAATGCTGTAGGCAGCGATGGTAATCGCTGCCTACAATTTTTACGAATACTGCGCCAAGAATTCCAAAAACTCTTGTTCATTCAAAACTCTAATTTCCAGTTTCTGCGCTTTCTCCAACTTACTACCTGCTTTTTCACCAGCAACCACACATTTAGTTTTACTCGACACACTGCCACTCACACGAGCACCCAAGGCTTGAAGCTTTTGAGTTGCCTCATCACGCCCCATCGTTTCTAGCGTACCCGTCACCACCCAACTTTCCCCATTTAATGGTTGGCGTGTTGGTGCTGTTGGTGCATCCCAGTGAATCCCCGCAGCCAATAAACGGTCTAAAACTTCTAGGTTGTGCGTCGCTTGGAAAAAGTCTGCAATCCACTCTGCAGTGATGTCACCAACATCAGGTGTTTTCTTTAGTGCTTCAACATCAGCTTGTTTTAAAGCTTCAAGTGTTTGAAACGTATTGGCAAGCATCCGTGCTGTTGTTTCACCGACACCACGAATTCCTAATGCATAAATAAAACGCGCTAATGTGGTTTTTTTACTGGCTTCAATCGCATCAATCAGATTCTGGACAGACTTCTCCCCCATTTTTTCAATAGTCAGTAACGTCGCCCGATGTTCATGCAGGTGATAAATATCAGCAACGTCTTTCAACAAATCAAGGTGTAAAAGTGACTCCACCCATCGATCACCCAAGCCTTCAATGTCTAAAGCTTTACGAGATACAAAATGACGGATCGCTTCAATACGTTGCGCAGCACAATACAAACCGCCTGAACAACGTGCTAATGCCTCTCCTTCTGGCATTACTACGGGTGAATCACATACTGGACAATTCGTAGGGAGATGTACGATTTCTGAATCGGCAGGTCGGAATTCAGCCCAGACTTTCTCTACTTTAGGAATCACATCACCACTGCGATACACGCTGACCGTATCTCCAATGCGCACATCCAAGCGATGAATTTCACCAATATTATGCAAAGTTACGTTGGATACCATTACCCCACCAACATTCACGGGGCTAAGCCTTGCAACAGGAGTCAATGTGCCAGTACGACCCACTTGCCAATCAATATTTTCAACTTTAGTGAGTGCAGCTTGTGCAGGAAATTTATAAGCCGTGGCCCAACGTGGTTCGCGACTGAGGAATCCGAGTTGCTGCTGCTGTTTAAGGCTATCAACCTTCACCACCATGCCATCAATTTCAACTTTTAAATCTGGACGCTCTTGCTGAATCTGTTCATAGCGTTGCTGTACTTCATCAATCGAAGCACAGAGAAATTGTCGCTCTGCGATTTCAAATCCAAATTTAGTCAACCAATGTAAACTATCATGCATGGTCGGCAAGTTATGATGTGGCTCGCATTGCGCGATTCCATAGGCATAGAATGCTAATGGACGCGATGCAGCGATATTTGGATCTAGCTGTCTTAGGCTTCCTGCTGCGGCATTACGCGGATTGGCAAAGGTTTTATGACCTTTGGCTTCTTGGTCTGCATTGAGCTTTTCAAAGCCTTGCTTTGGCATCAGGACTTCGCCACGCACTTCTAAAAATTGCGGAATCTCTTGATATTGACTGGATAATACTTTTGGTAAATTACGAATAGTTTTAACATTTTGAGTGATATCTTCACCCGTCTCCCCATCGCCACGGGTCACGCCTCGAACCAGTACACCCTGTTCATACCACAATGAAATCGCCAAACCATCCAGTTTTAATTCCACTTCATATTGGACTTTTTGATTTGGTAAACGCTCATCAATACGGCGGGCAAAAGCAAACAAATCTTCTTGATTAAAAACATTACCCAAAGACAGCATCGGAACTTTATGTGTGACGCTTTCAAATTTAGAGAGTGCTTGCCCACCGACTTTATTGGTTGGTGTATCTGCCTGTACAAGCTCAGGGTGTTGTTGTTCTAAAGCTTTAAGTTGATGAAACAAATGGTCATATTCACTATCTGAAATGGAAGGCTGATCCATGACATAGTACGCATGATTGTGTTTTGCAATGAGTTGAATCAATTGACGCATTTGCTCAATCACTGAATTTTGTTCCATTTGTTTTTCACCATATAAAAGGGCGGAAAAACCGCCCTATAAAACATTTCACTGAATTTATTATAAAAGATTAATCATGTTGCTGCTTGATTTGGACGATAATCAATCACATGATGACGCCAATGTTCTTTCAGCTGCGGCGTGAACTCCAGATTATTTTCGTCATAGACTTTGCCATCCACTTCACGTGCAATTAAGCCCGCAATACTGGTCATCATGTCATAACCTGTGACTGCCTTGCTATTTGGCAATGCCAAGAAAAATGCCAAACCTTGCACTTGTTCAGTCGACAAGGTTTCCAAATCAAAACCAGCAGGACCATGATCCGTAATACGCAATACAGAGAACATTAATGCACTTGGTTCATCGGTATTTTCATAACGATGGAAGCACGACATCTCACCAAAACGTAGACCATATTTAAGTAGAACTTTTAATGCCTTATCACCAGATAACGCACGGCGTGGGTTTGGATAAACATTAAGGGCGATAATCTGTTCAGCCGTTGCTAATGCACTTTCATCATCATAACGTTGCTGTTCATGCAGATGTACATCCAAAATATTACTCTCGCCTTCAAATTCTGCGATTGCGACTGTCTCGATATCTGGATTGAAACTTAATTCTGATTCAGACTTGGTGTCCCCATCCTTTTCCATCGCCTCGGTTTCTGCTGATGCGACTTGTTCTATGTCTACCGTTTTTTCTGCTTGCTGCTCAGTGGTTTCAGTTTCACTAATCAGATCAGTCTCGCCCTGCTTCACAACTTCAACTGTAGAAGCATCTGTAACCGTAGTGGTTTTTTCTTCAACTGCAACAGGTACAGCAACTTGCGGTTCCTGTTCAATCGTTTCAACCTTTAAACTTGGTTCAACACGGTCTGTTTCGGTGATCACGTTATCATGTTGCAATTGATCACGCACATGACGCGGAATAACAGGCTGATTACTTTCAGGGTTAATATGCAAATCAGTTTCTAATGAAGGCTCAACTGGTTTAGGTTTTCTTAAAATCATGGTTAGGCCAACGAGCATAATCACAACGGCGATAACAATGCCTATTATTGTATTCATTTCCATACTAAGACTCCGCAACTAACCCGTATTCTTTTGCCTGTTCTAAATCAACAGTCACTAATTTTGATGTACCTGGCTCAGGCATGGTCACTCCTAACAAATCTGTTGCCATTGTCATTGCCAATTTATTATGTGTAATGTAAATGAATTGCACCTGTTCAGAAAGCTCTTTTACCAAATTACAATAACGTTGCACGTTCGCATCGTCCAGCGGCGCATCAACTTCATCCAATACGCAGAACGGCGCAGGATTCAATCTAAAAATCGCAAATACCAATGCCATTGCTGTTAAGGTCTTTTCGCCGCCTGAAAGTAGCGCCAAAGAACTGTTGCGCTTGCCTGGCGGACGCGCCATCAATTTCACGCCTGACTGCCAATCATCTTCAAGACTTAAAGTCGCTTCACCGCCACCAAACACCTTTGGAAATAATAACTGCAGCTCTTGATTGACCTGATCAAACGTACTCATAAACAACTTACGCGTTTCCTGATCAATGCTTTTCATCGCATCTTTCAGTTGAGTTACGGTATTTTGTAAATCTTGCATTTGATGGCTCAGCTCATCAAAACGCTGTGAAACTTCTTCATATTCTTGCGATGCAGCCAAGTTGACTGCTCCAATCTTTTCAAATTGTTGCTGGGCTTTTTCCAATTTCTGCTGATGGTCTTTGATTTCAATCAACACATCGGACAATGGGTCAGAATTGAGCGCTTTAAGCTGTTCTAAATAATGCTCGCGATCTGATTTAGCTGCCTGCCAAGCCAAACGTTTCTGTTCGAGTTGCTCACGTACCTGCTCATCTTTTTGCTGCGCCAAATGACGTTGTTCAGTGAGCTGTTGTTGTTTTTCTTGTACTTGATTCAGCTCAAGCTGCCATTCATTCCATGTTTTTTGCAGCTTTTCCGTTTGCTGCAATTGCTCTTGAAACTGTGACTCAAGATTTGGTAATTCAAGCTGAATCGGATCAACAAACTTCTTCGCCTGTTCAATTTGCTCAATGATTTGTCGATATTGTGTTTTTAAGAACGAAATATCTTTCTCTAACAACTCAATTTGCTGACTCGCTTGAGCGGTTTGACGACGTAAATGTTCACGCTGTTGCTGTTGTTGGGTTAAATGCTGCTGCTGTTCATCCAACTGTTCCGTTAAATTTTCGACTTGAAACTGCAAAGTCTTGTAGTTCGGCAGGACGGCTTCTAACTTGATCGCCAAAGCATGTAGATCAATTTCCAAATCATCACGCTGCATGGCATCTTCTTCAAGCTGCACATCTAGCTGTTTGAGCTGATCTGCCAGTTGCTGTTGCTGCAACACAAAAGCCTGTGCCGTACTTTGTAACTTGGCAATCTCCACATCCAGTTGTTGCAGCTCTTTTTGCTTTTGCTTCAGATGTTGCTGCTGTTGTTGCGCAGTCTGTTGCTGTTGTTGCAAAACGTGCTGTTGTTGCGAAAATTGACGTTCCAAAGCAGATAACTGCGGCTGATGTTCAGCAAGTTGTTGCTCGATTTCTTCTAAACGTACTTGATGACTCAGCAAACCCTGTGCAGTTTGGCTATCTTCATCATAAAGTAAGCCAATAACCCAATCCGCCCCAACATGATAACCATCAAGAGTTAAAATTGACTGGGCTGGGTTTAAATCTTTTTGATGATCCAATGCTAACGCTAAATTTTCAGCCACAGCGACATTTGACCATAGCGAAGATTGAGGTGATTCGATCCATTCACTTAAACAAATCAAATGCTGGATTTGAATCTGTTGCTGCTCAGATGACTTCAATTGACGCGCCACACCTTCTTGGAAAGACTGCTCATCATCCAGCAAATGCGCTTGCAACCACTTGGCTAAAAACTTCTCAATGATGGCAGCATGGGCTTTACCCTGAGCGGTCAAACGCAAGTTTTGCATCAATCGCACAGCATCTTGATGCTGCTTTGGGCTTTGCTTTGCCATCAATTGATTTAAATTCTTTCGCTCAGCCAATAAAACCTGAATATCTGTCTTGAGCGTCTGTAAATCTGTCTTACTCAACTGTTGCTGGTCTTGCTGGGTCTGCACGCTTTGCTGTAACTGCTCAATGGCTGTTTCTAGCACAACAATCTCTTGCTGTAACTGCTGCTGATGTTGCTGCAATTGCGCCTGTTCATCCTGCTGTACTTGAGCACGAATTTGACTCGTTTGCATTTGCAAGGTTTGTTTCTGTTGCTCAATGCGCGACACATTTTTTGTCAATTGTTCGATTTGAGCAGCCATTTGCAGCTTTTGCTGTTGTTGCTTGTCAACTTGGCTTTTTAACTGTTCAAACTGTTGCTGTGCTTGCTTATGTTGAGCCTGTAGATCACTTAAATTTTGCTCTGAGGATTGGGTTTGTTGTTCAAGTCCAATTAAAGCCTCGTTTTGCTCATCAAACTGAGTTGTTAAGGTTTCAACCTGTAATTCAGACAATTGCAAACGTTCTTTGCTTTGTGCTTTTTGTTGTTCAAGCTGAGCTAAACTGCTGCTGTTCTGCTGAAATAAACCCTGTTTTTGTTCCAATGTCATTTTCAATTCAGCCAGTTTTTTTTCTGCCTGTTGCCATTCTTGTTGCAATGGAGAGGACTGCTGAATTAAGCGTTGGAATAATGCACTGGTTGCCTCTAAATCATGTTCAATCGTATGTGACTCTGAACGAACCAATTTAAAGCTTTCTCCAAGCTCGGTCATTTGCAAGGTATATTCTTGCTGTAACTTATGACTTTGATCGGCTTGAAAGGACAAAATTTCTATTTTTAAAGTTCGAATTTGAGTTTCTAAGGTTTTGTATTGAATCGCAGCTTCTGACTGCCGTTTTAATGTCCGTAACTGTGATTTAAGTTCAGCCGCAATATCATCTAAGCGTGCAAGGTTTTGTTCAGTATGTTCTAAATGCTGTAAAGTCTCACGACGACGCGCTTGATAGCGAGAAACCCCTGCCGCCTCTTCAATAAACACCCGCATTTCTTCAGGTTTGGCATCTACAAGACGGTTAATCATGCCCTGTTCTATGACAGCATAAGAACGCGGCCCTAAACCTGTCCCCAAAAAGATATCGGTAATATCCCGACGACGACAGCGTGTGCCATTTAAAAAATACTCAGACTTGCCTTCACGAGTGACTTGGCGACGTACAGCAAGTTCATTATAAGCATTGTATGCGCCGCCTAATTTACCGTAAGTATTATCAAAGCGAAGTTCGACACTAGCCACACCCACTGGTTTACGCTTGGATGTTCCTGTAAAGATAACATCCTGCATACTGCCACCACGCAACTGACGTGCGCTAGACTCGCCCATAACCCAGCGAATCGCATCAATGACATTTGATTTTCCACAACCGTTTGGCCCCACAACCGCTGTACGGTTCGCCTTAAAATGTAAGGTTGTACTATCGGCAAAAGATTTAAAGCCGGAAAGTTTTAAACTGCTTAAACGCATACTGCCGTATCTTAACCCTAATTAGCGGCGTGAGCGTCTCGCCCAAGCCAATTCAATCTGTTTCATACGTGTCAGAGATTCCAACACAAGGTTGCGCAAGTGTCGACAAAAATCTTCCATAAATAAAGCAGCTTGTTGTGATTTTCGGATCAAAATAGCATCAATCACCAGTTTAAACAGGGTAAATGATTCTTGTAACTCCCGACGTGAAGTATTTAAGGTTAAAAAATAGCTACGACGTAACGATGGCAACAGTTCTTTATAAAACTGCATCAAATAAGGATTGGCCACCATATCGTGTTGTTCTGCTAAATATTTAAAGATCGCATCATAAAATTTTTCAATATCCCCTGCGCGAACAAACTCGACCAACTCATCCAACAATGCTTGTAATTGCTCTGCCTCATTGACACGCCAAGTTTCACTGATACGTTGCACGATATGACCAAGCACCATCACATTGGTATCAAATAATGCCTTGACCTGTTGAGCAGACATTTCAGAAACAATCGCCCCTCGACGCGGAAAAATTTCGATCAAATAAGTCCTTTCTAGCAATAATAATGCTTCACGGACAGATCCACGACTGACATCTAATTCTTTGGCGATGCGTAGCTCTTGAATACGTTCGCCTTCAACCAGCTCACCGCTAATGATTTGTTCACTAATATATTTTGCAATCTGTTCAGAAAGACTATCAGCCTCTTCGAGATTCATGAGTCCCTCGCTATCTTTGTTATACGCATTTTCCGATACTGGTTGTGCTTTTTTGTTTTAACTGATCTTCCTGTATAAATTCTATATCATTGTCAGACAATTTTATTGCTTTTTAAGCCAATCACGCTAAAAACACGGTTAAAACACTCAATTTGACTAAAAAACCAAGATTTTCTATTTTTAATATCAGGTATTTACATTTTTTTATCGGATTTGACCACATATCTGAAAGATAAAATATGAGCAATTTATTTTATTGACTAAAATCACATAAAATAAAAATTTAATGAGTAAAAGCACATTTTAAAACCTCACTTCTAATTATGCGATCAGCAAAATGGGGCGCTACGTAACTTCCATCAAAACATGCTTGTCGTGATGGAAGTCTATTCAGAATTCAATTAAAGAAGCTTACATCAGCCCTTTATAGACAAAATAACAACCTACGGTGACCAATAAGCCAGCGAAACATTTTTTCAGCATCGCAGGAGATAATCGATGTGCCACTTTCGCCCCCACTTTTGCAGTAATAAAGCTCATGGTACTAATACCGAGAAAAGCATAAATATGTACATAGCCAATGGTATTTGGCACATTGATTTGCTCTTTGGCACCAAACCACATAAACCCGATTGCACCTGCTGCTGCGATTGGCAAGCCACAAGCTGCCGAAGTAGCAACTGCTTTTTGCATCACCACCCCATATCGGTTTAAAAATGGAACGGTTAAACTTCCTCCACCGATCCCAAAAATCGCCGAGGCAACACCAATACCTCCACCCGCAGCAAACTGGATCGGTGCAGAAGGCAAATGGCGACTAGAATTGACTATCGCATAAGCTCCTCTGAACATTTTAAATGCCATCCAAATCGCAAATACACCGATCACAAGCTGCAAATGCTGCCCAGACATCAGATCGGCAATCCCAGCACCAAGAAATGAGCCTAGGACCAATCCTGGCGCTAAATTTTGGAATACTGACCATAACACCGCACCTTGCCGATGATGTGCCATCACCGAGCTAATTGAGGTCACAATGATCGTTGCCAAGGAAGTACCAATCGCAATATGCATAATGACATTCGGGTCATAATTCATTTGAGTAAAGACGATATATAAAATTGGTACAATAATTAAACCACCACCTACGCCGAATAGCCCCGCTGTAAATCCTGCGATTGCACCAATCAACAAATATATGATTAACTCCATAAACACATGACCACTCTACTTTTAAAACGATGGATGATTTCGCAACTCGCCAGTTACAGCAATTATTGAACGCAAAAAATCAATATCCTGAAGTGGTTTTACTCAAAACGACCACAACATCGACCAATGATGATATGCGTGAAATTGCACAAAAAGGTATTACTACAGGCTTGGTGTGCAGTGCACAACAGACGCAAGGTCGTGGTCAGCACCAGCGACAATGGGCGTCACCTGAAGGCAACATTTATTTAAGCACACTGATTCAAAGCAAAACAGCTTTAGATGGGCGTCTTGCACTTGAAGTTGCCCTTAATATTTTACAGATGCCAAGCCTGCAAGGTTTAGACCTACAAGTCAAATGGCCCAATGATTTATATAGCCCACAAGGTAAATGGGGCGGGGTTTTGGTTGAGCCATTATCCGCCAATCAAGCCATTGTGGGTGTGGGAATCAATTTAAATACCCCAGCGATTGAAAGTGCAGATCAACCGATTGCTTCTTTACAGATGTTAGGTTTAGAGCAGATTGATCGCTTAAGTTTGATCGCTGAGTTGTATACGGCGATTCAACAAGCCTCGCGATGGTTTGAACATGGTTGTTATAATTTAGCAGATCGTTTTAATCACCATGCGATTTGGTTAAATCAACAGGTTGAGTTTGAACATGCTCAAGGCAAAGTTCTGGGCATTTTTCAAGGGATTTCAAATGATGGCGCAGTCATGATCCAAACAAATCAACTACAGCACTTCTATCAAGGTCGTTTACGACTTGCGTCCGTTTGAGGAAATTATCGTCCTATGAAAAGCTTATGGCTCGATATTGGTAACACCCGCTTAAAATACTGGATCACAGAACAAGATCAGGTGATTGAACACGCTGCCGAATTACATCTACAGTCTCCTGCTGATTTATTATTAGGTTTGATTCAACACTTCCGCTATCAAAATTTGAGTCGGGTGGGCATTTCTTCAGTGCTGGATACTGAAAATAATCAGCGTATCCAAATCATTCTCGATATTTTGGATATCCCGATTATTTTTGCACAAGTTCATGCCGATTACGCAGGATTGACATGTGGTTACGATGATCCTAGTCAACTCGGGATTGACCGTTGGCTACAAGTCTTGGCAGTGGCAAAGCCGAATGAAAGCTTTTGTGTCATCGGTTGCGGCACGGCGCTCACAATTGACCTCGTGAAAGATTTACAACATTTAGGTGGCTATATCCTGCCAAATTTGTATCTGCAGCGCGATGCACTTATTCAAAATACCAAAGGCATTAAAATTCCTGATTCCGCCTTTGATAATTTAAAACCCGGTCACAATACTGTAGATGCAGTTCATCATGGCATTTTACTGGGGCTGATCAGTAGCATTGATCAAATCATGCAACAGTCACCAAAAAGTCTGGTCTTAACAGGAGGTGATGCACATTTATTTGCCAAGTTCTTAGATCACTATCAACCACAAGTAGAATCAGATTTATTATTGAAGGGATTGAAAACCTATGTTCAACTCAATTCGGCTTTAACTAAAGTTTGAAGTATCTGTAATAATTGTGAAAATTCAATATAACCATCTTCGGCACGAAAATGCCCAGCCTGAGTCACCTCAATCAGTTGGGCATTTAATAGATGTGAAAATTTAAAGCTGAACGGAACTGGAACAATAGGATCATTGCTAGAGAACAGCACCACACGACGCTGGATATTTTGTCTCAATATTCCGCTATCAAAAGTGGAATGAGCAATAAATAAATTCAACTCAGGATGCTGAGGCAACGATTCATGAAAAGCCGCGATAAATATCCCGGCTTTAATGGTTTGTTGTTGCAGCTTCTTTGTAAGAAACTGAGCAACAGCCACGCAGGAAAGACCATGAGCAACCACAATACTGTGCTCATTTAATTTTTTTAACTGCGCCTCTAAACATGTTTGCCAAATTTCGCTATCTGGATGGCATGCATCAGCCAAAAAAATACGCTCAACAGTTACATCCTGATGCTTGAGCTGTTGTTCCAGCCACAAATACCAATGTTGGTCTGGATCTGCATTTTCACAATGTGCGAGATACACCGTATTGCTTGTTTTATGCGACATAATTAACACTATTTTCAATATAAAACATAGATTTAAAACCAATTTTCTTCTTTTAATCTTTGATTAGATATTGATCTTTTGTATCAATTTTATACAGAATACAGCCATTCAAACTCAATAAAAAAAGGCGCAGATTGCGCCTTTTTTGGATGTAGATCGGTTATTTCTTGGAGTCATTATTTCCAAATAAAGGTCCCATACCGCCACCACCACCGCCAAATTGTTTTTGCATATTGCCAAACGATTTCAGCATTTTGCTCATACCTGATGGATTGGCAAACTTTTTCATCATTTTTGCCATTTGGGTTTGTTGCTTGATCAACTTATTGACCTCAGCCACATCCATCCCACAACCTGCAGCAATACGTTTCTTACGACTCGGATTCATAAGATCAGGATTACGACGTTCTTTAATGGTCATCGACTGAATGATGGCTTCCATACGCTTGACTTGCTTTTCTGGATTCGCTTTCTCGATCGCATCTTGAATACCAGAATTGCTCATACCAGGCAACTTGTCCAAGAAGCCCATCATGCCGCCCATTTTGCTCATTTGTTCAAATTGCATCAGCATATCTTCAAAATTGAAGGCTCCGCCCTTTTGCAACTTTTTCGCCATTTTTTCGGCTTTTTCTTTGTCGATTTTACGTTCAACTTCTTCGACTAAAGAAAGGACATCCCCCATCCCTAAGATACGTTGTGCAACGCGATCAGGGTGGAATGGCTCAAGTGCATCGAGCTTTTCACCAATACCTAAGAACTTAATTGGCTTACCTGTAATCGCACGTACTGAAAGTGCTGCACCACCACGGGCATCACCATCAGTCTTGGTGAGAATCACACCGGTCAATGCCAAAGCATCATTGAAAGCTTTTGCGGTATTGGCAGCATCCTGACCTGTCATCGCATCAACAACGAATAAGGTTTCAGTTGGTTTCACTGCCGCATGCAGCGCTTTAATCTCATCCATCATGTCTTCATCGACATGCAGACGACCTGCGGTATCAACAATCAGTACATCAGCAAATTGAATTTTTGCTTGTTCAATTGCACGATTGACAATATCAATTGGTTTTTCAGACGCATGTGACTGAATAAAACCAACACCAACTTCGTTGGATACGGTTTCTAACTGTTTAATAGCCGCTGGACGATAGACATCCGCAGAAACCGTCATTACTTTTTTCTTTTGACGTTCTTTTAAGAAGCGCGCTAATTTTGCTGCAGTGGTGGTTTTACCCGCACCTTGCAAACCAGCAAGCAACACCACGACAGGTGGTTTTGCACTTAAATCTAATGTTGCATTTTCCTCACCCATCATTTTGGTGAGTTCATCATAGACAATTTTTACAAATGCCTGACCAGGAGAAAGCTGCGTCATGACTTCTTGACCGAGCGCTTCTTCCTTTACCTTCGCGATAAATTCACGTGTTACAGGTAACGCCACATCGGCTTCAAGAAGTGCCATACGTACTTCACGTAAGGTATCTTTAATATTGTCTTCGGTCAGCTGCCCTGAGCCAGTAACATTTCTTAAACTCTGTGTGAGTCGTTCTGTTAAGGTATCAAACATTGCGAAATCCGCTTAAAATGGCTAGTTGCAAAAAAATCTTTCTTAAAATAGAAAATTTATGCATAAGATGCTATAGGATACTGTAGTTCGCAGCGAATTTATATCTTAATGGTGAATATTATTCATCCTCCTAAAAAAGGTTTGACATGATTAGTCTCCCCTTGGTTTACACAATTTTGGCACTGATTGCTTATACCAGTTCGTTTTGGTATTTGTTTATTCGTCTAATGTCAAAACGTACACCAAATCTTTGGTGTTATGGTCTGATGGTGAGTTTAGGGGTACTGCTTCACAGTGCAGTCCTCTATCAAGACATGATGACACCAATGGGCATCAACTATGATGTATTTAACCTTATCTCTTTTACTTCGGGACTGATGCTCGTCCTCAGTTTGATCTTGAGTCTGATTCGTCCAATCTTGCCATTAAATCTGATTGGTACACCTGTGGCAGCGGTTGGTCTAATCTTGGGTTATGCCTATAGCCAGCCGAATCAATTTATTGAGCTGCATAGCTTTGGCTTAGATCTACACATTATCCTGTCTTTATCGGCCTATGCCGTACTCTTGATGGCGACCATACAAGCCGTATTACTTTGGTTCCAAGACCGAGAACTCAAAAAGAAGCAGAAAAAACGGATTTGGGTGAACCTGCTCCCCCCATTCCAAGTGATGGAATCGTTGCTTTTTGATCTGATTATTACGGGTTTTGGTTTATTGACGGCTGCGCTGATCTTTGGTTTTTTCACCATTGATAATTTCTTTGCTCAGCACCTTGCACACAAAACGGCATTTAGTATTATCTCGTGGTTTTTATATGGTGCTCTGCTTATCGGACGTTACAAATTTGGCTGGCGTGGACTCAAGGCCATTCGCTTTACAGTGACTGCTTTCATTTTATTAGCCATTGGCTTTATTGGTAGCAAGTTTGTCTTAGAAATGCTTTTAGGACGTTAAGTTTTTACACTTCTAATAAAACTAGACAGCCTCCTTTAAAATGCGTATAACGCTGTTTTCGCTTAACTAGGTAACCATCGTGAAACTTGTGCTCGCCCCAATGGAAGGTCTAACTGATCCAATCATGCGTGATGTCCTCACTCATGTCGGCAGTTTTGATTGGTGTGTCACTGAGTTTATTCGTATTACTGATACTATTCTGCCTGATCATATTTATTATAATTTCTGCCCTGAACTTAAAAATGATGGAAAAACAGCAGCAGGTACACCCGTACATGTACAATTCCTAGGCAATAACCCAGACATGCTTGCAGCCAATGCATCGAAAGCCGTCGAGCTAGGTGCACCAGCAATTGATCTAAATTTTGGCTGCCCTGCAAAAACGGTGAACCGCCATCGAGGTGGTTCGGTACTACTCGATGAACCTGAAACAGTCCACCTATTAGTCAAAGCTGTTCGCGATGCGGTTCCTGCACATATCCCTGTCTCTGCCAAAATGCGCTTGGGTTATCTAGATGAAAACCACACTTTAGATAATGCTCATGCTATAGAAGATGCAGGCGCGAGTTGGTTAACTGTACATGCTCGAACCAAAGCAGATGGTTATACCCCGCCAGCCTATTGGGAAAAAATTCAGCCGATTACAGAAGCGTTAAAGATTAATGTCATTGCCAATGGTGAAATTTGGAACAATGCCGATGCCAAAGCATGCTTACAACAATCACACTGTCAGGACATCATGATTGGTCGTGCTGCTGTCACCACGCCTGATATTACCTTATGTGTTCGTCAAGACATTAACGATGCACTGCTTTCTTGGCAAGATTTAGTTGAACTCCAACAACGCTTTTTAAGCGGTCAATATAAAACTGAAATCGGCATGATCGGGCGTTATAAACAGTGGTTAGGTATGATGAGCAAAGCCTATCCCGAAGCACAGGAACTATGGGGACAAGTGAAGCGAATGAAACAACTTGAGCAGATTATATCTTGCTTGAATCACAATAGTGAAAATCAATCAAATTTACAATATAAATCAATAACTTAACAACAAAACAAAAGAGCGGCTAATTGCCGCTCTTTTTAAGTACTAACTAATCGAAAGATTACATTCCACCAATATTGACTCTCAAATTGGTTACAGAAGTACCTGTCAAACCAATATTACCAATAGATGCATTTGGCAAAGTATTAAATGTCCCAATCGCACTTTGACCAGCAGTACCTAGAGTCACATTATTTAACTTTAAATCAAACCTGCTACTTTCACCTGTATTACCAAAAATAAAACCAGTATTTTCAATACCTGCATAGAAACCGTTTAATGAGAATGCATTGCCTTCATGACCAGTCAACTGAAAGTCAAAACTAGCCCCGACTGGAGTAGTTGCTGAATCGCCAGAGGTTGTATAGTCCGATACAAGCACCATATTACAGCCTGAACCTGTACCACAAATAGAATTAATCGCACCGCCAAATAAGATCATTTTACCTTGCGGCGCTGCACCTAATTGAAGATTCATATACGGTTTATTATTGTTATCAAAAGCGATATCAATATTGTTATTTGATCGCAACACTTCTTTAACATTCGCTTTCGGTATATTACCTGAAGCAAAAATTGAATTAGGTGTATAAACGTTTCCGATCAAAGTTGAAAGTGTTGTACTTGGTGCAGCATAAATCGAAAACGGTGAAATACGAATACCGTCTACACCATCGAAAGATAAGGCTATATTAGCAAATGCACCACTCGCACCAACTCCTCGATCAGTATCGATTACAGCTTTCAAGCCTAATTGAGTTGCTGAACCAGCAGATAAACCTGAGACTTTTACATTTTGCGCAGTGGACTGTCCCGCCACCCCGGCAATCACCAAACCAGCTTTATTGGTATAATTATCTAGATCTGTATAGCCAGTATAAGACAAGCCATCCTTATCAATCACAGCAATATGCTTGAACTCAATATCTGTATTTATGCCAATACTTAAACCATCTTGCCCTGTTGCTAATGACAGGCTTTGATCATCCATTGGTTGCATTGCCATGGTAAATGGACTTAATAGCAACAATGATACATATCCTAATTTTTTATTCATTGCCCTAATCCGTAGACAAGTGTTTAAAATATAATCACCAAGATAACATACTTTTCACATCACTCAATATGTTTCAGATGAGCTAAATTAGTTACGTGGCATAATACTAAATTGGCTACTCAATCGACCACCAGTAATGGCCATTTCGCCTAAACGTGCACCTGTTCCTGTTTGTGGTGGGTACAGATTAATATCACGAATTCTTAATACGCCATCAGTCGTACGTTGTGGGTTAAAGGTAAGATCCGCATTAAAACTAACAACACCATCTGCACCGTTCTGACCACCTTTAGGCGCAATCACAATTGCATTATCAAAAGCCACTTTACCAGTGATATTGTCCAAACCAATGGTTGATTTATCGATTGGATCACTAATTTGTATGGTATTTTTATCGCCTGTCAGCTGGAAATCTCCGACCACATTGAGACGATTACCCGTTCCATCAGCCTTATATTCACTATTTGGAATAAGTGAAAAATTCATATTTCCGCCTAGCCGTAATTTCAAACCAAACAGAACATCATTCTCATTTGCAAAATTATTATTAGGAGCAGAACTTCCATTGCTACACGCAGAGATAGGGCTCGTCAAACAGCTTTTATATGTTGCTCCTGGTAGATAACCAGCTGCGACCTCCGCCGCCATAACGATCAACATATCTTCTAAGCTAACATTCATACTGCCTTTTTCAACACCAATACTACCAGTCCCTTTCATAAGCATATCAATATTACGAAGTCCCATATAGTAATCTGTTGCACCGTCAATCACTAAAATAGAAGTCGTTTTGTTGCCTAACTTAGCATTATTATTACCAACATCCCGATCAATACCATAAGTATTCATAGCCAGAGAAAAACCTAATCGAGGGGTCTGACCTGTGCCTACGGCAGTTCCTTGAGTACCACCTACTTGATAATAATAGACTTTACTTGCATCGACAGTTGTACCAAACATTGCCATATTTGCATTTAAGCCATAAAAAGGTAAGGCTAGTCCCCATTGATTATTAGTACGCTCAGCAATATTTGGGACAGTTTGGCCAAAAGTATCATTAGTTCTTGCGCTATTAGTGAATCGCCCACGTTTTGATAATGCTTGGAACTCGGCACCACGAACAGCTATAAGCAAACTATATGGGTTTGTGCTTGCTGTGCCTGTATGAATATTTTGAATATAGTCAGCATCTGTCGTCAGCGTACTGTTATCTCCAAACCGACTTGTTTGGAAAGCATAGTTTGCAGGTAAATAAACAGACTTAGTATCTGCAAGGTTAATGTAAACATTACCACTATTAAAAGAACCACGAGTTCCTTGTTGCAAGCCTGTTAAATTACCAAACTCAAATCCATAGGTATTTAGTCCAGCACCACCTATTTCCAAAGTTGTTGCTTTTCCATCACTACCTAACATTGAATCATTATCTATAGTAAAGTCCGCCCCCATTCTAAAACCGATACCAGTATTTCCAATGACATTACTGCCACTTTTGGCCTGACCTAGAATGTTCGTACCATCTGGATTCCCATAATTTGTACCATATACAGGGTTATTTTTCCCTTCACTACTAATTCCACGCAACTGTAAAAAGCCATTAACCATACGACCACTTGCACCTACACGAATCAATCCATTGGCGCCTTGTGGACTTTTTGTCAATTGATTAATTGCATATGGATCTGTTTTACTTACATTCTTATTGAGCATGAACTCAAGATTTAAACCCGCATTAGTAAGGTCCGTATAACTACCCGCAATAAGACTACTAGTTGCAGCATCTGGTGCACGGATAAAATCAACATAACCATATGTTGAACTAGGCGTAGTTGCTAGCCCTGCTTTACCAACACCATCTGCATTAGTTTGTAATTTAAAGCCTTCTACAGCATCAATAAACATGACGCCCTTGCCGAAGAAGTTAAAGTTAAGGTTTTTTAAGATTAACTGATTTAATTCATTATTTACGTCAGTTTGTCCCAAATAAATATTGGCATTATTGACACCCAATTTGAGTGTAGATTGCCCTGTTTTACTAAACAAACCATCCCGTGTGTTGAAATCAATATTAATCACTGAACTGGTTTGAATTGCCATATTCCCAATTGGATCACTACAAGTCTGACTGGCCTCTGTATCACAAATTTTAAATTTATCGATCGTAATTAAAGATGGGTTCGTTGCAATACTTAAATCTAACCCAACTTTACCATCAGCATGACTACCACTATTAATCTTATAGCTCGTGCCAGGTGTAAGCGAACTAGAATTACTTTGAGCAATTTTAAAGTCTTCAGCAACTGCTCTCAATTTATTATTGGTTGCACTTGCACTTCCTCTCCCTGCATCATCTTCCCAATACAACTGTTTGACATTGACTTCATCAAAACTCGTATTAATTGAAATACCATCTTGACCGTTAACTTGTCGCAATGCACTATCATCTAAACTTTGCATGGCATAAGCAGAATGACTAATCATCAATAGGCTTGCTGCAAGTGTATTTAGCGCAAAATATGCTACGTTGTGATTTTGATTGTTTTTTTTCATCACTTCAATCCTTTGAAATCTACACTCAATTAGCAACGTGGGTGGCTACCGTCACAACCAAAGACTTTAATTGTTCCTTGTAACGCAAGATTACCGTTCATTCGTAATCCCATAAAGCCTGTTTCTTTACCATGATCATAAGTTGAATTTGGTGCATTGGCTGAAGTATAAGTCGAGTTTTTTAAATAACCATAACCACTAGTAGGCGCAGTATTCGGATCTGTACCTTCCACTACTTTTCCTGTTGCAGCATCAATATAACTGGTAAAGTCATCCTGCTCGATAGCCAAAGCATTAAAACCGAAGTTACGAATGAGGATAGGTGACGTCGCCTGATAACTTAATTGAATCGCAGGTTTAATCGTATCACCATAGACAAGATCTACACCATCCAACCCAAGCTTTTGGATATCAATCGTTCCCTGAATACCTTTAAAGACTAGCCATAATCTATGTGCAGGATCATCAATGGTCGGATTACTAATGGGATTATTATTTGCATCAACAAATCGCCTATTCACAGAAATAGCTAAACGGCAATACGCAAGATTATTACAAGCACTTTCATCAAAAACATATTTACCATTTTCCAATCTATGATTTAACGAAAGTTTAAGTGATAAATCAGCTCCTGCTTGAGCTTCTACTGCCTGCAGTTCATGATTATCTAAGGCTTGCAATCCTGCATGTGCGACACTGAAACTACATAATAGGAGTAAAGTTGTTAATTTTTTCATTTCTTATACTCCTCTTATAGTCCAGTAGTGGTGATTTTAAGATGTTGAATCAACACACCATCAATAACGGCTGATCCCATATTATTAGTTGGTGAAGCCGTATTTAATCGATATGTATTAATGTCTGCATTTGGAGTTGTCGTATGCCAGCGTCCATTGTTATAAAGTGCATCTGGTAAAGGTGTTTGATTGGGCACAGTGAATTGGGTTCCATTTCCAGCATCAACTAAGGTATATCCTGTATTGTTTACTGTTGGATTATAATAGGAAGTACTACTGATATTTGCCCAGTTTGCGCCTCGAGAATCAAATCTTAAACCTGACCCTGCGTTGCCAGTCCAGCCTGTTGCTGTCCGATATTGCCAAGTATCATAACAAGTACTTAAATTCAAAAATCCGCAACTATAGCTGCCTGCACGACGCTCCTGATTTTGCAATTGGTAGAAATGATAATCTTTTGATACAGTTCCACTACTCAAAGAACCAAAAGAAATTCCAACAGCATCTTGTGTGCTATTTCCTTTAAATGCTTGAAGTGTTTTACCACCATCATCGCTATATACAGTACCGATACTAATACTACTGTGGGTTGCATTTGAACCTTGATAGGTTTTTCCACCTAAAGTAACATTATTACCACATTGATAAATATTACAAGTTGATCCTTTATAACTTGGATCTAAACCAGTATAGTCGGTATATATTTGTTTATAAATACTTTCTTTATTTGGAATACGAGCAACTTCCAAACTAAAGTTTTTACCATCAGATCCTAAAATCACAGGTTGATATAAATTACCTAATACTAAGTTAGTATTTAAATTATAGATAAACAACCCTTCATTACCATTAAAAGTTGGCGCATTTCCACCATGAATAGCAGGTGTTGTTAAGTTATTTGTATCAGAAGTTTCTCTAGTACTTAAGCGTAATACACGATCGTTTAGACCCGTAGGTGCAGTCCACTGCCCAGTAGCTGTAATTTTTGTTGTTTGACTACGAATACGATATAACCAGTCTGAACTTGGTGAGTTATTACTTGGTGCACCAGTATATTGAGTACTATAACGATTTACCCAAGGTTCTACCGTAGACGTTGGTGTATTTGTGACGCTACCAGCTTTTAAATCAGCACCATCACCACTGTTAAAGCGGAATACTCCTGACACACCCAGTGTATTATTATAAAATGGGCTGAGTCCTCCTGTAGTTCCCGCACCATCAAGCGTCTGAAATATTTTTAAATGGCTACCATTTAAACTAAATCCATTCCAAACACCCTGCAAACGCAGCCTATTTGCACGGTTTGCATCTACACTTGTTCCAATTAAACCGACATTATTTCCATAATGGAACTGATCTACAGCACCATCCACTTTATTTGGATTTCGTACAAACGCATCTGCCCATAACCCCAATTTTAAGTTATAAGCATCAATTCCAGCGATATCTCGGGTACCGACCTCATAAAGAGGTGCTTCTAAAGCAAGGTAAGTTATGTCGCCTGTATCTGTATTTGGAGCACCACCATCTGGTGTAAATGTTGGGACATTTGATTCGGTCAGAACTTTTAAAATCCACGGATTACTTGCAGTACCCCAGCTTCGAATAGCATTAATTGCATTTCCATCATTATTCAAACCGACACGTTCATTATGGTTATTTGCACGACTTGAGTTGGAAGCCGTAACCGCTAAACCATATAAGAACAGGTCAGCCTTACCAACAGCACGATCGCCTGAGTCGATACTTCCGTTTTTATTTGTATCTGCTGCAGTAAGCGAAAGAGGTCCGATTGGAAGGTAGTTAATATAACCAGTATCTAGTTGTCTATTAAGTAAATCTGCTTGTGTAGTGGTTGCTTTTTCACCCTGAAAAATCATATACGTATTTTCAGGCAACAGTGCAATTCCCTCGCCTATGGCTTGGCTTAAACCCTCATCAGAGATTTCTTGTAATGCAAAAACTGATTGACTGACACACAATCCAATCAAACTCGCTAAAACAGTCTTTTGAAATGAATCCATATGGAGTATAGCCATTTTGACCTTCCTGTTACACGATGCTCCGCACCTATGTTATATTTTTTCTTTCATCCCTCTGAGTGATTTGTTCAAAAAACCTGCTTCCTAGCATCACTCAAAATATAGAATAGACGAATTCATCCCCATCTAATCTCAGAATTTATTATGCCGAATAATTACACAAATGCAAAATAAACTGGTCAAATGTTACATTTTTCCGATGAGCGCATAAAACAAAAAGCAGCCAAAGCTGCTTTTTAATGCTGATTTCGAATCTAGCAAAATTTTAAAGTGCCATAACAGTTAGGTGTAAACTTTTGGGTCGCCAACTCTAAATCAACCAGTGCCATTTGTGGACGCGTCGCATTAATTAAGTTAACTGTACCAACTGGAATAGCGCTACCGAGCAAACAGTTCTCGGCAATAATACCCCCACACTGAACTGGATTTTGATACAAGTACTCACTCACTTGCCTAAAAGCCTCATTAAGGGTAGCTTTTGGAATATCAACTGCAAGTGTAGGTTCAATAAATCCAATATCAATTGGGTCTGAAAACTCTAACCACCAACCATTTTGAGAAACAGAATTATTATTGCTCCATTGAATATTTTTAGACTGCAAAGATAGCGAGGCTGCTGTACCATTTAGATTCGCTTTATGGAAAAAACCTAAATCTTCACTGATCGCCACATCAACCATGAGATTTTTAATTAAACCAGTTGTATCTTTATTATCTAAATTGATTATTCCAGCTGCTCTCGCACTCAGCTTACCGCTTAGATCAATATCCCGAACTGTTGCTGTTGCCGACAAAGCCGCACTACTAATTCGCTTTCCCGTAATCTCTTGCCTTGGAAGATATAAATCACCTTTTAATATATTACTTCCAGTCGCCTTATCCCGTAGATTAAGCGCATAAGAGGTTGTTGTAAAACCAATTGGGATTCCCAAAACACAGCAAGCCCGTCCCGTAATAGCATCATAACCATCTGACTGATTTAAAGTACCTTTAGCTGCTTCCCCCCCCACGAGACTTGTACCAAAACCATTCACGTTGGCAAGACCAGTTGTTGCAGCAATTTCCATATAACCACTTAAAGAATTAATACCACTTTTTGTGGGACCGTTTTCCAATCCAAAAGTAATCAATCCAACGGCTTTCTCAGAACTTAAATTAATACCAACGATTTCACGCGTTGACGCTTTATCTGGATTTCTAATGGCAAATTCAATAAAAGGATTGGTTAAAACTGCAGATGAACCCGCACGCGCTGATCGGTCAGCCTTACTATCTGTATTCGAGGTTTCAGAATTACCCAAACCACTTAAACTCAGATAATCAATATCAATATCACAACCACCAACTCCATTAACACCACCACATCCCAGTTGAAGCTTTTTAATATTAACATTAAGCTCCATGTTGGCTTCTAACCCTAGCTTATAGAAACCTACCCTTGTATCACCACCAACACGCTGTGCTTCTTTATTGGCAAGATCAGTTGGTGAAATAAAGGATAGGCTCATTAAAGCCTGCCCTGTTGTTGCAGACATCTCACTATCGCTTAGACTTTGTAATGTGCTAGAAGTAGCATACGCAGAATTCAAACATAAGCTGCTTAGCGCAAGTATTGCTAAATGAAGAGACTTAAACTGTCGCATGCCGACCTCCTTGTTTAAAACATCCATAACCTGATTACTTTTTATTTCGAGTTTCCATGCTTACAAATACCAATCACAACGAAACATTAATTTATATTTTTTTGCACAAAAACAACACAACTCGATTGTAGCTTAATTTTCTTAAATTAGTAGTTCATTCGTCTGATGTCGTTACGATTTCAGCAAGGGCTGGTGACATTTGCTAAATAAAAAAAGCGAGTAGTAAATTCAGTCATTAAACCGAATTTACTACTCGCTATGCATAAAACCTCTACTTAATAAAAATAAAGCAGAGGCCTATTGAGATTTAAAAAATTAACAGAACTTTAAAGTACCATAACAGTTAGGTGTAAATTTTTGGGTCGCCAACTCTAAATCAACCAGTGCCATTTGTGGACGTGTCGCATTGATTAAGTTAACTGTACCTGTTGGAATCGTATCCCCAAAAAGACAATTTAACACCCCAAATGTACCGCAATTAATAGGATTATCATTCAAATACTTAGATACTTGCGCAAATGCCTCATTGAGAGTCGCTTTGGGAATATCTACATTAAGAGTAGGTTCAATAAATCCGATATCAATTGGATCTGAGAACTCTAACCACCAACCATTTTGAGAAACAGAATTATTATTACTCCATTGAATATTTTTAGACTGCAAAGATAGCGAGGCTGCTGTACCATTTAGATTCGCTTTATGGAAGAAACCCAAATTCTCACTGATCGCCACATCAACCATTAAGTTCTGGATTGTACCTGTTACCTCTCTATCCAAGTTTAGTCCTATTGCGTTGGCAACAATATTCCCGCTCAAATCAATATCTCGGACTGTTGCAGTTGCCGTTAAAGCAGCACTACTAATTCGCTTCCCAGTAATCGCTTGTCTTGGAAGGAATAAATCACCCTTTAAAATATTGCTTCCCGTTGCTTTATCCCGAAGATTAAGGGCATATGAATTCGTTTCAAAATCAATAGTCGGGACACAAAGAAGAGGAAGACTACACACTTTACCTGTAATCGGATCATAACCATCTGACTGATTCAATGTTCCCTTTGCTGCCTCACCCCCCACGAGACTTGTACCAAAACCATTCACGTTGGCAAGACCAGTTGTTGCAGCAATTTCCATATAACCACTTAAAGAATTAATACCACTTTTTGTGGGACCATTTTCCAATCCAAAAGTAATTAATCCAACTGCTTTCTCTGAACTTAAATTAATCCCAACGATTTCACGGGTTGACGCTTTATCTGGATTTCTAATAGCAAATTCGATAAATGGATTGGTCAAAACCGCAGATGAGCCTGCACGCGCCGCGCGGTCAGCCGCACTATCTGTATTCGAGGTTTCAGAATTACCCAAACCACTTAAACTCAGATAATCAATATCAATATCACAACCACCAGCACCATTTACACCACCGCATCCCAATTGAAGCTTTTTGATATTAACATTGAGCTCCATATTGGCTTCTAATCCTAACTTATAGAAACCTACACTTGTATCACCACCAACACGCTGTGCCTCTTTATTTGCTAGATCAGTTGGTGAAATAAAGGACAGACTCATTAATGCCTGACCCGTTGTTGCAGACATCTCGCTATCGCTTAGACTTTGTAATGTATTAGAAGCGGCATACGCGGTATTCAAGCCTAAACTACTTACCGTAAGTATTGCTAAATGAAGAGACTTAAACTGTCGCATACCGACCTCCGTGTTTAAAATATCCATACATGATTATTTTTATTCCGAGTATTCGTATATACAGATATCCATCACATAGTAATATCAACCTGAAGAATTGTATTTTGTATAAAAAAAGACCAACCCAACTTGATTGTAGCTTATTTTTATTAGATTACTAGTTTATTCATTTTGTAACTTTGTAACTTATAATTTTAGTAGTTTCTATATTTCTAAATGAGTACTCACCACACTAGTTTTATGGTGAATACTCTTAGATAATTAAGTCTTCGGCAGTGTCACGCCTGTTTGACCTTGGTATTTACCACCACGATCTTTATATGAGGTTTCACAGACTTCATCACTTTCAAAGAATAACATCTGAGCCACACCTTCACCCGCATAAATACGTGCGGGTAAGTTCGTGGTGTTCGAGAACTCAAGGGTAACGTGACCTTCCCACTCTGGTTCTAAAGGCGTAACGTTTACGATAATTCCGCAACGCGCATAGGTAGATTTTCCTAAACACACGGTCAGTACATTGCGCGGAATACGGAAATACTCGATGGTACGCGCAAGCGCAAATGAATTGGGTGGAATGATACAAACATCGGATTCGATATCAATAAAGCTTTTCTCATCAAAATTCTTAGGATCAACAATGACAGAATGCACATTGGTAAAGACTTTAAACTCACGCGCACAACGGACATCATAGCCATAGCTTGAGACCCCATAAGAAATCAACTTCTCTCCATTTTCATCGAAACGAACTTGATTTTCTGCATAAGGTTCAATCATGCCGTGTTTTTCGCTCATTTCACGAATCCAACGATCAGATTTTATTGCCATGTCTTTCTATCCAAAAACGAAGTTGATGATTGGCAGCTACTTTAACGTAAAATGGCATTAATGAAAACAATAGCCCAATCGATATAACTAGCCACGTTAACAAGAATAAAATCTTATAAATTGTTGAGTGCTGAATAACTGATCGGAATCGCAAAACTAACCAATACGACTGACGATATCTGCTGTAATTTTGATTGCGATAACCAAGCTACTTTATTGGTTGCCAAAGCAGCGCCTACTGCGATCCAAAATAAAGCAATGGGAAGAATCAGGGCAACAAAAGTGCTCATATGTGCTAAATAAATATCTTGGTTCTTCCATGCAGCTGTTGGAAAAATCGCAGAAGCAAATAACAGTGCTTTAGGGTTAAGTAAAGTTGCGCAGAGTAATTCTCTAGGCCGGATCGTCGGTTGATTTAATATCACCTCTTGATGTGCTGTACGCCACAATTTTAAAGCGAGAAATAAAATATAGCCTGCACTCAGCAACTTAAGAAAAGTGGGTAATAACGGTAAAGTGACAGAGACTTTACCAATCAGCATCCCCCACACACTAATCGCAATGATATAACCAATAGCTTCTGCTGGAATCAGCAATAATGACTGGCGTAGACCCACTTGGATACCAGAAGATGCAAGTAAAGTATTGGTCGGACCGGGGGTCAATAAGATGGTCGCAACCAATCCAATAAAAAACCATGAAATCATCGAATGACCTCACTAAAAGTGTTTTTTAGATTAATCGAACGGCAATCTGATAGCAAAAAAATAACTGTAAGCAGTTATACTACCATTCTAACTAACTTTATATTTTGTTTATACTTTATAATTTTCAAGTCCTTATAACTCTATAGTCACTTTAATGATTCTGTATACTTTACAGACAGCAAAGATAGTCTAGCTCAATAAAAGTACCCTTTATAAGGTAGTTTCTATCGCTGCATCTGACCTTATTGGTTTTTAAGTTTGAGCTAAGCTAAGCATGCTATGTTGAAGAATGCTGCTCTTTTATTTTGGTACATTTCCCTTTTTATGCCTAAGCTATTCTTTCAGAAATGGCTCCCCTCTTCGGAAAAAATCGCCAAGCTCAAGTTAATGAAAGTTTTTGGTACACGTACCTTAAACCCCTTACTGTGGTATGTGAACCGCCACGCTATTGCTAAAGCGATCTTTATTGGTACGTTTTGGGGCATCTTACCCGTGCCTTTTCATAGCCTGTTTATCGTTTTGAGTATTTTATATTTTGAAGTGAATTTGCCAATTGGCTTGTGCATGGCTTGGCTTACAAATCCATTGACGGTTGTGCCTATTTTATATTTAGGCTTTTGGTTTGGCGCCCAGATGTATCATGTCAAAATGATTAATAATGAGATGTTACTTGGTGTTTTACATCAAATGATCAATTGGTTAAGGAATTTTGGTCATGGTCATATTGATTTTCATTTAGCAAAAATACTTGTGTCTGGCCTGTTTGTTGAGGCGCTGCTGTGTGCGGTGCTACTTTACATCGTTACACATCTGGTCTGGCGTTGGATGGTGATCAAGAAATGGAAATCTCGTCATAAAAAAGGATAAATTCTTTAGTATAAGAAGCATCAAAAAAGGTTGCCATCCCCATAATAATACGGTAAGAGTAGAACATATTTGATCGCGTTAAAAATGAATTTGATACTAAATAAAGCAACCAAATGATGGATTTATGGTTTGCACACAAACAGGAGAGAGTAATGAAAAAATGGCCCCAATTCATTTTATTGAGCTTAGCAATAACGGGTATATCAGCTTGCTCTGACAATACTGGCAACAAAAATACAGGTCAAGAAAAGAGTAGTGCAGCAGTTGATGCCAATGCCCTTCAAACAAAATTCGTCAATATTGCTACAGGTGGGGCATCTGGTCCATATAACGTCATTGCAACAAATTTGGCTGAAATTTATCATAAAACTTATGGGGTTAACTCCAAAACCCAGACCACAGGGGCTTCTGTTGAAAATCTAAATCTAATGAAACAAAACAAGGTTGAAATGGCATTCGTGATGAGCGACAGTCTAACTGAAGCAATCAATGGACAAGGAAGCTTTAAGGATAAAATCACCAATGTTCAGCAGATTGCAGCACTCTACCCGAACTATGTGCAAATTGTGACTTCAAAAAAATCTGGAATCAAAACCATTGAAGATTTGAAAGGTAAACGTATCGCAGTGGGTGCTCAAAACTCTGGCGTTGAAGTGAATGCTCGTAGTTTATTAAATGGTTTTGGTATTAGCTATAAAGACGTTAAAGTGGATTATTTAGGATATGCCGAAGCGGCAGATGCACTTAAAGGCGGAAAATTAGATGCGGCCTTCCTCACCAGTGGTATTCCAAACTCTTCACTTATGGAACTACAACGTGGATACGATTTACAGCTTGTCAGTATTGATCCAGAAAAAGTAAAACAAATTGCTAAAGATCAGGCTTATTTTTTGCCAATGATCATTCCGAAAGGCACTTATGACAATGCAGAAGATATCCCTACCGCAGCCATCATGAATGCTCTGGTGGTACGTTCTGACCTACCCGAAGATGATGTATACAAGTTAACTAAAACATTCTTTGAAAATCTCAACAGTTTGTCGAACAGTCATCAAGCCGCGAAAGACATTAGCTTGCAAGGTGCTCAACAAGGTTTAGTTGCTCAACTACACCCAGGAGCGAAAAAATATTACGATGAAATTGCAGCAACAAAATGAAGTCTTTAAGTGCAGCCTCGGCTGCACTTTTCAGTGGACTAATCGTATTGGGAGTCGTTATAGCGTGTCCCATTGCAAACACACATGTCACCACTCCAAAACATGATTGTGTTATTCGTGAAACGGATTTTAATTTGCAATGGCGACATTCAGTTGAAAAAACATTATGGCTAGAAAATTATCATCGTGAGAAAAAGGGTTTCCAGCTCGTCTATACAGATCTGATCGCATTTGGTGCAGGAACTCCAAGTGATTATCCGATTATTTTTCAAAAGGACGGCATAATTCGAATGTCGGTAAAGCAAAAAATTGCTGAGATTAACTGGACCGTATCACGAAATATGCAAGGACGTATTTTGTTTGGAAACAAAAGCTGGGCGATCGCTAATGAACTCCCCGATTATAGCCTCGTGCAGTTTAAGAACAGTTACACACCATTATGGAAGATCTGGTGGTTAGGAGAATGTTTATGAATACACCCAATGATACAGTCACACCAGAACAAACAGATCTAGAAAAACAAAAACAACTATTAGAAAAATTTGATAAAGAGTCTGTGACACGAAGCCCTAAACAGAAATCTGTTGGTCTATTTATTACGATATTGGCCATTTTTTATTCTCTTTTTCATTTGTTTATTACCTATAACCCATTACCTGAACTGATCCAACGTTCAGCACATGTGTCGATAGGTATAGCACTTATTTTTCTATTGTATCCAGCACGACAAAGTAGTGATAGACAGCATATATCGTGGTTTGACTGGGTGTTAATGCTAGCCTCCTTCGCCTCGTTTGGTTATTTATGGATTGAATACCAAAATATCATGACCTCTCGAGGTGGGATTCCAAATACTCTAGATGTCGTGTTTGCCATTATGACGGTGGTATTAGTTATTGAGGCAGCTCGAAGAGTCATGGGTTGGATGTTGCCTATTCTTGGACTGATTTTTCTTGCCTACCCCTTTGTCAGCCATTTTAGTTGGATGCCAGACCGACTACTTACCCGACCTTATAGTGTCAGTGATATTTTCGGGCAAATGTATTTAAAAACAGAAGGACTCTATTCTTCTGCGATTGGCGCTTCAGTGACCTTTATCTTTCTGTTTATTTTATTTGGTGCGTTTTTGGCCAAGTCAGGTATGGGTAAATTATTTAATGATCTCGCGATGGCTTTAGCTGGACATAAACAAGGTGGCCCAGCAAAAGTTGCTGTGATCTCTAGTGGTTTTATGGGAAGTATTAATGGTACTGCTGTCGCCAATGTGGTGGGAACAGGTTCATTTACCATTCCATTGATGAAAAAGATTGGTTACCACAAGAACTTTGCGGGTGCTGTGGAAGCCAGTGCTTCGGTTGGTGGGCAGATTCTTCCTCCTATCATGGGTGCGAGTGCTTTTATCATGGCAGAAACAACGGGAGTCAGTTATGGCACGATTGCCCTCGCTGCCATATTACCCGCACTGTTGTATTACCTTGGTGTCATTTCACAAGTCCATTTTCGTGCAGGCCGTGACAATCTCAAAGGCTTACCTAAATCAGATTTGCCTCGTGTCAAAGAAGTATTGAAAGAGCGTGGTCACTTGCTCATTCCAATTGTGGCGTTGGTGTTTTTCTTATTCCAGTCCATGCCTGTCAGTTATGCAGCGGTCTACACTATTCTTTTAACCATCGTTGTGGCCAATCTACGTAAAACCACACGCATGGGAATTAAACAAATTCTTGAAGCGTTGGCGGATGGTGCCAAACAATCTTTATCGGTCATGGCGGCCTGTGCTGTTGTCGGATTGATCATCGGCGTGGTCAGTTTGACTAGTTTCGGTTCGGTGATGACTTCATATATCATGAGTGTTGGCGCTGGAAACCTGTTCCTTACGCTGTTATTTACCATGGTGGCGTCGATGATTTTAGGCATGGGACTTCCATCTATTCCTGCCTATATCATCACGGCGACAATGGCGGCCCCTGCACTGGCTCATTTTGATGTGCCAATTCTTGTTGCACATATGTTTGTATTCTATTTCGGCCTATTCGCCAATATTACTCCTCCTGTTGCGTTGGCTGCTTTTGCTGGGGCTGGTATTTCAGGAGGCGATCCGATGAAAACAGGTTTTCAAGCACTTAAATTATCCTTAGCTGGTTTTATTGTGCCGTTCCTGTTTGTTTATAACCCAGCCATGTTGATGATCGATACCACCAATGTGGCCATTAATGCTCGTGAATTTGCGCTACCTTCGATATGGAGCATTGTCAGCATCGCGACGACATCGATTATTGGGATTCTCGCCTTAGGAGCAGCTGTAGAGGGCTATTTCAAAACCACGATGAACTGGCTATGGCGATTGGTCTTAGGTATTGGGGCATTGATGATGATTGTGCCTGAATCAACGACTGATCTCGTTGGTGTTGTTATTGTGGGGATTTGTATTGCCATGAATATCGCACAAGCGAAAAAAGAAACGGGTTCTACACCACCTCAATCAGCTCACTAGTACTACAGGGCTGTGAATAAAACCTAAAAAGCTGTCTCAGCATGTGATGAGACAGCTTTTTTGCTGTATTAATCCCTATTTAGTTTCAGTTTTTGCCTTCATATAGTGTTCCGCAACATCTAATACATAATCCTGACATGCCTCACCTGTAGCCGGATCATAAGCACCGTTATTGGTAATATTATTGGATAAAACTCTAATACCCAGAAATGGCACTTTAAATTGATATGCAATTTGTGCGACCGATGCTGCTTCCATTTCCTCAACAGAAGTACCATATGTGCTATGCAAGAAATTAATTCGATCTAATTCATTATTCCAAACATCAGCCGAACCAATCGTACCTTCTACAACTTGGCCTTTGCTATAGTTTGCTTTGGCTTTATAGGCTGCAACCAGTAAGGCTGGATCCCCTTCAAACTTACGTATGGCAATCGGTTCAGGATCAGATTCATCCTCAGGAAGTACATCAAATGCTTCGTCCCATGTCAGTGAGTTTGAACCGCCATTTATAGGTTGATAAGGTGTTTTGAATGCACCGATATTGGTCGTATATTTTCCAAGAACAATATCAAATACATGTAAATCAGGATCATGTCCACCCGAAGTACCCTGATTAATAATCGCAATGGGTTGATAATGTTGAATGGCAATAGCTGTTGCTGCGGCCGAATTACTCATACCCATTCGAGTCTTCGAGATAATCATGGGATAACCCTTATAGCTCCCCTTCCAAAACGTCCAACCGCCTATCGTTTCGACTGTAACACTGTCTAACTTTGAAGCCATTCTTTCGGATTCAATCGGCAATGCACCTTGTATCACGATAGGCTGTAATTGGGGCTTTTCTTGTGCTTGCTGAGAATTCGAATCACCATCTCCATTACAAGCACTCAAAAACAAAGCGGTACAGACACTCGCAATCCCCATAAACCGTTTAAAATGCATCATCCATCTACTCTCAATCAAAAAGAGAGAACAAGCAATCCACATGCCAGTTTTTACTAATTGGTATATTTTTAATTCTTATCAATCAAAAAATCATTTTGCTCAGCACATAAAAAAACCAACATCATGATGTTGGTTTTTTGAAGCGTTAAGCTTAGAAATCGGTTTATTTAGAAAATACGTTTGTCATCTTTTTGATGCTTTGGTAATTTTTCCATTTGCTCAAGCAAAGCTTGCGCGATACTCATAAAACTTTCAGCCGCGGCATCTTGCGCAATTACGCTTGGTTTACCTTGATCCGCATGTTCACGAATTTTAGCATCCAAAGGTAAACGTCCGAGTAATGGAATTTGGTATTGCTCAGAAATTTGATCACCACCACCGATACCAAAAATTTGTTCTTCAAAACCACAATTTGAACAAATATGTGTCGACATATTTTCAATCACACCAAGCACAGGAATGTTAACGCGATTAAACAATTCAATCCCTTTCACTGCATCCATGAGTGCGACGTTCTGAGGTGTTGTTACAATCACTGCGCCCGTCACAGGTATACGCTGTGCCAATGTCAATTGGATGTCACCTGTTCCCGGTGGCATGTCAATCACCAGCACATCTAAATCTGGCCAAAGCGTTTGATTGAATAATTGCATCAATGCTCCAGTTGCCTTTGGTCCACGCCAAGCCACAGGGGTATTATGTGCGCCAATGAGATGACCGATCGAAATCACCGCCATACCATAGGCATCTAAAGGTACAAAATGTTCATTTTCAATTTGTGGTGTTTGACCCGCATTCCCAAGCATCGTTGGAATACTTGGGCCATAGATATCAGCATCGAGAACACCGACTTTTAAGCCCATTTTTTGTAGTGCAAGTGCAAGATTCACTGTCGTGGTTGATTTACCTACACCACCTTTACCCGATGACACCAAAATAACATTTTGAATGCGTGGATGAGCTGCAATGTCACGTTGTTGCGGTGCTGCTTTTTGAATAGGCGGGTTATTTGGGTCAGTTTCAGCTTTTGCGGACGCATCCATCACAGGCGGTAACTTTGTATTTTCCGCTTTAGGCTTAGAGGAACAGCTATGACCTGCTTCACCATGTGCAGCGTGTTTTTGTTGAACGACATGTAGATTTAACTCTTGAATGCCACATTTTTCTAAGGCTTCAGCAAGTTCATCATGGATTTGTTGTAAATGATCTTTCTCTTCAGGAAAAGTATTAATTGTCAGTTGCAAAATACGACCTTGGACATTCACTTGGCTAATCCGATCTTTTAAGCCATTTTCTGAATAAGGTAATACATAGTTTTGTAGAACTGTTTGAATCTCGTCTTCCTTCACTTCTTGTGCTGGTGAAAAAACAGATTTTAAGGAAGAAAGCCACGACATTTTGTTTACTCCAAAAACAGATCAACAGAGGACTGAGTTTGGTTAGTTTAGCAGGATCGAAGAAGTGACGCTCATATCAAAGAAGACAATTGCTTATTTTTTACAGCATATTTCTTCACAGGATATGAGCGTCGGTTATTTAAGTTTAATTAGCCAACTAGCCTTTGAATTTATTTATAGTATCCGTTGCTGCTTTCTTTAAATCATCCAATTTGCTACTTGCCTGAGCTTTCAGATCATCAAATTTTGCAGCAGCTTCCTCTTTCAATTCAGCCGCTTTTACTTTTGCATCATCTAACTTATGACTTGCTTCTTCTTTTAAGTGATCAAATTTATCTTGAACGGTGTGTTGGGTATCTTCAAGTTTAGCTTTGATTTCATCCACTTTATTAGAAAAAACTTCTTTACCTTCACTACTCTGCTCAGATGCATCTTTTTTTAGATCATCTAATGCTTTTTCACCTTTTAACTTAAGCTCCTCTGCTGAGTGCTTTAAATCATCAACCGCTTTTTCGCCTTGTAATTGCGCTTCTTTTGCTTTGTGTTTTAAATCATTACCTAAGTCAGCTGCTTGAGTTTTTAACTCATCAATTTTTTCATTTGTCATCTTAATTCCTCACTTATAGGTAAATATAAATTGTTTGGAGCAACTTTAGTTATACCGCGTTTATGTTGATTTTTTAGCGATTGCAGCAAATTGAAACAAAGGATATACAGGAATATTCAAATCATTTCTGATTGATAACCTTATGAATTTTTGGATATAAAAATCATATAAATGAATAACGTTTAATTTACTTCATGAAATTCATTTTTAGAGATCTCATATAAGACATGCCAACTTAAAGGGTGATCTGATTTCAAAGCTGGATGTTGAAATTCTGTGATTTTTCTCATTTTCAACTTTCGCATGACCGCTTGCGATTTTTCATTTCCTAGTGTGGTAAATGACACAACTTTGTCTAATTTCAACTGATCAAAAGCGAATGCTAATGCCGCTTGAGCAGCTTCTGGTGCATAGCCTTGTCCCCAATGCGTTTGATCAAGTCGCCATCCGATTTCCACACACGGCGAAAAAGAAAACTGGGTAGGTTGGTCATGTAAACCAGTAAAACCAATAAATTGCTGGTTGTGTTTTAACTCAACTGCCCAAAAGCCCCAGCCTTGAGTCTCGATAATCGACTTCATTCTATCGATCAAGGCATCACTTTCTGCTCGCGTCAGCAGTTTTGGAAAATATTCCATAACCTGTGGATTGGTGCTCATTGTGGCAAAGGATACATAGTCCTCTGCTCGCCACTGTCTTAAACGTAGTCGAGCTGTTTCGATCATTTTTAGACCCATTAAATTTCAATTAAAAACTATTCACAATATAAAAAAATAGATCAGATATACTTTTGCACTATCGAAATCTTAACCTTATTTATAAAGCTTTAAATATGAATGAAAACGAACTTTTAGAAATTCAACATGAACTTCAAGCACAAGAAAAGCGCTTAAGGTACATTCTTTCAAGTAAAAGAAGAATCCAAAGCATGATTGATTCTTTTGAGCGTGATTTGGCAGAACAATTACTTCCTGTCATTCATAATGAAAGCAATGATTATGCTGGAATTGCAACAAGCTTAGCACTTTCGATTTGTTGGAAATTTTCAAAAGTAGAATTTCCAACAACCGTGCATTGGTGTAGCGAGATGAGCATCAGTGATTTAGAGATAAAAGATGAGTTGACTGTTGCGATTAAAGCGCAAGCTTGGTTAGGTACTTTAGGTAGTGATGAACTTTGGCAAACGCCTTTATTTGCTGAAATCACGGTTGACCCAAAGAGCAATAGCTTAAAAAGCTATCACATTCATTTCTTATCTAAAGGCAAAATCATCTCTCTGAGAAAAAATTCTAAGCACAGTGTAACCGTTAAACAAATGCAGAGTATGTGATCTCTAAAGAATTCACCGATTCCCTTGTGCAAGTCGGTGTTAAGTCATGTAAAATCATCCACCTTGAAATACGAATGAGAGAACAATATCCGTGCGTAAAATTTTAGTCACCAATGCCCTTCCTTATGCCAATGGTCCTATCCATATGGGTCACTTACTCGGTTATATCCAAGCAGATATTTGGGTTCGTGCGATGCGTGCAATGGGTCATGACGTGACTTACGTTTGTGCGGATGATGCTCATGGTACAGCGATTATGCTGCGTGCTGAAGCAAATGGCATTAGCCCAGAAGCACAAATTGCCAACGTTCAAAAAGAACATATCCGTGACTTTGATGGCTTTGGCGTACATTTCGATCACTATGATTCAACCAATAGTGACGAAAACAAAGCACGTTCAGAAGAAATTTATATTAAAAACCGTGAAGCAGGCAATATTGCGATTCGTCCGGTAAATCAGCTATTTGATCCAGAAAAAGGCATGTTCCTCTCTGACCGTTTCATTAAAGGTACATGCCCTAAATGTAAATCTGAAGATCAATACGGCGATGCTTGCGAAGTCTGTGGCACAACCTATAACGCAACTGAACTTCTTGATCCTCGCTCAACCTTGAGCGGTGCAACACCAATTGAAAAATCATCAGATCACTACTTCTTTAAACTGCCAAATTTCTCAGAATATTTACAGAAATGGACACGTGATCAAGGTCGTTTACCTGTTTCGATTGCCAACAAACTAGATGAATGGTTTGAAGCAGGTTTATCGGATTGGGATATTTCGCGTGATGCGCCTTATTTCGGTTTTGAAATTCCAGATGCACCAAACAAATATTTCTATGTTTGGGTGGATGCACCGATTGGCTATATGTCGAGTTTTGAAAACTACATCAAAACCAAACGCCCTGATTTAAGTTTTGATGATTTCTGGAAAAAAGATTCAGAAAATGAAGTCTATCACTTCATTGGTAAAGACATCGTTTACTTCCATGCGCTGTTCTGGCCTGCAATGCTTGAAGGTGCAAACTACCGTACGCCATCTGGTTTATTCGTCAATGGTTTCTTAACGGTGAATGGTCAGAAGATGTCAAAATCTCGCGGCACATTCATCAAAGCTGAAACTTATTTACAGCATTTAAATCCTGAATATTTACGCTACTACTTCGCTTCTAAGCTTTCAGACAAAGTTGAAGATTCTGATTTGAACTTAGATGACTTCGTTCAAAAAGTGAATTCGGATCTTGTTGGTAAAGTGGTGAATATTGCCAGCCGTTGTGCAAAATTCATTAATACCAATTTCAATAATACTCTTTCAAGTACCTGTGCTGAGCCTGAACTCGTGCAAAGCTTTATTGATGCAGGCGATTCAATTGCACAAGCATACGAAGCACGCGAATTCTCTGCTGCAATCCGTGAAATCATGGCTCTAGCAGACAAAGCGAACCAATATATTGATGAGAAAAAACCGTGGGCACTTGCAAAGCAAGAAGGTCAAGAACAACAAGTTCATGATGTGTGCTCAGTGGGTATCAACCTTTTCCGTCAGCTTGCAGTTTACTTATCCCCTGTATTGCCAACACTTGCTGCACAAGTTCAGGCTTTCTTAAAACTTGAAAGTTTTAACTTCGAATCACGTAAGCAAATACTGGTTGCTCATGAAATTGCTCAATTCCAACCGTTAATGCAACGTGTCGACCCGAAAGCAGTTGCTGCAATGGTTGATTCTTCTAAAGATTCTTTAGTAGCTACGGCAGAAGCGCCAAAAGTTGAAAAGAAAAAAGAGAAGAAAGCCGAGAAAAAGCCTGAGCCAAAAGTCGGTGAAGCCGAAATTATTGGTATTGAAGATTTTATGAAAGTTGACCTGCGTGTAGCTGAAGTTTTAGAAGCTTCAACTGTCGAAGGTTCGGATAAACTTCTTCAATTGACTTTGGATGTTGGTGAAGCTGAACCACGTAATGTGTTTAGTGGTATTCGTGAGTTCTATCAACCAGAAGATTTAAAAGGCAAATTGGTAGTGATGGTGGCAAACCTTGCTCCTCGTAAAATGCGTTTTGGTATTTCTAACGGTATGGTACTTGCCGCAGGTAATGGCGAAGGTGTTTGGGTGATTTCACCTGAGTCTGGTGCTAAAGCTGGTGATAAAGTTTCTTAAGATTTAGACCTTGAAAGAAAAGCCTCTACGTTGTAGGGGCTTTTTTAATTTTAGAATAAATTTGTTCACTGGGTGGAATTAATCTCGATGTTTACAACTTGTGTAGCCACATTCAAATATTCGTATGCTACTCTAACTTTTATGGAAAAATTTTGATCTATTGTAAACAGATACTCACAAAAACAAGCATAGGAAGCGTGAGACATATCACTAAACGAAGCAATAAATCTTTTTTCTTTATTATGTATACCTTCATCCTGATAGTAACCAATCAGATTTAACATTGTATAAATCTGATTAACTTTCTGAAAAATATAAACTTCACTTTCTGAATTAAATCCTTTTTTCAGTTGAAAAAATCATCTAACTCAAAATTAACTAATTCGGTGTTATTTTTTTGCAACATTTTCCATATTTGCACTAAAACATTTGGAAATTCAATTTTTTTTAGATGGTTAAGATCGACTTTCAATGAATCTCTAAATTTTTTATGTGCTGCCTGTTCTTTATTAGCATCCTCTAAATGTTGTACTGATAATTGAACAAATGATTCAAATTCTTTTTGTTGCATTCTAAGTTTAGGAATTTCAACTTTATACTTTTCTATTTCAGATAAAATATATTCATCTTTATCCTCACAACTTTCTAGAAAGTTTAGAGAACTCTCCAAAAATATCAATAAATTATTTAAATTATCAATTTGCTCATTTTCAAGTTTGTTAAAATCCTTAATTCCACCAAATATTGCAAATAAATTATTTCTCAAAGGATGCACAAATTTATTTAAATAATTATTTTCTACAAATTGGTTAAAGTGTATTAAAGGCTCTTCCCAAGACCTAAAAATAGTATTGGTCACTTCACCATTCTCAGTTATTAAAGTAATAAAATGAGCATTCAATTCTTTAAGTACATCTAAAAAGGCTAAACCATAAACACTACTTTTCCCATTAATAACTGATCGATATATTTCTTCGAGAGTAGTAGGAGAATAAACAGCTTGAACTTCATTTTTTAAGAATTGGAATAGTTCAGATTCCTTGGATAGCAAACACTTAGGTTCAGTGAATAAATCTAAGATATTATGATCTAAATAAGCTAATGGCTTCTCTTGAGTCTCTTTTTTCTTCATAGAACTCTTTTTCCTTAAGGATTTTTCAATAATATAATTTTATAATTATTAATTTCAAAATATTAATGCGCTAGATTAAAATCCATGCTAAAAAATAGACAATTCAACTAAATTTGAGAAATTTTACCAATGAATAAAATCTTTATATCCGCTTTGATGAGCACAAGTTTCTTTAGTTTCTCAGCATTTGCAGCCAGCTCTCCTCAAACCCCGATCCAACAACAAAAACAAGTCTCTGGCTTTTACCAACATCAAGTTGGTGATGTACAGATTACGGCATTATTGGATGGCACTAACTTTATGTCGCCAAGTCTGTTTAAAGATATATCCCCACAACAAGTCCAAGAAATCTTAAAGAAATACTATGCTGATCAAGACAAAGGTGTTCAAACCTCAATCAATGCATTCCTCGTCAATACAGGAAAATCACTGATTTTAGTCGATAGCGGTGCAGAAAGTTGTTTCGGTGCACATCTTGGTTCTATTTTGAAAAATCTAGTTGCGTCAGGATATAAACCTGAACAGGTCGATACGATTTTACTTACCCATTTACACCCAGATCATGTGTGTGGAATCAGCCAAAAAGGCACAGCTAATTTCCCCAATGCCACAGTTTATGTATCAAATGATGAGGCTAAATATTGGCTAGATCCAAAACAAGCAGCCAAACTACCAAAAGACAAACAAGCCAACTACTTAAGCACTGTCGAAATGATCAAGGAAGCTATCGCGCCCTATCAAGCGAAACAACGTTTTAAAACATTTAAGCTCGGTGATGAAATTCAAGGCTTTAAAGTCATCAACACGGCAGGACATACGCCAGGACACTATAGTTATGAGCTAAAAACCAAAGATCAAAGTGTCGTGTTTATTGGTGATATTGTTCATTCTCATACCGTGCAATTTGATAAACCTCAAACGGCAATTGAATACGATATCGATCCGAAAAAAGCAGTTCAGACACGTTTAAAACAATTTGCGAATTTTGCCAAGAATGGACAAACCATTGCAGCACCACATTTACCATTTCCGGGGATTGGGCATATTTATTCAGTAGATGGTAAAAGCTATCAATGGATTCCAACCCATTTCAAAGATTGAATGATACAACGTCATAACCATCCATAAGAAAGCGACCTATTTGGTCGCTTTCTTATATCATTTCATACCGAAGATCAACTTCAAGCCAAGTAAGGTCATCACCCCACCCGCAATACGATCAAACACAGTTTTAGATTTTAAATAAACTTGACGTGGTCCTTCTGCTGACAGTGCGACAGCAACAAGTGAATACCAACCTGCATCAATAAAGAAACACAGCATTGGTAAAACCACATAGAAATAGGTTGGAATTTCTTTAGGTAATAACGCGGTGAAAATACTCGCAAGCACAATCGCAATTTTAGGATTACTTAATTGTGTGATGAGACCTAAACGAAAAGCTTGCGCATAACTCATAGTCTGCACTGCACTTTCCATTGATTCCATCGGCTCCTTCGCATGTTTAATAATTTTGTATGCGAGCCAAAGTAAGTACAGACCACCAAAAATTTTCAAAGCCAAATAAGCTGAAGGCACCGCAAGTAATATCGCCTGTAATCCCATAACAGCTAGAAAACCAAACAAAGCTGCCCCTGTACCTGTACCGAACGCAGTAAATAATCCGTGTTTACGTGAAATCGAAATCGAGTTTTTTGCTACATAAATAAATGTAGGACCGGGACTGATTGCACCTAACATCAATGCCAATGTAATCGAGCCTAAAATCAATATTGATTCCAAGATAAACCTCAAAATTAGTATAATTTTCCATAGAAAATTTTATACGAAAACCACTTAAAGAAGATAGTACTCTTCATAACACATTGACTATTTTACTGAACTAAAACAAAAATCAAAATGACTTGAATTTACTTCGGACAAAAATGTCCGTTAAATATCATGTAAACATTCCTAGAATATAAATCATGTTAAATCGTCAGCAACAAGCAGCTCATAACCGTGATGAGTTACTCAATGCCGCAGAGGAAATCTTCAGAACTCAAGGTGTACATGTACCCTTACAGGCGATTATTGATCACGCTGGTGTTGGACGTGCAACGTTTTATCGTAATTTTTCTGATCGTAAAGCCTTAATCGCCGCTCTACTCGAACAAGCCATCATTCGTTTAGAACAAAGAGCGCAAGCTTTACTTGAGTTTGATGATGGTTTCATTCGCTTGATTGAAGGTCATGTTGAACAGCTCCCTCATCTGATTGTACTGATTGATTACTGGCGTATCATTGATCGCCAAGACCCAATCATGCTAAACATTTATGCACGGCGTGATAAAGCATTACAACCACTCATTGATCGAGCCATACAACATCATTTATGCCGCCCAGATCTAACAACACAAGATTTTGCCATGATTGCGGCGATTTTAGGGTCTTCATTTCAAGGTCATAACGTATCAGATCAGGTTCGTTTGGCTAAACGAGCAATAGAATTATTATTAAACGGTATTAAAGTTTAGTCTGAGGCATAAAATGGATAAAACACCTCGCTATCTTGAAACTCCCCCTGATTGGTCTGCTGATGAGCGCCCAACACTACCCGGCTCGCCTGCCGCAATCGCACATGCCACACCAAAACGCTTTGCTTATTTTATTATTGGGTTATTTATCTGCATCGCTGCGAGCTTAAGTAATGGATTTATTATCGCTAATTTACCAATTTTCCAAGGTGAATATGCTTTAACACCCTCACAAGCAGCATGGTTACCTGCCGCTTATGTAATGGCAAATGTCAGCTCAAATTTGATCTTATTCAAAGCGCGACAACAATATGGACTGCGTTTATTTTCAGAAATTGGATTATTGGTTTTTATTGGTGTCCTGATCTTACACATCTTTGTAAAAACCTATGAAATGGCGCTGTTTGTTCGTTTTATTGCAGGTTTAGCCGCAGCGCCGCTAAGTTCGCTGGGCATGTATTACACCATGCAAGCCTTTGGTAAGGCTGATATGGCGAAAGGAATTTATCTGGCCTTTGGGTTTCAGCAATTAGGCTTGCCTTTAGCTTGGATTATTTCTCCATTCCTACTCAGTGCTAATCAATGGGATGTGATTTACACCTTTGAACTCGGTTTAGCTATTTGTTGTTTTGCGATGGTAGTGGCGTTAAAACTTCCTCGTAGCTTACGCTTAGACGTTTTTGAAAAACAAGATTTTTTCACTTTTGCTTTGCTGGCCCCCGGCTTTGCTTGCTTATGTATCGTACTCACCCAAGGGCCAATTCTATGGTGGTTCAATAGCCCATGGTTGGCTTATACCTTGATCGTTGGTTTTTGCTTGATTGTTTTGGGTCTAACCTATGAGCATTATCGGCGTAACCCACTGATTATGACGCGTTGGCTCGCAACGGGTGATTTGCTGAGTTTTGTAGTGAGTGCCTTTGCTTTAAGACTCCTCATGTCCGAACAAAGCTATGCTGCTGTTAATTTTCTAAAAACAATGGGGATGGGACCTGACCAGTTTGTTCCACTCTATGTGGTTATCTTTTGCGGAACCATCGCTGGCTCAGTATTTAGCGCGCTTACTTTTAATAAAGATCGTTTGATCTTAAATCTGTTCCTAGCCGAAATTTTGATTTTTATTGCATGCATACTCGATTATCACCTGACCAGTGATGTTCGCCCTGCGAATTTCTACCGAAGTCAGTTCTTAGTCAGTTTTGCGGGTGGTGTATTTATTGGCCCATTATTGTTGATGGGATTTCTACGTACTTTACAACGTGGTCCGCAGTACGTCGTGACCTTTATCGTACTATTCACCGCCACTCAAAACTTTGGTGGTCTCGTTGGATCATCATTCTTCAATACCTATCAACAACGTCAGACCTACGATTACAAGGTCGAAATCAATAGCAGTTTAGACCCCACTGATCCAGTTGTTGCGCAACGTTTACAGAGCTATCAGCACAGTGCCATGATAACAACCACAGATCCTGCATTACAAAACAAGCAGGCATTGCAAAATTTAAATCAAGTTGTGACGCGTGAAGCTCAAGTCCGTGCCTATAACGACGTCATTGTACTGAATGGCATCTTTGCCGTTATTTTGCTGTTATGGGGCTTATTTAAGTACATACGTGACAAATACATCGCACGAAGAAATATACAACCAGCGAATTCACCTAATTGATTGTTTGATTGAGAAAAGATTATGTCTGAAGAACAAGATAAACCGGAAAAAGAGCTCACCCAAACCGCTGAGCCAAAAGAGCCTACTACACCAGCGAAAGCACCAGATGCTGTGGCACAAATGCCTCCGCCACCTGCGAGCAAACTCATCAAAACCAAAAGCTCAACACTATGGTGGATGTTAGGGGTTTTACTGGTGGGAATTATTATTATTTTATGGGCATGGCGAATTGGTCCTTTTCACACCGCGATTGAACAAACCGACAATAGCTATATCAAAGGCAAAACCACGATTTTGTCCTCACAAATCAATGGCTATATCAAAGATGTACTGGTTAAAGATTTTGATCAGGTGAAACAAGGTCAAGTGCTGATGCATATTGATGCCACAACCTATGATCAGAAGGTCACCCAAGCCGTTTCAGAGGTCGAACAGGCCCAGAATAGCCTCGCCAATCAAACCCAAGCCATCGCACAACGCCAAGCCGATGTTGTCGCAGCTCAGGCAAAACTGGAGCAAGTTAAAGCACAATATGATTTATCTATTGCACAATTGAGACGTTATCAACAACTGGGCAATAGTGGTGCTGCTTCTAAATCAGAACAAGACAAAGCGGCGGCTGATGCACAAAACAATCTTGCACTGCTCAAGCAAGCTGAAGCCAATATTTTAGTGGCTCAAGAAGCATTGAAAACAGCGCAAATTGCACAAATGGGTTTAAAAGCACAGGTGAATAGTGCACAAGCTCAGCTTGACCAAGCCAATACGACAAAGGATTACAGTACCATCGAAGCTCCATTGGATGGTCAGTTAGGCGAAGTCAATCCTCGTGTGGGTCAATACGTCGCGGCAGGCACCCAATTGCTTTATTTAATCCCAAAGCAAACATGGGTGATTGCAAATTTTAAAGAAACTCAGATCGCCAATATGAAAATTGGACAAAAAGCCACCTTCACTGTGGATGCAATGAATCATCAAAAATTTACGGGGCATGTTGAGCAAATCTCACCTGCCGCAGGTTCAGAGTTCAGTGTATTGAAGGCAGATAATGCGACGGGTAATTTTACCAAAGTAGTGCAACGCATTGCCGTACGTATCGCCATTGATCCGAATCAAAAGGGCATAGAGAACTTACGACCAGGTATGTCAGTGGTGACCTCAGTGGATACTGATTCATAAACCATCACTGACATTCTCAATCAAATCGATTTACAATGTGATCAAATTAATTTTTAGCTCAATGAAATGTTTGATCACATTGCTTTTCCCATTCCTTATCAAACATTAGCACTGCCCTATCCTGTTCAGCTGACCATCAAACGGCTAGACCAAATTCATCCTCGAATTTCAGGCAATAAATTTTTTAAACTCAAATACAATTTATTGGCAGCTCAACAACAAGGCTTAACACAAGTGCTCACTTTTGGCGGAGCATACTCAAATCATATTGCTGCGACCGCTTATGCAGCACAACATTTTGGTTTTGATAGTATTGGCATCATTCGAGGTGAAGAGTTAGCCTCACAACGCTTAAATCCAACATTAGAAACAGCACAAGATTTTGGTATGCAGCTACATTTTGTCAGTCGTGCTGAATATCGTTTGCGCCATGAAACTGAATACTTAGCGCAGTTACAACAACAATATCCTCAGACCATGATCGTTCCTGAAGGTGGAACCAATATCCTTGCTATTCAAGGTACGCAGGAAATTCTATCTGCCGATGACTTAGCAAATTATGATGTAATTTGCTGTGCAGTGGGGACAGGAGGAACGATTGCAGGCCTCATCGAAAGCAGTGCTGATCATCAACTCGTCTTAGGCTTTTCTGCTTTAAAAGGAGATTTTTTGAAGCAAGACATTCAGAAATGGACAGATAAAAATAATTGGTCGCTCACCGACGCTTATTGTTGTGGCGGCTACGCCAAAACCACACCTGAGCTATTACAGTTTATGCAGGAGTTTGAACAACAATATGCCATTCCCTTAGAGCAGGTTTACACGGCTAAAATGATGTTGGGTGTATTTGATTTAATTCAACAAAATTACTTTCCTGCACATACTCGAATTTTGGTGATTCATACAGGTGGTTTACAAGGGCGCTTAAAACATACTAAAAGCTGCTTAAATCTTTTATAATTGCCCGCTTTTCGTCTACCGAGTAATACTCATGGTTCATCAAGTTGATGTGGTTGTTTTAGGTGCAGGTGCATCGGGCTTGATGTTGGCTGCTGAAGCAGGTAAACGTGGGCGCTCGGTTGTGGTACTCGAAAAAGCCAATAAAGTCGGTAAAAAGATTTTAATGTCAGGTGGTGGTAAATGTAACTTCACCAACCTAGATGTTGAACCTAAAAACTTTCTTTCTGAAAATCCACATTTCGTTATTTCTGCTCTATCACGCTACACCAATTGGGATTTCATCGGTTTGGTTTGTGAGTATGGCATCGAATATGAAGAGCGCAAACATGGACAACTTTTCACCACGAAAGGTGCAAAAGAGATTTTGGAAATGTTACTTTCAGAATGTGCAAAAACCAAACAAGTCGACATTGAAACGCATTGTGAGGTTCAAAGTGTGAAGGCACAAAAAGAATCTGGCTTTGTTATCGACACCAATCAAGGTACCTTTCAATGTGAATCCTTAGTTGTTGCGACAGGTGGATTATCCATTCCAACCTTAGGCGGTTCAGGTTTTGGTTATGAGCTTGCACAACAATTCGGTCATCACGTCTTCGCAACTCGCGCAGGGTTAGTTCCATTTACTTTTTCAGATCAGTTTAAAGAAGTGACCACGCGCTTAAGTGGTAATGCCTTGGATGTAAGTTTGAGCAATGATCGCCATCAATTTACTGAAGCATTATTGTTTACCCATCGAGGTTTAAGTGGGCCAAGCTCATTACAGCTTTCAAATTACTGGCATATCGGTGAACGTTTCAACATTGATTTTTTCCCAAGCCAAGATTTCAATCAATTCTTTAAAGAAAAGAAAAAAACACAGCCTAAAGTTTTACTACGTACCCTACTTAATGAATTCACCGCAAAAAGTATCGTACTCGAATTACAACAATTGATTTGGGCTGAGCAAAGCGAAACGGCGATTGGCAATATCAGTGATCTGCAACTTGAACAAATCGCAGCACAATTGCATGCATTTTCAGTCAAGCCTTCTGGAACTGAAGGTTATCGTACAGCCGAAGTCACCCTCGGTGGCGTTGATACCAGCGAAGTTTCATCCAAAACCATGGAAAGTAAAAAACAGAAGGGCTTATATTTTATTGGTGAGGTGCTTGATGTAACGGGACACTTAGGAGGATATAACTTCCAATGGGCATGGTCATCAGCACAAGCTGCAGCCCAATTTGTGTAGATCATGACATCAATTGAGCTCGCTTAGAATTTTAACGACGCTCGGGAGTCTTTTCTCCTTCTGAAGAAGATGACTTCCGCTCATTTGAACTTGATTGTTCTTTTTCAGCATTCGATTTCGCAAAGACAAATTTATAAGCACTCGCCAAAAACCCGACAGTGATCCCGGCAATAATAATGGGTGCGAATACTCGATTTGGCCTCTTCATCTCAGTCTCCTATAAATTTTTTTATTCATATATAAGTAAAACGACCACTCCTAAGAGTGGTCGAATTGGCCGAAAAAATCAAAGATTATTTTTTCTATTCATCCGAATGTGGCGGAGATGGCGGTGTCGGTTGAACAGTATTAGGTGAAACAGTCTCGTTTTTATGCAATGGATTTGGTTGTTTTGCTTCAGTTTTTGCTTTGTCCATTAACTCACTCAGCAAACGTTCGGCTGGTTGGCGACCACCTAAACCAAATGCCAGTGCAAAAGCGACAGCAACAGATCCAAGCGTTAAACCAAATGCCAAATTCACAATAGAATCTGCGATTCCCATTGCTTTTAAGCCCATTGCAATAACAAGCCCCATAATCAAGATGCGGACAAGATTGCCTAACCAGCGTGAACTATTATATTCACCGCGTTGCACGACATTTGCAACGACATTCGCCAGCCAGAAACCGATCACTAGAATCACAGCACCAAGCAAGATACTTGCACCAAACTGGATGAACATGGCGATGAGTACGCTCACCTGCTCCAATCCAAGTCGGTTTGCTGCTTCAGATACTGCAAACAACATGGTAAAGAAGACGATCAAACATCCCACAACATCAGAAACACGTGTTTGACCAAGGAAGCGCTGTACATCTAGCTTCATTGGAATTTCATCAACACCCGCCCCTGAAATAAGTTCAGCGACTATACGTCCAACAAAACGAGAAACGATATACGCAACGATCAAGATCAATGCAGCTGCAATGATCTGCGGTATCGCAAGCATGATGTCATTCAACATTGCTGTGGCAGGTTGAGAAATTGCTTCGATACCAAGTGCTTCAAATGCGACAATTAAGCTTGTGATAATAATAATGGCAAAAACGAATGATCCCAAGAATCTTGAGACATTAGAGTTTTTAAACAGACCAACTTTTTCAGCTTGGGTTTGCAGACCTAGACTATTGCTTAGTCCTTCAACAATCCCACGAACAATTTTTGCAAGAATATAACCTACAAAAATGATCACACCTGAAATAAATAGATTTGGTAAGTACGCAATTGCGTCATTTACCATATTCTGGACAGGAATAAGCAGCCCAGTTAAACCCAAAATAGATAAAACAATCGGCAAGAATAGTAATAGAACTAACCAGTAGAAAATCTCAGCAATATTTGTGCTTAACGCAGTTACGCCGACTTCATTACTCAGTTTTTCATCCAGTTCAGTTCTGGCAAGAACATTGGTTAAACCCGCTCTCACTAAACGAGCAACGATCCAACCAATAAATCCAACTGCGACCGCAGCCAGTAAGTTTGGTAAATAGGCAAGTACCCGCCCGACCATATTGCTAAATGGATCACTTACACCACTAATGTTTAGAACATTTAAAGCACCAACGACGGCAAGTATCATCACAAACCAGAAAATCAGTTTAGATACTAAATTTTCAATATTTGGCGTACGACCAGTCGCAGTAGATAATCTATTATTGGTATCAAGTTTTTGCAGTAATTTTTTTACACCAGCAGCAATCACCAATGCAATAATCCACCCGATTAACAGAATCGCAATTGCAGCTAAAATAGGCTGAAACTGGTCCCAATAATACATTGCATCGAATCCTCCTCTTTGGGAGGGGTCTCTAAAAAATTCATTCATGTTGTTATCCTTATGTCATGTTTTTACATTCTGTACTATCCACTCATGATCGCTTTATGAGCAAGCACATAATTTATGGATGCTTTAACCTTAATTTTTGTCTATTTCTCAATCAATGAACCGCATCACTAATACAACAAAAAACATGTAATAGTTTGCAAAAAGCCCCTTGATTTATACCAAAGGGCCTTGGTTACTCAATTATTCATCGAATATGGTCTTAAATAATGCTCTAAGCATGCAGCACCAACGTCTGCAAATGAGACATGATCACCTGTGCAGTAGGCTTAGCTGAATGGTCAGCAACCATAAACACAAGTAGCGCGATCAGAAAAATTCCAACAATGATGAGCATATAGACAGGTAGTTTCCGTTTCCGCGCTGTATCTTCTTTACTTTCCACATGCGGTTTTGGCTTACTAAAATCATGCATCGTAGCTAGCCCTCTTGTTATTACTTATTTGACTTTTATCATAGCAGTACACAATGTTGCATTGTGTGAAGAAACTTCGGAATAACGTTGTCTTGTTTGCATAACACTACTTTTTATTGTTTGAAGTTTTGTTTAAAATATACGCGATTTTAGAATGTGATAAAAGTAAGCTATAATAGCCCCTCTCATCTCTTTACCATTCTGCTTTATGTCCTATAGCCAACAACGCGTTTCTCTTGAATTAGACACAGATGTTACTCATCAGTGTTTTTTACATCACACACGCGACGAACATTTGATTGGAATTATTGAGTTCAATAAGCCGAGCTATATCCTAAAATGGGGAGATTTGGAATATTTTCGCCGTCGAACAGAAGAACTTTCTGTGATGCCATTGCCTGATTGCATCAACGCGATGATTGTTGACATTCGCAATGTTCAACCCTTTTTAGATAATGAAGTTCCGATTTTACCTTGGCGTTTATTGGAAGAAGATTGCCCTGTACGATTGGTCGTTCCGCAAGATCGTTTAGAACATTACACAGGGATTTTCGAACCTACTTGGCTCACTACAGATGTCGAAACCGCAATTCAAGAAATCCGTGAATTTATGGATATGTTTGTTCATTAAAATATATCCACTCCCACACACTGCTTCCGTCGCCCTCTAGCGCCGCTACAATCGCTCATTACCAATAGTTCTCTACCGCAATATTTCCTTCTCCACGGCGATTCATGGTAAGACCACGCTGTTTTAATGCTTCTTTGGTGTCATCAACCATTTGTGGGTTGCCACATAACATCACATGACTGCTGTCAGGATTGAATGACAGTCCTACAGCTTTTTCTAACTGACCATTTGCAATCAATACTGGCAAACGATCACGTAAAGCTGCATTTGGATCACGGGTGATAATCGGCACAAATTTAAACCCAGTGTGCCCCTCACCAAACAGTTCCGCAATCTCTTGAATACGCTCGATATACGCCAACTCAGACTCAGTTCGGACACTGTAAACCAAGGTGATTTTCTGATATTTTTTCCACGTTTCAAAGTCTTGCAACATGGAAAGAAATGGCGCTAGACCTGTTCCCGTAGCCAGCAACCATAAATCTTGTGGCAATGGCTGTTGATAGCGAGCTAGTGTTAGGTACCCATAAGATATTTTTTCGAGATAGAGTTCATCACCGACTTTTAGGTGCTGTAAGTTTGAGGTAAATGCCCCATCGGGTACCACAATCGAAAAGAACTCTAAGGTTTCATCATATGGCGAAGACACCACGGAATACGCACGAATGACTAGCTCATCACCGACCATTAAACCAATCCGAGCAAACTGCCCTGCGGTAAATTTAAAGTGAGCTGGTCGAGTCATTGTGAAACTAAAAAGGTTGCTGGTCCAACGCTGTACCGATAAAACTTTTTCTACGCTAAATTTTTCAATTGACATGATTTGAACGTGGCACGAAACAGTGCGCTCATGGTAGCATGATCTGATTATTGATGAATACTCTAGGGTCTGTTAAATGTGACGAGACCCTCCACACGTTAAGGCTTTTAACATGCGCATGACATTACGCCAATTGGCAGTTTTCGTGGCGGTCGCTCAAGAGGGAACGGTAACCAAAGCCAGTGATGCTGTCCGACTCACACAAAGTGCGGCGAGCATGGCTTTAGCTGATTTAGAAGACGGTCTTGGCGCACCTTTATTTGACCGTTTAGGTAAACGATTACAACTTAATGATTTAGGAAGATTTTTACTTCCACAAGCTTTGGAAATATTAGGTCGTTGCGAATCCTTTGAACAAGCAGCGAAGGGCGAGCTACAAAGCATTGATTTACGCTTAGGTGCTACCCTGACCATCAGTGATTATTTAATGCCTGATCTCATGGCAGATTTTTTAAAGCGTCACCCCCAAGCTCACCTACAACTACAAGTGGGTAATACACGCCAAATGATTGAAGCAGTTAATCAGTTTCAGCTTGATTTAGCATTAATTGAAGGTTCTTGTCATCTGCCTTCACTGCAATGCATTCATTGGCGTAATGATGAATTAGCCGTGTGTTGTGCACCTGATCATCCTTTAGCTCAGCTAAATCGCCCTATCACACAAGCAGATTTTCTTGATGTCGAATGGATTTTACGTGAAGAAGGCTCAGGCACACGCGAAGTGTTTGATAACGCAATCTTGCAAGACTTACCCGATGCCAATATTCGTTTAACCCTTGGTCACAACGAAGCGATTTTAAAAATCGTTGCGGGTGGTTTAGGGATGTCGTGTATTTCTAAACTTGCGATTGAACCATTGCTTGAAAAAGGTCAATTGGTTATTTTAGACACGCCATATTGGCAATTGACTCGCCCACTCTACATGCTGGTACATCGTCAAAAATATCAAGGACCTGGCTTAAAAGCTTTTTTACAGTTCTGCGAAAATCAGACTTGATCTAATCTTGTTATCGTCCAAATTGCCGCTCACATGGAATGCCATCGCCATCCATTTCGGTATTTGGACAACTAAAAGAAGACAGCCTCTTCATAAGATCGCATTTGAGAACAATGTCTGCGTCCATCACAGCTAAATTCGCTGTGATTTTCTAGGCTGAAACGAAATAACTAGCGTCTAAAATTTGACAACAACTCTGTTGTGATCGACTCATTATGCGCCAGTATTTTAGTTTTTCTAGTTTTGGCAGGGTTTGGATCAATGCGCTCAATTTTTGTGGCTTTATATTTCCCATCACTTTCAAGTACCACAAATTTCACTTTTTCATTTCTTTTCGGCTCACCGTCTGTTGGATATTCTGAGATATGAAAAAACACATCTCCTTCAGCCGTTGCAATAAAACCAAACCCTTTGTCTGGATTGTATTGTTTAATTTTTCCTTGATAGAACTCTTGCTTCATTAACTTCACCCTATTCTTTAAACGCTATTAGTCACAGTATATATAAAAAAGAGACCGTTGATCCGCCCACAAAGATTTTACGGGTGAATGCAGCCTCTTTTTATCTGTATTTCAAAAATTAATCTTTTTGAACACTACCAAAAATCTTGTCACCTGCATCGCCCAAACCAGGAACGATATAGCCTTCAGCATTTAATCCTTGATCAATCGAAGCCGTATAAATACGCACATCAGGATGGGCTGCTTCCACTTTTGCAACACCTTCAGGTGCAGCAACTAAGATCATGACTCGAATATCTTTACAACCACTTGCTTTTAAGACATCGATTGCAGCAATCAAAGAGTTTCCTGTTGCCAACATGGGATCAATGATCATGGCTAAACGATTGGCAACATCTGGCACTAGCTTTTTATAGTAGGTGCGAACTTCTAACGTTTCATCATCACGCTCTAGACCCAATACACTAACTTTTGCACTTGGAATCAGGCTGAGTACACCTTCTAACATCCCAATACCCGCACGTAAAATTGGAACAATGGTAATTTTCTTGCCCGCAATACGTTGCGTTGAGACCGTCCCAGCCCAACCATCAATGTCATGATCAACCATTGGTAGGTCTTTAGTAGCTTCATAAGTCAATAACATCGTAACTTCTTGCGCCAATTCGCGAAAGTTCTTGGTACTAATGTCTGAACGACGCAATAAACCAAGTTTATGGCGAATAAGTGGATGATGAATTTCTTGAATGGACACAAGCATGTACCTAAAACATATTAATCTTTGACTATTATAAAGTGTTTTTTTACTCTTCAATAAAAAAGCCCCCAATTTTGGAGGCTTTTTTGTACAAATCAGATCATTACTGCTGTTGAGATAACATAAAATGCAATGGAGAAAGAATTTCTGCTTTCAATGCCAAGTTAATCATCGGATCTGGATAAATACCCAAGAACAATACCAGTAATGCAGCACCGAGCACCATGATCCCACCGACTTGTTGACCCCAATGGGCATCAGCATCAATACGCGGTACATCAGGTGGTGTCATATACATCACTACCATCACACGGAGGTAATAATACAAACCGATACCACTACCGACGACAATCATCGCAGCCAAGAACCAGTGCTGAGTTGTAACTGCAGCTAACACGACAAGGAATTTACCAATAAAGCCTGCTGTCAATGGAATACCGGCCAAAGATAACATCATCACAGTTAAAGCAGCAGTCAAAATCGGACGACGCCAGAACAAACCACGGTAGTCTGCAAGACTTTGTGCTTCATCCGCATTGTTATATGGACTTGACATCAACGCCACAACACCAAAGGCACCGATTGTAGTGAGTACATAAGTAATCACATAAACCGTTACGCTACCTAGACTTGCATAAGTCATGCTGATTAAAGCAATCAACAAATAACCAAAGTGCGCAATCGATGAATAACCCAAGATACGCTTCAAGTTCACTTGACGTACAGCGAGTAAGTTACCGACCACAATTGACAATACTGCAAGGATGGTTAAAACCGTAATTAAACCTTGATCAAGAATTGCACCAGAGGTGAGTAAGTAACGTACAAATAAACCGATTGTTGCAACTTTAGCGACAGTGGCCAAGAAGGTTGCCATTGGTGCTGGCGCACCTGCATACACGTCAGGCGTCCATTTGTGGAATGGAGCAAGCGAGAGTTTGAATGCCACAGCAAAGATAATTAATGCTAAGCCCAATAAGACCATTGGCTGATCAATAACAGCGAATAAATTCTGAACTGAATCATAGAATGACAATGAACCTGTATAAGCATAAATATATGCCATACCCATCAATAACATCGCAGATGCGGTCGCAGAAAGTACGAGATATTTAATCCCTGCTTCCAAAGACTGACTACGTTGATAGGTATACGCCAACATTCCATAAATCGGAATCGACATGAGCTCAAGACTAATGAAGAATGCCGCATAGTGTGAACTTGCAACCATCAACATTGCACCCGCTACTGAAGTCAGTAACAGGATATACAACTCTTCACGGTTGTCTTTATAAGTCTCGATATAAGCATGAGACAAAGTACAACACGCCAAAGCTGCAATCAAAATCAGAAATTGATAGAGCATGGTAAATGGATCAACCATAAACATGCCCATTACATTTACAGGAACAAAGCTTCCAGTAAACATGGTGTATACAATCAAGATTGCCGCGAGATTTAAACCTACCACTGAGGTTGTTGCAATAAGGTTATGATGGCGTTTAATCGCAATCAATAACATCACTACGATTGCAGTCAATGCCACAATCATCACGGGCGCAAGCGGCATAAGCTCAGAAAAAGAAAGTGTGAAGTTCATGATTTATTGCATCTCCACATGTTCAAGTTGAGTTGCAGCCTGCTGAACAGTTTCGACAACTTCTTGTACTGGCATATAACTATTTACTAACCACTGCATACTCGAATGAGACACATCCAAGAATGTTTGAGGGTAAATACCTAACCAAACTAAACCAATCACGCAAATCATCAAAATGCTGACTTCACGCGCCGATAAATCTTTAAGTGGGCTTGTATAATGTTGCTTTTGTTCAGAATTTGGCTCACCGAATAAGGCTTTGTGAATCAAGATCAAACCATAAAGACCAGCAAATACCAAGCTCACTGCTGCCATAATCGTGAAGGTTGGATAGGCTTTAAATGAACCCATTAAGATCAGGAATTCACCAATAAAGTTACCTAACCCAGGTACACCAACAAGTGCCGCAACGAAGAACATCAAGAAGAATGGCAAATATTGTAGTTGACCACGAAGACCGCCCATTAAGCGCAAGTCACGGGTATGTAAACGTTCATACACTTGACCCGACATGATGAACAATGCAGCTGATGACAAGCCATGCGCCAGCATCATAATCATTAAGCCTTGGAAGGTCAGAATGTTACCTGCATAGATAGCAAGTAAAATGAAACCCATGTGTGAAATAGACGTATACGCGAGTAAGCGTTTCATATCTGTTTGCTGGTACGCCAAGAATGCGCCGTAGAAGATACCAATTAGACCCAAAATGATCGCGATATCAGCAAATTGTGCTGATGCTGCTGGGAAGAATGGAATCACAAAACGAAGTAAACCGTACGCTGCAGTTTTAATCAAAATCCCTGCTAAGTCCACAGAACCCGCTGTTGGTGCTTGCGCATGCGCATCTGGCAACCAACCGTGTAATGGAAATACAGGAAGTTTCACCGCAAAACCGATGAAGAAACACAACATAAATGCATAAGCAACTTCTGGCGGTAAACGGTGCGCTACAGCCATAAGATAGTTGTAATCGAACCCAATCATGCCTGTCATCGTGTATCCATAGACAACAAGTCCTACGATACCGATCAACATGATCAAACCAGCGATTTGTGTGTACAAGAAGAACTTGGTAGCAGCATAAACACGTGAACGACCATTCGAGCCTTTATGACCCCATAACGCAATCAAGAAATAGATTGGTACAAGCATCATCTCCCAGAAGAAGAAGAACAAGAATAAGTCAATTGCAAGGAAGACACCGATAACCCCACCTAAACTCCAAAGGAGGTTTAAGTGGAAGAAACCAACGTTTTTCTGAATCTCGCCCCATGAACAGCCAACAGCAAGTACACCCAGTAATGCAGTCAGTAGCACCATCAAAAGAGATAAGCCATCTACTGCAAGATGAATACTAATACCTAAGGTCTGAATCCAAGGAAGGTAGAACTCCGCCGCCCAAGATGGTGTTTGGCTACCTAACTTATAGACAAAATCACCATTTTGCCAAAGTGCGATACCTAGACCGAAGGTAATCAACATACCAATCAAGGCAATCCAGCGCGGTAAATGTTGGTCGAATTTATCTACCAACCAACAAATAAAACCAGCAATGAAAGGAACTAAAATCAGTGCGGGTAAAATTAAATTATTTTCCATTTTATTTCCCCACAACCTCAATAACGATCAAGACCATCAATAGCACCACGATACCAAGTGACATGCTTGATGCGTATTCACGTAATGAACCTGTTTGACGCGAACTTGTAAAGCTATTACCACCTTGCACGATCGCAGGAAGTACCAACCACAAACCATCTACTGGATCGCGACCTAAAATTTTCGCAATCAATAAATAAGGTTTTACAAATACAATGTTATATAAAGCATCGAAACCAAATGCAGTACGGCAGATGTGTGCTAAACCTGAACCCAGCGATGTTTGAGCAAAAGATTTGACTGCACCATAGGCAAAGACAAACAGCACAATACCAACCACCAAACCAGCCAGCGCAATACCAACCGCTTTTAATTCAACCGCATGCTGTAAATGTGCTAGCGCATCCGTCATCACAAATGCAGGGATACCCGCGGTATTTAACAGCCCTTGTACTGGACCTTGCAACAAAGCACCAACACCAGTTGAAAGTACAGCCAAAATTGCAAGCGGCGCCCAGTAAGTCGCACCTTTGATTTCGTGATATGGGGTCTTTTCTTCACCAAAGAATACAATCCAAATCAAACGGAACGTATAAATAGAGGTTAAGAATGCACCAGCAACACCCACCCAGAATAATGAGCCATAAGTCTCAATACCTGTAGTGTGACCATGCGCCCAAACTTGCCATAAAATCGCATCTTTAGAGAAGAAACCGACGGTGATAAATGGGATTGCAGCTAGTGCACCACCACCAATCGCAAAACAGGCAAATAAGAATTTGTTATGCTTGAACAAGCCACCCATCTTGAAAATGTTTTGCTCATGATGGTAGGCCAAAATAACCGCACCAGAAGACAAGAACAATAACGCTTTAAAGAATGCATGCGTCAACATGTGGAACAAACCAGCTTGGTATGCTTCAGCACCCACCGCCATAAACATATAACCGAGCTGACTCATGGTTGAGTAAGCCAAGATACGTTTGATATCGGTTTGAACCAATGCTGCAAAACCAGCTACTAGCAATGTCACCGCACCTGTAATCGAAATGAATTGCATCACTTCTGGTGCCATTTCCATCACAGAGAACATACGACAACACAAGTACACACCCGCTGTAACCATGGTCGCTGCGTGGATCAATGCAGAAACTGGTGTCGGACCTGCCATCGCATCCGCTAACCACGTTTGGAGTGGAATTTGCGCTGACTTACCTGCTGCACCCAAGAACAACATCAATGCTGTCCAGATCGACAATGAAGAGCTTTGCGTCATCACCGCTGCTGCATTTTCAACAATGTACTGGATATTCAAAGTACCAAACTGTTGATAGAGCAAGAACAATGCGATCAGTAAAAATACATCACCCACACGCGTTACGGTAAATGCCTTGATCGCCGCCCAACCATTGGCTGGGTTAGAATAATAGAAACCAATCAGCAAGTATGAGCAGAGACCTACACCTTCCCAACCTAAGAACAATAACGCTAAGTTATCGCCAAGTACCAACAACAACATGCTGGCAACGAATAAGTTGAAATAAGAAAAGAAGCGTGCATAGTCTTCTTCACCACGCATATACCAAGATGCAAAAATGTGGATCAGGAAACCAACCCCTGTCACCATTCCCATCATCAGCAATGAAAGGCCATCAAGTTGTAAACTAATCCCTGGTTCAAAACCACCAACACTGAACCATGTCCACAAATGTTGAATAAAGACAGTTTCACCACTATTGCTAAATGCAAGACCTGCAATTAATGCAAATAAAGCAGATAGACCAACTGAACCCACGCCAATAATTGCGGCTACATTTTCAGAAAGTTTGTTACGTCCTGCCGCTAAAAGGATAAAACCAATGAGCGGGAATAAAACGGTTAAATATAATGTACTCATCCGCGCATCTCACTAGCAGCATCTACATCCAAATGATGGAAGCGATGATAGAACTGAAGAACGATCGCAAGACCGATACACGCCTCTGCTGCTGCAAGGGTCAAGATCAAGATGAACATGACTTGTCCATCTGGTTGCGCCCAAACGCTACCCGCTAAGACGAATGCCAATGCGGCGGCATTCATCATCACTTCAAGGCTCATTAACATAAATAATAGGTTGCGTCGCACCATTACACCGTAAAAACCCAGTGCAAAAAGGATGGTTGCGACAATCAAACCATGTTCTAAAGGGATGTGTCCCATTATTCTTTATCCTCTTCTGCACCTGGTTCACGTTTGCCTAGGTGGAATGCTGCAACTAACGCTGCAAGCAATAACATCGCGGCAACTTCTACCAATAATAGATAATGCGTAAATAATGCTTGTCCCACTGCTTTAGGACCCACTACTTCACGCCCCATCACTGCACCTGAAGTCGTATAGTCGCTACCCAGCATCCAGACTAAAAGCAAGCCCATGAGAAAACTCATCAATGCGGGAAATGCCCAAGCATCAGAGCTCAACCACTTACTTTCTTGTTCAACGGTGTCTTGACCAAGATTTAACATCATGACCACAAACACGAACAAGACCATGATCGCGCCTGCATAAACGATGATCTCAAGTGCAGCAGCGAATGGCGCACCGACGATCAGGAAAATACCTGCAACCGCAAGTAGTGACACGATCAAACTTAAAAGTGCATGTACAGGATTCGTATTAGTCACAACACGAATAGTCGAAACGATGGCCACAAGTGCCATCAAATAAAATGGCCACATCATGGTAATAAGCTCCGTACATCGACTGGCGCACTTTCTTTTTGTGCTTGACCTTTGCCTTTACCATCAATCGCCATACCAGCAACACGGTAGAAGTTATAGTCAGGGTATTTACCCGGCCCAGAAATCAATAAGTTTTCTTTCTCGTAAACCAAATCTTGACGTACATATTCACCCAATTCGAAATCTGGGGTCATTTGAATCGCAGTTGTTGGGCAAGCTTCTTCACACATACCGCAGAAGATGCAGCGAGAGAAGTTAATACGGAAAAATTCTGGATACCAACGTCCATCTTCTTTTTCCGCTTTTTGTAATGAAATACAGCCCACAGGACATGCAACCGCACATAAGTTACATGCTACACAACGCTCTTCACCATCTGGATCACGCGTCAATACAATACGACCACGAAAGCGTGGAGGCACAATTTGTTCTGCTGGTACTTCTGGATATAAAATCGTGTCACGTTTACGCGTTACATGGCTAAACACCATCCACAACGAACGTACAATCGATCCGAATCCAGCTAGAATTTTATACATTTTGTACTCCCTGCTGTCCTAGGCCTGATTCATCAGAATCACAGCACCAGTCACTAACAAGTTGACCAACGCCAATGGCAAACAAACTTTCCAACCAAAATTCATTACTTGGTCATAACGCGGACGCATTAACGAGCCACGAGCCAAGACAAACATCATCACGAAGAATGCTGTTTTGATAATGAACCAGAATACTGGTGGAACAAATGGAATTTCTAAGTTAAATGGTGCAAGCCATCCACCGAAGAATAAAGTCACGATCAAAGCAGAGATCAGCACCACGTTGACATATTCAGCAACGAAGAACATCCCCCACTTCATCCCACCATATTCAACATGGTAACCCTCAGCCAATTCTTGCTCGGCTTCAGGTTGGTCAAATGGATGACGATGCGTCACCGCAACGCCTGCAACCACAAAGATCAAGAAACCTAAGAATTGTGGAATGATGAACCACATATCACGTTGTGCTTCAACGATTTCACGAAGGTTAAATGAGCCTGCAATCGCAACCACACCCATCAACGAGATACCCAAGAACACTTCATAAGAAATGGTTTGAGCCGCAGAACGTAAACCGCCTAATAATGAGTATTTGTTGTTCGAAGCCCAACCACCAAATAACACGGCATAGACTGCAATACCCGCCATTGCCATAAAGAACAATAGACCGATACTCATATCTGCTACGCCCAACATCGGACTCACAGGAATGACCATGAATGAAAGAACCGCAGTTGCCATCGCAACTGCTGGTGCTAAACGGAAAGTTAACTTATCTGCAAACTTTGGTGTCCAGTCTTCTTTAAACATGATCTTGAGCATGTCGGCAACGATCTGGAACATGCCACCTGGACCAACACGGTTTGGACCATAGCGATCTTGCCAGAGTGCTAAAAGACGACGTTCAATAAACGACATCAATGCCGCAATCAACACCACAACCAGCAGAATAACAATCGCTTGAATCACTGAATAAGCGATTGGCCATTGCTCAGCCCAAAGTGGCGTTTGACGTATAAATTCTTGATTCATGAATTACACTCCTACTGCCACAGACACAGGCTCAGCCAATGAAACCGTTGGTGCTAAACCAATTGGATAACCAATATAACCCGTTGGTAAATATTCGATCACTTGTACAGGTAAGCTAATACTGGTCTCACCCGCTTTAATCGTAATACGTTGACCATCTTGAACATTTAAACGTGTCGCATCTTGTTCAGCCACTGCAAACATCGCTTCAGGAATACGAGATTCCATCGCAGGCGTTTTAATCGTGAACTCACCAGAACCAAAAATATGGTGCATTGGTACAAGACGGAAACTTTCAGGATTCACAACAACTGCTGTCGGTGCAACATAGCTACGTGCTGGACGCTTGGCTAAACGATCGAATAATCGAACACCTGAATCACCACCTTTTAAGTGACCACCCACTTCATCTTGGTATTTGTTCCAAGCTTGTGGTGAGTTCCAACCTGCAGCCCATGCAAATGGAACCAACGATGACGCATTCTGTGTTCCAACATAACCCTCCATCGAGTAGGTCAATGCCGAATCTAGATCAGTCGGTTGCTTTGGTTCATGCACCGAAATTCCTGCTCGCATCGCAGTACGCCCCGAATAACGACGTGGTTCACGTGCGATTTTCAAACCATGAACACGATAGCCTGCATCTGGTGCAACATCTTGAATCGCTTCAAGTACTGGAACATTTTTAACAATGTCATCAATCACATCATCAAGTAACGTCCAGTCAACCACTTTACCTTTTAGACCCGTCTCAACGGCGTGTAACCAGCGCCATGATTCTTTAATCGCATATTCAGGTTTGTAGTAGCTTGGGTCATAGACTTGATAGAAACGTTGTGCACGGCCCTCTTGGCTCACCACCGTACCATCACCCTCAGCAAAACTTGCTGCAGAAAGGACGATATCTGCCAATTTCAAGGTTTCAGTTTCACTGTGGTCAAGTACGATCACTGTTTCAGCTTTATCCAACCCAGCTTTGACTTGTGCAACAGGTAAACGACGCGTTAAATCATTTTCAACAATGACAACCGCATCATAATCTTGTGCGAAGGCTTGTTCTAAGCTTAAACCACCAAACAATGCCAAGCCCATTGAGTTCACTTCAGGAACCGTCAAGGATAAACCTGCATTTCCACCCAAGTTTTGAGCAACTTGTGCTGCTGCTTCCATGATTGCAGGATCTTGCAGACTCGTACCAGAGATAATCAATGGCTTGGTCGCTGCTTTCAATGTGTCAGCAATCGTTTGTGCAAATGCTTTTGCATCATCTGCTAAACCAGTCAATGCTTCGCCGTTTACAGCTGCAGCAACAGCAAAACCTAAACGCGCAATATCATTTGGCGATGCAACCACTTCACCCGTTGCCACATCCGCTAAACGCGTTTGTGTTGCAGCAAGGATATAGATTGGAGATTTTGCATCTTGACCAATACGTTGTACAGGTTCTGCTAACCAGTCTGGTGTACGGGTCTTGGCCGCCATTTCTTTGGCTTTATTTTTCGCTGCTTGGCGAACAGATAAAGCCATACGTGGTGCAGTTTGGGTTAAGTCTTCACCCAAGATCAATACTGCATCATAGCTTTCAATTTCACGCATGTTCGGGTTATGAATACCCTGTGTTTGCATGATTGACGCAGCCAACTCAACCAGATTTTGCTCTTTTTGCGACATTCCGGTTGAATAGTTGTCTTGTCCAACCAATTCACGAAGTGCGTAGTTTGATTCCAAGCTTGCGCGTGGTGAACCAATTCCTAACACTTTCTTGCCTTGAAGTTGATCAATCACTTGATCAAGTGCCTGATCCACAGTCACGGTTGCAACAGAGTCACCATTGCGGAACTGTGGTTGACGAGGACGATCTTCACGGTTGACATAGCCAGTCCCGAAACGACCTTTATCACACAGGAAGTATTGGTTCACTTCACCATTGAAACGGTTTTCGACACGACGAATTTCGCCATAACGCTCACCCGGTGAAATGTTACAACCTGAAGAACAGCCAAAACAAACACTTGGTGCGTACTGCATGTCCCATTTACGGTTATAACGTGCAGAATGTGTTTTATCGGTAAATACACCAGTTGGGCAAACTTCAGTCAAGTTACCAGAGAATTCAGATTCTAAGGTTCCTGATTCTGGACGTCCAAAATACACACGTGATGCATTGGCATACACACCAAAGTCTGTACCGCCAGCATAATCCTTGTAATAACGCACACAACGATAGCAAGCGATACAACGGTTCATCTCATGCGCAATAAACGAACCCAATTCTTGATTATGATGGGTGCGCTTGGTAAAGCGGTAGCGACGACGATCGTGCTGTGTCATCACCGTCATATCTTGTAAATGACAGTGCCCACCTTCTTCACAGACTGGACAGTCGTGTGGGTGATTGGTCATTAAAAATTCAACGATCGATGCACGAAACTCGGTTGCTTCTTTGTCTTCGATAGAAATATAGGTATTGTCGGTCGCAGGTGTCATACATGACATCACTAAACGTCCACGTGTGTCCTCAGGATTTGCATACTGAGTCACCGCACATTGACGACAAGAACCAACTGAACCTAAGGATGGGTGCCAACAAAAATACGGAATATCAAGTCCGAGAGATAAACATGCTTGTAGCAAGTTCTCAGAACCATTGACTTCGTACGATTTTCCATCGACATGAATTGTAGCCATAGTCGAATTCCTTAAGCTTGTTCTACGTCAAGAGCTGGAGCATGGGTTTTAACCTTTGCTTCAAACTCATGGCGGAAATATTTTAATGCGCCCATCAGCGGCTCCATCGCACCCGGTGCATGGGCACAGAAAGTCTTACCGATCCACAACTTTTTAGTGAGTTCAGACAGATGTTGAATGTCTTCCATCTTCCCTTTACCATCTTCAAGTGCTTTCAGTGCTTTAACAGCCCAAGGTAGACCATCACGACATGGTGTACAAAAACCACAAGATTCACGCGCAAAGAATTCTTCTAAATTACGGGTCGCAGAAACCATACATTGGGTTTCATCAACCACCATTAGCAAGCACGTTCCTAAACGAGAACCCGCCTTCATAATGCTTTCAGCATCCATTGGTAGGTCAATGTGCTCAGCAGCCAAGAAGTCTGTTGATGCACCACCCGGTAACCATGCTTTCAGGGTTAAACCATCACGCATACCACCTGCATGCTCTTCAATCACTTCACGCGCAGTCGTACCGAATGGAAGCTCCCAAAGTCCAGGGAATTTCACTTTACCTGATGCACCATAAATCTTGGTGCCAGGGTCTTTGGATTTATGCGCAGAAAGATTGATATACCATTCAGGACCACGCAGCATAATCGCTGGCAAGTTATTGTAGGTCTCAACGTTATTGACAATCGTCGGACGCCCCCATGCGCCTGCCACCTGTGGAAATGGTGGTTTCGTACGCGGGTTGGCACGACGACCTTCAAGCGAGTTAATCAATGCAGTTTCTTCACCACAGATATAACGACCTGCGCCTGTATGCACGTGCATCTCAAAGTTCCAGCCAGTCCCTAGGATATTTTCACCCAAGTAACCTTTGGCACGGATTTGCTCTAATGCTTCATTTAAGTATTGAGCAGCTTCAACATACTCACCGCGAATGAAAATATAGCCATGTGTCGCTTCTAGGGTATAACCTGCGATCAGCATCCCTTCAATCAATTGATGCGGAAGCTTTTCCATCAGCAAACGGTCTTTAAAAGTACCCGGTTCCATTTCATCGGCATTACAGATCAAATAACGTGGACCACCATCATTAGGTGCCATTAATGACCATTTAATTCCTGCTGGGAAACCTGCACCACCACGACCTTTTACGGTTGCAGCTTTGACCACTTCCAATACATCTTTTGGTGGCATACTGAGTGCTTTTTTAAAGCCTGCATAACCTTCAAGCGCTTCATAATCATCAGCAGCACGAACATGCTCTTGCTTACTCAAACGCCAAGTCAATGGATGTGTTTCTGGGTTACCGTCGCCATAGATTGGTTTTGGTTCAGTATTCATACATACTTCTCCAATAACTGTTTGACTGATGACACATCCACTAAACCGTGGGTATCTTCATCAATCATTAAAGTTGGACCTTTGTCACAGTTGCCTAAACAACAAATTGGCAGCAAGGTAAAACGACCATCTGCTGTGGTTTGTCCATATTGGATTCCCAACTCACGCTGGAAAGCCTCTGCCAAAGTTTCTGCACCCATCAAGAAGCAAGCAATAGAGTCACACAATAAAATCACGTGACGGCCTACAGGCTGGCGATAAATGCGGTTATAGAACGTTGCTACACCTTCCAAATCAGCCACACTCATACTCAATAATTGCGCAATCGCATTCATTTGAGCGTCATCTACCCAACCATTACGGCGTTGTACACACTTGAGCGCATCAAGTGATGCAGCACGTGGGTACGGATAGTGATCAATGTGATGTTCAATGTCATGGATTTCTTCAGCAGTCAAAATCCCTTCAACATTCACACGAGGTTTTTTATCAGTCAAAATCATCATTATCGTTTACCCCTAGCGATCCACGTCAGCCATAACCACGTCAATGGTTGCCAAATAGATGATCAAATCAGAGACCAAGCTACCATTAATCACTGAAGGCATTTGCTGTAAGTGAGTGAATGTTGGCGTACGGATACGAGTACGGTAACTCATCGTCGACTTATCAGACGTGAGATAATAGGTACTTGCACCTTTCACTACTTCAGTCATAAACGATGCTTCACCTGCTGGCATTACAGGACCCCATGACACGCTCAAGAAGTGCGTAATCAAAGTTTCAATATCTTGTAATGTCTTGTCTTTTGGTGGTGGAACAGCCAGTGGATGATCCGCTTTATATGGGCCAGAAGGCATATTATCCAAGCACTGTTGAATAATTTTCAGTGACTCGGTAATTTCACGGAAGTGAACCAGAACACGCGCGTACGCATCGCCTTCATATTCGAGCGGCACATCAAAATCGAAGTTTTCATAACCACTGTATGGACGATATTTACGTACATCAAAATCAATACCTGTCGCACGTAAACCTGTACCTGTCACACCCCAAGCCAACGCAGATTTTGCATCGTATTGCGCAACGTTGCGGGTACGACCAATAAATACTGAGTTTTTAAGTGCTGCGGTGTAGTACTCGTTCAAACGTTTTGGCATCCACTCCAATAACTCTTTAACCAGTTTTTGCCAGTTATTTGGAAGATCATGCGCCGTACCACCGATACGGAACCATGCAGGGTGCATACGGTATCCCGTAATCGCCTCAACGATGTCATAGACTTTTTGACGATCTGCGAACATATAGAATACTGGCGTCATACCACCCGCATCCTGAATCGCCGTACCACAGAATAATAAGTGGTTATTGATACGGAACAATTCGTTCAACATGACCCGAATCACTTGCGCACGTTCAGGAACTTTGATTCCTGCCATTTGCTCTACAGCCATCACATACGGCATGTTCTGAGCACAACCACCCAAGTAGTCCACGCGGTCAGTATAAGGAATGAAAGAATGCCATGTTTGACGTTCAGCCATCTTTTCCACACCACGGTGGTGATAACCAATATCAGGCACACAGTCTTTCACTTCTTCACCGTCCAACTGTAGAACCACACGGAATGCACCGTGCGCAGATGGATGGTTAGGACCTAAGTTCAGGAACATGAAGTCTTCATCAGCGTTGCCGCGTGTTAGACCCCAGTCTTCTGGTACAAAACGTAGATGTTCTTGTTCGAAGTCTTGCTTAGCTTGGTCTTGCATATACGGCGTATATTCTGTCGCACGGGCAGAATATTCTTTACGCAATGGATGACCTTCCCAATACGTTGGTAACAAGATACGACGCAGCATTGGATGCCCTTCGAAATTGATCCCGAACATATCGTAAGCTTCACGCTCATACCAGTTCGCATTTGGCCAAATGTTAGTCGCCGTTGGAAGGTTTAAATCATTTTCATTCAAAGCCACTTTGACACGAATATCACTATTACGCTCAAGTGAAAGTAAATGATAAAACACAGTGAAGTCAGATGCAGGTAAACCATCACGATGAACACGTAAACGCTCATCCATCGCAGATAAGTCAAATAGCATGACATAAGGACGTTCTACTTTACGTAAGAACATAAGGACTTCTTGCACGCGTGCGCGCTCAACCCAGACTGTTGGAAACTCTTCAAAAGTCGCCTGCACGTAGAAGTTCTCACCAAATTTATTTTTGAGCTCTTCTACGATTGCAAATGCTGGGCGTGAATCAACTGGTGTTGACTCTGGCATAGCAATGTCAGTTTCAGCCATTGGTTTGGCTTCCTATTCAATACAAATTCTGGCAATTTTTTAGATGACCATATCCATCAGATATGTCAAAAACTCATCTTCAAAAATTATTTAATTTCATCCATAGAGCGCAAGTTTTTCACCGCAATACGTTCAGCATTTTTACGGTCGCGTTCTGGCATCATCTTTGGCTTATACACAGGCTGAAGATCATCACCAATTACGGCTGAAAGTGGGCGGCGCTCAAGTTGAATTTGGTCTTGTAATAACATTAAAGCTTGGATCAATGCTTCTGGGCGCGGTGGACAACCTGGGACGTACACATCAACAGGAATAATTTTGTCTACGCCTTGAACCACAGAATAGATGTCGTACATACCACCAGAGTTAGCACAAGCACCCATTGAAATGACCCATTTAGGCTCAAGCATTTGTTCATACAAGCGTTGAATTACAGGTGCCATTTTGACAAAGCATGTTCCTGCAACAATCATCAAATCAGCCTGACGTGGTGAAGCACGAATTACTTCTGCACCGAAACGAGATAAATCATGCACACCCGTTAATGTGGTTGCATATTCGACGTAGCAGCAAGAAGTACCAAAGTTAAATGGCCACAAAGAGTTTTTACGACCCCAGTTGACTGCTGTATGTACAGCATCTTCTAGACGAGTCATCATCACACTTTTATTGACTTCTTCCTCAAGTGGATCAGTTACGATTTGACGATCTTGTAATGGATATTGATCGGCATCCGGATTCGCACGGGTTAAAGTATATTTCATCCCGACTTACTCCTGTTCAGATGATGAGGTAGTCGGTGTTTTAGACTTAACACGACCAGAAGACTGCGCTGGAATTTGACCAGTAGGATCGACGATTAACTCTTCAATGTTATTGAATCGAGTAATGTCAGCGATATTCATATTTGGTGAACCAATTTTAGTTTTAATACCAGCCGCTTTACGACGATCTGAAGGTGCCCAGTTAAGTCCACCTGTTGAAAGTTCATAAATCAAACCAATAAGTAACACTAAAATAAACACTGTGGCAGCTGCAAAACCCACCCAACCGACTTCACGGACAGAGGTTGCCCATGCATAGAGGTAGAGGGCTTCTAAATCAAAAACGACAAAGAAAATCGCAACTAGATAGAACTTGGCTGACAAGCGAATACGAGCACCGCCCGCACTTACTACACCTGACTCAAACTGTTCTTGCTTGGCACGTCCCCAAGCTTTACCCCCAAGGAGTAAAGGAACGGTCAGCATAAAAACGCAAAGAAATGTAACGCCGATCACGAAGGCAATAATCGCCCAATCGTATGGAGTAATGGCACTCATGCGGGGATAACTCCTGGCAGGCCTATTTTTAACAAAGAATGTATGTATTGGCCTTCAAATACACCAAACACAAAATTAATTCCGCCAATTGTACCTGATTTCTAATTTCTCATGCTAGTTGAAGCGCTTTAGTCTTTCGGATGATTTTGTCCTTAAAATTACAAATATATCCAAGATCAAGGTTAATTCACCCTCAAAAATCGAATTAACAAATCAAACATAGCATGTTAATCATTTTTTTCTTTATTTATGTACCAAAAACTATCGCAATTTACGACCTATGCGCATAATTATTGCAGCTTGCACTAAATCATTGCATTAATACAAATTTATGATGAAAATTTAAACAAAATTTATATAATAGCGCGACCAAGATCCCGAAGGAAAAGCGTCAGAATGGCTCAACCTAGAGTAGCACTAAAGCCTCTGTCGCTTTTTCAATTATTCTTATTATTTACAGGTGTCATTCTTTTTTGTTGTTTACTCGGCATAGCAACCCGACAGCTCAATTTTCTTGCCTCCTTTTGGCCTGCCAATTCCGTCCTTTTAGGTTTGCTGATTCGTTTCCCACAAACACGTCATCCAATCAGTTTTATCGGTGCAATCCTTGGCTATCTCATTGCAGATAGCTTACAGGGTACACCCTTTCTGTTAAATATTTGTTTAACCTCTGCCAACTTAATCTATGTGCTGGTCACACTTGCCCTCTACATAAAATTTAACAGCGTCATTCGCTCAATGCATTTAGGCTATTTCTATTTATTTTTATTTAGTTTTTGTTGTATCGGTGGATTGTCGAGTGCGTTATTTGCAGCAATTACACTGCCTTTTTTTGATACTAAATTTGCTTTGGGCTCGTTCTGGCTTGATTATGGGCATTGGTTTACAGCAGAAATTCAGAATGCACTCTTACTTTTACCCGCTATCATTAGCACCCCATATTTAGCCAAACTCAAGCAACAACTTAATGCATTTAAATCTCAAATTATTCTAGAAAGCTTACCTTTGGTTGCAGTCATTATTTCAATTGTGATTGCCTACTATGATGCAGGGCCAGGTTCGCTACTCTATCCAATTGCACCATTGATCTGGTGCGCACTGAGATACCCTCATTTTTCAGTGGCGATTATCACCTCTATAAGCTGTGCTTTTATCATTCATCACGTGTCCCAACATTATTTATTACTTTATCCCGATCAATATCTAAATAATACGATTTCAATTCGCCTCGGGTTAATTATGATGACTATCGCCCCACTCACCGTGTCTAGTATTAATGTGGTGCGATCCAAGTTGATTCGAGAGCTACAACACACGATTGCTCATGATGAGTTAACATCCAGCTTAACCAGACGCCAATTTCTCCAATCATTACAACTCTTACAACAACAAGCCAAAAATTCAGGCCATACCACAGCCTTCTTAATGCTCGACATCGATCATTTCAAACAGGTCAATGACAACTACGGCCATCTCGTCGGTGATCTAGCGCTACAAAGCTGTGTAAAAACCATTCAATCCCTTTTAAGACCTCAGGATTTGATCGGACGTTTAGGAGGCGAAGAATTTGCTATTTTCTTAAATAACACCAATACTGAAACTGCTTACCATATTGCCGAAAAAATCCGCTTACAGGTCAGTCAAACGCCCATAGAGTCAGCACATCAACCAACTTTTTCCATCCAAATCAGTATTGGTGTTTTTGTTTGTACCGCTGAAAACCAACATTCAATTGAATATTTATTTAAGCAAGCGGACGACGCACTTTATCAAGCCAAAAGACAAGGACGAAATCAGGTGGTGATTTCGAAATAATATGTTGCAATTCAGCTAAATACTTTAATTATCTTTTTACACAGCTTCGGCAATAGATCGGTATTCTAAAGATAGACAATAAGGAGAAAAATATGGATCTAAAATTCGCACACCACTCAGATTATTTCTTTTTTTCACAATTACTCATACGTCATATTGAGAATTACGTCCGAAAACACCCAGATGCCGATAACGCAATTTTCGATTTAAGGGATATTTACGAATTATTTAGAGAAGATTTTGCATCAACCACAACAAATCTTGAAGGAATTCTTAATATTGCAGATGCTTATCGAGTAGAAACCATAAATGGAGATGAACGACTCATCCAAAGCTATAAAATAGACGTTAAAAACAATTCTTTGTTGGTTGATTTTAATGCAGATGCCCTACGAAGTTTAAAATCAGGTCGCCCTTTAATTGAACCAGACTCCTCCCTTCAAGAATAGACCACTCCGTATATCCAAAACATATACGACAAAGCCAAAGCAAACAGTGCTTTGGCTTTGAGTTGAAACATTTTCTTTAGTATATAAGTGCTGATTATTTCTTTAAGGTTTGCTTATAACGTTTTGCAGGCCACGTCATCATAAAGCGCGCACCGCCTAAGTTTGGACTCTGATCCACATGAACCTCACCACCAAACCAATACGCAATACGACTCACAATAGATAAGCCCAAGCCATACCCACCAGAAGCACGGGTACGACTATCATCTAAACGCGCAAAAGCCTCAAAAATCCGCGCTCGCTCTTGCTCAGGGATACCCGGACCATCGTCTTCCACACAAACGTAGGCATGACCATCTGCACGGATACCGCCACTAATACGCACTTTATGATCACAATAACGTACTGCATTTCCAACCAAATTCTGTACCACACGATGTAAATAACGACGCTCTGCATCTACTTTTAATACCAAGGATGGCGCAATCAATTCAATTTCTTTTTGAGTTTTCAGTGCCTCAGTTTCCATCGCAACTTGATCGAGCACCTCAACCAGTACAATCTCCTCAAAGTCTAAGGATGGTGTACCCTGCTCAAGCTTGGCATAAGTCATAATCTCATCGATTAAGGTATTTAGTGCTTCAATATCCTTATCAATCATATCGACTTGCTGAATCCGATAATTATAATCATCTTCCTCAGCCAACATTTCCATTCCAAAACGGATCCGCGCCACAGGTGTTCTCAGCTCATGCGAAACTGCTCGCATCAACTCCCGTTGCGCTTCAATCAAACGCTGGATATGGTCTGACATGTTATTATAACTTGATGCCAAGTTTGCCATTTCATCCGTACCTTCAATCGGTACACGCAATGACAAATCACCCGACTTCATTTTATTCAAGGCATAACGTACCTGACGAATTTTACGTTCGAGAGGCAAAATCAGACCATAAACACCTAAGCTGAGTAAGAAGAGGCTGAATAAGGTAATGCCAGCAGAAAGCTGAAAAGGCATCCAATTAAACATTGGAACTGGACCCAAGAGCAGAACCCGTGCAGGGTGATTCGGCATCGGCGAAACAATCGAAATGGTTGTTCCGCGTATACTGGCACTGTCTTTATACAACAACACACTTTGATCTTGACGTAAACGACCAATCTGCTCTGAATCTAAATTAATATCTCTAATATCTAAAATTTCTATTGGATAATAAAAGTGTTCTTTAATTTTCTCTAAATACTCTCGCTCCTGCCCCGGATAAAAAATCAAATAATCCAAGACAAAAATTGGCAGCGCCTTCATTTGACGCTCACCTAGCTTATCGACTTTTATATAGAGGAAATGCTGAGGATCATCTTTCAAACCAATAATGATGTAACCAACACCATGATTTGCATCGTAACGAACCACGGATTTTTGTACAGCGATACGTTTCTTTTCAGTCCGAGAAAGTTCGACTCGCGCTGCATCCACATAATAGATGGGCAATTCCAACAAATCGGATGCATCTGAAATCCAATCTAGTTTTTGTTGTTTTTCTGGTTGACGAGATACCCCCTCACTAATAACGTAGGAAATACCATCCGTGAGAGACTCACGATATTCTTGCGCACGTTGATAGTTAATGATTTGTACCAGCAAATAACAAAATGCGGCGACCACAACCACCAATACGACCAATCCAGCATAAATTCGCAAGAATATGCTGTTCTTCAGTACTCGACTCACCATAAGGGAAATGATTCCAAGTTATTCAACAACTTCTCCTTGTTAAAAAAGAGAAACCCTCCTTTACGAGAAAAGGAGGGGCTGAATTTTACATCCCATTGGTTTCTTTAACGAATAAATAACCTTTACTGCGTACTGTTTTAATTCGTTTCGGGTTTTCTGGGTCATCGCCAATTTTTGGACGAATACGAGAAATACGCACATCAATTGAGCGGTCTTGGCCATCGTACTCAATACCACGTAGACGCTCAAAAATATCTTCACGAGATAAGATACGCCCTGCGTTCGACGCTAACAACCACAACAAATCATATTCAGCGCTGGTGAAATCAACCAGCTCACCATTTAAGGTCACTGAACGACCGCCATTATCAATCACAAGATCGTCAAACTCGATACGTTGAGCGACTTCATCTTCAACTGTTTTATCTGTACGGCGTAATAACGCACGAATACGAGCCAACAACACACGTGGTTGAACAGGCTTAGCAACATAATCGTCTGCACCCATTTCCAAACCAAGTACTTGGTCCATATCTTCTGTACGTGCTGTCAACATCAAAATCGGTTGATGATAATGCGGACGCACTTCACGACAAACGGTTAAGCCGTCCGCACCTGGCAACATGACGTCAAGCACAACTAGATCTGGTTGTTCGCTGATAATTCGACGAATCGCGCGGTTACCATCAGTTTCAACCCCAACCTCTAAACCGTTACGGATCAAATACTCTTGTGTTAACCGAGCTAAACGCTCATCATCTTCTACGATCAAAATTTTCGGTAACTTTTCTTCTTGGCTCATTTGTTTGCCCCTAAAATTTGGCATATACATTGGTTCATGTTTTGCAATATACACACGTTTACATTGTAAACAAGTAGCCGTTCACCAAACTGATACACGCCTACCTCATTTTGTTATAATTTTATTAAAATTATGAATTTTAATGGCTTTTTCAGTTTTTTATGCTTCTCTCCAACAGAATGAATAATAAGTATAAAATTTGTTCCAATGTTAAACAATTTGTTTCTTAGTTGGTCAAAAAGAATTTAAGTGTTTGTTTTTTGAGTTATCCACAGAGTTATCTATACGGCTTTTTGAAGGGCTTTGCTATGCTATGTGTCTGTGAAATCAGCAGTTAAAACATGAAAAAAACTTTAGTAAAATGTCAATATTGATCTACTGCTAAAAATACCGTATCTTGTGTTTAAAATAAACTTTAACCACTAAGTCTTGTGTTTATCCCTCAAACATCGTGGCATAATTTTTGCTCGATTCAAACGGTCTATGAACATAAAAATATAGATGATAATGGAGCTATGCTGACATGAGCATCATCACTTCTACTCCCGGCCAACTTCAGGTTATTAAGCGCACTGGTGAAATTGCGACTTTTAATGCTGAAAAAATCTCTGTTGCGATTGGGAAAGCTTTTTTAGCTGTTGAAGGTCAACAAGGTGCTGACTCTAGTCGCATCCATGACCGAATCACACAACTGACAGAGATGGTTCTGAATACATTCAATCGCCGTTTACCATCAGGTGGCACGATTCATATCGAAGAAATTCAAGATCAAGTTGAGTTGGCATTGATGCGTACAGGCGAGCAGAAAGTTGCGCGTGCCTATGTGATCTATCGAGATCAACGTGCAACTGCGCGCCAACAAACTGGGGCAAACCACCATCCAACACTTCAAATCATTGATGCCAAAGGTCAACTACAACCTTTGGACTTGGATGCACTGACCACCACGATCGAAACTGCAAGTGCGGGTTTGGAAGGCATTGATGTACAAGCCATTGTCGATGAAACTGTTAAGAACTTATATAACGGTGTCAAAGAGAGTGATATTGCCACCACGATGATGATGGCAACACGTACCCGCATCGAACAAGAACCAAACTATACTTATGTGACGGCACGTTTGTTATGTAATGAGTTGGTCAGCACAGGCTTAGTGTTCTTAGGTTTACCAACCGATACTTCGGAAGGTGATGCTTTAGAAACGTTCTTAAAGAAAGGGATTGAGCTCGATCTACTCTCACCTGATCTTCTTAATTTTGACCTTGCAAAATTGGCAGCTGCGATTCGACCAGAACGCTCAAACCAGTTTACCTACTTAGGTCTACAAACTTTATTTGACCGTTACTTTATCCATTCAAATGGCGTGCGTTTTGAATTACCACAATTATTCTTTATGCGTGTGTCGATGGGTCTGGCAGTCAGTGAAGAAAATAAAGAAGACCGCGCAATTGAGTTCTATAACTTACTGTCTAGCTTCGACTACATGGCATCTACGCCTACCCTATTTAACTCAGGTACATTACGCCCACAACTTTCAAGCTGTTACTTGACCACTATTGGTGATGACTTGTACGACATTTATGGTGCAATGCGTGACAACGCAATGCTATCAAAATGGGCTGGCGGTTTAGGTAATGACTGGACACCTGTTCGTGCGTTGAACTCATATATCAAAGGTACGAATGGTAAATCTCAGGGTGTTGTGCCATTCCTGAAAGTTGCTAACGATACCGCAGTCGCTGTCAACCAAGGTGGTAAACGTAAGGGTGCGGTTTGTGCATACCTAGAAACTTGGCACTTGGATATCGAAGAATTCCTAGAGCTACGTAAGAACACCGGTGATGATCGTCGTCGTACTCATGACATGAACACTGCAAACTGGGTGCCAGACTTATTTATGCAGCGTGTATTTGAAGATGGTGATTGGACATTATTCACCCCTTCTGAAACACCAGATTTGCATGACTTAACGGGCGCTGCCTTTGCTGAGCGTTATGCTTACTACGAAGGCATTGCTAAAGAAAGCAATATGCTTCATAAGAAAATCCGTGCGAAAGACTTATGGCGCAAAATGCTTTCTATGTTATTTGAAACTGGTCATCCTTGGATCACATTCAAAGACGTATGTAACTTACGCTCACCACAACAACACGTTGGCGTAGTGCACTCATCAAACTTGTGTACAGAAATCACCTTAAATACTAGCCAAGATGAAATCGCGGTATGTAACTTAGGTTCGATTAACCTCGTAGAACACGTTAAAGGTGGTGTGCTCGATCGCGAGAAACTTGCTCGTACCATTAAAACTGCAGTTCGTATGCTCGATAACGTGATCGACATTAACTACTATGCAGTTCCACAAGCGAAGAACTCGAACTTGAAGCACCGCCCTGTCGGTATGGGTATCATGGGCTTCCAAGATGCACTTTATGAAATGGGCATCGCTTATGGTTCTGATGCAGCAGTTGATTTTGCTGATGAATCAATGGAAGTGATTAGCTACTATGCAATCCAAACTTCGAGTGATTTGGCTGTTGAACGTGGTGTGTATACAACATTTAAAGGTTCATTGTGGGATCAAGGTATCCTTCCAATCGACTCTTTAGACCTTGTTGCAAAAACTCGTCCAGAGCGTATGTTTGAAGTTGACCGTACTCAACGTTTGGACTGGGACACATTACGTGCCAAAGTTCAAAAAGATGGTATGCGTAACTCGAATGTGATGGCGATTGCACCAACGGCAACCATTTCAAATATTTGTGGCGTGTCTCAATCCATTGAGCCAACATTCCAAAACTTATATGTGAAATCAAACCTTTCTGGTGAATTCACTGTGATCAACCCATACCTCGTTCGTGCATTAAAAGAACGTGGTCTGTGGGATACCGTGATGGTCAATGACCTGAAACACTTTGAAGGCTCTGTACAGAAAATTGCGCGTATTCCTGAAGAATTAAAAGCAATCTTTGCGACTGCATTTGAAGTGGATACACGTTGGATCGTTGATGCTGCTTCTCGTCGTCAAAAATGGATCGATCAAGCACAATCATTGAACCTTTATATCGCTGGTGCAAATGGTAAGAAGCTTGACATCACCTATAAAATGGCATGGTTACGTGGTCTGAAAACGACTTATTACCTCCGAGCTTTGGGTGCAACCTCTGCTGAGAAATCAACGATTAATACGGGTGCACTCAATGCAGTGAAACCAGCATCGGCTGAAGCTCCTGTGGTTGCAGCACAAGCTGTAGAAGAGAAGAAGCCAGAAGCTAAAGTTGAAGAAGACGGTTTTACCACTGCGGCTCCAGTGCCAATGGCGTGTTCAATCGACAACCCAGACTGTGAAGCTTGTCAGTAAAATTCTCCTAAATCCCCCTTTTTCAAAAAGGGGGACTTAACTAGAAGGCAGAGATTATGTTCAATTTTAGCCATAACTATATGTTAGGACTTGCTGTTCTGATCTTTGCTTTTATTTTCTTTTATGTGCCCATGGTTTATGCATTTTTAGCCATTCGCAAACAACAGCGTAAGCAAAATAAGTCTTAGGGATTGTAGGTCTGAGTTCATCAAAATTTTGAATATCAATCGATAAAACTTAATTTTGCTTACACAATATAAGCGTATATTTAAGATGTCTTTGTTGAGATGTCGATAACAGCTATACACAACGAAGAGAGAACGCAAATGTCTATCCTAAGTTGGGACGATTTTGAAGATGATTCGCAAAAACCGACTACACATGAACACAAGTCTGCGCCCGTCGAACCGAAAAAAACGGTTGATACGCAGATGGTATCTGATGCAGAGCCTTCATCGCAGAGCATGGCAGCTTCACAATCCACTGGAGCCAGTGCCATCCGATCAACAAATCCCACCGATTCGTTGGCTCGAGCATCTAAAGCCTTAGAACATCTCGATGTTGCACCGGGTTTAGAAGAGCTTGAGATGGGTGCACAACGTGTGCAAGTTGATGACAAAGCGATGATCAACTGCCGTGCAGACTTGAACCAGCTTGTTCCATTTAAATATGAATGGGCTTGGCAGAAGTATTTAGACGGATGTGCCAACCACTGGATGCCACAAGAAGTCAACATGAACCATGATATCGCGCTTTGGAAGTCTGAAAATGGCTTAACTGAAGATGAGCGTACCATCATCATGCGTTCTTTAGGTTTCTTCTCGACTGCGGACTCATTGGTTGCAAACAACTTGGTCTTGGCGATTTACCGTCATATTACCAACCCTGAATGCCGTCAATACATCTTGCGTCAAGCATTTGAAGAAGCGATTCACACCCATGCTTATCAATACTGTATTGAATCTTTGGGTATGGATGAAGGCGAAGTCTTCAATATGTACCGCGAAGTCCCAAGTGTTGCACGTAAAGCAGCATGGGGTTTAAAATATACACAGTCATTGAGCGATCCAACCTTCCAAACAGGTACACCTGAAAACGATCAAATCTTATTGCGTAACTTGATCGCATTCTATTGTGTACTTGAAGGTATCTTCTTCTACTGTGGTTTCAGTCAAATCTTATCTATGGGTCGTCGTAATAAGATGAATGGTGTTGCTGAGCAATTCCAATACATCTTGCGTGATGAATCGATGCACTTGAACTTTGGTATCGATATGATTAACCAAATCAAGATCGAAAACCCACAGTTGTGGACGGCTGAATTCCAACAAGAAGTCATTCAAATGATTCTTGAAGGCACGATGCTTGAGATCGAATATGCACGTGACACGATGCCACGCGGTGTATTGGGTATGAACGCAGCAATGATGGAAGAATACTTAAAATTCATCTGTAACCGTCGCCTATCTCAACTTGGTTTACCAGAGCAGTTTGCTGGTGTGACCAATCCATTCCAGTGGATGTCAGAAATGATGGATTTACGCAAAGAGAAGAATTTCTTCGAGACGCGCGTAACTGATTATCAAACTGGCGGTGCTTTGAGCTGGTAAAAAATTAAAGAAACGTCACGCGACACATGAGTTGACATTTACGACACATGTAACGACATTACGCGACACATGTAATGCCATTGAAATAAAAAAATCCGATTTAATATCGGATTTTTTTATTTTTAATTAAACTAAATGTATTTCACTTTCAAGAAACCATTCTTTTTCGATTAATCTATCTTTCAAGAACATCGGACTTTTTGTATAACACACTACTGCCAGACTTTTTTCAGCACGACTACAAATTACATAGAATAACCTTCTGGTACGGGATAAAGCACTATCAAGCCCTAACGACTCATTCTTTATATCTGATGCACTTAATTCCTTAATACCTAAAAACTTCTCATAATCAAACAAAAAACCACCTGCTTCATCATCATCTATAATCGCCATTACTCTCTCAAATTGCAAACCTTTAACACCTTGATGAGTATCAAAAGCTGAACTTCCATCAATATAGGATGCATATTTAAATAATTGATCTATTTTTGCATCCAAGGCTTGGCTATATGCAATAAGTTCTGAGGACATGTTATCTTCATCGAGAGCGTGGCTATCCAAAATTAATGCTTGTAATAATAGTGGTGGAATGTTTAAGAGACTGTTTTCATAAATATAATTAAGAATAATTTTTATAGAGTTATTACTATCCGTTAACAAATTAAATAGTTCATTTTTTTTATCTCTTATAATTTTCAAATAAGATAACTGGTCCTCTATAATAGAAAAATTACGAAAAACATCGGAACTAGTTCTTAAAATTTTTATTATATTAAAATCATTTTTAGATATTATGGAGTTAATAAACTCACAAAATGTACCAACTAAAAACCTTAAGGATTGGGTATCTGCGGAACTTAATTTATTACGCAATGCAGAATCATACAATGGCTTATAAAATATATGAAATCCAGAACGAGTTGCAGCCATATGATGCTCTAAAATTAAGGTTTTTATTTCAGAACGTGAATTCCATTTATCATCATTAGTTACCCCTCCCATAATTTTACATATTTCATCCTCTACTAACAACTTATCCAAACTCGGATTATTAGAATCAATAATTAAACAACGAACGACACCATCAAAACTAACTTTAGACTCTTGTTGGAATTTATCAGCATCAAATCTGATTTTATTAATTAATTTTACTACTCTTTTTGGGCACCTCCAATTTTCAACCTTTTGTGGTCGTCTCCAATTCTCAGGAGCAAAGGTGTCTAAGTCTTTTTTATTATTAGTAAAAATACGTTGCATATTGTCGCCAAACAAACCAATCACAAATTGATTATGAAATTCAATTTGTGTTTGAACTAATGCATCAATTACTTTTTCATAGGTATCTTGAGCTTCATCTAAAAAGAGAATCGGATACTTATTCACTAAAATTTTTTTAAATGATTTCTTTTCAATTAATAATTTTGAAAAAATATCTATAACCTCTGAATGCTCTAATGAGCTTTCCTCAACATTTGAAGAATTTGGATTATAAGAAAAACGTCTAGTTGACTCTAATGAAGATAATCTTTTTAAAGACTTCTTAATCCTCTCTTGTCGACCTAAACTAGTTTTATTGTTTAAATTTCTAGATTTACTTAAGGCTTCCTCCTCATCGCTAATTGTCTCTTTCAACCTCTCTCTAATTATTTCTTTAATTTCTTTTGTAAAAGGTGAAATTAAACTCCAAGCAAAACTATGTATCGTACTAACAAAAAAATTACTATCAAAGTTTATCCGTTCTTTAATTTCATCACAGGCAGCATTTGTATATGTTATCACTGCAAGCTTTTTATTTTCTCGACTCAGAGACAAAAGAATATTTTCTTTTATCTTCTTGAGTGTTTGATGCAAAGTATGTGTTTTTCCTGCACCAGCACCTGCATATAAAACGAAACTTTGAGGGGGTGATGAAGATACATAATCAAAAATTAAATCCTCTAAAACCACAGCATCAACAGACTTCATTAATTTCCCCTTTTATCAACTCATCAACACCTATTATTTTATTTTCTAGCCAACTTAGGCCTTCATCAATATATTGCGGTGTTTTTAATTCTTTAGGTTCTAGGCCATAAATTAAATCCATAGCCATATCAACCTTATTACTGTCTAACGCAGAAAAAATATTCTGCCTAAAATGATCAACGTCTTCACACTCCTCTGCCTTAATCATTTTTAATAGAACCCCAGTTGCCTTTATCCGCTTATCATCCTTATTTATATCTTTTTTAAAGACGGTATTAATCAAAGGTCTATTTTCAAAATAAACAGACTCTTCAAATGTATAAGGAAATGCTATTTTCTGTTCACCTTTAAAACCAAAAGAGACCTGAGTTTGGTAACTAACTCTTATATTTCCATTAGCTTTCTCCTCATACCCCAGCTTTAATAGATCATCAACTTGATCTTTCATAGGGAACCATTTTATTAGTGTATCATTATTCGTTAATTGACCTTTATTAAGAAGAGGAATGCATTTCTCATACTTTACTTTTTCAGTATTATCTTTATTCATCTTAATATTCCCCTCTTCGTCCATTTGGATTGTTTTTATAACTGAGTCTAAATCAGTAATAATCAAACAGGGTAAGTCAAGTTTTTCAATCAAACTTTGCAATCTATGAGCGTGTGCTCCACCGACAGAAAGGATTGAGATATAACTACTATTAAGTTTAGGAAAATGATTTTTAATAAAATGAGGTACTAACAACCTTTCTGCATCACCTTCAACCAGAATAATTCCATTCGCAAAAAATAAATCACAGTGAGTAGTTTTAATATAACGAGTAACAAATTTCTCGTTTTGTGATGCATTTTCATCAAAAGTTTTAGAAAGATCTACTACCTCTGCATGTGGTATCAAGTCACTATTTTTTCTTTTAAAGTAACGTAGATTTGAAAAGTCTAGTTCCCGTGCCAAATAGCTTGAATGAGTACTTACCAATAATTGTGTTCTACAATGACTAGGTTGACCATGACACAAGGTTTCATATGCTTTCTTTATAAAAACTTGCTGTACCTGTGCATGTAAATGAGCTTCAGGTTCTTCAATAAGAACTAGATGTAAAGGTTCTATGGGTTCTTGATCTAATCTATTACTTCTTAACCAAGACTCACGAAAATCTATTAATGTTAAAGTGATAGAAATTAACCGACGAAAACCTAATCCATTTAACCCTTCGGGGATTTTAATTTCCTCTTCACCATCATCATTATTGATCTTAAAGCGTATTGCACTTTCATGACCTAATGTTTCTATTTGGTCAATCTTACTGGAAATACTTATATTAGGATCATTTTTACTTCCAGGATATCCTAAGTCTCTTATTTCACTTAATATTTCTGAGAAAGTTTCCGTTAGAGTCGTATCAAAAGCACTTTTAGAGTCGTTAACTGCTCTAATTGCTACTAAATCATTAGCTGTTTTCCTACGATCATCATTATCAAAATGTGATTTATAAAAACTTTGGATAATTGTCGATAATAAATTTTTTGCACCATTACTATTAAAAAAACCTGCATCTTCACCAATGACGTCTATTTTTATTAGGCCTTTCAGAGGCTCACTAGTATCCAATATAAGCTCTTCTGTTTCTTTAACATATGGATCAATAACATATGATTTTATCTTAAAATATTTATCTAGATGGCGACTTAAAAACTCTTGTATATTTTCATTAGGCCAAAGATTACTAAGTTCAATTTGTCCATTCTCCGACATAACTCTCTTATTCTCATGGCATAATTCAACAAAATCATTTCGCAATTCTTCTATATTTTTAGGCTCTAACCTTAATCTCAAGCCAATGAGCCCCCCATCCCAATCCAAAGAAGGTAAAAACTCTATTACATGATGAATTTCAGAAGATTCCACATTTATGATGAGGTCTAAAGTAGGACACAAATTTTTCCACTCTTGTAATTCTTCCTCTGCATTCATTATAACTGTTTCATTAAGCCAAAATTGAGCCCTCTTATTCAATTGCCCCCAATTATCAAATGTAAAATCTGTGTATTTAAAACCTTCATTTGAAGATTCATGTTTTAGAAATAATTTTAAAACTTTCATCGCAGAGGTTTTTCCACTGTTATTTGCACCAACAAGAATCGTTTGATCTGATGAAAAACTCAGTGAACAGTTTTTTAGTTTTCGGAAATTTTTTATGTCAGCTTTTACTAATCTCATTTTTACCCCTAATTATTTTATAAAACATAATCTTAACATTACGAAATTATTTTGAAATCTTCTATAGTTTTGTAAATAAAATTCAACATATTACACAAAATACCGAAAAAACAATAAGTTAAATATAAATCAAACTTAATATCCTCTCTCAACTTGTATATAAATAAACCTATATAGACATATTTCTATGTAAGGCATTTTTTATGAGAACACCTGGTGAAGTCAAAGAAACTTTACAAATCAGAGGATTATCAATTGCTGAATGGGCTAGAGAGAATGGTTTCTCTCCAAAGCAGGTATATCAAGTTCTAAATGCCAAGCATAAGCCTACCCGAGGTAAAAGCCATCAAATCACAGTCAAACTTGGTCTAAAGGATGGAATTATAGAACCTGATTTTACTTTCGAAAAAATTAAGGAGACGCTGTGACAAGAATTTCATAAAGCACAAATAGAAACGGATCCTTTCGGATCCGTTGGTTCTATACAATATACATTGGGATAACAATAATATTGGTTAGGCTTTGACCATTAAGATAAAAATTAAGTTATTTCAATCCATTAGAATCATAATTTAAAATTTAAACTATTTAGCATACTTACAAACATGATGTAAAAATCACTTAGACTAGAATTTTTACGACATAAAATGACGCATCTCTAACTTTTTCTATCCCATAAATAAAACTAATGACTTAAATTAAATGACAAGGAATTAACCTACTTAATTTATAAATATATTATCTATTTGAGGAAAACCATGCAAGAAATAAAGCCCCTTTTAGTACAGTTAAATCAACTTGAACCCTTGCCAGCAAAGAACAGAGAAACGTATTTAGAAAGCCTTACCAGACGAGGCTATAAATACATGACTGCTATTACAGGCATTTTATTTTTAATATTAGTTATACTGGCTGTATGGCATAAGGCATCTCCCTTTACGGATCAAGGAAGAGAAATTGCTATATGGTTTGCTTTGTTAACTATGTTTATACCAACGATGTATATCATTATCGATATATGCGTTGGCTTAGTATCAATATTCAAATTTAAATCGCGAAGTTTTGATTGGTTGATACTTGAAATTGAACATGATAAAAAAGCAATTGAATCATTAACCAAGTATAAAAAAGAAACTCTTTTAGAAGTGCAAGATTGGCTTCAGTTAAAATGCTCCCGACTCAGTAATAGAATTTCTACATTTATTGGAAACTCGGACAAATATGCTGTGTTTTCATTAATAGGGTTAGGTTGGTCTGTATGGAAAGAATTTTCAAAAACACCATCTGTTTCATTTTCATTAACTAATGGGGACATAGTCCAAACCTTGCTGCTGTATGGCACAGCTTTTCTAACAGGAATTGCTTTAGGTGCAATGATTGTCAACTATCAAATCCAACGCTACAAATACCAATTAGAACTTATTGAATTTGCATTAAAGCAAAAAAATTAAAATGACAATTTATGTGTCGAGTAACGAATATTTATTATAAAAAATAGAGCCATCAGGCTCTATTTTTTTACGTCAACAATCGGATTCAGAGTTTGCAAGTTCACGACATGACCTACTACACCATCTATCCACAAATCATCAATTGTAGATACTTCTTATCCCCAACCCTGCGATCAACCAACAAAGGATTAACATAATCCAAGTATGCATATGGATTGATCCCGCATCATGCGACTCAGGTTTAAACACAGGTCGTGCATCAAACTCAGCAGAATTAAATTCCAAATCATTGAACAAATATGGGTAGTAATATGTTCGAATCTGTTTATGGTAATTCGTAATCTGATCCTGATAGTGCAATTGCGCAGGTAGATCGGTATTTGCAAATTGATGTAAGGCAACTTGCGCACCTACACCCGGCAAGAACCATCCGATACGATCAGTCCATGCCTGACGTTTCAACAATCCTTCACGATATTGCTGTGCTTGGCCAGCCACACTCTCGTCCCCTACTTGATGAAAGGCAAAATACCATTTCCATTGAAAGCCTTTTGCCAAAGGCGCAGTATCTTTCCACTCAGGGTGACTCGCGAAAAAACGTTGCATGGTTTGTTCTCGTGGAACTTCCCAAGCGCCATGCACGATCTGACGTTGTGCTAGCATTAAATCTACCCCTTGATGGACAGGAATAGTACGAACCAAAGCAACATTCGCTAATGTTGGGAGCACTAAAGTCAACATCACCCAAGCTCCCATCAATGCAGTAGCATTGGTTACTGAGCGCCAACCACGTGTAGCAACAAGTAGCGCAAGTCCAACCCAAAAAGCCAAATAACTTGCCGCGATGAATACAACCATACCCACCGTCGCCCATGCAGTACCCGCGACAACTGCACCAATTAACACAGGAACAACCAAGCAAGTTAAAAGCAGGCCATATCGCAATGCAACACGACGTCGCCAAATACGTGTTCCATCAGGTAGTGAAAGCAATAAACCTAAGCGACCAGACTGACGCTCTACAGAGATCAAATCATGTAACAGTGCGATCACAAATAAAGGAACCAGATAAATCAGTACAAATGCAAAATCAAATCGACCCGATAATGCCAATTCAGGATTGAATACTTCTCCTTCATATAATTGTGCCTGTAAACCCAAAGCCCGCACTCGCAACACATAAGGCGCTGCATCGCGTAATCCCAACGCTAAAAAAGCAGCATCAGACGGTGCATCCCAAGTATTATGAAAAGTATAATACGCTGGATAACCAACATCCCCTGCATCGGCATATTGATCTGCTATGGCAGCTACATCCTGTTCATGAATAGAAGCTAAATGTTCAATTGTCTGATGTTGCCGTTCAACTTCTTTTAAGCCAGACCATACCGACATGGTTGTCAGAGCCAATAGTAAGAGAATGGCCACGATAGAGAGAGTTGATCGTTGAAACAAACGCCATTCATGTATTAACCATTTCATCGTACAATTCTCCCGAGTCGGCTAGCTTGGAACCATGTGGCAATAGCGAGAGCGACTAACCACAACAATAAAATACTGCCAGCAGGTACAATTTGTTGCCCAGTTTCAGAGACTGTTCTAGGTTTAAACTCAAATGTTGGGAAAGACTGCCAATGCTTGTGGTCAATACGATTTTCCTTATTTTTATCAGTATCATCCGCATAAGTTAACGCTTCTGCTTGAAGCCGATTCAATCCTTGAATCAAGTCGTAACGATAATGCTCTCCTTGCTCTAAGAAACGACGGAAATTATCTAAATCTGTGCCTGAGGCTGTCATCGAAAGACGTCGTAATGCCAATGTTGGGCTGAGCCATCCAAACTGATCAACGATTTGGTTTTGTTGTGCTTGCAAGTCAAGCGTTGCTGTTGCATAGCGGTTAAACAATTCTGTAGATTGACGTTCACCCTCCATGCCGACTAAGCCTTTAAAATTGACTGGCAAATCCTCAATACGTGTAACACCATATTCTTTTAACACTTTATCTCGGAACTCAGTAAACTTCGGATCATCTGGATTATGCGCATCGCCTAATGCTCGATATTCACGTTGTGCATTAATTTCATTTTCCATACGGGTTGGAAGCTCGATGGTTGTATTGACAACATCTGGTATCCAGCGTGGTAATAAAATGACCATTACAGCCCAAACCGCTAACATCGCTAAAAGCACATCACGGGTACGTGCAAATAAGCTAGACATCAATACAACAGCAAAAGTCCATATGAGTAACCAGAGGATATAACCTGCCGAAAGCCACAAAACGAATGACCATAATGTCTGCCCACTCATCGCCATCCAGCCTAACGCTAAAAGTGCAGGTAAAATGATCAATCCAGCAAAACCAGTAAGTGCCAGCAACTTACCCATAACCAGTTGCCGACCGCTCACCCCTTGTGCCAATAAAACCCGCAAGGTACCCGATTCACGTTCACGTACAACCCCTGAATGGCCAACAAAAATTAATAGCAGTGGTGCCAACACTTGTAGAACAAAAGCGGGAGTCAACTGACCAAAACGTAATAACAAAGAGGATTGACGTACATCACCAAAGTTTGCACTATTCTGCCGATGCCCTTCTAAAAACAACGTATTACCGGTATAAGCATCAATACCTGTATCAAACGCGGCCAATGGGTTGAGTGGTCGAAATACGAAATGTCCATAATGAACCATTCGGTGTGGATGGCGATCGGGTTGGGCTTCAAATTCATGATTAACCTGCGCCTGATAATGCGCTCGCTCAGCATTGGTTTGATTTTGATGTTCCCAAGCATTAAATGTTGCGACTAACATTAAGACCAAGAGTAATAACAAACCAAAAACAGCAACTCGGTTTCGAAACAAATAGCGCCATTCTTCGCGGGCGATTCGCTTCACAACACTCATAGCTCATATCCGGCATAACGACGATGCAAGGCACGTACATCAAAGCGATCAACACCCGTTGCAGCTACCTCTTCAACCAAACGCCCGGCATCCAAGAAGCCAATACGATCCGCAACATCAGCCGCACTGAGCAAGTCGTGCGTGACCATTAAAATAGCAACGCCTTGTTCCCGTAACACACCTAATAATCGGTTAAATTCAGTCGTTGCCTGCGGATCAAGTCCAGAAGTCGGCTCATCCAACAGCAATGCTGGTACTTTACGAGCTAGAGCCAAAGCAATCGCAACTTTTTGACGCATCCCTTTAGAAAATCCACCGACACGGCGATCAAAAGCGTCTTGAGCCAACCCTGCCGCCGCCAATGCTTGGTCAATACTGTCCTGACTTACATTTTGATCCGCTAAGTCGAGTAAGTAAGCGACATTCTCTCGAGCACTCAAATGTTCATAAAGCGCAACATTTTCTGGAATATAAGCAATATTGCGTCGAGCTTCAGCAGCTTGTGTAATCGGATCAACCCCCTGTACACGTACTCGCCCCGCTTGAGGTGCTAAGAAACCAAGAAAGAGGCTTAGTGTTGTGGTCTTACCAGCACCATTGGCACCAAGCAATGCATAAATTTCACCACAACGGATATGTAAATCTAGTTGTTGCAGAATCGTTTTGTTGCCATAACCAGCAACGACCGTACTGGCCTCTAACACATAATCACTGGAATCAATGACAGTAGAAGGTAGCTTTAGTTTGTTTATACTCACTCGAAACCCTTTTATTCAATCAAAAGTGTGAAGCTCACACTGGATAGCTACTAACGAACGAATGGCATACTGTTTGTACTTTAGCGATCATAACCGATCACTATGCTTGTAATGCCGATATAATTCGCGACAAGTATTGATAAATATCTTTGTAATCAATACTTAGTTTTTCAAACTTATATTTCAGACCCAATTCAAAACCCCTAGCCTCCCCAAGAAAGACGTACGCATCTCTTCTTGCTGTTGTGGCATAGATTTCATCTGTTAAGTTTTTCAGCAAAAATGAAAATATGGCATGCCTTGATCGTCATGCTTACCATCATCTTTTGAATGTTCAATCGAGAGAGAAGTCAATAATTCATCATTGATTTTATAAAGAAGTGAAGCACTTAAAGCATCTAATTCTCTTTTTCCACCATCAAAATCCGAACCAATTTATCTTGTAATTGCATTCACTCTGATGGCTATAGAACGTTAACCACGGGAAAACTCACCAAGCCAAAATGAAATGTTATAACATTTCAACATAAAAGTGTATTTATAACATAACATTTACTGCACTTAAATAAATTTAAGTCAAAACTTAGGTTTAAGATTCGTCTAATTCAGTAATTTTGAATACAGACGCACATGCACGGATTTCATGGATGTAATTTCCACCATTGTCTAGGATATGTAAGCGAATGCTTCGGACACTCCACTCACTTTCGCCCAAGTGCATTAACCCTAAAGCTCAAGTATTCCGATAAGTTACCCTGACCAAGACTTAAAAAAGTGATATGAGTCACGTATTCTGAAACATTAAATACACAAAAATACTATCCAAATTAAAGTAAAATTCACAAAATTGTCTCCAACTTCAATTAAAGCACTCGCCTATCCTGATGTGTCTTTAATACGCCAATCCTCATTTAAATCTTTTCTCTCTATATCAAACATATAGGGAGTCATTTAATTTTTAAGGTAAATTGAATGAAAAAATTTTGGAAGTATTTATTAGCACTCCTTCTAGTGCTAATCGTTATCGCAATTGCCTTTCTTTTTAGACCTGTTACGTCTAAGGCAATCAAAACTAAAAGTGATGAACCCATTGTCGACGTTGTACTGATCGGTGGCGGTATCATGAGTGCCACTTTAGGTGCTTACCTCAACGAACTACAACCCGATTGGAATGTTCGCATGTATGAACGTCTTGATGCAGTTGCTCAAGAAAGTTCAAATGGTTTTAACAATGCGGGTACAGGTCACTCAGGCTTTATGGAAATGAACTATACCGAAGAAAAAAACGGTAAGATGGACGTTTCTAAAGCCGTCAATGTGGCGAGTCAGTTTGAAATTGCAAAACAATTTTGGGCGCATCAAGTAAAACAAGGTGTATTAAACACACCAAATACCTTTATTAATCCTGTACCGCATATTGCCTTTGTATGGGGTGACAATGTGGAATTCATGGAAAAGCGCTATGCCGCCATGATCAAAGAACCATTATTTGCAGGCATGAAAATCACTGAAGACCCAGCTAAAATTAAGCAATGGGCGCCTTTAGTTATGGCTGGTCGTGATACGCAACAAAAACTCGCAGCGACACGTATGGACGTTGGCTCTGACGTGAACTATGGCGCGATCACAACTCAACTGGTCAATCATCTGGAAAAAAATCCAAACTTCAAACTCAGAACGTCAACTGAAGTAACTGGTATCAGTAAAAATGATGACAATACGTGGTCAGTTGCGTTTAAAGATTTGAAATCTGGTGAAGTCAACCATGTCAAAACACGTTTTGTGTTTATTGGTGCGGGCGGTGCAGCCATTAAATTATTGCAAATGACTGGCTTACCAGAAGCAAAACAATATGCTGGCTTCCCAGTTGGTGGCGAATTCCTTGTTACCGATAATCCTGCAATCACTGAAAAGCATACAGCTAAAGTTTATGGTCGTGCGGATCTTGGTGCACCTCCGATGTCAGTACCACATATTGATACACGTTATATCGATGGTAAGAAATATGTATTGTTTGGGCCATTTGCAACCTATTCAAACAAATTCCTGAAATATGGTTCGCAACTTGATTTACTTGCATCTACCAACAAGAACAATGTGTTGCCAATGGCAGCGATTGGCTTACATAATGCTGACCTCGTACAGTATTTGGTTAGCCAAGTATTGATGTCTGATGAAGATCGTTTCAATGAGTTGAAAAAATACTACCCAGAAGCTGATCCGAAAGACTGGCACTTACGTCAAGGTGGTCAACGTGTACAGATCATCAAGAAAGAGCCGGGCAAAGCTGCTAAATTGCAGTTTGGTACAGAAATCTTTGCATCTGAAGATAAGTCTGTAACGGCACTTCTTGGCGCGTCTCCAGGTGCTTCGACCTCGCCTTACATCATGTTGAACTTACTTGAAAAAGCATTCCCTGAACAAACAGCTGGGGAATGGAATGGCAAACTTCATGAAATCGTTCGTTCTTATGGTCAAGACCTTGCAACAGATCCAGCGTTGCTAGATCAAATCCGTCATTACACCAGCTCTACTTTAGGCTTAACCTACTCAACGCCTGCGAACTTAGTTCCTGCTAAAAAAGTAGCTCAAGCGGAAGCTGTAGCTCAATAAGTAAATCCCTAGATCCATCAAAAGGGATGAGTTACAACTCATCCCTTTTTTATTGAGTATGCCCTTCTTTGCTCTACTACATCACCCATGTTTACAGCATGCTCCCGTCGTGACTTGAGTGTATTGAACGTCAATATGCAGTCCGCACTTTTCTGTTGCACTACTTGATTGAAAAAAACTATTTGTGCTCATTAGCCCTCGCAGTTTGCTATTCTTGATTGTTACCAGACAACTGTATTTTTTTGTCTTATTTCTCACTATTATGAGCACATGTGACAGCATCAACATTTTTTATTCAGTAACCTCAACTGCAATTTACCCTTTTCCGAGAGCATTCTTGGACGCGCCGCCGCTATCGGTGGCATCTTTATGACGTCTAATCATGCGCTTGGTATTTTGTAATCTAATTCATATGAAAGACTCGTTACCTGCAACATCTGGCCGCTCTAAAGTTATTATTTTTTCCGTCTTGGTATGGTTGGCTCTTTTATGCCTCCAATCCGCTTATATTGTGATCATTGGCGGTAGCACTTATCTGTTTTGGACGTCGTTGGGGCTGTTGGTACTTCATCTATTGAGTTTCAGACCAAACACTTTTAAAAATCGAACAGCTTTGGTGTTCACGACCTTCCTGCTGATTTATTTAGCGTTAAACTCTCTTTTTTGCACTTATTTAGTGTTAGCGTTCTATTGTATTTTTTATTTATATTCAGGACATTATCGATATAAAAAACTCATCAAACTGGCGGGGTTATTTTTAATTTTAATCGTCTTTGCACTTTATCAAGCTCAATCTTTACATGAGTTAAAAGAAAAATACGCAGCTCATGATACAGGTGAAACATGGCAACAGTACGGTGCTTTATGACAACCCAATAAAAAACCCCACAATGATTTGCGGGGTTTTTTATTAATAGCGTTGTTTTAATCCTGCGAGTCAGGATACAAAAGACGATTTCCCGGGCCAATACGATTCATATGCAAGAAAGACATATGACGTTCATATTTATCCAAAATATCATTAATCACCTGTTCTTTGGTATAGCCAACTAGATCATTGTCCTGAGAGCCCTCATATAAGAAGGTTTCTAAACGATAATAGAATTGTTTACCCCGTTTACCCCGTTCACTAAAGTTTGGCGCTGTATAACGCACAGGCCAGATTTGGTAGACAAAATTATGTTCTTCTTCCAAATAAATCGTGAGATCAAGATGATACAGCGCATCGTTTTCTTCAAGCGGTGTGCTGGTCACATCAACCTGCATACCCTGCTTAATTAACTCATCAGCAACCGTTTTCACCGCAGGATGACACACAGTATCTAACATGTGACATGTTTCGGTTGTCCCCGGATGCTTCATCACACGCCGTAAACGCTGCTTCCAGTTTAGAATATCAACATTACCCACTACTGGTGCAGCATTGAGGCTTCGACTGGCATTGCGGTAGTCTTCCAAACGTAAAGATTTATACAATCCCGCCATCACCAACAGCATCACAAAACTAAATGGGAGTCCCATGATCACCGTGGCGCTTTGTAAGGCGGTGATACCGTTTGCCATTAACATCGCAAGGGTCAGTAAACCAATGGCAACCGCCCAAAAGACACGCAACCAACGTGGTGCATCATTATCAATATTGGAAAATTTGGTAGTGAAGTTACCCAATACCAAGGCGCCAGAATCGGCAGAGGTCACATAAAATAGCAAGCCTGTAATCGTGGCAATCCCAGCGACAAATGCAAACCATGGATATTGTGCCAATAGGTCATAGAAACCATGTGCAGGATCAGTGAGAACCGTTTGCGCCAATGCCGTATTGCCATCAAAAATGACATTGTATAAGGCACTATTTCCGAAGATAGATAACCATGTAATGGTGAACAATAAAGGAATAATTAAAGTGCCACAGACAAACTCACGAATGGTTCGCCCACGAGAAATACGCGCTAAAAATAGCCCAACAAATGGTGACCAAGCCACCCACCATGCCCAGAAGAAAATGGTCCAGCTATTCATCCATTCAGTCGGTTGCTCAAACGCAAAACTATCTAAAGCCAAGCTTGGAAAACGACTGATATAATCACCAAAGTTTTGTACCAAAGCATTCAGTAAGAATTCGGTATTACCCAAAAATAAAACAAATAACATTAAGCCAATGGCGACATAAATATTAATTTCAGATAAAACTTTAATCCCTTTATTGACCCCAGCCGTCACAGAAATAATCGTGACAATGACTGCAACTAAGATTAAACCAGACTGAACCCATAAGCCCTCAGGCCAATCAAATAAAACATGTAGACCATAATTGATTTGAACAACAGCGATACCACAGGTTGTGGCGATACCAAAAATCGTTCCGATCACGGCTGCTGTATCGACAGAATGCCCGATCGGACCATCAATTTTATTACCAAAAATGGGATACAACGCGGAACGAATAGTGAGCGGCAAGTTATAACGATAGCTAAAGTAGCCTAAAGCCATGCCCATCAAGGCATACATCCCCCAACCCGTCAAGCCGTAGTGAAATAATGTCCACACCATACCTTGACGCGCAGCTTCATAGGTTTGCCCCTCACCGACAGGTGGGTTCATATAATGAGACAAGGGTTCTGCCACCGAGAAGAACATTAAGTCCGTCCCGATCCCTGCGGCAAATAGCATCGCAGACCAACTCAATAAACTAAATTCAGGTTTTGAGTGTTTTGGTCCAAGCTTGATATCGCCATAACGAGAACAGGCAATAAAGACCACAAAGACTAAATAAAGCGTTGCTGCAAGTAAGTAGTACCAAGTAAATGTGGAACTGACCCAACCCAAAACCGTATTCAATACGTGATTGGCGAAATCATTAAACAAAATCGTGGTTAATGAAAATATTAAAATTATGAGCGCTGAAACATAAAAGACCACACGATTGAGATGGTCTTTTGTTTGAATAGATGAATCATCAACTGCTCTTGGATTATCTGTCACCATACAATCCTCAAGGAATTCGAGAAAAAAAGAAAATATCCATCGTTGTCTTCTCCCTATTTAAACAATAAAGAAAAGACCATTCTGAATAAAAAAATGAAAAATAAAGGTCATTAACCGAAATTACATAACTTCTGGTTCTTCAATAGGATGAGGTGTTGACCTCGTAACCACATGCGGTGGCTGAAGGTTGTGTTTATCCTGCTTAAGTGCTTTGGCTAAACCAAACATATAAAGCAAAATAATCACTGAGAATGGCAATCCACAGAGTACAACGGCACTTTGCATCGCATCGAAACTACCCGCCAAGAGTAGACCAATGCTGACAATAGTAATCACCACAGACCAAAAGATACGCAACCAAATAGGTGAATCACTTTCATTGCTACCTCCTTTCGAAGATAGATTTGCGATCATGAGTGTACCCGAACCCACTGGAGTCAAAAACAAAACGAAACAAATCATAACAACAATCCCAGCAATATAAGGATTGAAAGGCAAATATTCGAGAAATTTAAATAACGATAATGCGGGGTCAGCCAGGACCATTTCCCCTAAAACCTTTTGTTTTTGATCTAAAATTAAATGAATGGCGGTATTTCCGAAAATCGAAATCCACGCCAAAGTAAAACCAAGTGGAACAAGACATACACCTAAAACCACTTCACGAATGGTGCGTCCTTTAGAAATACGCGCGATGAACATACCAACAAATGGCGCCCAAGCAATCCACCATGCCCAGTAAAATACCGTCCATGAACCTAACCATGTATTTGCTTGCTGATCGTACAAATACATATCAAAACTTTTGGCAATAAACTGGCTCAGGTAGTCCCCTACGTTTTGCACTAAACCATTGAGCAGATGATTGGTCGGTCCGGTTAAAAACACAAATAATAACAACACATACAATAAACGCAGATTAATACGAGACAGCCAAGCCAAGCCTTTTTCAATCCCGATCACCGTGGTGATCGTTGCCACAAACATCATCAACAGCACCACTGCTATCAGCGTTGTATGATTATTAGGGATATCAGGTAACAAATAAACAAGACCAGAGACGAGGACTAATGCGCCTATACCCAAGTTGGTGACCAATGAAATAACCGTGGCTAAAATACCAAATCCATCGACGAAATCCCCGACCCAGCCATAAATTCGCTCACCAAAGATAGGATAAAGGGCTGAACGCAATGCCAGTGGCAAATCTAAACGGAAAGCAAAATAACCTAATGTGACACCGATCAAGGCATACAGCACCCAACCATGAATACCCCAATGTAAAAAGCTATACATCATGGCATCTCGCGCCGCCTGAACTGTGCCGCCCTCACCTTCTGGTGGCCTTAAGAAATGATCAACAGGTTCAGCAACACCGTAATACAATAATGCGATACCAATACCTGCTGAAAATAGCATCGACACCCAAGCCATATAACCAAACTCAGGTTTATCGTGATCTTTTCCCAGTGGGATTTGCCCAACTCGCGAAAAAGCCAACCATGCAACAAAGCCTAAACAAGCAACAATGACCAACATGTAATACCAGCCAAACAATTGGTTGACTTGCTCTTGCACATAGGTGAGCCAAAACTGACTTTGCTCTGGAAACAGCACAAACAATAGGCCGAAAACGCCAATACTGATTGCTGAGCTCCAAAAAACAAATAAATTTAATCGAACGCGTTCGGATGTAAATCCAGCATTACTTTTTGACACCATCTGGTTGCTCCTTGCAATCGGTGTATTCTTATTACTTCAAATCTTGACCAACCAATCAAAAATTCATTGATTTTTACAGATCATACTTTTTATTGATTGAACGTTCAATCAATAAAAAGTATGATAAAAAAATGTTATGATGTTCAACATTGAGAAATGTTAAATAAAAAGTACCTGAATCGGGCTTTCAATGGATCAACATGACAAAACGTAGAGTAAAACCTGAGCATGTGCGACGCGAAGAAATTATCAGCGCTGCATTCACCGTGATTTATGAAGTAGGGTTATCCAACACCACCATTGCACAAATCGCAAAAAAAGCTGAAGTATCAACGGGCATTGTGAGTCATTACTTTGGTGACAAACAAGGACTTATCAATACTTGTATGCAGGAAATGCTCAACGTTTTACGTCAGAAAACAGATCAATACAAAGTTGAAGCTGATTCACATCCTGAAAGCCAGATTAAGGCGATTATTGATTCCAACTTTGATATCAGTCAGGTCAATAAACAAGCCATGCGCGTCTGGTTGGACTTTTGGTCTGCAAGTATGCATCTACCTGAACTGGGTCGTTTGCAACGCATTAATGATCAACGTCTGTATTCAAACTTGAAGTTTTATTTTCTCAAGTTACTCGATAAAGAACAGGCCAGCATTGCCGCTCGCGGATTAGCGGCATTGATTGACGGATTATGGCTACGCGGCAGTTTAAGCAGTCATGATGAGTTTGACAGCCAACTTGCCCGTTCCATCGCCTATGACTATGTCAAAACGCAATTACAATTTGCGAAAAAACCTTTGCAGGAGAAACAGAATGAGTGATGCACACGTTCATCAACTATATATCCACGGACGCTATGTTGAAGCAACCAGTGGTAAAACATTTAATAGTATTAACCCTGCCAATGGTGAAGTGATTGCAACACTTCAACAAGCCTCGCAACAAGATATTGAAGCCGCAGTTCATAGCGCGCAACAAGGACAAAAAATCTGGGCTGCTATGACAGCCATAGAGCGTTCTCGTATTTTACGCCGTGCAGTTGACATTTTACGTGAACGTAATGATGAGCTGGCGCAACTTGAAACACTCGATACTGGTAAAGCCTACAGCGAGACATCAACCGTTGATATCGTCACAGGTGCCGATGTACTTGAATACTACGCAGGTCTTGCGACTGCAATTCAAGGCGAACAAGTCCCGCTTCGTGAATCAAGCTTTTTCTATACTCGCCGTGAACCACTCGGTGTGGTTGCTGGGATTGGTGCTTGGAACTACCCGATTCAAATTGCTTTATGGAAATCTGCCCCTGCACTTGCAGCAGGCAATGCCATGATTTTCAAACCAAGTGAAACCACTCCCCTAACCGCATTTAAACTTGCAGAAATTTATACCGAAGCAGGTCTTCCTAACGGCGTATTTAACGTTGTACAAGGTGCTGGTAGTGAAATTGGACAATGGTTAACTGAACATCCAATCATCGAAAAAATTTCATTTACTGGTGGAGTCGAAACTGGCAAAAAAGTTATGGCCAGTGCCGCAGGCTCTACCCTTAAAGAAGTCACCATGGAACTCGGTGGTAAATCACCACTGATCATTTGTGCCGATGCAAATATCGACCGTGCCGCAGATATTGCGGTGATGGCCAACTTCTTTAGTTCGGGTCAAGTCTGTACCAATGGTACCCGTGTCTTTGTACCAAAAGCCCTGTTAGCTGATTTTGAAGCGGCCATCGTCGAACGCGTAAAACGTATTCGTATCGGTGATCCGATGAATCATGAAACTAACTTTGGTCCACTTACCAGCTTTGCTCATATGGACAAAGTTCTCTCTTATATCAATGCAGGCAAGCAACAAGGTGCCAAATTATTAATTGGTGGCGATCGTCTCACTGAAGATGCTTTTGCACAAGGTGCTTACGTTCAACCTACCGTGTTTAGTGACTGTACCGATGATATGCGGATTGTACAGGACGAAATTTTTGGGCCAGTCATGAGTATTCTCAGTTATACCACTGAAGAAGAAGTGATTCGTCGTGCCAACAATACCACCTTTGGTTTAGCCGCTGGCATCGTGACTCAAGATATCAGTAGAGCACATCGCATGATTCATCAGATCGAAGCGGGTATTTGCTGGATCAACACATGGGGCGAGTCCCCTGCTGAAATGCCAGTCGGTGGTTATAAACAATCTGGCGTTGGGCGTGAAAATGGTTTAACCACTTTGGGACATTACACCCGTATTAAATCCATTCAAGTTGAGCTTGGTGATTACCAAAGCATTTTCTAAAAAGCATTGCGCTTTATCTTCACTTGATCAACTGAATCACGATGTATTCAGTTGATCATGCAACAATAAAGGCTAATTATGAATAAGCAAGAATTCGATTACATTATCATTGGCGCAGGATCTGCCGGAAATGTTCTCGCAGCACGTCTCACAGAAGACCAAGATGTGACTGTTTTATTATTAGAAGCAGGCGGTCCAGATTATCGTTTAGATTTTCGTACACAAATGCCAGCAGCTTTGGCTTTTCCTCTACAAGGTCGCCGCTATAACTGGGCGTATTTGACCGATCCAGAACCACATATGAACAATCGTCGTATGGAATGTGGACGTGGTAAAGGACTAGGCGGTTCATCCTTAATTAATGGGATGTGTTATATCCGTGGCAATGCCATGGATTTAGATCAATGGTCAACGCTTAAAGGTCTTGAAGACTGGACTTATGCAGACTGTTTGCCTTACTACCAAAAAGCAGAAACGCGCGATATTGGTGGCAATGACTATCATGGTGGCAATGGCCCTGTTTCAGTCGCAACACCTAAAAATGATAATAATGTGTTGTTCCACGCAATGGTTGAAGCAGGCGTACAAGCAGGTTATCCACGTACCGATGATTTAAATGGCTATCAACAAGAAGGTTTTGGCCCAATGGATCGTACTGTGACACCGCAAGGTCGTCGTTCAAGTACAGCTCGTGGTTACTTGGATATGGCAAAAGGTCGTCCAAATCTCACCATCGTAACCCATGCAATGACCAATAAAATCTTGTTTAACAATAAACAAGCGGTTGGTGTTGAGTACATCATTGGTACTGATCAAGCCAACATGAAACAAGCACAGGCCAAACGTGAAGTATTACTATGCGCAGGTGCAATTGCATCGCCACAAATTTTACAACGCTCAGGTGTTGGTGAAATTACCTTCCTCAAATCTATGGACATCGAAGTTGTACAAGATCTTCCTGGTGTAGGTGAAAATCTACAAGACCACTTAGAAATGTACTTGCAATACAAATGTAAGCAACCTGTTTCTCTTTACCCAGCATTGAAATGGTATAACCAACCCGCGATTGGTGCTGAATGGCTGTTCCTTGGCAAAGGCATCGGCGCAAGCAATCAGTTTGAGGCAGGTGGTTTTATCCGCAGTTCAGATGAGTTTGACTGGCCAAATATCCAATACCATTTCTTGCCTGTTGCAATTAACTACAATGGCAGTAACGCGGTAAAAGAACATGGTTTTCAAGCCCATGTTGGTTCGATGCGCTCACCATCACGTGGTCGAATTAAGCTGAAATCTAAAGACCCATTCGAACATCCAAGTATTTTGTTCAACTACATGTCAGCAGAACAAGATTGGCGTGAATTCCGCGATGGTATCCGTATTACCCGCGAAATTATGCACCAACCCGCACTTGATCCATATCGTGGCGAAGAAATCAGTCCCGGAAAACACGTGCAAACTGATGCTGAACTGGATGACTTTATTCGCAATCATGCTGAAACGGCCTACCACCCATCATGTAGTTGCAAAATGGGCGAAGACGAGATGGCGGTGGTTGATGGACAAGGTCGTGTTCATGGCCTACAAGGCTTACGTGTCATTGATGCCTCGATTATGCCGTTGATCATCACAGGTAATTTAAATGCCACCACCATTATGATGGCAGAGAAAATTGCTGATCAAATTCGTGGACAAAAGCTACCACGCTCCCAAGCAGACTACTACAAAGCTGGTACTGCTCCAGTACGCCAATCCCCTTTACGTCCATTTGCATAACCTAGTTAAGTTATGTTCAGCGCCTTAGCGATCTAAGGTGCTGCCAACCATTAGGAAAATTCAAATGAAAAGAATTTTATTCACTTTACCTTTGGGCTTTTTTTTACACACGGCTCATGCAACCGAGTCAACCACTGAAACAGTATCACCGTTTAGTGCCAATCTCACCGTTGCAAGCCAATATGTATCACGCGGCTTTCAACAAACATGGGGCAAACCAGCCCTACAAGGCGGTCTTGATTATGCACATCCCAATGGCTTGTTCGTGGGTACGTGGGCATCGACGGTAAGTGATCATTTTATTCGCGACGCTTCTGTAGAGTGGGATGTTTATACGGGTTATTCGCGTAGCTTTGGTGATCTTTCTCTCGGTGTCACTGTCGCTTACTATTTTTATCCAGGCGCAGAAACCACAGCTGAAACAGGTCATACCAGTTTTGACTATGGTGAAATTATTCCAGAGATTGCTTATGGACCCGTCACCGTCAAATATGCTGTGACTTATACCCAAGATTATTTTGGTAATAACTCAAAGACTTTAGGTGTAGGCAATGATCAGCACTCACGTGGTTCAGGCTATTTAGATGTCAATTGGCATCAACCGTTAGGTCAAGGTTGGTCTGCCGATGCTCATTATGGCAATCAACGTATTAAAAACTTTTCAGCAGCAAGCTTTCAAGATGCCAGTTTCTCGGTCAATAAAGAACTTCCTTATGATCTTGCAGCTAGCCTCATGTATAGCAAAGCATGGGACAAAGAGGATTATTACAAAGAATACAGTAATGGTAATCCGAATGCCCGAGTCTCAGATCCAATTGATTCGACTGTGACATTTTCCCTCACCAAAAGCTTTTAAGTGCTCAATTTAACTAAATTCCAATATCTGTTTAGATAGAGATTGCTTAGGCTATTTTAGTCATTTAAAACAAAAAAGCTGCTATTTCCAAAAATAGCAGCTTTTATTTTAGTCTAATTATGCTTTGATCAATTGAATATCCGATCCTGCTCGTTTTGGATCAATCAAGATTTTTGCATGTTGTTCTGGATCACGTAATGCATTAAAGGCATTGCTTACCCCTTCCAAGCCCACCACACCTGTAATCAGTGGTGAAACATCAATTTTACCTTCGGCAATCATATGCAAGGTGTCACGGAACTCCAGTGGCGTATAACCCAGCACATACTGGATTTCGAGTTCTTTATTGATCGCCAATGCAGGTTCGATCTTATCGCTTTGCATACAAACACCAACCCCCACGATACGTGAGAACAGTGGCGCACCCTCCAAGATCTGCTGCATGATACCTGCCACACCAACACACTCAAAAATCACTGGGCGCTTCGGTAACAAACCGAGTTTGTCACCCACACGCATTGCATTGACCCATGGCAATGAGAAAGTCTGAACTTTATCAAAAATGCCCATCCCCATATTAATTGCTTCAGAGACATTACCCAGCAAACCCAGCTCTTTCCAACTGCTAAATGGAGATTGCTGTTTAGGATCAATCAATATATCTGCACCGCATTGCTCAGCCAACTTACGGCGATTTGGTGAAAAATCACTGGCAACGACAGTTTTAACACCCATCGCTTTGAGCATAATAATCACACCTAAACCAACAGGACCACAACCGATCACGATTGCTGGCTCATTTTTCTTAATTCGGCTACGACGCACCGCATGCAAGGCAACAGCCATCGGTTCTGTCAGCGCAGCACTATCCGCATCCAAACCATTCGGAACTTCAAACATTAAACTGGATTGAACTAAAACTTGTTCTGCATAACCGCCTGATGCACTTGGTGAAAGACCTGTTGGCACATATCCTTGTGGATCAACATTGAGCAATGGCATCGCACAAACCAAAGTGTCTGCTTTTAATTTACGGCGTGTTTTTGGGCCATAATCCAATACCTTTCCGCAGAACTCATGACCGAAAACGAGCTTATCAGAGGATTTTGCAACCCCATTAAAACCGACTCGCGCTGCCAAATCATGCATATGATCACAGTGATGTTGCATATGTAAATCCGAGCCACAAATTCCACAACGTACCACTTCAAGTAATACTTGCCCTTTCGCGGGGACTAATTGAAAACTGTCTTCCAGCTTCAGCTCGGCATTATGACAAACTAACGATTTCATAGGATGCTTTCCTTATTGTTTTATTGCATTTGTTAGTTTTTCAGTTTTCTCAATTAAAACAGTCGGACTAACACATTTCATTTTAATTTTGACAAACTGCATTGTCAGAATCCATGACCTAAATATCAATATCTTTATCAAATGAGGTCAGCTAACCAAAATACTAAAAACCTCTCATAGGATTTCATTTCAATTTTTATCCTTATTTTTTATAGCAGTTTCAAAAATCATAGAGAAATTATCTTCGGTTATTTCATTTAAAAAAATCAAAAAGAGCTATTGCAATATATAGTGTCTTTATGACAATATATATTTATTGGCTTTAAGACACTATTTGGAGAGGTTAAAAATGGCGATTCAACTTATGACAGCTCAAGCGAATGTTCCCATCGAGTTTTTGCAGTTTTCAGGTGGCGAACGTCATATCGAACTCAAACAAAACGTGATTGATCAGTTGCAAGAAAGTACACATATCAAAGCCTCACTAAACAACAGCGCAGATGTGATGGATTACCTGTTATTGGAAAATGTTTTGATTGAGCAGGGAACTCGTCTTAGTGTTGAAATCCCCTATTTTCCTTATGCTCGCCAAGACCGTATCTGTGCCCAAGGTCAGGCCTTCTCACTAGATTTGATGACTAAGTTATTAAATAGCAATGCAGAAAAATTTGCAGGACAACGTCAAAAAATTGTGGTTTGGGATTGTCATAGCCAAGTCACTCTTGATCTACTCCGCCAAAACACCAGCTTCCAAGAGGTGATCAATATTGAGCCAGTCAAGATCATTGAGCAAAGTGAAGAACTGATGCGGATTTTATCGGCTGGCAATACAGTTTTGGTCTGTCCCGATGCTGGCGCAACCCAACGTACCCAAGTGATTGCCAATAACATCAATCCACAACGCCACCAGGCGATTGAGATGATTCGCTGTGAAAAGAAACGCGATCCAAGCACTGGAAAAATTAGAACAACGGCGGTGGATAGCCCTGATTTGACAGGAAAAACAGCAGTGATCACCGATGATATTTGTGATGGTGGCGCAACCTTTATTGGTATTGCCAAACAACTACGCAGCCTAAACTGCCAAAACATTATTCTGTATGTCACGCATGGCATTTTTAGCAAAGGTTTGGCGGTATTTGATGGATTGGTCGATCAGGTATTTACAAGTAACAGCTTGGCTCAATCAGAATCAACAAAACTCAAAATTATCAATTTCAAAACTAAGATTTAAAGTAAGAGGAATATAAAAATGAGTATTAAAATTAATCCACTCAATGCAATCGATTTCTACAAAGCCGATCACCGTCGTCAGTATCCAGTGGGAACTGAATACGTGTATGCAAACTTCACACCTCGCTCATCTCGTTTAGCCAAAATGATGCCTGATTTTGATGACAAAATTGTTTTCTTTGGTCTACAAGGCTTTATCAAACACTTCTTGATTGAAACATGGAACGAGGGCTTTTTTAATCAGCCCAAAGCTAAAGTGGTCGCAGCCTATAAACGTCGTATGGACAATTCTTTAGGTGAAGGTGCAGTGCCTGTCGAGCACATCGAAGCCTTGCACGATCTCGGATATTTACCATTAAAAATTAAGGCCTTGACAGAAGGTAGCCGAGTTAATATCAAAGTGCCTGTATTGACCATTATCAATACTGATCCAAATTTCTTTTGGTTAACCAACTATATTGAAACAGTGCTTAGTGCCGAGCTATGGAAAAGTTGCACCACTGCAACAATTGCTTATGAATACAAACGCTTGTTAACTCAATATGCAGAAAAAACAGGTGCAGCTTTAGATTTTGTTCCCGTTCAAGGTCATGATTTTAGTAGCCGTGGTATGAGTGGCATCTATGATGCAGCCCAATCTGGCGTAGGTCACTTAACCAGCTTTATTGGTACAGATTCAGTCGCTTCGATTGACTATGCAGAAGAATATTACAATGCAACAGGTGTAGTGGGCGTTTCAGTTCCTGCAACTGAACACAGTGTTATGTGTATGGGCAGTGAAGACAGTGAAATCGAGACCTTTAGACGTCTTATCTGTGAGCTTTATCCGTCTGGTGTGGTCAGTATCGTATCGGATACTTGGGATTTTTGGCGCGTCATTACTGAGTTTAGCGTTGAATTAAAAGCAGAGATTCTAAATCGACAGCCAAATGCCTTAGGTTTAGCCAAAGTGGTATTTCGTCCGGACTCAGGTGATCCTGTGAAAATTATCTGCGGTGATCCCGATGCAGAAGTGGACAGCCCTGCTTATAAAGGCGCAGTGCAATGTTTATGGGAGATTTTTGGAGGTACCGAAACAACTCAAGGCTATAAAGTGCTGAATGAACGTGTCGGTTTAATCTATGGTGACTCAATTACACTGGAACGTGCACAAAATATTTTAAAAGGTCTCGTTGCCAAAGGCTTTGCCTCAAACAATCTAGTCTTTGGGATTGGTAGCTACACCTATAACTACCTCACACGTGATACGTTTGGTTTTGCAGTGAAAGCTACTTGGGGACAAGTGAACGGCGTTGGTCGTGATTTATTCAAAGACCCAGCAACGGATTCAGGTGTGAAAAAATCTGCCAAAGGTTTATTGCGTATTGAGCAAACTGAAAATGGTTTTGAATTATTTGATCAACAAACTGCTGAACAAGAAAATATGGGCGTACTTCAAACCGTATTTGAAAATGGCCAATTGTTAAGAGAGTGTTCACTTGATCAGATTCGGGAGAGATTGGCATAAAATCATTTAAAAAAATTAACTTTAGACCTGAAATTAATCGACTATTGACTATCGTGACGGACAGCATAAATACCCCTGTTTCATGGTCTTGTGCTGCTTTCAACGTTGAGCTTTAAAATCGCTCAGGATGTACCAACAGCTTAATAAAGGATTTTGCTTACTTTTCACCCTCGAAAAGTAAGCAATAACCAATACAGAAACCTTTTGATTTATCAATAAATTTCGAGTCTAGACCAAAATCAGACCACCCTCATTTTTCCATTTATAAACAGCTAATCTAAATATAAAAAAACCTTTATACTTAACTCACTCATCAATGAGAGTAATCCAAATGACCTATACTTCTGAACAGGAATACCTTGCCCACTATTTAAAAACAGACTATGACACACCTTTGTTTACCGTTGATATGGCAATTTTCTCTGTGGCAAAAGGTCAATTACAGGTTTTAATGATTCAACGCTCGAACTTTCCAGAAAAAGGAAAATGGGCCTTACCTGGTGGCTTTGTCAATTTAAGAACTGATTCAGATTTAATGGCAACGGCGCATCGTAAATTGGTTGAGAAAACAGGCATTAACTCACCTTATCTCGAACAAGTCGAGACCATCGGCAACCATCATCGTGATCCACGAGGCTGGTCTATTACGTCTCTATACTTTGCATTGATTGATTTTCATAAATTTGACATTCAAGAAAGTACAGCAAATGAAAAGAGTCAATGGCATTCTTTAGAGGAGGCCTTGAAACTTGATTTAGCCTTCGATCATAAGGAATTACTACAGATCGCATTTGGGCGTCTTGGCAATAAGACTCGCTATACTGCTCTACCGGCCAGTCTAATGCCTGAGTTATTTACATTGACCGAATTACAAACCATTTATGAAATTATTTTAGGGCATACATTAGAAAAAAAATCATTTAGACGTAGGATGCAAGAAGCAGGAGCAGTTGAAGAAACAGGACAACAGAAAATTGTAGGTAAACGCCCTGCTCAACTATTTCGCTATGCTCTAAAAGATTATAATTTTACTTTCCCACGTATGTTGGAAACACCACGTCATCCCTGTGATCAATAAAAAGAGCTAAGGCAAAAACCCTTAGCTCCAAAATCTTACTTCCAAGTTTGACGAATCATATCAACTGCTTTTTCTGCAATCATAATCGTAGGAGCATTGGTATTGCCATTCACCACGGTTGGCATAATTGAAGCATCAATAACACGAAGACCATCAACCCCATAAACCTTCAGCTCAGGATCAACCACCGCCATCTCATCTACACCCATCTTACAGCTACCGACAGGATGATAAACCGTATCTACACGCTGACATAAAATCTCCCGAATCTCATCATCCGATTTCACATTCGCAGTAAAGATATCTTCTTTGATCTTTTCATTTAACGCTGGCGCTTGCATTAACTTCTGCGTGACTTTAAAGCCATCCACCATATCTTGAAGATCTTGCTCATCCTCAAGAAACTTAAAATCAATTAATAAAGGATCATCCACGTGCTTACCACTGAGTTTGACCGAACCACGTGCACGTGGATTTAACAAACAAACATGACACGAGATACCATGTCCAGCATGCATTGTTCTCGCATGGTTATCCACAATGGCAATTACGAAATGTAACTGTAAATTTGGCTTGTCTAGTTCAGGTCGCGTTTTTAAGAAACCACCACATTCAGCATAATTCGTGGTAATCAAACCGCGACGTTCTTTACGATAGCGCCCAATTTGTTTAACTAAATCTAAGCTTCCACCTAAAGATAAGCCAAATGTACCCTCCATCAGTTTGGTTTTATAAGCAAAAATAAAGTCTGGATGATCGTGTAAGTTCTCACCCACCCCTGCCAAATCTTTTATGACTGGAATACCATGCTTTTCTAGCTCTTGGCGTGGACCTATACCCGATAACATCAATACTTGCGGAGATTGGAATGCCCCTGCCGACAACAACACCTCTTTGTTTGCCTGAACGATCGTAGTTTGATTTTTTTGTTTATATTCCACACCAACGGCACGACCATTTTCGATGACAATACGAGAAACTGTCGCGTGTGTAATCACATGTAAATTTGGACGTTTGCCTAAATGGGGTAATAAATAAGCTCGTGCGGCACTCCAACGCTCACCATTCTTTTGTGTGACTTGATAAACCCCTAAACCTTCTTGTTCAGCGCCATTAAAATCATCATTGAGTGGATAACCCACCTGTTTAGCCGCCTCGATGAATGTTTTTTGATAACTATTATCTGAACATAAATTACTCACATTGAGAGGCCCATGTTGACCATGGTAATCATTTTTAATGCTTTCGTTATGTTCTGATTTTTTAAAATATGGAAGCACCTCATCATATGACCAACCTGTATTTCCCAGTGCGGCCCAATGATCATAATCATCACGATGCCCACGGATATACACCATCGCATTGATCGCTGAACTCCCCCCTAAGCATTTACCACGCGGTTGATAACCTTTACGTTGATTCAAACCTTTTTGAGGGATGGTATCTATTGCCCAGTTATTCAATTTTGTCGGAATACTGATTACCGCTGCGGCTGGCGTGTTGACCAACCAACTATTTCCATCTCCTCCTGCTTCTAATAAACACACAGAAATGTTCGGATTTTCAGATAATCGTCCAGCCAGCACACATCCTGCTGAACCACCACCAATAATTACAAAATCAAAAGCTGTTTGTGTCATCTCTATCCCTATTTTTTCTTTTTTAAACATTCAGACAATGTGTCAGACATCGCACCTAAATCCTGCGGTAGCTGCCTAAGAAATATCCCACCTGAAATGCAAAGTAACTGGATATTTCCCAAACTACAATAGCCAAATCCTGCAAGAGGGTTGCAACAAATAATCAGTCCAATCAAAAGATTAAGCTATTAGTTCTTTCTCTCATTATTGCTATTTAAAATATTCAGCTTCAAGACGAAATATTTGATCCAGTGATTGTTTATTTCTCCATGTATCTACAATATTTTTCAAGATGATGAATGTCTATATTCACTATAGATCATAATCAACCCACCAATAAAAATAAAACCAAGACCTATTAACTTGAGACTATCTAATTTTTTAATCTGCATTCCAAGAAAACCGCTACTATCAATCATAGTGGCAAAGATCATTTGACCTAAAAACACCCACAATAGTGTATTGGTTGCTCCTATATGGGGAGCTGCAAGAAATATACAGAGGATATAAAATGAGCCTAATAATCCAGATAACCACATCCACCATGAAGCGTGTTGATACAATGGTGGTTTAATACTACCATCGACAAATAGTGCAATAACCAACGATGCAATCGCCCCACCTACATATAAGAAAAATGTGGATTGTATTTGTGTGGCACCACTTGTATGACGAAAGGCGTTAATCATTGCCAGTTGCAATGGCACGATTAGCCCACCCAAAAGACTAATCAATACATAGTTTATGTTATGCACGCACTCACTCTCTTTTAGAATTTTTAAAATTTGATTTATAGAATATAAATAAAAAACAACTCACTACTAATTTTCGATGAATATTTCATATTTTGACCGATCAAACATCAGATCATTTTTGGTTTGTTATATAACAACAGATATTAAAGATAAAATACTAGATTGAAATTGTGACAAACAAATTCATATTTAAAAGTTGTTAATGAATCAATAAATATAGAAGAGATTTATTGATATATGAGTAAATAGATTAAAAAAAATAGGCACAAAAAAACCGCTAAATAGCGGTATTTTTTCTCATCTTGAAGATGATGGTCGGAGCAGTAGGATTCGAACCTACGACCCCCTGGTCCCAAACCAGGTGCACTACCAGGCTGTGCTATGCTCCGAATGTGGGGTGAATGACGGGATTCGAACCCGCGACAACCGGAATCACAATCCGGGGCTCTACCAACTGAGCTACATCCACCATAACATGTTTTTTGATTCTATGTACCAAACGACCAAATGGCGCGCCTGACAGGATTCGAACCTGTGACCATCCGCTTAGAAGGCGGATGCTCTATCCAACTGAGCTACAGGCGCATAACCGATGATAAAGCTATCATGCGATACTTCGCCGATCTTAAAATCATGTTTTTCAACATTTTTTTAATTGGTCGGAGCAGTAGGATTCGAACCTACGACCCCCTGGTCCCAAACCAGGTGCACTACCAGGCTGTGCTATGCTCCGATCTATCTCAGCTTTTATTGTATCGCACATCGTGCGGTACGGTGTGCATTCTAGGCTTGACGTTGCATCACGTCAACACCTAGTTTTAAAAAAAATGATTTTTCCTTATCAAATGTATATTTAACAGGCATTTTAACGATTTAGCGATGCACTAAAGTTCAACATTCGATCTAATGGTAATTTCGCACGTTCAGCTAATGCTGGATCGACATGTATTTCTTCATCGCCAAGTTGTAACACGCGCAAAATACCATCCAGTTCATTCATCGCCATCCAAGGACAGTGTGCACATGAACGACAAGTTGCCCCCTCACCAGCTGTTGGTGCTTCAATCAACTCTTTATCAGGTGCCGCTTGTTGCATTTTATAAAAAATGCCTCGATCGGTTGCTACGATCATTTGTTTCTGCGGCAAAGTCTGCGCTGCTTTAATCAATTGCGAGGTACTTCCCACCGCATCCGCAATATCCACAACCGCCTCTGGTGATTCAGGATGGACTAAAACGGCTGCATCTGGATAAAGTGCTTTCATTTGGGTTATGCCACGCGCACGAAACTCCTCATGCACGATACAAGCACCATCCCACAACAACATTTCTGCGCCTGTTTTCTTCTGAATATAACGCCCCAAATGTTGGTCAGGTGCCCAAATAATTTTTTCACCTAAACTGTCTAAATGCTCAATAATCTCGACCGCACAACTTGAGGTTACTACCCAATCCGCCCTTGCTTTTACTGCCGCAGACGTATTGGCATATACCACCACAGTATGATCAGGATGTTGATCGCAAAATGCAGAGAACTCTTCAACTGGACAACCAATATCAAGTGAACAAGTCGCTTCTAAAGTTGGCATCAACACCGTTTTTTCAGGCGATAAAATTTTTGAGGTTTCGCCCATAAACTTAACCCCAGCAACTACTAGTGTCGTCGCTGGATGATCACGACCAAAACGTGCCATTTCTAAAGAGTCAGAAACACATCCGCCTGTCAGTTCAGCAAGCTCTTGTACGTCAGGGTCACAGTAATAGTGTGCGACTAATACAGCATTTCTTTTTTTAAGCTCGGCTGCAATTTGTGCAAACTTCTGTTGTTTCACTTCTGGGCTTAGGCTATTGTCCTTTGGCTCGCCCAAACGATCTAAATGCGTCTGCACAATATTTTTGGCGTCGTTCGCAATTAAATTCGCATCTTTCATAAAGCGTCTTCTCTATCCTGCGCGCTTGCATCACTGCAAACTGATAACGTGGGTATCTGTTGAGATTTGGGATTAATCACATCATCCACAAACAAGCGATATAAAAAAAGCCTCACTGTGGAGGCTGCATTATAACGCAAATTTACGAACGATAATCGGCATTAATTTTCACATAGTCATAAGATAAATCACAGGTGTATACCGTATCTTTAGACTGACCACGACCTAAATCAACACGAATTGTGATTTCAGTTTGCTCCATGACCCGTGCACCAGCCTCTTCGGTATAGTCCTCGGCTGCACCACCATCTTTACAGATTTGTACATCATCTAGCCATACCTGAATTTTTGAAACATCTAAATCTTTGACACCAGCATAACCAATCGCAGCCAAAATACGCCCCCAATTCGGGTCTGATGCGAAAAGTGCAGTTTTTACTAATGGTGAATGGGCAATACTATAAGCAATGTCACAACACTCCTGTGTATCTGCACCACCTTCTACAGCAACGGTAATAAACTTAGTTGCACCCTCACCATCACGTACAATCAACTGTGCCAAACGATTCATGACACGTGCAAGTACGTCTAATACTTTGGCATAACGCACATCATTGTTTGACGTAATCTCACGTCCACCTGCCTGACCTGTTGCTACAAAAATACAAGAGTCATTGGTTGAGGTGTCCCCATCAATCGTAATTCGGTTAAATGAGTGTTCAACCGTGGTCTTTAATAAGCTTTGTACTAAATCACGGCTAATCGGTGCATCTGTCGCAACGAAACTCAACATGGTGGCCATATTTGGACGAATCATCCCAGCACCTTTACTAATACCTGTCATGGTATAAGTAATCCCATTAAGTTCGAATTGTTCTGATGCGCCTTTTGGCACAGTATCTGTTGTCATAATGCCAGAAGCAGCATCAGCCCAAGCAGACTCTTGTAACGAGTTCAATGCAGGCTGAAGTCCAACCAACAATCGCTCCATCGGCAGTTGTTCACCAATCACCCCTGTAGAAAAAGGTAATACTTCAGAGCTATTTACCCCTGTCAACATAGCCAACTTCGCACAAGTATCTTGTGCATTTTTTAAACCTGTAGGTCCCGTACCTGCATTAGCATTACCAGTGTTAATGACTAAATAGCGAGGATTAGCTTGAGCAAGATGAGCTTTAGAAACATGAACAGGTGCAGCGCAAAATGCATTCTGGGTAAATACACCCGCAACATTTGAGCCTTCTGCCAATTCAAAAATGACTAGGTCTCGTCGATTTGGATAACGTACATACGCCTCAGTTGAGCCAATTTTTACACCCTGCACCACATGCATAAGTGGCATCGTTACGTCACCAACAGCCATTTTTAAACTTCCATTCAGTTAAATTAAATATATAGAATTCGGCATAGAGCATATCTCCTCAACACGATACTCGGAGAAGTCACCCGCAACCTGCGCGATCTCAAAAAGATACAAAATATTGTATTCATAATTGCAATTAATTAGATGCAAAAAGTGAATAGGTTTTGCGGATGACAATGCCTTTGGTTACTTTGGGCGAAACCAAAGTAACTCGAACCGAAGGTTAATCCAAGAATTAAATTACTCGAGATAAGATTCCGCCACGCCTGTAATTTATTCTTCAATTAATGTGATAAATTCCTTAAAGTGCTTAATAGCTTATTATAAATAAAAGAGATTAGCTATATTGAAGATTGATTTTGGTTTTGCTCTAAACTGAGTAAAATCTGCTTCTTATCCAACCCACCAGCAAAACCCACCAATGCCCCACCAGAACCAATCACCCGATGACACGGCGTAATAATTGAAATTGGATTCTTCCCATTCGCAGCACCCACTGCACGTACTGCGTTTACATTGCCAATCTGAAGTGCAATATCCTTATAACTACGCGTTTCCCCATAAGGAATGGTCAGCAAAGCTTGCCAAACTTGTTGTTGAAATACGGTACCCTGAAAATCTAAAGGCAAATCAAATTGCTGACGTTGCCCTGCAAAATATTGTTCTAATTGTTGTTTTACTTTCAGTAGCATCGGATGCTGAGTGTTCTCTAGTAACTCGACCAAACGTACTCGTTTATGGTCTTCATTGTCCCACATCACCGCAACCAATGCCCGATCATGTGCAACCAGTTTCAATGCGCCGACGGGAGAGTCCATATACATATAAACCAGTTGCATCACAATCTCCTTTTAAATCACTCTGAGTCCATCTTTTTCAAAAAGATAACTAAGAATGGGATGAAAGCTTCATCAAAACTAAACCAGATACAATGAGGACCGCTGCGATCATCCGCATGGCTGTCATCGGTTCATTTAAGATTACAATACCGATAACAAATGATCCGATTGCGCCGATCCCAGTCCAAACGGTATAAGCTGTACCCAACGGCAAAGTTTTCATTGCTGTTGCAAGTAAACCAAAACTCAAAATCATAAAAACGAAGGTAATCACTGTCGGAGTTAAACGAGTAAACCCCTCTGACAGTTTCATTGAATACGCCCAAATAATTTCGAAAATACCAGCCAAAATTAAAATTGCCCACGCCATTTTTTCTCTCGTGTATAGCAAGGGTTGGGTCGTCCCAACGTGATTCTTTAATGAGAGGTCGTCCTACTCAACCCAATATTGTAATTTATAAACCTGACATTATGTGAGTTATTATGTATCTAAACAAAGCTTATTCAATGGCTTACTTATACCAAAAATTCAATACCAAACGACACTATCGACTCTCATCAACTCACATGCCCCACTCCCCGTATCTTCACGTGACAAGGAACTCCGCCAACGCCATCCATCAGGCGTCTGAATTTCGATTAAAGCACCTTTTAAGTTCACTAGATCATCTTTTTTAATTTTCTTAAGCTGTTCAGCGACCTGTGCGCTTGCAGGCACGATATGCATATTGGCACTCTGTACTGCGATCTCACGTAGTGTAATTGGAGGCTGGTCTTCCACTCGCCAGTAATACCAACGATTTCGTTGTGAAATATCGACATGTTTATAGATATCGGGTTTCGCCATGTCACCCCACCCTACCGCTAAATCAATCGGAGAGAACTCAGCCTCTCGTCCCGAATGATAATCTTTGCGTGAAAGCACACGAAAGATACCTTCATAAGACTGTAATTCTACGATTTGCACATCCTGTGCCGTAACCTGAGTGAGATTGGGTATTGGTTTAAGCCAATTGGTCCAAACCAACCAAATCAATGCAAAGCCCATGAGGCCATACATCCATCTCGGCATATTATTTATCCTTTTTGCTTCGCAATGCTTTAATCCATTGTCTACACTTTTCTAAAACCACATATAAAAAATTTTGAGCTGCTTTTAAATAAAATCCTACTCTTTCTTGTTTGTTGCTCGATTCATCAGATTGTTGTGGTTTGAAGTTTGCTAGCTCCAATGGCTCATAATGAGACATTGTTTGCTGTAGTTCTGCGCCTAAGTTCAACGCTTGTAATACAGACGTGACCTCATCAATTGAGTCATCGTGATGATAAAGGGTTAAATGACGTACTTCTAAATCAATATTATGTTCTACCAGTATCGCAGCAAAAGGAATCAGTGCTTTTCTGACACGTTGAGCCTCCACAACACTATTCATCTGTGGAATATAATAGTAACTCACGTACATACTGCCATCGGGTGCAATTAACTCTAATTGCGACGCTAACGTATCTTGGGTACGCCCGATCTTTTCAGATTGCTTTGTTCTTTCTGTTATTTGATTGTCTTGTTGTTCTAAAGCCATTGATGCACCATAAATGACTCAAAAAAGATACTGCTAGTATAAACCAACAGTATCTCAAAAATGTTAAAAATTAAGCAAAATATCAGAACTTTAGCGTAACACCAGCACCGTACAATCCACCTTTTTCGCGCTGCGATGCGGTTTGCCATTCCGTCTGCTTTACACCTTTATGATAAGCGTAGGCAACATCTATAAACGGCATTACTTTTTTACTGATTTCATAACGCATTTGTACGCCCGTTTGCAGCTTAGATAGACCTGTTTTACGTGCGTATTTAGATTCATCATTCAATACCACATCTACATTGAGATAAGGCTGAGCAATCAATTTTTGAGTAAACAAGAAATCACGACTTGTTTCTAAACTCAGCTGCCAACGCTGATCTTGGCCTGCATATACAAACGCATCCGTTTCAAAGAAATAAGGCGCTAAACCATGTAAGCCAAATACTGCACTCCATTGATCTTTATCTTGCTGTTGTTCAGACTGATATTGATACCGCAAACCTGCCTGTATATCCCAAAAATCTGCAATATTACGACTGTACAATACCTTTGCTTCAGTGTCAGCTTGCTCGGATTCAGCCTTTTCTAGATGGGCTTTAATGAAAACTTTATTCTCATCTGTTCCGACCCAAGTTTTTAATTCAGTGCTCGCACGTCCTCGTCCGTCATCACCCACAGTCCAAGCACTCTCCAAACTGGTCGCCTGATAAACTTGCCCGCCATGTTCTAGGCGATGATCATGCTGACCATGTTGAGTAATCTGAACTTGCTGTGTTGGGGTGATTGGATGGTGTGAATGATCCATTGATGCAGATGCATTTGATTGCATACTTGATTGTGACTGCATCATTTGATGATCATGGCCTTCATGTGCCGAGGTCAATAGACTGATCGAAGATATGAGACCACCAATAAAAACCAATTGAGTATATCGCTTGATCTCAGAAGATCGCTTAGTGATGTGCATGGCTCTCTCCTTGAGTAGATTGAACAGGGCTGGTTTTTTGCTTTACGGTTTTTGAATCATCGACATTTGCAACAATCAACTTACTCATCATGCCTGCTGACATATGGAATAATAAATGACAATGAATCGCCCACTCGCCCAATTCATCCGCGGTAAGCATAGCAGTGACCGTTTGACCAGGTGGAATCACGATGGTGTGTTTATTGGGCATATTAGCTGCAGTTTGCCCATTTTCTAGTTGCATAAACATGCCATGTAAATGCATCGGATGAGCCATCATGCTTTCATTGACGAATTTCAAACGAATGCGCTCACCATACTGTACTTTCAACGGTTCAAAATCTTTGTCACTAAATTTCTTCCCATCGATTGTCCAAATATAACGTTCCATGGTACCACCTAGACGAATCACCAATTCTCTTTCAGCTGGACGCGTATCAGATTGCGGCGTTAATGATTTTAAATCAGTGTACTGCAAAGCTTTATGCCCTACAGGTGTTGACGCATTCGCCCAACCTTGAGGTGGCTTTGCCGCTTCATTGTCAACAGTCGGTGCTGATTGTTGTTGACCATGTTCAGCATGATCTGCTGTTGGCGTACTCATTTGAGAGTGAGCACTATGATCCATTTTGGTCATATTCATTTGACCATGCGCACTGTGATCCATTTCTGCCATATTCATCGGAGCATGAGCGCTATGATCCATTTCAGCCATCTTCATTTGACTATGTGAACTGTGATCCATCTGAGCATTCGAACTATGACCCATATCATCCATCGTCAATAATGAACGTGGACGTGGTTTAGGCATTTCAATCGTATGCTGAGTTTGAATTTCATTATGTAACGAAGCGATGGCAAAACCCGAACGATCAATGGATTCAGCTTCGATTTGATAATGTGACTGTTTTGGCTCAACCAGCACATCATAAGTCTCTGCTGCACCAATACGAAACTCATCGACTGCTACAGGTTGTACTGGCTGACCATCCGCACTCACCACCGTCATTTTTAGATTTGGAATACGCACATCAAAGAATGACATAGCCGAGGCATTGATAAAACGCAAACGAACTTTTTCACCTGTTTTAAATGCCCCCGTCCAGTTCTGTTGTGGGGTTTTTCCATTTACAAGAAAAGTATATCCCGTAACATCAGACAAATCTGTTTTAAGCATCCGCATCTGATTCCACATTGAACGGTCTTGCCATGTTGTTTTTAAACCCTGTTGTTTGACTTGTTTCCAAACATCAGCAACCGTTTCACGTTGGTTTTGATAATACTCCGCAGACTTTTTTAGATTTGCCATGATCTGATCGCTTTTCGTTTCATGGAAATCAGACAACATCACCACATAATCACGTTCTGCTTTTTCATGGGTTGCAATGGGTTGTTTTCCTTTGGGATAAATCACCAGTGCGCCATATAAACCATCTTGTTCTTGGCCTTTGCTATGCGCGTGATACCAATACGTTCCATTTTGTCGTACCTTGAAACGATACTCAAAACTGCCATTTGGTTTAATCCCATTGAAACCATTAAACCCGGGCACTCCATCCATCAGGCCAGGTAAAAGCAATCCATGCCAATGCAATGAGGTATCTTGATCTTTTAATAGATTGTGTACATGAATAACCGCTTCGTCACCTTCTTCAAACTCTAAAAGTGGCGCAATAAATTTACCGTTTACGGTCATGCGTTTTACTGGTTTTCCAGTAATGTTAACCATCTCTTGATTAATATTGAGGTGGTATTCTTTAATTGCAGCCAGACTATAGGGAGCAAACAATAGGCTTAGGCTAGTAACAACACCAGCACATATTTTGGAATTCATAATCATTTTCCTAATCTGTTTTTAAATCCCCCTCTTCCATTAAAGAGGGAGTTAGGTTGGGATTCAACAGATCAGGTTTTAGGGGGACGTAATATCTCGTGCCAATAGCCAGCAAGATGTCGAGCCTGATAATCCGTATTTTTATGCGTAGGAGGCTCTAAAAGTGGTGAAGAGAATATTATGGGTGTCTGTTGATCTAAGGCAAAGTTAACGGTTTGGCAATGTAAAGGGCTATTACAGTCCTGACAATGCTGATGGTCTCCTTGCATTTTTTGTGTATGACATTTTTCTAATAAGAAGGTCGAAGCATCCGCATGCGACATCTGCAGATGATGATCTGCCATGTGTTGTTCATGGCATGGTATTGTTTGAACTGTTGTATCAGATTGAATCGATGGAACTGCAGCAGCAACCACACCACTTCCCCCAATGAAAAAAATCATCAGGAATACAAACCACAGTTGTTTGTATTGTTTGCGAAGTTGCACTGAATGTCCTTGGTTTCAATGATGAAAGCTGCTCGATATGTTTAGCATAATTTCTTTCATTGATTTGCACAATCATCTTCATGTTCAAATTGTAATAACTTAATCGTGGTTAGATTAAAGCTGCTGTTTAATCACACAATTGTGCCCAAAGAACCGTATGAATAAAAATAAAGCAAAATAAACATCTTAGCGCACAAAAAAAGGACAAAAAATTGTCCTTTTTTCATCATTTTGCTGTGAATATAAACAGTTGAAATCATTTTGTTTATTTTAACAACATGTTATCCCCTTGCTTATCAACACGGTTATCCACCTAGTTATAAACAAAGTTATCCACACCCTGTGTTAAAAAAATACTACACTTCTTTCGCACCAACTCTAGCTAACTCTGCACGCATTTGATCAATCACGGCTTTATAGTCTGGTTGACCAAAAATTGCTGAGCCCGCCACAAACATATCTGCACCTGCTTCTGCGATTTCTCGGATATTGGCTGGACCTACACCACCATCAACTTCTAAACGAATATCACGACCACTCGCATCAATGATTTTTCGCGCTTGGCATAGCTTCTCTAACGTCGTTGGGATGAACTTTTGTCCGCCAAAACCAGGGTTAACACTCATTAATAAAATTTGATCAACTTTATCTAATACATAATCTAAATAATGTAACGGCGTTGCAGGATTAAACACCAACCCAGCTTTTGCACCACCTGCTTTAATCAGTTGCAAAGAACGGTCAATATGATGGGATGCTTCAGGATGAAAGGTTATAATGTCTGCGCCTGCATCAAGGAAATCACCAATCATACGATCGACAGGTGATACCATCAAATGCACGTCAATCGGAGCTTGAATACCGTAATTTTTTAATGCCTTACAAATATGTGCACCAAAAGTCAGATTCGGTACGTAATGATTATCCATCACATCAAAATGCACAACGTCGGCACCTGCAGCTAGAACTTTTTCTACTTCCTCGCCTAAACGAGCAAAATCAGCAGATAAAATCGAAGGAGCAATTAAATAAGGCTTGGACATGGATGACCTGGCAAAATCAGAGAAAATGATGAGTGAAGTATAACAAATTTACCGCAACTCCGTCTGTTACAAAGTCATCCAAACAGCATTGCAAAGTTGCAACAGCACGTTGCAGGAATACTGTTTTCAAACAAAATTGAATTTGCTAAGTTGGAAATCAAGTCACAGCAAGATCTAGAGAAATGAATAGCACTACACAACTCACAACGACCGAAGGAAAACGTATTAGCAAACGTTTAGTAAATCATTGGAAACACAAGTTTGAAGTTTCTGAAACCGAAACGCATTCTAAAATCTTTATGCCTACGGCAACTGTCACCTTGACACCCCAAGAACAATATTTAGATGTTCTTATTGAAAATCAACAAGATGATGTCGCACGTTTAGAGGAAGTGGTGATTGATCATTTAAATCGTATGGCACAGCAAGAATTTACTGCTGAATGGCAGCATAGTTAAAAGAAGCTCCAATGGAGCTTCTTCTACATATCACCTACTTTTTCGAGTTGAATGGCATGAAACTGTAAGTGATCGTCCATAAAACTTTGAATAAAGTAATAACCGTGATCATAGCCTTTGTGCAAACGCAAGGTAATCGGTTGGCTGGCATCTAAACACGCTTGCTTGAACGCTTCAGGATTGAGCTGGCTATAAAACTGGTCATCCATGCCTTGATCAATTAATATCTCCTCAAACATTTGTCCCTTTTGCTGAACCAAAGCACTTGCATCATGGGCCAGCCAAGTTTGTCGATCATCACCCAAATATTGGCTAAACGCCTTTTCTCCCCAAGGACAAATACTTGGCGCACAAATTGGGGCGAATGCAGAAACAGATCTAAATTGTTCTGGATATTTAAAAGCTAAGGTCAATGCGCCATGACCACCCATTGAATGCCCGAAAATTCCGACTTGATTTTCAATAATCGGGAACTCATGCAACACCTGTGCATACAGCTCATCAACCAAATAAGACTCCATTTGATAGTGCTCTGCCCAAGGCTGTTGCGTCGCATTCAGATAAAATCCTGCGCCCTGCCCGATATCCCAATGATCACCTTGTGCAACCTCATCACCTCGTGGTGAAGTGTCAGGTGTGATCAAAATCAAACTCAGTCGAGCTGCCATACGCTGTGCATGGGCTTTAATCGCAAAAGTTTCTTCCGTACAAGTCAAACCTGCAAGATAAAACAAAGCTGAACAGGCTTTACCCTCTAAAGCCGCAGGTGGCAGATAAACCCCAACTTTACTTGCACCTTTTAGATGTTGAGATTCAACTTGATAAACACGTTGCTCACCCTCAAAACAGCGATTTTTTTGTAGTAGCTTCATGTTCATTATCCTGTGTTTTTGTAATATCAGTTGTAGGCATATTCTGGATTGGGAATAAATAAGGTTCTAATTGCGGCAGCATGAGTTCCATATTACGTCCAATCGACCATTGTGGCTCAGAAGGTTCCACCCCTTGTGCAACTTCCCATTTGGTGACAGTTTGCTTAGCTTGATCAAAAGCCATTTTCATCGAATTTTGTTCGCGCATCGCCAAATCAAAAAAAGCGCGACCAAAATAAGTATAGTCTGCTTCACTGTTACAACCAAAAGAAGTCTTGTCTGCCGCTGAGGCGGTAATAATTAAAGTATCTGGCGATTGCAGTGCAGGAATAAAACTACCTGAATAACATGCTGAAATCACAATTACGCGCCAGCGGATTCCTGATTTATCGAGCGTTTCACGTAACCATTTCGGATCAACCTGACCCAAATCTAAAGGTGCATTTTCAAGCTCAAAATGATTACGCTCACCATGCGATGTCATGTATAGAAACAATACATCACTATCACGATTCATTTGCTGGCCGATACGACGTAAAGTCAATTCAATACTGGTTTTAGATGCAATCGGTATATCGAGCCGTGTTGCTGGATTATTAACCAGCATGATAGAACGCCCAAAAGTGCCAAAGCGTGTATCAAATTGCTCTTTTATTCGTTCAATTTCAGACCTAAAGACATCGGCATAACTGTCTCCAGCCACGCCAAAAAAATACCAATGGCTGGTTGCAATATCACTATATTGAATTTGGTCTAAAGCATTATTCAACAAATGGCTTTGCGCGTAAAAAGCATCTTCAGCAAAACTTGCAGGCGTTTCCTCTACCTTCCAAATCGGTTGATCTTTTACGGATAACTGCCAGACCACCAACGTTGCAATGGTTGCCACGAAAACCAAACTACGTTCCCACCACGGCCAGTTCAACGCACGAGAAAAAACCCAAATCACAGCCAAACTTTGCCAAACAAAAAGTCCAGCAAACAATGGCGGCAGTAAACCGTTATAAATACTGTCGGGAATAAAATTAAGATAACCATTTGAACCAAGATATTGGACCAAACATTGTAAAAGTAGAATATTGGTATCAAGAACTAACCACAGCAATGCGGGGACTAACATCAAGCGCGGTTGATTCATCCGCTGTGATAAGAAAATCCCAACAATCAGGGCAATAAAAGGCCAAAGTGCATAACCAATCAACCCCTGTGAGTTAAAATCTCCAACTTGACCAGCAACCAACCAACTATAAAGTGAGTTTGTGCACGCACCCAAAATCCCCCACAAAATCAATTGTGCAATAGAGGGATGAACCACTTGCAATGATCGACGCGACCCAAGAAACAACCACATTCCAGCAATTTGGTTACTTTTAAAATCATGCCAGATATTTATAGATGGTTTGAGGTCTATCATAAAATTCTTCGGGAAAAAACTAAAAATATGCCAATCTTTTACAAAATAAATATCATTTAAAAAAAAGACGCGATGCGCAACGCTAGTGTAAGCTCGACAAGAATTTTTTAGCAATTATGCTTTCGCACTATATCACAAATCTTTACTGAGCATTGACCGAAGCCCCACAATCCGATGCGTATATTTTTAAAATTAATCTTTGGAAAAATAAGCATCAAAGCGACAAGCATCACCTAACCACTGATGATCAGGAACTTGTTCAGCGAGAAAAATAGCATGTCGTGGACGCTTCACAATCACTCGTTTTGCGATTTGCTTTGCCAAAGCAAGCAGTTGATCACCTAAGTCCATTTCGCCATGCTCAGGTAATAACAAGTGTAGTAATTGCATCTGTTTTTTGACTTGTGCTTGTTTTTTTATGGCTTGTTGATTTTGATCCCGCTGAGGAAACATGGGATCTAAATACACCACATCAACCGACTGACCTTGCTGTTGAAGCTGCTGTAAGTACATCTCTGAATCAGCAAAGATCAAGTGTATCCGCGACATCGTCGACTGTAAAAATGGATCTTGTTGTGCTTGAACTTTGGCATCTTCTAGTAAGCTAAATAGAATCGGATTACGTTCGATTAAATGCACTTCAGCGCCTAAATGCGCCATCAACAAACTATCGTGTCCCAAACCTGCTGTTGCGTCCACCAAATGAGGCTTTTCAGCCAATTGGCATGCACGAGCTAGCATTTCTGACTTTAGACTGGCACGCTTTAAGCGAGGAACTTCTGCACGCCAGTCAGGCTGCATTTTCATCCCATTTGCACATAACCACAACCCCGATGCATCAACGCACAAGGCAAGTTCAGGATTTAGACGCAAAAACCGAGCATTTAATTGCTCGATCTGACAAAGCTCAACCCCCACCCCACGTAAAGAAAGCACAGTTTGATAGTGCTGTGCTTTCTCGACTTCAGAGTTTTCAAAAAATAAGCGAAACTCGCCTACCATAATTTCCAACCAGTAAAGAAAAGTAATAAAATGAGTAAACCTGAAGCAATCCGATACCAAGCAAAAACCATAAAATCACGTTTAGCGACATAAGCAACTAAAGCACGAATCAATAGTAAAGCAGAGATAAAAGAAACAACCAAGCCGACAGCAAGTACTGTCCAATCTTCAAAACCATCAAACACATGATAACTTTGATACAAGTCTAATAAGCCTGCACCAATAATTACAGGGATACCGAGAAAAAATGAAAATTCGGTTGCTGCTTTACGTGATACACCTAAATACATTGCACCAATAATCGTCGCACCTGAACGAGAGGTTCCAGGAATCAAAGCCAACACTTGAATTAAACCAATCCAGACAGATTGTTTAAAGGTGATATTTTCCACTTCAACCGCATTAATTTGCGGTGGATTTTTCTCTACCCAAATAATGATTAATCCGCCAATAATCAAGCCTAAAGCGACAACAAGATCATTAAAGAGCACATCTTTAATCACTTGTCCAAAGGTTAAACCTACCAAGACAATCGGGATCGAAGCAAAAATGAGACTAAAACCCAAACGGCGTCCTTTTTCTTCACCTGTTACCATACCCGTTGCAGCATTCCACAACCGTGACCAATATTCATAGATCACGGCAGCAATTGCACCGATCTGAATCATCACAACAAAAACAGCACTTTTTTCGGGTGTCCAAAAGTCCATTAATTCCGATGCTAAAATCAAGTGACCTGTACTTGAAATCGGTAAGAACTCGGTAATACCTTCAACAATACCCATGATCGCTGCTTTAAGCAGCAGTAACAAATCCATACCTAACCCGCTTTACCTTGTTCTGGAATTTTTTTCCATGCATCATCACGCAAATAAACTGGCAATGCATATGCTGCATCGACCCATTTTTGTTCTGCTGCATAAACCGTCGCAATACTTGCAATATCTTGTGCTGTTGCCACAACAGTTTGTGACGACTGTATTTGTTCTGATTGGATCAACGCTGAGCCTGAGCCGACTGCAATATATTTGCAATAGGTTGATGCTTGCTCATAACCCAATAACTTTTCATCATCGATCGCCTGCATGACACCCTGCTCATCCAAGCTAAAGTTTGCAATATAGACTTCTTGCATACGTGCATCTAATACAGCAGTCACTTGTGTTAGCCCAAGCAGACGATATGCCGCTTGTGCTAAAGCTTGTAAGCTAGAAACAGGAATGACAGGCAAATCATGCGACCATGCCAATGCTTGCGCAACCGCGGCATTTATCCGCACACCACTAAATGAACCTGGGCCCCGACTAAATGCAATTGCGGTTAAATCTTTAAGTTGATTTTGTGTTTGTAATAAAGCTTGTTCAATTAAAGGTAAAATCGTTTGTGTTTGTGCTTTTGCACGCCCATCTAATTGAAAATAGAGCTCTTGAGTCGCATCAATTAATGATACGGAACACTGCTCATTGGCAGTTTCCAATGCAAGCAACTTCATGCAAAAACCTTAAGCGAAGTATGATGAAAAACGAGCGATATCATACCCCACTCCATTCTGATATTCGAGTTGTTCTCTATTTTGATACAAAAAAGCCAAACTTCTGTTTGGCACATTTTATTTTTGGATTAAGACGCTCTTAAAAATGAAACTCATCTAAAACCAAAAAATTCTTATAATGCTCCGCATAATGCATAGCACTCCAACGCAAACGTTCAACATCCTGCTCATCAATCGTCTTTACAACTTTACCTGGCGAACCCATCACTACTGAATTATCAGGAATCACTTTACCTTCAGGGATCAATGCATTCGCACCAATAATACAATTTTTACCAATTACCGCGCGATTCAGAATCACAGCATTCATCCCAATCAAGGAATTATCACCAATGCTGCAACCATGTAACATCGCCTTATGACCCACGGTGACATATTCACCAATATTAAGTTCAATCCCAGCATCCGTATGTACCACAGCATTTTCCTGAATATTGGAAAAATTACCAATACGAATAACACAGTTATCTGCGCGAACCACAGCACCGAACCAGATACTCACTTGGCGACCGAACTCTACTTGACCAATGACGGTCGCGGTTGGAGCAACCCAACCATCCCAAGGTTCATGTAATGCTTTCGGACTCAATCCTTGATACGTATACATCATAAGAATACTTCTTTAAAAAATTAAAACTTAGACAGACCAAAATTAGGTGGATTGACCAAAAAAGGCCAATTTTTTTGATACCCCAAACCATACTGGAACAAAGAAACCAACATTCTTGCCGTTAAGCCCCATACCACCTCACTTTCAACCTGCATACTCGGAAAATACAGAGATTGGCGAGCTAAACGGACTTCATAAGGCAAAGGTGGAGCATCGATCAGCGCTTGAAGCTCAGCAAAAAAGATGCGATCAATTTCAGAAGGCTGTGCAATTAAGTCGACTTGCGCTGGGATCAATCCCACGATCGGCTTAACCAATAGACCACTACGCGCACGTTGGATCGGCAAATCACCTAGAAGCTTCACATCAAAGGGATTTAACGCTGTTTCTTCTTGAGCTTCACGTAAAGCAACCACGATATTACTGGTATCACTCGGATCACGTTTCCCACCAGGAAATGAAACCTCCCCCGCATGTTGTGATAAATGGATCGAACGACGTGTCAGCAAAACCTTAGGTTGAGCCTCTTGCGTAATCGCAATCAAAACAGCTGCATCGGCCTGTTGGATTCGTTTGGAAAAACGCAACCGTTGTTGTAAAAGTTGTATTAACGATGGTTCTTCCATATGACTCATCTCTTTTTCGCATTTTTCTTCATTATGCATCATAGCTGAAATTTGAACAGCAAATATAGAGAGGATGCGCAGTCATAAAAATTCAGTTATGCTGAGCTATCTCTATCGCTGATGATAATTATGAGCTTTTGCGTTGCGTGTGGGCATCAAACCGAACAAAAAATTCCACTAGGTGATCATAAATCACGACTTGTTTGTACCCATTGTGGTCACATTCACTATGAGAATCCTAAAGTGATTTGTGGTGCATTGGCCATTTGGGAGAATAAGGTTTTACTCTGTCGTCGTGCAATTGAACCACGCTACGGGTTATGGACATTACCTGCAGGCTATATGGAACTTTTTGAAACTATGGAACAAGGCGCGGCCAGAGAAACACGTGAAGAAGCTGAAGCTGAAGTTGAGATTGAACAACTTTACTGTACCTATAATATCCCACGTATTGGTCAAATCTATGTGCTATTTAAAGGAATATTAAAACAAGGTATGTTTGGTGCAGGTGAGGAAAGTTTAGAATGCCGATTATTTGAAGAACATGAGATCCCTTGGAACGAACTTGCCTTTCCCAGTGTAGAACAAACCTTAAGACACTATTTTGCTGATCGTAAAAGCGGTATCTTTCCCGCTCATTTAGAGACACTCGGCACGCGTTTAGACCATACCGGTTAAATTAAAAAGACCGCAAATCGCGGTCTTTTTTTGTCACTAAAACTTAGGACTTGATTTTAATAGATTTACATGCAGGTTTGTTTTGATCTGCGACTTTTATACTGACTACCCCAGTCCAACGTTTCGCTAATTCACGTTCCTCTGCTGTAGGGGCAACATATTTGTCTTTATCCTTATCTAGTCGATCGTACAATCCAACATATGCAGCTTGATAAAATGCATACTGGTTTGACCAAACAACAGTATTATTGGAAAAGTTAGTCAAGTTAATCCCATCTGCTTGCCCAACAAGTAAATTATGAAGGTTGATTTTAGCACCCGATACTGTACTAAAGTTTATTCCAAACATTACACCATCAATCGTTTCAAATTTAGGATTTGATAACAACATACGGACAGTAATTGATTTATCATTGATTGAGAATAATGTTGCACCCGTTGTACCAATACGGTATTGGGTTTCACCATATTGATCTGTATATGTACCATCTGGATTCGGCTCAGCTGTAGCACAGTTTCCAGACATATCCGTCGCAGTATAATCTTTGCGAATATCAGTACGGATATCACCAAACTCATCGATCATGATGCCTAAATCTACTGGTGGTAATTTTGCAGCCTCATCAAATCTAATCGTTAAAGTGGCATACAAAGGAAATATATATGATTGTCCTGACTCTACATTCAACTTAGTTCTAAAAATATCTTTTGAAAGAAAACTCGCTTGATTCACTTTTACGATATCAATAGCCCCCTTGAAGCTCTGATTTGAAGTCGTTTGTTGCCATTGGCCTAAATGAGATGTATCGACTTTGTCACTATCTTTCATCTTAACTAAACCGCGATAGAATCCTTCCGTTCCAGAAATCGTGCTCTGATTCATAAAACGCCCTTGCTTAATCGTTAAGTCATTAAGAGGATCTGCACTAGCACTGAAAGATAAAGGCTTATTTGTATTTAGAAAATATGTAAAAGGATTTAACCAATCATTTTGCGTCTTTAATTGTATTTTCTGCGGCTTAACTAAACTTGTTAAATAATATGGAGGAAGTACTCTATTATTGGTTATAGTAGCAGCACCCATCCATTGCTGACCATAACCCAGAATATATCCCTGACGGTCTGTTAATAGTAGAAAATTACCCATTGAATGTAATAAATTACTTACGCTAGCATCTACACATTTTGAATAATCAACATTACAACCAAAAAAACCATCTGGGGATGTTGTCGTTGAAGAACTGCTTCCACTACCAAGTTTAAAAACTGGCAAATCCGCAGTCCACACTGCTGTATTTGAAAGGTTTAACAACTGTTTTAATATTTCTAATGCTTCAGTATCAGAAATTGAGCTGACATCAATCCAAGGCTTTAAAATTCCAGCATATTGACCGCTAATCAATTCAGCGGCACCAATCGACCCACTAATATTAGCAAGTTGATTCTTCTTTTCCTGAGTTATTTCAGTTGGCTGAATATCACCTATAACATTGTCTCCATTCTCGGCACCCAAACTTTGGAATATCCTAATCAATGCCACCGCAACACTGATTGTGTCATCTGTCATATCCAACGTAGTAGGTGTTTTCCCAGTCAGTGCCATCGCCAAATCAATCACTCGGATACGTGCTAGAGTTGGCATTTTCAGCTTAGAAATATTGTCTAGATTAATGGCGCCTAAACTAATTTTGGGCGATTCCACACCTTGAATATAAAACGTTGCGGTATCACCTAATTTACAAGCACCTGTCACCGTATTACTGTCAAGTTTAGTGGCAAAATGATGCACTATGTCAGTACTACAATCAAAATTCAGCCCCGCGATTGGATAGTCTGTGGCAAACTGTAAGCAAGTGCTAGTATTTACATCACAACTTGTATTTGAGGTAACGCCTGTCGTACCTTTCGTTGGGTCTTCATTAATTTTGGCACTTTCTCCACCACATCCATTCAATAAAAGGGCTAATGCAGAAAGTGCAAATGGCAATACTATTCTTTTATTCATACATCATTCATCCTAAATTATAATTACTGTATAGCAGAGATTTTTATCTGTCCTTGATTTGAAAGTTCATGTTCTGCCACATCAACAGCAGAAGCCAACGGCGTCATCATGATATAGCGGGCATCTGAAGGAACTTTGATTACACCATGAATAGCTGCATGCTGTAAAAAAGTCGCGTTTGTCACACCGCTCTTGAAACCACTTACACCTTCTTTAATACAACCTTTTTCATCGAGAAAAACCACCAGAGGCCAATAATAAACAGGCTTATCATTACTTGTCGCATAAGAATCAATCTGCATATACTGAATAGAACCATCCATTTTGACTAAGTCATATTCAAACTTTTCTTTTATAGGCTTCCGAGGCCATACACCCACTTCCTTTAGAGGGGCCAATGTTTTAATTGATTTGGAGTAATCTTTTAAAAAACAACGATCATCTTCAAAGGCGAGAGACAAATCCTGCTCAGACAACCGTATATAACTGTCAGCTAAAACAATAGGTGCTGCGACTTCTACTGAACGATTTAAAAGCTTATCAAGTACTGATCGACTCACACCTTTTTTACGTTCTACCGTTTCTAAGCGACCACTACCATCTGGCATCATATAAAAACGTTTTTTCCCCTCCAAATTGAATTCTTGGTCTTCAAGATATTCATTATTCACATATTCAACGCCATCAATATTAGCAAAGGAACTTGCTGTTGATTGACGTTTAGGAGCTAAAGATGAGGGGGCAGCAGTATCTTTAACGATTGATGATTTCTGTTCTTTAACAACCTGCACTGGGTCTTTTTCTATTTTCTTCAGCTGAACAATAGGTTTATCCACTAACTGAGGATTCGCCTTAGTCACCACATGATTTTCAATTTGTATATCTTTCGTTGAGCTTTCACGAGAAGTGTGAGCCTCTACTGGCTTTATAGGTCGTAATTGCTGCGACATGATGTCTGAGTCCGTATTTAATTTAGGTTCAGATAATTGTGATCGCACAGACTTTGACTTATTTACCTGTTCAGGTTTCTTTTGAGGTAGGACACTCTCAACTTGTTTTTTGGGTGGTACGTCCTGTTTTACATTTTTCTTAGGCACAATCATTGGGCGACCATCTGGCCCAATAATCGTATAGAAACCATCTGCATAGCTAGTTGACCCATTTGCCAATACAACACCTAGCATGAGCATCGCAAACTTAGATCCTTGTTTCATTATCTTTTGCATTACCATCTTGTTCTATAATTAATACCAAGTAATGTAACCTTCGTATTTGTTTTAATATCTAGACCTGCATACGGGTTCAATAAAATATTATCAACCCCAGTCTTATTGGCTAAGCTACTGGTATTAGCTGGAATATCATCACGACTGCGTAAGAAACCAATCGATAAATCTAAGTCAGTATCTTGATCAAATCGATAACCTACACCCAAACCAAATAACTGTGCATTATTAATCGGGACCATGGTATTACGCTTATCATCAGGAATTGAACTGGTTCTAGGCTCGTATCCCATACGGAGTTTTAAACGATCGGTTGCTGAATATTCAAAACCAATTCCCCATCGCCATGCAGATTGAAATCGCAATGGCAATGATAACGATCGATCCGAAACATCAGCAGACAATAACTTGGCAACTTTCAATAAGGAGATCTGACGATCAAACTCAAACTTGAATTTATCCCATGCAGAGAAATCTGTCCAACCAACATCAAAATTCATTTGTAAGTCAGGGAATATTTTATATTTGATTCCTGCCTTAAAATGTTGCGGGTATTTGAAGTCCATTGCAACTAAACCAGATTCAATATCAGGAACATAGCCTGGAAGCCCCAAAATTGCTGCTAAAACCTGCCCCGTTGCTGAGGAATTAAGGCCAGCAACAAGTTCTTGCGGAGCAACCGCGTTATTAATCAGGTATTTACCTCGCAAACGCATTTTGGCTTCACTTTGATAGACCATACCAAAGCTAAAATCATCTGTTGGTTCCCACAAAATCCCTAAGTTATAACTTGGACTCAGTGATTGCTCCATAGAGACCTCAAGTGCCCCCATTTTGTTAAATGGATTCATCCCTTCTTTGGAATTACACATCCCAAAAAGTAATAAATCCGTAATAATATCGCCATTTCCTTTGAACGGAGCACAGACAACTTCATCGACCATCCGTAGTACCCCAATCATTTCATTGGGAAACCGCAAGTCTGTTTTCAATGCAATGGCTTGATAAGACATACCAATTGATGCACCAATCGCTAAGTGATCATTCACCTGATAACCAAATGATGGTGATAAATATGTAATACGCTCTAATGCAACTTGTTGCCCCATATAATTGCTTGGATTACCATCTTCTGCCCCAAAACCAGCGACCAAAGGGGCATAAATCGCTGTTGCATAGGTAACTTTAGAACCAGGTGGTTTATACGAAATACCAGCAGTCGGAGCTGCAATTGGCATATTAGGACCTAAATCCACGATTTTCTTCAAACCAGGAATATAAAGACTTGCATACTCTACATCCCCAGACACCGTTCCTTTAAAATCGGTACATATACGTGAGTCTATTTCTGGCCCATCATTACAAACGAGTGGGTCATCAGAATAGCCGAAGACATTGTAGCCAGCAGGTGCCGTATAATCTCGCTTAATTGAGAAATTAGCTAAAATCCCCTGTACATCAGTTTGTAAACCTTCCAACTTTGCAAGGGCAGCAGGGTTAAAATGCACGGCGCTAATGCCTGGTGGATCCGCAGTTACCGCATTCCCCAATGCAAGTGATCTTAAATCGACTGATAAATCTTGCCCTAACTGAGCATGTGTAATATTCGAAAGTCCCGCAATCAAAACGCCAATCGTCAAAGGACATAATTTAGGATATTTCACCATTACGTCTCCTTAGCGTAGTTTCTTGCCGAAACCTATAATATCAAGCGGGAAAGACAAACCTAATGATACATCTGGCGCGTCCTCAGTTAATCCTATTCCAACAGTTCCATTGACAATCGTTGCAGGTGAAACACGAACACCTAAAGCAAATGACAACATAGAACTACTTTGATCTGCCGACTTAAAGCTTTCCCCATTTTTGAAATAGAACTTTGAACCTGTGTTAAAGCTTTGTTGATATGACATGGTCAGTGAAACATCATAGTTAAATGAATATGCGAAACCAAAAGCAAAACCACCACTGACGCCTGGATCAAAACTTTCTAAAATACGCTGTCCGTCTGCCCCACCACCACGAACTTGGTTTAATCCAGACTCTTTAAATCCATAGCTTGCTGAAACAGAAGTAAATAAAACCACTGGATCGATATATTTACGCGTACTGACACCGCCACCGACTGAATAATATCCTTTACCTGTCGATAGCTCATCTATCGCAATTTCGTAAGGACTATCACCCGTCTTGGTTGATAGGCTACCAAATACGATCAAAGGTAGACGTCCTTGTTTGAGCGGGAATGGTTCCCAACGTGCACCAAAAGAAATATCACCGAGCCCTGCTGCTGTTTTATCATCTAATAATTGTTTTTTCGCCATAAAAGGCAATGAAGCCGATAAAGTGACATTATCTAAAAGACCATATTGCAGCGTAAAGGTATTGGTTAAGGTATGGTTGGCATCTTCTTCAACTCGAAGATTTCTTAAACTACCATCTTCCATGGAAGCATCAATACGACTATCACGGTAATAAGTATAATCAATGTCATAATATGAAGAAATCACACCTTTCTTGATCAATGAATATTGGCGCTCACTAGATGTAAAGACCTCTTGCAGATTGGCTTCTTGTGTAGCATCACCCTCCTGCTGCTGTAATGCACTCGCAGCCTGATTTACACTATTTTCAGCTGGCGATGGCTCAGCTACAACTGAAGGAGCATCAGCGGCTTCATCTGAGTCTACAGCTAAGGTCTGTTCCGCGTCTTGAATCTGCCCAACCTGATCTACTGCTGCTTGTTCTTCCGCATAAAGAGTTGTTGTGATCGCACTTAGACTTAAGGCAAGCACACTCATATTCATCCATTGATTATTCATTATAACATCCTACTTATGCATTTAATTTACTAAAACTTAAGGACTATTTGCGTTTATAGTACATCCGCATATACGTCGTAACTGGTTTATTGTAGTTTGCTGAGTTCGAGTTGGTATCTAATACACGACGCATGGTCGATGCTCTATCCGCTAAACGCTCAAACCGAGGTGTTTGAAATTGAATGTCAGCAAGTGCATATTTGTTTATCGTCGCATCTTCTACATGGCGCATATCTGCATCTTGCAATGCCAATAGGTCTTTACGATATTGCTCAGGCACATCAACGAGGAAAAGCGTATTGTTATCCCAAACCTCTTTAAAACGAACTTCATCAAAACTAATGTTACCTAAAGCGGGATCAGCGACATAAACGCGCCCATCTTTATAGGCTTTGTAAACCACAAAATGCTTAAAGCCCGCATAAGTAATTGGAACAATCGCAGGTTGTTTCAATTCGATCAGATCTGAAAACTTCCCTCTATAGCCACCGCTGTTCAGTCCAAGCGCGGTAACAAAGCGTTTCATGTCTAATAATGAAAAACTACGGCGTTCAATAATACGTTGGTATTCACCATATTGAAGTAAACCAGACATGGTTTGCTGTTCAGTTAAGCTCAGGCCACCATAGCCATTTAATAAAGTGGTCAATGCCGCTGAACCACAGCTATAGTCATAAGCTTGGCGAACAATACCGCGAAACTGATCCTCTACAGCAGGTTTAATAGTGACGACTTCACGGTGATTCCGTGTAAAAGAAGGGTTACGAGAATCTAGGGTTTCTGTATAGTAGACAGTCCCCTCAGGTTTTTTTTCTATTTCAAAGGCTTGCGTTGTGAAATAATACATCAATGCCGAGCCTAAAGCGATCTCTAACATAAGTCTCTTTTTCTAACCGTGGCAGCACTTGCCTTATTCATTTTATTTTTAGTGTTCAGTCACAAACACTACGTCCTTGCCTGTTGAAGATACCTTTTTTTATGAAAAAATACAGCTTTTTTTTATTTTTTTTGACGAAATGTATGTTTTTAACTTGAGTTAGATTTATTTTATGTATCCAAAACATAACTATAGACACAATATGACTATAGTAATATTTACCAAAAAAATATAAAGAAAAAAAAGCGCATGATGCGCTTTTTTTTCTTTAAGAAAGATTAGTGACCAGAAATGGTAATTGTTGATGTACCAACATTTAAACCTTGAATTTCTACATCACCAATTGAAGCTGCACCACTACTACCCAAATGTACACCTTCGATATACACATTCATACCTTGAGTACTGTTGTTTTGCAAACGAAGTCCGTTAGTCGTTACAGAAATATCAGTATTAATATTTAAATCACCAGTAGTGTTACCAGTACCACGAACATAAATATTGTCTAAGAAGATTTGACCACCGCCAGCAGCGTCATTAATACCAAGATTAGAAATCGTCAAACCACCTTGTAAGGTAGAATCAAGTTTGATCATCGCACCCTGCGGTGTAGCACCTAATTGAACATTTGCAGTGATTGCACCTAAAGATAAGTCCAAGCCAGATAGAATTTCTGTTGGCGTTCCTGTCACACCACGAACAGCAGTAACAGTATCAGTTAAAGAGCTGCCATTTGATGCTGCAACACCAATAGAACCAATATTTACATTTACCGCGCCTACGCTAGCAGCAATGTTGAGGAATGCATCCCCGCCAGTACCTGCATCGCTATCAATCACTAGGTCTAGTAAATTACCAGTACCGACTTGAGTGATATTAAGACCATCAATTGTGATCGCACCCGCAACACCTGTTGCACCCGTAATACCTGTTGCTGTTTGCAAACCATCATTATCGTGAATATATAACTTATCGATTGAGATACCACCAGCACCTAAAGCAATACCGATATTAATCCCATCTTGACCTGTCGCAGCGCTTAGTGCAGTATCGTCCATTGCCTGCATAGCCATTGCATTTGCGCTAATCGCCATTGAAGAAACTAAAACGAGTTTAGTAAACATTTTCATTGAGCACTCTCCCAAGAGCATTTATTTTTTGACTTTCACTACTCTAAACTGTCCACTGTTGTTTTTTCTTAAATGACAACCTGAACTTCCAATCCTTGAGTAGTTCGCTTAGCAACTACTAAATTACTCGTTTGTTATTTTATGTTCAACTCCTGTTAAATGTTTTTTACCAACAACCCGATAAACGGTGTAAAAAACGCCAAATAACCTCACGCTCAACAAAAACAAATAAGCATATAAAATATAAGGTTTTTTAAAATGAATACATGCCTAATTTAGATAAAAATTATGACAAAACAGTTGCTTTATCTTCTTTTTAAAAAGTAACGATGAAATGTAAGTAAAATTGTTTCTTCTATTTCTGCTTATAGACACGATTGACATCTAGCCTCCTCGTTATTTTTGATCAAATAGGTAAAAATCCTGTCTATTTTTCAAACTAAATCATTATAAAGTCTCACTAGAGTTTTTGGGGTTGTAGTACAATCCTCTTTTCCAAATGTAGATGAATATATTTTCATTTTATGTCTTATTTTAAACAAAAGCTAAACACGCCACTTACTTCTGCATTTGATCTTCTTTCCCAACTTCATGATTTAAAGGGTTTGGTATTTTTACATGACCAAAACTTTCCTGTAATTGCTTTTCTTCCTCAAAAATTTCTTATATTTCAAAAATCAATAATTCAGCAATTTCATCAGACTGAATTTAATCAATATCAAATACAAGCAAAAGCAACAACTGTTACTGAGTTTTCAAAGTTTGATCCAACCGCTCAAACCTCACAGCGAGATGTAACTTTTAATGGGGGATATATTGGCTTTTTTAGTTATGACTATAGTGCCAATCAGCATGTCAATATTTCCAGCCACCCTCAGCCCAGCTTTTTCTTAGGCCAATACTCAACTTTTTTGAGATTTCAGGATAATGCTTGGTATTTTCATAGTGATGAAGCAAAAGCTCAGCTTATTTTTTCACGTATTTCTGATCTGATTAATCAACCGACACCTAAGAACCTGTCCACACTTTCTTTACTTGAAAAATGCCACCCTCGTTGGTCAAAACAACAATATATCAAAGCATTCCAACACGTTCAGGAATACATCAAAGCTGGTGATTGTTATCAGATTAATCTCACTCAAGAGTTTAAAGCAACAGCTAAAGGATCTTTACTAAACTCAGCACCAGCATTATGGCAACTCACACATGCACCTTATGCTGGCTATCTAAAAATTGATGATTTTGAATTATTAAGCTGTTCACCTGAGTTATTTATCGAGTTTCAACAAAATCGGAAAATAAAAACACGCCCCATTAAAGGCACTATGCCCCGTTTTGATAATCCCGAAGATGATCGTATTTCCAAAGAAACTTTATGTAAATCTGAAAAAGATCAGGCTGAAAATGTGATGATCGTAGATTTATTGCGAAATGATTTAAGTGTTTATGCTGAAACAGGTTCAGTCTCCACCACCAAACTATTTGAAATAGAAAGTTTCAATCAAGTTCATCATATGGTCAGCGAAATTACCGCGACATTAAAAGAAGAAATCAACCCGATGCAAATGTTATTATCTGCCCTACCTGGCGGTTCAATTACAGGAGCTCCAAAAATTCGTGCTATGCAAATTATTGAGGAACTGGAAGGTGCACCTCGCGGTGCTTATTGCGGCAGTCTTGGGTATTTTAATTTTGATGGGACGGGTCGATGGAATATTTTGATTCGCAGTATTCAAAAATATCAAAACGAATTATCCATGTGGGCAGGTGGCGGTATCACCATTGCTTCTGATGCTGAAGCCGAATATCAAGAATGTTTTGATAAAATTTCTGCCATGCTCGATTTACTCAATACATGGCAGAAAACAGAAGTGTAAATCAAAACTAGATTTATAAAATATGCGTTTTTAGCGTATCCACTAAACGCTTATTTTGTTCATCTGTACCAATCGTGATACGCAAGAATTGGTTAATCCGAGGTTTATTGAAATAACGAACTAGAATCCCCTGTTCACGTAATTGTTGCGTTAATTGTGCCGCATCATATTTTGGGTGCGTGGCAAAAATGAAATTTGCTTTTGATGGCAATACTTGAAAACCTAGAACTGTTAATTCACTGATTAATTTTTCACGGCTGTCTATGACTTTTTCACATTGTGCTTCAAAATAGGCCTGATCCTCAAATGAGGCAACCGCAGCTGCAATTGCAAAACGATCTATTGGATAAGAATTAAAGCTATTTTTTACTGCTTCAAGTGCAGCAATCAAATGACTTTGTGCAATGGCAAACCCGACACGTAAACCCGCCAATGAACGTGATTTAGAGGTTGTTTGGCAGACCACTAAGTTTTCATATTTATCAACCAATTGAACAGCAGTTTCAGCACCAAAGTCGACATAAGCCTCATCGATCACAACGACACGATTAGGATTTGCTTGTAAAACCTGTTCGATTTGATCCAGACCCAAAGCAATACTGGTTGGTGCATTTGGATTGGTAATAATAACCCCACCATTCACTTGCTTATAATCTACAACATCAATTTCAAAATTTTCATTCAATGGAATTTGCTGGGTGTGGATTCCAAAGAACTGGCTATAAACAGGATAAAAACTATAAGTAATATCGGGATAAAGTATAGGTTCTTTCTGAATAAAAAATGCTTTAAAAATATGCGCTAAAACTTCATCAGAACCATTTCCCACAAAGACTTGTGTAATATCAACATTTTGTTGCTTAGCAATTGCTTGCTTCAACGCTGTTGCATCAGGGTCTGGATATAAGCGCAAAGCATCTGCTTGATTTGCCAAAACGGCTTGAACCGCTGCCTCAACTTTCGGTGAGGGCGGATAAGGGTTTTCATTAGTATTAAGCTTTAATAGGTTCTGAATTTTAGGTTGTTCACCAGGAACGTAAGGTTCCAATTCACGAACCTCAGGGCTCCAAAAACGCATTTGTTCTATTGTGATATTCGACATTTTAATTCTCTAATAATCCCCTCTCCTACAAGGAGAGGGTTAGGGAGAGGTTTTAAATTTATTGATAACGGTAGCGTGCTGAACGGGCATGAGCATCTAGATTTTCCTGTACCGCAAGCACATCTGCAGTTTTCGCCAAAGGTTTAACGCCTTCCTGTGAACACATGATTAGGCTAGAACGCTTTTGGAAATCATAGACGCCAAGTGGAGACGAGAAACGCGCTGTACCCGACGTTGGCAGGACATGGTTTGGACCTGCACAATAATCACCAATTGCTTCAGGCGTATAACGCCCCATAAAGATTGCACCAGCATGACGAATCTCTTGACTCATCTGTTCAGCATCATCTAAACACAGCTCTAAATGCTCAGGTGCAACTTGATTAATCAATTCAACTGCTTCTGCCCGATCTTTAACGAGAACCAATGCACCTCGATTTTGAATCGAAGTTCTGGCAATTTCAGCTTTTGGTAATTCACTTAAATGCTTTTCAATCGCAGCATCAACGGCATTCAAAAGATCTTCATCAGGTGTAATAAAAATGGCTTGGGCAACCGTATCATGTTCCGCTTGTGACAACACATCCATCGCAAGCCAATCCGCATTATTTTCGCCTTCGGCATAAACCAAAATTTCTGAAGGCCCTGCTATCATATCAATACCGACTTGACCAAATACGGCTCTTTTTGCCGCTGCAACAAAACGATTTCCTGGACCAGTAATTTTATCTACTGCTGGAACAGTTTGTGTGCCATAAGCCAAAGCGGCGACAGCTTGCGCACCACCAATTGTAAATACTCGACTTACCCCAGCCAAATAGGCTGCTGCTAGAACCAATGGATTTAACTCACCATTGGGTGCCGGAACAACCATAATGATTTCAGGAACACCTGCAACATGGGCAGGAAGTGCGTTCATCAATACAGAAGATGGGTAAGAAGCTAAACCACCGGGCACATAAATTCCGACCCGATCAAGTGGTGTGACTTTTTGACCTAAAGTATTTCCCAACTCATCAATATAAGTCCACCCTTCTTGCTTTTGAGCTTGATGGAAAGCACGAATACGCTTTGCAGCAAGTTCTAATGCATCACGGATTTCAACCGTTAATCCCTCAAATGCAGTTTTAAGTTGTGCTTGAGTCAGCTCTAAATCAGAGAATTGATGCGCGGGATGTCGATCGAACTGTTGCGTTAATTTAAGCACATGATCATCACCATGCTGACGAACATCAGCAATAATTTGATCTACAGTTTGTATTAATTGAGGATCGTTGACAGTTTCAAATGCTAATAGTTCAGCAAATGTCTGTTTAAAATTTTGATCCTGAGTCGATAAACGTCGCATCAATTTACCCACAAGGCGAATAAGAGAGCGCTAAGTTTACTCTTTTTCACTCTATTTGTGGATGCAATATCAGCCTAAAAAAATATTGAGGGAAAATCAGTACATCAATGAGCAATCCAATAGCATTACTCATCTAAAAACCACTAATTAATTAGAAGTATTTTTAAAATAAAAACAATCTCTTAAAAATTATTTTTAACTCCTTGTCACAGACTTAAGTGCTGATTCGTCAATTTAGAAACCATGTTTGTTTATTTCAGGAGTTTTAAAAATGGCGATAAATAATATTCATCCTCAAAAACATTTACCAGATGCAGTGCAACACCTCCATCAAGTGCACCAAAATCTTGACGACTTAGACTTGATCCCGCGCTCTCTTTATCATTTAGTTCTATTAAGAGCTTCACAAATCAATGGATGTGCTTATTGCGTCAAAATGCATATTGCCGAAGCGTTAGCAGATGGTGAGACCCAATCACGTCTAGAGCGCCTAATTGTATGGCGTCATTGTGCTGACTATAGCGACCAAGAAAGAGTCGCCTTTGCTTGGGTAGAAGCATTAACGACACTACACCCTCAAACAGATTATGCGCCGCTACGTTCTAACCTATTAGAATATTTCAACGAACAGCAAATATCTGCTTTAACTTTATTGATTGGCATGATTAATTTATGGAATCGTATCGGCATTTCACAACATTAAAGATGATGCAAAATCAACAAAATCTAACCACACATGATTTAGATCTATTTCAAGCAAGCCGAGCATTCTTGTTCGGCCTAGCTTATCGCATCTTAGGTTCAACACATGACGCAGATGACGTATTACAGGATATTTTTCTAAAATGGCAAATGCAGCCTAAAGAGGAAATCCTCAATCCCCAAGCTTGGCTTACTTCGGTATGTACTCGTCATTGTATTGACTTACTTCGTTCACACCACAAGTCACGGACTGAATATGTGGGTACATGGTTACCCGAACCGTATCAACATACAGAACAGATATCGATCGAATCTGATTACACCCTATCTACTGCATTTCTTTTAGTTCTTGAAAAACTCTCCCCCAAAGAACGTGCAGCTTACTTACTACACGATATTTTTAATCTTGATTACCAAGAAGTTTCTGAAATTATCCAAGAGCAGCACAGTTATTGTCGGCAATTAGTAGCACGTGGAAGAAAACGGATTTCAGAACAACCAAAAGTACTTTCGACATTACCAACTTCACATCAGATGACTTTACTAAATGCGTTTAGAGATGCCGTTCACTCACACAATCTCGATCAACTTAAAAAACTACTGAGTGAAGATATTCAGCTTGCTGCAGATGGTGGCGGTAAGGTTTCAGCCATTCCTCAACCACTCATCGATCAGCCCAGTGTGTTACGCTTTTTTGAGCGCTTGCTATTTCAGGCTTGGAATGAGCTTTTTTGGGAAATATGTCATCTCAATGGCAATATTGGCTTTAAGTTATATGATCAGCAGCATAATTGTGTGATCGCGATGACATTTGCATTTGATCGCAATCAACAGATTCAAAATATCTATGTCATGCGAAATCCTGACAAACTAAAAAATAAAAGGCCAACCTAAGTTGACCTTTGTACAGAATAGGAGCTTTTATTTCTAACGCTCTTTAATCGCCTGCTCAAGTTGAGTCAGAATTGGGTTTAATAAAGCTTGTTTACGTTTGAAACTTGCTTTATTAACAATTAAACGTGAAGAAACTTTGCAAATTTCTTCTAATGGCTCTAAGCCATTGGCACGTAAAGTATTCCCGGTATCGACCACATCGACAATGTAATCGCCCAATCCAACAAGCGGTGCAAGTTCCATTGAACCATAGAGCTTAATCACATCAACCTGCTCACCAAGGCTTGCATAATATTGACGAGTTAAGTTGACGTATTTGGTTGCGATCTTTAAACGCCCTTTTGGACGTTCCATTCCCACTTTCCCCGCAGTCATTAACTTACAATTGGCAATTTTCAGGTCAAGTAACTCATAAACATGTTGCGCGCCATGTTCCATCAATACATCTTTACCCGCTACGCCAAAGTCTGCTGCACCATTTTCAACATACGTCGGCACATCAGAAGCACGTAAAATAAGAATACGTACTTTTTTATGCGTAGTTGGAAAAATCAGCTTACGCGACTTTTCTGGATCTTCCAGTAAATTGATGCCAGCATTTTCAAGCAAAGGTAAAGTCTCTTTTAAAATACGACCTTTACTGAGCGCCAAAGTTAAACCATGATCAAAATTGCCCATTACATCAAAATTTGGATCATCGTTTCTTACGTCATTCATCCTTTTACTCGCTTAATCTGAGCCCCTAAACTTTGCAATTTTTCTTCGATGTGTTCGTAACCACGATCAATATGATAAATACGATCGATCAATGTCTCACCCTCTGCAACCAAAGCAGCAAGAACAAGCGAAAATGAAGCACGCAAATCAGTCGCCATCACAGGTGCAGCTTGAAGTGTCTCTACTCCAGTTACAACCGCGTCATGCCCTTCGACTTGAATGTTTGCACCCATACGTGACAGTTCAGGTACATGCATAAAACGATTTTCAAAAATTGTTTCAGAAATCGTTGCAAAACCACGACCAATTGCATTTACCGCCATCAATTGTGCTTGCATATCTGTAGGAAAATCTGGATGTGGTAATGTTCTAAAACTCACAGCTTTAGGTCGTTTACCTTGCATATCGAGTTCAATCCAGTCATCACCGCAAGTGACTTCCGCCCCCATTTCTTCAAACTTCTCCAATACCGCTTCTAGCAATAAAGGGTCAGTATGTGTGGTTTTAACTCGGCCACCCGTAATCGCAGCCGCAGCTAAATATGAACCTGTTTCAATACGATCAGCAACGACAGCGTATTCACAACCATGCAAGCTTTCAACACCAGTTACAACCAACGTATCCGTGTCTAAACCTTCAATCTTAGCGCCCATTTTAATCAGCATTTGCGCAAGATCAGTAATTTCTGGTTCACGAGCAGCATTACGAATCGTGGTTACACCATCAGCCAATGCCGCAGCCATTAAAATGTTTTCTGTACCGCCAACAGTGACCATATCAAAAACAACTTCGCCACCTTTTAAGCGGCCATCAACTGAAGCATGGACATAACCATTTTCAACTTCAATTTGCGCACCCAAAGCTTCTAGTGCTTTTAGATGCTGATCAACTGGACGTGAACCAATCGCACAACCACCAGGTAATGAAACCTTCGCGTTACCATAACGCGCCAATAACGGACCAAGCACCAGAATAGATGCACGCATTGTTTTTACAAGCTCATAGGGTGCAAATTGGTTATCTAATGTTGAAGCATCAGCACAAACCGTTTCACCCTCATAACTCATGGTGATCCCCAAACCCGCTATCAGTTCAACTAATGTATTTACATCTTTTAGATTGGGTACGTTGGTTAGCGTAGTCGGAGAGTCAGCAAGGATCATTGCTGCAAGTAAAGGCAAAGCTGCATTTTTAGCACCAGAAATGCGCACTTCGCCCTCGAGCTTAACACCGCCCGTGATTAAAAATTTATCCATTAATATTTATGCTCCGAAAAGGCTTGCTTTACGCCATTCGTCTTTTGTCATTGCGCGAATCGTAACAGCGTGAACTGCACCACTCGCAATATAAGAATTCAGGGGTGCATAAACAGCCTGTTGGCGAGTGACGGTACGTTTACCTTCAAACTGGTCATCAACAATACGAAGATCAAACTTGCCAGCCTGTCCGCTCACTGCTACTTCTGCTTCAGGAAAAGCTTCTTTTAAAATTTGCGTGAGCTGCTCACTATTCATTGCCAAGACCTCTTATACAACCATTGGTGTAAAACGCGCTATTTTACTATAACTTTTTCATATAATTCAGTAAGCGTTTTCTTTTTTTATCACTAAAAAAAGAGGCTCTATAAAAAGCCTCTCTTAATCGACTTAAAAATTAAGTCAAAATCGCAAGTTCATGTTGATAAGAACATTGTATTTTTCTATGTTTTGCAAGCTGTCGTTTTAATTTTTCTGTTAGTTTTTTTATCGAAGTATACATATCATCAGCTGTCGCCTGTGCAAACAATTCAATCCCCGGCAGGCGTATAATTGCTTCTGCAATATGGTTTGCACTTCCTTTATGTGAACGTTTATCGACTTGATGATCTTTAGCCAGTTTGATCTGCATACTATTGACTTGATCTAGATGCTTGGTCATCTGACTAAACTTTTCTTTAATATTTTCTTCAATTGCAGGTGTAATGGTTAAATGGTGTCCACGAATCGTTATTTGCATAATTCTATCCCTCACCTTTTCTTAGGATACGAGAATATCGCCCAAGCAATTTAATGCACAAAATGTGGTTCTACACTCATTAAATCATTTTAGCGAATCCTCTAGTGATTATTAAAAAATTCATTATTTGGTCATAATGAATGCCTAGAATAGTCACACCTTGAAATTCAGATCAAGACTTTTCTTTCAGATGATGAGGGAATATGTAACGATTCACGATATTTCGCGACGGTCCGTCGAGCCACTTCAATCCCTTCTACTTTTAACATCTCAGCAATAGTATTATCTGACAAAGGCTTACGGGGATTTTCATTTGATACTAATTTTTTAATCATGGCTCGAATTGCCGTAGAAGAAGCCTCACCACCTGCGGTCGTTCCGACGTGACTTGAAAAGAAATATTTCAATTCAAAAAGTCCGCGCGGTGTCAGCATATATTTATTGGTTGTCACACGAGATACTGTCGATTCATGTAACTCAACTTCTTCAGCAACATCACGCAACACCAAGGGTTTCATTGCCTCTGGCCCCAACTCTAAAAAAGCTCGCTGGTGCTCAACAATACATGTCGCGACTTTTAATAAAGTCTTATGACGCTCATCAACACTTTTAATGAAGTTTTTAGCCTCAAGCATCTGATTGCGCAAATAAACATTATCATCACTCTGATCAGCACGACGAATCATACTGGAATAAAAAGAGTTGATTCTCAACTTAGGGATGACATCTGGATTAAGTTGCACCTGCCAATGTAGATCTTTTTTAGCAACAACGACATCTGGAACTTGATATTCAGATTCTTGCTGATTGAACTCCAACCCAGGATAAGGCTTCAAAGTTTTTAATAAATCAACCGCGTTTTTTAACTGTTCTTTAGTTAAACCCGTTTGCTTCAACAACTTATTTAAATCATTTGCAATAAGCAACTCATAACTTTTTAGAAGCTTCTTTGCTTCAGCCACATAGAGAACTTTTTCACTTAAACTTTCAAGTTGAATCCTGAGACATTCTGCAAGATTTCGAGAACCAACCCCCACTGGGTCCAAATGTTGAATATGTTTCAGAACAACAATGATCTCATCAAGTTCAACCTCTTCCTCACTGTCCATTTCTTGTAATATACGTGTTACAGCAAACAGAATTTCATCCAAATCTGCATCTAAGAAGCCTTTATCATCCAAAGAATCCACTACACAATAGGCAATCAACTTATCAAGATTAGAAAAATGCAACAAATTAACCTGCTCTAAAATATGTTCTTTTAGATTATGTTGAACCTGCCGGTTATCTTCTCTTTCCTCATACTCTGGCGATCCTAGAGCTGTAGACTGATGGGTGTAAATATCATCCCATTCAGTATCAACAGGTAAATCATTTGGTAGGTGATCAGCATTAAGCTCTGTGGTTAAATCTGCATTTTCTTCTGCGGGCTCTAATGTAGATAAGCTTTCTGTTGTGCTCACCTCTTCAATTTTTTCGAGTAACGGGTTACTATCCAATTGTATTTGTACTTCTTGCTCTAATTCTAAACTTGAAAGTTGCAAGAGACGAATTGCCTGCTGTAATTGAGGAGTTAACGAGAGACTGTTCGCAACTTTCAACCCAACAGATAATTTCATAAAGCCTTCCTTATATTTAAACAAGCAAAAAACATGCCTATAAAATTATTTATAACATAAAGAAATGTTTACGCATATAAGGAAAAAAGAAATTCGACTTATTTTTTATCACTAGGATTTATCAAAATAAAATTTTTATAGAAACATCAACAAAGTAAAATATTAGAAACATTCATTATTACGATTAAAGACTAGTAATTATAATCGTTATTAGACTCCCCTCAAAAATCAAATGACCTCAATAAGCAAATACAGGGAGAGAAGTTCGTCATATCTAAATAATATTTTATAGATGAATATCAAAACTCCCAATCAAACAATTCCATTACCAAAAGAAATGTAGATTGAACATGATTATGTCTTTTTTTCCAAAATTCCTTATACACTGGAGGCAATCCTTCAAGAAATAAAAACCATTGCCTATCATGCAATACCTTACTTTCTGGCTGTAAATAATTTAATGCTGCATAAGCCCATTCTGGTTGTAATGCTTCATTAATACACCTATTCGCCAATACAGTGTCATTACACTTTTCTATATATTTTAATAACCCTGTGTAAGATTGTTCCCCTCCAAGGCGAGCAAGACATATACATAAATGTTCTGTATGATTCGGGTACTGTAACAGTCTTGAAAGGATTTTATCAGAAAATTGATTCATCTTTCTTAAAGCAATTGTCCACACTCCAACTTTTTCAGAACGCCACCCTTCATTAAGCATTTGTATAATTTCAATATCTGATAGTTCTAAAGCGCAACTTGTAAATGCTTTCCATAGAACCTTTCGTTTTGCTTCAGATATTAAAATAATATTGCCATTCATAAACTCTAAATAAAAAGGCTGAACATATTTAGGGTGAACCATCCAATTAGTCATTCTTTAATTACCTTTATTTTAAAATTCCAATTTTAATTTATCT
>NZ_SGIM01000007.1 GCF_004208515.1 Acinetobacter halotolerans
AATGAGTCGCTTTTTTGATTTTTAGTACGTTATAAATATTCATTTTATTTCTCCTAAGTTTGAGTTATTTGCTCAAAGATTGTATTTACCAAACACCTTTATTCAACTGTTGCTTCGCTTGTTGACGATCACGACGATGTTGCGCGCGTGGCTTTTCTGTTTCGTGAATCCCTCCCTTTTTAAGCAAAGGGGATAAAGCCACTGGATTGCGAACTTTGATTTTTGGCATCTCTTTTAATTTCATTTGGTTATCCTTTGATACATAGAATTTGTTTAAGTGTATGCACGATTTCGATCAGTTCTGATTGGTTTGCCATTACTTGATCAATATCTTTATATGCGCTTGGGATTTCATCAATCACTCCCGCATCTTTACGGCATTCAATGCCTTGGGTTTGTTGAATAAGGTCATCTTGACTAAATAGTAACTTCGCTTTATTGCGACTCATTTTTCGTCCAGCGCCATGGGAACATGAACAGAAGGATTCGGGATTGGCTTTGCCTTTGACAATATAAGAGCGTGCTCCCATTGAACCAGGAATAATGCCTAATTCATCTAAACCTGCTCGAATTGCACCTTTTCGAGTAATGAATAGATCTTCACCAAAGTGATTTTCCCGACTGACGTAGTTATGGTGGCAATTAATCGCTTCCTTTGTCATTTGAAAGGGTGGTAGAAGCGGACGGATCGCTTCTAGAATTAACCGCATCATTTCGCGACGATTTTCATAAGCGTATTCTTGCGCCCATTGAACAGCTTCTACATAGTCATCAAAGCTGTTCGAACCTTCGGCAAAGTAACTTAAATCTTTGTCTGGAACATGACCAAAACGATGTTGCGCTTCTTTCTTAGCCAGTTCAATAAAGTATGTGCCAATCACATTACCTAAACCTCGGCTTCCAGAATGTAACATTACCCAGACGTCCTGATTTTCATCTAAGCACAGTTCAATAAAGTGATTACCTCCACCCAACGTACCGAGTTGTTTCTGCCATGTCGAGTCAAACTTTCTTAACATCCGCACCAAGCCTGGATGCTTTTTGATAATAGGTTGTAAGCGTTTTTCTAGGGGAATAATACTAGACGCTTTGGCTTTGACCTGTTTATGCAGTTCAAAACCCACAGGAACTTTTCGTTCAATCGCATGTCGTAAGGGGGCAAGATTGTCTGGAAGTTGAGATGCTTTCAAGTTGAGTCGAATCGCATTCATACCGCAGCCAATATCCACCCCGACTGCCGCAGGAATAATGGCGTGTTGTGTGGGAATGACACTACCAACAGTTGCGCCCTTACCGACATGTACATCTGGCATGACGGCAATATGTGAATACACAAATTGCAGTTGTGCCATTTTTTTGAGTTGGTCAATGCTTTCACTATCAATGTCGTCGGTGAAGATTTTCACTGGAACGCCATATAGAGCATCAGCATTCAGTATTTTTTGTATGCCCATTTTTTTATCTCGGTCAATTTAAATGTTTGTCCGAATAGGCATAAAAAAACCTAGCGAATGCTAGGTTTAAATAGACATTCGGACAAGTGATCATGAAGATGTGCCACTTGTCCGTGAGGTGACAGTGCCAAATCTTACAATGTGTTTCCTAGTTGTAATGGCATATGTCGTCCTCCTATATAATAGTGCCGTTGAAAATATGAGCAGAGATTCTACTCATATTTGGTGTTCAGTCAAGTATAAATCAATGATTTATTCACCTGCTTTCACATTCATATCTTTATAAGCGATTAACTTGCTTTTATGTTTCCACTTATAGCCAAGCCAGATTGCCAAAAATAGGGGAATACTGATATAGGTAGACAAAATTCCAAGCCAATCAATTTTTCCACCCAGAACAGCTTCATAATTTTGACCGAGGATGATGATTGAGCAAAGAATAAATGCAAACCACGGCGCAAATGGAAAGAACTTGGCGCGATAGGCGAGGTCTTCTAGCTTATAGCCCTGTAAAATATATCCCTTGCGAAAACGATAGTGTGAAATCGCAATCCCTAACCAGACAATAAATCCACACATACCAGACATATTGAGCAACCAGTTGAAGACTTGTTTTTCACCAATAAAAGTAGTCAAAAAACACAATGCAGCAACAGCTGTTGTGGCATATAACGCATTCATGGGTACGCCACGACGATCGAGTTTGGAGAATAACTTTGGTGCACGACCTTCACGCGCCATATTCCATAACATACGAGTCGAAGAATACATGCCTGAGTTACCCGCAGACAAAATTGCACTGAGAATAACCGCATTCATTAAACTTGCTGCAAATGCAAAGCCAGCTTTTTCATAAAGCAAGGTAAACGGTGACAGTGCAATATTCTCGCTCTCCGCTGCTTTTAACAGGAGAGGGTCATTGTAGCTGATCAGTGTGCCGATAATGAAAATACACAGAATGTAGAATAATAGGATACGCCAAAAAATTTGTTTGATTGCCAAAGGAATCGTTTTCTTAGGATCTTTTGATTCACCGGCCGCAACCCCAACCATTTCAGTACCTTGGAAGGAGAATCCTGCAATCATCGCCACGCCAATCATGGCTTGAAGCCCTCCCACAAAAGGAGCATCCTGATAGGTCCAGTTGGAAAAAGCGGCAACGTTTGGCGTGAGCATGATTTTAACAATCATGGCAATACCAATGATGATAAAGACAATGATAGCAACGACTTTGATCATCGAGAACCAGAACTCGCTCTCACCAAAGCCTTTGACGGTTAATGAGTTGATCCCGAAAATAATCGTAAGGAAAATCGCACTCCAGTAAAAGCCTGGAATATCTGGGAACCAAAATTTCATGATGAATTGTACAGCGACTAATTCAAATGCAACGGTAATCGCCCAGTTATACCAATAATTCCAACCTAAGGCGAAGCCAAAGCCATGCTCAACATAGCGACTACCATAAGTAAAGAAAGCACCCGATGTTGGGGTGTGGGTAGCCAACTCGCCTAAACTGGTCATCAAAAAATAAATCATCAGACCAATCAAGGCATAAGCCAGTAATGCACCGCCAGGTCCAGCATTTGCAATGGTAGAGCCAGAAGCAAGAAATAAGCCAGTACCAATTGATCCACCAATGGCAATCATATTGAGGTGGCGAGCGCCGAGCTTACGCTGAAGGTGTTGGGGAGCAGATGTCTCGCTCATAAAAATTCCTTAAACTTTATATTTCGCATTGGCATACAGCACCTTGAACCCTTGTTGGTCAGTTTTGATGACACATTGACCAAAGCTTTGTTCAATAAGCGGCTGATAATTCAAAAAACGATTTGCGACGATCCACAATTCACCTGAACGTTTTAGGTGTGATTTTGCAAGCTTGCATAGTGTTTCACTGGCATCGTAATCGGTATGAATTCCCTGATGAAAAGGTGGATTGCTAACAATCGCAGCCAAATCTTTGGGTGCATCACCAAAACCGGTTACAGGTTGAAGATGTAACTGATCTAAATTCAGCCCATTTCGTTGAAAAGTCATCTCAGTTGATCGCAATGCAAATGCATCAATATCAAGCGCAAAAATTTGATGCTGTGGATTTAGTTTGGCCAAATACGCACTAATAATCCCAGCACCGCAGCCAAAGTCGGCAATCTTACCTGATTTTACTTGATCGAGGTAAGGGACTAATACGGCCGTTCCAATATCCAAATGATCTTGGCTAAACACACCAGGCAGCGCGCAAACTTCTAAACGATCTTGATTCACTTGTACGGTATAGGCTTTTAACCAGTGATCTAGCGGTTTCAATTGTTCAGTTTTTTCAATTTTCATGTGCCAAAGTTGACAGTGACGTGCACTGTCCAATTTCTGTGTTTGGCCATACTGTTGTAATTGTTTTGCTGCACGTTCAACACCACCTTTTTTCTCACCAACGAGAAAAACGTGCTGACCTTGCTGTAAATGGCTCACCACCACATGCAAAATATAGTTCAACAATTCCTTTGATTTAGGCACAAAAATAATGACTTGTTCAAATGCTGTTTGGGGGAATTCAACTGAGAAATGTGATGAAATTCCAGCATTTAAAAAGCCTTGATGATCAGCAAAGTTCCAAGTCCATACAGAGGCCTGTGTTTGGCTGGGTAGTTCTTTGGCGAGTTGATCATTCGGGGCATTAATCAATAAGATATGCCCATTTAAATAATCTTGTTGACGTAAGACGACTTCACTACGTGGATCCATATTGATCTCTCATCAAAACAAAACCCAGTCGTGAAACTGGGTAAGTGTCGAGGTTGGATGATTATTTATGCGTTTCAGGTAAAACAATATTTAAAATCAAAGCGGCAATACCGCCTGTTGCGACACCAGAGCTAAAAATGTTTTTAAATAATTCAGGTAAGTGTTCAAGAATCTGTGGAACTTGTGCAACCCCTAGACCTAATGCTAGAGAAATCGAAATGATCAATAATGCACGACGATCCAAATGAATCCCTGACAGGATATTAATACCAGAAGCCGCCACAGCACCGAACATGACCATCACAGCGCCGCCTAAAACGGCTTGAGGGACTGCTTGGATCACAGCCGAAACAGCAGGGAATAAGCCTAAAATAACCAGTAGTACAGCAATCCAAAGACCGACATATCGACTGGCAACACCAGTAAGCTGAATAACCCCATTATTCTGTGCAAAGACTGAACTTGGGAAAGTGTTGAAGATACCTGCTAAGAACGAATTTGCACCATTGACCAGTACGCCACCTTTAATTCGTTGCATCCAAATCGGACCATCAACAGGTTGATTTGAAATTTTACTGGTTGCAGTGACATCACCAATTGCTTCAAGTGAAGTGACTAAATAGATAAATGCCATTGGAATGAATAAGCTCCAAGAAAAGCTTAAACCGAAATGCATCGGAGTGGGAATTTGTACAAGAGGGGCTTCACTTAATGCAGAAAAATCTAAATGTCCCATAAATCCAGCAAGAATATAACCAATAATTAAGGCAATTAAAATTGCTGAACTTTTCACCCAAATAATACGAATACGATTCAGCAAAATAATGATGCCAAGGACGGTACATGACATGATTAAATTATCAGCATTGGCGAATGTTTGATTCTGCATCGCGGTATAACCACCGCCCATGCTAATCAAGCCTTCTTTGATCAGAGTCAAACCAATCAGTAGCACCACGATACCTGTGACCAAGGGTGTAATTAGTTTTTTGACCCAAGGTAAAATGCGTGAAACGCCCATTTCAATAAATGAACCTGCAATCACAACCCCGAAAATGGCAGCCATGACTTGTTCAACAGGCGTGCCCGCAGCTACCATAGCACTACCAATCCCAATGATTGGACCAATAAAATTAAAACTTGTACCTTGAACAATTAATAATCCCGCACCAAAAGGCCCCACTTTTTTACATTGTAGAAAAGTTGCAATGCCTGAAATGATAAGAGACATTGATAAAATCATATTGGTGTCTTCACGAGAGACGCCAAGTGCGAGACAGATCAGTAATCCGGGAGTAATAATCGGGACTAAAATGGCTAAAAGATGTTGCAAAGCGGCTAAAAATGCAACAAAAGGTTTCGGGCGATCATTCAGCCCGTAAACAAGATCGAGCTGTTGCTGAGGTAGGGGTTTCGACATGGGAGCATAAAAAAGCGATAAGCATTAGTGGAATATTCTAATAGAGTTGGACTATTTTACCAACGATTCGATTGCAATTCGTCAGAAAAAAAGTTGTCTGTCAATAAACTGTCACTACTAAATCGTAATATTTTTCTGTATAATTTGCCCTCAAATTTAAAGCGTATTGAATTATACATGTCAGATATTAAAACTCTCCGTAACATTGCCATTATTGCGCACGTCGATCATGGTAAAACGACTCTTGTAGACAAACTTTTACAACAATCAGGTGCTCTTGGTGATCGCGCAGGCGAGATTGAACGTGTTATGGATTCTAACGCGCTTGAGTCTGAACGTGGTATTACCATTCTTGCAAAAAATACTGCAATCAAATGGTTAGATGCCCGTACAAACACTGAGTATCGTATTAACATCGTCGACACCCCAGGACACGCCGATTTCGGTGGTGAAGTAGAGCGTGTTTTGTCGATGGTCGATTGCGTATTACTTTTAGTTGATGCTCAAGAAGGTCCAATGCCGCAAACTCGTTTTGTGACACAAAAAGCCTTTGCGCGTGGTTTGAAACCAATCGTAATCATCAACAAAGTGGACAAGCCAAGTGCACGTTGTGACTGGGTTATTGATCAAGTATTTGATTTATTTGATAACCTTGGCGCAACTGATGAGCAGTTGGATTTCCCAATTGTTTATGCATCTGGTTTACGTGGTGTTGCAGGTCCTGCGCCTGAAGAACTTGCAGATGACATGACACCATTATTTGAAACGATTGTAGACATCGTAGAACCACCGAAAGTTGATGCTGATGGTCCATTCCAAATGCAAATTTCATCACTTGACTATAATAGTTTCGTGGGTGTAATTGGTGTTGGTCGTATTCAACGTGGTTCAGTAAAATTAAACACGCAAGTGACTGTGATCGATAAAGAAGGTAAGACGCGTAATGGTCGTATCTTAAAGATCATGGGTTATCACGGTTTAGAGCGTGTTGATGTAGAAGATGCTTCTGCTGGTGATATTATTTGTATTACAGGTATTGATGCTTTAAACATTTCTGACACTATTTGTGATCCGAAAAATGTTGAAGCTTTACCGCCATTGTCTGTCGATGAGCCGACTGTTTCGATGACATTCCAAGTAAACAACTCACCGTTTGCGGGTAAAGAAGGTAAATTTGTAACTTCACGTAATATTCGTGAACGTCTTGACCGTGAGTTGATTCACAACGTAGCACTTCGTGTAGAAGATACTGACAGCCCAGATCGTTTCAAAGTATCTGGTCGTGGTGAGCTTCATCTTTCTGTATTGATTGAAAATATGCGTCGTGAAGGCTTTGAAATGGGCGTTTCACGTCCACAAGTCATCATGAAAGAAATCGATGGTGAAAAACAAGAGCCATTTGAAAACGTGACATTTGACGTTGAAGAACAGCACCAAGGTTCTGTAATGGAGCAAATGGGCTTCCGTAAAGGCGAAATGACCAATATGGAAGTTGACGGCAAAGGTCGTATCCGTATTGAAGCAACTGTACCTTCACGTGGCTTAATTGGTTTCCGTTCTGAATTCCTGACCATGACTTCTGGTACGGGTATCATGACATCTAGCTTCTCGCATTATGGCCCTGCAAAACAAGGTACTGTTGCGAAACGTCAAAATGGTGTGTTGATCTCGATGGTTCAAGGAACTTGCTTGGGTTATGCACTATTTACACTTCAAGATCGTGGTCGTTTATTTGCTAAACCACAGTTAGAAGTTTATGAAGGTATGATCATCGGTATTAACTCTCGTTCTGATGATATGGTGGTTAACCCAACTAAAGCAAAACAGTTAACTAACGTACGTGCATCTGGTACAGATGAAGCGTTAACGTTAACACCTGCAATGGAATATACGCTTGAACAAGCGCTTGAATTCATTGAAGATGATGAATTAGTTGAAGTAACGCCTAAGTCGATTCGTATTCGTAAGCGTTACTTAACTGAAAATGAACGTAAGCGTAACCGTGGTAAATAATTTTTCTTAAGTGAAAAAATGAAAAAACCGCTAAATTTATTTAGCGGTTTTTTATTGGATGAAAGAAAACCGATATCGTCCTGAAATTCATCTTTTTATTAAAAATAAAATATGTTGTTAAAGTGTGAAATGACTTTCATTTTTTTGAAAAAATATTAAATTATCAACTATATGGCTAGTCGCTTCCTCTGTGTAATAAACAATGCAAAAACAGAACGCGACAAAATTCAACTCTGGAGAGTTATAGATGAGTATTATTCAAGAATTTAAAGAATTTGCAGTAAAAGGTAACGTGATGGATCTCGCCATTGGTGTGATCATCGGTGGGGCTTTTGGTAAAATCATTGACTCATTAGTGAAAGATATTTTAATGCCAATCATTAACTTTGTGATTGGTGGCGAAGTCAATTTCAGTAATAAATTTATTGTATTACGTGGCGAATCAGAAAATATTACGACCTTGGTTCAGGCTCAAGAAGCGGGGCTCACTGTACTATCTTATGGTAATTTTTTAACGATTCTGATTAATTTCTTAATCTTGGCATGGGTAGTTTTCTTATTAGTGAAGGTGATGAACCGTTTACGCAAACAAGAAGAAGCTGCACCAGCAGAGCCAGCTCCAACACCGGAAGATGTTCAATTGTTACGTGAAATTCGTGATGAACTAAAAAAGCAGGGTTAAATTAGCCTTAAACAAAAAAACGGCATTTAAGATGCCGTTTTTTATGGCTGATTGTTCAGAAGGCAATAAACATTTCATGGTCGTTTATGCATCTAGAAAAATAGCCAGCTTCATTTTAAGATGCTATACACATTTGAGGGGGGAGAGACAAAAAATGAATCGATTGTTCGTCTACGGTACATTATGTCCAAATCGAGAAAATGCGCATATTCTCGGGGAAATTGGTGGAGACTGGCAACAAGCCTTTGTAAGGGGCTCAGTACATATTTTGGATTGGGGGCCTGATAAAGGCTTACCAGCAATCGTACTAAACGAGAAAGATGAGTTGGTAGAAGGCTATTTATTTAGTACTGAAAAATTACAAGAAAATTGGCAAATGCTGGATGATTTTGAAGGGATGCAATATCAGAGAGTACAGACCGAAGTACATTTAATTTCGGGTGAAAAAATGCTGGCATGGACGTATGTGATGAAAGCGCAAGACTGAAAATCATTTCAGTCTACGCCCAATGAAAAATCATTTCAGTTTCTGGGCGCTTAAATTTAAACCCAATTTTGATTATCTTAAACCATCCATACGAAATTTAATTTCAACAAAGTGAAAACCAAATTGGCTTTTAATGGGTCCAAGTAAAATAGGTTCCGCAGCAGTAAAAACGAGTTTATCGATCACAGCAACAACTGTCCTCTTCTTACTTCGCCGAGCTCACCGCCACGCTTTGCAGAATTGCAGGTTGAGTATTTATTATTTGGTAATTTTTGAAAAATCCGCACCCGAATGAATGCGTTTTTTCAATTGCTTAGCCATATCTTTATCTTGGACTAAAATATGTCGAATAATAGTTGTTTGTATGTGGTTGATAGTGCGCCAATATACTTGAAAAATCATCTAGTTTGCTGATCTACATAATATAAAAATTTTTCTAAGAAAAATGGGATGTTTTTTTACGTTATAACATTTCAAATTTAAAAATAAATTTTTTTGTAACTTTGAGCATTTAAATCAAAGAAAGAAAATCTTTTGTGAGGGCATTCACATTAATAATTTATGTCATATCTAGACAATAAATGGCAGTCGCTGTTTAATTTTTAACTATTGATTGTGTGCGGATTGTAAACGCAATTTAATTCAAGCAAATAAATAGAAGTGAACAGAGCTATGAATAATAAGATGAAAGTTATCTTAAGTATTGTCATTGTGTTTGGTTTGGTGATTGCACTGGTTGTTTATTTTAAACCAACTAACGAAACGTCAGTTTCGGTCAATATGTATCCAACAAATACAACATCACAAAGTGCTCCAAACGATCACAATGCCTTCGCAAGTCATCCAACTCAGTTAGCTTCTAATGTTGAACAGGCTGCCACTAGTACTTCGGGTGACAATGAATTGGTTGATACTAAAAGTGATATGAGCATTCAACCGATTGATCCAGAAACCGATATAGGCAACCAAATTATTGAACCAAATTGATCAACATAATTTGTTAAAACAAGCAAAAAAAAAGGAAAATTTTTATGATTTACAAAAAAATTCTGTTAGCGCTATGCATGGGTTTATCCTTTGGGGCTAGTAATGCACAAGCGCAAATTTCACCGCAGGCTGCAAATGCGCAATTGAGTAATGCTGCTAAACAAAAAATTCAACAGGGTAAAATTGACATCAATGCATTATTACAAAATGCATCGAATGACCTGATTATTGAATATTATAACGATGCAGACCAAAATTTGACTGCGGCACAGTTAAGGAAGTATTTCCAACAACAAAAACAAATGATATCTAATCAATTTGCACAACAAAACTCGGGTGTTCAGTTGTTGCGTGATTACAATGCCTTACCTATTAGTTTTTATCGTATACAAAATCGTAATGCGTTGGTGAATTTATTAAATAATCCAAATGTCAAAGCAGTCTATCCGAACCGTGTATCCAAAGCCACATTGTCACAGAGTTTAAACCAAATTGGTCAACCTGTAGCCAAAAGTAAAGGCTTTACAGGTGCGGGTACAACAGTTGCAGTTTTAGATACAGGTGCAAATTATAGACATCCCGATCTAGGAAGTTGTACTGCACCTGGCACGCCAGCTAGTTGTCGAGTCAGCTATGCACTTGATTTTGCACCAGAAGATAACTCATTGGATGACAATGGTCATGGTTCAAATGTATCTTCAATTGTTGCTGGTGTTGCATCTGAGGCTAAAATTGTTGCTCTTGATGTATTTCGTGGTGCAAGTGCCTATGATAGCGACATTATTTCAGCTTTAAACTGGGTGACGAATCAAGCGGAAACTCTCAATATCAAGTCGGCTAACTTGAGTTTGGGTAATTCAACAAGATATTCATCAACTTGTACTTCTTCATCGTTGACTAATTCATTCCAAAAATTACGTAATGTGGGCGTAATCCCTGTAGTTGCTTCTGGTAATGATGCTTATACCAATGGTATCTCATATCCAGCATGTACAGCTGGTGCAGTCAGTGTTGGTGCTGTTTATGATGCGAATGTTGGAGGGCGGGGTTATCAAAATTGCTCAGATCAATCGACCTATATGGATAAAGTGACTTGCTTCAGTAATAGTGCATCAAACTTAACCTTATTAGCACCAGGAGCACCGATTACGGCAGGGGGGTATACCCAAAGTGGTACATCCATGGCAGCTCCACATGTTGCGGGCGCAGTTGCTGTGTTGCTTGCCAATAATGCCTTACCAAATGCTAGCTTAGATGACATTGTAAACCGTTTGAAGAATACAGGAACATTGGTGACCGATCATCGTACGAATCAACGTTTTCCACGTCTGAACTTGAGTGCAGCAGTTGATGGTTTAACATCTTCAACACCAACACCAACACCAACACCAACACCAACACCAACACCAGCACCAGCACCAGCACCAAAGCAGGTGTGTACTAACTATTTCTTCTTTACAATCTGCCAGTATGTATAAATTGAACGAAGTTAAATAGTTGAATGAGTGGCAACTGATATTTTATAAGTTGCCATTTTTTATAGATTCTGGTGCCAACTTTTACACGTTCTTTAAACTTGCTTTGAATCGATTGCTTATGGCGATACTACTGCAATTGTTCTTTCGGTTAGCCGAGATTAAAGCATTATACAAGCCTGTGTGTTTTTAGGTTTGGTTATTGACTCACATTCTAAATTTGATTTCGATCAAGTGGAAACCAAACTGACTTTTAATCGGACCATGTAAGACGCGTTCAGCAGCACTGAAAACCAGTTTATCTATAACAGGAACAAGCTGTCCTTTTTTGACTTCGCCTAACTCGCCACCACGTTTGGCTGAATTACAGGTTGAATATTGCTTCGCAATTTTTGAAAAATCAGCACCAGAATGGATACGTTTTTTCAACTGTTCAGCCATGTCTTTATCTTTGACTAAGATATGTCGAACAATAGCAGTTTTCATGCGCTGTTCTCCTTTAAAAAACTATGCTTTTTTCAGTTTCAATGGTTGGCATTGTGGGCAAAAAACACTTGCACGCTGTCCCAGTTTTAGGTTCTCTAAGGTCGTCTCACAGTTAACACACATCTCGCCAGCTCGACCATATGCCAAAAGGGTTTGTTGAAAATAACCATTTTCACCCATCGCATTGCTATAGTCACGTAAAGTCGAACCACCTAAATCAATGGCTTGTTGCAAGATTCGTTTGACTTCAATCACCAACTTTTCCACTTGAACTTTGGTTAAGGTTGACGCAGGTTGTGCTGGATGAACGCCGATATTAAATAGGCTTTCAGTCGCATAAATATTGCCTACACCGACCACGATATGATTATCCATTAAAGCAATTTTAATGCCGACATTTTTTTTACTTAGTTTTTCTAAAAGATATGACGAATTAAAATCATCACTTAACGGCTCGGGGCCAAGTGTATCAATTAGCTTAGTTTGATGATTTTGATCAAGCCAAAGTATACAGCCGAAGCGCCGTGGGTCATGATAGCGGAGCTGATAATCTTCAAAATCAATCACCAGATGATCGTGTTTCCTCAGTTCATCACTGGGCTGGCACAGCCGAAAACTTCCAGACATACCCAGATGCCAAAGCATTTGATCATGTTCAAACTCAGCCAAAATATACTTAGAACGACGTGAAAGGCGCTTTAGGCGTTGACCAACAAGTTTATCAATATCATCAGGTATCGCCCAACGTAAACTGGCATTCCAGACTTTGACGGTTTGGACGCGCTGTTCCAATAAAGGTAACATGCTGGTTTTGGTAGTTTCAACTTCAGGAAGTTCGGGCATAATAAGATCAAGTTGTTTCAACAACAATACAATGAGGGTAAATGTTTAACTTACAATTATGTCGATATTTAATTTTATTTGCCAATATAGATCAGTAACAACTTTGACTGATTTAGCTAAAATTAATGTTTTCAGATAATTATAAAATAAATAGCGGCTTACTTTTAAAAATCATCGTTTCAATTTTTTGAGAAATAAGGAATCTTCATGCCTTTCTGGAAAATTAACCTGTTATACGGTTGTGTCGCAATGAGTATGGGGCTAAACAGTTCCTTACTATGGGCAGCCGAGCCTGATACTCAGCAGCCTGTGCAACTTCCAACGATTAAAGTCGAAGCTACACGTACAGATACAAGCTATCTACAGACACCTGCTTCGGTATTTCGTGTTGATGCACCTGAGCAAATGCAGTCAACTCAGGTCAATTTAACTGAGCTCGTGAAAGGAATTCCAAGCTTACAGCTAAATAATCGTGAGAACTATGCACAAGATTTACAGCTATCAATGCGTGGATTTGGTGCACGCTCTACTTTTGGAGTGCGAGGAATTCGTCTTTATGTCGATGGTATTCCCGCAACGATGCCGGATGGACAGGGACAAACCTCAAATATTGATTTGAGTAGTTTAGATCACCTTGAAGTTTTGACGGGACCATTTTCCTCCCTTTATGGAAACTCCTCTGGTGGGACGATTTTAACCACAAGCAAAGAGGGACAGGGTAAAGATTCAATCGAAATGAGCTATGCGGGTGGTAGTCACAATAAAAATCGTGCAGGTATCGTTCTCCAAGGCGGTTCAAAACATGCCAATGAACCGAGTTATGTGATTAGCTCATCATATTTTGATACTGATGGCTATCGTGATCATAGTGATGCACGTAAGGTGCTCAACAATGCCAAACTGACATGGGATCTTGACGATGGTTCGAAGATTAATTGGATCACCAATTACGTCAAAATTCATGCAAACGACCCTCAAGGATTGGATAAAACTCAGTGGCAGCAAAATCCTCGTCAAGTTAATGATGCCAATAATACCTATGATGTACGCAAAGATATTGAACAAACTCAAACAGGGGTGACATGGTCAAAGCCACTTAACGATCAACATGAGTTATATCTGATGGGGTATTGGGGCAATCGTCAGGTGACACAATATCAGTCTATACCGAAAGGTAGGGTGGGGGAAGAAAATGGTAAACCTATTTATTCAGGGCAGGCAAGTCCTAAACAGGCTGGTGGTGTAATTGATTTCGATCGTAATTATTATGGTGCTGATTTCCGTTGGACAGGTAAAGAGCTATTGCCGAATACGATCTTAAGTGCTGGTGTAGCATTTGATATGATGGATGAAGATCGTAAAGGCTATAAAAATTTTAATGATGTTGGGCAATTCGGTGTCAAGGGTGAATTACGTCGTAATGAAGACAATAGCTTATGGAATATCGATCCTTATTTACAAGCATCATGGCAGTTTTTACCGACGTGGAGAGTAGATACGGGGCTTCGTTATAGTAATGTACATTACAAATCTAAAGATCATTTCACATCGGGACCTGATGAATATGGAACTATTAATGGTGACGATAGTGGCAAACATGATTATTCTAAGCTACTTCCATCCATTGCATTAAGTTGGCAAGTTATTCCTGAACTTTTGGCTTATGTCAGTTATGCCAAAGGCTTTGAAACACCTACATTTACTGAAATGGCTTATCGCCCTGATGGATCAGGCGGTTTTAATTTTGCTCTTGATGCATCGAGCAGTGATACCTATGAACTTGGCTTAAAATCACAAAATCAACTCGGTGATTTTACTTTGGCTGTTTTCCAAACCAAGACCAAAGATGACATTGTATCGGCTGGTAGCGTCGATGGACGTGCGACTTTTCGTAAAGCTGATAAAACTTTACGTGAAGGTGTAGAGTTGACATGGAACAAAGCACTTTGGCGTGATCTAGTCATCAATGCCAGTTATGGTTATCTTGATGCTACATTTGATGCAAATGTTCCAGAAAAAAAAGATGATGGTAAAATTCTTGCCTCAGCTATTCCATCTGGAAATTTAATTCCAGGGATCGCAAAACAACGAGCCTATGCCGCAGTAGCATGGAAGCCAAACACTGGTTTTTATGGTGGGGTTGATGCTCAATATAATGACAAAATCTATGTGAATGATACCAACACTGAAGCAGCGCCAAGTTATACCACTGTTTCAGCCTACACGGGTTATCTCTGGACATTGAATGACTGGAACATGAATGCGTATGCGCGAGTCGATAACATGCTAGATAAAAACTATATCGGTTCAGTGATTGTAAATGATGGCAATGGTCGCTTCTATGAACCTGCGGATGGGCGCAATTGGGGGGCTGGAATTAAAGTCACTAAACAGTTTTAATCTGTTGACCGCCACCAAATATCTGTTGGAAAAGTCGATATTTGGTGGTTACGGGTAAAATAAAATACTACGGTTTAGAAGCTTTCGCTTGTTGTTCCTTGGCTTTTATAATCTGTTCTACTTTTGCCAAAGACTCTTTGGCTTGGGGGATGTCTTGTCTCGCCAGTTCTGTAAAAATCTTTTTGGCCTCTGGTAAGTTCTGTTGAAGAATATCACCATTCGCCAACATATTGCCTAATGCCATCAATGAAGGTGCATAGCCTTTTTCAGCAAGGGATTGGATTGTTCTGATTGCTTGCTGACGAGTAACTGGGTTTTTATTTTTGACTCCTTGCCCCAAATCATACACTGCTCTAATGTGCATGGCAGGATAGTAATTCTTTTGAATTAATGGTCTGAGCTGGCGAATTGCGATTTGATCGGTTTCTGGTTTACCCTGAGCAAATAGTAAAGTTGCAATTTCCACAATTGCTTCTTCAGAACCTTGTTTTGATGCTCTATCTAAATACTCTTTGAATTTTGGTGTATTTGGTGTAATGCCTAACCCACCATGGCGATAAAGTTGAGCCAAGGTAAAGCTGGCTTTGCCATAGCCTTTATTTGAGGCATCTTGGTAATATTGTAAAGCTTTTTTCTCGTCTTTATTCGTTCCTTGGCCATTTTGAGTCATATAACCAAGATTGTAGATGGCTTGAGCGTTCCCTGACTCTGCGAGACGTTGCATTTCTGCAAATGCAGCAGGGTAATTTTTTGCTTCATAGAGTTGGGTAGCTTTTGCAAAAACATCTGTTTTGGCTGCAGCTTTGCTGTCTGCTGCTAGTGTGGAGTGGCTTGCAACAATTATTAAACTGGCTATGAGCAACTTTTTCATTTTTTCTTCCTTCTATGTAAATCTCTGCTGTAATCCTTTGTGCAGCAGAACACAATTTGATGCTCTCATCATAAAAGTTTGGTAAAAAATGTAAATGATGATTTTGTATATATCGTGCCAGAAAAAGGTTTTTTAATTTCTATTATTGTGCCATTAAAATTCATAAAAACAATGATATATGGTTATTCTTCATGGAATTGCCATGAAGAATATATATGGAGAGAAAGTGAATGAGGCAATAAACGCTAACGTTATTCTATATAACGTTGCATCGTGAGTTGTAGTAATTCAATTAGATCAGAATCCATATATTGATAATTATCAGGGATATCTAAAACCAACACTTTCTTATTCATGAGCTGTTTAGAGAATTTCTCTTTAATTTGTTGCTTATGTCGTATTTCCATCACAAAGATTTGATCAGCCCAAAGTATATCTTTGATCGAAACTGTATGTTTAGCGTGGCGACTGGTACCAGCTGATCGGGTATGGAGACCATACCCTTGTGCAAAGATGCGTTCAGCGGTTGGACTACGCCATTGATTACGACTACAGATGAATAAAACGTCCAATCAAATAGTAAATCAATTCTAATACTCATTCATAAATTCTTCTAAATCTTCTAGTTCAGGGATACCTACAGCTCTATGACCTTTGGAATTAAATAAAGTTGGTGTATGTTTAATTTGATAGTTTTTAGTAATTTCCATATTTTTATCGATAGGTTGATTACAGGAATTTTCTCTTTTGTTCGGTTTTATATTATTGAGTAAATAAAGTTTCCAGGTCTTAACAGGATCCTTTGAACACCAAATATTTTTAGAGGTTTCTACCGCCGTTGGATGTAAATGAGTTAATCCCATAGGGAATGTATAGATTGTTACATTGTCAACTTCTTCAAGTTCACTCTGTAGGACTCTGCATGCGGGACAGTCTGGGTCAGCAAAAACATATAGAATTCTTTTACCATTCCCCTTAACTTCTTTTAATGCGTTTGCAAGAGGTAGTTGTTTAGGGTTGATAGCATAATGTTTTTGATAGTTAATTGAGGCGATATTCTGCATATTTTCAAGATCATAAATATTACCATGAATCAGATATCGACCTGAAGCATCAATGAATGTTGACCCTCTAGGATTTGAAAGACTATATAAGTTAGAAATAGGTGTTTTATCGATATACTCTGGCTTTAATTCACTAGGAAGTTGTTTTACACGTTGATTAATTTGCTCTGTATTAGCAAAAATTACTTGCGAATTTAATGAGGTAAATAAAGTAATAATTAAGAGGTATTTGAGTGTATACACAGAAGTTTCCTATAAAATAAAGTCAAAATATAATTAGTTCATTTTTTAGTAAGTATAGTGCTAATTTAATTTTTTAGGTTGTTTTATAAATAATTAAAAAGCCCTACTAATAGGGCTTTTTAAGCGCTCTTATTGTGGTCTCGCCACATCACCACTTAGCGCTTCTGGCAAGTCCAACACTGTCAAATCAAGCTCTTCTAGAGCAGTTGGTTTTGCTACCACAAGTGCGATATAGCCATCTTCAGTGGCGACACTATTGACCACTTCTATATCTTTACTCAGTTGAGTTGTAGGAGAGGGAACGTCCCCTTTTCCTTGAATCAAATGTAACCAGTGTTTAGGTTTGGCTTTAAACCAAAGACGTGCCACGATTTCCTGCCCCAAGTAGCAACCCTTATCAAAATGTACGCCGTCACGTTGATGTAGGCGTAATTCTTGTGGTTGAAAGACATGTTCAGTAGCTTGAGTGATCCAAGCTTGTCCAGACTGAATGGCCTGTAATTGCCAAGTCTTTATATCGGTTTCTGTCTGAGAGAACTCAGTTTGATGTCCAACAATATTTGGAAAAACTTGACCAATTTCTTCTAATTTCATTTTTGAAAAAGCACCAAACTTTTTGATATGTTTGGAAAACTCTTCTGCTTGATCTTGTGTGGTGACTAGTTCAAAACTTTCTGGATTTAATCTTTTAATCCATAAACCAAAATGAATACGTCCTTTTAAATCACAAATAGCAGTGTATCGACTTTCATTCTCAGGTAAACGTTCAGTGTGAACAGTTACCTGACCCTGTAAAAATTTTTGTGCATCTATACCATTTAAGCTAAAAGCAGTAAAAGCAAGCTGACTCATAGATCGATCCTAAAGCTGCATTTTGGTCACTAAAATATGGACTGTTATTTTGCGCCATTTTTCACAAAAAAGCAGCTTTTGATTGTTGATATTCATGTTGAAATAAAGAGATTGGAAAGATCGCAATGATGATTAAATTGTGATGCTCAATCCATAAATAAAAGAATAGTCTCAAGGGAGAATAACAATGCCAGGTACAGTACGATTACATCGCGTATTCAATGCGCCCTCTGAACGTGTTTTTAAAGCCTTCTTAGATCCAGATGCGTTAGTCAAATGGATGTCACCTCATGGGTTTACTGCTAAAGTTCATCATTTAGATCCGCAAGTAGGCGGTACTTATAAAATGTCGTTTACGAATTTTTCTACAGGAAGCACGCACTCATTTAGTGGGAAATATATCGAAATTGTTCCAAATGAACTGCTTCGCTATACGGATCAGTTTGATGATCCGCATCTGACGGGTGAGATCCAAATGACCATCCAACTCAAGCCTGTGCTTGTGGGTACAGAGGTGAATATTACCCAAGAGGGGCTACCAGATGTGATCCCTGTTGAAGCTTGTTATTTAGGGTGGCAAGAGTCACTTTATTTGTTGGGTTTGCTGATTCAAGCTGAAATCCCTGATCAATAAGCGGATTAATTTTGAAAAACGGCTTCTATCGATCATAATAAGGCTTTTGAGATTTTTATGTCTTTTCCAAACTGCCCACAATGCCAATCAGAATATACTTATCAAGATGGCGAATTATTAGTTTGTCCAGAATGTTCATATGAGTGGAAAGAAGGCGAAGTTTTAACCTCTGAAACACAGGAAATCATTAAAGATGCAAATGGTAATGTCTTAGTAGATGGTGATAGTGTTACGGTAATTAAAGATTTAAAAATCAAAGGTTCTTCATCAGTTGTTAAAGTCGGTACAAAGGTTAAATCAATTCGTCTGGTCGCTGATGCCAGTGATGGCCATAATATTGATTGTAAAATTGATGGGATTGGTGCGATGAAGCTTAAATCAGAATATGTTAAAAAAGTTTAATTTAAACCTTTTTATATGGGAGCATGCAAATGCTCCTTTTTATATGGGTGATTCACTCTGAACTACTAAAATCGAACAAAAAATAATCTTCTTAAATAGTTGTAGCTGAATTATATTATTAGAGAAATAAAACAATATTAACTCTAACAATAGAGGTCTTTATGGCTGGATGGTATGAGGTGAATCGAGCAAGCGATGGTCAATATCGCTTTGTATTGAAAGCAGGTAATGGGGAAGTCATTTTAAATAGTGAATTATACAAGACCAAGGCATCAGCAATGAATGGGATTGCCTCAGTGCAAAAGAACAGCCCAGATGATGTTCGCTATGAGCGATTAATGTCAAAAAATGATAAAGCATATTTTAATCTAAAGGCTGCAAACCATCAGGTGATTGGCACCAGTCAGCTTTATGCCAGTGTACAGTCTCGTGATAAAGGTATTGAATCAGTACAAAATAATGGTTCATCGGATACCATTAAAGATCAGACAGTTTAATTTTCCAATAAAAAAGCCGTTTCATTGAAACGGCTTTTTATTATGTGTGAATACTAACGTACAAGCTTCATTAATAATTCATCTTTATTAAGGTTACTTGCTTCGGCATCACGACGGCCTTTGTACTCAAAAGTACCTGCATCTAAGCCTTTCTCACCAATCACGATACGATGAGGGATACCCATCAACTCAAGGTCAGAGAATTTAACACCAGGACGTTCATTACGATCATCAAGGAGTACATCATAACCTTGTGCTTGTAACTCTGCGTAAAGTGCTTCAGCTGCTTCTACGGTGCGTGGGGATTTATGTGCATTCATTGGCACAATTGCAATGTCAAAAGGAGCAATCGCTTGAGGCCAAATGATGCCTTTGTCATCGAAATTCTGTTCAATGGCAGCAGCAATAACACGTGTCACCCCAATACCATAACAACCCATGGTAACGGTAAATGGTTTGCCATCTTCGCCAAGCACTTTACAGCCCAAAGCTTCTGAATACTTTGTACCTAATTGGAAAATATGGCCGACTTCAATACCGCGTTTGATTTGTAGTGTACCTATGCCATCTGGAGACGGATCACCTTCAACCACATTACGTAAGTCAAAAACTTCTGTGAACTTTGCGTCACGATCCCAGTTGACACCAGTCGCATGTTTATCAACTTCATTTGCACCTGCGATAAAGTCAGAGAGGACCGATGCAGCACGATCTACAATTACTGTTAAACCTTTTTCCAAAAGACCTTGCGGTCCACAGAAACCTGCGGTTAAACCGTGTTGCTGTAGTTGTTCGTCAGTTGCAAAAGTCAAAGGCGCAGCAATAAGTGGATGCTTTTCAGCCTTAATATCATTCAGCTCATGGTCACCGCGTAAGAACAGGGCTACAACAGGCGAGTTGCCTTTCTCATCTGCAATCCCTTGTACCAATAATGCTTTTACTGATTGTTTCGCATCAGCATTTAAAAATGCACACACATCGGCAATGGTTTTTTGATTTGGTGTCTCCACCAATGCAAAAGCTTGCGTAGCAGGTGCACGTTCACCAACTAAAACAGCTTCAGCCATTTCTACGTTTGCTGCATAATCCGATTCAGTTGAGAATGCAATATCGTCCTCACCGCTGGCTGCAAGTACATGGAATTCATGTGATGCTGAGCCACCAATCGAACCTGTATCCGCTTGTACAGGACGGAAGTCCAAACCAAGACGAGTGAAGATGCGACTATAAGTGTCATACATCATGTCATACGTTTCTTGCAAAGATGCTTGATTCGCATGGAAAGAATACGCATCTTTCATGATGAATTCACGTGAACGCATCACACCAAAACGTGGACGAATTTCATCACGGAATTTGGTTTGAATTTGATAAAAATTCAGCGGCAATTGCTTATAACTTTTTAATTCGTTACGCGCTAAATCGGTAATCACTTCTTCATGCGTCGGGCCTAAAACAAAATCATTGTTATGACGATCTTTGAAGCGTAATAATTCTGGGCCGTATTGTTCAAAGCGACCTGATTCTTCCCAAAGCACGGCAGGTTGCGTGACAGGCATATACACTTCTAATGCGCCTGAACGATTCATTTCTTCACGAACAATCGCATCAACTTTCTTTAGTACACGCGTTCCCATGGGCAACCAAGAGTATAAACCAGAGGCTAATTTACGAATCATCCCCGCACGTAACATGAGCTGGTGTGAAATGACTTCAGCATCATTTGGGGTTTCTCTTAACGTTGCAAATAAAAAGCGGCTTGCGCGCATGGAAACTGTCCTAAAGTTAAGTGTTATAAAAAAGGCGATAAGTATAGATGAAATAATACACCCACTTTTCAGCCGATTGGCATTATGACATGAATCATTCAATTTGGCGCAGTATAAAGTATTGTCAAAGGGTTAAATATTGAAGAAATATAAAAGTTAGAATGTTATCTACTTGATATTTATTATTGAGTTGGTGCTTTTGTATTTTGATTTTATTCAAGTTTTTTTAAGCGCTGAATGATGTCTGTGTATTCAGTTTCGGTTTTTTGATAAGCATTGCGTAGACTTTCAACGGTTCTTTTGACGTTCTCAATGTTTTGGGTATTGTTTGCAAGATTGCTTTTTAGCTGTGCTGGAAGCGCTTGTCCTTTCCGATGATATTCCATTTCTTGCCGTTTGAATCTGATTTTATCAGCTTGTAATTGTTGTAATTGTTCTTGTTGATAGCTGAGTTGTTTTTTCAGGTTTGCTAAAATCTGATCTCTTTTCACTGTTGCAATTTGAACACTGCCATAAGCGCGCTTTAGTCGCAAATCTTGTTCACGTTGGCGGGCAAGAGATTCTCGTTGTGATGATTGCTGTGCGTCTGCCAAAGCATTGTAAGGTCGATTCCGTTTAATGACTTGCATATTACGATCAAGCGCTTCATAACCGTAACGAATATGATCTGGCGACACTGACGTACTGACGTTGGCAATACCATTTTTATCATAGTAGCGATACCAAACCGCCTTTGCTTGTTCGGCTGCTGCAAAAGATGAAGCGTAGGGAGATAACAATAAAAAAAATGAGCAAATGTAAATGCGAGCAATCGTTTTAAAGTGTCTAACGCGGAAACCGCACTTTAACGAATCAGTCATTACATCTCCCGTAAAAAAGTTAACTAAATCACTTATTTTTAAATAATAATCAATTGTATATTAGTGGTTATTTATACAATTAAAAATAGTCAGCATGCAAAAAAAATATGAATTTAATTAAAAGTGTGAGCTAATAGCTGTTGTTTTGGAAAACTGATATATCGGTTCAAAAAACTTCATTGATAATGCAAGTAAAGATATGTTAAAAATATCAAACTGTATAAAATAAATTAAACCAACCATATAGTGTGTATTGAGTGAATGGGGCGGAACAATTAAATGGAAGATAAATTTCAAAACTTAAAGGTCATGGTGATTGACGATTCAAAAACAATTCGTCGTACAGCAGAGACCTTATTGCAACGGGAAGGTTGTGAAGTAATTACTGCGGTTGATGGTTTTGAGGCATTATCAAAAATTGCTGAAGCCAATCCAGATATCGTTTTTGTTGACATTATGATGCCTCGTTTAGACGGTTACCAAACCTGTGCATTGATCAAAAACTCTCTCAGTTATCAGAATATTCCAGTGATCATGTTATCAAGCAAAGATGGCTTGTTTGATCAGGCTAAAGGGCGTGTTGTGGGGTCCGACGAATATTTGACTAAGCCGTTTAGTAAGGATGAGCTGTTAAGTGCGATCCGTAACCACGTTAGCGCATAAAATTTAAAAATTGAGGATAAAATGGCTCGTATACTTATCGTAGATGATTCACCTACTGAAACATTTCGCTTTAGAGAAATTTTAACGAAGCACGGTTATGACGTTTTGGAAGCGACCAATGGCGCGGATGGCGTCACTATGGCTCAAGCAGAATTGCCTGACTTAGTGCTTATGGATGTTGTTATGCCAGGGATGAATGGCTTTCAAGCGACACGTCAAATCAGTAAAGCTAAAGAAACACAGCATATTCCCGTAGTGATTGTTAGCACGAAAGATCAAGCGACCGATAGAGTGTGGGGAAAACGTCAAGGTGCAAGTGACTATTTGACGAAGCCTGTTGATGAACAACAACTTATTGACGTAATCAAAGAATTATTAAGTTAATTTTACTCAATATTGGGCGTCTCATTACTCAGCTTTTCATGACTAAATATGGGATAGAGTATGGCAGCAAATGGATTTATCGAGTTGCTTCGCTTATCCAAGCGAGGCAACAAACAATATACTTCAAGTCAAAATGAAGTTAGCCGTTGGTCTGGTATCGCATTTGAAATGTTAGGGCAATATTTTGTTGCACCATTGGGGGAAATTTCAGAGGTGATTTATCCTCCGAAATATACGCCGGTACCAAATACTCAGGCATGGGTGCGTGGACTAGCAAATATCCGTGGACGGTTGCTTTCAGTTTCTGATTTAACTCATTTTATTTCGGGTCAACGAAGTCAATTTTCCCCAATGCAAAAAGTCATTTGTATTAGCCATCAAGATCATTACGTGGGGTTGGTCGTAGACCAGGTCTTGGGAATTCAGCACTTCAATAAAAAGAGTTTTTTTTCTCAAACGAATGAGCTAGACAATAAATTAAAAGACTATTGTCAGGGGTATTTTCACCAACATAATCAGCAATGGCATGTGTTCTTACTGAGTCGATTATTGAAAAATCCTCAGTACATGAATGCATCAATAAAGTTTATAAACTAATTTAATACGCTGTGGAAAATTAACAGGTATTTCGGGGAGAAGCTGGTATGGGCTTTAAACTTAAAAAGAAGAATGGTAGTGATAGTGCGGGATTGAAAAGTGGCGGAACTTTTGTAGAAAAAATTCGGACTCAACTTGATCAGTTTTCTCGTTTATTTGGTGAGACTGAGAAATCAAAACCAATTATCTATCGTGCCTTAATTGCTTTGGTCCTTGCAGTTATCCTCTTAATCTATTTATTCGTGAGTCTGCCGCGTTCTAATCAGTTAACTCGAAGTTTAGGTGAGTTACGCTTGTTGTCGCAGATGATTTCGCGTCAAGCAACTGAGGCAACCGCATCGGGTACATCAGAATCAATGAAGAGTCTAGTTGAGTCTGAAAAGCGATTTGCTGAAAATCTGGAAATTGTGGGTAATCGCTATAATACCAATTCGGATGAATATAAAAAAGTTGACCAGCTTTGGGGAAATGTCGCAAAACATATTGATTTGATTGTGTCTCAAGAAGAGGTTATTAATCAATTATATGAAACCAATATTTCCATTAGTGAAACAATTCCTGAGATTCAAGCTGAATATAACCTGATGGTTGACCAAATGGTTCGTGAGAACATGCCAAGTAGTCAGGTAATTATCACTAAAAACCAAGTGTTTATTGCAGAGCGTATTTTACGTTCGATTAACTCAGTGTTAGTTGGTACAGACAACTCTAATGCTTCTGCCAATGACTTTGGTGCAGATATTGATACCTTTGGTATTTATTTAAATGCACAGCTGAACGGTAGTTCTGAACTCGGTGTAGATCGTATTGGTTCACCGGATTTGCGTGAGTCAGTTGATAGTATCAAATCAGACTATGATTCAGTTTTAAGATTAGCTGCTGATACTGTCTTGAAAAATGCCAGTCAGATTGTACATGTACGTCAAGCATCTTCTGAGATTTTCACTCAATCTGACTCACTCCTTTCTTCCCTAAATACTTTATCGGATAAAGCTGAAAGTGGTTGGGGCAATGTGCTTGCAGGTATTGCTTTAATTCTGGCTTTAGGTGTCTTGGTTTTCTCTGCATTACAGCTACTTGCTTTGCGTAGTAATACCGATAAAGAACGTGTGACGCGCTTACAAGATGAGTATGACCGTAACCAAAATGCGATTTTACGTTTACTGGATGAAATTGCCGACTTGGCGGACGGTGACTTACGCTCATATGCGACGGTATCTGAAGACTTTACAGGGGCAATTGCTGACTCGATTAACTTTGCGATTGATCAGTTACGCGACCTTGTATCTCGAATTACAGATACTTCGCAAGAAGTAGCACGATATACGCAGAATACGCAGAATATTACTAACCAACTAGCAGAAGCGTCTGAGCATCAAGCACAAGAAATTGCCGGTGCGTCAGCAGCGATGAACGAAATGGCCTTGTCGATTGACCAAGTATCAGCCAATGCATCTGAATCAGCTGAGGTTGCACATCGTTCGGTAAAAATTGCAACCAATGGTGCACATGTTGTAAACCGTTCGATTCAAGGTATGGATCATATCCGTGAGCAGATTCAGGAAACCTCAAAACGTATTAAACGTTTGGGTGAGTCATCTCAGGAGATCGGTAACATTGTCTCGTTGATTAATGATATTGCCGATCAAACCAACATTTTGGCATTAAATGCTGCGATTCAAGCATCGATGGCTGGGGAAGCAGGCCGTGGTTTCGCCGTTGTAGCAGATGAGGTACAACGTCTTGCAGAACGTTCTGCATCAGCAACCAAGCAGATTGAAAGCCTCGTTAAAACCATTCAAACGGATACCAACGAAGCAGTAATTTCAATGGAACAAACCACTTCTGAGGTTGTGCGTGGTGCAAACTTAGCTAAAGATGCAGGGATTGCACTGGATGAGATTCAGACCGTATCTGGTGATTTGGCGAAACTGATTGCAAGCATTTCTGATGCTGCGAAGCTTCAGTCTGCTTCAGCAAGTCATATTGCGACGACGATGAATGTCGTACAAGAAATTACGTCACAAACAACAACAGCAACGTTTGATACAGCGCGTTCAGTTTCTGAATTGGCAAACATGGCTGAATCATTACGTGAATCGGTAACTGACTTTAAGTTGCCAGATTAAGCCGGATTGGAAAGACAGATGGGGGTGTCTGTCTTTCCATTTTTTTAGAGATGTAGGATATCTCAACAAGGTGATGGCAAAATGGAACGACATCTTGTGTGATAGATACACGTATTTTTTAGCCACAACTGGTGGATAAAAACGAAAGAAGCCGCTATGAAACAAATATTAAAAACGTTAGTTGAAACGATGACGCTTCCTGAAGACAGTTATCTTGAACAAGATGCAGAAATTCTTGAGATTTTTATTGAAGAATTAGATGAGATCTTTGTTGAGTTAGAGCCATTATTAGTTCAATGGATTGAACAGTCGAGTCAGCAGAATGTGCTCACGGATATTCGTCGACATTTCCATACCCTTAAAGGTTCTGGAAGAATGGTCGGGGCAAAATCTTCTGGGGAGTTAGGCTGGACGGTTGAAGACCTTCTTAATCGTATCTTAGCTGGAACTATTCCGTTAGATACCGAAATCCAACGTTATGTACAAGCCATTTTTAATGTATATCGTTTTAAGCTTATCCATGACTTTAAAGCAGTGCGAGAGCATCTTATTGACTTGAGACCACTGGTTTTATTGGGTCAGCAATTACAACAACAGACAAGTCTTGATCCTGCATTGGCAGAATTACTCAATCTTGCACATTATTTAAAACAAGATAGTGATCCGACAGGACTTGAGTTGAGCGACGATTTAGTTGATAACAACGTAATAGAGTTAGAACAGCGCGAATTAGATACTGAGCCCGACTTAACCAAAGCCGAAACGGAATTAGCTGAAGACGAAATACTTGCCAAAGAGACATTGGCAATTTTCTTGGAAGAGGCGGAAGAGCATCTGGCAACAATTGATCACTTTTTGCAGGATGATCGCCAAACCAATGAGCAATACAATACTTTGATTCGAGCTTTACATACGCTTCGTGGTAGCTCTGCGATGGCGCATGTGGATCATATTTTTGAAGCAAGCTCGAAAGTTGAAAATCTATTTAAAACATTATTACAAGATGAGCTGGACTCAAGTTCAAATGAAACCGCTTTACTAACGCATTATGCTCAATTCGTTCGTGATTATTTGCACAGTTTAAAACAACAAGATGCACAGCAGAAATCTGATGAAATCTCCGCCACATTCAATGCGGCATGGGACAGCTATGATTTCCAATTAGAAGAACAACATAATGGTTCGGTACGACCACAAGGTCTAGTTTCTCAGTTGCTGGAACTTAATATTCATGATCTGCTCGATGTGGAATCTGATTTTGAGAAACGAGCTCGTGCAGAATTTCCTCAATATCTACAGCAGCTTAGTCAACAAGCTGAAATTTTGTTGCAACATACACACCATCACGCAACGATAGGGATGTATCAATATACAAGTTTGTTGCGTTCAAGTTATCAAGATTTAATTTTTAAGCCAAACTTACTTCATTTAGATTATGCATTCGAGTTATACCATCAAGTCCATCAACAATTTACTCAATTATTTGATACCTTGGCAGCGGGACAGCGTGTCACTTTAACCAAAGTGCATGAGCGTGTTTTAAATGAGCTCAGTTCATTTACACAACAGAATGTTGAGTCGCTAGATCAGCCTGTTTTAGACATATCTGAAGACTCACTACTCGCGCTAACTGATGATGATAAAGACAATTTACCTACTCAGATGGCTACAACTGATTTAACGGCTCAATTTGCTTTGGACAAACAGCAATTACAATCAGCCGAAGCAAATCGCGATTTTGATCCTGATCTCTTGGATATTTTCCTAGAAGAAGCGGATGAGTTGTTGGCTGGGATCGATACAGATCTCAATACTTGGACCGCAGACGCTCAAAATCTCAATGCATTAAAAAATCTGATGCGCTATTTGCACACTTTGAAAGGTGGTGCAAATATGATTCAGGCCCACCATATTGGGTTGATTGCGCATGAGCTAGAAACGATTTATGAAAAGCTTATTAATCAGCAACTTCAATCGACACCTGCGATAGTCGCGATTATTCGCTCTGTCCAAGATGATATTTCAGATCGTATTCAAACGATTCGTGATCAGCAAATAGATTATCCTTCTACTCATGTTGTAAGTGCTTTAGCACAGTTAACTGTATCCACAACAATGACTGAGGCTGAAAACAAGGTCGTCATGTTAGCTGCTGCTGAACAGAACAAAGATGAAGACACCATAGCATCCGCCACAGATATTGCTGTTCAGACAGCTTCACATGCTGCCGTTGATGTAACAGATCTCGCTGCTCAACTGGCGCTGGATAAACAACAATTACAATCCTCAGTATCCAATCGAAATTTTGATCCAGATTTGTTAGATATCTTCTTAGAAGAGGCTGATGAGTTGTTAGTGGGGATAGATGCTGATTTAAATACATGGACGGTTGATCATCAGAATTTAAACGCACTGAAAAATTTAATGCGCTATTTGCACACCTTAAAAGGCGGTTCAAATATGATTCAAGCGCCTTATATCGGTATGATTGCACATGAGTTAGAAACGATTTATGAAAAACTCATCAATCAACAACTACAAGCAACCCCTCAACTGATTGCATTGATTCGTTTGGTACAAGATGACATTTCAGATCGAATTCAGACGATTCGTGATCAACACGTCGATTACCCATCAACTCATGTTGTGAAGTTACTCCAGCAAGCAGAGCAATCTGCTGGTGAGGTAAGTCATGCGCCAAGCGTTGACGCGGTTGAATCTGTCGATCAAGTTGAAGACACGCTGTCTGATACACATGAGACGATTGAACAGCAGTCTGTAATAGATCATGGTGAGCTAACAACTGAAGAATCGAGTTCAGTTGAGACAGAAGTTGCTGTTGAAGCGGAGTCGCCTGATCAAACCGTAGCGTTGATTGAGGAGGAGACTGCTGAGGATGACGTTCGTTCACTAGTAGAACAGACCTTCCTTGAAGAAGCAGAAGAGTTGTTAGAACAAGCTCAACATCTATTAAAACAATGGTTCGAGCAACGCAGTAATCGTAGTGTGTTATTACAGCTACAACGTAATGCCCATAGTTTAAAGGGCGGCGCGCGGATGGCTGAACTGGATGCAGTTGCCGTCATTGCCTATCATTTAGAAAATGCGTTTGAACAATTTGGTGTGCATCATTTTAATTCAAATGTATACGACAACTTACTCAATACAGCGCTTGCATGGCTCAATGATGCTGTCTTTAAACGTCAATATGCGAATTTTGATGGTTTGAAACATAATTTAGAAAAAATGGACTTTGTTGACGTTTCAGCACAATTGCCACAAAAACTGTCTGCAAGGGATATTTTTACACCTGAATACACCATGGAGTTTGTTCAGGGAGATGGGACTGAGCCGCCATCAATGCAAGGTGAGTGGGAGTCAACTGAGCGCGTAGAACAGAACAATGAAATGATTCGTGTTTCTGCTGAGGTCATCGAGAAGATGATTGATTTATCAGGAGAAAATGCGATTAACCGTTCACGTATCGAGATGGATTTAGGTCAGTTGGGCGGTACGTTGACGGAAATGGAACTTGCAATCAAGCGTTTGGCAGACCAATTACGTCGAATGGAAGGTGAGTTAGAGAGTCAAATTATTGCACGACATGGCGGCGAAGATGCACGTTATGCTGATTTTGACCCATTAGAGATGGATCAATACTCATCTTTAAATCAGTTGTCAAAATCTCTTGCAGAGTCAGCATCTGACTTGGTTGACTTTAAAACGACTCTTTCAGAGAAGATTCGTGATACGGAAGGTTTATTGTTACAACAGTCTCGTATTCAAGCAGAAATTCAAGAGAGTTTGATGCGGACACGTTTGGTGCCGTTTTCGCGGCTATTGCCACGTTTACAACGTATCGTTCGCCAAACGGCATCTACTTTGAACCGACCAACTGAACTGGTCGTAAACAATACCGAAGGTGAATTAGACCGTAGTATTTTGGAACGTTTGGTTTCTCCATTTGAGCATATGTTACGAAATGCGATTGATCACGGTATTGAAGACCGTGAGCAACGGTTATTGGTTAAAAAACCTGAAACAGGGCACATTGTTTTAAATATCGGTCGTCAAGGTACAGATGTTGTTGTTAGCTTTAGTGATGATGGTAAAGGGATTGATGTAAATCGTATTAAAGATAAGGCGATTCAAACGGGGTTAATGACCAAAGAACAAAAACTTGATCAAGATGAGATTTTACAGTTTATCTTTCATCCTGGTTTTAGTACTGCGGCGCAGGTCACTCAGATTTCTGGACGGGGTGTTGGTTTAGACGTTGTTCAAAGTGATATTAAAGCTTTGGGTGGGCATGTTAGTGTCAGTTCGATTTTTGGTAAAGGCACGACCTTTACCATTCGAGTACCGACGACAGTGGCCGTCAGTGATGCACTCATGGTGAAAGCGGGCGACCAACAATTTGCTTTCCCTCTGGCACAAATTGATCGTATCGTACGTATTTCACCGATGGCGTTAGAGCAATACTTTGATAGCCAAGAAGACTACTTCAATATTGATCAAGAGCGCTATCGTTTACGTTATTTATCCGAATTTGTGGCAGGGCAGCCGATTCCACGCTTAAGCGGTATCGTACATTCTTTACCTGTATTGTTGATTAAAGGTGCGCAAGGTCAGACAACCGCATTGCTGATCGACCAGCTGATTGGTTCACGTGGTCAAATTGTTGTAAAACCAGTTGGACAACAATTCTCAAGTATTGGTGTGATTGCTGGGGCCACCATTCTCGGTGATGGTCAGGTCTGCTTAATTTTGGATGGTCAAAATATTGCTCGTCAAGCTCAGTCAACACCGCGTGCGAAACAAGCAGATGAAACTTATACCAAGCAACGTTATGATGAGCGTCGTTTGATTATGATTGTGGATGACTCGGTCACTGTGCGTAAGGTCACGTCACGCCTGTTAGAACGTCAGGGCTATGATGTTGTGACTGCGAAAGATGGTGTTGATGCGATAGAGCAACTAGAAACCATTAAACCTGATTTAATGTTGCTGGATATCGAAATGCCGCGAATGGATGGTTTCGAAGTCACGAATCTTGTTCGACATCATGAAATTCATCGAAACCTCCCTATCATTATGATTACATCACGTACAGGTGAGAAACACCGTGAACGTGCCCTATCATTAGGTGTAAACCAATACATGGGTAAACCATTCCAAGAGGAAACACTTTTGGAAAATATAGATAGTTTACTTGTTGCGCGCTGAGGAGTGAATAAGAATGGTGAAGAAAGGCGCAAGCTCTGCACTGGGTCAAATTGACCAGCAAGAGTTGCAGCATTTAATTACGGTTTCAACGGGATTTATTGACGCATACATTATCGAATGTCATCAAAACGTTCCAATGCTGTTACCGCAAAATATTGTCTTATCAGCAATGGATACGCAGACGCAAGTTGATCATATTGAATGGCATGACTTAAAACTGCCGATTTATGCTGTAAATGATCCAACTCAGAAACAGGGTGTCGCCTTGGTAGTTGAGGGCGATGATGTTTCAGAACGCTTTGCTTTGATCTGTAATGAAATGCCTTCGTCAATTCGTTTGCGTATTTCAGAGATCGTGGATGATGAGTGTGAAATTGATGATGACAAAGTTTTTAAGTATGTGAAAATTGGGGGCAATACATTTTATGTTCCCCATTTACAGAATATACAGACCCAATTGGGTTTATAAAGAATAAAAAAAGGAGGAACTCAGTCGATGATTGAGTTCCTCCTTTTTTTGTCTATGTCGTTATCACTTTGCTAGCAGTTGTTCTAGAATCTGTTCGTAGATCTCTGCCAAGGGCTCAAGATCCGCAACATTTACATGCTCATTAATTTGATGAATCGTTGCATTTAACACACCGAGCTCTAATACTTGAGCGCCAGTCGGGGCAATAAAGCGTCCGTCAGATGTTCCGCCACTGGTTGAAAGTTTGGTTTCTACACCCGTTACATTTTTAATGGCGACTTTTGCGGCATTGACCAATTCTCCGACTGGGGTTAGGAATGGTAAGCCTGAAAAGGTCCAATGAATGCTGTAATTTAATTGATGCTTATCCAATATGTCGAGAACACGTTGTTGAAGGATTTCAGCAGTAACTTCTGTTGAATAACGGAAGTTAAACGTCACCTTTAATGTGCCTGGAATGACATTGGTTGCGCCTGTACCTGCTTGGATATTTGAAATTTGGAAAGAAGTTGCAGGGAAGTATTCATTGCCATTGTCCCAAACGGTTTCACATAACTCATTGAGCGCTTTCGAAGCAGAGTGAATTGGATTTTCTGCAAGGTGAGGGTAAGCAACATGCCCTTGTTTACCATGAACAGTTAGGACGGCGTTTAACGAGCCACGACGTCCATTTTTTACAATATCACCCAGTTGATGGGTACTAGATGGCTCACCTACTAAACACCACGTCATTTTTTCTTGGCGTGCTTCTAAGGTTTCCACAACTTTAACTGTACCGTTAATCGATGGACCTTCTTCATCAGAGGTAATTAAAAATGCAATCGAACCTTTATGATTAGGATGCTTTGCAACGAAACGTTCAGAAGCAACCACCATCGCAGCTAAAGCTGTTTTCATATCAGCAGTACCACGACCATATAATTTACCATCTCGGATCGTTGGTAAAAATGGATCTGAGTTCCATGCATCTAGTTGCCCAGTAGGAACAACATCAGTATGCCCAGCAAAACAAAAAACTGGACCTTCCGTACCACGACGAGCCCATAAGTTATCAACATCTTCAAAACGTAAGTTTTCGATATTAAAACCAATCTTTGCTAAGCGCTCGGCCATGATGTTCTGGCAATCATGGTCAACGGGGGTAACAGAGGGTTGGCGGAGGAGTTGTAGGCTAAGTTCAAGCGTATCGGAGTGGTTCATGCGAGATGTAGATAAATCTGGTGAAATTTGAACCGATATAATAGGGGAATATTGCCAAGAACGGTATGTAAAAAAACCTTATCTTTTTAAAGATAAGGTTTTTCGGGTCTATTTTTTTCAAAAATTACATTTTATCTTGGGTTTTTTCAGCAGATTGCGTTACTTTCTCTCCAGCTTTAGATACATCTTTACCGAAACCTTTGAACGTATTACAGCCAGTTAAAACAAAAGTGGCCATGATAGACGCAACTAAAATTTTTTTCATGCTTGTCTCCGACTCAATTTAATTATGGTGTATGTAAGAGGCTAAAGAAATAGCGTGAAAATGAACATAACCGTTTGATGGTAGAAGTGTTATGAAGTGTTACATACTGAAAATTTGATTAAAATTGAGTTTTTTGAAATAACAGTGAGGGCTGACGAAACATATAGAATAATGGTTCGATTGTTGAATTGTAGTACAGACCATCGGTCCACCAATCCGCTGCTGATGAAGATGCGAATTGGTTTGGGCAAAGCCATTCTTGGCGCTGTAAACGATAATAAGAAAGTTGTGGAATGTGAGTTCCCCATTGTCCTAAACGACGAGAAACATTTATCCATGCTGGAGGCACTACCTCATCTTGAGAGTGAGGTAAGTAAAGTTGTCCTTTCATAACGGCAAATTTACGTTGAATCTGAATATTATTTGCTTCTGAAAACTGAAATTGACGCTCGGTAAAATGCTTTAATTTTCGATGTAAGGTATCTTCTCTATTCAGTCCGAACCATTGTGACAAACTTAATTCGTTCTCACCAAGATAATATTTGAGAGCAACTTCCCAGTGTTCAACTTCCTGCGTTTGTTGATTGAGCAGAAGAAAATCGATTTCACCTAAAGTGATTGCTCCTGATATTTTTTGGATACTATGTCCAAGCAATTGATAGGGATGGTAAGCATCATCCAATAGCCAAAACCACAATAAATTTTCAAAACGTAATCCTAAACGGGTGCTTTTAAGGCGTGCGAGAAAATCAAGTAGAGGTTGTGGTTGCTGATCAAGTTGTTGTAAACGTTGTTCATATTGCTGGTACAACGTCTGCCAAGTCTGGTCATCGTGAATGGTGAACTCATTTTTCAGGTTAAGTTCACTTGGAATTTGGGCCAAAATATTGGGACTGGCAATCGCAAAAGCTAACTGCCGTACAATGGGATGCTTAAACTGTAACCATGGTTCAAAAAAAGATGGGCAGGACATTATTTTAAACATGAAGCAACTCAATCATGGAAATAATAAGCTAAGTTTAAGAAACGACAATAAAAACACTTTATACTAGCACGGTTGTTTTGACGCGATGGTTAATTGCTAAATGAAAATATTGTTTTGGCGTAGTTTAGTCATCATTTTTATTACCTTAGGGATAATTGGTGCAATTCTACCGGGTATGCCAACGACGGTATTTTTGATAATCGCGGCATGGGCGGCTTCGAAAGGTTGGCCGCAAATGGATGCATGGTTACTCAATCATCCTAAATATGGACCAACCTTACGTAATTGGCGTGAAAACGGCACTGTACCACGTAAGGCAAAATGGCTTGCCAGTATCATGATGTTGATTAGCGGTATCATCATGCTCTTTACTAATGCGCCATTTTTGGTCAAAGTTTTTACCAATGTCACCATGTTTACGGTCGCTGTTTGGCTGTGGCTCCGCCCTGAACCTGAGCGAGGATAAGCAAAGCAACGCTTTGCCCGAGCGCAAGACGAGAGCTACGCTCGAGTGGTGAGTTAATAAAAGCGAAGCTTTTTAGCTGCGCAAGACGAGAGCTACGCTCGAGTGGCAAGTTAATAAAAGCAACGCTTTGCCCGAGCGCAGACCTTGCGGAACATTGTTCCTCATATGCTCGAGTGGCGAGTTAAGCAAACTTAAAGCACTGCTTTAAGGCTTTGCCCTGAGAAGCGTTTAAAGCTTCGTAAGATGAGAGCAATTAAAGTAATAAAGTAACTCGATGAACAGATCGTGGTAAGCCCTCGAAAAATTGATAAGCCACTTCTAATACAAATCAAAACTACAGAAATCTCAGCTTTTTTATGTTGAAATACAATTGTTCTATCATCGCTCGAGATAAAAAATGCCCTATACACTTGAACAGGCTGATATTTTAATTGATTTGGCACAACAAACTTTACGACTGCCAAAACATAACAAGTTTTATGTTATTTCCTCAGGCAAGAATGGTATCGGCGAACAAGAGAATAGTGGGAAGACCCCACGAGGGTGGCATCGAGTTGCGCAAAAAATCGGGGGAGAGGCTCAAAAAAATTCAGTTTTTATTGCACGCCAGCCTACAGGTGAAATTTACGACCAACAACTTGCACAACAATTTCCACAAAGAGATTGGATTCTATCGCGAATCTTATGGCTAGATGGTTTAGAAGCTGGATTTAATCAGGGGGAGGGCTGTGATACTTTTAAGCGATATATTTATATCCATGGCACGCCTGAGACTGAACCGATGGGGATCCCAATGTCACATGGTTGTATCCGAATGAAGAATGATGAAATTATCGAACTTTTTGAACTAATTTCAGAACAAGCTTTGGTTTATATTTCAGAACAGGCTTTGAAAGATTCATACTGAAAATGTGAATAAGTGTTTAAATAAAATACGAAAATACCGCATTTATCAAAGAATTACTTATTTTTTAATCACTCACACGGTTTTTTCGGAAAAGTGTGTCAAAAGCGTTTGACACTCTGTAAAGATTCTCTATAATGCACCTCACAAACGATAAAGACGTTAAGGGCGCTTAGCTCAGTTGGTAGAGCGTCTGCCTTACAAGCAGAATGTCGGCGGTTCGATCCCGTCAGCGCCCACCAAGCCTTTACGTTAAAACTTCAAGTGCAGCGGTAGTTCAGTTGGTTAGAATATCGGCCTGTCACGCCGAGGGTCGCGGGTTCGAGCCCCGTCCGCTGCGCCACTTAAGTTTTAACATCGTTTTACCCATAATTGCGAAATTATAGTGCAGCGGTAGTTCAGTTGGTTAGAATATCGGCCTGTCACGCCGAGGGTCGCGGGTTCGAGCCCCGTCCGCTGCGCCACTTTAATTTTGTGAGATTGGGAACACCTTTGGATACAAGACTACGCACTTTGTTTGTCTTGCGTCATAAAATTGATTTTCAATCAATTTTATTCCTCAGGGCGCTTAGCTCAGTTGGTAGAGCGTCTGCCTTACAAGCAGAATGTCGGCGGTTCGATCCCGTCAGCGCCCACCATAGTTTGTGATACTTACTTCGTAAAGAAGTATACTGATGCAGCGGTAGTTCAGTTGGTTAGAATATCGGCCTGTCACGCCGAGGGTCGCGGGTTCGAGCCCCGTCCGCTGCGCCATTCTCTTGATATCGCTTTAAGGGAATGATTGTTTTGACAAGTATCTTATACTTGATCTCTGAAACGAGAGTTAACTAGAAAAATCAAAGATTTTTCTCTTGCACTCGGACAAAGCTTCGCTTTGTTTATCCTCGTTCAGGGCGCTTAGCTCAGTTGGTAGAGCGTCTGCCTTACAAGCAGAATGTCGGCGGTTCGATCCCGTCAGCGCCCACCATATCTCCTTTCTAGATACTCAAATCATTGTAATCAATATCAAATTATTTTATGATTAGCCTCAATAATGATTCTAATATTGAAGCTATTTATGAGAAATCCTTATCAACGTAAGGCCGCGTCGAAGTCTCAAACAACAACATCTAACTCTTCATCCAAAGACGCTTATCGCCAATTTATTCAAAATATTATTCTGCAACGTGAAGTGATTGCGCTATATCACGATGGTTGGGCTTTGTGTTCTACACCTTCGGGTCAGCATGCGCTGTCGGTTTGGCAGAATAAAGGTCTAGCAAAATTATTAATTAAAGACAATTGGGCGCAATATAATATTCAAGAAGTGTCGTTAAAAGACTTTATTGAAAAGATGATTCCATTTCTAAAAGAAAATAATACGATTTTATCTTTAGATTTAACCCCTGAGGGAAATAATCTGCTGGTGACGCCAGATACATTATTATTAGATATCAAGAACTTTTTATATCAAATCTATTTGCAACGTCCTGATATTTTTGAAGAGCTAAAGTTGCCATTACCGCGTGATATTCGAATCCATCAATAAGTAGGGTCTAGTGACATTTCATAGACCCTGTCTTATGTGATATTGACTGAGTTAACTTTAATTAATACTCATTGAGTAGCCAACCACTGACATAAGCAAAATATTCTCTTAACCATGCGTTATATCGCGTGGCTAATGGTGTTGTTGAGCCGACCATCGTAAAATTTGTGTAGCCTTGTTTTTTCGCAATTGCTGCTGCACGTAGCGTATGGAAATCACTTGTGACAATAATAATTGGCTGTTGAATCATAATATCCTGTGCTTTTAACAGCGGTTGGCTATTTTTAAGATTCAGTTCAGTACTGGTGCTCTGATCTTCCAATATAATTTGTGCGGCGGGAATTTGATAGGTCTGTTGTAGATAACGTGACATGACCACGGCTTCACTTTCAGTTTCACCAAAATCCACTCCACCAGAAACAATTAATTTCGCATTGGGTTGAGCTAAAGCGACTGGCGCTGCACGATCTAAGCGTTTGGCGAGTGTGGCAGACGGTTGTCCATTTTCAACACCACTGCCTAAAACAATGATTGCGGCGACAGGTGATGTATCTTCTATGCTCGTAGTGTTGTTTGCAAGATAATGGAAAAAATAGCCTAAGCTAATTAACCAGATCCAAAAACATAACCAGCCGAATCGCCAGATTGAATGTAAGCGGAAATGATAAAAAAAGAAGCGTTCAATATGGTAATAGAAAATTGAATAGAGACAGAAAAAAAGACCAAGTAACAGTGGAAGCACTGTTCCAATATGAATTTTTTTAAGTGCGATCAGTATTGCACCATCTAAAAAGAGTACAAGACCAATAACGGCAAAAAAAATACGGAGCCATAAACTGAGTTGCATAATTTGAATCGAAGTCGATTTGAATCTGCTCAGTGTATGTAAAATGAATTGAAAGGCAAACTTTTTTAATCATTGTAAAAAAACGAGTGATTTCTCACTCGTTTCTGGGTGTCTTACATGGGATTAGTAAACATCCCGACGGTAACGTCCAGTTTGACGTAATTCATCCACTTGAGCTTCACCCAATATGTTGATGAGGGCTTGATCTACACCTGCTGCCATACCTTCAATACTACCGCAAACATAAATTACAGCACCTTGACTTATCCAGTTGATTAGTTCTTCAGCGTTGTTCCGTAATAGATCTTGTACATAGATACGGTGTTCTTGATCTCTGGAGAAGGCGAGGTCTAGGCGTTTCAGTGTGCCCATATTTTTCCATGCTTGAATGGTTTCTTGATAAAAGAAATCATGTTCGCGTTGGCGCTCGCCAAAAATAAGCCAATTTTCAGCATAATTTTGACGATTACGTTGCTGTAATAAGCTCATCAAACCAGCGATACCCGTACCGTTGCCGATACAAATAATCGGGCGATTGTCATCAATGAGATGAAATGATTCGTTGGTACGGATGCGCAAAGCAATATCTTGTTTAAGCTGTGCAAATGTCGTTAACCAACCCGAGCCTAGACCTAACTGACCCTGTTCATCGTAGTGCTGACGCACCACAAGTCTTAATACTTGTTGCGATGGAATACTGGCAATTGAGTATTCACGAGTCGGTAGGGTAGGTAATTGTTCTAGCAATTGCTCAAGATCGCTAAAAGGTTGAATCTCAACTCGCAAGTTTTTATCCCAAAGTGCGTGCTCGATATTTTGATTACGTGATTTTATGACTGCTTGTGCTGGAATTTGATGTTTGACTAGAAATGCTTGAATCTCATCTAAGCTATTTGAGGGTTGAATCTCTGCAATATCACCTGCATGCCAAGTCATATCATGTGTTGCAGTGAGCTCTATATTGTAAGCAGTTTGTCCTAAGCTATTTGGGTTGAGAGCTTGGCGATGGTTTAGGGTCCATCGATCAAAGGTTTTTTCGATATTCATTGCATGTAGTTCATGCTTGGTCACAACCGATAAAGCTTGATTCCAGCGTTGAATATCATGGGGATTTGCATTATCCACTTCGATCAATTCAAACAATGATTGTGCTTTGCATTGTTTTAACCAAGTATCTACTGCGTGACCAAAGCTGCAATAGCTGTCCGCATATTCTTTAGAGCCAAGTGCGAGAACTGCATACTGCATATGATTGAGATCAAAGAGTTGTTGCATCAGCTTCTTGTTAAAGCCTGAAGCTAAATCTGGTGCATCACCCGTACCGTAGGTACTCACAACAAATAAAACCTGTTGAGCGTGTTGCAGATCTTGTTCTGTCAGTTGCTGAATGGGTTTAACAGTTGTTGGTTGTCGTGCTTCTTGTAAGCTAGTTGCAGTGCGCCAAGCCAGTTGTTCAGCCACGCCCGTTTGTGAGGCATAGGTGATCAGCCAAGGTGTTGCATTTGGATCAATCTGTTGGCCGATCAGAGATTGGCGAGCTGCGAGTGTTAATCTCTTTTGTTTACGACGTTTAAGATATAGCATCCATCCGGTCACAAAGAATAACGGCATCGCAAGTGAAGCAAGCAGTGCAATGAATTGATAGGTTGAACCAAAGAAACTGCCACGATGTACAGGCAGCATACTGCTCATGATCTTTTCATTGAGCTTCTTATCTTCGTATAATTCAAACTTTTCGAATTTGTTCTCTTGGTAGTTGTATACCGCTTGGTTACGTGCGCGTTCATGTTGTGCAATCACATCAACAAATGTTAACTCGACTTTTTGATCATACTGTTTCGGTATATTTAGCGTCAAACTCGAGTATTCGCGTCCGATGTTGGCATTCACTCCAGTCCAAGTTTGGGTCAGAATCATGCCGACTTGTTGATTGGATAAATCTGGTCCTTTATTTTTGTTTTCTTCAGCGTTGTGTTGACTACGTTGCGGTTGTTCGACGCCCATCACTTTGAACATCCCAGCACGCCACCAGTCATAAGACCAGTACAAACCCGTACATGCAAACAAGAGGTAAAATACAATCACCCATGTACCCACGACGGCATGTAAGTCCCAAATAAAATTACGACCTTTCAATTTGGGTTTGATCAAGAACCATTGCTTGAAGGTATGTTTCTTTGGAAAGCGTAGATAAATACCGCTCAATACAAAGAAAATGAGCATCAGTGTTGATGCACCCGTGATTTGTGCCCCATATTCGCCAGCCGTTAAATTACGATGTAATCGCTGGATAAACTGGAAAAACTCACGGCCCTTTACTTCAGGTAGTACCTCTGCTGTATAAGGATTCACCATCATGTTATAGCCACGACGTGCGCCTTCTTTTTTTATATTGACGGTTGAAGATGCAGATGGGTCTGAAGCAATGGTAATGCTATTAATTTCAATCTCAGGTTGCTGTTGATTGAAATATAAATAGAGCTGAGCAGGCGTTAATTTAGGTGTAGCCGCAACTTCTACCACATAGCTATCGTGGTTGATCCATTTCAGGATTTGTTGATCATAAGAGTAGATCGCACCTGTAACTCCCATCAGTGAGAGAATTAAGCCGGCGGTAATCCCTAAAAACCAATGGATTTGAAAGAAAACTTTTTTAAACATAGTTTTGACGTTGTGCAGATGGGAGAACAAATATGGGCGAATTATAGCGGAAGACATTTGTTTTGATAAGAATAATATTGATTTTTATTCTCATTTGTATTGTTGTTTTTTGACAAAACACATTTAAAAAAAGACCTCATCTCAAACGAGTGATATGAGGTCTTTTTAAGGCATATAAAACAAGATAACCAAGTTCAGAATGCTATTTTTTTCTTGAAGATTTTGTTTTTAGATATTCTTGATAAGCATCTTCGGCAAACCCGCGTAATGAATTGCCAATAGCAGCATATTGATATTCATTTAAATTTGCCAATGACGCTCTTGCTGAGGGGTGCATCACTCCAAATCCTGAACCAGGCAATAATACGACGCCTGTCTCATCTGCGACTCGGAAGAGAAGTTCTGTAGGATTTTTAGTTTTCATCACCCAATCAGCAAACTCATCGCCATAAAGTTCACGAGAAGTATTTTCGAGGTTTACCAGCGTATAGTAGTCAACAGTATTTGGGTCTTCTGGTGATTGGATACCCAACTGTCGGTATAAGGCAGCATCGCGTTCACGAACAACCGATTTGACTGCTTTTTTATAATCCTGACGAGAATCCATCATATTAAATAAGGCAAATAACACCATTTGTACTTGTTGCGGAGTCGAGAGTCCTGCAGTGTGATTAAGTGCAACATTGCGACTGTCTGCAACCATACGATCAATAAATTTAATTTGACTCGGATCGGTGGTTAATGATGAGTAGCGCTCTTCGAGTTCTTTTTTATCTTTTTTAGATAAGGACGCAATCTTTTGATCAATAATATTTTGATTGGATAAGGCAATGACACCCAAACGCCAACCAGTAGCACCAAAGTATTTAGAGAATGAATAGACTAAAATAGTATTATTCGGACAGACTGCAAATACGGATTTGAATTGATCTGCAAAGGTTCCATAGACATCATCCGTTAAAATGATGAGATCTGGTCGTTTTTTAACGATATCCGCTAAGATAGCTAGGCCTTCATCACTCATTTTGACTGATGGGGGATTGCTGGGGTTCACTAAAAAGAAAGCTTTAATACTTGGGTCTTCAAGTTTACGCAGTTCGGACTCTGGATATTGCCAGCCTTGTTTTGGGTCCGCTTCAATTAACACTTCTTCGAGTTGATAATCATTGAGTTTAGGGATTTCTAAATAAGGCGTAAAAATTGGCGTCCCAATCGCAATACGATCTCCTTTATCAATAATTTTATTCTCTTTTAAAGAGTTAAAAATATAAGCCATTGCAGCTGTGCCACCTTCAACAGCAAAAAGATCTAGACTCTCTTTGGCCATACCTCGTACGCCCATTTCACGAAGTACGTATTCTTTAATAATCGTTTCACTTAGTCGGAGCATTCGATCAGGTACAGGGTAATTACAGCCTAAAATCCCTTCAACCATTTCGAGTAAAAATACATCAGGATCTAACCCCAATTGATCTCGGATATAAGAAACAGCCTTGCCGAGAAAAAACACCCCATCTTTATCTTTATTTTCCATTACAAAGTGATCGAATCTTGACTGTAAACCTTCAGAACGGGGGAAACCACCCAGCCCTTCAGGCATATATGAAAAAGAAAACTCTGATTCTGCTGTAGCAAATAGTCCAAGTTGAAAGAAAGCTCGACGAGGTACTGTTGCAAGGAAATTTGGATTGCCGCGCCCCGCATTTAACATCATTCGATCTGTATGACTTTGAGCCAGTGCAATTAAATTATCTTTAAGCTCAAAAGGGCTTAGTTTTGCATATTGTGAGTAATCAACATTCCCCATGGGAAGTTCTCCTTTGTTATCGTAAGTAAGATGATTCTTTAGTGTTTTGAAATTTTTAAGCTAAGCCAACAATTAATGGTCCGAGTAAAGTAAGAAAAACATTCGCCAAAGCATAGGTAATCGCAAAGGGTACAGTCGGAATAGAGTTGCCCGCTTTGTCTAAGACACCACCAAATGCTGGGTTGGCACTACGTGCGCCCGAAATAGCCCCCGCCATGACGGCAACATTGGTATATCGGAGTACATAGCGAGCGAAAAACATAGATAAAATGAGGGGAACTAAGGTCACAACCACGCCTATCAAAAATAGAGAAAGTCCACTCTCTTTGATGGTTTGTATTGCTTGTAAACCAGATTGTAATCCGACAGCAGCGACAAAGCCTGCTAGACCTAAATCTTTTAGCAGCTGTGATGCTGCAGCAGGCATATTGCCATGGACTTGATGGCGGCTTCTGAGCCAACCAAAGATTAAACCTGAAAGTAAAGCACCACCACCAGCACCTAGAGTCAGTGGGACACCACCAACATGCACCACAATTAATCCAATTAATAAACCCACGACTAAACCTGCACCATGGAAAATCCAATCAGTTTTCAAGCTTTCAGGTAGAGCTTGACCACCTTCTTTTATGAATCGTTTGATGTCACTTTCTGTACCATAGACCGTAATTCGATCACCGCGTTGCAGTACTGTTTCATCACTCAGTTGTTGCCGCTCAGTGTTGCGTTGAACACCTAAAACATATATTCCATGTTTTAGGTCTGCAGGTGTATTGGTTTTAATATCACCAAGTGTTCGGTTGATATATTTGGTATTGGTCAGGATCACATCTGTGGTATCCATGATCATTTCCATCCCTTGAGAGGACTGCATCTCAGTACCAATATTGCTTGCAATCTGTATAACCGCAGGACGTCTTCCGACCACAAGCACAATATCATCCTGTAGTAATACCGTATCGGGATGGATATCAATCAGTTGGTTTTTACGTTTTAAACGTTCAATCGTAGCACTGGCTACGTCACTTTCTAGCTCAGAAATTTTCTTTCCATTTGCTTGTTCAACTTTAAAAATACGTCCCACGATTTCAGGCATCGCTAGCTCTTGTCCTGGTGCTAACTCAAACGCACCTTTTAATTTTTCAGACTGAGCTTTCAGGGCATCATCACGGATATTTTTGCCCATAAATCTAGGGAGAATATTGACACAGACAATAATTGCGCCTAATGAGCCGAATATATAGGTAACGGCATAGCCGATCGCAACATTGGCTTGTAGTCTTTGTATTTCTTCAAATGGTAAGTCCAAACGAGATAGAGCATCACCAGCGGTTCCAATAATGGCGGATTGGGTCATGCCGCCAGCAGCTAGTCCAGCCGCTAAACCTTTATCTAAATGGAATAACTTGGCCATAATCAAAACAGTGATTAAACCAGTCACCGCCATAAACACAGCCAATAGAATTTCTTTAATCGACTCAGGACCTAAAGATTTAAAAAACTGTGGTCCGCTCTCAAAACCAACTGCATAGATAAACAGAGCAAACAAAACGGCTTTTACACCATTGTCGATGGGAATACCTAATAGACTGAGTAGCACTGCTACCAATAATGAACCTGCAACGCCCCCAAACTGGAATTTGCCAAATTGTAATTGCCCAATCCAAAAACCGATTGCGAGAGACAGAAAGAGTAGAATTTCAGGACTGTGGCTTAACTGATTTTGTATTATCTCTATCATTGCTATAACCTATCTATTATTGAATATGTTGTATATTTATGAGAAATAACGAATTAAATTTAATTTCTTTTTAATGTGATTGATAACATACTATTGATATAAAGATTTGACAATCTACTGTTATAACTAGATATTTTCTTGACTCTTTTGCTTGGTTTATCGGTGCTTTGTGGTTAAGGTGATGTATTTATTATTGAATATAAAAAAGCTTGAATAATGATAGATTCTTTGTCTTGGAATAAACGGTGAGAAGGGTACAAAATTCATTACATTTATTTTCTTATTGTTACAATGCAGTGGGTGATGAATTAATTCCTTAAATGATGAATGAAAATAAAAAAAGCTAATCTGTGAGATTAGCTTTTTTTAATGAAGCGGAATATTAAATTATATTGGTTTTGCCGCACCAACAGTTTCATTCAAGTGTTTACGGATTGTTTTGAATGCAAAGTTCTTAGAGTCCATACGTTTTGGCAGGATATAAGCACCTTGTTGTTGTTCGCCTTTTGGTGTTTTCACTTTGAAATTTACAAGAATAAAGTCTGGTGAGTTATACCACTCGTAAATATCTTTCCAACCAATTGTAGCCGTACCTTCTTGCAGGCCTACTTTTTGACGCATCACGATACCGTGAGGCTGTACACCTAAACGAATTCCTTTAATATCTTGGACAGGGAACTCTTTCATTTTACGTTTTACGTACCACTCAAGACCAAATCTTTTAATGATATAGAAAAGCGCAACTCCGATAATCACAACCCAACAAATCACAGTTGAGTAGGTGGAATAATATTTGATGAGTCCTGCTGCAACTAAAGAAAGCACTACAAGTGCGATCATGATGATCCATGCTTTGCGGCTGAACTTGTTGGTACTGCGCCAAATCATAAGTTGAGCTTGACGTTGTTCAACTTCAGAAACTTCGTAAGGAACAGGTTGTAGCGTATAAGCGTATAAATTTTTGGCGGTCATAGTTTAAAAATTGAGTCTTGAACTGAGTTAAGTTTAGCATTAATTGGAGAGTGTTGACACGACATAAACGCTCTCAATCAAAGATATATGGGCGTAATAGGCGATTAGTATTGCCTTACATTTTGTTAAAGTGAAGCAAACTCAGTGCCGTCTTCATTAGGCTCGTGCCGTAGACTTTGTTTAAGCATGCTTAAACGCGTCAATATACTGAACATGAGCGAGAGTTGTTGCAAAATAATTAATGACTTTGGATCATTCTCTTCATCACGACTTAAGCGCTGTCGGATGTTTTGCAGCATATTTTGTGCTGATAAATCAGGCACTTCATCTCTGAGTAGCGCACCTTGAATATCATCGAGAGCTTGATCAAGCAGCGTTAAAATCTCTTGATCTTGAATTTGTTCACGGTGTGCGCCCAACGCGGCGATATAGCTCAAAAAGGTATGGCTGAGGCATAAAAACTCAAAAGCCTGATTTTTGTGTGTGCTATCAATATTTGGTTCTGTGGCGAGCGTAGAAATCAATGAGGCGACTTCTGCATCGGTATTGTGTGCAGTACGTCGAACCACACGATAGTTCAATGCGTTATTGCGACCTTGATGATATTGTTGAACTACTTCGGCTAGATATTTACATTGTGCTTGTAGCGAACGTTGAATCGAGCGAGGTAATCTACGAAACTTCCAATCTGGCCAAATGAAGCTGACCCCAAACCACGCCAAGGCACAACCAATAATGGTATCAATCAAGCGTGGCAGTCCTGCGGCAAATGCAGAGCCATCTAAGTTAAAGTTGATTAACGCCAGAATCGTAATGAACGCGGTAGCTTGGGCATACTGTTTACTTCGCAGCTCGAAAAATAAGATCCCGCTGAGTATGAGCATGACCAACTGACCTTCGATTGAAGGAATAAAATAGATGATTGCTAGACCAACAATAATCCCCACCAATGTTCCCACAATCCGCAAATATAAACGTCGTTTAGTGGCATTAAAGTTGGGTTGGCAGACAAATAGGGCGGTCATCAGAATCCAATAACCATATTCAATGTTGGTGAGTTGAATAAATAGATAACCAATAAAGAGCACAATCGATAAGCGTACAGCATGCCGGAACAAAACAGATTCAGGGCTTAGATGCTGTTTTACACGCACGACCATGTCATTTATCCCTTTAAGGTCATCATCTTTGAGTTGGTTTTCGAGTTGTTGGGTATTGTCTAATTGAAGATTTCGTTCTGTCTCTAGATTTTGTAATTGTGCATCAATCGATTTTAGATTTTGATAAAGCGCAAATAAGGCATTAATCCGTACCTGATCATAAATGCCATCTTCACGCATTTTTTCTAAGGATAGTCTTAAATTTTCAAAGCTATGTTTAAAGCGTTTGTTATGTACATAACGTGTGCGGCTTAAAATAGATTGTGCCAAGTCCTGACAAGCTTTACCTTGGATCGACAAAATCCGTTGGAAACGGAACAAGATATCGCTGTGTTGGAAAACTTTTGCCAGTTTTTGATAATCAATGTGGGCGGAGTCTGCACGTTCGTGAATATCTTGAACCACAAAATAATACTGTAGACTGCGCCGCGTATCTTTTTGCCCTCGGTCACCTTTGAGCCGAGTCAGTAATGCCACGCGTAAATTATTAAAAATCGCAATCAGTTTGCTATTTTCCATCGACAAATCAATCATGCTTTGCTGATAACTTGAAGGCGTCATATCGACATCAAACAAATTTGATTTGGCATATAAGAAACTTCCTAATGCGCTATATGAGGCTGAGAGCTGATCTTGTAGTTGTCGAACTGGAAATAACAGAAAACTAATTGTTGAAATGAGACCATACCACGCCGCGCCAGCCACTAATAAAGCGGGCTGTAGATACCATTGCTCAAATAGATGCACTCCTAACATGGTGTATACGGAAATAACCAAACATCCGTAAGCAATCGTGGCATAACGACGACCGAGCGAACCCAACAGAATCCAGCCAATGCATGAGGCAATGAGCCCAATGGCAAAAACCACTGGATAGGGGAATAATAATTGAACCGAGGCAGCGGTGATAAAGAAACCGATATAGGTATAAATCAGGTTCATGATACGAACGGAAAAGCGATCATCAATGTCACTAATTCCCGCCGCAACCACACCTAAAGTCAATGGAATCGTAGCGAGTTGGTAACCCATCAAATAAGGAACAAATGCTGTTCCCGTAAAAGCGATTAACATACGCACGTTATACATAAACGTGGTGTTATAGGTTGCTTGTTTTAAACGTTTGAACCAAGGATTCAAGAGCTGTCCTTTTTGTATTGTGCCGTCGATTTTATTCTTCATATTATGCACAAATTAAAGCGAGGATGCTAAGCTTACAATCTCATTAAACATGAAAAGTACAGCATTATGCAGGCGGAGCAATCTCACAAGCGTCAGTATTCCACAGCATGGATTTTGTTACTTGCCCTATTAACGGCATTGGGCCCACTTTCGATCGACATGTATTTACCCGCATTGCCGCAAATGGCAGACGAGTTCGGGGTCAGTACACAAATGATGGCCAACAGTTTGCCAGCATATTTCTTGGGGCTTGCAATCGGTCAACTTTTTTATGGACCGATCAGCGATCGTATTGGGCGTAAAACACCGTTATATTTTGGGCTGGCTTTATATGCGATTGCCAGTTTGGCCTGTGTTTTTGTCACCAATGAATGGGCCTTGATAGCTGCGCGTATTTTTCAAGCTTTAGGTGGTTGCGTGGGTGTGGTGATTGCTAGAGCAGCGATTCGAGATCGTTTGGATGTCGCAGGTTCTGCACAGGCTTTTTCTAGCATGATGATTGTGATGGGGCTGGCACCGATTTTGTCACCTATCTTTGGTGCTTGGATTTTAATTTTCTTTCCTTGGCAGGTTATTTTTGTCTGCTTAGCCATCATTGGTGTGATCTGTTGGTTGTGCGTGCACTTTTTCTTTATAGAATCGTTGCCTGTGGAGCGTCGTTTAAAACTATCGTTTTATCAAGTCACCACGCTCTATGCTGCAATTTTAAAAGATGAAAGTTTTAGAGTGCCGATGTTGGCAGGTTGTCTAACAGGCGCTGCATTATTTTGTTATATCAGCTCAGCTTCTGCTGTTTTTATGGGCCAATATGGACTGTCTCAGCAGCAATTTTCTTACGCATTTGCACTGAATGCGGCGGGCATTATGTTGATGTCGTCATTGAATAAGCATTTGAATACGCGAATGGGTATTTTTCCACGCTTACGTTTAGGTGGTTCTATTCAATGCTTTGGTGCTTTGGTTGTGGTGAGTGCAGGCTTGATGGTAAATGCACCTTTGTGGTTTTTAATGATTGGCTTGTTCTTAGTGGTATCAGGTATTGGTTTAACAGGCCCAAATGCGATGGCGCTAGCAATGTCTCAGCAAGGTGCGCGAGCGGGGACTGCGAGCGCAATCATGGGCAGTACCCAGTTTGCATTTGGTTTACTCGGTGGCGTGATTCTCAATTTCTTGATTTGGAAAGCATCTCTTAATATGGGCTTGATGATGTTGATGTTTACCAGTGTCGGTTTATTCACAATTTTTAAGGTCGGGAAACAGCAAAACAGTATCTCCGTTTAGAGATACTGTTGAAATTTTGGATTATTCATCTACGAATACAGTGAAGTTTTCTACGGGTTCACGCGGTGTAATAAAAGTATTCACGATATGGTCTGGGTCGGCATAGCCCAATGCGACGGCACAGACCAAATCTTCATCTTCAGGTGCGCCAAGCACTTCTAAAACGATGGGGTGAAAATGGTTCCAAGCCGCTTGTGGACATGTATCTAATCCACGTGCTTTTGCTGCAATCATGACATTTTGGATCATCATGGAAATATCCATTTTTGCACCGATGCCCATGATTTTATTTACAGTAAAGTATAAAGCGACAGGTGCATCAAATAATTGAAAGTTCCGTAATTGTTGTGCAGCCATTCGGTCTTTTTCACCTTTTTGAATGCCAAGTAAGCCATACAGTCCCCAGCCATTTTCACGCCGACGATCAATAAAGGGTGAAATCCACGTTTCAGGATAGTAAGCAAAAGTCTCTTGATAGTGTTGTGCCAGCTCTGGTTTTTGAAAAAGCTCAACTTGCGCCGTACAAACACGGTCAATCATTTCCGCTCGTTTTTTCCCTGTGACCACATAGACTTTCCATGGTTGTGTGTTTGTACCAGATGGGGCACGACTGGCTACAGCGAGAATGTCTTTAATGGTTTGGGTATCAACAGGGGTGTCCAAAAATGCACGTACTGAATGACGTGATGTAATGGCGTCATCAACGTAGCGGACTTGATCCATGTTCATAAAATTTCCTCATGTTTCTTTGATCTTTCTCATATGATGAGACTATAAAGCAATCATGACCTTTTGCGGATGATTTTTAAACCACCAATCAGGATTTGTTTGAAAAATAATCGACTGTATTTGGGGTGGTGAAAATAGAATCAGCTTTTTTCTGTTTTATTTCTTTTTGTGAAAAAGAAATTTATTTATAACACAATGAAATAGAAATAATATTTAGAGATATATCTTCAAAGTATTTTTATTCTTCCCATAAAAAAATACACACAATATTCTAAATTTATGCATAATACGCCCTTTTTAAAAATTGATTAGGCTTTCCTTGCTGATAAAGGTGAGGGGGATTTTCCAGGTTAAGTGTATTAAATTTACCCAATTTTATACTTATGGAAAATGTTGAAATATACACCAGACAAAGGAGCTTCTTATGAGTTTAACTCTCATCCGCAAGCCGTTCGCAATGCAAGGTTTGGCAATGATCATTGCAGCCTTGATGATGAACAATGCACACGCAAGCAGCGAGCAAGAACAGATTCAACAGCTTCGCGCTGAAGTAACTGAGTTAAGGGCTTTATTAGAACTATACCTGCCCCAAATAAAACAACAAAATGATGCCCCCAAAGCTATAGAAATGTCGTCGGCTACAGTGGTAGCAAATAATGATAATGCCAATACCGTAACAACAGAGGCGAACCAGAAACCTCCTTTAAGCTTCAATACCGCTTCCGGAGCTCAAGTTCAACTTTATGGTTTCTTACGTGGTGATGCTTCTTATCAGGCTAAAGGTGGAGAAGGCATTTTCAACCGCATTAACAAAGTTGATTTAGAGGGTGCTGAAAAAAATAAGGATCGCTTCTATAGTACAGCTACCGTGACTCGACTGGGTCTTGATTTTAAAGCACCCATTGAAGATGCCGAGGTCGGTGCTAAGTTAGAAGTCGATTTTCGTGGTGGTAGTAGTAATGATACGATACGCATTCGGCATGCTTATTTGACTTATAACGACTGGTTATTTGGTCAAACCACTTCAACGTTTTTGGCAACTGATGTACAGCCAGAAATGTTAGATTTTAACTCACCATTGGGTATAGGAACCTTCCGTACCCCGATGGTACGCTACAGCGGTAAATTGGATTCAGATATAAGTTATGCCATTGCTTTGGAAAAAAGCAATGATGATAATCGAGTACCCGCATTCACTTCTAAACTGAAATATGACTTTGCAGAAGGTAAAGGTACCAGCTCAGCACGTGTTTTATTGACTGAAGCACGCAGCAAGGCCGCTTTTGACAAAGATCATAAACAAATCAGTGCCAATGATTCAGACTTGGGTTGGGGTGTTGCTGTTGGTGCAAAATACAAACTTACTGATGCTTTACAGGCAATGATTGACTATTCACATGTCAAAGGTGACAGCAAGTTTTTGCTGTACAGCAACAATGCCTTTAATGTAAATCCAAATAATTTGGATATACATCTCAATGAGTTTGATGCATTTACAGCGGGTGCTAGCTATCAAATTACGCCGAAACTGCGTAGTACTTTAGCTTATGGCGCAATGTTTGCAGATGATAGCAATGACTTTGCTAAACAGGCTGTGACAGATGCAACACAAAACAAAACTTTGCAACAAGGTTGGTGGAACGTCATGTATTCACCAGTAACACCAATTACGTTTGGTCTAGAGTATATCTATGGTGAACGTAAGACCTTTGATGGACAAAAAGGTAAGGATAGCCGTGTAGGAGCGATGGCGCGCTATAACTTCTAACCTATCCTGCGGTGTAATCATCCGTGAAAATGAGTTGATTTGATAGGCGTAGGGTTCTTACAAAGAACTGTATGCTTTTTATTAAGTTGATTGAGTTTTCACTCATTTTGAGAGTTACTATTTCATTGTTTATTAGATGGAAAAAACGTCGAAAAACGAATGAAATAAACGGAAGAAGATATGGAATTTACTTTTAATGGTTTTTATACCTTAATTTCGGCGGTTATCGTTTTGTTATTAGGGCGTCTGCTCGTTAATAAAATTGATTTTTTAAGACGTTATAACATTCCAGAGCCAGTCGCTGGTGGTTTGGTTGCAGCAGTATTGTCATTACTGGTTCATTCTTTTTTAGGATACAGTATTATTTTTAGTAGCCAATTACAGACCAGCTTTATGTTGATCTTCTTTGCTTCGATTGGTTTAAGTGCCAACTTTATGAAGTTAAAAGAAGGCGGTATTGGACTGGTGTTGTTCTTAGGCTGTATTGCTGCCTATATCGTCGTTCAAAATGCCGTGGGTATGAGCTTGGCTTCATTGCTCGGTGTTGATCCTTTGATTGGCTTAATTGCAGGTTCTGTGACCTTGACAGGCGGACATGGTACCGCAGGTGCTTGGGGTGAAATCCTAGAAACTCAATATGGTATTCAAGGCGCATTGACCTTAGGTATGGCAAGTGCGACTTTCGGTTTGATTATCGGTGGGGTCATCGGTGGTCCGTTAGCCAAGCTATTGATCAACCGTCATAGTTTGGCACGTGCTAAAACACCAGCTCAAATCCAAGATCGTGATACCCATCCAGATCCGCACCCTGATGATTTAGCGCCATTTGAAAATCCACATCAAGTTCGTTTGATTACTGCAGACAACGCGATTACGACGTTGGGTATGTTTGCGGCTTGTCTTGCATTTGCAGAATTTATGACAGGGTATAGCAAAGGCACATGGTTTGAGTTGCCAACGTTCGTATGGGCGCTTGGTGGCGGTGTGATCTTACGTAATATATTAGAAAGTGTGTTGAAGGTCGATATCTTTGATCGTGCAATCGATGTATTTGGTAATGCATCGCTTTCTTTATATTTAGCAATGGCACTGTTATCACTGAAACTGTGGCAATTGGCAGATTTGGCTGGTCCATTGGTTATCATTTTAACCGCGCAAACATTGGTTATGGCATTGTATGCTGCATTTATCACCTTCCGCGTCATGGGTAAAAACTATGATGCTGCGGTATTGGCAGCGGGTCATTGTGGCTTCGGTATGGGGGCAACACCAACCGCTGTTGCAAACATGCAGGCCATTACCAATATGTATGGACCGTCACATAAAGCATTCTTAATTGTTCCTTTGTGTGGTGCGTTCTTTGTTGATTTAATTAACGCAACAGTGATTCAAGTTATCTTGAAATTCTTTGCCTAAGTCGAATTAAAAAGCCCCTTGTGGGGCTTTTTTGATTTATCCATTGTTAATCGGCTATGTCCATTGATACATAGCATCTGCAAAAGCGAATAAGTGATGAATGAAAAATTAAATGCCACGCTGATGTCGTGGGTACAATTCTTGAATGATCCACTTTGGAATTTCTTGGTTATTTTACTGGTTGCTGTTGGACTGTTTTACACCCTAATTACAGGGGCAGTTCAGTTACGGTTATTCTTGCAAAGTATCCGCGTGATGAAAGGAAGCCGTAAAGAATGCAAAGATGATCATGGAATTACCCCTTTTCAGGCTTTTGTAACTGGACTCGCCAGTCGTGTTGGTGTGGGTAATATTGCAGGTGTTGCGATTGCGATTGCGATTGGTGGACCGGGTGCTGTTTTTTGGATGTGGTTAACTGCCTTTTTGGGGATGAGTTCAGCATTTGTTGAGTCATCATTGGCCCAGCTGTTCAAAGTCCGAGATCATCAAAACAAGCAATTCCGTGGTGGCCCCGCTTACTATATTACTCAGGGTTTAAAGCAAAAATGGCTCGGGGTGGTGTTTGCACTTTCACTTATTCTCGCTTATGGCTTTGTCTTCAATGCTGTTCAAGCAAATGCAATTATTGGTGCGACTTCCCACGCTTGGGGATGGGATAAAGCCAATGTTATCTTGGGTTTAGGTGGCCTTGATTTAGAGGTTTCTTGGCTCGGGATCGTGCTGGTGATCATGACTGCGTTGGTGATTTTTGGTGGTATTAAGCGTATTGCGAAGGTTGCAGAAAAGATTGTGCCTTTCATGGCACTTTTATACATCGGGGTTGCTTTGTACATCGCGATGATTAATTTCCCAATGCTACCTGAAATTTTTAAATTGATTTTCACCAAAGCATTCGAGTTTGAAGCAGCGGCAGGTGGTTTCTTTGGTGCCATGATCTCTATGGCGATGATGTTGGGAATTAAACGTGGTTTGTTCTCAAACGAAGCAGGTATGGGTTCTGCACCAAATGCAGCAGCTGCATCTGATGTGAAGCATCCTGTAAACCAAGGTTTGGTGCAAATGCTCGGTGTATTTGTTGATACCTTTGTGGTCTGCTCGTGTACAGCTATTATTATTATGGTTTCAGGTTTGTACCATGAAGCTGGTTTTGAAGGTGTGACTTTAACTCAAAAAGCATTAGAAAGTCAGATCGGTGCTTGGGGTGGTGGTTTCCTTGCTGTTTTACTTTTCTTGTTTGCCTTCTCATCAATTATTGGTAACTATGCTTATGCTGAAAGTAACGTCAGATTCATTAATAACAATGCAAAACTGATGTTTATTTTCCGTGTCATGGTCTTAATGATGGTCTATTTTGGCGCAATCACCAGTGTACCGTTAGTTTGGTCAATGGCAGATTTGTCGATGGGCTTGATGGCAACCATTAACTTAATTGCGATTCTATTATTGACGCCAATCTTCTTGATATTATTGAAAGATTATACTGCTCAACTTAAAAAAGGCGTTAAAGAGCCTGAGTTTAAAATTAATAATTATCCTGAGTTGAAGAAAAAAGTCGATTCAGATATTTGGTAATGTTTTAAGCTCAAATAGCCCCTTACGAGGGGCTTTTTTATGAGGTTTTGCTGAAAAAATACAAAAAAATGCTACATCTTTTTTTAAATGCAGTCGTTAGAATCCGACCAGAAATTAAATAAATATGGCAAATGTCGCGTATGAAACAGCTTGTGTTTTGGATACTTGGACTTTCAGTCATGGTTTTAACGGGCTGTCAAACCACCAAACATCTATCTCCAATTGTTGACGATGCTCAGGCGCATGTGGTTAGTCAACCTTTCGCTCAGATCAAAAAGCAAAAACGCCCCGTTATTGCATTAGTGCTGGGGAGTGGCGGTGCGCGTGGCTATGCGCATATTGGTGTGATTGAAGTTCTAGAACAGCAGGGTATTCGTCCCGATTTTATCGTGGGCACAAGTGCTGGGAGTATTGTTGGTTCAATCTATGCCAGTGGAAAAAGTGCAGCTGAATTGCGTGATATTGCTTTAAAGTTGAAAGCCAATGATGTACGCGATGTCAGTGTTAGCCTGAAGGGTTTTTTTGATGGGAAAAAGGTCGAAGATTATGTCAATGAGCAAGTGCATAATACCCCGCTTCAAAAACTTAAGATTCCAATGTATGTGGTTGCAACAGAATTAAAAGAAGGCAGTAAGACGGTCTTTAATTACGGCAATACAGGTCAAGCAGTACGAGCGTCAGCTTCGATTCCAAGTATGTTTGTCCCGATCAAAATTGGTCAAAGTGAATATGTCGATGGGGGGCTAGTCAGTCCAGTGCCTGTACAGGTTGCACGTGATTTGGGTGCCGATGTGGTGATTGCCGTTGATATTTTGGCACAACCTGTTCATACCGAAACCACTAATGTTTGGGGGCTATTCAATCAAAACATTAATATTATGCAAGGGCGTTTGGCGGAAGAAGAACTTAAATATGCGGATATCGTGATTCAGCCTGATCTCCGTGAAAAGGTGCATATCTTTGATGTCAAAGGTCGTGAAATGACCATGCAGGCAGGCGCGGACGCTGCCAAAGAAAAGCTCTCAGATATTCAGCTAGCGATTCAAACCAAGATGCGTCCTAGTTCTAAAACTCAGCAAAACCTCACTTTAAAGTTGAATGACTTAGCGCCATAACTTTGATTGTTTTTAGCAAAGGATTGCTTTTATATAAACAAATTAAAAATGTCTTACAAAATGCTATGAAAAGTTTGAAAAAACAGGTAAATAACTACATTAGCAATCCATCAGACTAATTTAAGTTTGAGGTTATAGCATACAACCATCCGTCTATTGCAGTACCACAAGGATCGTTCAGTACGATGTTTAAATCTTTTTTCCCAAATCCACGTTATTTTTTTGCTTCATTGTTATTGTGGGTCATCATTAACATGTTGTTATGGTATTCAGGTGGAAAAGACTGGGGGACATATCTTGGGTTTTCAGAGGGATACCATGAGGCAGCCTTACCCATTGATGTAAGTCGTTTTTGGTCTCCAACATTTCTATGGTTCTACCTTTGGTTTTTTGCGGCAACAGCATTATTTGCGATTTTTTGGCGATTTTTCTCCGACAATAAATGGCAACGTTGGTCAGTCTGGGGTTCAGCATTTATTCTGTTTAATATCTGGTTTGGGGTACAAGTCAGTGTCGTGATTAATGCGTGGTATAACCCATTTTATAATCTCATCCAAACCATGCTTTCTAGTGGCGGTGGCGATGTACAAGATCTCTATTCTGGTGTCATGACTTTCCTATACATAGCGATGGTCTATGTGACTTTTGCCGTGTTTAATTTGTTCTTTGTCAGCCATTATGTTTTTCGTTGGCGTACAGCCATGAATGATTTTTATACGTCACATTGGGAGCGATTAAGACATATTGAGGGAGCTTCACAGCGTATTCAAGAAGATACGATGCGTTTTGCGAAGACGACTGAAACACTTGGGGTCAACCTCGTCGAAGCACTTTTAACCTTGATTGCTTTTTTACCCATCTTGGTACAATTATCGGTACATGTAAAAGAACTACCCATTGTGGGAGAAATTCCACATGCACTTATGATTGCTGCAATTGGTTGGGCAGTGTTGGGTACAGTTGTATTGATGGTTGTTGGTTATAAGTTGCCGGGTTTAGAGTTTAATAATCAAAAAGTAGAAGCGGCCTTCCGTAAAGAATTAGTTTATGGGGAAGATCAGCATGATCGGGCACAACCACAAACACTTAAACAGCTTTTTTCCAAAGTACGTCAAAATTATTTCCGTTTATATTTCCATTATGCCTACTTTAATTTAGTGCGTATTTGGTATTTGCAGTTAGATAATATTTATGGACTCTTTATTTTATTTCCATCGATTGCTGCAGGTGCTATTACCTTAGGATTGATGATGCAAATCTTAAATGTCTTTAATCAGGTACGTAGTTCATTCCAATATCTGATTAGTTCATGGCCAACGATTATTGAGTTAATGTCGATTCATAAACGTCTCAGGGCATTTGAGTCTACATTAGAGAAATAAAGAGTAAGCCATATTGTGAAGACCTGTATTGATGAAATGCAGGTCTTTTTTATGAGTATTTATAGGAAGCAAACACCCACTCCTGCGCCAAATATCATGACCCATAATGGATGTATTCTCTTAAATAAGCCCAGTATTGCGGTCAAAATTACAATCAAAACCAGCAGTATATTTTGAGCAGAAGCATCGGCGATTAGCCACGCACTGACCAAAACCAAGCCGACTGTGATGGGTTTAAGTGCTTTTTCAAAACGTGCACGTAAAGGGTGATGTTTGAATCGTTGCCAAAACTTGAGTGCATAAATGGTAATAATAGATGATGGTCCAAACTTAGCGATGGATGTCACGATAAGTCCTGCTGGCCCTGCAACATGCCACCCGACTAATGGAACGACCATCATATTAGGTCCAGGAGCCGCCTGTGCCATCGCAAACAATGAACTAAACTGTTCGGCTGTCATCCATTGATGTACCGTGACAACTTGATGCTGCATTTCTGGTAAAATCGCATTTCCTCCACCAAAAGCAATCAGTGACAATTGTGTGAATACGATTGCAAGCGTGAGCAATATCATGATTTTTTCACTCCCAACACCAACATATTTATCGCCAGTAAAATAACCAAGATCAGCAGCAACGGCAGCTTGAACCACAACATAAAGATAAAGGTCAGCAAAATCGTGACAATGGTTAAACGTTTTTTAAAAATAGGCTTCAACATTTTTATGCCTGTTGCAAAAAGTAAGCCTGCAGCGGCGGCAGCTAAACCTTGGATCAGATGTTTAACGCTAGACAAATGTTGAAAATGCACATAGGTTTGATAGATCAGTAACACAATGATGGTTGGAGCAGAGATCAAGCCAAGTACAGAGCTGACTGCACCTTTAATACCTTGAAACTCCATGCCGATCGCCACGGCCATATTGATAATATTGCCACCGGGTAGTACCTGACAAATTCCCAGAAGATCTGTGAATTTAGCCTCATCTAACCATTTTTGTTCTTCTACGATGACGCGATATGCCAATGGCAGAACCCCACCAAAGCCGATCAATCCCAACTTCATAAATCCCATAAACAGCGCCTTGCTATCTGGCGTTGTAGATGATGATTCATTTGCGATTGAAAGGGCTGGAGCCTTCATTGGGACGGTTTCCTGATTGACTTTACTGGTAATAGGATGGTGGAATAGTAGTATATTTACAAATGCTTTATTTTTCATTATCTATACTTTTAAGGTATGTATGATCGATATTCATAAACTCAAAGCTTTTATTGCAGTTGTTGAGGAAAGCAATATTTCCAAGGCAGCTGTTCGCTTGCATATACAACAACCGCCACTGACGCGTCTGATTAAAAGTCTAGAGAAAGATTTAGATACCGTGTTGTTAAAACGATTGCCGCGTGGTGTAGAAGTGACAGAGGCAGGCAAGGCCTTATATCAAGAGGCATTGACGATTTTGGATCATGCGGAGTCCATTCCCCGAAGAGTGCGTAATATTGCGCAAGGAAAGGAAGGTCAGATTAATATTGGATTTACTCACTCTATTGGTTTGCACCCTTTTTTACCCGCTTTGTTGCGTCAATATCGAGAGCAATTTTCTGCTGTTGCCATTCACTTAGAAGAGGACAGTAGTAGTGCTTTGGTGGATGCCGTAATCAATGAAAAATTAGATATTGCCTTCCTGCGGAAACCAGCACCGATACATGCCGATTTGCACAGTTTGTATGTCTTAGATGAACCTTTAATGGTGGCTTTGCCGAGCAACCATCCTTTGGTCGAGCAGCAAGGAGCAATTCATTTACCTGACTTAGAAGCTTATGAGTTCGTGTTATATCGCCGTCTAGGCGGGCAAGATTTGTTTGATAATATTTTGGCAAATTGCTATCAGGCAGGATTTAGTCCAAATATTGTCCAAGAGGCGCCACGTTTAACCTCAAGTCTTAATTTGATTGCGGCAGGGATTGGGCTCTCGATCGTACCAGCCTCTATTCAAGAGTTTTGGAACAAGCAGATTGTCTATCGTCCTTTAGAAGCGGATCAACCATGTATTGCACCCATTTATGCAATTTACCGAACGAAAGAAAAAAGCGTGCGAGCTAATCACTTTCTGAGGTTATTAAATACGAGTAGGTTAAGTGCTTAGGCATCTGCTTCGATTGTAATTAGAAAAAGCGTTAAACTGCTGTTGAGATGAATAATAAATAAACCAAATAGAGAAAAGCCATGAAAAATTTGCTGTCAGGTTGTTGTTTAGTTGCGATGAGCTCCGTTGCTGTTGCTCAAGAGATAAAAGGAATTGCTTTTTTCCATCAAAACTGGGAAATGTATTGCAGTAATACAGGTACTTGTCGTGCGGCTGGCTATCAAGCGGATGCGGCTGGAGATAATCCAGCTTCATTACTTTTGACACGCCAAGCAGGAGCGAAGCAAGCGGTGACAGCCAAGTTTGCTTTAGCGCTATATGAGGAACAAAGCATTCCAGCCAATAAACTGAAAAATATTCGATTCTATCTCAATGGAAAAGACTTGGGACAGGTGACGGTGGATGGCAATGAATCGCTCTTAATGGGAAAACTCTCTGCATCGCAAGTCACGGCTTTATTGCAACAGGCGCAACAAAAAACAGAAATTGTATTTAAAAATGCGTCTTTCCAATGGCAAATCTCGGACGCTGGTATGACGGCGACTTTATTGAAAATGGATGATTTTCAGAAGCGTGTCGGAACAGTAGGTGCATTGGTAAAAAAAGGCAAGGGCGATGAATCTAAGGTCTTAAAGGCTCAGCCTAAACGTGTGATCAAGCGGGTCAATACAGCGACTGAGCCTTATTTGACCTTACAATCAAGTAACAAGCAGTACCCATCTATTTATCAGCGTTTAATGGCAGCACAACCGACTCCAAAAGAGGAGGGTTTCTGTGAAGGGACTTATGATTATGCTCGTGATGGTGCGCAATCTCAGCCGATCCAACTCTATAAGTTAAGCAATCATAAAGTGTTAGCGATGAGCTTATGCTGGCGTGCTGCTTATAACGAAGGTTATGGTGCGTGGGTGATGGATGAGTCATTAAAGGGTAAAGCTACTTTTGTGACTGAACATGCTTCTGATTTTGGTGCTGGCGTGATTGGTAGTGCGCAAAAAGGTCGAGGAATTGGTGATTGTTGGTCAAGTTCGGAGTGGGTTTGGGATGGTCAAAAGTTTGTTCAAAGTAGAGATATGTGGACGGGAATGTGTAAAGGTTTAGCTGCTGGTGGTGTGTGGGAGTTGGATTTGATCGAAGCGGTTGTGAAATGATGTTTTTATCACATCAAAATAATTTAGGGAAAAACGATGCCGAATAATAAAGTCAATTTACATGGCATTATCTTGGCAGGAGCATTGACTTGCTTTAGCTCGCCTATTTTTGCCGCACCATTACAGACTCTTGAATTTAAAAAAGGGCAACTCAGCCAAACTGAACAGACAAAACTATGTGAGCAAGTGCAAAACCTATGTCAGCAGCGTGAGCAATGGCGTAGCTTAAAAACTGCTGATCAAAACCTATGGTTATTGTCAGGTGACACTGTTGCTCAATTTCGTCAATCAACCATAGGACTAGAATTAGCAAAGCAGTGGCGAATTGAATTTTCAAATGAAGAGGAAGGTGTGTCAGTTGGACAGTTTATTTTTCCCAAACTGTTTCCAATCGATCAAAACCGTTATGCGATTGCAATGATTGATGTCTTTTCAGAGATGTATTCAGGTGGTGGAGCAAAGATAGAACGTGCTGACTTTTATGAATTAAAGGACTCAGGTAGCACACATCGTTTTATTAAAAATTATCCTTTTAGTTTTAATCGTATGATTCGGGCTTGTTTCTCAGAACAGGATTATGAAACTTCAAAGGGTAATTGTCATGATGTAGATCGTTTAAGTCTAGATATTCGTCCGATTAAGCCGATGTTATGGCAATTTCGTTATCGTTACAGTTTAGATGTGTCACCTGCATCTGATTCAGGTGAAAACTCTTTTAAAGGCAGTCGTAACCTGAATATTGATTTGAATAGAGCGCCGAAGCAACCGAATCTCCCTGTAACTTGGAACTTTACAGGGCAGGGCTAAGTGACGAGTGTAAAACATAAAATAATGATGATTGGTTATTACATTTTGTCAAAATTTTAATGGCGTGGACTTACGCAATTTACAGCGTCATAACAGATGATCTAGATCGGGCATGGTACAAAGAGACAGATTGCAATTTGGAACTGTGCTTATGTCTCGTATTTATATTTTTCCCCGTCGTAAATTTTCTCATTTGAGTCGTTCTGTATTGATGGCTGCGGCTGTGTTAGGCACAACTCAAGTGGCAATGGCAGGACCTACAGTTGATCAACTGAGTGATTGTTTAGTTAAAGCGACTACGGCAGCCGATAAAACCACGGTATTGCAATGGACGTATAGTGCTTTAGCGGCACATCCTGATTTAAAAACGTTTAGTAACGTCACGCCTGAGCAGAAAACTCAGCTTGATCAAAAGTTGGCACAAGTTTTACAGCGTGTGATCGTGGAGCAGTGTTCGGCTCAGACCAAAGCAGTGATTCAGGCAGAGGGCATTCAAGCGGTTGGGGAGGCTTTTCAGCAATTGGGTCAGAGTGCGGGTGAGGATATTGTCAAAGACCCAGCGGTAAGACAGCAGTTGCAAGGCACGTTGCGTTATATTGATTTAAATAAATTGGTCACGACTTTTTTAACGCCTGATATTTGGAATAAGTTGGGTGTGGTGCGTTAAGAAATTACTTAAAATCCCTCGTTCATGAGGGATTTATTTTATTGCATCTTCATTTATCGTAATGAACATGCTTTACCTTCATATTCATAACGTTGAACCTTATATTCTTGACCATCCCAACGGAATACCGCAAAGCAAAAACCAGAACCACCATTTTCAATATCTGGCCAGCCATCTTTTCCTTTGGTTTTCAAAAAGGTGGGGATGCCCGGATTACTAAATAACTGCTTCCATTTACCATTTTTTTGCTGTGAAACAATATAGTAACCGACACCAGTTCTGCCATAACACATGCTGCTATTATCTTGAATAACGGCATCTTTACGACCGTCACCATTTAAATCTTTATAAATGATAATTTCACCAGTATCACAATTACCTTCCCAGCCATATTTGGTTCTTTTGAAATCTGCAGCTTTAAAAATAGCTTGAGCATCTGCTTTAGGGACTTTAGGCTGTTGTGCAAAATTAGGTGTGCTGATTAGAAGTAAAGAGGCGCTAAGTAATAATTTATTTTTCATAAGTTTTACGATCATGTTGGTTGAATTTAAAATTTATTGTTTGGATGTTTTATCGTATTAAAATTATAAAACCCCACATTAAGTGAGGTTTTATATCATGAAATAAATTGACTAGCCAACTAATCAACCAATCAATTTTTTCATTAATTCATTGACTTGAGCAGGGTTGGCTTTACCCTTAGACGCTTTCATCACTTGACCGACAAGACCGTTAAAGGCTTTTTCCTTACCAGACTTGTATTCCTCAACCATTTTTTCATTGGCTGCAAGCACTTCTTTGATGATCGCTTCAATCGCACCTGTATCGGTTTCTTGCTTCAAGCCTTTCTCAGCAATGATGTCATCTGCAGATTTGCCTTCTGCTTCCCACATAAAGCCAAACACTTGCTTCGCAATCTTACCGCTGATGGTGTTATCCACAATACGTGCCACCATGCCACCGAGTTGCTCAGCAGAAACAGGAGAATCTACCAATTCTAGGCCCGCTTTGTTTAAAGCACCTGAGAATTCACCCATCACCCAGTTTGCCGCAATCTTACCTTGTTTCGCGCCGCCAGCAGCCATCACAACAGCTTCATAGAAGTCTGCGATTTCGCGTGACAGCGTCAACACATGTGCATCGTATTCAGTCACACCAAAGTCAGCGATGAAACGTGCACGACGCGCTTTAGGCAACTCAGGAAGTGCAGCACGAGCCGCTTCGATCTGCTCATCAGCAATGATGACAGGAAGCAGGTCAGGGTCAGGGAAGTAGCGATAGTCGTTCGCTTCTTCTTTCGAACGCATCGAACGAGTTTCCATTTTCACTGGATCGAATAAACGTGTTTCTTGATCGATCTTGCCGCCGTATTCCAAGATTTCCATTTGGCGTTCAATTTCAACATTGATCGCTTGCTCAATGAAACGGAATGAATTGAGGTTTTTCAACTCACAGCGTGTACCAAATGGCTGATCTGGACGACGTAAAGACACGTTACAGTCACAACGGAATGAACCTTCGGCCATGTTGCCATCAGAAATACCCAACCAACGCACTAAAGTGTGAATCGATTTAATATAAGCAACCGCTTCTTCAACCGAACGCATATCTGGTTCAGAAACGATTTCAAGTAGCGGAGTACCTGCACGGTTTAAATCGATTCCTGACATGCCTTCAAACTGGTCATGGATAGATTTACCTGCATCTTCTTCAAGATGCGCGCGAGTAACGCCTATGCGCTTGATCGTGCCATCTTCAAGTTGGATATCAATATGACCCAAGCCGACGATTGGATTGTCCATTTGGCTGATCTGATAGCCTTTTGGAGAGTCAGGGTAGAAATAGTTCTTACGTGCAAACACAGATGCTTGGTCGATATAAGCATCAATCCCTAAACCAAAGCGAATCGCAAGATTAACCACTTCGGCATTCAATACAGGCAATACACCCGGCATCGCCAAATCAACGAGGCTGGCTTGTGTATTTGGGTCTTGACCAAATTCGGTCGATGAACCTGAGAAGATTTTTGATTTGGTTGCAAGCTGCGTGTGAATCTCGATCCCGATAACAACTTCCCAACCGTCAATCAGATTTGATTTTGGTTTAGCCAACTTTTGAGCTTCAGTCATTATGCAGTCTCCTCAGCAACGCTAGCGCGCTTGGTATGCCAGTCTGTGTTTTGTTGATATTGATGCACAATCGAAAGCAATTGTGATTCTGACCAGTAGTTACCAATCAACTGTAGGCCGACAGGCAAGCTTTCTTTATCAAAACCAACAGGGGCGTTAATGGCAGGCAGACCTGCCAAGTTCACCGCGAGGGTATAAATATCGCCTAAATACATTTCAGTTGGGCTGAGATTCGCACCGATCTTATACGCTGTGGTTGGCGCAGATGGCGCAGCGATCACATCGACATTTTCAAATGCTTTTAAGAAATCTTGTTGGATCAGACGACGTACTTTTTGTGCTTTGACATAGTATGCATCGTAATAACCAGCAGAAAGGGCATAAGTACCAATCAAAATACGACGTTGTACTTCTGCACCAAAACCTTCTGAACGTGAACGCTTGTATAAGTCCATCAAGTCCACAGGGTTTTCACAGCGGTAGCCATAACGTACACCATCAAAACGAGATAGGTTCGATGACGCTTCGGCAGGTGCGATCAAGTAGTAGGTCGGAACATAGGCTTCAGTCATGTTGAGATCAATCTCAACCAAGCTTGCGCCCATTTCCTCAAGTTTTTTCAATGATTCTTCGACACGGGCTTTGACCTCAGCATCTAAACCAGAGACGTTGAAGTATTGCTTTGGAATACCAATACGTAAGCCTTTGACCGATGTACCGTTCAAGTTTGCAACGTAGTCATCAACTTCTTTATTGATAGAGGTTGAGTCTTTGGCATCATGGCCTGCGATTACATTCATCAAGTAAGCACAGTCTTCGGCAGTACGTGCCATTGGGCCGCCCTGATCTAGTGATGAGGCATAGGCAATCATACCGAAGCGAGAAACACGACCATACGTCGGTTTTAAGCCTGTTAAACCGCAGAATGAGGCAGGTTGACGGATTGAACCGCCAGTATCCGTACCTGTAGCAATCGGTGCGAGATCAGCTGCTACAGCCGCTGCAGAGCCACCTGAAGAACCACCCGGCACATGATCAAGTGCCCAAGGGTTTCCTGTTGCGCCAAAGTAAGAGCTTTCCGAGGTTGAACCCATGGCGAATTCATCCATGTTCACCTTACCTAAGGTCACAAGACCCGCAGCTTTGGCTTTGGCCACCACAGTTGCATCATAAGGGGAGATGAAGTTATCCAGCATTTTTGAACCAGCAGTGGTTTTAATGCCTTTGGTACAAAAAATATCTTTATGCGCCAGTGGAATACCTGCAAGTACAGATGCATTGCCAGCTTTTAGTGCAGCATCAGCGGCATCCGCTTCAGCCAAAGCTTGTTCTGCTGTAACCGTCACATAACTCTTTACTTTTGTGTCAATTTTGGCGATACGTTTTAAATAATGTTCAGTCAATTCACGTGATGAAAATTGGGCTTGTTGTAAGCCTTCAGAGAGTTCACGAATTGATAAGCGATGTAAATCTGTCATATGAAAAATTTCTTTACATTCTAAATATAAAATATTGACTAATCGAATAAAAATTATTCAATTACACGAGGAACGAGGTACAAACCAGCTTCTGTCGCAGGAGCGACTGCTTGGTATTCATCACGGTGATTAGTTTCACTCACAACGTCAGTACGTAAGGGTTGTGGGTGATCAAATGGACTTTTTAAAGGTTCAACATCATCGGTGTTTATGCCTTTTAATGTTTCCATCATACCTAAGATTTTATTTAAACTTTGAGCATATTCAGCAGATTGCGTGTCATTTAGGGATAAGCGAGCTAAATTTGCGATTTGCGATACAGTTTGCGCATTTAGATCCGCTGTCTGTGACGCATCAGATGATGTAGACATAACTTTACCTAATTCAGTATCAAAAAAATTCAAAATATCGTGCGTTATAATAAGCGATTGACTTGTTCAAATCATCACATTTAGTTAAAGTTGCCACCTTGTATTCACACAAAGTTTAATTGAGAACGCCCCCGTGATTCTAAAAAGACTACTTGGCTTGTTTTCGCCGGATTTAGCCATAGATTTAGGTACTGCAAATACACTGATTTATGCACCAGGCCGTGGCATTATATTAAATGAACCGACAGTTGTGGCGATTCGTCACAGTGGTTCACAAAAAATAGTTGCTGCTGTTGGTCTTGATGCTAAACAAATGTTAGGCCGTACCCCAGCGAATATTTCAGCCATTCGTCCCATGAAAGATGGTGTGATTGCTGATTTTGAAGTTACTGAAACGATGCTGCATCAGTTTATCAGTAAAGTACATGAAAAACGCTTGTTTCCGAATCATCCAAAAGTTGTGGTCTGCGTACCATGCAAATCAACTTTGGTTGAACGTCGCGCGATTCGTGAAGCCGTATTTAATGCAGGTGCGCGTGAAGTTCGTCTGATCGAAGAGCCAATGGCTGCTGCGATTGGCGCAGGTATGCCAGTTGAGCAAGCATGTGGTTCGATGGTGGTCGATGTTGGTGGTGGTACCACTGAAATTGCCATTATTTCATTGCAAGGTTGTGTTTACGCGGACTCTCTACGTATCGGTGGTGATGTTTTTGATGAGCAAATTATCAATTATGTGCGTAAAGCGCATGGTTGTGTGATCGGTGAAACAACTGCTGAAGTCATTAAAAAAGAAGTCGGTATGGCGATTGCAGATGCAGATGGCAAAACGCTTGAGATTGAAGTGCGTGGTCGTAACTTGGCTGAAGGTGTTCCTCGTGCCATTACCGTAACTTCTGATGAAATTACCCAAGCGATTACTGATCCATTACAAAGTATTGTAAGTGCGGTGAAATCAGCACTTGAACAAACACCGCCTGAACTCTCATCTGATATTGCAGAGCGTGGGATCGTACTGACTGGTGGTGGTGCATTACTGCGTAATCTCGATAAATTGATCGCGCAAGAAACAGGCTTACCTGTCGTTGTGGCAGAAGAACCGCTGACCTGTGTTACGCGTGGTGCAGGTAAAGTATTAGAGTTCTTTGACAATCCAAACCATGACATGCTGTTTGTTGGTTAATTCATAAGGAATAGGCGGTGCAACCGAATCTTTTTTCAAGAAAACCGCCCTCTTTTCGTTCGTTTGTTATTGCGGTCATCACATGTTTGGTCGTGCTTTTCTTTGATTGGCGCATGCCGCATGTGGTTCAACCTGCCAGAGAAGTCTTGTACGCTGCGTATAATCCAATTTATGCGCTGGCAAGTTATCCAGTACTGTCGCGTGAATGGCTGAATCAACAAACCAAGTCTGAAGCTCAGTTGCGCCGCGAAAATACCGCGATGCAAGCAGAGTTATTGCAAGCACAGGTTCGCTTGCAAAAACTTTCAGAACTTTCTGCTGAAAATAATCGATTGCGTGGTTTGCTTGATACCCCATTGATTATTGATGGGCGTATGCAAATCGCCGAAGTGATTGGTACAGATGCAGATCCATTGCGTCATATTATTATCATCAATCGTGGTGCGCTGGATCATCTTAAAATCGGTCAGACCGTTTTAGATGACAAAGGGATTATGGGACAGATTATCGATGTCTATCCGCATAGTGCCCGAATCATGTTGCTTTCAGATAAAGAACATTCCTTATCGGTACGTTTAGAGCGCACGGGAATGCGAGCGATTGTGTCTGGGACAGGGGATTTGGGACAATTAAAAATGCAATATGTTCCAACCAGTGCAAATATTAAGGTGGGTGACAAAGTTTTTAGTTCTGGTTTAGGTGAACATTTTCCAGCAGGTTACTTAGTCGGAACAGTGTCTAAGGTCAGCCGTCATAACTCGGGTGAGTTTGCTGAAATTGATGTCATGCCGACTGCTCAGTTGGCCAGTGGTCATCATGTCGTGGTTCTGTTCTCAGAGTCTTTGGCAAAGGAGCAACCTTATGCCGATCGCTAAATTAAATTATGCCAGAACAAATAAAGATCCACTTTGGATGATTATTATCTCCATTGTGATCGGGTCAGTACTGGTGGTCTATCCGTTGGCCTATGATACTTCGGGGTGGCGACCATCAGTGATGTTGATGATCATGCTATTTTGGATTCTCTATCAGCCCGTTTGGTGTGGTATTTGGTTCGCATTTGCAATGGGAATCTTTGTCGATTTATTGTTGGATGCACCGCTTGGTTTAAATGCCCTGAGTTTTGTTCTGATTTGTTTTTCGACTCGATATTTTATCCGTGAACGTCGAATTTTGACCTTTGGTAATTCTTGGGTGATTGCCATCATTGCGATTACTGCACATCTTACGTTCCTATGGATGGCTCAGACAATTGCGGGTACTCATTTCTCAATCGCACGTCATTGGCAACCGCTCATTACGGGTATACTCGCATGGCCTGTCATTTATTATTGTTTACATAAATGGCGAATATAATTTTAGCCTCTAGCTCACCTCGTCGACAGGAGCTGTTACAGCAACTCGGTTTGGACTTTCAGGTTTTTAGTCCAGAGGTGGATGAAACGGTATTAGCGGGTGAAACAGTTGAGCAATATGTTGAACGTTTGGCGAAAGACAAAGCCAAAGTTGTTTTAACACGTTATCCTGAAGCAGTTGTGATTGCTGCAGATACCAGTTTGAGTTTTGCTGGAAAGATTATAGGTAAACCAGAGTCTAAGCAGCATGCATTTGAAATTTGGTCGGCGCTTTCAGGACATTGGCATGATGTGTTTTCTGGACTGTGTGTCGCTAAATCCTCTAAGATGCTCAGTACAGTAGTAAAAACTCAGGTTGAGTTACAAGTATTGAGCCATGCTGAAATGGAAAAATATTGGGCAACGGGTGAGCCAGTAGGAAAAGCAGGGGCGTATGCGATACAAGGAATTGCTGCACAATATATTCCTCAGATTCGTGGCAGTTATAGCAATGTTGTTGGTTTACCTTTGCATGAAACAGCACAGTTATTAGAAAGCATAAAGGCATTTCGCTGATACTTTCGGATATAAGAATTTTTATAAAGTTTTGAGTTGGTTATGGCTGAAGAGTTGCTAATTAACGTCACACCGATGGAATGTCGTGTGGCTTTAATCGAAAATGGTACGGTCAATGAGCTATTTGTTGAACGTACAGTAAAACGCGGGTTGGTCGGTAATATTTACAAAGGTAAAGTTGTACGGGTATTGCCCGGTATGCAGGCTGCTTTTGTGGATATCGGTCTATCAAGAACTGCCTTTTTACATATCAATGATATGGTCTGGCCGCGTTCACAGCCAACCCCAAATGTTTTTGAACTTTTGCATCCGGGGCAAATGCTTACGGTTCAAGTCATGAAAGATATGTTGGGGACCAAAGGAGCGCGTTTAAGTACTGATCTTTCCATCCCATCGCGCTATCTCGTACTCATGCCTTATGGCAATCATATTGGGGTATCTCAGCGTATCGAATCTGAAGAAGAGCGAGATCGACTGCGTGGCATCATTGAGCATATTCAGGAAGAACATCTTCTCCCAGGTAGTGTGATTGTTCGTACTGCGGCAGAAGGCGTTGATGAAGCCGCAATCGCCCAAGATATGAATTATCTAAGTAAACTTTGGGAATATATTCAACGCAAACAAAAAGAAGTGGCGACACCAGAAATCATTTTTGAAGAATTACCCCTCCCACAACGGATTGTACGTGATCTAGCAAGTGGTGAAACCACCAAAATCTATGTCGATTCACGTGAAATTCATGCCAAGCTCAGCGAGTTTGTCGATGAGTTTGTACCGATGATCAAAAACCGCCTGATTCATTATCCGGGGGAAAAACCATTATTTGACTTGTATAACGTCGAAGAAGACATCCAAAAAGCCCTACAGACACGCGTTGCGCTTAAATCTGGGGGGTATTTGATGATCGACCAGACGGAGGCAATGACCACGATTGATGTCAATACGGGTTCTTATGTCGGTGGTCGAAGCTTAGAAGATACTGTTTTTAAAACCAATATGGAAGCCACGCAAGTGATTAGTCGTCAATTACGCTTGCGTAATTTGGGCGGCATTCTAATCATTGATTTTATTGATATGCAGGAAGCAGGGCATCGCGAAGAGGTGATGCGTCAGTTTGAGAAAATGCTCGAACGCGATCATGCGAAGACCAAAATTACCCAAGTTTCAGAGCTTGGTTTAGTGGAAATGACACGTAAACGTACACGTGAATCTTTAGAACATTTGCTTTGTGAATCCTGTCCAACCTGTCAAGGACGGGGATATGTGAAAACAGCAGAGACAGTGTGTTACGAAATATTTCGTGAGATCATGCGATATGCCCGTGCATTTGATTCCAAGGGTGGCTTTACTGTCGTTGCACATCCAGCAGTGATTGATCGGCTCTTAACAGCAGAAGCCCCAGCCGTGGCGGATTTGGAGCATTTTGTGAACCGTGTCATAAAATTCCAAGTGGAAAATTTATATACGCAAGAGCAATACGATATCATTTTAAGCTAAAGTTGTAACAAGATTTCGCTTAATCCTTGTTACAACTGAAATTTTACTTTCTATCATGAATTTTAAATACTAGAACCATAAGATTAGCCATAGGCATTTTCCAGTGCCTTAGCAAATATAATGAGGTATATAATATGAATGTTAGTAAAAGATTAGTGAGTCACGGTTTTAAGCATGTTTTGGACAGCACACCTGTAAATACATGTTATATGGTAGATAGCCAAGGTAAAGAAGTTCCAATTACCACGGCCATGATTCGCTCTGCCTGCCATCAACTGTTACAACGTTGCCGTACCATTAAAAAATAAGGGGCCATGATAAGCCCCTTAGTTTTTAGAAGGTTTAATTCGCAATTTTCTGCTTTTCTACTTCTTGAATTGTTTGTTCAAAACGTTGAATCTCTTCTTCCAAATGCGTGAGTAAGTTTTGCATTTTAGGCAATGCATTACGACATGCAATCAGTCCAACCTCAAGCTTATCAAGATAACTGGTCAAGGTGATATTCAGGGCTTGGCCATCCATGACGATCGAAGCAGGGTAGAGAGCATCTAGTCTCGCACCATTCCAATATAAAGGTTCGCGTGGACCCGGTACATTAGAAATCACAAGGTTAAATGCTTGGCGTTTAGGTAGCATGCCTGAAACGATATTCAAACCAGCTGGGCCATATACAACAGCACTATAATTAAGAATCTCATTAGCAGTCATACGACTAAAACGCTGTTTAGAGTTTTGTACGCTACGACGAATAATTTCTAAACGTTCAATTGGATTTTCAATGTGGGTCGCAAGATTTGCCAAAATCATAGTGATACGGTTACTGACGTCTGAATCATCAGTACGTAATGACGCAGGAACCATGGCAATGAGCGGTTTTTTGGGCAAGCTGTCCTGACTAATTAGATATTCACGTAGTGCACCTGAACAGATGGTAAGTACCACATCATTGATCGTTACACCCAAGACTTTAGCAATATAACGCAAGCGATTTAGTTCAAACGATTGGGCTGCAAAACGACGAGAAGAGCTTACACGCTGGTTTAAAATTGAATGTGGCGCTTGGAAGGTTGAAACGTAGTCTGGGTTTTTGCCCATTTCTTTAAATATGGTCTGAGATAACTCTTGCATGACCTTAGGGGTGACTTCAAGCTGAGATTTAATCCCATCTATAAACCCTTTAATTTTGCTGACAGTGGGTGGTTTTGGAACTTTTAAACGTTTACCCCGTGTTCCTTCAACACACCATAAAGGGACAACATGTTTTTCATTTGGATCTTTAGACAGTGATTTTTCAATCAAACGCATACCCGCAATGCCGTCAACCATCGCATGATGGATTTTGAAATACATTGCAAAGCGATTGCCTTCAATTCCTTCGATAATGTCACAGGTCCATAAAGGTTTTGCGCGATCAATCAGTGAACTATGTTTCTGTGAAACGTAGACCAGCAATTCACGAATACGTCCAGGTTTAGGGAGTGCAATATGGCTGAAATGATGATCTAAATCGAATTCATTGTCCTCACCCCAAAATAAACCATTGAGTTGGTTATTAAATGGGGGAACGGGAATGCTTTTTGATTGGCGAATTTCTTCCACTAAGTCATGGACAAAAGTCGGCGAAGCATTCTCTGGAAGTTCAAATAAAAACAGGCCACCCACATGCATAGGCTGCTGTCTTTTTTCTAATGAAAGAAAAATGAAGTCGATTGGATGTAATGGGCGCATAGCAGATTAGCCTCTCGTCGCATTTTTTATAAGATACTCGTAGGGAGTGTTGATATTTCAACCTTGAAGTGTCAACAGACCCTATAACTCTTATTAGAATTATTGAACCGTTCTGTCGAGTATATACGGTTTGTTCTGGTTAAAATATGACTTTGTACACAGCAGTCATAAAAAATAAAACCACTGATGAATCAGTGGTTTTAATATACCAAATCTGTAATTGATTATTTTTTGAGATTGCCTGCGTGTAAGCCACATTCTTTGTGAGTGGCTTCTTCCCACCACCAGCGTCCTTCACGTTCATGCTGATTTGGAAGTACGGCACGGGTACACGGCTCACAACCAATTGAAATAAAACCCCGCTCATGCAATGGATTGTATGGGATTTCCATCATACGGATATAACTCCATACATCCGCACTGCTCCAGTTCGCAAGCGGATTGTATTTAATCAGTTGCTTACCTTCACCTGAAAAACCAACATCGGCTTGAACCACTGGAACGTCACTTCGCGTTGGGCTTTGATCCTTGCGCTGACCTGTAATCCAGCCGTCTAAAGTTGCCAACTTTTTACGTAAAGGCTGTACTTTACGAACGCCGCAACACTCCTGATGACCATCTTCAAAAAAACTAAATAAGCCTTTTTCGTCTACCAGTTGCTGAACTGCTGCTGATTCAGGAAAGCAAATTTCGATATTGATCTTGTAATGTTTACGCACAGTTTCGATGAACTGATACGTCTCGGCATGTAAGCGCCCAGTATCTAAACTAAATACACGGAAGGGTTTACCAATACGAGATGCGATATCAATCAATACAACATCTTCGGCGCCTGAAAAAGAAATGGCGATTTCACCTGATTGGCTTAAAGCGAGTTCTAATATTTCTCGTGGCGATTTATCTGCATAGTCAGCAGCGAGAGCATCTACAAGGTCAATAGTCGGAATAACAGTCATGAATGTTCCTGGCGATAGGCTTGGGCATAATTGTAAATCATTCTAAGCAAAGCGGAGGGCTTGCCGTCAACTTTAATCTTGCAGAATAAAGTCGTTTTATTCAACAACAGCGCAAAAAATTGAAAATGTTAATGGTATGATACAGCAATTTTTAACCAACATTGGACGCATTCATGGAAATCGTATGCCTAGATCTTGAAGGGGTTTTAGTTCCAGAAATCTGGATTAATTTTGCAAAAAAAACAGGGATTAAAGAACTCGAAGCGACCACGCGTGATATTCCAGACTATGATGTGCTTATGACACAACGTCTAAATATCTTAAAACAACATGGTCTGGGTTTAAGCGATATTCAGGCTGTGATTGCTGATATGGGGCCTTTTGAAGGGGCGAAGGAGTTTGTTGAATGGGTGAGTACTCATTTTCAACTGATCATTTTGTCTGATACTTTCTATGAGTTTGCGCACCCGTTGATGAAGCAACTTGGTTGGCCAACTATTTTCTGTCATAAATTAGAGACAGATGAAAATGGCATGATTACCGCGTATAAATTGCGTCAACCTGATCAAAAACGTCAAGCAGTCAAAGCATTACATGGTTTGAATTTCCGTGTAATCGCAGCGGGCGATTCTTATAACGATACTACGATGTTGGGCGAAGCAGATCATGGTTTCTTATTTGATGCACCAGACAATGTGATCGCTGAGTTTCCACAATTTCCACCACTTCATGGTTATGAAGCATTGAAGCAAGCAATTCGTTCAGTATCGCAACGCAATATTCCAGAATAATATGTGTTTTTTCACCATCGCGTGAAAAATGTATAAAACAAAAGGCGCATCAAGCGCCTTTTGTTTTATCAAACGCAATTAGAACTTATAACCAATTTTCAGGCCGTAAGCGATCGCATCGTTATTGTTAAACTCGGCGATATAATTAGGTGTATCAAATTGAGAACCTGATTGTGCTTTGGCATCACCTAACCAGAAATATTTTACGCCACCTGCGATGAAGTAGTTTGTAGCAGGGCTGTATTGAACACCTAGGCCTACATTCCAATAACCTTCTGTTGGTCCAAGTGTGGTGACTGGATTACCTGCACCAGAGTCCCAACCGACAGATAGATTGCCTGCCCATTGATCATTCAGTTTACGTCCTACACCAGCAGTAACCGAATATTGATCATCGGTATAAGCGACAAGATCAAAACCCTCTTTTTTGCCTGTTGAGGCAATGATTGGTGCTAACACAGAGGCTTCACCAAACTTATAAGGACGAATAGCAAAGTCTTTCCAGTTCACCCAGCGAATGTTCGCAAATGCAATGGTATTTTCCATAATCCCTGTTTGTAAATCGAGGTTGATGGATTGAGGGGTGATAATTTCTGTTGTACCTTGTGCATTATTAATGTCGTTTAACATCGCATCAAATATCGGGTTGCCAGTCATTCCAGCAGCATTATGCTTTTCATATGCATTCATTTCATGCTTGATCTTGGCACGGTAGGTGAGAGATGCTTTCAGTGCGATTTCAGGAAGTTGATAAGCGACACCAGCCAACCAACCCACTGCTTCATCTTTACCTGTTTTAAAATCATAGCCATTGTATGCGCTATAGCTAGTGCCACGTAATAATACGGTACTGTCTAAGGTTTGATAAACCGCACCTGCATAAACGTTCCAGTTTTGATTTGGCTGATATCCAAAGAGTAAATTTAAATTTTCGGTACTTACCGTAACCGATGTTCTGCCGTTAAAAGGTACTGGCCGATTTTCAACAAAATTGTTTTGACCGTGATATTCAGCATCAGCACCATAAGGATGATCATAGAGTAGACCAATAGAAAAATGCTTAGTTGCTTGAATTTTTAATGCAGCGCTTGGTGAGTAATACTGGTTTGCCATATCACCCGTAGAGTTTTGTGAAATATCTTTTCCTGAAACATCTGCGCTCAGAAAGGTAATACCCGCTTCAAAATAGTTGTCTGGCTGTAAAAATGCAGCGATTGACTGACCCGAACGATCTAATGCAGCAGCAAAGGCTGAGGTCGTTGGTAGTAAACTGAGTAATACAGCTTTTTGAATGGCATGCAGCTTCATTGATATTTTTCTCTCATATCACGGTATAACAAGAATGCCGCGGAAAGTAACATAATTTTGGGAAGCCGAAATATTTTACAAATGTCAATAAATGAACTGCTAAAGTCATGGAAAGGTGTTGAGTTATAGGGGTTTATAGATTATTCACTCTAATTTTTTTATTTAACGGTAAATTATGAGAAAAAAAAGACCGTCTTATGACGGCCTTTTTTCGTTGATATGGATTAGAAACGGTAACCGATTTTTAAGCCATAAGCGATTGCATTGTTGTCCTCAAACTTCGCAACATAATCATTGCTACCCGCTTGAGCGCCAGTTTGAGCTTTAGCATCGCCTAACCAGAAGTACTTCACACCACCTGCAATAAAGGTTGCTGGGGTAGGGCTGTACTGCACACCTAAACCAACATTCCAATAACCATCAGTTGGACCTAAAGTCGTAATTGGGTTACCTGCGCCAGAATCCCAACCCACAGAAACGTTACCCGCCCATTGTTCGCTGAGTTTGCGACCAACACCTGCGTTTACTGTCCATTGGTCCTCAGAATATTCTACTAAATTGAAACCATTAGGGCGATTTACAGCTTCACCAATCTGTTTTGACAATAAACCAAACTTATATGGTTGGATCGAGAAGTCTTTCCAGTTCACCCAACGTACATTGGCAAATGCTACGGTGTTGGCCATGATTCCCGATTGGAAATCAAGGTTGACAGATTGTGGAGTTGTAATTTTTGTTTTTTCAGAGCTGTTGTTAATCACATCGATAGCATCACCTTTACCTAATAGATTTAAAGCAGGTAAAGTTGGAAGCGTCTCATTTATATCAACTTTATGATCTATCTCAGAGCGGTAAGTAACCGATGCTTTAAGTGCAATTTCAGGAATTTGATACGCTGCACCTGCAAGCCATCCCACACCGCCAGTCTCTTTGATGTTTGCATCATAGCCATTGTAGATACTATAAGCTTGACCACGAAGATTCACGGAGCCTTTTACTGTTTGATATACGCCACCAGCATAAAAGTTAAGGTTTTTATTAGGCTGGAAACCAAAAATCATAGATAAATTCTGTGAGTCTACTTTTACTTTGGTATTTCCTTCTCCAAGTAAACCGTTAACTTGCTGTAAACCTTGATCAACTAAGTTTGTTACACCTTGTTTAACGGCTGTATCGATCTGATTTTTGACAGCATCACTTGTATTATATTGAGCTAAAGTGGCTGCTAACTGTTGTTGACCTGCTGGAGTAGTTAAGTCAACACCTTGTGCTGTTAATGCAGCACCAACACGTTGTTGAGCAGAAAGATTGTTGAATTGAGTGTCGATAGTTGATTGGCGAATAACATCTAATCTATCTTGAGCTAAAATTGTATCTGATGGACTAGAAACAAACACATTATTACCAGTATATGCAGCATCTGCACCAAATGGTTGGTCGTAGAGTAAACCGAAAGAGAACTTATCTGTTAATTGAAGTTTTAAAGCCGCACCAGGGAAAAAATAATCTCCCGCCATATCGTCAATTTTACGTTTACTAGTAGATTCCCCAGCTTCTTGTCCTTCTACCGTCGGATCTAGAATTGAAATTCCAGCTTCAAAATAATTACCTGGTTGTAAAAAAGCAGACATAGACTGACCCGAACGGTCTAACGCCGCTGCAAAAACTCCAGTTGCAGGTAACGTTGCTAAGATCATTGCAGTGCTAAGGTGTTTTAATTTCATTTTAAATCTTTCCTTGAACTTTTAAGATTCTTAAGTGTTGAGAAGCTATGAATTAACAACAAAACAGTTGTCTATTGTGATTGGCTATAACTTCATGTAACAAAAATACCATAATTAAAATAAGAGTAAATGTTCTAAATGAACTATTCAGTACGATTTTTTACATGAAAATGAACGGAAAATAATCTATATATATTTTATACATCTGTGTTTTTATTAATAAAATCATGAAAAATATAAATTATTTTTTTTGGAGGAGTATATTTTTTTTTGCATTTTTAAGAAAAATATTTTTTTTAAGGTCAAAGATTTTTTGTAATAAATAGGAAATTTTTTCAATACAGTTATTTTAATTGCGCTATCGGGTGATTTAGGTGTGCAGTAAATAAGTTTACGCAAAATTTACGCATCTGTCTTTTTTCAATATAGAGAATTTACGCACTCAATTTCCATACTTATGCCGAACTATTTTTTTATGGCATTACCTATGTGGGAATTTATTTCCGTATTTATGTTTGCATTGCTTCTAGCGTATCCCTTAGGACGCTATCTCGCCGATGTGATGCAAGCAAAACCGATGCGAAGCGACCGATTTTTTAAATGGATAGAGCAGCCCATTTATACTGTTCTCAATGTAAAACAAGTTGGAATGAATTGGCGCCAATATTTGGCAGCCTTTGTTCTGAGTAATATTTTATTGTTGGTGACCAGTGTCACCATTTTAATGACACAAGCTTGGTTACCACTGAATCCTGATCATATTCCAAATATGAATTGGGATTTGGCGTTACATACTGCGATTTCGTTCCTGACCAATACCAATCAGCAGCATTATTCTGGACAAGCACAGCTTTCTTATTTATCACAAATGACAGTGATCGTGGGGCTGCAATACTTGTCACCTTTAATGGGATTGGCACTATTAGTGGCAATGTTAAGAGCATTATTCTTACAGCCGAGTCAAACAGAAAGCTCAGAGAAAAAGACATGGAAGAATATTAATCTGGGTAATTTTTGGATGGATATTATTCGTCCATTATTTCGGTTTTTTATTCCTTTAGCATTTATTTTCTCTTTATTGCTCACCTTTCAAGGCGTTCCAGCAACGCTTTCTGCTGGCCCGACTGTACAAGTTTTGGATCAATCAGCAGAAGTCCAAACTCAACGTATCCCTCTTGGCCCAGTGGCACCGATGGTTGCGATTAAGCAATTAGGGAGTAATGGTGGTGGTTGGTATGGTCCAAACAGCAGTGTGCCTTTAGAAAACCCAACTCCACTTTCAAATGTTCTTGCAATGATTGCAATCCTATTGATTCCATTATCTGTGGTGTTTATGGTCGGGCGTTTTGTCCAACGTCGGAAATTGATGTGGATGATTTTCGGAACGATGTTATTGATGTCAGTTGCTTCTGCCTCGTTGACATTGTGGACTGAAAAATCATCTTTGCTTGCAAACTCAGCATTGATGGAAGGGAAAGAAGTCCGTTTTGGCGCTGATGCATCCGCGTTGTGGGGCAGCTTGACCACACAAGTAAATAATGGCTCTGTCAATATGATGCATGATTCTGCTTCCCCTCTGACGGGTTTGCTAGAGCTATGCAATATGTTGATTAATGCGATTTGGGGGGGGATCGGTTGTGGTCTATTGCAGTTCTTTATTTATCTGTTCTTAGCCGTTTTTATTGCAGGCTTAATGACAGGGCGCTCTCCAGAGTTATTTGGGCGAAAAATTGAAGTCACTGAAATTAAACTTTTAGCATTTGTGATCCTATTACAGCCTGTTGTGATTCTTGGGTTAACTGCAATTGCAATCGCATTTCCTTCGTTGACAGGCAATTCAAACCCTGCATTCCATGGAATCAGCCAAGTGTTTTATGAGTATGTCTCTGCTTATGCCAACAATGGTTCTGGTTTTGAGGGACTGGGCGATGACAGCTTGTGGTGGAATCTCAGTGCGAGTGTCGCATTGTTAGCAGGGCGCTATAGCGTATTGATTGTCCCTGTTTTAATCGCCGTGAGCTTGGCAACCAAACCGCAAGCTGGAGAAAGCAAAGGTTCTTTACAGATTGAGTCGCCTACATTTGCGCTGACGTTGATCGCAATTGTATTGATCCTCACGTTATTGCAATTTATGCCAGTGTTGGTGATTGGACCAATTGCTGATTATTTATCTGTAAACATCTAGTGGAGCAAGCTCAATGAATCATTCAAATGCGACACAAATGGATATTTTGAATAAAGCAATTATTCAGCAAACCTTTTATAAATTGCTGCCGCAACATGCATTTAAAAACCCTGTGATGGCGTGTGTATGGGTGGGGACTGTTTTAACTGTTATTGCAACTTTAATGGGAAGTACCAGTTTAGGCTTTGGTCTATTGCTGACTTTGATTTTATTGGTGACGGTGTTATTTGCCAATTATGCAGAAGCTGTTGCAGAGGCCAAAGGACGGGGGCAAGCTGCTTCATTGCGTCAAGCTCGTGAGAATTTAACTGCAAATCGAATCGCAGACCTCAATGCGACTCCACATGTCATATCTGCAAATTTACTTAAAAAAGATGATTTAGTCGTGGTCAAGGCAGGTGAAATTGTGCCTGCTGATGGAGAAATTATCCGAGGTTTCGCCACCATTAATGAATCAGCCGTAACTGGTGAATCTGCGCCTGTACTCCGTGAAGCAGATACTGATCGTTCAGGGGTGATCGGAGGAACGAAGGTATTATCTGATCAAATTATTATTCGAGTTAGTAATGAAGCTGGTCATAGCTTTCTAGATCGAATGATTGCTTTGGTCGAAGGTGCCAACCGTCAGAAAACACCGAATGAAATAGCACTGAGTATCTTGCTCAACATTATGACCATAACTTTTGTGGTGGTGGTTGCAACACTACCGTTCATTGGTTCAATGGTGGGAATCAAGATTAGTCTTGTGTTATTGATTGCTTTGTTGGTGTGTTTGATTCCGACGACGATTGGTGGATTATTGCCTGCAATTGGGATTGCAGGGATGAACCGCGCATTAAAAGCCAATGTATTGGCAAAGTCAGGAAAAGCAGTTGAGGTGGCAGGCGATATTGATGTGTTGCTGTTAGATAAAACTGGCACGATTACCTATGGCGACCGTCAAGCAACCGCATTTTATCCACTCAAGGGTGTTGCGATTCAAAACTTACGTCAAGCCGCAGTCTTATCATCTTTAGCTGATCCAACGCCTGAAGGTAAGTCGATTGTTAAACTGGCACAAGAACAAGGTGAACAGGTTCATTCTTCTGAGATTGAAATGCAGTTTATTCCCTTTAGTGCTCAGACGCGTATTTCAGGTGTGGACTTGGCAGAAAATCGCCAGATTCGTAAGGGATCTTATGATGCAATTATTCAATTACCTTATCAAAATCAAACGATTCAAGCTGAGTTAAAGCAAGTAGTCGAAACAGTTGCTCGTAAAGGTGCAACACCTTTGGTGGTGATTGATCGTGAAATGATCCTCGGTGTGATTGAGCTGTCTGATGTGATTAAGCCTGGGATTAAAGAGCGTTTTGCTTTGCTACGTGAGATGGGCATTAAAACCATTATGGTGACAGGGGATAATCCTTTAACTGCCGCCGCAATTGCTGCTGAAGCTGGGGTTGACGACTATATTGCCGAAGCTAAACCAGAAGATAAGCTGAACTGTATTCGTAAAGAGCAAGCTGCTGGTAAGTTGGTGGCCATGGTGGGGGATGGTACCAATGATGCACCTGCTTTGGCGCAAGCCGATATTGGTTTAGCAATGAATTCAGGTACGCAAGCCGCTAAAGAAGCTGGCAATATGGTGGACTTGGATTCTGATCCGACCAAACTGTTAGATGTGGTTGAAATTGGTAAGCAACAATTGATCACAAGAGGTGCGTTAACCACATTCTCTTTGGCAAATGATGTATCTAAATACTTCGTTATCTTGCCTGCATTGTTCGCCGTGGCAATCCCTCAACTTGAAGTGCTCAACATTTTACAATTGAGTAGTCCAAGCAGTGCTGTTATTTCTGCTTTGATCTTTAATGCACTCATTATTCCAATGTTGATTCCACTTGCACTCAAAGGGGTGCAATTCAAGCCAGCGAGTGCTTTGCAATTACTCCGTCGTAATATGCTGATTTATGGTGTCGGTGGGGTGGTATTTCCATTCATTGCAATCAAGCTGATTGATCTTGTTGTTTCGTTGTGGATTTAGGAGTGTGAAATGAATACATTAGAAAAACTTCCATCAATGATTGAGTCTCAGTCGTTACTCCGTCCTAGCCTTGGTTTGGTTATGGTTGGATTCCTGATTGCTGGTGCGCTGTATTGCAGTGCGAGTGTCTCGATTGCACAGCTCATATTTCCAACGCAGGCGAATGGTAGTTTAATTACTACGAATGGTAAAATTGTAGGATCAAGCTTGGTTGGACAGTCTTTTGTGAGTGATCGCTATTTTCACGCTCGTCCTAGTGCTATTGCTTATGATGCGTTTGCGGTTGGGGGAAGTAATTTGGCTGTTTCAAATCCTGAATTACATCAGCAAATAAAAGAAAGAACAGCACAGTTTGCGCAACACAATCATACGACGGCAGAGCAAGTGCCGAATGAGATGATCACTGCTTCGGGAAGTGGGATTGATCCTGATATCTCACCTGAGAGTGCGTTATTACAGGTCAAACGTGTGGCTGAACAACACCATTTAGCTGAGCAAGAGGTTACTAATCTGGTCAAACAACATATTCAACCTGCTCAATGGGGGATATATGGGCAAGCACGAGTAAATGTACTTCAGCTAAACTTGGCATTAGATCAATTATCTTCTACACCACGTTGATAGAGCAAACTTTATGCAGATCGACCGTAACAATAAAGCTGATGCATGGTTGGCACATAGTCAGCGTGAACAATCTGGACGTTTAACCATTTTCTTGGGTGCAGCGCCCGGTGTGGGTAAAACCTATGCCATGCTGACCCGAGCACATGAGTTGATGCAACAAGGTCATCATGTGGTTGTGGGCGTGGTGGAAACACATGGTCGATCTGATACGGAACGCTTGATTCAGGGGCTCAATGTTATACCAAGGAAGAATGTTGAATATCAGGATCGAACTTTGGATGAGATGGATCTCGATCACATACTGAGTTTAAAACCTGAAATTGTGTTGGTTGATGAATTGGCACATCGTAATGTACCCAATAGTCGCCATGAATATCGTTGGCAAGATGTCAATGAATTACTTGATGCTGGTATTGATGTATATAGCACTTTGAATATCCAGCATCTCGAAAGTTTGAATGATGTGGTCTATCAAATCACAGGGATTCGAGTCAGTGAAACAGTTCCCGATGCGTTATTGAAACGTCTGAAAGATATTCGCTTGGTTGATTTGCCCGTTCCAGAATTGTTGGAACGGATGAATCACGGCAAAATTTATAGAGCAGATGTTGCACCGCATGCTTTGCAAGGTTTTTTTAAGCCAGCACATTTGACTGCGTTACGTGATTTAGCAATTCAAACTGTCGCTGGACAAGTGGAAATTGATTATCGAGAAAAGTTTGTTGCTCAAGGGCAAATTATTCCGATCCAAAATCATGTCATGCTGGCGATTGATGGTTCAGAGTTTTCAGAGGATTTGGTCAGACGAGCACATCGTATCGCAGAAAGACGGAATGCAACGTGGAGCGTGATGTCGATTCAAAAGAGTCGATATCAAGACACGCAAACCTTTGCAGTCACTAAAGCCTTTAATTTGGCACGTAAGTTAGGTGCAGATACTTATCTGCTCTATAGCAATCATATCGCCTCAAGTATTTTACAAGCGGCTTATGATTACGGTGCATCGAATATTTTACTCGGTAAAAGTCCCAAAAAATCAGTTTGGCAGCGACTATTTTCAGATCATATTGCGGATCAACTCTTAGAAAAACAGCATCCTTTTGAGATCACTTTTGTTCAGCCGTTGAAGGATAGGCAGAATGATCATCAACAGCACGGGGATGCTTCAAGTAAATCATTTTTCGAGCAAGGTTTCGCTTTTAATCAACGTGAAGTGATTGAAAGTATTTTTATCATTCTCCTTGGTTTTTTTGCTGCGGTCGTGAGTGACCGATTTATTGGTTATAGTGATTTAGCTTTAATTTTTATTGTTACCGTACTTTTGGTCGCTATGCGAGCGCGGATGGTGATTACTCTTGCAACGGTATTTATTTGTTTTTTACTTTATAACTACTTTTTTATTGACCCTCGCTATACGTTTAGAATCAGTGCCGAACGTGGTGTGATTACGATTGTGACATTTATCGTCACGGCATTATTGGTTGGACGTTTGGCAAATCAGTTACGTGCTCAAGTATTGAGTTTACGTGCTGCAAATTCAGTTTCCTTACAACTCCAAGAACTGGAAAGGAAGCTCTCAAGTTGTGTTGATATTGAGCAAGTTTTAAATGTGGCGAAACAACATTTAGAAAGCGCTTTAAATGCAGCAGTTTGGTTGAGAATAGGGACTCAAGAGTTAGGCGATACAGCTTCTTTGTTGAATGACAAAGATCAAATCGCAGCAGACTGGACACAAAAAAATGCTAAACCTTGCGGACGTTTTACCAATACATTGACTCAGTCCGAATGGTGGTTCAATCCAGTTCATTTAGTTGATGGATATGGTGTTATTGCGATTCAATTTAACCAACATCCCCAAACCATCAGCTTTGAACAACAACGTTTGGCTGAGTTGATGATTGATGATATTGCTCAAACTGTGTCTCGGGTACAGTTGTCATTACAGCTGGAAAACTCTCGGGTCGTGGCTGAAACTGAAAAGTTACGTTCAGCCTTATTGTCATCTGTTTCGCATGATTTACGCTCACCATTGGCTGCGATGATTGGTTCTGCGGACAGTTTAAAATATTATAGTGAGCAGATGTCGGTGTCTGACCGCCACGATTTATTGGATACGATTCATATCGAGGGGGAACGTTTAGATCGTTATATTCAAAACTTACTCGATATGACGCGATTGGGTCATCAAGGTTTGACGCTTAGTCGAGCTTGGATTGGGGTGGATGAGTTGATTGGTTCTGCAACCCAACGACTCAAACGTTATCAGCCGAATATTAATATTGAAGTGTCTTTTCACGAAGATTTGCCGCAACTCTATGTGCATCCTGCTTTGATTGAACAGGCGATTTTCAATGTTTTGGAAAATGCTGCCAAGTTCTCACCCGATGACATTCCAATTGAAGTAAAGATCCAGCAGCATGAAACTGAACTTCAAATAGATATCGTAGATCAAGGTGTTGGGATTCCTGAAGATGAGCGAGAGCAAATCTTTGATATGTTCTATACCATGCAACGTGGGGATCGTGGTAAAACTGGAACAGGTTTAGGTCTAGCCATCGTCAAAGCGATTATTGGTGCCCATATGGGCAGCATTACAGCCCATGCTGGAGCATATGGTCAAGGTACCTTAATTCGAATACGATTACCGTTACATCAGGATTAAAATCATTTGTATGCCACAAACATTTAATCAACAAGCGTCGGTTCTTATTATTGATGACGAACCGCAAATCAGAAAATTTCTAGATATCGCCTTACGTGCTCAAGGTTATCAGGTGCATGTTGCTGAAACTGGTATGAAAGGGTTGGAAACATTAGCAACTCGCGGTGCAGATTTATTGATTTTGGATTTAGGCCTGCCTGATATGGAAGGGCAAGCTGTTTTAACTGAAATGAGGCAATGGTCCGATATTCCAGTCATTGTTCTTTCAGCACGACCCGATGAAAATCAAAAAATTAAGCTACTGGATGCGGGTGCCAATGACTATGTGACCAAACCATTTAGTATTCAGGAGTTATGCGCTCGAATCCGTGTATTGTTTCGTAATAAATCACAGCAATCAGAACACAATATCATTTTTAATGATGGGCAATTATTTGTCGATGTCGCTGAGCATGTCGTGAAACTTGCTGGTGAGGAAATCGTTTTAACCAAAAAAGAATTTCAGCTTTTTGCATTGTTGATCCGCCACCAAGGCAAAATAGTGACGCAAAAACAAATTATGAATGAGTTGTGGGGCATCACCCATGAAGAAGATACCCACTATCTCAGAATTTTGCTGAAAAAGCTTAGAACTAAAATTGGTGATTCTGCCGCAACGCCACATTATATTTTTACGATTGCTGGGGTTGGTTTGCGATTTTGCGAATAGTCTCGATTAAGTCGATCTAATTGCTTGGATTATAAAATGATTTGTTCTGATTTAAATGGATGCTTGAATTGTAAAGTGTTAGGTGCTTAATCGTTTTTAAGCTATAATTTTACGGTTTTTTATCTTTATTTTGATTGAGCAACAATGAAAAAATTATTAGCGATTGCGGCATTTAGTTCTTTAGGCTTAATGGCCTGTTCAACCACAGAAACATCAAAGTCAATTCAAAGCCCACAAGTGACGGCAGCGGTACAACAAATTAAATATAACGGAACGAAAGTACCTGTTTCGATTGGTAAGTTTGATAATCGTTCAAGTTATATGAGAGGAATATTCTCGGACAATGTCGATCGTCTTGGTGGACAGGCGAAAACCATTTTAGAAACTCACCTACAGCAAACTGGTTATTTCTCGGTTTTAAACCGCGATAACTTGTCTGAACTCAAGCAAGAAGTAGGCTATAGCAATACCACTCAAGCGATCAAAGGCGCGCGTTATGTGCTCACAGGTGATGTATCTGAGTTCGGCCGCAAAGAAGTTGGTGATCAGCAATTATTTGGGATTTTGGGACGAGGTAAACAACAAATTTCTTATGCCAAAGTGAACTTGAATATTGTGGATGTGAAAACATCAGAGATCGTGCATTCAGTGCAGGGTGCGGGCGAATATGCATTGAGCGCGCGCGAAGTACTTGGTTTTGGTTCTACAGCTTCTTATGACTCAACCTTGAACGGTAAGGTACTTGATTTAGCGGTACGTGAAGCAGTCAACAATTTGGTTACTGATATTCAGAATAACCGTTGGACTGCACAATAAGACAGGGTCGCTGTAAAATGAAAAAAATTCTTTTCACCAGTCTGATGAGTATTGGATTGGTTGGCTGTGCTGCTGGACCTCAACCTTTATACAGTTGGGGGTCTTATACGCAACAGACTTATTTGATGTATAACGCGCCAGAAAAAGCCACACCCAATGCACAAATCATCAAGTTGGAAGCGGAAATAGAAAAAGCAAAAGCGAAAAATTTGGCTGTTCCACCCGGACTCTATGCACATTTAGGGTTGTTATTTTTACAACAGAACAATGCGCAAAAATCAGTTGAATATTTCCAATTGGAACGACAAGTTTATCCAGAATCAACAGTGTTGATGGATCGTTTGTTGCAGAAAATGAATGCCAATGTAGGATCGACACAGCCATGATCAAGACGTTTTTAGTTGCGAGTCTTTTGCTCACAGGTTTGGTGTTTACGGGCTGTGCATCCTCTCCTGCAGTGAATAAAGATATGACTGTGTATAAGCAGCATATGCCAAAATCAATTTTAGTGTTACCGCCTGTCAATGATTCCCCAGATGTGAAGGCAACCTATAGCTATTGGCCAACTGTGATTACACCTGTTGCTGAAGCAGGATATTACGTCTTTCCAATTTCTGTGGTTGATTCGATGTTTAAAGAGAATGGTGTGACCAATGGTCATGATGCTCAAAGCATTCCGACTCAGAAATTACACGAAATTTTTGGTGCTGATGCTGCACTTTATATTCGAATTAAAGAATATGGCTCTAAATATCAAGTCATCCAAAGTGTTGCGACGGTGAGTGTAGAGGCAAAGCTAGTTGATTTAAAAACCAATGAGACGCTTTGGACAGGTGAGAAAAAGGCAGTTCAATCCAGTAATAATGGCAACAATGATTTACTCACTGCACTTGTTGGGGCATTGGTTGAACAAATTGCGGGTAGTTTAAGTGATCGTGCTTATCCTTTAGCAACGATTGTAAATATGCAATTATTTACACCAACTCAGCATAATCCTGGTTTGGGCTTGCTCTATGGACCACGATCCCCTCGATATCAACAAGATGGTGTTGTGAAGTAATCCATTGTTCATACACATAATAAAAAAGCCTCTGAATGAGGCTTTTTTATTATTGAAGGTTATTTAATATTTGGATCGCCTTTTTTCAAAAAGAAATGCAAAGCGAGTTTTTGTACCCATGTACCATAAGGTGGATAAAATAATTGGGTTGGGAAGAATCGATGTCGAATAAAGACTGTTTTTGCATGTGAAAGTTCTCGGAAACCTTCTACACCATGATATGTACCCATACCTGAGTTGCCGATCCCACCGAATGGTGCATCATGATTGACGACATGCCAACCCCAGTCATTGATGGTGACACCGCCAGAGTGAGTCTGTTTTAAAATGTGATCACGTTCTGTGGCATCATGAGTAAAACAATATAAGGCTAAAGGTCGATCACCCACTTTAATATAATCAATCGCTTCATCTAAGGTGTCGTAAGCAACAACAGGTAGCACAGGTCCAAACAACTCTTCTTTTAAAATACGCATTTCTGCTGTGCAGTTTAGTACGATATGCACTGGCATACGACGCGCATCTTGTTCATGATCGTAATCACCACAAACAATGATTTGAGCACCTTTGGTTTTTGCGTCTTCTAATATTTCTTGAATCCGCTTTAAATGGCGGTCATTTACAATAGAAGTGTAATTGTCATTATTATGAATATTGTTGCCATACATCGCCGTGAAATTGGTTTTACATTCCTGTACGAACTGCTCAACTTTTTCTTTAGGCACTAGTGCATAGTCAGGGGAAACGCAGATCTGACCACAATTGGTGGCTTTACCATGCAAAATACGTTTTGCTGCATCGGCTAATGGATAATTTCGGCTAATCAGTGCAGGGGATTTACCACCTAATTCAAGCGTTACAGGCGTTAAGTTTTCTGCGGCTGCGCGCATCACAACACGTCCAATCGCAGGCGAGCCCGTAAAGACGATGTGGTTAAATGGTAGCGATGTGAATAGTGATGGATCAGTGATTTCCTCACCAAATACACATACCTCATCTTCACTAAAAACTTCAGCCAACATTCTTTTGAGCATCGCGTTGGTGGCTGGGGTAATCTCAGGAAGTTTGATCATGACGCGATTGCCTGCTGCAATCGCTGCAATGAGAGGACCGAGCGCCAAATAAACGGGAAAATTCCACGGTACGACAACGCCAACAACTCCTTTGGGTTGGTATTGCACGCGTAATCGATTGGATAGGAAAAGTAATTCAGTACTGCGTTTGCTCGGTCGCATCCACTTCCGTAAGTGACGAATTGCATGCTCAGCTTCTAATACTGAACCCAGTAAATCCAATAGCTTGGACTCATCCAGTGAGCGTGAACTAAAGTCAGTATTGATTGCCGATGCGATCGCATCTTGATAACGAATGATCTGTTTTTTAAGGTTAAATAATTTACTGCGTCGTGTGTCTAGATCAGGATAGGGTTGAGCATTGAAGGCAGCGCATTGTTGAGTAAAAACAGATTGCATATGTTCATTGGCTGATTGACTAGATTCTATTGAATGAGGGGAATTCATAATTGCTCCTTTTATGCTTCATTATCTCGATTGTTTAAATATTCTAAATATTTCATCTCAATGGTTTAGGTTTGGAGAACCGAATTCATCATTCTTTCATCTGGCTGTTGTACAATTGTTGGAACTTATTCATTGATCAAAAATAGACTTGAGATGATTTTTGAAAACTTAAACATTCATTTATTTCATTGTATAAATTCTTTTGCTTTGAAATATCCGATTTTAGACAAAATAGCGATATTCTTGGCTGATGATTTAAACACAGTCTTTATCAGTTTTCTTGTGTTTTTACTGGTTGTGCAGTTGAAAATATACAATATGATATTTGCAAAAACATTGTTTATTGTACTTATATCATTGTTATTGTGTGATTTAGTGGATTATTTTTATCATCATCCGCGGCCATTTCAATACGGGTTGGGACACAAACTGATTGGTCATGGTACGAGTTCATCATTTCCTAGTCAGCATACCTTGACGATGGTGATTATAGCATGCTCATATTTGATGGCAGGGTTTAAGCTGATTGGTGGTATTGGCTTAGTACTGAGTTTAGTGGTTGGGTTATCTCGAATTTATGTTGGAGTGCATTTCCCATTTGATATCGTGGGGGCTTTCTTGATTGGTTTTATGTTGGTGGTAGCTGTTAATTATGGCTTAAAAGAATTGGCAATAAGATTGCGTAAAGCAACGTCAATACAAGCGATTGATTAGATTGAGTCTAGGGTAAAAACGGAGCATTTGCTCCGTTTTTTATTATTTATTTTGCAGGTTAGTGTTAGATTTTAGATGTCAAAGTGCTTGAAAGATTAAGGCATTATCGGTTGCTGGTAGCATAATTCGGATTGAGTAATTTATATAAAATTTATTTCCTTCATGAAGTAATTTACGCACTGTTTACGTTACTTCTTTTTGAGCATCCTTTAAGCTGATTTTATCAATATAATTTGAGCTTTCAGCTATGAGCGCTGTACTTGTTGAGATAAATAACCAATCTACACTTAAAAAGTATCTTCCTCTTGTGAAGAACAAGAGCGTAACAGAGCGCCATCCTATAAGGACTCCATTTTTAGAAGAAGTTGATAATTACCTAAAGCAGTATCCAAAGACACAACATATAGACATCTATTTATGTGATCTAAATGGGCATTTACGCGGTAAAAGAATTGATGTCAGTTGCTTAAGTGGCTTAGCCAAAGGGTGTTACTTTCCATTATCTATTTATGCAATGAGCTTGGATGGAAAAGTCATTGAAGAAACTGGACTAGGAAAGTTCATAGGAGAACCTGATTATCTCTGTGAGCCTGTGGTAGGTTCCTTACAACCGAATCCTATCGATCCTGAAATCAATGCCCAACTACTTTTAACCATGAAAGAAAGTGAGGAAAAAGATTGTGGGTTTGAGCCACGGAATATCTTAAAAAAAATACTTAAGCAATTGCATGATAAAAATGTCTATCCTTGTGTTTCAGCAGAAATAGAATTTTATTTACAACCTTTAAATTCAATGGAGCAAGTCAAAGAAACCATTACCCAATGTTTTGATATTAATACTTCAGACCTTTATCAAAATATTTTAAACGAAATTGAGCATATTGCTAAGTTACAAGGCGTTCAGATTACAGCTATCGTTTCAGAGTCGTCTTCAGGTCAATATGAGATCAACCTTCTACACACCGATGATATTTTGAAATTATGTGATCAAATAATGTTGCTCAAACGAACAATAAAACAAATCGCAAAAAAATATGGTTTACGAGCGAACTTCCTTGCAAAGCCCGATATGCATCAAGCGGGTAGTGGGATGCATTTTCATATGAGTATTTTAGACGAATATAAAAATAATATTTTCAGTGCGAAGCAAGATGAAATGTCTGAGGCTCTATTGAAAGTCATCAGTGGCCTGCTCTTATTTATGCCTGATTCAATGGCGATTTTAGCACCTAACTTGAATTCCTTCCGACGTTTTAAATTGGGTCATCATGTTCCACTCGAAGCAAATTGGGACTTCAATAATCGAAATGTGGCGATTCGAATACCTTGCTCAGATCAAGAGAACCAAAGATTAGAATATCGTGTTGCAGGGGCCGACTGTAATCCTTATTTAGCTTTAGCGACAATTCTAACAGGGGCTTTTTATGGTTTAACACATCGTTTGGAAATTCCCAAACAGGCCAATCAATTAAAGCTCCGAAGTGAACATGTTTTATTACCCACTGATCAAATTGAAGCATTAAAACAATTGAAAGCGAATAATTTACTTGGGGATGCATTAGGAAAAGAATTTATAGAAGTCTGGTGCACCGTTAAGCAGGCAGAATATCAAAATGTTTATAGCCAGATTACGTCTATAGAACGGAATTGGGATATCTAAATCTGTTGAGCTGTTTTAGATAATTGATTCAATCATCAGATAACGAACCCAGTAAATCGAATGGTTTAGACTCATCAAGTGAGTGTGAATGGATGATTGTTATTCTAAACCCCATCCTTTACCAAGGCATTGAGATGATTGTTTCAGGTATCTGATTAAGGTTTAGGAGGAAAATATTATTTTCATTTTAATGGCGAACTTGCTAGCATCGAAGATCAAAGATAATTTGCGATAGTGTGTGGAACAGCATGTCTTCAGGACAACAAGTTTTAATTAAACTCAGAAAAATGATTATTGCAGGAGAGTTTGAAGGCGGTACTAGACTTGCAGAGATTCCAACAGCTGACTTGCTTGGAGTTTCTAGGCAACCCATCAGAATGGCATTTCGCCTGCTTGAACAAGAAGGTTTGCTGATTAAAAATCCAACACGGGGTTATACCGTACGGGAGATTTCTGAGAAGCTTATTCACGATGCGCTTGAGGTGCGTGGTGTACTGGAAGGATTGGCTGCAAAAACATTAGCTGAGCAAGGGTTGACTGACCAACAAAAAACAGCCTTAAAAAATTGTATTCAGGAAACGGAACAGCTTTTTGATGAGCATACAGAATTTGGTGATGCTGAATTAGAACGTTATCACCACTTGAATGTGATTTTCCACGATACGATTATTCAGGGGGCACAAAATGTAGCCTTGCTACAAGCCTTAGCTAAAAATAATCAGTTGCCTATGGCTTCGGCACAAGCGATTACTTATGATCAGACCCAAGCTTTGTCGGAGTACCGTCGATTGCATTATGCACATTTACAGCATTGTTCAATTTATGATGCTTTGCTCCATCGTCAAGCTGGGCGTGCAGAAACATTAATGCGTGAACACAGTAGTGTGGTGATTTTGGGTGAAACTTTAAAAAATATTCTAAGTGAACAAGATTAAAGAGCTCCTTTTAAGCATTTTTGAAAAGGAACTCAATACATTAAAGTTCAATCACTAGTTTTCCTGATTTTGCTCGAGAACAGCAAGGGGTAAATTGATTATTCAGCGCATGCTCTTCATCTGTCATGAATACATCACGATGATCTGGAATGCCATCAACCACACGAGTAATACATGTTCCGCAGATACCTTGTTCGCAGGAAATTGGAACATCAAAGCCATGCTCAATTAAGGCTTGGGTTGCGGTTTGATGAGCTGATACTTCGATTTGACGATTTGAGCCCTTAACCTCAATGGTGAAGGTTTCATTCGTCGAAGTATCCGCGATTTGAGCAACAAAATGTTCCTGATGTAATTGCTCTGCCAACCAGCCAGCTTGTAAAGCCGAACTGATAACAAACTCCATAAACCCTGTAGGGCCACAGACATATAAATGTTTATCAGCAGGACTTTGCTCCAGGACCTGTGACATATCACAACCAGTACCTGGTTGATCTTGAATATGAAAATGGACTTGACCGTTAAAATGCTCGGTTAAATTACCATAGAAAGCAATCATGTCATGACTGCGAACAAAGTAATGTAACTCAAACGGAATTCGTGCTGATTTAAGTCGATACGCCATCGATAAAATCGGGGTAATTCCGATACCACCTGCAAATAAAATGGCTTGTTTGGTTTGAGGTTGAATCTCAAATAAATTACGTGGTTCCCCAATGTGTAAATGGTCGCCTTCATGGTATTCATTATGAATACAACGCGACCCGCCCCGTGAATTGGCGTCATGTAGAACACCAATGACATAGCGATGTCGTTCACTGCAACAATTCGAAAGCGAATATTGTCGAGTTAAGCCATTTTTAAGATGTACATCAATGTGTGCACCGGCTTCAAAAGCAGGAAGCGTTGAGCCGTTCGCTGAAACGAGTTCAAATGCACGAATGGTGGGGGTGAGTTGATGAATTTTCTGAATAATTACGTCCATGTTCCTCTTCCTTTAAATCACATGAATATTGGGAAACTTCTGCTTAGATATGTTGGGAGGCGTTTTGTTTTCTTCAGAAAGCAGACGATCAATGACTCGACGTGACTGAACACCACCCGCATCAATGTTAAGCATCAATAACTTTCGGTGAGGATTGCTTAAAATATTTTGTTGTTGCTGTTCCAGCATTTCTAAATCTTCAGTGAAAATTTTGCCTTGGCCTTCACGAATTTGGTCAGTGAGTTCGCGATTGTTTGGCTGGAAATTGCGTGCCATTCCCCAGAAATACCAGTGCGAAGTTTCGGTTTCAGGTGTAATGAAATCTACGACGATTGAAGATACTTTTTTATCTTTCGGTGCATCATATCCACCACATCCCGCATGTGCGACACCCACTTCAATATGTACGTTGCTTGGAGCGAAGAAATGGCAGCGCTGCCAACGATCTACGGGCACATCATCGGCTAAATTGTTGCCACGAAGTGCCATTTGCCAAAATGGTGGTGCAATAACATTTTCCATATAACGTTCAGTAATGACGTGATCACCGTCCACTTTAGTCACAGGTAGTGCTTCATCAATTTCTTTTTGACCAATACTGCTTGAGTGAACATAGGTCTCATGTGTCAGATCCATGAGATTATCCACCATTAAGCGATAATCACATTGGATATGAAATAAGCCGCCACCATAGCTCCACTCGGGATGTTCGGCCCATTCTAGAGTTGGAAGTTTTGATTCATCTGCCAACGCTTTTTCACCTGGCCAAACCCAAATAAACCCGAACTTTTCAATCGCCGCATACGCTTTGTTGCAAGGAAAGCCGTGGGTACGCTGGGCTGGCATAGAAACAGTTTTTCCATCACACCCCATGACTAAACCATGGTAGCCACAGACCAGATTTCCATTTTCGACATAACCTAGGGATAGTGGAGCACCGCGATGCGGGCAAAAATCTTCAACGGCTGCTACTTGGTTTTCTTTCGCACGATAAAAAACAATCTTCTCGCCACAAATTGTACGACCAAGTGGTTTATCTTGAATTTCTTCTGGGCGGCATGCCACATACCAAGCATTTTTAATAAACATGTGTGACGTCTCCTTATCACTTATTGGATCCAATTTATAATAAATGATAAAGTTGGTCAACCCGTTCAGTTGGGTTGACTGCAACTTTAAACTTTATTTTGTGCTTAAATTGATTGATTTTGGTGTTTTTAGCTTGGTTCGTTTTATGGGGTGATTTAAAGAGAAATGTTTATTGGATCCATATTTAAGGTTTTTTAAAATTTTAATGTATAGTGAAGCATCATTCTTTGCTCATCGAGGCTTTTTCCATATTTTGTATCGTAGTTGATGTTTAAGAATAGAAGTTTCAAATTTTTGACGACGTGATTTAAATCATATTGGATGAGTAGGTCACTTTCTTGTTCAAAATCATCTTTATTTTTCGTTTGAAATGAATCGCCGTATATGTACTTGTAGGTGATTTTTAGTCCTTTTATATAGTCTTTAAAATCATAGCTACTCACGAAATGATAGGATTTTTCATTTGCTTTGGTAAATGCCCCTAATGTCCAGTTCATCATGTGTGGAATGGGTGATCCATCGAGTTTGGGTATCCCATCTCTACCAAAGTTCTCTTGATAGCCGATTCCAGTGCTAAAGTTGCCATGCTGTATAAAGTGCATTGCGCCTAAGGATGTATTGTTGTATTGACCTAATTTTGCATCTCCAATATCGGTGTGTTGAAATATGCGCAATTTTGTACTGTGTCGATCTGACCATTGATAATCAACAGCGAAGTAACTCTGATTAATGATATCGGTTAAATAACCATTGTAGAACTTCCAGCTATATTGTGGCTTTTTCCCATTCCATTCAAAAAAATATAAACCATCAGATTCTTGTTTGGATATAGCAAGTTTTCTATAGTCCTCTTCATTTCGAGGCGAATATCGGTTGATAAATCCGAGCGTGAAATTCTGTTGCTGCTGATGATATTTAAATTCAGCACCTTTGTAATTAACCCTTAATTGATGGGTGTCTACTTGTGGTGTGAGTGGAGTATTGGGGGTGATTTCACCGATATTGATGCGAAAGTCTTTGTACTCAACCCCCGCGCCTAAACCATATTTACTGTAGTGCTGGGCTTGTTGCTTTGTGTTGGGGTCAAATGGTAGGGTGAAGTCATTTGCATGCTGATCGGAACTGAGTCGATAGGCATATTGTAAGCTCGGCATGAGGTGAAGTTGGATGTCATTTAATTTTACCGACCAGTCACCACGATAAAGCAAGCCTTGGCTCAAGCTGTTTGAATTTGCACTGGGATCATCTTTGTAGTCGCGCTCAAAGCTAAAGGTTTTAAAGCTAAGCTCATTTTGAACATTAAAAGTTTCAGTTGCATATGCAGAACAGCAGGCAATAGTAATCCCTGAGACAAACATCCCATAAGTTAAATAATATTTCATGTTAATTCCTTTTTACGGTTCTAAATCCAACGTGACTCGTGGCTAAATCAAGCTCTTGTGGGTGTCTTGCGGCAGCCCGATAACGTGCGCAATAATTACTTGCACACAGGTATGAGCCTCCTTTGATGGTGTATTGCAAAATGTAGTTTAGATCTTGTCTGTAAACGGAGGGGTCACCCATATGGTGGTCTCTCGGTCCCGTATAGGGTGTTTGAGTCCACTCCCAAACGTTTCCAATCATGTCGTATAGACCAAATGGATTTGCCTTAAAGCAACCGACGGGCGCCACGTCATCAAAGCCATCTTGTTGGGTATTTTGGTAAGGGAATTCACCTTGCCAGTAATTTGCCGTAATGTGTCCTTGATGGGTTGGGCCGATATCAGACAGTTGTTGAAATCCTTTGGCGGCATATTCCCATTCGAGTTCTGTTGGTAGGTCATGTCCTAACCAATGTGCATAGGCATAGGCGTCATTCCATGTGATTAGGCGTGCAGGCTCACTTGGAAGTGGAGATCTATTGCTATTTGTACCCCAGGGCTGCTTCCAATTAGCTCCTTGTTTAAAAGTCCACCATTGCATTTCCTCTACGGGGGTAGTCGGTTGAACAAAAACAGCGGCACCACCTTGTTTTTCAGCATCTGTGATATAGCCAGTTTGCTGGGTAAACTCAGCAAATTGAGCATTGGTTACTTCGGTTGCGTCAATCCAAAATGATTTGACTGAGCTGGGTTCTTGTTTGAAAGGTTTTTCATCGTCATAACCTTGTGTTGAACCAAGCTGAATTTGTCCAGCAGGGAGTTGAATCTTACCTGCAGTGTTGTTTTCTGGCCAATCGGGAGGCAGGCCAGAATAATCTGAACATTTTGATATGTCGCCTAGGTTTAAGGCCATCTGCTCATTGGGTGTATGTTTTTGACATCCAGATATGAAGAGGAGGGGTAAGAGCATGATGATCATTTTCATCAGCTAACTCCTATTTCTTGATGTATTGTTCGAAATCGACAACACCATTTTCATCGGCATATTTTAAGTACTTATCATTTAAGATTTTTACGATATCTGGGTGTTGAGTAGAAACATTATGCTGTTCATTGAAGTCTCTTTTTAAATTATAGAGTTCCCAACCTTGACTGTTGAACTTCGATGGAGAGTTTTCTACGAGTTTCCATTCATCATTTTTGGCGTAACGACTGCCGTGTAATTCTTTGAAATCGTAGTAATTTACGGGGCGAATGCGTGCATTATTGCTTTTCAATGCAGGAATTAAGCTAAAACCAGAGGGTTGAATTTTTTTGCTTGATGTGGGGTAGAGTTGATCAGATTGAATATTTGCTAACTCCATCACGGTTGGGAAGACATCGCGTACAGTTGCAAAATGATTGTTGATTCCTCGATCTTTGGAAAGGTGGTGTGGGTATTTGATGATAAAAGGGACTCGCACCCCGCCTTCTGAAGCGGCAGATTTCCAATAGGTGAAGGGTGTGCTACTCACCTCTGACCAACGTGGTCCCATATATACATAGGAGGTGGCTTTACCAATGTTTTCATAGCTGTTGTCTGCTTCACCCATTGGGAAGTTATGATTTCCTCCTTCGGCGCCATTATCAGACATGAAAATGATGAGTGTATTTTCATATTGATTATGTTTTTTTAGATATTGGATAACATCTCCGATACGATCATCCAATTGAGTGATCATGCCTGCATACACTTCCATTTTTCGAGCTTCATATTTACGTTCTTCTGAGGATAGCTCTGACCAGCTTTTGGTATTGAGTGCCTGATTTCCTTGTTGTGTTGGGAGTTTGGCGTTAACTGGAATCAATCCTAATTTTTTCTGCTTTTCAAAGCGCTGTTTTCTGATCGCGTCATAGCCTTGATCATATTTTCCCTTATAAAGATTTAAATACGCATCTGGTGCCTGAATTGGCCAGTGGGGTGCGGTATATGCAAGATAGGCAAAGAAAGGTTTGGCTTGTTTATTCTTATCAAGATATTCAAAAGCTTTTTGAGTAAAGTAATCGGTGGAGAAATAGCCATCGGGCAACTCGGTTTTTTGACCATTCTCGGTATATTGAACCTTCCGAGGATAGTTTTTAGGTTGGTCTTTGAAGTGTAAGTCGAAGCCATCCAGTAGGACAAAGGATTGATCAAAACCACGTGCATGAGGATTGTGTTCTGGTGCATGACCTAAATGCCATTTACCAACCATGAAAGTGTAATAATCTTTGCGCTTAAGAATTTCGGCGAGGGTGTAGGCATTTGGGGTTAAATGACCAGAATAACCATCAATTTTGAGTAGTGCACGAGGGCTATCCTCACCTACTAGCGTCTCTTGGCGTTTGGATGTTTCATACATTGCGCCTAAACCCACGAGATGATTGTCAGCTCCTGTCATGAGTTGTGCTCTGGTTGGTGAGCACATTGATGATGCATGGAAATTGAAAAGCATTTTTCCTTGCTTTAATAAACTATCAATATTTGGTGTCTTAATTTCACTACCGTAAGCCCCTATATCTGAAAAGCCCAAATCGTCTGCCAAAATGACCATGATATTAGGCGTTTGGGTTGTCTTGGCATGAGTTATGGGGAGGGGGTTTCCTAGAAAAGTGAGTCCAAGTGTGAACTGGGCCATTTTTTTTAGCTTCATATCGCAATCCTTTGATTTGGGTGGTGCATCGTGCACTCAAGGGGTATTTTTTGTTTAAAAAGTAGGCTCACTAAAAGCATAATTTATTTTTTCAATTGGATCCATATTTAATTTTAATAATTTAATAAATGTTTGATGATTACATGGTTTAGGCTTAAAAACGATAAAATACAGGGTGATAGTTTTAAATTTTAAATTGAATTGCAAAACGTATTGATTTTTTGGATCCATTTATTCAATATAAAAGTAGCAGGATGCTTAGCAACCGTATCAATGGCATACGGTTTGTGAAATCAAACAATTTTTAAAAATCATTTTGGATAGGGATATGCATGATCAGCTATTGCACGTTTTTGCTTTGACATGTGTGTATTTTGTCCAATCTTGGAGATAAACACATGAGCAGAGATGTTCTCAGTGAAATAAACCAAAATAAAATGAGCCGCTATCAGTGGTTCGTGATTTTAATTTGTATTTGCCTAAACATTATTGATGGTTTTGACGTTATGGTCATGGCATTTACTGCACCCTCAGTATCTGTGGAATGGTCACTCTCGGGGGCACAAATAGGACTACTATTGAGTGCAGGTCTATTTGGTATGGCTGCTGGCTCGATTTTCTTAGCTCCACTCGCTGATAAAATAGGACGTCGTTTACTGATCTTGGCGTGCCTTGTGATTGCGGGCTTGAGTATGTCGGCGTGTGCTTTGGTTAACAGTCATAGTATGTTGGCTTTACTTCGTTTTATCACAGGGATCGGTGTTGGCGGTATTCTTGCGAGTAGTAATGTATTGGCGAGTGAATATGCCAATGCGCGCTGGAGAAGTCTCGCAGTGAGTTTGATGTCGACTGGTTATGGTATTGGTGCCACATTAGGTGGCGTGTTATCACTTGCATTGATTGAACACTTAGGATGGCGGTCAATCTTCTTGGCAGGTGGTGTCGCCACGATCATGATGTTGTTGTTAAGTATTTGGTTATTGCCTGAATCTCTTGATTATTTATTGGCAAAAAGACCAAAACAGGCACTAAAGCAAACGAATATCATCATGCAGCGAATGGGAGGAAATACACTTTCTGTTCTACCGAATCATTTCAAAAACAGTACGGGCAATGAGGGCCAATTTGCAAAATTATTTGCTGGTCAACTCGGATTTCAAACACTATGCCTTTGGTTTGCCTTCTTCTTGGTGATGTTCGGTTTTTATTTTGTGATGAGTTGGACACCTAAAATTCTCATCTCAATGGGAATGTCGGCTGATCAAGGTGTAACGACTGGAATATTAATTAGTATTGGTGGGATTTTTGGAGCAGCGATTATTGGTTTGCTTGCATCTCGTATCAAAATTTTCTATGCATTAAGTCTATTTCTGGGATTGACTGCGGTTTGTGTATTTTTATTTGTTGCTGTTTCTGCACAGGTGAGTGTAGCTCTGATAGTTGGTTTGTTGCTAGGGACGCTTATTAATGGTTGTGTAGCAGGCTTATATTCGATTTCACCTACAATTTATACGGCAGATATTCGCAGTCGTGGAGTCGGTTATGCGATTGGTTTTGGGCGGATTGGTGCTATTTTATCGCCAACAGTTGCAGGGATCTTTCTGGATAAAGGTATAGCTCCAGCCACCCTGTATGCCTACTACGGCGTCGTCTTTATTTTTGCTATTTTTCTGATTTTAGCTTTAGCGAAAGCTTTTTATCAGCATAACCAAACGCAACCACTTTCTTTGAAAGTGACATCTTAAATCTGATTAAAATTAAATAGTTGAGATAATAAATGAAAAGGACATCTGTATGGGTGGGGATCTGCTTGTGCCCGTTATTTAGTCATTTGGCGCATGCTGAGTTGATTTCGGACAGTAGCGCTGAACTGACCCTTAGAAATTTTTACTTTGATCGAGATTATAAAAAAGACCCATATCCCTATACTGCTGCGCGAGATTGGGCGCAGGGTTTAATTTTCAAAGGACAATCGGGTTATACCGAAGGTCCAGTTGGATTCGGTGTCGATATATTGGCTATGGCTGGTTTTAACTTGATGGGTAATCGTGCAGATGATTATGCCCGTAGTGGTTTATTGCAGGTCAATGCGGATAACTCTCGTGATGATTATTATGGGAAAATTGGAGTTACGGGAAAGGCAAAATTCAGAAAAAATGAGCTGTTTGTGGGGGATCTTGTTCCACAATTACCGACCATATTTTCATCGCCGGCGCGTTTGTTTCCACAGACTTATCGCGGGATTCGCTTTGTTTCAAATGAAATTCCAAACCTTCAATTAGAGGGGTTTTATGTAGATGAAGTGCGACAACGCGACTCGATTCGCTATACAGAGGTGGGTATAGATAATATCAACCAACGTTTTGACAAATCAGCAAAGACTGACCATTTTTATAGTTTTGGGGGAAATTACCAATTAAAAGATTACCGTTTGCGCGCTTATCACGCTGAACTTAAAGATATTTACCAACAACAGTTTTTAGGCTTTAACGGAAAACAGGCTTTAAACGAACAACTTAATTTTCTAAGTGACGTACGTTTTTTTAATAGTACTGAAACTGGAAGCAAACAAATCGGAGAGGTTGATAACCGTCATATGAGTGGTTTATTTGGTTTGAATTATCACAATCATACGATTTCTTTGGGATATATGCAGTCGTTTGGTTCGACCGGATTGCCATTTTTGTCGGGAACCGAAAGTCCTGTTGTGCTTGATTTTATGAGTTCGGATTATTCCAACAAGGATGAAAAAGTCTATTCAGTTCGTTATGAGTATGACTTTAAAAATGCACAGTTAGGTGATCTGCCCTTAAATGGACTTCGCTTAATGACCCGATATGCGAAAGGGGAAGATATTGATTTGCTCCAATACGGAGATCAACGTTTTAAAGAGGAATCAATTGAGTTTGATCTTGGGTATAAAATCCCTGAAGGAAAATTACAGGGTTTGGGAATGCGTGCACGTTTCTCTCACTATCGTAACGATATGCCGATGAATATGACTTTTCACTCAGCCAACGAAACACGTTTCAATATTGATTATAGTTTCAAGTTCTGATTGGTGCGCTCAGCGGGACTCGAACCCACGTCGGTCGCTTAGGAGGCAACTGCTCTATCCAGTTAAGCTATGAGCGCATAATTTTATGATTGTAAATCAAAATTATAAACAAAAAAGTGATTGCCTAAGCAATCACTTTTGGACTTATTTTAATTGTCTTCTGGCTTTTTAACACTATTCAAATCTTTAGGATTTAAATAATCAAACAGAATTAACATTAGTGTTATCCAAATTGGAATCATCAACACAGATTCTTTAAAGCCTTGCTGCCACATGATATAAAGCACCACAGCAATGAAAGCTAATACCAAGTAGTTACTAAAAGGTGACCATAAAGCAGGGAATGAAGGTTTGATGTTCACATGAAGAATATAACGTTTATATTTCAAATGAGTAATGCTGATCATTGCCCAATTTAGAACCAACGCACCGACAACTACATACATCAAATGACCAAGTGCTTCTTCTGGCACAAAGTAGTTTAAGAGTACGCAGCCAAAGATCAATAACGCTGAGAGTAAAACAGCAGGGATGGGTACGCCTTGTTTGTTGGTCTTGGCAAAAACCTTTGGCGCATTGCCTTGTTTTGCTAAGCTATACAACATACGGCTATTGGCATACATACCACTGTTATAAACCGAGAGTGCTGCAGTCAAAATAATAAAATTCAATAAATGAGCAGCCCAGCCGATCCCCATCTGACTAAAAATCATTACGAATGGACTTTTATCCAAACCACCTAAGTCAAGCTGATTCCACGGCACAAGCGATAGTAAAATCGTTAATGAACCGACATAGAAAATCAAAATACGGAATACAACTTGGTTAATGGCTTTAGGAATCGTTTTCTTTGGATCTTTCGCTTCAGCTGCCGCCATCCCGATCAGTTCAATACCACCGAAAGCAAACATCAAGAAAGCCAACATGAAGAACAAACCTTCGAAACCATTGGGAAAGAAGCCCCCATGAGTCCAAAGATTACTAAATGAAGCGGTTGAATTTGCGTCAGCAGTTGCAATCAAGAACAGACCAAAAAGAATCATCGCAATCACTGCGGTGACTTTGATGATTGCTAACCAGAATTCTGACTCACCGTAGAATTTGACATTGGTTAAGTTGACTGCGGTGATGACCACAAAGAAGAATAAAACTGAAGACCAAGCAGGAATATGAGGCCACCAATAACTAATATATTTTGCTACTGCGGTGAGTTCCGCCATGGCAACTAAAATATAAAGCACCCAATAGTTCCAACCAGACAAAAAGCCTGGAAATTTACCCCAATATTGATATGCAAAATGACTAAATGAACCTGCAACAGGTTCTTCAACGATCATTTCACCGAGTTGGCGCATGATTAAAAAGGCAATCAAACCGCCAATCGCATAACCCAAAATAATAGATGGTCCAGCAGACTGGATCACTTGTGCAGAACCTAAAAATAACCCCGTACCAATTGCCCCACCCATCGCGATGAGTTGGATATGACGGTTTTTTAGTCCACGCTGAAGTTGAGAGGAATCGTTGTTCAAAGGACTGAGCTCGACGAGGAATAAGTGGATTATTCTAATAGATTCAACGATTTTCGACTAGTAAAAGTACAGTCTGGGTATGACTGGAAAGTTGTTTTAAAAAATCATTTAAAATCTTATATTTGAGTGAATAGTAAATTTAAGTCTAATAGAAGTGTAGACTGTAAAATGTCATCTTTGTTGTTTAAACCGGGTTTGTTGGCTTTGATGCCATTGTTTAATTATCTTGATATATGGAAGATATAGCTTAGTTTCTACTGACAGTGATCGCCAAAAAATAATAAGGTATATGGCATTTTAAATCGTTGTGCAGTAACTTTAGACGCAATATTTTGTACCATGAACATGATAAAAGGATGAAATTAACATGAGTTCAGTTCCACAAATTAAAGTCCCTGCAACCTATATGCGTGGTGGTACAAGTAAGGGTGTATTTTTTAAATTAGATGATTTACCTGAAGCAGCACAAGTTGCTGGTAAAGCGCGTGATCTGTTGCTTTTACGTGTGATAGGGAGCCCAGATCCTTATGCAAAACAAATTGATGGGATGGGCGGGGCAACTTCAAGCACAAGTAAGACCGTAATTTTGGCAAAAAGTTCTGAGCCAGACCATGATGTTGATTATTTATTTGGACAAGTCTCGATTGATCAACCTTTTGTAGATTGGAGTGGTAACTGTGGCAATCTCACTGCTGCCGTGGGGTCATTTGCGATTTCAAATGGTTTAGTCGATGCAGAGCGTATTCCTGAAAATGGTATATGTACGGTACGTATCTGGCAGAAAAATATCCAAAAAACCATTATTGCGCATGTACCTATCACCAATGGTCAAGTGCAGGAAACAGGTGATTTTGAGCTGGATGGTGTGACTTTTCCCGCAGCGGAAGTTCAAATTGAATTTTTAGATCCTGCTGATGATGGTGAAGACGGTGGCGATATGTTCCCTACAGGAAATGTCGTTGATCAACTCGTTGTTCCTGACGTTGGGACTTTCCAAGCAACTTTTATTAATGCTGGTATTCCAACGATTTTCCTCAATGCAGAAGATATTGGTTACCAAGGTACAGAGTTACAAGATCATATCAATGGAGATGCTGCTGCATTGGCTCGTTTTGAAAAGATTCGTGCTTATGGTGCAGTTCAAATGGGACTTTTTAAAGATATCTCTGAAGCTGCATCACGTCAGCACACTCCGAAGATTGCTTTTGTATCTAAGCCAAAAACATATCCATCTTCAAGCGGTAAAACTGTTGAAGCAGCTGACGTTGATTTACTGGTTCGTGCGCTTTCTATGGGTAAATTACATCATGCTATGATGGGAACTGCTGCGGTGGCGATTGGTACTGCAGCTGCGATTCCGGGTACATTAGTCAATTTAGCTGCTGGTGGTGGCGCGCGTGAAGCGGTTCGTTTCGGACATCCATCAGGCACGCTTCGTGTTGGTGCTCAAGCTGAGTGGGTTAATGATAAATGGGCTGTTAAAAAAGCCATTATGAGCCGTAGTGCGCGTGTGTTGATGGAAGGTTGGGTACGTGTACCTGGTGATACATTTTAAACTGTCACTATCGCATTGCTATAAAACCTCCATATTTGGAGGTTTTATTATTTAAAAGGGGCAAGATACAAACCCGCCTATCCAAATAAATAATGCTATGATATCGCTATTCTGACGAGCTGGTGAGTCTTGTCATTTTATTCTTCCATTCAGATTTCCCGAGGCTATTGTGTCATCTATTTCTCAAGTTAATGCGGATGTTCTAAAACAAGCTCAACAACGTATTCAACAAGATTTATTGACCGCATTGGCTGCATTTTCCATCCCAGAACCTTTAAAAGCAGCCGTCCATCATACGGTGATGTTAGGTGGTAAGCGAGTTCGTCCTGCCTTATGTTATGCCGCAGCTGCATTGCGACCCAATTCTAATTTTGCTGCTGTTCGACGTGCGGCCGTTGCTGTGGAATTGATTCATTGTTATTCCTTAGCGCATGATGATTTGCCATGTATGGATAATGATCTATTGCGTCGTGGACAACCAACCTGTCATGTCGCTTTTGGTGAAGATACCGCTTTGTTGGCGGGTGATATTTTACAGTCGATGGCATTTGAGATTTTAGGCAGTCGTTTGTTCGATGAGCAAGGACAGGGAACAGATGCAGCGATTGTGCTTAAACAAGTTCAGATTCTAGCAACAGCAAGTTCAAAAATGGTCTGCGGACAGGTTTCTGATATCCAAGCTGAAGGCAAGATGGTTGAGCAGGTTGAATTGGAAAATATTCATCGTAATAAGACTGGTGCGTTGATTCAAGCAGCAATCATGATGGGTGCGGTGACGATTTTTACGGGGACTGATCAGGCGATTCCAAAATTACGTCAGTTCGGGCAGGCGATAGGTTTAGCTTTCCAAGTACAAGACGATATTTTAGATATTACCGCGAGTACTGAAACGTTAGGTAAAACTGCTGGAAAGGATGAGCAAGTACAAAAATCGACTTATCCTGCGCTTATGGGATTAGAACAAGCACAAGCTTATGCACAACGTTTGCATGATCAAGCTTTTGAGGCTTTAGCGTATTTGGGCGATGATGCGAAAGAACTAACTGCTATTTCACAATTTTTACTTGCTCGTAAAAGTTAATCGTTCGTCATTTTTATGATCTTGATGACTACGATAAATTCATAGAGGAGCGTCTCATGAATGGAGAGCACTTACATCAAGATGCGCTAGAGATTGCAGCACAACTCCCTTTTGCTCAGCATACCCAGCCTTTCGGACCTGATTATGAAGTCTTTAAAATTCTAGGTAAAATCTTCATGCTCACGGCTGAGGTGAATGGTGTCAAAATGGTCAATGTAAAATGTGACCCTTATAAAGGACAAGAATACCAAGAGTTATATTGCTTTATTAAACCCGCTTATCACATGAATAAAAAACACTGGATTTCTATTGTCGAAAACGACTTACTTACCAGTGACTTACTGACAGACTTAATTCAAGACTCTTATACCCTTGTCGTGAAAAAGCTTCCACTCAAAGATCAAAAGCGTTTAAAGGCCCAATAAAAAACAGCCCGTAGGCTGTTTTTGGGGATATAGGTGTAGAGACAGTTTAGTGTTTACCCATCAATCCACGAATCGTATTTAATACGTCAGCAGGCAATACCACAGTTTTGGCATTGTTTGATTTAGCTAACTCTTGCATTGCTTTCACATATTGTTCACCAAGCAAATAAGCGACAGGCGTTTCTTTGTCACCAACAGCACTGGTGACCATTTCAATCGCGCGTTTTGATGCTTCAGCAAGAACGACTTGTGCTTCTGCATCACGACGAGACGCTTCTAAACGACCATCTGCTTCTAAGATCGCCGCTTGTTTCTCGCCATCTGCTTTAGTTACGGTTGCACGACGTTGACGTTCAGCAGCCGCTTGAGCTTCCATTGCAGATTGCATGGTATGTGATGGTTGAATGTCTTGGATCTCAACCGTTTTAAGGGTAATTCCCCAATCTGCAATATCGTCAGAAATTGCAGCTTTAAGCTTCGCTTTGATCTGATCTCGAGAAGACAAAGCATCATCTAAAGCCATTTCACCAGCGATTGAACGAAGTGAAGTTTGAACCATGTTCTGAATCGCCCAGTTATAGTTCTCAATACCATAGACTGCTTTTTCAGGTGTTGTAATATTGATATATGCCACAGCATTCATCACTAATACAGCATTGTCACTGGTGATCACTTCTTGCGAAGGAATATCCAAAACAATATCTTTGGTGGTGATTTTATAAGCGACTTCGTCAATATAAGGAATAACGAAATTCAAACCTGGCTGTAGAGTGGTATGGTATTTACCTAATCGTTGAACAATCCATTTGTAGCCTTGAGGAACGAGACGTACCCCTTTGAAAATGGTTATCGCAACAAATGCTAAAAACGCAATGACAACTATAGTACCGACAGACATTTGAAACCCTCTTTTTTGTTTATGAAGTGCAATGTGGTTGGACGACTAAATCATTGCCCAAAATATCAATTACTCGAACGCGATCACCCACTTTGACTGGCGTTGTACAGCGACAATGCCATTCATCAGAACCCAATACGGGGAGTGAAAAGCGGACTAAAATTTGTTCGTGTTCAAGCCCAGTTTGGATGACCATCCCAACTTGCCCGATAGTTGCTTCACGAGATAGTCCAGCTTTGGTTTTATCGATTGAAAGCGGTTTGATAAATTTAAACCAAAGTACAGTACATAAAATCGATAAAATTCCCCAAGTAATGACCTGCGTTGGAAAGCCCATCATCGGGAAAAGCCACAATAAAATGCAGACCATAACTGCTGCGATGCCGAACCATAAAGCGGCGAATGCAGGTATGATCAATTCTGAAAGAATCAGTAAAATACCTAATACAAACCAGTGCCAAGGCTCAACTACAAATTCCATAGATTTGCTCGCATTATTTAAGTGTTGGAGGTGAAGAAATATTCACCTCCTCTACTCTAGCAGATCATTATCTTTATGAATATAAAAAGGTTGTTTTTTTAGAATTTAGGTTTTGGGGCAGGTTTTAATGCGGCAGGGGATTTTTTGAAATCACTGATTGCATTTTGAATGGCAATGATCTTGGCTTGGGCTGCCTTTTCGCCCTCTAAGATGGCTTGATTGCTTGATTTGAGATCGAGCACACCTAAATGTCCTACTTTGGGTTGGATCACTACAGTCGCTTGGCGTAGTTCTTCATTGATACTGTGTTGTCCCATAATATTAATGGTTTGATCGAGTAATCCCCACATACTTAAGGGTTTATCACCCGTTGGTCGTGCTGAAATATCCACGGCGATGACAATATCCGCACCCATATCTTTTGCTGTTTTTACAGGGATCGGGCTGACTAAACCACCGTCAACATATTTCGTATTCCCGATGAGTGCAGGTACAAATACGTTTGGAATGCTACAAGATGCACGAACGGCTTGACCTGCATTGCCTTTGATAAACTCGGCTTTTTTACCATTATCTAAGCGTGTTGCAACAGCAGCAAAGCGGATTGGAAACTTCTCTATCGGTTTATTGCCAATTTGCGTGTTGACGTAATTCTGTAGTTTTTGACCCAGAACGAATCCTTGGCTATTAAGGGTTAAGTCACGAATATCAGATTCTTGTAGTTTAAGTGCAAGATTTTGCATTTGATAAGGGGTTTGCCCGCTGGCATAAATACTCCCAACAAAACTACCTGCACTGGTTCCAGTCACAATTTTGGGTTTAATCCCATGAGACTCTAAGACTTTAATGACCCCTATATGGGCAAAGCCTTTCGCACCACCACCGCCCAAGGCAATCGCAATGACAGGTTCACGCGTTTGAATCGTTGGAGTAGGGACAGTTTTTTTTGCAGTGGGATCACAGCCAAATAATGTGAAGCTAACAAGTGCCAAACAAGACAGTCGAGCAATATTCATATCGAGTGTAGATAAATTAACCAATGAGAAGGGCACATCAGATCAGATTTGCCCTTATTTTTCTAGTTTTTTTTCACAAGTTTTTGTAATGGCTCAGCGAGCCAATCGGGGTTTTTTGGTGAAAAGTGACCGACATATCGTTGCATGATTTGTTCAAGGTCTTGTTGGTAATGTCCCGTTGGTTTAAACGCACCTAAGCTATAGATGGTCTTGTGATCATAGTCAAAGGCAAACATCACAATGGGAATACCAGCTGCATGCGCAATATGGTAAAAGCCACTTTTCATTTTCTCCGCTTTTTTCCGAGTGCCTTCTGGCGCCATTCCGACCCAAATTCTGTCGTATTGCTGAATGGTTGCAACGACTTGTTCTGTTAGACCATGGGCAGTGTCACGATGTACAGGTACGAGTCCAGCCCATTTGAGAAATGCTTTGAAAGGTGGTTTGAATAACGTATCTTTGCCTAAAACGGTGATTTTTAAACCGAGGCCGCCGATTGCTAGAAAGCCATACCAGCCATCAATATTCGAGGTATGGGGGGAGATAATGGCAACAGCTTTGGGCAGATTCGGGATTTCGCCAACGATCTTCCAGCCTTGACGAAGAAAAAGTTTTTTACATAACGCGCGACTAGATGCGGTTCCACGTTGTGGAACGAGCGGCGGTAAATCAGGAAAATGTTGTGGCATAAATGAAGATATATAATGACAACTTCTATTATATTAAGCGCTCATGAAATGGACTACATTGGCAAGAAATAAGATTTTATTGTCACTGTGCTGTAAGAATTAGATACTTTGCTGATGTTGATCACTCACGGAAGGAACGCAAATAATGCCGAATATGAAGCAGGTTTATGTCCTGTTATTTTCTTTGTATTGGGCACAGGGGTTACCTGTTGGCTTTATGACGCATGCGTTGCCAGTGATTTTAAGAGCACAAGGCGTGTCATTAGCGCATATTGGTGGTTTTGGTCTGCTGATGTTGCCTTGGGCGATTAAGATTCTTTGGGCGCCTTTTGTTGATCGAATCGCATTGTCACGCCTAGGGCAGTACCGCAGTTGGATTATCCCCACTCAATTATGCAGTGTAATTATTCTAATTATTCTTTCATTTTTTCCTATTCAGAGCTTGGATCAGCCGAGTTATTTACTCATTTTCTTTGCATTACTCTTTCTAATGAATCTCACGGGTGCAACCCAAGATATTGCAACAGATGCATTGGCTGTAAATTTACTAAAAAGTGATCAGCAACATTGGGGCAACACGTTTCAAGTGGTCGGTTCGCGACTCGGTTTTATTGTGGGTGGTGGTGCCGTGCTTTGGGGCTTAGATTGGCTACACTGGCAAGCGACCTTTCTCACATTGGCGGGGTTGGTTTTCCTGAATACGTTGCCTGTTCTATTTTTCCAAGAACCGATACATTCCAGCAAACACAATAATCCTGAAGCAGTTACATCTTCAGTTAAGCAAGCGATTAAGAATTATCTGAATTATTTTAAATCTTCCGCTGAATTAAAAATGTGGTTGATTATTTTAGTGAGTTTTAAAGTTGCAGATGGTTTGTCTGGAGCATTATTAAAACCTTTAATGGTGGATATGGGTTTAAGTTTCTCGCAGATTGGGGTTTACATCACCATGTTTGGTGCTGTCGCAGCACTCATCGGAGCCGGACTTGCAGGTGTACTACTTCGATATGTTTCTAGACCCGCATCGTTGATTTTTTTCTCAGTTTTAAAGATTAGCAGTTTAATTGGTTATGTGTTTTTAGCATTTGCCTATGAACATCAATATCAAATTAGTCCTGTGTGGTTATATGCCGTTAATGCATTTGAAGATGCATGTTCAGCTATGCTGTTGGTGGTGATGCTGACTTTGATCATGCACTATAGCCGAAAACAATTTGCAGGAACTGATTTCACCTTTCAGGTGTCAATTATGGCGACAGTAAGTGGTTCGCTGTACATGGTCAGCGGCGTGATGGGGGATTTATTGGGTTATTACCATTATTTGATTATTATTGTGATTATTGGGGTGTTGGCATTGATGCCGATTTTGTTATGGAAACAAAGAGTCCTACAGAAAATTAACAATAAGTATTTGAAATAAATCTTTTAAATTTTAACGGTAATGCATTTATATATTATGAATATGTTTTTCAATCATGTTGTAAAGAGTATGTTTTAGCCATTTCAATACAAGTTTAACTATACATAACTTATGTGACTTGGAAATAAAAAATAAAAATGAGTAGCCTAGCTTCAATCAGCAAAATCATGTGAATAGCCCAGTAAATTTACAAGACCTACTCACACTTGGATATTAGCCTAAAGTCTAATTAAGAATAATGAAATATTTTTTTAATCGTTCTGTAAGATAAAGGTGATGTGTAGGATTCGTTACTAAATATAAATAGTAAAGAGAGTAACTTTGTAAACTGGAAGCATGGTTTCACCTAATTGCAATTCAAGTTTCAAGTTCGACTTTATTTTATATATAAATCATTTTTTGGATGTAGTAACCGAACCCATGCAACTCAATACATTTTAAGACGGTTGATTTCTTTAGTTCTTAGGAATAGTACGGATCAACTGAGCATGGATAGGCAATATAAAATATAGATTAGGAGTTTTTGATGGAACTATTTCTTAATGGTAAATCATTTGTAATTAAAGGTTTAGTGCTTACAGTCACAGCTTTAATGATGAGTGGGGCAAATGCGGCGGTCTCAGATAAAGAAGAAATTCAAAAGCTTCGTCAAGAGGTTGAAGCATTAAAAGCGTTAGTTCAAGAACAACGACAAGTACAACAACAGCAGCAACAAGTACAGCAACAACAACAAGTACAGTTAGCTGAAGTTAAAACACAACCGCAAGCAGTTGCACCCGTTTCCCCTTTAGCCTCATTAAAATCCAAAACAGGTGCTGATGTGAGCCTGTATGGTTTCGTTCGAGGAGATGCGAACTACATTATTGAAGGTGCAGACGATGATTTTAACGCTGTAAGTAAGTCAACTGGCGAAACAAAAGATAAATTACGCGCAACAGCGAAAACGACGCGTCTTGGTTTAGATTTCACAACCCCGCTTGGTGACGAAAAAGTAGGTGGTAAAGTCGAGGTTGACTTTGCTGGTACGAATGAGGGATTACGTATCCGTCATGCTTACTTAACTTACAATAACTGGTTATTTGGTCAAACAACCTCAAACTTCTTGTCAAATCACGCGCCAGAAATGATCGACTTCTCGACTAACATTGGTGGTGGTACCAAGCGTCTTCCACAAGTGCGTTATAACTACAAATTAAGTCCTACAACACAATTATTTGTTTCTGCTGAAGAGGGCGATAGCTCTGCAACAGGCGATACACTCAAGTATAGATTACCTGTGCTGACAGCTAAAGTGACGCAAGCTTATGCGGAAGGCAAAGGCTCTGCCTCAGCTCGCGCTTTAGTCGAAAACTATAAGTCCGAAAAGGCGGATGACGATAAAACGGGTTGGGGAGTTGCTGTCGGTACAGATTTTAAAGTCGCTGATCCGTTGAAGCTTTTTGCTGATGCTTCTTATGTTGTAGGTAACAGTAGTTATTTATATGGTAGTAACACTGCCTATACGGTGGTCAATGATGCTATTGAACAGAATGAATTAATCGCAGTGCAGGTGGGTGGAACCTATAAGATTTTACCGAATCTACGTTCGACGTTAGCGTATGGTGCTCACTTCGCTGATGATGGTACTGACTATGCCAAAGCGAATGTCACAGCCAATGAGAAAGTTCAACAAGCTTGGATCAACTTTATCTATACGCCAGTAAAACCAATTGATTTGGGCGTTGAATATATCAATGGTAAGCGCGAAACATTCGAAGGTAAGTCTTTCAAAGATAATCGCGTCGGCTTAATGGCTAAATACAACTTCTAAAATTTGTTAAAACTCAAATTTTAAAAAATCGAGGTTTAAACCTCGATTTTTTTGTTTATATAACTTTTGAAAGATTGAGGAGCTTGAGACATTCTGTCTTTAAGTCATTTTTAAGTTTCTAAAACTATATTTAAGTAGCTCAGCAATCGGTTTTTAGAATGTGATGTCACTACAGAAAATCAAGACCCAGACCATCTCCCTATTTGCATTCAATCTGCTCCTTGCAATTTGGTTAGGTGTTTTTCTGAATATTGTATTCTATGAGAAAATACAAGCGCTCACGCCCTATACGGGGGTCAAGTCACGACTGTTCATCGCTGCATCGGTCATTGTGGTTGCAGCCGCATATTACTTTGTATTGCAGATTTTAAGCTGGACATGCACGGCCAAACCACTTGCAATTGCGCTGGTGGTGATTGGTGGTTTTTCTTCCTATGCTGTGACGAGCTTGGGAGTGTTGATCACGCCAGACCAAATTCAAAACCTGATGCAAACAGATATTGTTGAAGCGCGTGATATATGGTCTTGGGACTTGGTGATATGGGGTTTAGGGATGGTTGTGTTGCCTATCATTGTGATTTTATCAGTCACTTTGAGGCCAGAACCCATATGGCAAAAGATTTGGAAAAAAGCACTCGGTTTAGCGCTTTCCCTTGTGCTGGTTAGTGGTTTGTTATTTGTTTTTTATGTTGATTTTGCAGAGATTTTTCGTGAAAATCGTGATCTAAAAGAAATGATTTCACCACAAAATATGATCGAATCGGTTGCGTCTTATTATAAGCATAAAGCACCCAAACAGAATTTACCTTTGCTGAGCTACGGTACTGATGCAAAGATAGCCTCAATAGATCATTCAACATTGCCTAAATTGATGGTATTAGTCGTTGGTGAGACGGCCCGTGCAGAAAACTTTTCGTTAAATGGCTATGCTAAGAAGACCAATCCCAAACTCTCCAAACAAGATATTCTAAACTTTTCACAAGTCAGTTCTTGTGGGACAGCCACCGCCGTTTCGGTTCCATGCATGTTTTCAGGCATGCCGAGAGAAGATTATGATGAACAGCTTGCAAGTCATCGTGAGGGTTTACTGGATATTGCAAAACGTGCGGGTTATCAAGTCACTTGGATTGATAATAACTCGGGCTGTAAAGGGGCATGTGACCGCGTTGAACAGTTTAAAATCCCTGAATCTCTGCAACAGAAGTGGTGTAATGAGGGGGAATGTTTTGATGGTATTTTGATTGATAGCCTAAAAGCATATTTAGCTGCACTTGATCAAAAGGATAGGCGACCGCGATTAATTGTTCTGCATCAAATCGGCAGTCATGGACCAGCTTATTATCGGCGTGTCCCTCCACCATTCAAAGTGTTTAACCCCACTTGTGAAACCAATGCTATTCAAGGCTGTACACGAGAACAGTTAATGAACAGTTATGACAATAGTTTACTTTATACCGATCATGTTTTAGATGCTTTAATTAAAACACTAAAAAATACAACGCAATATCAAACAGCTTTATGGTATTTATCTGATCATGGCGAGTCCACCGGTGAAAGTGGCATGTATTTGCATGGTGCGCCGTATGCGATTGCTCCGACCCAACAAACCCATATCCCAATGTTGATGTGGTTTTCTGACGCATGGAAACAACACGCAAAAAAACAAGTACAGTGCCTTGCTCAGCAAGGAAAAGTTGAGCTTAGCCAAGATAACTTATTTCCAACCATGCTGAGCTTGTTAGGTATTACGAGTAAGGTAATTAACCCTAAAAATGACATGTTACACACATGTTTGAATCCATAAGGTGAGAGGCGCATGACCAAAATCTTGATGATAGAAGATGATTTTATGATTGCAGAGTCAACATTGACACTATTGCAATATCATCAGTTTGATGTGGAGTGGGTCAACAATGGCGTGGATGGCTTGGCTTTGTTGAACAAACACGATTTTGATTTAGTGTTATTGGACTTAGGTTTGCCGTTGATGGATGGGATGCAAATTCTGAAACAACTTCGTCAGCGCACCTCGATTCCTGTATTAATTATTTCAGCACGTGATCAGCTACAAAACCGTGTGGATGGCTTAAATCAAGGCGCAGATGATTACTTGGTCAAACCCTATGAGTTTGATGAGCTACTGGCACGGATCCATGCATTATTGCGTAGAGGGCATTCAGATACGGCTCAGCTAAAAAATCAATCTCAGTTACTCAAATGTGGTGAGTTGGTGCTTGATGTGGAACAGCATTTAGCGACTTTTAAGGGACAGCAAGTTGAGCTATCTAACCGTGAATGGGCAATTTTAATTCCAATGGTCACGCATCCGAATAAAATTTTCTCAAAGGTTAATCTTGAAGATAAGTTATATGATTTTGATAGCGAAGTGACCAGTAATACTATTGAAGTCTATGTACATCATTTACGTGCCAAGCTGGGCAAAGATTTTATTCGCACCATCCGTGGTTTGGGTTATCGTTTGGGACAATCATAAAAACTGATGAAAACGGTTAAGCATTATTCGCTCAAGAAAAGGCTGATTTGGGGAACGTCTATTTTTAGCCTCTTATTGGGCTGTTTATTGATTTTGGCCGCCTATAAAATTTCATTGCATGAAGTCGATAAGATTTTAGATACGCAAATGCAATATATGGCAGAGCAATCCGCGACCCGACCTATACCGACGATGGCCAGCCGTATTGAATCACACGAAACCTATTATTATCATCAAGAAGGGTTGTTGGTTGATATTTGGGCATATCATGATCACAACCATTTATCCGATCCAAGTCAGTTATTGCTTCCGCCAGTCAAACAAGCTGGTTTTTATAGTCAGCAGACCAATCAAGGGAACTGGCGCGTTTATGTGATTCCACTTAAACACTATCAGATACAAGTGAGCCAACGTGAAAGTGTACGTCAAACCTTTGCTTGGGAGTTGGCGGGCAGCATGTTTATGCCCTACGTGCTGCTTTTGCCGATCGCAATCTTACTTTTGGCATTTATTATCAGTTTGAATCTAAAGCCTTTAGATGATTTTAAGACAGAACTGACTCAGCGTGATTCGGATGGGCTGGCGCCGATTAACAGTGATCATTATCCTCAAGAGTTGATGCCGACGATTGAAGAAATGAATCGTTTATTTGAGCGGATTCAACATGCGCAAACTGAGCAAAAGCAATTTATTGCAGATGCGGCACATGAGCTAAGAACCCCTGTCACTGCACTTAATTTACAAACTCGGATTTTGATTGGACAGTTTCCTGAACATGAAGCTTTACAAAATTTAAGTAAAGGTTTAGCGCGTATTCAACATTTGGTCACGCAGCTATTAGCACTGGCAAAACAAGATGTTGCATTGAGCATGATTGAACCCAATACACATTTTCGCCTAAATGATGTGGCCTTAAATTGCGTTGAGCAATTGGTCAATCTAGCTATGCAAAAAGAAATTGATTTAGGCTTTGAACGCAACGAGTTGATTGAAATGCAGAGCATTGAATCCACGGTACATTCGATTATTTTTAATCTGATTGACAATGCGATTAAGTACACACCCAACCAAGGCATTATTAATATTTCTGTTTTTAGTGATACGGATGACTTTGCCTATATCCAAATCGAAGATAGTGGGGCGGGTATTGAGCCAGAAAAATATGACGAAGTATTAAAACGTTTCTATCGTATTCATCATCACTTGGAAGTGGGGAGTGGTTTGGGGCTTTCGATTGTGGATAAAGCAACCCAACGCCTAGGCGGGGTGCTAACTTTATCGAGAAGTATGGACTTGGGTGGCTTATCGGTATTGGTAAAATTACCGAAGGTATTGGGATCCTATGAAGACCATACCAAGCTCAATGCTAAAAAAAACAACTAAACCCTTTATTTTAGGCTGTTTCAGCTTCTGCTTGATCTCTTAAATAACGGAGAAATAACACGCATTTTTGAATGCGCTTTCCGTCATTACCGACTTTGCTGACTTTGAGGCGCAATACCCAATTTAAGCGTTTGCCGACCTTACAGATATCTTTATAGACTTGCGGTTCAGTCTGCAAAGCATTATGAAAAATTTGGCTTGCTTCAGTCAATTGTTCAAACTCAAAATGATAAGCAGTTGAAAAAATAAACAGCAACCAGTCTCGAACAAAACAATCATGTAGGCTGAGTACATCAAGTGGGTCTGTTTCAAAATCAATAAAACTAAACTGATTTTGTTTATCCACTAGAATATTACGAGCAAAAGCTTCACTTAAATATCCATCCTTCACATGCAGATTTTGGATGGCTTGGATGGCTTGAGTAAACAATAAAAACTGTGCTTCAGGCTTGGTTTTACGAGTTGCCAAGGCTTGATCCAGTTGTTTCACTTTACTTTTATGTTGTGTGCTGAGGTCTTCTAATAAAATGCCTTTTTCGGATAGTGCTAAAACATTAGGGGTAGAAATCCCGAGTGTTTTGAGTTGTTGGATACGTTTATATTCACATTGAATCGCAGCAGCCCCGCCTTGATTGGGAACAGGGATCATTGCACCCAAATTAAAGATTTTGGCGAGCCATTTTAAAGGGGTATATAGCCACAACCCATGACGTTCAGATGCTTTTTTTAACCATACTTTAGATGCATTTAATTCATATGCTTGAATCGAATCTTGTTGAGTGGTAACAGTAGTTTCTAAGAATTTTTGAAAGTCATCCATTAGCAGCAATCTATTCCTAAGTCATCATACCCATTTCAATCAGCAGTCACTTTACCATATTGTAGCTCTTAAGCGGAATTGAAATACATTAATCATATGACTTATCAATATGATAAATAATATAAAGCAGCCCAGAAGGCTGCCTCAAATCGATATAAGTAACTCAGTGTAGAATTTTATCAAGAAACTGCTGAGCACGTTCGCCACGTGGTGCGCCAAAGAATTCATCTTTAGAACAGTCTTCCACAATTTTTCCTTGATCCATGAAAATAATGCGATTGGCAACCTGACGGGCAAAGCCCATTTCATGAGTGACACACATCATGGTCATGCCTTCTTTTGCAAGTCCCACCATCACGTCAAGCACTTCATTGATCATTTCGGGGTCAAGTGCAGAAGTTGGCTCATCAAATAACATGGCAATCGGGTCCATGCATAGGGCACGGGCAATTGCGACACGTTGCTGCTGACCGCCGGAAAGCTGCGCAGGATATTTGGCAGCTTGTTCGCTTAAGCCAACTCGATCTAGATAAGCCAATCCCTTTTTATTTGCCTCTGCTTCTGAGCGTCCAAGGACTTTGATTTGCGCAATGGTGAGGTTCTCAGTAATGCTCAAGTGTGGAAACAGTTCAAAGTGCTGAAATACCATGCCCACACGACTGCGTAGTTTGGTCATATCTGTTTTGGGATCATGAATGGGGATGCCATCCACAATAATTTTACCTTGCTGAAAAGGCTCTAGACCATTGACCGTTTTAATCAGGGTTGATTTTCCTGAGCCTGATGGACCACAGACCACAACCACTTCGCCTTGACGAATCTGAGTCGTGCAGTCAGTCAGTACCTGAAATTGTTCATACCACTTACTGACATTTTGGAGGTCTATCATTACTTTATTTTCGCTCATACACGTAACCTCCTTTGTAAACGTTTAACTGCGAATGTCGCGATGGCACTGACGGTAAAGTACACCAATCCTGCAAATAAAATATATTGGGTCAGCAATGCCATTAAGTCTCCGCGGACATAGTTTGTTCTGAAAAAGTCCAGCAAGCCAATGGCATACACCATGGTAGAATCCTGAAATAGAATAATCGTTTGCTGAAGCAGCAATGGGGTCATTTTTCTGAATGCCTGAGGCAGAATAATCAGCCGCATAGACTGACCATAACTCATACCCAGTGCAGCGGCAGCAGCAGCCTGACCTTTGGGAATCGACTGAATACCCGCACGCACAATTTCAGAAAAATAAGCAGCTTCAAACAACATGAATGCCACAATGCTGGAAACGAGGGCCGTATCAATAGTCAAATACTTGCCTGTGATCGCGGTATAAATAAACGGAACGGCAAAATAAAACCACATCAGTACTAGCAGCAGGGGAATGGAACGAAAGAGGTTCACATAAGCCTGAGCAATCAGATTTAGGGTTTTGATTGAAGATAGACGCATCATTGCGAGCAACGTACCAATCACAATACCGCCAAGTGTGGCAATAACCACTACTTTTAAGGTGATGCTGAAACCGTGCCAAAGCGCAGGTCCTGATTGTTGTAGATCATTCAGAAAAGAAGTGAGCCATTCCATACTACTTTCCTCCTGATGATATTAAACCAGGAACACGCAGACGTTTTTCCAGCAGGTTCATTGCAGAAATGAGACAGATGTTGATCACAATGAAAATGAGGGTAACGAAGGTATAAATTTCGATGGTATTCTGAGTGTATTCACTGATGGTTTTCATTTGCGAAATGATTTCTGCAACCCCGACGAGAGAAGCCACAGAGGTGTTCTTCACGCAGTTGGTCAGCTCTGAACTGAGTGGAGGTAAAATGGTACGAAAGGACTGTGGTAGAATCACATAACGATACAATTGCGCCGTGGTAAACCCCATGGCATAACCTGCATTAATTTGACCTTGGGGTAAGGCTTCAATGCCTGTCCGAACTTGTTCGCAGACACGTGCTGCGGTAAATAGTCCCAGTCCGATACTGGCAGAAATCAATGCTGTGGTATTGGCACCAAGATCACTCATCCACCAGTTTTTAATGGGTGCAGGTAGAAAGTTGGGAACCACATAAAACCAGATAAATAATTGAACGAGTAAAGGAACATTTCTAAACAAAGTGACATAGGCCGTACCTATGGCTCTGGCTGTTTTATTCGGGAGGGTGCGCATAATGCCAAGTATGCTGCCAAGAAGCATGGCAATGGTCCATGCCACTACAGCAATAACCACCAGCCATCCTAGACCCGTTATAATCCAGTTCAGGTACGTGGTATCTCCCACACCTGTAGACTGCCATAAAACTCCCCAGTTCCAGCTATAATTCATAATAACTCCTGAGAAGAAGCGGGAGAACATCCACTGTTCCCCGATTCCGCAATAATATTTTAGTTATATGCGATAAATTACTGATCTCGATCATGCGGATTGCTGATTAACGCTTTCAGTTGATCAGACATCTCAAAGTTCAGGTTAATGTTTTTAGGTGGAATCGGTTGCTGGAACCATTTTTCATACATTTGATTGATTTCACCTGAAGCATAAGTTGCTTTAATCGCGTCATCGACCACCTGTTTAAAGCCTGTATCGCCTTTGCGCAGCATACAGCCATAAATTTCTTGAATAGGTGCAGTTCCAACGATATCCCATTTATTTGGGTCTTTGGCTTTAGATTTTTCACCAGCAAGCAAAATATCATCCATCATAAACGCGACAGCACGACCATTTTGTAACATCAGGAATGACTCAGCATGGTCTTTGGCTGAAATGATTTCACCAATCCCTAATTCTTGCTGATGCTGACGGATATAGCGCTCAGATGTGGTGCCTGCGGTCGTAACCAGTTTTTTGCCTTTTAAATCAGCAAAATCCTTAATTCCTGAATCCTTTGCAGTTAATAGTCTCGAACCAACCTCAAAGAAGCCAACTGAGAAATCGACTTGTTGCTGCCGCTCTTTGTTATTGGTGGTAGAGCCACATTCCAAATCCACAGTACCGTTCGACACCAACGGGATACGATTTTGACTGGTGACGAGGTTATAGCGAATTTTCAGATCAGGCATGTTGAGTTTTTGCTTAACGGCCTCTACAACTTTAAGTTGTAAATCATGTGCATAACCGACAGGTTGGTTCGGGCTTGCTGCAATGTAGGAAAATGGAATGGACGAGTCTCGATAACCCAGCACGATGGTGCCAGAGCTTTTAATTTTGTTTAAAGTACCAGATGTAGATGTGTCACCTTCAGTGGCTTTGTCACCAGCAGCAGGGGCTTTATTGTCACTACAAGCACTTAAGCCGAACATTAAAGCGCTTGCGCAAAGCAGAGAGGTCATGGTGCGTTTATGTGTCATGTACAAAACTCCTTTTGTATCGTTATGGACGCATTCGTCATTGTTGCTATTGAGTGGTCAGTTTTTATGAAAATTAATATCTTTTTATATGTATAAAAATACATTAGTTTTCATATTAATAGACTTCAATACGGTTGCTCAAGCGATATTCTTTACGGTTTTGTTACCAGTAACTATTGATGAATTAAGCAATTTTTAAATCAGTGAATTACAGTAAAAATTGCAGGAAATAGAAAGCATAATGTGTGCCATGATCTTAATTTTTTAAACAGGGTAAGAGATAAGATAAAATTTCAAGGCTTATCGAGCCTTAAGGGAACGAAGCTGGGTTTTAAAAGACAAAAAAAGCGGCATTAAGCCGCTTTAAAGTATTGAAAAGTTAGAACATTGACTCTTCAGAGTTTGCCGAAACTTTATGAATCGAAAGGTCTGCCCCACGATACTCATCTTCTGCTGATAAGCGAATACCAATCGTCAGTTTTAATAAACCATAGACAATAAAGCCACCAATCAACGCAACGCTAATCCCTAAACCTGTGCCGATCAATTGAGAAATAAAAGAAACACCGCCTAAACCACCAAGTGCTTGTTGACCAAATATTCCTGCTGCAACGGCACCAAAAGCACCACAGACACCATGTAAAGGCCATACCCCGAGTACATCATCAACTTTAAGTTTGTTTTGCGTGTAGGTAAAGAAATAGACAAATATTGCACCTGCACATGCGCCAATCATCAATGCCCCAATTGGATGCACAATATCAGAACCAGCACAGATTGCTACAAGACCTGCCAATGGACCATTGTGTAAGAAACCAGGGTCATTTCTACCCATAAAGTTGGCTGCCAACGTACCACCAGCCATCGCCATAAGTGAGTTGATGGCTACGAGTCCAGAAATGGCTTCGACACGTTGCGCACTCATCACATTAAAGCCAAACCAACCAACAATCAAAATCCATGAACCTAAAGCAAGGAATGGAATTGATGACGGTGGATGAGCACTAACACGACCATCTTTTTTGTAGCGACCATTTCGAGCACCTAACAACAGCACCGCCGCTAACGCAATCCAACCGCCCATGGCATGAACAACCACTGAGCCGGCAAAGTCATGGAAGGGTGCACCAAATTGGTTTTCTAACCACGTTTGCACACCATAGTTACCATTCCAGATCATACCTTCAAAGAATGGATAGATCAGGGCGACCAGCAGTAAAGTCGCTAATGCTTGCGAACGCATTTTTGCACGTTCTGCAATACCACCAGAAACAATCGCTGGAATGGCGGCTGCAAAGGTAAGTAAGAAGAAGCAACGCATCAGGTCATAGCCATGATTGGCTGATAACAGCTCACCTGTTACAAGGAAGTTTTGACCATAGGCAATCCAATAACCAACGAAGAAGTAGGCGATGGCTGAGATACAGAAGTCTGTCAGGATTTTGCTAAGTGCATTGACTTGGTTTTTGTGACGTACAGTGCCTAACTCGAGGAATGCAAATCCTGCGTGCATTGCAAGCACCAATACGGCACCAAGTAATAGAAAAAAGATGTCTACGTTTTGCATAACATGCTCGATATAAGTGCTAAATCTAATTCTGATGCAAAATAAATGATCATTTTTTGCACCAAAATGGATTTATCGAATCTAAAGAACTTGAGCCATCTTAAGGAAGCTCATTTTAATGCATTGAGCTATGCAAAAAACGCACCAATTTAGAGGTTATATTTTATTTTTGGTGAAAAGTGGTGCGTCTATAAATATATATCAGATAGATCGCGCTATTTTTAATGAGCCGAGCAACATTGCAACGCTTGAATGGGAATTAGAAGTACGATGTTCTAGGCTCCAAAAATTATGTTGGGTTTATGAGGAGGAAAAACTGGTTTTAATATGTGTATAAATCATCTTTAATAAATGGCGTGTTGGGTTCATTGCAAAAACGCCAATGAACAGTAGAAATAAAAGCTGAGTAAAGTAATGAATAATATTGTTCTGGCCCTGTTTCCTTTGGTTGCATTCATTGCATCAGGATATATTTTCAAAAAATACCATTTCCTGAGTAAAGAGTTTTGGGCTGGAGCAGAGAAGTTAAATTACTATATTTTATTTCCAGCTTTATTATTCAATACTTTAGCGACCACAAAAATTGATTTGCACAGCCTGAGTAGCGCTGTTATCGCGATGTTGATCGTGGTGCTGACGGTTACGGCTGTCATGTATGTATTACGAATGTTTTGGGATATTCAGCCCGCGCGTTTTGGTGTGCATGTCCAGAGTATGGTCCGTTTCAATACTTATATTGGTTTAGCGTTGGTCGCCTCTCTCTTTCAAAAAGAAGGGATGGCGATTTTGGTGATTTTATTGGCGCTTTGTATTCCATTGGTCAATGTGATTTCAGTGCTGGCTTTAACCACCAAAGAGCAGATGGCGATCAAGCCTGTTTTGATTGCATTGCTGAAAAATCCGTTGATTGTTTCTTGTATTGTGGGTGGGGTGATCAATGTATTAAACATTCCGATTTGGGATGGTCTTTCTAATTTGATCAAGCTTTTTTCAGCATCGAGTTTGCCACTAGGTTTGTTATGTGTTGGCGCGGCTTTACAGTTTATGCAGATGAAAAAAGATATTGTGGTGTTATTAGCTGATACTTTTGCCCGACTCTTGGCTGTACCTGCATTGGCTTTTCTCGTATGTACATGGTTAGGTTTGCCAAGTTTGCAAACTCAAATTTTAGTGGTGTTTTTTGCTCTGCCAACGGCTTCTGCTGCTTATATATTAACAAAGGTATTGGGTGGAGATAGTCAACTGATGGCCGCCGTAATTAGCTTTCAGACCTTATGTGCCGCCGTGACCTTGCCATTGGTGATTTGGTGGATATCTTAAGCGATGAATACCTGAGCTAGCCACTTTGGGTTCTTTTAAAAATAATATGCTGTTTCATACACAAAGGAAGGTTTACTACCTTCCTCGTTTAATTGTTGCTACACTTTTTCCTTTTCAGGTGGATGAGCATGTCCTTTGATCTCAAAGTCAGCTTACAGCAAGGAGCTGAGCCGTCTGCACAGCAGAAAAAGCTGAATCGCCTGATTGATAAAATAGAACAGCAAAAAATCAGTCTTGCCACATGGCAGAATGCCCAAGCCGAAATTCAACAGCACACGCGGCAAAAACTGATGCCTGTGTATCATGAACTACATGAGGTGTTATTTCAGCAGTTAGATCAACTTTGGAATCTGTTACACAGCCATGAGTTTTCCAAAGTTGATGTACAACAACTGGATGAGAAAATTGCCCAACTTGCGCACATGTTGAAACGCTCTCAGATGTTGACTGATGAACAGTTAAAGCTGGTGCAGCAAATCGATAGCTTTTATCAGCAACATGCACAACAATCGATTAAAAAGTCTAAGAAGGTGCAGTCAGCTAAGTTTGAGTACAGTGAACGTCCTGATCAAAATCTAGAATTAGAAGATGAATTTGAACAGTATGCGGCGGAACAACAACAGGCAAGAGAAAAAGCCAAACAGCTACGACAGCAACAGAAGCGTGAACAAGCCGAGCAACTGGCAGCACGATCACTTAAAACAGTGTATTTAAAAATTGCTGCAATGATTCATCCTGACCGTGAGCTAGATGAAACCAAGAAAGAAGAAAAAACTGAGTTGTTTCAACAGGCAAGTCAGGCTTATGAACAGCAGGATTTGTTCTATTTGCTGAGACTTCAGTTACAGCTTGAACAGAATAAAGGTGTAGGAGCTAAAGAGTTATCAGCAGAGCAAGTGAAGTTTTATAAACTGGCTTTAGATACACAGAGTCAGCAGCTTGAAAGTCAAATTAGCGAGATTTTAGATTCTTTTCAGTTGGCAAAGAAAGTCAAAGCCGAACATGTGCATATGAGTGATGTTTATAAAGCTATTGATGCTGACTGTGCTGAGCTAAAGCAGCAGGTGAAATGGGAAAAGGAACGTTTAAAGCATATGAAAAAAGTGAGTGGGGTAGAGATGTTGTTAGGGTATGGGGCGCTTTAGTGTAGTACACCCTCTCCCTTTGGGAGAAGGTAAGAAATCTTTTTTATTGATTAAAATAGCCATAGAAAGAAATTATGAATAAAAAACATTAAATTAAAAATTTTTATAATTATCGAAAAATGTATTCTAACACCATAAGTTTAATATTATTTACTTAAAATAAAAGTATTAGGTATACACGCGGAGTAATATTCAAACTTCCTATACTCTACTCCCATTTCATTGTTTTTGTTATCTAATAGGTTTCTTTGTGTCCAATTACCGCAATCATCAAATATATAGTCTTTAAAACTCACATTAGTTTCTGGGTTGCTATAATTTATGACTTTCGCTAATACTGAATTTTCATATTCATATTCAATTTTTGAGTTTTCACGCATATCTTTTAAGGAAGATTTTATCATTCCATTATGATTATATATTTTTTCTAGGGGTGGCATGAAGTGATAGGGTGGTGCATTAGCTAATATGATTTTCTCAAGTTCACCATTTCGAGAACTAAGATGTATTGTTTGAATTGACGTAAGTTGAAGGTTGTTGTTTGGGGTATTAGAATAATGTTTATAAACTTGAGTAGTTGGAGTGTATTCTATAGCTACTTTTTTAGATAAAATATTAGATGCAATCTTTGGGTAATAAGCAATGATTTGAGGCCTATTTTCTTGATCATAATGAGTAACAGATCCAATTAAATAATTATTTCGCTCCTTAGCTTGATTATTCGTATATAAATGATGCTTTATAAGTTTGGCAGATTTTTTATCGAACTCCCACTCTTGTCCAAAAGCTCCCATTGATGGAGAATCAATCTGTTTTAATATTCCATTGGGCAAAAAGTAAAGCTGTACTTCATCAAACTTAAATGGACTAAATTTTTGTTTAGTCCAAGTATTTAAATTTTTTACGTCACCTTTTAAATATAAATCATTTTTGTTAATGATTAATTTTTCTGGTATCTCAATTTGAGCATGGGCTTGTTTTGTCATGAAAAGAGCTAGAATAAATAGGGAATTAAGTATTATTCTCAATTTTATATTCCTTAAATTATAATAAAAGGGCTGAATAATCAGCCCTTAATATTACAGATTAAATTGTGAACTTTAAAGCTTAAAGCGCTGCAATCTGATCCATATTGTGCTTAATTTTCACTAACTGATCAGCAAACTCAGCAAGTTTAACTTTTTCACCTTCAACCACAGCCGCAGGTGCTTTAGCAACAAAGCCTTCATTTGCCAATTTTCCAGCGATTTGATCATGTTGCTTTTGAACTTTGTCTAAGTCTTTCTGCAAACGACCCAATTCTGCTTTAGGATCAATCAAGCCTTTCATCGGTACAAATACTGAAGCATGGCTAACAACACTCGAACAAGAGAGTGGTGGTTCTTGATCTTTGGTTAAGAACTCAATACTTTCAACTTTTGCGAGTGCTTTAAATAATGCTTCGATACGAATGATTTGCTCACGCTCAACATCAGAAGTGTTTTGCAATAACACTGGCAGTAAACGTGCATTACCCAAGCCCATTTCACCACGAATATTACGCACAGCACCGATCAAACCTTGTAACCAATGCATATCAGCTTCAGCCTGTTCATTTACACGCTCAGGGTTCGCAACAGGGTATTGCGCAAGCATAATACTTTCGCCTGAAATACCAAGTTTTGGTGCAAGTGTTTGCCAAATTTCCTCAGTCAAATACGGCATCAAAGGATGTGCAAGACGTAAAGAGGCTTCCATCACTGCAAGTAAGACACGACGAACTTCTGCTTTACGCTCAGCAGAGACATTCTCATCGTTTAGAACAGGTTTGGTTAACTCAACATACCAGTCACAATATTCATTCCAAATGAACTCGTAAATTGCTTGTGCAGCCAAGTCTAAACGGTAAGTCGCAAAGGCTTGTTGTACCGCAGCTTCTGCTTTTTGCAGACGGCTTACGATCCACTGTTCAGGCAGTTCCCAAAGATCTTGACGAATTTCAGAACTAATTTCTTGGTTTTCACAGTTCATCATCACGAAACGGGTTGCGTTCCAGATCTTGTTGGCAAAGTTACGATAGCCTTCAACACGCTTCATATCGAACTTAATGTCACGACCTGTGTTGGCAAGGGCGCAGAACGTGAAGCGAACTGCATCCGTACCGTAAGCTTGAATACCCTCTGGGAATTCTTTGCGCGTTGATTTTTCAATCTTCGCTGCTTGTTTCGGATTCATTAAACCCGTGGTACGTTTTTGTACGAGGTCTTCAAGGTCGACACCGTCGATCAAATCGAGAGGGTCGAGTACGTTACCCTTAGACTTCGACATTTTCTGACCTTCGCCATCACGGACTAAGCCATGAACGTAAACCGTTTTAAACGGTACTTGTGGCGTACCATCTTCATTCTTCATGAAATGCATCGTAAACATAATCATACGAGCAACCCAGAAGAAGATGATGTCAAAACCAGTGACTAAAACATCTGTTGGGTGGAAAGTCTTGAGGAAATAGTTTTCTGCATCTTTCTTGGCATCACCGGTCCAACCTAAAGTTGAGAACGTCCAAAGCGCAGATGAGAACCATGTATCGAGTACATCTTCATCTTGGTTTAATGCAACATCAGTAGGGATGTTGTTTTTCGCACGTACTTCAGCTTCGTCACGACCAACATAGATATTGCCTTCAGCATCGTACCAAGCTGGGATACGGTGACCCCACCAAAGCTGGCGTGAAATACACCAGTCTTGGATATTGTTCATCCACGCCATGTACATGTTGCTGTACTGTTCAGGTACAAATTTAATGTCACCATCTTTCACCGCTTTAATCGCAGGTTCAGCCAATGGCGCAATTTTTACATACCATTGATCCGTTAATAATGGCTCAACGATCACGCCTGAACGGTCACCGCGAGGTGGTTTAAGGGTGTACGGTTGAATTTGGTCTAACCAACCTTCAGCTTCTGCTTGTTCAACCAGTTTCTTACGTGCTACGAAACGCTCTAAACCAATATAGTCCGCAGGAGCAGCAATGGTTTTAGAGATTTGCTCGCCTGCTTTCGCGATGTATTCAAACTCAGCCAATACTTCTGCATTTTTATTGAAGATATTGATGATTGGCAATTCGCAACGCTTACCGACTTCATAGTCATTGAAGTCATGTGCAGGGGTGATTTTTACACAGCCTGTACCGAATTCTTTATCAACATATTCATCTTTAACGATTGGAACTGCACGACCTGTGATTGGCAGGATAATGTTCTGACCCACAAGGTGCGAATAGCGTTCATCATCAAGCGCCACGGCAACTGCAGTATCACCCAATAATGTTTCAGGACGCGTGGTTGCAACCACGATGTGGTCTTTACCATCATGCGTACGCAGTGATTTGTCTTCAAAGAAATATTTGAAGTGCCACAGTGAACCCGCTTCTTCTTTATCAGATTCTACTTCTAGGTCAGAAAGGGCGGTTTGTAGCTTCGGATCCCAGTTAACCAGACGTTTACCACGATAAATCAAACCATCTTCATGTAGTTTTACAAAGACTTCTTTTACTGCATTCGATAAACCTTCATCCATGGTGAAGCGTTCACGTGACCAATCTACCGAAGAACCTAGACGACGGATTTGACGTGTAATTGTACCGCCTGATTGTTCTTTCCATTCCCAAACTTTTTCGATGAATTTTTCACGACCTAAGTCATGACGACTAACACCCTGAGCACCCAATTGACGCTCAACCACCATTTGCGTTGCGATACCTGCATGGTCTGTACCTGGTTGCCACAAGGTGTTTTTACCTGACATACGGTTATAACGAGTTAGTGCATCCATGATGGCATTGTTAAAACCATGCCCCATATGCAAGCTACCAGTGACGTTCGGCGGCGGAATCATAATACAAAATGATTCACCTTGACCTGATGGTTTGAAATAACCTTGTTGTTCCCAGGTTTGATACCATTTCTTCTCGATCTCAGTTGGATCGTAAGTGGTTGCGATATTTTGAGCAGATTGAGCGTCAGTCATAGTACAGAAGATCAAAATAGAATAAAAAATTGCGCTTATTGTAGCAAAAAATCGCTAAAGGCTGTTGGCATTTCAGTGGTGTGTTGCGTTATCGATTTAAACAACGTCAATAAGGTAAAAAACCCGATGAAATGCGTTGGTTTTTTGATAATAAAAAGTTAGATTTGTGTGTATTGGATCACATAATTAAATAATGCTGATGCATAAAACAACAAAATAACAATGCTAAAACTTAAATAAGGATGTTTTCTATGAGTTATTCAATTCTTTTGAAAATTAATCAAGTTACACATGGGCAGTTTGAGTCGATTCGTCAACAATTAAATGCGGGCAGTGATGAAAGTCAATCGCGAGTCTTGGGGGAAGTGCTTTCAGAGATTGCATGTGACATCGTGGAGCAAGTCTTCTCGGTCTTACTGATTCAAAACCGTAAACCCTCACATTTAACCCAACAAAATTCAGAAGAATCAGAAAAAGTCATTCAGCAAATCACGGGGGCTGTACGTAAATATATGCCATGGTCGATTGCTTTGTTTAGCAATGATCGTTTATGCCCTTTTGCCAATTATTTTTCAGATATGATCAAATATCATGATGAACAGGTCTATGTTTCTTATCCGATAGACCAGCACTTGGTACAACAAGTACATACCTTGGTGGAACAATTAAAACAAAATGAAATCAAGGACATGATGGATGTTTTTCAAACATTGATTCACATCGTAGATTTAGGTGTAACCAATTTGATTCGTGAACCGAAGAAATGTCTGAACTTTAATCGGGTGGTGGATAAAACATTAAGTGGCGTTATTAATGTGACCGCACAATTAAGTTATAAACGCTTAGAGAAAATGGGAACACAGGTCGACACTGGAGCGGCTACCGCATGTGTGAATCATTTTTTGGCACTTATGCATACAGAACCGAATTAGGTTGTGCTAAAGTCGGTAGGGAAAGCCAATACGATATAAAAGATCATTTAATTTGATGAAAGGCTTGTTTTGACAAGTCTTTTTTTATGGAACTCAAAAAATTAAGGTTGTGAGGATGAAGACCGCCGTTTATTTAAATATTCATGCAGATACTTACGCAAGATTTGCCCATATTCGGACACAATTATTGCAAGCGAGCAAAGAAAGTCAGGCAAATGCATTGGGGAGTGTTCTGTCTGAAATGGCTTGTGAAGTGATTGAACAAGTCTTCATGGTGCTATTACACGAAAATCAAGACTATTCTAAAACAGGTGAATCTGAAAAAGTCATTCAGCAAATATTAGAAGCTGTTCGGAAATATATGCCTTGGTCTATTTCATTTTTTGGCAATGAACGTTTAGTCCCTTTGGTGGAATATTTATCGAAAACGCTTTTAATCGAAGATGACATGATTTACATGACTTATCCTGTAGAGCAAAAGCTTGCTGAGCAGGTGATGACTTCAGCCCAAAAACTTGCTGAAGGCGATAGTCGTGAAATTGCAAATGCTCTGAAACGATTGACAGAAGTGATTGATGCAGGGGTTACCCACTTAATTCGTGAACCTAAAAAATGTTTAAAGTTCAATTTTGTGGTCGATAAAACTTTAAATGGTGTGATCAATATGACCACACATCTCGGTTATAAGCGTCTAGAAAAGTTAGCGACGCAACTTGATCAGCAAGTGGCAGTGACTTATGTTGATTATTTCCTAAAATTTATGCGTCACCCAACGGACAGAGGATAGAGATATGGCAAAGCTTAAAACTCTTGAAAATAAAGTGGTATGGATTACTGGAGCATCTTCTGGTTTAGGTAAAGCTTTGGCGCGTGAATGTGCTTTGCAAGGTGCACAGGTGGTGTTGACCTCACGCCGTTACGACGAGTTAGAAGCCGTTCGCATCGGTCTACTCAAGCCTGAGCAACATATTTCAATTGCCGCTGATATTACCGATGAAGCACAAGTTCGTCATGCTTATGAGCAAGTCTTGGCATGTAAAGGACGTATTGATTGGCTCATCAATAATGCTGGACTGAGCCAACGCGCTTTGATTCAAGACACCACCATGCAAGCTGAACGCACTATCATGGAAGTGGATTATTTCTCGCAAGTGTTCTTGACCAAAACGATATTGCCGACTTTTTTAAAGCAAAAATCAGGTCGTGTGGTCTTTGTTTCGAGTGTCGCTGGTTTGTTGGGTACGCAATACCGTGCGAGTTACTCTGCTGCCAAAGCCGCAATTCACATGTGGGCAAATAGCTTGCGTGCTGAAGTGGCTAAAGATGGGGTTGACGTGTCTGTGGTGTTCCCAGGTTTTGTCAAAACCAATGTTTCCTTTAACGCCTTAAATGGTGAAGGAAAGCCACAAGGTCATCAGGATGAAGCGATTGAAAATGGCTTAGATGCTGATATTTTTGCGGAACGTGTGGTTGCATCGCTAATGGCTGGTGAAGAATATATTGTGGTCGGCGGTAAAAAAGAGCAACTGGGGGTGTTGGTATCGCGCTTGTCACCGAGTTTGTTGTACAAAATGATTCGTAAAAGCAAAGTGAAATAAGTGTGAGTAGTCGTAAAAAAGCAGTCTTTAATTGGAGTGGCGGAAAAGATTCAGCTTTAGCCCTTTATACTGTAATGCAGCAAAATGAGTTCGAAGTTGTTGCATTATTAACAACGGTCAATGAAGAAACTGAATTGTCTTCGATGCATGCCATTCCATATGCACTGCTTGAAAAGCAAGCTGAAAGTATTGGGATTCCGTTGTACCCAGTGCTGTTGCCCAAAGATATAAATATCTATGAACAACGAATGCAGGACGCTGCAAATCATTTTAAAGCACAGGGTGTTCAACATTTTATCTTTGGGGATATTTACCTCAGTGATGTACGCAAATATCGAGAAGATCGTTTACATCCTTTAGGGATCGAAGTGGTCGAACCGATATGGAATCTCAATTCAACTGAGGTGATGCAGGATTTTCTAGCTTCTGGGATTCGCACCAAAATTATTGTGACCGACGCGACCAAGCTAGATGACAGTTTTATTGGGCAAGATATTGATGCAGCCTTAATTGAGCGAATGCCCGCAGAGGTTGATGTATGTGGTGAAAATGGTGAATACCACACTTTTGCTTACGCAGGGGCGATATTTAAGCATCCTGTAGATTTTGAAATTATTGAAACTCGCAAGATGTCTTATGAGTTTAAATTAGAGGATGGTGAGGAAAAAATCTATCACTATTGGCAAGCGATTTTTGCAGCGTAAGGTGGATGTCCTGTCCAATTGAAATTGCACAGGACATTTTTTTAATGCGGTGTGATGATCACTGTGCCATAGGCAAACACTTCAACCATTCCGCCTTGCATTCCCATTTCAGTGGTGCTGAGGCGCACGCCTAAAATCTGATTGCCTCCCATGGATCTAGCTTGTTGTTTTAAACGCACAATCGCTTCGCGACGAGCGCGTTCGACGACACTTTCATAACTGATTAAGCGGCCACCTAAGATATTTTTAATCGATGCAAGTATGAATTTAAAATAATCGTGTGAAATGACCACATTGCTGCTAATTAAATGCCCAGCATACTCGCTGCTTGCAAATCGACGGCTATCCAATTGAATATCGGCCAACAAGCGCTCTTTTTCATCTAGCTCTCTCAAATGTTTTTGTTCGTTATAACGACCAAAGCCCCAACCTACAGAAAAGAGAATCAGGAAAATGACAATTTGAAAAATTAAGCCATCCATTGCATTTTCCTATGAACTAAATGGATCTGGGAGTTTTGGAACAATCGGTTGTACCACCACAGCAGTGCCATAAACAAAAAGCTCTGAAGCGCCTTGTGCAATATTCGATGTGGAAAAACGAATCCCGACGACAGCATTGGCACCCAAGCCTTTTGCTTTCTCAATCATACGTTGCATCGCTTCTTGGCGAGACTCTTCTAACAATTCGGTATAGGCTGTTAATTCCCCCCCGACAATATTTTTTAGACCAGCAAGAAAGTCTCGACCGACATGTTTACTGCGAACTGTACTGCCATAAACAACATCAATTTGACGTAAAATCTCGTGACCGGGAACTGATTCTAAATTGCTCAATAACATCGTATTTTTTATACCATTAAACATTGACCTTGAAGATAAGAAATATTGAGCACGCTTGCAATAAAAAAGCCCACCGAAGTGAGCTTTTCTTGAAAAAAACACAAAGATTATGGTGTGTAGTGCTTTTCTGAACTCGAAAGTTGAGGTGCTACAGTTTCATTCGTTGTGGCTTTTAGACCACCACCCAATGTTTTATACAGCTCAACCTGATTATTTTGTTCAGCTTGTTGTAGTAACAATAGACCTTGTTCTGCTGAGTACGCAGAACGTTGAGCATCCAATACGGTTAAGTAGCTATCAATACCTGCACGGAAGCGAGCATTAGATAGTTTATAGGTGGTATTGGTTGCTTCAACTAAACGACGTTGAGCCGTTAGGCGTTCGCCAATATTGGCGCGTGTTGCCAGTGCATCATTCACTTCACGGAACGCAGACTGTACAGACTTTTCATAGTTAGACAGTGCAATTTTCTGATCAGTTTCAGAGATTTTAATATTGGCTTTACGAGTGCCCCAGTCAAAAATTGGTAAATCGAGACTTGGTCCGATTGACCATGATGCATTGCCTGATTTGAAAAGATCACTCAAATCGGTTGATGCATAACCTGCTGTACCTGTCAGACTAATGGTCGGGAATAATCTCGCTTTTGCAGCACCGATATTTGCACCTGCAGCACTTAAATTATATTCCGCAGCTTTAACATCAGGACGGTTATTGAGTAAATCACTCGGTAAACCAGCCGATGATACATTTTGCTGCGTAACACGTTGCACAGGTTGCTTAGGTAATAGGTTTTGCGGTACAGGTTGACCTACTAACAGATTCAACAAGTTGCTTGCCTGAGCAATTTGAGTTTTATAATTTGCAACATCATTACGCGCAGTTTCAACTGAAATCTGAGCCTGACGCAAAGGCACTTCACTGTCGATACCGACATCAAAACGCTTTTTGTTCAGGTTATAAGAGTCTTGTTGCGCTTTAAATGTCTGTTCTGCAAGTTTCAAATTTGCAGTCGCAAATGAATAACTCAGCCACGCTTGTGTCACTTCACTAATCAAACTGATTTGTGTTGAGTCACGCGCACTTTGGGTCGAAAGATAACTGTCGAGTGCAGCATCTTTTAGGCTACGAACTCGGCCCCAGAAATCTAACTCATAAGCGGTTACACCCAAACCAACTTGATAAGTTGAATATGGGTTATTTGGATCACGGGTAGGGGTCACTTGACGAATCGCACTACCACTCGCCCCAATCGTTGGGAGTTGATTGTTTTGTGTAATTCGATACTGTTGTTGCGCACGTTCAATATTTAAAGTTGCTGTGCGCAAGTCACGGTTGTTACTCAAAGCTAAATCAATCACTTCAAGCAGGCGAGGGTCAGCAAAGAATTGCTTATAACCCTGTTCAGCAATAGAAGTACCAGAAGCGCTGTTATATGCATAGCTTTCTGGAATATCGGTTTTCACGACCGGTTCTGGGCCGCGCATGCTTTGACATGCAGTCAAAGCAAGCGCAAGTGCAGATACCGCAATGCTACGACCTGGAATAGACCATACTGTTTGCATCACGATTTATGCTCCTGAATGTTTGTAGTTTTTGGTTGGTACTTAAAGATACTACGAATCCACACGAAGAAGACAGGGATAAAGAAGATACCTAAAAGTGTTGAGGAAATTACGCCACCCAATACACCGTAACCCACTGAGTGCTGACTACCAGCACCAGCGCCAGAAGAAAGCGCGAGTGGAAGAACACCGAAGCCGAAGGCAAGGGTGGTCATAATGATTGGACGTAAACGCATTTTCGCTGCATGCAACGTGGCCTCAAGTAACTCCTCACCTTGTTCTTGTAAATCTTTAGCGAATTCTACGATCAAGATCGCATTCTTTGCCGAAAGACCAATCACAGCAATGATCGCGACTTGGAAGTAAATGTTATTCGAAAGATTTGGATCATCTTTCAATACCATACCGAAGTAAGTTAACAGGATTGCACCGATGATGCCGAGTGGTACAACCAGTAACACTGAGAAAGGAATAGACCAACTCTCATACAATGCTGCTAAACAAAGGAAAACGATGAGTAATGAAAGTGCGTATAAGAATGGCGCTTGAGCACCTGATTCACGTTCTTCAAGTGATAAACCTGTCCATTCGTAGTCGAAACCTTGTAAGCCCATAGATGGCAGCTTGGCAATGATTTCTTCCATCGCTTTCATAGAGTCACCAGAGCTTGTGCCCGGTGCAGGTGTCCCTTGAATGTTCACCGACGACACACCGTTATAGCGTTCAAGTCGAGGAGAACCATAGGTCCATTTACCTGTCGCAAATGCTGAGAATGGAACCATTTCCCCTAAGCTGTTGCGAACATACCATTTATTCAGGTCATCAGGCATCATACGGCTGTCGGCTTCGCCTTGGACGTAAACTTTTTTCACACGACCACGATCAATGAAGTCATTGATATAAGAACCACCCCAAGCCATGCTCATGGTACTGTTGATGTCTGCAATGCTGACACCCATCGCACCGGCTTGTGCCTGATCAATCATGATTTGATATTGAGGTGTGTCTTCTTGACCATTTGGACGTACGCCAACCAGTCGTTTGTCTTGTGAAGCTAAGCCCAAGATCGTATTACGTGCAGCAATCAGTTTGTCATGGCCTTGACCAGCAGAGTCTTTCAATTGCAAGTTAAAACCAGCCGTAACACCCAGTTCAGGCATTGCCGGAAGCTGTAATGGCATGATGTATGATGCATCTTTGACGATCATATTGAGTGCCATACCACGCTGAATAAGTGCACCAATCTGCGTGTCTGGTGTTGAACGACTCGCCCAATCTTTTAACTTAATAAAGCCAATACCCGCATTTTGTCCCACGCCTGTAAACGAGAAACCAGATACAGTGAAGATTGAATCAACGGTCTCTTCTTCACTCATAAAGAAGTCAGTCATGGTATCAATGACTTTATCGGTACGATCAAGTGTTGCATTCGGCGGTAATTGAACCAGCGTCATGACCACACCCTGATCTTCTTCTGGTAAGAATGAAGACGGAAGTTTTTGGAACATGAACACCAATAAACCAATCACGGCAACATAAAGAATGCCAGAGAAAAGCTTAGCGGTCAGCATGCGGCTCACACCGTTTTGATAGCTATGTGAAACGCGTTCAAAACTGTGGTTAAACCATCTAAAGAAGCGGGCAAAAATACTATTGCTCGGTGCTTTATTTGGATCATGTTGCTTCAATAGTGTGGCACAGAGGGCTGGGGTAAAGGTTAATGCAACAATCAAAGATAAAACCATCGCAGTAACGAGCGTAATCGAGAACTGTCGATAAATCACCCCGGTGGTTCCGCTAAAGAATGCCATTGGTACGAATACCGCACTCAGTACGCTGGTAATACCGACAAGCGCACCAGAGATTTGTTTCATTGACTTTTCAGTCGCCGCAACAGGATCAGAGTGTTCCTCAGTCATCACACGTTCGACGTTTTCAACCACAACAATCGCATCATCGACGAGTAGACCGATGGCCAGTACCATCGCAAACATGGTTAATGTATTGATCGAGAAACCAAAAATATTGATGACAGCAAAGGTACCTAATACAACAACAGGGATTGCCAATGTTGGGATAATGGTGGCACGCCAGTTCTGTAAGAACAGGAACATGACGATAAAGACCAAGATCACCGCTTCAATTAAGGTGTGAACAACACTCTCAATCGATAGCTTAATAAATGGTGTGGTGTCATACGCCAGTTTATCTTCAAGACCCGTCGGGTAGTTTTTGCGTAATTCAGATAAACGTTCTTCAACGGCTTCTGCTGTATCCAAAGCATTGGAACCTGTTGCCATTTTAATGGCCAGACCACCTGCAGGCTTCCCGTTAAACATTGAGTTAAACGCATAGCTATCTGAGCCTAATTCTACACGAGCAACATCTTTTAAACGAACTTCAGCTCCGCCAGCCGTATTTTTTAAGAAAATATTCTTAAACTGCTCAGGAGTTTGCAATAAACTTTGCGCATTGACAGTGGCATTGATCACTTGATCTTTAACCGCAGGCGCACCGCCTAACTGACCCACTGCAACTTGTGAGTTTTGCGCTTGTAGCGCTCTCGCAACATCACTTGGGGTTAACTGGTAATTTGTTAGTTTTGCAGGATCAAGCCAAATGCGCATTGCATAAGAGCCACCAAAAACTGTTACCTCTCCGACACCCGCCACACGGCTAATCGGTTCTTTAATCGATGAGTTTACATAGTCCTTAATATCGGAGTCTGACAAACTATTATCTGGTGAATAAAATGCAATTACTTGCAAGAAGCTTGCACCAGACTTTGTAACGGTTACGCCTTGACGTTGTACGTCTTCAGGCAAAAGTGCCGTTGCTGATTGTAGTTTATTTTGAACTTGGACTTGAGCGATATCTGGATCAATACCTTGTTCAAAATTGATTTCAATCGATGCTTGACCATTACCAGAACTGTTAGATGAAATATAACGTAAGCCATCTAAACCATTCATCTGTTGTTCGATGATCTGGGTGACCGTATTTTCAACAGTTTCTGCTGAAGCACCTGGATAGGTAGCAGAAATCGTCACGGTTGGTGGAGCAATCGTTGGATATTGGGCAATAGGCATCTTTGACAAGGTTAAAATACCTGCCAACATGATAACTAGTGCAATCACCCATGCAAAAATGGGGCGATGGATAAAAAATTGAGCCATTCAATCTGCCCCTTATGCTTTCACAGTTGCTTTTTGTTCTGCTTGAGCTGGTTTCGTTGCATTTTGTGGATTTGCTGGTTGAGCTTGATAAGGTTTTGCTGAAACTTCCTGACCATCTTTCACTTTAGCAACACCATCAACAATCACTTTGTCTCCAGCTTTAAGACCATTGGTGATCACCCAGTTTTGACCTTGTACATTTGCAGTCTCGACTGGACGTGTTTCAACAGCCCCTTTGGCATTGACCAGCATGACCGTCGCTTGACCTGTTGGTAAACGTGTCACAGCTGCTTGTGGAATCAAATAAGCATTTGGAACCACACCTTGAACAATTTGCGCCGTTGTATACATGCCTGGAAGTAATAAATGGTTTGGGTTCGAGAACACCGCACGTAAGGTTACTGTTCCAGTATCTTGGTTAACTGAAGCATCAGAGAAAGTGAGTTGTCCTTCGATTGGATAGGTTGAACCATCTTCGAGTTTTAACTTCACTTTGGTGTTGTTGCTGTTGCTTAAGCTGCCTTTGCTCAGTTGTTGGCGTAAACGCAATAACTCTGCACTAGACTGGTTAATATCAACATAAATCGGATTAAGTTGTTGAATGGTCACCAAAGGCGCTGTTTGGTTCGCTGTTACTAACGCACCCGCTGTTACAGATGAACGACTTGACTGACCTGAAATAGGTGAGCGAATGGTTGAATAACCAAAATCGACTTCAGCATTTTTAACCTGAGCTTTAGCTGCTGAAACTTGAGCCTCAGCAACATTTACTTGACCAAGTAAGTCATCATATTCTTGCTTTGATACAGCATTGCTAGAAACAAGCTGTTGGTAACGGTTTAGCTTGGTCCGAAGAGACGCTAAATTTGCTTGTTGTTGCAAGAGCGAAGCTTTGGCCGTGTCTAATGACGCACGGTTAGCACGAGAATCAAGCTCATAGAGTGCCTGACCCTCAGAAACATAACTGCCTTCAGTAAACAGACGTTTTAAAATAACGCCGCTGGTTTGTGGACGAACTTCTGAAATTTGATACGCAGAGGTTCGACCTGAAAGTTCAACGTTTTGTTCAATATTTTGTGGTTGTGCAACAATAACACCGACTTCAGTAGGTGGCATTTTTTGTGCAGCAGCAGCTTGCTGTGCATCTTCTGTATCTTTGCTACAACCAACAAGTGCAATGCTTGTTGCTAATGCGCAAGCAGTGAGGGCGGGTGCCCAAAGCTTAGCCGACATCATTGTTCCACCTCTATTTAGATTTTTGATCTAAAAAAATTGTTGTTGAAATTGCTTTGATACAGCCATAACCAAAGCAACGAAGTCCAAATTAACCCAATTCCCCAACCAGCAAGTACATCAGTCGGGTAGTGAACACCTGCATAAATTCGCGATATCCCCATAATAATAAACCACAAAGTAGATACTAAAATGACAGGAGTACGGTATCTGCGCTGTTGCAGCAGCAACATGACTAAACTCGCAAGGGTCGCAGCATAAAGACTATGGGCACTTGGGAATGATGCACCATAACTTTGGACCAAGTGGTAAATCTCTAAAGGTCTTGGTCGATCAATGCTCCATTTCAGAAGCCAACCAATCGTAATACTTCCACTTACACTCAATGTGATAAAAATTAAACTTTTATAGTTTTTAATCCAAGTTTGATATATACACAAAAGCGTAGTTAAAAATAATGAAAATGGCATTCCACCGAGTAGCGAAAGCACAATAGCGGCATGGTTCAATGGAGCTGAACGATACTCAAATAATGCTTGAATACTCAATAGATCTAAAGTTGTTGTAGTCGGATAAAATAATCCCACCGCACTCAAAAATAAAAAAAAGCAACCAATACAAAGTAATAGGTACGGCATGCGGACCTCTTTATTTGCATAACCATTTTCAGGGCTATAGAGAGTTTGAAAGTGTACTCTTGAGTACACTTTAGGTCAAGTCTTGAAATTTTATGATAATTTATTTCGATGTTTTTTTAAGGTTTAGTAAAAAAACATAACAAAATTTGATGTGTGTCTCATTTTTTTTCTACTGTATTGTTTTCTTCGACTGAAACAGGTTGCTTCGGTGGCCAGAAAAAATCACTTGTTCGAGTCAGGAAATGCGTCATAACTAAGTTAGCCAAAGGTTTCCATTGCGCAAAACGAACCCGACGAGCACGTAAAGCCACGATAATGGTCAAGGTAAAGCTTACGAACAAGTTGGTTAAACCAATCAGCAGTACACCTAAGAATGACACAACGATTAAGCCAATATCAGGTGAGCCAATGGTCATTAAACCTTGAATAAAGTTGGCAGAAGCAAAGGCGATATGACGGATATCTAAAGGAAGGCCTAAAATAAAGCCAATGGTTCCCATACTGCCCAACATTACCCCGAACAGGAAATTACCAGCTAAAGCCCCTAAGTTGGTCTCAATATAACTAGCAAATTTATCGAGGCGTTGTTGGCTCATCCAGCGTTTCAAGCGGCGATGCTGTCTTAATCGCGGACCGACGTTGCGATAAACGGCTAAGTTGTCGAAATAACCTGCAATGAGACCTGAAAAGAACAAACAGACGCCAGCAATCGCCGCATGGGGAATTGCAAGCGAGGTAAATGGATTTAAGCTATGCAATAACGCTGCTGATTTAGCATGATTGAGTAAGGGTTCATCCAAATAAAATTGCCATGAAAAAGTGATCAAGGCCGCAACAGGAATGGCGATTGAGATATTGCCGAGGATCGCAATAAACTGAGTACGGATAATATTAATAATTAGTGCTGCTAACTCAGCAATTTGTGCGGTTTTACTGCCTTTTTGCTGTTGAACGGTCGAGGCCAGTGCGGCGGCGGTCATTGCCGGTTGTTTGGTCGCAACAGTGAAATGCAACACATGGATCAACATAAAACCCAAAGCATAATTCATGCTATACAAGAATGCATGGGCAAAAGGCGCAAGTACCAATCGAGCGGTTAATATCTTCAAGGTTGCCATCATGGCAATGATTGCACCTGCGCCTGCTGCCGCTTTGTACATGCCAAAGAAGCCCGCTTTGTCTGTACTTACATAATGCTCGCCGGTCTTACTTGCATTTTCAGTCACTTGCAACGCAATCAGTTCACTGGTTGAAGAGAGCAAGTGGCGGACACTTTTTTCATCATAATGGGCTTTGGTTAAATCGATCAGGAGTTCGCCCAGTGATTTATATCGGATTTCATCTTTACTGGCCAATAAACTCAGTAACAGTTCAATCCGGTCTATGGCTTGTTCTAATAAAGAAAGCAGATATGTCAAACTAATGCTGACACCAATTCGCCTTGTGGCACGACGAATCTTAAGTACAACATCACGACACTGATCTAACATTACAAATGCTTGAGAAGCATCTGGCGGTGGAAGTACCACAACTGCATCTTGGTCGTCGATTTGTTTTTTATACTTCTCAATAAAATCAACAATATCTCGATTTTGAGCTAAAAATGGAGATTCATATTCGGTAATATCGGGCTGAGCATTAATAAATTCAGGGTATAGACCAATACCGCTAATCCGATAGGACAAAACCGTAATGGCTTTAATCAGTTCATTTTTAGAAATTTGCTTTTCGAGTGTATTACTTTGACCTTCGCCAATTAAATTAAATAGCGTAATCCAGTCTTGGTTTTCAATCAGATCCAACCACTCATGATCATTTTCTTGATGAAAAACTTTTCCAATCAGTGTTCTGAGTTGATTGCCTTGTTCGACTAAGGGAAGGAAGTGCGCGCCGAGGCGTTGACTTAACTGATTCCAAAAACCATCTAAAGATAAAATTCCACTATCAGCATATAAGCTAATCTGTTTGTATTGACTCATCAATCTGACGATGAAGTCTTGTAATAAAGTTGCGGAAGTGGGGGTAAGTAACAATATTCTGACGAAGGCTTGAAGACGTTGTTTAACCTCTTCAGCGTCATTGGGGTTTTTAGGACGTAAACGATTGACCAATTCAATAATCAGGTTTTCGTCAAGAACAGCTTGTGGTTGATCAAGCTGTTCCTGCATTTTTAAAAATAAATCAGATAAATTTAAATGCATGGACACTCAGAAAGTTATTGTAGTCGATGTAATGCCATTAAAGTCAAATTGATCAATGCTTGGCGATATTCATTATCTGGTAGAGCTTTTAAGGCTTCTAAAGCGGCATCCGTTTCCTGTTGGGCACGTTTTTGACAATAGTCTAAACCGCCCGAGTTGTGCACAATTTCAATGACTTTATCCAAATGTTCAACACCACCAGTGGCGATGCTACGACGAATAATCGCATGTTCCTCACCAGTTGAGTGAGCCAATGCAGAAATTAACGGTAAAGTGGGTTTACCTTCCATCAAATCATCGCCAATATTTTTACCTAATGTTTCTGCATCAGAGGTGTAGTCTAAAATATCATCAATAATTTGGAACGCATTGCCGAAATGACCTGCAAATCGACGTAAAGGCTCGCGATATTCCTCTGTACCCGCCAAAATCGCAGCACCTTCGGTCGCAAGTTCAAATAAACGAGATGTTTTTCCGTGAATAATTCTTAAATAGGTTTCTTCAGTGGTGTCTGGTTGATGTTGTGATTGAAGCTGTAACACTTCACCTTCAGCAATTTCACAAGTACCTGTCGAAAAATCTTTTAATAAGGTCATGTTATTTAAATCGACCAAAAGATCGAACGCACGTGAGATCAAGAAATCGCCGACTAAAACAGCAGTCTGATTGTTCCATGTTGCATTGGCCGTTGGTCGTCCACGACGCAAGTTGGATTCATCAACAACATCATCATGTACTAGCGTTGCTGTGTGTAGCATTTCGATCACAGCCGCTAAATGTTGGGCTTGCTGCATATTGGCTAAACCACAGGCACGGGCAGCGAGTAAGCACATGATTGGGCGCATACGTTTGCCGCCAGCTTCAACTACATGTTTACTAACAGACATAACCAAGCCAACTTTAGAGCTGATTCCTTCATTGATGAGATGATCCATCGCAGCAAAATCTGTCGCAACAGGGGAGAGAATGTCTTGCTTGAAATCGACGACCATATGAAGAAAAACCTCGTATAGATGGGTAAATGGTGTAAGTGTACCAAGTAATCTGTTGCTAAACAGTGATAGCAACTGAGTAATTTGTCATTTAAAACATGACGATGTATTTTCTGATCTTAATTTAGACACAAACAGGATGCTTCTCAGACAAAATACTGAGATGACACTGAAAGTGACTTTCTATAAACACAGTTCATTTTGGTCATATTTACTTTTTGAAAATGTATTGCAAATCACAGAAAGAATCAATCAAAACAATGTGTCATCAATCTATTTGATTTTATTATAAAAAATAAATAATGCACGGATATGTGTGCATTTATGCAAAATCACTTGTTGTTTGATCAAATTTCACTTAAAATTTGTGCCCTTGTATAATCCCAGTGGCGTACGTCTTAAGATCGATATATCCCTTTATCGGCACGGCGACACGGGCATGTTGGAGTACGTATGTACGCAGTAATCCAAAGCGGTGGTAAACAGCACCGTGTAATCGAGGGTGAAACCCTTAAAGTTGAATTATTGAAAGCTGAAACTGGTGCAACTATTACGTTTGATGACGTATTAATGCTTGTAAACGGTGACAACATTCAAATCGGTGCTCCAGTTGTAGCTGGCGCTAAAGTAACTGCAGAAGTAGTTGGCCATGGTCGTCACGACAAAATTCGCATCATCAAAATGCGTCGTCGTAAACACTACCGTAAGCAACAAGGTCACCGTCAATGGTTTACCGAGTTGAAAATTACTGCTATCGCAGGCTAACACGAGGAGTAAATAGACATGGCAACTAAAAAAGCCGGTGGATCGACGAAGAACGGTCGTGATTCGAATCCTAAGATGTTGGGTGTTAAAATTTACGGTGGTCAAACTGTGACTGCTGGCAACATCATCGTTCGTCAACGTGGTACTGAATTCCACGCTGGTGCAAATGTTGGTATGGGCCGTGACCATACTTTATTTGCTACTGCTGACGGCGTAGTAAAATTTGAAGTGAAAGGTCAATTTGGCCGTCGCTATGTAACTGTTGAAGCTTAAGCTTTAATTGTTCAGAAAAACCCGCATTTTGCGGGTTTTTTTATGACTGCTTTTTGGACTTATGTGTTTTCGTTTGAATGTTTCCCAAACTTTCCAGTTTTTAAATCATCGTAAGCTTGTAAAATTTCATCATAGTTATTCATCACAAAAAAACCATGCCCATTTAGCGGTTCATGTAGCGGCTGGGCTGATAAGAATAAAAAATCGCAATTTTCTAAAGCGGTGATTTCAACATCTGTGTCAAAGCTAGACATCATCGCCATCGCTTGTTCTTCTAAAATATCTTCGTCCACGGCGAACTGAATTTTTCCTCTACGTAAATAAATGAGTGTGGTATCCCCGTGACTGGCAGGAAGTGTTACTCGATGACCTTTTTCAAGATGTACGTCCAACACATTCATTGGAGTAAAGGTCTGGGCAATGCCTTGAGTGTTTTGAAATTGACCAGCTACGATACGGACATAACCTGCATCATTTTCAAATAAGATTTTAGGAATATTTTTGTTTAATAAGCTTTGATAACGTGGCGCAGACATTTTATCTTTCGCGGGTAAGTTAACCCATAACTGTAGCATTTCGAAGTAGCCACCTGTCTCACGAAATTCTGGACTGAACTCTTCAATATGTTGTATGCCTGATGCAGCGGTCATCCATTGCACATCACCTTGTTGAATAATCCCATGATTACCTGTTGAATCAATGTGCTGTAACTCACCTGAGAACACAAAGGTGACTGTTTCGAAACCACGATGTGGGTGTTCATTTACGCCTTTCTTATTGCTTTTGGGCTCTAAACGACCGGGTCCGAGATGATCTAGCAACAGGAAGGGTGAGGTGGTATTGCCAAGTTCATGATGAGAAAAGACAGAAATTGCGGGGTAAAAGTCCCCAATGGCAAATCGAGTGTCATTACGATGGATAAATGCAAGGCTTTTCATGATTTATGCTTTTTTAGTGATTCGCCTTTAGACTAACAAAATTTCATATTTCGTCTAGATCATTCTTGATTTGTCACTTCTCATATCGTAAATAAAGGGAAGAGCGGTAGGACTATTTTTTGGGATTCAAAATCAAATTTTTGTTATTACAATTTCTACATAAAGGCTGCAACTTCATACATAATGCAGAACTTTGCGACACGAACTACACAAAACCGATGCTTTTCTTCATTCTTTTCATGATTGAAAACAGTAAGATGTCGTCATTACAGTAGAAATTTGATAGCAGGTTCACTTTATGAATTTCGTAAAAAAAATGGCTTATGCTGCAACACTTAGTGCAATCACACTTGCGCCTGTCGTAACGACTCAGCTATATGCTGCACCTGTCGCTGCATCGGCTCAGCAAGCTACTACAAGTTTGGTTCAGCAGTTATCGAGCTTACAACGATTCACTGCAGATTTTGAACAAACCACCAAAGTGACCAATAATAAAGCAGCTCAGAAAAAAGGACTGACTGCTCAACACATGAATCAAACTTTTAAAGGCGTGATGAAAGTTGAGCGTCCAGGAAAATTCTTCTGGGAGATTACGAGTCCTTCTAAACAAACGATTGTGACGTCTGGAAAAACTGTTTGGATTTATGATCCAGATTTACAGCAGGCAATTCGTCAAAATTTAGATGATCAAGTTGCCAATACCCCAGCATTATTATTATCGGGCAATACCAATCAGATCATGCAGTCTTATCGTGTGACTCAACCTGATCGTTCTAAGCGTTACTACACGTTATACCCTAAACAGGAAGATAGTACATTCCAGAGTTTAACCATTAGCTTTGGTGTAAATAAAGCACCGAATTTGATGATCTTACAAGATTCATTGGGTCAAACCACGTATGTCCGTTTTAGTAATGTGAAAGTCAATCAAGCCATTCCAGCTTCGGTATTTAATTTTGAACCACCGAAAGGCACAGATATTATTGATCAGTAATCATTTTGATCAATTTGGTAAAAAGCCGCATTGATTGCGGCTTTTTGCTAGATACATTTCTTAATTTCATCTTCCAGCAAGGCTTTGTATAGTGGGGAAAAACATCAGAGACTTGCATAGCGATGAAAACAGTAAAATTATCAAAACTTATACCCCTTATTCCCATACTTACGGTTATCGCATTAGCAGGTTGTCAGCCCAAAACAGACCCAACGACCCAAACCGAGAAGTCTGAGAAGTCGAATATTCCTTTGATTCAGGCACAAGTGGTCGCTGTTAAGCTGCCTAAACAACAAGTATGTTTGGAAGATGGTTGTACCAATTATGATCTTCAAACGATAAAAACCAATCAGCAGTGGATTGATGATTATTTTGTTAATCGCATGAAAAAGGCAGAACCGAATGCCTTTGCTGATTTATCAGATCAACCAGTAAAAGTACCTGAAGGTGAGCCATCTTTAAGTGAAAGCAGTACCTATGTACGATTTGTGGGGCAGAACTATAATTTAGCGACCTTTGCGATTCACAGTTATGCTTACCCAGCGGGTGCAGCTCATGGAATGTATCATCAAGAGTTTGTAAATTTTGATTTATCGACTAAAAAACATATCAGTGTGAGTGAGTTGATCAAAGATGGCGTCGAGCAAAATTTGCGGGATGAACTTTATGCTGCTAATCAAAATTGGTTAGATGAACATAATATTAAAAAAGATCAATTACAGGTGAGCGATAATTATTATTATGGTGTGAATGGTATTGTCTTTGTTTATCCTTTATATGAGTTGGCGTCATATGCAGAAGGGATGAGTGAGTTAACTTTGCCATATTATGCTGCGAAACAGTTTATCAAAGCTGAATATTTGCCAAGCTTGCCGAAAGAACCGAGTTAATCGCAATTTTCAGAATCTTGTAAAGGTGATTGATTTATTATAAAGCGGTGTGATTGCCATCACACCGCACTGTATTTTTTAAGGTTAAAGCCTTACACTATAGCTAGTTTTTTCTCTATTCATGATTGATTATGATCGACCCAAAATTACTTAGAAATAATATTGAAGTGGTAAATGCCGCTTTAGCGAAACGTGGTATTCAGCTAAATGTACAGGAATGGGCGGAGTTAGAAGTTCGCCGTAAAGATTTGCAATCCAAAGCTGAAAACTTACAAGCAGAGCGTAATGCTGGTGCAAAGCAAGTGGGTCAAATCAAAAAGTCGGGTGGAGATGCTTCAGAGATCATGGCACGTATGGGTGCTATTGGTGATGAAATCAAAGCGGCCGAAGTGGCTTTGGGTGAGTTGCAAGCTGAGATTGAACAAAAGTCGCTTGCGATTCCAAACTTGCCAGATGAGTCTGTACCAGCGGGTAAAGATGAAAGTGACAATTTAGAAATTTTGAAGTGGGGCACACCGCGTCAGTTTGACTTTGACATTAAAGATCACACTGATCTTGGTGAATGGATGGGTGGCCTTGAGTTTGAAACTGCAACCAAACTCACAGGTTCTCGTTTTAGTGTATTGAAAGGACCTTTGGCTCGTTTACAACGTGCTTTAACCCAGTTCATGCTCGATACGCATACCCTTAAAAATGGTTATACCGAAGCTTATGTGCCGTATTTAGTCAATGCAGAAACTTTGCGTGGCACAGGGCAGCTCCCTAAATTTGAAGAAGATTTATTTAAGCTTCAAGGGGAAAAAGAATACTATTTAATCCCAACAGCTGAAGTGCCAATCACAAATTTCGTTCGTGATGAAATTATCGATGCAGATCGTTTACCGCTTAAATACACTGCACATACACCATGTTTCCGTAGTGAAGCAGGTTCTTATGGACGTGATACCCGTGGTTTGATTCGTCAACATCAGTTCGACAAGGTCGAAATGGTGCAAATCGTCAAGCCAGAGCACTCAATGCAGGCACTCGAAGATTTAACTGCACATGCAGAGGGCATTTTGCAGGCATTAGGCCTACCATATCGCAAAATTTTGCTCTGTGGTGGTGATATGGGCTTTGGTGCAATTAAGACTTATGACTTAGAAGTGTGGGTACCAAGCCAAGAAACTTACCGTGAGATTTCTAGTTGTTCGAATATGGGCGATTTCCAAGCACGTCGTATGAAAGCACGCTACCGTGTGGATCAGAAGAAGATCGAATTGGTGCATACTTTGAATGGTTCAGGTTTAGCGGTTGGGCGTACTCTACTTGCTGTGATGGAAAACTACCAGCGTGCTGATGGTTCTATCGAAATTCCTGAAGTTTTACGTCCATATATGGGTGGTATTTCGTATATCGACTAAAATGCATCGAATTTGTGCATAGTTTTTGCTTTAACTCAATCAGATCTAAAAAATATAGAGGCATAGCGTGGATATTTTCCCAATCTCTTTAAAGTTGCAACAGCAACGTTGTCTGATTGTGGGTGGTGGGCATATTGCCTACCGCAAAGCAAATCTGCTAGTCAAAGCTGGTGCAATTGTTGATGTTATTGCACCAGATATTGAGCCTGAACTGCGTTTATTGTTAGAAAAATCATCAGGGCAATATATTCAAACGGCTTTTTCTGAAAATATTTTGGCAACGCCATATCGCTTAGTTATTGCGGCAACAGATCAAGCCGAAGTGAATAAAACGGTATTTGAGCAATGCGAACAGCGTAATATTTTAGTGAATAGTGTGGATGATATTCCACACTGTCGTTTTATGGTACCCGCGATTATTGATCGCTCACCTTTGGTCATTTCAGTTGCTTCAAACGGTGCATCACCTGTTTTATCGAGACAGTTGCGTACTCAGATTGAAACGATTGTGCCGCATGGCATGGGTAAGCTTGCAGCGTTTTCTGGACAATGGCGCAAACAAGTCAAAGCTAAAATAGCCAATCCTGATGAACGTCGTATCTTTTGGGAAAATTTGTATGCCAGCCCATTAAAAGAGCAGGTCTTTAATGACAACGTGGATGTGGCAAATGATCTGATTCAGCAAGCACTCACTGAATGGACTGCACCCAAGGGTGAGGTATATTTGGTCGGTGCTGGACCAGGTGATCCAGAGTTATTGACATTAAAAGCATTACGTCTCATGCAACAAGCCGACGTGGTGATTTACGATCGTTTGGTTTCAGCACCGATTATGGAACTTTGTCGCCGCGATGCCACTAAGATTTACGTTGGGAAGGCGCGTTCCAATCATTCTGTGCCACAAGATGGCATCAATGCCTTGCTGGTTGAGTATGCCCAACAAGGGAAACGCGTTTGTCGTCTAAAAGGTGGCGATCCGTTTATTTTTGGTCGTGGTGGCGAAGAGATTCAAGAACTTGTTGAGGCAAATGTCACTTTCCAAGTCGTGCCTGGTATTACTGCTGCTTCAGGCTGTTCTGCCTATGCGGGTATTCCGTTGACACATCGTGATTATGCCCAAAGTGTACGGTTCCTCACGGGGCATTTAAAGGAGGGTTCACCTGAACTGCCTTGGAATGAACTCGTTTATGAAAATCAAACTTTAGTTTTATATATGGGCTTGGTCGGTTTGGAACGCATTTGCCAACAACTGATTGCGCATGGTCAGCGCCCAACCATGCCTGTAGCCTTAATTTCTAAAGGTACAACCCCTGAGCAAAAAGTTGTGGTGGGAACATTGGCGGACATTGCTACAAAAGTGTCTGAACATCATATCGTAGCGCCGACTTTAACCATTATTGGTGAAGTCGTTAGTTTACGTGAACAGTTAAAATGGCATGAGTGAGGGAAAGCAGCGATTGATTATCGCTGCCCTGAGGAATTAAGTTCCGCAAGAAGACGAAGGCTATGCCTGAGTAAAGAGGATAAGCAGAACAACGTTCTGCCCTGAGGAGCGTAAAACTCCGCAAGAAGGCGAAGGTTATGCCTGAGAGACGCTCATGATTATATTCCCTATTTAATTAGGGTCCTGTGCCAAGCTAGCCAATATATGTATAAGTGAGTAATTAAGTGATTCATGTCGTCCTATACGAACCTGAAATTCCAGCGAATACAGGTAATATCATCCGTTTATGTGCCAATACGGGTGCACAACTACATTTAGTCAAACCATTAGGTTTTGAACTTGATGATAAAAAGTTAAAACGTGCAGGACTGGATTATCACGAATGGGCAAGAATGCAAATTTGGGACAATATTGAGTTATGTCTTGCTGATTTAAAAGCCAAAGGTGTGGAGCATGTCTTTCCGCTCACCACCAAAGGAACTGCTACACCGCATACAGTTGATTTGAATCGTCCTATAGCTTTGCTGATGGGGCCTGAAACGCGAGGTTTACCTGAACAGGTGCGCATGATGTTTCCACCAGAGCAGTGGATACGTCTGCCAATGGCTGAAAATTCAAGAAGTTTGAATTTATCCAATGCCACGGCTGTGATTGTGTATGAGGCGTGGAGGCAACAAGGCTTTAAAGAGTTGATCTGATTTGATCAACTCTTTAAATATCACCATACGTGCTGGCTACAACTAATGTATATCCATTTGGATCTTTAAACCAAACCTCTCGATGATGCGCATTCGCATTGTATTGAGGACCTTCTAAAACTTCGACTTGATGAGTTCGTAATCTTTCGACAAGCTCATCAAATTGAGCACTTTCAAACCATAATAAAACACCGTTTCCGATTGGTAACTCTGGACACCCAAGATGAGTGTGTTCGTGTGCTTGCCATTGGTGCAGTTGTAACACCATGCGCTTTTCAAACATTAACTGTTCATATTCTTTGCCGCCATGTCCACTGTCTAGGCCTAGTATGGTTTGATACCACTGACTGGTTTTTTCTACATCGACAACAGCAATTAAAGGTTGTGGATACATGTAAACCTCTCGATATTATTCAGTTTGTTCTGCTTGTATTTCATCAAAACGTTGTTGAGCCAGTATGATTTCTTCAATATTTTGCTCAGCCCAATCTTTGAGTTGATACGCCATTTTTGCAACTTCTAAACCCAATAAAGTTAACGAATAATCAACGCGAATGGGGGAGGTGTTTTGTACTTTTCGCTCAATAAAACCATCTCGCTCAAGCATTTTCAATTTCTGAGAAAGCACCTTAGGTGAAATGCCTTGAATGCTTTTTTTCAATAAATTAAAGTGCTGTGTTTCCTGCTCAAGTTTGTTCAATATCAATAAAACCCATTTATCAGCAATTTTTTCAAAAAATAATCGAGCAGGGCAATGTTGTTGATAAATATTATATTTTAAGTTTTTGATCATACTAATTACCTTTGATTTTCCGATTGAATATACCCAGTTACCAAATGGTAACTAATTGACATCTAGTTTCTAAAATATATCATTAAATCGAACTTTTTAAAAATTCTAGGTGATCTCATGACAAAAATCGCGGTTGTTTATTACTCAGGCTATGGTCATACCAAAGTTATTGCAGAAACGTTTGCTCACGCTATACAAGCTTCTTTGATTGAAATTGATCAAAATGGAGATATTACAGAACAAGATTGGCAAAGCTTGAATGATGCACAAGGTATTGTCTTCGGTACGCCTACCTATATGGGAACTGCGCCATGGCAATTTAAAAAGTTTGCTGATGCATCTTCAAAAATTTGGTTTACACGTGGCTGGCAAGATAAAGTGTTTGCTGGATTTACCAATAGTGCAAGTTTGAATGGGGACAAGCAGGTAACGATGATTCAACTGCAAACCCTTGCTTCACAACACGGTGGTATTTGGGTGAGTCTAGGTTTGTTACCTGCGAACACAAAGCAGTCAACACGTGAAGATATCAATAACTTGGGTGGGTCGGTTGGCCTATTGGTCCAGTCACCATCAGATGCGAGTGTTGACGAAATTCCTACAGGGGATTTAGAGACAGCAAAACACTATGCCCAACGTGTAAAAACAATCGTAGATCGTTTTGCTGTTGTATAACCTGCACTTAACTTGATCCAATTAAACTAAACACCGCAATGTCACTGGGCGTGCGGTGTTTAGTTCTATCGTTACTTGGTAGAACGTAACTGTCTAATTACGAGCTAAGAATTTATAACTGACTTTGATTTTATCATTTGCTTTTGGAACTGCAGTGCCATAGAACACTAAGCTGGCGCCAGTGTTGCTATAAATAATGTCAAAGCCATTTTGATGAGTGGTATCACGAACGATAGATTTTTCATTCACTTTGACAGTGACACTTGATGGGATAGGGATTTGTGTTAGCGTGAATTGGCTTGCTAGACCAGTTGCAGCATTGATAATTTCATCAAACATGACACTCCAACTATTCGCATCTGCACAAATTGATGCTGAACTTCCCCCTGTTAAACGGGAAATTTCTTTAAAGTGAGCACCTCCTTCTGCATATCCACCTTGCCCTGAACAGCTAAACTTACTGTCATTATAACCTGGGGCTGGACTAGCGAAAGTTGGGCGTAATTGTTCAGCTGTTCCGACGATGGAAAAGTAGGTGGTATTTTGCTGTAGGAAAAAATCTTTATAGTCATTAAAGTCTCGTGCAGCTGTTGCGCCAGCGGGAGTTTGTTGGCTATAAGTTTCATTTTCAGGCTCATCGGAAACAAAAACCACCAGATTTTTGGCATTTGGACGATCAAAATTATTTAAATTTGCTTCGCGTACGCAAAAGAAACCTGTTTCTGTACCAGATTCCCAAGTTCCTGGTCGTGCTAAGGTTTGCCATTCAGTTTCAGCATTTGCTGTTTGTGGATCAATAAATTCTGCACCCGTGCTGGTTTTTCTTAGGGTTTTGCAACGTGATGCATCATGGGTATTGACTGCGAGGCGGTAGTTTATATTGGCTTGATTCAGGGCTGTGAAGAATTGACTGGCACCATTGGCGAGATTGGTCTGTTCTTCTGACATGGAACCTGATGCATCGATGTTCCATAAGATATCCACTGCATTAGAACCAGTCGAATTTTGAGTAAATTCATTGCTTGTTGAAGTGACGATTAATTGTGGGCTTAAACTCGCCAGTGCAGTTGCAAGATCAAGATCTCCATATGTTTTTTGCACTTGGCTACTATTAGTCTCAGGATATACATTTACCCATATAAAAATTGTATTGGAGGCTACACTCTTCCATAACGATAATTGTAATCGAATTTTTTGTGTTGCAGTGACTGATGCACGGGTTTGAAATGAAGCATTTGTAGTAGGTTGATTGAGTGAATTTAATAATAGGTCACGTAATTGATCAAGGCTCTGATTATTTTCAGCATCAACATCTAGAGTAATATTTACAACTTCTGATTCAGCATTTTTTGAAGTTTTATTAACGAGAACATTGCTCCCCATATTGTTTTCAATAAGTAATGCTGTGAATTTTGATAAATAATCTTGGCTGGTTTCTGTCAATGATTTGATACTTTCACTATCTACAGCAAAACCATAACTTTTCGTCTCGGCATCATCGAGTAATAGGGCGGTCTGAGTTGTTGATAGTTTTTTTTCAGAAAATTTATCACTTGAGACATCTCCGAAAACTGCCACTTTTGCTGTTTTGCTAGAGACTTTGGCTTCAGCTTCGATGCTATTTGTTGGTGTAGGTTTTGGTGCCGGATTGTGGCTGTCTTTGTCATTATTACAAGCAGACAATACGACGAGATTGGCAGCAAGCAGGCTGGCAATTAAAAGGCGTTGATTTAACATTTTATTCCCTCTGATATTAGAATTATGAGGTCATAATATATGTTAAATTTTGACATGTGTTAAATTTTAACATTTTGTTTAAAATTAACTCAGCAGGGTTGTAGTCGAAATATACATATATAGAATTAAAGTGAGAAATCTTGCGAATGATTTTAAATCGTCTTTCTAATACGTAAAAAGAAAGGTGCAGTTCTATGAACTGCACCTTTCTTTATGAGTCAGATAGCGACTAAATTAGTGTTTATCGTCAAACTCATTATATTGTGGCGCATTGTACTTAAAGCCTTTGGTTTTATAACCGAGGTAAAGCACACCAAACATCGCCCACCATAAGCCATATTTCAATGCTGTTTCTTCAATCTCGAGCCATAAGGCAAAGATACTGATAAAACCACATAATGGAACGACCACATAGTAGATGATGTCCTTTATATTCTTGGTTCGACCATCACGTAGTGCATAACGTGAGATTACCGACAAGTTAACAAAGGTAAAGGCTGTTAAAGCACCAAAACTGATTAATGAAATCACTGTATCGAGTTTCATAAAGCCTGCAGACAACGCTACGATACCTACGATCACGATGTTGTATGAAGGTGTAAAACTTTTTGGACTGATGTGACCAAAGATCTTTTTGTTAATGATGCCATCACGACCCATCACATACATCAAGCGAGAGACGCCTGCATGAGCAGAAATTCCTGAAGCCATGACCGTTACAATTGCAAATGCAAGTACATATGATTGGAACAGTGAACCACCCACCAACAGTAAAATCTCAGGTTGGGTTTCAGCAATATCTTTAAAGTAACTGCTTGGGTTACCAGGGAAATAAAGCTGAATGAAATACGTGCTGATAATGAAGATTACGCCTGCAAATAAAGCAGTTAAGAAAATTGCTTTAGGCAGAGTCTTCTCGGTATCTTTAGTTTCTTCAGCAAGTGAACTCAATGAGTCAAAGCCGGTAAATGAGAAGCAGAGCAGGGTTGCACCAGTTACTAACGCACCAACTGAGGTGAGCTCATTCCAGAATGGTTCTAAACTCCAGAGTTGGTATTGGGTTTCGGCAGTGATCGGACCATCCGCGTTTACACCCATCTGCAATTTGCTGTAAACCAAGTAGGTAAATGTACCGATAACAATTAACTGTACCAATACGATCCAACTATTAAAGTTTGCAACGAAACGCACACCGCGTAAGTTAACGCCCGTCATAAAGGCCGTCAATAGAATCACCCAAACCCAATGATTCACACTTGGGAATAGTGCAGTAAGATAAATTCCTGCAAGGATGATATTGACCATTGGTGACAATAGATAGTCTAACCAAGATGACCAACCCACCATAAAGCCGACATTCGGATGAATTGATTTTTGAGCATAGGTATACGCTGAACCAGACGATGGATAACGTCTAATCATATGTCCATAGCTAATCGACGTCAGCAAAATGGCAACCAGTGCGAAGATATAAGAGGTTGGGACGTGGTGATTACTTGCTTCCGATACTAGACCGAAAGTATCAAATAACGTCATTGGTTGAATATATGCCAAACCAATAATGATGACGTGCCACAGACCTAATGTTTTTTGCAGTTTAGCTGCTGATTGAGTCCCAGAGATGTTTGTCAACGGCGTTACCCTCGTTATCGTTGATCAAGGATCAGCTATGGTTTAAGGATCATTTGAGACGGAAATGATCCCCCCTACAGAAAAAAAAGCGAAGTGCGCCAATCTATCCTAAATTGGCATAAATTGTCAGCCCTTTTATGCTTTTTTAGCAATTTTTTTGCCAATTGGGGAGAAAAGTAGATGAATTATGGGTTCACTTCAAATACAAAAAACCCTGAGTATCATTCTTGCGGAGTCATACTCCTTATGCTTGGATTGCACGGCAAGGCTAGGATATCAGGGCTTTTTAGGGGTAGTTCTTTATTTAAATAAATGAATTACCAAGCTTTTTGTAAAATCTCACGAAGTTCTTTGATGTTAGCTTCTTTTGGATTGTAAATGATAGAACCATCATTTAAAGCCTTTTCAGCCACTTCATCGAGTTGCGCTTCAGTAATTTTACCTGTTTCTCGTAAAGTGCGCGGAAGTTTGGTCAGGCTATATAAACGATCACGCATGGTCAAAATTGTCGCAATTGCTTTATCTGCACGTTGGTTTGCTGGCGTTTGAGAATAGATGTCTGCACCCGCAAGTGGCAGTAATAACTCACCAATTTTTTGACCATTGACTTCTTTGTTGTATTCCAACACATATGGCAGGAATAAACTCATGCATAAACCATGAGGTAGGTGAGCAACTGCACCTAAAGCATGACCGAGTGAATGCACTAAACCAACCATTGAGTTAGAGAATGCAATCCCTGCCATAGTTGACGCTTGCGCTAATTCTAAACGACCTTGGGCATCACTTGGATTGTCTAAAACTTTAAATAGATTTTCACTAATCTTTTTAATACCCGCACTTGCATAAGCATCACTTAATGGATTTGCAGCTAAACAGGTATAGGCTTCAACACAGTGAGTAAGTGCATCCATACCTGTCATCGCTGTAAGATGAGGAGGTAGCGTCATGGTCATGCGTGGATCAAGAATCGCAGCATGTGGCATCAGATAATACGATGCGAAAGCCAGTTTTACATTACGTTGCGTATCCGAAACTACAGCCACCATGGTTGCTTCTGAACCCGTACCTGATGTAGTCGGAATAACAAAGAATGGTTTTAATGGTTTTGGTAGATTATGCGCACCTGAGTACTGGAGTAGGTCATCGCCGCCCTCAGATACTAAGATGTTAGTTGCTTTAGAGGTATCAATGACAGAACCACCGCCAATCGCAATAATCGCATCACAGTTTTGTTTGCGGTAAAGTTCAGCCGCTAGACGCACAACTTCTAAGCTTGAATCTGGTGGAACATCATCAAAGATTGCACCGATGACTGCATCAGTGGTGCTAAATGCAGCTTCAATTGGGCTAAGTAGACCGTTTGCACGAACGCCTTTATCTGTAATGATGAGCGGGCGTTTAGAGCCTAAAGTCGCAAGTTCAAATGGGATATGCTCTAACGCAGCGTTACCAGCAATTACTTTTACAGGACAGAAAAATTCGTAATAAGGCTTAGCCATGTTAAGCGCTCCGTTTGAAATATGATTTAGCGACTTTGAGATAAATGTTTTTTGCACCTGTGAATTTTTCTTTTAATGTCAATTCAGTAGGGTAGCGTTTTACTGCAAGTGAAGCGACCAATTTAGGCAAGATCAACGCTTCCATTTTATTTAAACAACGTACTAGACGAATAGCACTTGATACATCGCCATCAGCAATCATACGATCATTGGCAAAGGCTTGAGCTGTACTTTCCTGAAAAGAGAAAACCAAGAAAGCATGGGTCAAATGTTTAAAGGTAATGGTTAAATCAGGCTTACCTTTGTAATTAGATAAAAGCTCTAATGTTTTTTCTTCTGTCACTCTTGCAACAAATGCAGGTCCATTTGGAAACACATTCATTGAAAGTATAAAATGAACAGGAAACTTTGACACTTCCTCGTGTACTTCATCATCCACTTGACTTGCCATGACTAAACCGCGACCCACGACATCCATCATGAGTTTGACGTAGGCAAGTTGCAAAGTGGGCTTCACTGCTTTGGTTGAAATCACTTGCGTATCCCTTGTTAAAATTATGCAAAAGCTAATTTAGAGTATTTACTCTAATTTATTTTTTTGAAATTGAAAAGTAGTTTATTCAGATTTGACTGAGAGGTCACTAAAGAACTCTGTATTTTGTAAATAACGAATAAAATCCTGACTGACTTGCTCAAAGCTTGGGTAATCTTGAAGTAAGTCTTGTAAGCGTACCATTTCTAAACCTGCGTATCCACAAGGATTAATGGTTTGAAAACCCGCAAGGTTACAGTCAATATTGAGCGCTAAACCATGATAACTCCGACCACGGCGAATTTTGAAACCAAGTGAACCAATTTTTCGATCATCAACATAGACGCCAGGAGCATTGGACTTGGCATAAGCTGTAATTTGGTATTGTTGAAGTATATCGATCATGGCTTGTTCAGTGAAACTAACTAAGCTACGCACATTCCATTTCAAGCGATTTAAATCAAATAAGAAATAAGCCACGAGTTGTCCTTGGCCATGCCATGTGATTTGTCCACCACGATCAGTCTGAACAATCGGGAGATCACTATGCATCAGAATATGTTCGGCTTTGCCAGCTTGTCCCTGAGTCAGTACATCTTGGTGTTGTAATAACCAGACTTCATCAGGCGTGTTTTCATCTCGAGTCTCGGTAAAGCTTTTCATGGCTTCAAAGCGATCTGTGTAGTCTTGAAGATCATTGAAGCAACGAATAATTAATGCGGGCTTATCAAAGTTCATTACAGCACTTTTCCTTTGATTCATGCAGTTTTATCTCGAGATTCATTATCTAATTATTTAGATGAGATAAATAGTGATCTTTGAAAAAATCAGGAGAAAACATTTGATTATTGTCGTTGTTTTAACTTAAAAGAAAAAATCCAAAACACTCGCGTATTTTGGATTTTTTGATTAAAGCGCGGTCTTAATTAAAGGACAAGCCGCAAGATCTGCGTATAAGGCATGAACTTGTTCCAATTCTTCAAAACGCAATTGCGCTGTTAAAGAATGGTATTTGCCTGTACGTGAAGGCTGAACTTTTACTGTTTCGCCATCAAATTCAGGGAAGTGCTTCTGCAAAATATCAACAACAGCTACTCGAAGTTCATCCCCTGCATTACCAATCAATTTGATCGGATAGTCCATCGGGAAAACCCAAAGATGTTCTTGCAATTCACGAGAAGGAGTGCGGTCTAACATGAGCAACCTCTTTTAATTTGAAACGCCTGCATCAGCGCAGGCGTTTTTGATCTAATAGATAAATGGGGATGAAGTGTTTAACTTCAAGTCTTGAGCAAGAACCTTAGAGAGTATAGCTCTCACGCTTTGGTGCGAGTACAAGACTTCCCAAATATTAGTCGTTTTCCAAGAATGAACGTAAGTGTTCTGAGCGAGAAGGGTGGCGAAGTTTACGCAAAGCCTTTGCTTCAATTTGACGAATACGCTCACGTGTTACATCAAACTGTTTGCCTACTTCTTCTAAAGTATGATCGGTTGGCATGTCGATACCAAAACGCATTTTCAATACTTTAGCTTCACGTTCAGTTAAGTTTTCAAGCACTTCACGTGTCGCTTCTTTCAATCCTTCTGAAGTGGCAGCATCGATTGGAGAGGTGATGTTACCATCTTCAATGAAGTCACCAAGATGCGAATCTTCATCATCACCGATCGGTGTTTCCATCGAAATCGGTTCTTTTGCGATTTTTAGTACTTTACGAACTTTAACTTCGTCCATTTCCAAACGTTCGCCCAATTCTTCAGGTGTAGGCTCACGTCCCATTTCCTGAAGTAGCTGACGAGAAACACGATTGATCTTGTTGATGGTTTCAATCATGTGTACAGGAATACGAATAGTACGTGCCTGATCCGCAATCGAACGCGTAATTGCTTGACGAATCCACCAAGTTGCATAGGTTGAGAATTTATAACCGCGACGATATTCAAACTTATCTACGGCTTTCATCAAGCCGATGTTACCTTCTTGAATAAGATCGAGGAACTGCAGACCACGGTTGGTATATTTTTTCGCAATCGAAATAACCAAACGTAAGTTTGCTTCAACCATTTCTTTTTTAGCACGGCGAGCTTTTGCTTCACCAACTGCCATACGTTTAGAAATATCTTTGATATCCTTAACGTTTAGCTCAAGTTCTTTTTCAATATCAGCAATCTTTTGTTGGAAAGCTAATACATCTGGACGTACTTTTTCTAAGTGTCCTTTGATCTCAGCAGGTGCTTTCGCAATTTGCTCATCCAACCATGCTGGGTTAGATTCTTGCTCAGGGAAAGTTGTACGGAACTGATGACGATCCATGCGACCACGGCGTACTGCATAGCGCATGATTTCGCGCTCGTTGGTACGGATTTGATCATGTGTACCACGAATCATTTCAGAAATGATGTCGAATAGACGTGGCGTAAATTTGAACATCATAAACACGGTTGCTAATGACTCGAGCGCAACTTTTGCTTCTTCGCTATTGCGACCATGTTCTGCAATAACCGTCTTTGTTTCGTTCCAAGCTCTTTCTAATTCGGTGAAACGCGCTTTAGCAATTTCTGGATCAGGACCTGAGTCGGCTTCAGAATCATCATCGCTTTCTGATTCCTCTTCGTCATCATCGTCAAGTTTAACTTCTTTGGTTGCTTTTACAGAATCAGTTTCTTCTACAAGTTCCGCTTCTTCAATGACTTCAGGAATTTCTTCGTCAGATTCAGGATCTAAATAACCAGAGAGGATATCGGCAAGACGACGTTCACCCGTTAAATAATCATTATATTCTTGTAATACCACTTCGACTGCATTTGGCCAGTATGCGATAGAATGTAAAACATCACGAATACCTTCTTCGATACGTTTTGCAATACTAATCTCACCTTCACGAGTCAGAAGTTCAACTGTACCCATTTCACGCATATACATACGCACAGGGTCAGTCGTACGACCTGGTTCGCTTTCAACCGACGCTAATACGGCAGCAGCTTCTTCTTCTGCAACTTCATCCGTTGTTTCAGTGGATTCACCAAACATGGTGTCATCGGTTTCTGGTGCGCGTTCATGCACAGGAATTCCGACATCTTGAAGCATTTGAATAATGTCTTCAATTTGCTCACTTTCCGTAATTGAGTCTGGGAGATGATCGTTAACCTCAGCGTAAGTTAAGTAACCTTGTTCTTTGCCTCGGCTAATCAGAGCCGCTACTTGTGAAGTAGGGGAATGCATATCGCTCATCTTTGCTTACTCTTTGTTGAATCTGTGGCGGTGAAAAACCGTGCATGATAGCACAATTCACTAGGAATGTTTTGGATTTGATCCGTTTGCTTTAAATAAAAAATATGTTTGATTTTAAGGTCGTTTGTTGAATATGGGGTTAAGCAATATTTTTTCAAGACTTAAATTCCTAAAAGCGTTTTTTATTGGTCATGTCCTTAGACTATAAATACACAAAAAAACTGCCGAAAAAAAGTACAAAACACCATTTTATAGCGAAAAAATCAAATAAAACTTGACAAGGAAATCTAAGAAAGATAAATAGCGGCTAGACCCATTTATATTTTTGCATTACGAGGTAGTGTTAGTGTCTTCTACAGATTTTGAATTAGATGATGATAACTACGGTGAGGACGATGCTGGTTTTGATGAGTCGTCAAGTAAACTCACCGCCAAAGAATCATTAGAAAAGCGCCGTTTAATTGATGATCTATTGGCTCAACGTCGTTTAGAACGAGAATTAAAAGATTTTGACTATGATTTCGACGACGATGACCTCGATGACGAAGACTAAGCAAAATTGCTGAGACTTTATGTCCTAAAATGTTATGCTGTTGAAGATGTATTTTTAGAATTGGATAGAGAATGAGCACGTTAGATTTAGACTTATTGAGTAATTATCTTGACGGTGATCAAAACGAATACGGTCTAGATTTCGCTGCGACTCATGGCTTTTTGTGCGCGATTGCAGTCGGCCCAAAATTTGATCGTTGGTTGGATGAGTTATTTGATAGTAATCAAAAGAAAGTCCCAAAAGAAGTGATTGAGCAAATCCACCTTTGGTTGGAAGCTCTTCGCCAAAATTTAGCCAATGAAGATGGTATTGAATTTCCATTTGAAATCGAAGAAGCGGACGTAGAGTCGAGCTTGGGTGACTGGAGCGTTGGTTTTGTTGATGCGATGTTCTTAAATGAAGATGCTTGGTTTGTACCTGAGTTTGAAGAACAGTTGATTGACTTAACTTTGCCGATCATGGTGTTTAGTGGTATTGACGAAGAAGATCCGCAAATGGAGTCTTTCCGTCGTAATGGCCAGTTGATGGACGAATTAGCTGAAGAAATTCCAGATAATTTGAATGAAATTTATCTCATGTATCACACGCCAGCTAAATAAGTCTCAACGATCTAAGGTTAGTCGTTTACGATCTGTGTAAAAGATTAAAACGTCCCTAGAGGACGTTTTTTTCAACTATTGCAACTTAAAGATAGAGTGATCGTTGAGTAGAGTTGCTCTATTTAGCACTATAAATTTGCAAACAATAAACTCAGACCTAAAGTACTGAGTACAACACCAATGATACGATTGATTGCTACTTGTTTGGCGAAAATTTTATTTCTAATCATTTGAGTAGAGCAAAAGACAGCAATTAAAAAAAACCAGAGTAAATGGCTGCCAGATATAAAAATGCCATAAGCAAAAAGTCTGCTTATATTATTTTCTGAGGTCATGATTTGCGAGAAGATACTGATCACAAATAAAGTGGTTTTAGGATTAAAACTATTGGTTAAAAAGCCATGTTTGAATGCTTGTCTGCTAGTTATATCTGTACTGTTTTGATCAAAAAGAACTGGTGCTTGAGTGAACGTTTTATAGCCAATATAGACCAAATACGCTGCACCAAAGTATTGAATAATATAAATTAGGTTTGGAAGGTGTTGTTGCAGAAACGTTAATCCAATTAAGCTGTAACTGATATGGATCCAAACACCACCAGCGATTCCATAGGCAGTCCAAATCCCAGATTTTCGACCGTAGAGATAACTATTCCGCGTGACCAAGGCAAAGTCTGCACCGGGACTCATAACCGCAAGTATCGTGACCACAGTTATCGCTATTAGTTCATTCACTCATCTATTCCTGAAATATCAATTCTAAGTATCTTTATATTTTTCATATATTTGTTATATTGAAAATCGAAATTAATTCTTATTTATATATGAGTTTTTGGAATGATAGAGCGTTTATCCTTGAATTCACTTAAGTTTTTTTATTATGTGGCACGTTATGAAAGTATGACGATTGCTGCGGAAAAGTTATTTGTGACTCAAGGAGCGGTCAGTAAGCAGCTTAAAAATCTGGAAGATATCTTGGGGTTTAGCTTATTTATCCGTGAAGCTAGAAAGTTACGCTTAACCAGTGAAGGCGAGGTGTTGTTCGATTGCTGCCAGCAAGCTTTTCAGCACATTGATCAGTGTTTGATGCAGTTGCAAGATAAGACCAAAGCACAAAAAAAATTAGTCCTTTCGTGTGAACCAACCCTTGCAATGAAATGGTTAATTCCACGATTGGTCCAATTTAAACAGCTTTATCCTGAGTTAGAGGTCAGTTTGTTAACGGGTGGTGGAGCAGTAAGTTTTAATGAACAAAGTATAGATTTAGCGCTAAGGCGTAATGATTTTGACTGGGGAAAAGCGATTTATAGTGAAAAAATTGCAGATGAATATATGTTGTGTGTAGCTGCAAAAAATAATTCACAACACGCTAAGCAGGTATTTATTTCCACATCAAGACCAAGACTATGGCAACATTTTAAAGAGACTCACAAAGGGCAGTATCGGGAATTTAAGAAATCCTCACTTGAGCATTTTTATTTATGTATTGAAGCCTGTTTGGCTGGCTTAGGAGCTACTGTTGTATCGGCGTATATGGTTGAAAGAGAAATGACATATCAGATGTTGGAGCTGCTTAGCCCTGTGTATCAAGATGGTTCATCGTATTTTTTATTATCAGCGCAGCCATTCGAAGATGATCCACGTAAATTATTATTTCGGGACTGGTTAAGAGCAGAGATGCAAGCAAGTCAGTTCTGGTGCGGTTCGACAGAAGCAATGTGATGATTCAAGAAATAATAAAAGCATTGATCTGTTATTAAATGAATCAATGCCAAAATATGTCAACAATAAAATTCTAATCTGCTACGGAATGTTTGCTTAGACACCAAGCATGTTCATACGCGATGAGTTTACCTTTTAAATTTTCTGTATTCGAAGCTAATAATTTAATATCGTAATCTTCGCCATAGTGTTGAATCAACTCGTGTTCAGGAACAGAAAAGGGCGGTCCTGCTAATAGGTTTTGATCGTAGTCTAAGCTGATAAGTAATTGTGGGGCTTGGTGAGTGATTTTAACTAGATGTCGTGTATATCGTGTGCGCATTTTTTCAGGTAATGCAATCAGTGCTGCTCGGTCATAAATTGCATCAATCTTACCAATTCGCGCTGCTGTTAATTCAAAAAAATCCCCGACAAAGAGTTTGATTTGAGGGTGTTGATAATGAGTCAAATGACCGATTTGAGATTCTTGAAAAGTGAGTCCCAAGTCTAAAATCAGATCTTGAATCGCAATCGGACTCAGATCTATAGCTATCACATGATAGCCTTGCTCAATGAGCCTGTTTATATCTAGGCTTTTACCGCATAGTGGAACAAAAATGGTTGCGCCTTTTGCTAAATTTAAGTACGGAAAATATTTTGTAAGTAATGTGTGGGGCTGATTTTGATGAAAGCCGATGTTATTGTTTTGCCATTTGTCATGCCAAAAGTCATGTTGCATTTTTAAAACCTCAATCTTTATTTAAAACCTATCGTTTTGATAAATAAAATTTCTTTGCGAATCGCCAAAAAACATAAAGAATAGCAATAGTCAAAATAATATAACCGACACGTTGAGTGGTCGCAGTCATCAATGCTTGGTTTTCACTAAAATAATAACCGACACATGCAAGAAAACTGGTCCAAATTACGGTTCCAGCAGCGCTATACATCATAAACTTTCCGAAATGCATATTGCTCATACCCGCAGGAATACTAATTAGTGAGCGGACTGCAGGAATCATTCGACCAAAAAAGACGACACGATGCCCATGTTTTTCAAACCAAGTTAAGGACTTTTCTAAGTCGGTTGTGGTTATTCGTAGATATTTCCCATAACGTGCGATAAAACTGAATAAGTGTTGCTGTGGAATCTTTCGACCAACCCAATACAACAGCATTGCGGCTAACAGTGAGCCTGCACTTCCTGCAATAATCACACCGATCAAACTCAGGTCACCTTTCGCAGCTGCGTAGCCCGCTGAGGTCATAATCACTTCTGAAGGTATAGGTGGAAAAACATTGTCGAGAAACATGAGAAATGCAATACCTAGATAACCTAGTTTCTCCATGATGGATAAGACCCAATCTTCTAGTCCCATATATCTTTAAATCTACTTATATTTTGAGATGATTTAGAATAATTGCGATTAGATGAAGGCTCAATGAGGTATTGGTTAACAGCTTTAACTTAAATGAAAAAGCCTTAGCAGAAGAAGCTAAGGCTTTAGATGCCTTTGTGGATAAAGCCTATAGGCGTTTGCGTTTGGCAGCAGTAATTTGTGACTGACGCATACGGAAGCCTGCTTTTTGTTTGTCCGTTGTTTTATCAATACAGTAAACACAAGAAACACCATGTTCATAGCTTGATAACTCTGACTCAGCTTTCGTTAGAGGCCAACCACATGCATGACATTTGATATTTTCACCTTCTTCAACACCGTGCGTCACTGCGGTACGACCATCAAAGACAAAGCATTCACCTTCCCAGAGGCTTTCTTCAGCAGGCGTTTCTTCAAGGTATTTTAGAATACCGCCTTTAAGATGGTAAACCTCGTTAAACCCTTCTTGTAAGAGTAGCGAGGTTGATTTCTCACAACGAATACCACCTGTACAGAACATCGCAATTTTTTTGTCTTTATGCTGCTCAAGGTTTTGTTTTACATAGTCTGGAAATTCACGGAAAGATTCTGTTTTAGGGTCAACTGCACCTTTGAATGTTCCCGCTTTATATTCGTAATCGTTACGTGTATCGATTAAGATCACATCATCACGTGCAATCAGTTCATTCCATTCTTTTGGATCAAGGTAGTGACCTACTAAATCGCGTGGTTTAACTTCTACGCCTAAAGTCACAATTTCATTTTTAAGCTTAATTTTCATTTTACGGAATGGTTTGTCAGAGCTATGAGACTCTTTGTATTCCATTGCTGTAAAACCTTCATCCAGTAGAAAACGATGAATTGTGTCAATTGCTGCGCGATCACCTGCAACCGTACCGTTGATTCCTTCTGAAGCTACAATCAGAGTTCCACACAAATTGATACCCTTCACTAAGTCTAAAAGACGTTGTTGCAGATCTGCTGCATCCGAAACTTCTTTAAATTGATATAGTGCCGCAACAACCCAATTTGTGGTCGCTTGCTGTTCTACAGGTGCAAGCTGTTCTACAGTAGCGTTCATGGATAACTCCAAATGTATTAAGATAGGAAAATTAAGGCGCACATTTTAGCGCGAAATCTGAAAATAAGCGAGAAAACCATAAAATTAATATGGTTTTATAGGAGTTGGTTTTGAGTAGCGATCGTCGAATTCCATCATTGACCCCATGTGCAGGGCGTTGTTCAACGGTATTTGGTGATCTGGTTTGTCGTGGTTGTCGCCGTTTTAATCATGAAGTCATTCAATGGAATACCTATAGTCCAGAACAAAGATTGGCGGTGTGGCGACGCTTAGATGCGCAGCTAGACCAAATCTTAGTGCCTTTGTTGCCTAATGCAAATCTTCCGCATGTTGAAGGTTTTATTCATAGCCGACATATTCGTATACTGGATACCGCGAGTGCAGGGCGTAAGCTTTATCATGCGCTTAAGCTTTGTGAAAAAAATAAACAACTTGCCCATGATAGTGGGTTAGGTGTGGTTGATAAGCAAGTAAAGCCGATCTGGGATGAGTTTGAGCGTCGGGTATTGGCTTTGGCCAAGGCGAGTTATGAATTGGCATGGTTACGTGCAAATGGTATTAGTCATAACTTGATGCGTTTATTAGATGATGACGAGTAATTTGTTGAGGATTTTTCTAATAAAAAAAGCTGCCAAATGGCAGCTTTTTTAAACATTAACTTTGTTTTAAAGATTAACGTTTGATGTCGCGCTGAGCCTCGCCAGTATAAAGCTGACGTGGGCGACCGATTTTGTATGGAGACGCATGCATTTCTAACCAGTGGCTGATCCAGCCAACGGTACGACCAAGTGCAAAAATAACAGTGAACATATCGGTCGGGATACCGATTGCTTTTAAGATAATGCCTGAGTAGAAATCGACATTTGGATAAAGCTTACGTTCAACGAAGTATGGGTCGTTCAGTGCAATTTTCTCAAGTTCCATTGCAAGTTCAAGCTGAGGATCGTTGATACCAAGCGCTTCAAGAACTTCGTCACACGTTTGTTTCATGACTTTTGCACGTGGATCAAAGTTTTTATACACACGGTGACCGAAGCCCATGAGTTTAACTTCTTTGCGCTTCACTTTTTCCATGAATTCAGCAACGTTTTCTACGCTACCGATTTCATCTAACATGCGAAGTACAGCTTCGTTTGCGCCGCCGTGAGCAGGTCCCCAAAGTGCAGAAATCCCTGAAGAGATACATGCGTAAGGGTTTGCACCTGTAGAACCAGCAAGACGTACTGTCGAAGTAGACGCATTTTGCTCGTGGTCAGCATGAAGCGTGAAGATACGATCCATTGCTTTAGCAAGAACAGGATTTACTTTGTAATCACGGTCAGCAGGTGTTGCAAACATCATGTGCAAGAAGTTTTCTGCATAACCTAAATCATTACGTGGGTAAATGAATGGTTGACCTACTGTGTACTTGTAGCTCCAAGCTGCAAGGGTAGGGATTTTTGCAATTAAACGGATTGCGGTAATTTCGCGGTGATTAACATCTTCAATATCTAAAGCGTTGTGATAGAACGCAGATAAAGCACCAACAACACCAACCATGATCGCCATAGGGTGAGCATCACGACGGAAGCCATTAAAGAAACGGCTAACTTGATCGTGAACCATTGTGTGGTTGCGCACTTTAGCGTCAAATTCTGCTTTTTGTTCAGCAGTTGGAAGCTCACCATTTAACAATAAGTAGCAAGTTTCTAAGTAGTCTGCTTGAGTCGCTAATTGATCAATTGGATAGCCACGGTGTAATAACACACCTTTGTCACCATCAATGAATGTGATCTTAGATTCGCAAGCAGCTGTCGCCATAAAACCAGGATCGAAAGTAAAGTGACCAGATGCCAATACATCTTTAACGTCAATTACATCTGGGCCCAATGTGCCGCTGTAAATTGGTAATTCAATTTCTTTGCCATCAAGCTGTAATACGGCTTTTTTGCCAGTTGCTGCAGACATTCAATAGATCTCCTGTCCTGGTGAATGATTATCTGACTCGAAATCCTAATCTTGTCATGTGCGAATCAGACGGTGTCAAAATTTGCTATAAGATTAGTGGCTACTAAAATTTTGTCAATTATACTTAGGGATAAAAAATGACGTTGCTACAGTCAATTAGTCATTCAGTATCAAAGGAAAAACTGAGTAAAATCACAGCACCGGTCGAGTATAATATGTCAAATCATGTTTCAGGTGCATAAAAAAAATGAAGCATCAGTACAATTGTAAGTAAATTTTTATTGTGGCGATATTTTGGTGCTTATAAAATAAAGACTTAGAATGTTTCAAAACTCTATATATCTCATGGTGTAGGATTGAATAGCGATTAAAAAATCGATTAAAAAATGTATTTATTTTGGAGGGAGTGATTCATTATGGTGCGCTTGTTTGTATAAAAAAAATACACTTCACTTTTTAAATGTGATCGTAATGAATAGATTATTGATTATTCATATTTAATATATAAATGAGGGGTATTATTTTTGACAATATTTATAACCGAGTGATTTACCCTGTTTTTACGCTAAAAACGTGTATTTTTTATGAAATGAATAAGAAAAAAATCAAGAAAGTAAAAAATATTTATAAATAATCCTTTGTTATTTTTATCTTTAAAAAACATGTGGATATCTTGTTTTTATTTGCTGGCTAATGCTTGTTATTGTTGTTGTACTCGTGAATGATTCTTATTTAGTGGTTTTTTAGACTAAAGCGAAATCTGATTGTTTGTATTTTGATATTTCACGTCTTATAATTCGGTGTCGTTATATATAGGTTAGGCATGTGCTGTTCTTGCCTGACAATGCCAGCTTTCCTTTGAATTAATTCAAACAAACTCCAGTTGGAGTTTCTACCTACAGGATGCCCGCTGTGAAAAGCAACAGACCTGTCAATTTGTCCATGGGTCAAGTGTTAGCGGTAAATTTACGCTCACCCGTGGCTATTGCATCAATTCTACACCGTCTATCAGGTGTAATCGTTTTCTTACTCGTCGCAGTTCTTTTATGGATTTTGGATAAATCTTTATCTTCACCAGAAGGATTTGACTACGTTAAAAATGTCGTTTTCGGAAATATCTGTGTACGTTTTATCGTATGGGTATTTGTAGCCGGCCTAATTTTCCACTTCATCGCAGGGATCAAGCATTTGCTTGCTGATGTCGGTTTTGCGGAAGAGTTACAAAGTGGTCGTATTGCAGCTACAGTTTCATTAATCTTGTCTGCGGTTTGTATTGTCGCAGCCTTCGTATGGATTATGTTCTGATGAAAAGTGCTACAGGTTTAACAGGTTCAGGTTCTCGCGATTGGTACATCCAGCGTGTTAGTGCTGTGGTGTTGGCTGCTTATACTGTTGTTATATTCGGTTGGATCCTTTGCAATAGCGGATTCGGTTATGAACAGTGGGCTGGCTTTATGTTGACTTTGCCAATGAAGATTTTTTCTTTATTAGCAGTGTTGTCGCTGGTTGCACACGCTTGGATTGGTATGTGGCAAGTCTTTACTGATTATGTAACGACTCGTCAAATGGGTCCTTCGGCTTCAGGTTTACGCCTTGTGCTCACTACTGCTGTGATTATTTCAGTATTCGTGTACGCAATCTGGGGTATCCAGATTTTCTGGGCAAATTGATAGGAAGAGATCATGGCAACTACCCCTAAAGAAAATTATTCAAACATCCAAACCCTATCATTTGACGCAGTTATCGTTGGTGGTGGTGGTTCTGGTATGCGTGCTGCTTACCAACTTGCTCAAGCTGGTTTAAAAGTTGCGGTATTGACCAAAGTATTCCCAACGCGTTCGCATACTGTTGCTGCTCAAGGTGGTATTGGTGCGTCGTTAGGTAATATGCAGGAAGATAACTGGCACTATCACTTTTATGACACGGTTAAAGGTTCTGACTGGTTAGGTGATCAGGACGCAATCGAGTTTATGACGCGTGAAGCACCGAAAGTTGTTTATGAGCTTGAACACTTAGGTATGCCTTTTGACCGAAATGAAGATGGTACGATCTACCAGCGTCCATTTGGTGGTCACTCTGCAAATTACGGTGAAAAAGCGGTTCCACGTGCTTGTGCTGCTGCTGACCGTACTGGTCATGCATTGCTTCATACTTTGTATCAAAGCAACGTGAAAATGGGGACTCAGTTTTACGTTGAATGGATTGCATTAGATTTAATCCGTAACGAAGCAGGCGACGTACTTGGTGTTACAGCGATTGACCAAGAAACTGGTAATATTGCTGTGTTCCAAGCCAAAGCAACATTATTTGCTACTGGTGGTGCAGGTCGTGTTTACCGCGCATCTACCAATGCCTATATCAATACTGGTGACGGTCTTGGTATGGCGGCGCGTGCAGGTATTCCATTACAAGATATGGAATTCTGGCAGTTCCACCCAACAGGTGTTGCGGGCGCAGGCGTATTGTTGACTGAAGGTTGTCGTGGTGAAGGTGGTATCCTTCGTAACAAAGACGGCGAACCATTTATGGAACGTTATGCACCGACTTTAAAAGACTTGGCACCACGTGACTTCGTATCACGTTCTATGGACCAAGAAATTAAAGAAGGTCGTGGCTGTGGTCCTAAAGCGGATTATATCTTATTGGATATGACGCATTTGGGTGCTGAAACGATTATGAAGCGTCTACCATCTGTATTTGAGATTGGTAAGAAGTTTGCAAACGTTGACTGTACCAAAGAGCCAATTCCTGTTGTGCCAACAATCCATTATCAAATGGGTGGTATTCCTACCAATATTCATGGTCAAGTGGTTGTACCGCATGGCGTGGAAGAAGGTGAGTTTTCTGCACATTATGATAAAGATTCGAAAGAATATACCTATAAAGGTACGCGTGATTATGTAAAACCTGTTAAGGGCTTTTACGCAATTGGCGAATGTTCTTGTGTGTCTGTACATGGGGCAAACCGTTTAGGTACGAACTCATTGCTTGATTTGGTTGTGTTTGGTAAAGCAGCGGGTGAACATATCATTGATTACGTGACTAAACATCATGGCGATGACTATGCTCCACTTCCAACAGATGTATTGGAAAATACATTGGCGCGCGTGCGTAAATTGGATGAATCAGCTACGGGTGAAAATGCACAAGAAGTTGCAGATGTTATTCGTGACATCGTACAAGACCATGCTGGTGTATTCCGTACTCAAGCGTTGCTTGACAAAGGCGTGAAAGAAATTCTTGCGATTGAATCACGTGTGCGTAACATTCATTTAAAAGACAAATCTAAAGTATTTAACACAGCGCGTGTTGAAGCATTAGAAGTTGAAAATTTATATGAAGTTGCAAAAGCAACCTTGATTTCTGCTGCTGCTCGTAAAGAGTGTCGTGGTGCGCATACTGTTGTTGATTATGAATTAGCACCTGATCACCCGACTTATTCTTATGGCCGTCGTGATGATGAATGGATGAAACATACGTTATGGTATTCAGCAGACAATCGTCTTGAATATAAGCCAGTTCGTTTCAAACCATTGACGGTTGAAGCAATTGAACCTAAACCACGTACATTCTAATCGGGAGAACAAAGATGAGTAGAGGCACTCGTACATTCGAAATCTACCGCTATGATCCTGATAAGGACAAAGCGCCGTACATGCAAACTTTTAAACTTGAGTTAACGGATAAGCATCGTATGTTGCTTGATGCGTTACTTGCGTTGAAAGTGCAGGATGAGACATTAACATTCCGCCGTTCATGCCGTGAAGGTATTTGTGGTTCGGATGGTGTGAACATCAATGGTAAAAATGGTTTGGCTTGTTTGTGGAACCTAAACGACCTACCAGAGAAGATTGTGATTCGTCCTTTGCCTGGTTTGCCAGTGGTAAAAGACTTGGTTGTAGATATGAACCAGTTCTATGACCAATATAACAAGATTCACCCATTCTTGATCAATGATCAACCTGCACCAGCTAAAGAGCGTTTACAGTCTCAAGCAGAGCGTGAGCATTTAGATGGTTTGTATGAATGTATTCTTTGTGCATGTTGTTCAACAGCATGTCCATCATTCTGGTGGAACCCTGATAAGTTCCTTGGACCATCTGCATTGTTAAATGCATATCGCTTTATCATTGACTCTCGTGATACAGCAACGCAAGAACGTTTGGCTCGTTTAGACGATCCATTCAGCTTGTTCCGTTGTAAGGGAATCATGAACTGTGTATCAGTATGTCCTAAAGGGTTGAACCCGACGAAGGCAATTGGCCACATTCGTAATATGCTGTTAGATCAAGCTGGTTAATCTAGTTTTCTAATGCAAAAACGGAAGTTTCGAAAGAAGCTTCCGTTTTTTATTTGTGGGTGTTTTTGACTTGAAATGGCTGTTGAATGCACTACTGGGCGTGTTAATTAAATATATAAGTCATACTGTTAAGTATAATAATAAAAATAGATATCGGGTGCGATGCTTTATTTTTAAACACTGTGCATGATGTTTGTGCAAGTTTTGTAGAGAATCTTAAACTTTGGTCGATAAAAGCGCAACTTTTATAAAAAGGGCGGTATATTAGAGCATAATTTGTAGTATGTATTTCGCTGCTTTATGGATGGTATGTGTCAAAAAAATCAATCCAAGCGTGATAACATGTTAGCATTTCTGCCACAGCTAAAAGCAAAAAATAAGTTTATCCTTAGAGGTGTCTTTGGTTGACATCTTAGGGGGTTATTTTAGCTTTTTCTGGGAGTCATTTTAGAAAAGTTAAAGATCGATTTAATTTTTCTAAAATGATTTGCAAAAAATTGCTCGATTTCATCGAGTATAAGAATGAGTTATGTGCTTTGGATTGAAAGTGCATAGCTCATTTATTACATCAAAGGAAGTATTCCGGATGTGTAGTAATGATGTCTCAGGGTTGTAAGATCTTGGGCTGTAGTGTCTTGTTACCAATTTGACATTATGAATCATGGGTGTGCTTAAAAGGCAACCCGTAATATTTTTTGCAATAGGAAATGGGTCCAAAAATGCAAGAAGTTGCTGACGCGCTGCGTCTTGACACTGAACTTTCTGCTGATAGTGCAGCGTATATTGAAGATCTTTACGAGCTGTACCTATCTTCTCCAACCTTAGTCTCTGAGGATTGGCGTGAATATTTTGATAAATATCCTAAAGGTGATCAGCCACACGGTAATGTGCGTGAACAGTTCCTTTTATTAGGAAGAAATGCCAATCGTGTGCAACCTATGGTACAAAGTACTGTTAGTACAGAGCATGAGCGTCGTCAAATTGGTGTTTTACAACTCATCGCTGCGTATCGTAACCGTGGTCATCAAAAAGCTAAACTCGATCCATTAGGTCTTGCGAAACGCGAAGAAGTTCCTGACCTTGACCTCTCTGTACACAATCTAACTAAATCTGATTTAGATACTGTATTCAATACAGGCAATCTCGCAATTGGAAAAGCAGAAGCAACATTGTCAGAAATGATTGAGGCAATGGAAGCAACTTACTGCGGTTCAATTGGTGCAGAATATATGCATATTGTTGACACCAAAGAAAAGCGTTGGATTCAACAACGTTTGGAAAGTGTTCGCGGTAAATTCCAGTTAAATGCAGAGCAGAAAAAAGCTGTGCTTGAGCGTTTAACGGCAGCTGAAGGTTTGGAAAAATACCTCGGTAACAAGTTTGTTGGCGCAAAACGTTTTGGTGTGGAAGGCGGCGAGTCTTTTATTCCGATGGTCAATGAGCTGATTCAACGCGCTGGTGCAGTGGGTTGTAAAGAAGTTGTGATTGGTATGCCACACCGTGGTCGACTCAACCTTCTTGTCAATATTATGGGTAAAAACCCTGCGGATCTTTTTGGTGAATTTGAAGGCAAAAGCATTCATAAAAAAGGTTCTGGTGATGTTAAGTACCATCAAGGTTTCTCATCTAATGTCATGACCTCAGGCGGTGAAGTTCACTTAGCTTTGGCATTTAACCCATCTCATTTAGAAATCGTTGGCCCTGTGGTTGAAGGTTCCGTACGTGCGCGTCAAGTGCGTCGTAAAGATATTGGTGGCGATGACGTACTTCCACTGATTGTTCACGGCGATGCTGCATTTGCAGGTCAAGGCGTGAACATGGAAACTTTCCAAATGTCACAAACACGTGGCTATACAGTTGGTGGTACGGTTCATATTGTGGTTAATAACCAAGTTGGTTTTACCACATCGGATCCACGTGATACGCGTTCAACCGAATACTGTACTGATGTTGCGAAAATGATTCAGGCACCAATTTTCCATGTGAATGGTGATGACCCTGAAGCTGTTATTTTTGCAACTCAAATTGCGCATGATTTCCGTCATGAATTCCGCAAAGATGTGATTATCGATTTATTCTGTTACCGTCGTCGTGGTCATAACGAAGCAGATGAACCATCTGCAACTCAGCCAATGATGTATCAAGTGATCAACAAGAAGGCAACAACGCGTACGTTGTATGCGGATCAACTTGTGCAAGAGAAAGTGCTGGATCGTGCGACTGCTGATCAAATGGTAGAAGATTACCGCGCAGACTTAGAAGCAGGTAATCATGTTGCCAATGCCTTAGTTCGTGAACCAAACAAACATATGTTTGTGGATTGGACACCTTACTTGGGTCACGACTATACAGACGATTGGGATACTAGTTTCAATATCGATCGCTTAAAAGAACTTGGTAAAACGATGAATACATTGCCAGAAGGTTTTGTATTACAGCGTCAAGTGCAAAAAGTAATTGATGATCGTACCAAAATGCAAGCAGGCGAAATGCCGCTCAACTGGGGTGCTGCAGAAACGCTTGCTTATGCAACCTTGCTTGATGATGGTTTCTTGGTTCGTATTACAGGTGAAGATGTTGGTCGTGGTACATTCTCACACCGTCATGCCAAACTACATAACCAAGTCGATGGTTCAGTTTATATTCCACTTTGCCATATTAAAGAAAATCAACCACGTACTGCTGTATATGATTCTTTATTATCTGAAGAAGCTGTACTTGCGTTTGAATATGGTTATGCAACCACTTTGCCAAAGAGTCTGATCGTTTGGGAAGCGCAATTTGGTGATTTCGTTAACTGTGCACAAGTGGTGATTGACCAATTTATCGCTTCGGGTGAGACCAAGTGGGAACGTGTATGCGGTCTGACCATGTTGTTACCTCATGGTTATGAAGGTCAAGGTCCTGAGCATTCATCTGCACGTTTAGAACGTTTCTTGCAACTTTGCGCAGAAGACAATATGCAAGTGATCACACCAACGACTCCAGCGCAAATCTTCCATGCGTTACGTCGTCAGGCTGTTCGTCCTATTCGTAAGCCATTGATTGTCATGTCACCTAAATCTTTATTACGTCACAAACTTGCGACTTCAACTTTAGATGAGTTAGCAAATGGTGCATTCCAAACTGTGATTGATGAAGTTGATCAAATCAACAAAGCTGAAGTGACTCGCTTAGTGCTTTGTGGTGGTAAGGTTTACTACGATTTACTCGAAAAACGTCGTGAACTCGGTCTAAACAATACGGCGATCGTTCGTATTGAACAATTGTACCCTTACCCAGAGCAACGCTTAGCTGAAGTCATGGCGGCATATCCAAATATTCAAGATCTTGTTTGGGCGCAAGAAGAACCGAAGAACCAAGGCGCTTGGTTATTCATCGTTCCTCGTTTGTATGAAAAAGTTCTTGAATCTGGTAAACAAATTCGTATTAGCTATGCTGGTCGTGAAGCATCTGCCGCACCTGCCTGTGGCTCACCGTACTTGCATGCAAAACAACAAGCTCAGCTCGTCAATGACGCACTTGCAATTGAAGCTGAACAATCAGGAGATTCTCAATAATGGCAACCGAAATTAAAGCACCGGTATTCCCAGAGTCAGTTGCTGACGGTACGATCGCAACTTGGCACAAGAAAGTAGGTGAACCTGTATCACGTGATGAAGTGATCTGTGACATTGAAACCGATAAAGTTGTTTTAGAAGTGGTTGCTCCAGCTGACGGTAGTTTGGTTGCAATCATCAAAGACGAAGGCGAAACTGTGCTTTCTGATGAAGTCATTGCACAGTTTGAAGCTGGTGCTGTTTCTGCGGCTGCTCCTGAAGCTGCTGCACCAGCGGCTGAAGCTCCTGCTGCATCTGCGCCAGCAGCTGCATCAACTCAAGCAGTTGATCAAAACCAAGCACCTGCGGTTCGCAAGGCATTATCTGAAACAGGTATCAATGCTGCTGACGTACAAGGTACAGGCCGCGGTGGTCGCATCACTAAAGAAGATGTTGCTGGTCATCAAGCTAAACCTGCTGCATCAGTTCAACCTTTAAGCGTTGCTGTAGGTGAGCGTATCGAAAAACGTGTTCCAATGACACGTTTACGTAAGCGTGTTGCTGAGCGTTTATTGGCTGCGACACAACAAACTGCAATGTTAACGACATTCAATGAAGTTAACATGAAGCCAATCATGGAAATGCGTAAGCAATATAAAGATGCTTTCGAGAAGCGCCATGGTGCTCGTTTAGGCTTTATGTCTTTCTTTGTTAAAGCGGCGACTGAAGCATTAAAACGCTACCCAGCAGTAAATGCGTCTATCGATGGTGATGATATCGTTTATCACGGTTTCTATGACATCGGTGTTGCTGTATCGAGTGACCGTGGTCTAGTTGTTCCTGTACTTCGTGATACTGACCGTATGAACTATGCGGAAATTGAAAACGGCATCCGTGACTATGCCTATAAAGCTCGTGACGGTAAGTTAGGTATCGAAGACATGACTGGCGGTACGTTTACGATCACCAATGGTGGTACTTTCGGTTCATTACTTTCAACGCCTATTTTAAACCAGCCACAAACTGCGATTTTGGGTATGCATAAAATCCAAGAGCGTCCGATGGCGGTAAATGGTCAAGTTGAAATCTTACCAATGATGTATTTAGCACTTTCTTATGACCACCGTTTAATCGATGGTAAAGAAGCTGTAGGTTTCTTGGTAACAATCAAAGAGTTGTTAGAAGAGCCAGCTAAACTCATTCTCGATCTTTAATACTACAAATATTCCCTCCCATATAGAGTGATCCTTTATGTGGGATTTTTGGAGATAAAAATGTCTCAACAGTTTGATCTTGTTGTTATTGGCGGTGGACCTGGTGGTTATGAAGCAGCGATCCGTGCTGCACAACTGGGTTTTAAAGTTGCTTGTATCGAAAAACGTATTCACAACGGTAAGCCATCTCTAGGTGGTACGTGTTTAAACGTGGGTTGTATCCCTTCTAAAGCATTACTTGATTCTTCTCACCGTTATGAAGCGACGATTCACGAACTTGCTGAACACGGTATCAGTACAGGCGAAGTTAAGTTCGATTTAGACACTTTGCTTGCTCGTAAAGACAAAGTGGTAGAACAATTGACAGGTGGTGTTGCTCAGTTACTGAAAGGTAATGGTATCGAGTGGTTACAAGGTACAGGCAAATTACTAGCTGGTAAAAAAGTAGAATTCACGCCATTTGAAGGTGACGTACAGGTTTTAGAACCTAAGTACGTGATCCTTGCGACGGGTTCTGTGCCTGTAAACATTCCTGTAGCACCTGTTGATGAAGACTTAATTGTTGACTCAACTGGCGCATTAAAATTCCCAGAAGTTCCAAAACGTCTGGGTGTTATTGGTGCAGGTGTGATCGGTTTAGAACTTGGTTCTGTATGGCGTCGCTTGGGTGCTGAAGTTGTTGTATTTGAAGCAATGGATACTTTCTTGCCAATGGCGGACAAAGCATTGGTGAAGGAATATCAAAAAATCTTGAAGAAACAAGATTTAGATATCCGTATCGGTGCAAAAGTATCTGGCACAGAAATTAACGGTCGCGAAGTAACCGTTAAGTATAACCAAGCTGGCGAAGACAAAGAGCAAGTGTTTGACAAGCTCATCGTTTGTGTAGGCCGTAAAGCATATGCAGAAGGTCTATTGGCAGAAGACTCTGGTATTAAATTGACTGAACGTGGTTTGGTTGATGTTAATGATCAATGTCTAACATCTGTTGAAGGCGTTTACGCAATTGGTGACTTAGTTCGTGGTCCAATGCTTGCACATAAAGCAATGGAAGAGGGTGTAATGGCTGTTGAGCGTATTCATGGTCATGCTGCTCAAGTGAACTATGACACCATCATCAGCGTTATTTACACGCATCCAGAAGCTGCTTGGGTTGGTCTAACTGAAGAACAAGCCAAAGAAAAAGGTCATGAAGTTAAAGCAGGTCAGTTCCCGTTTGCGGTGAATGGTCGTGCATTGGCTGCTGGTGATACTGCTGGTTTTGTTAAATTCGTTGCTGATGCCAAAACAGATCGCCTGTTAGGTATGCACGTTGTTGGTCCAAATGCATCTGATATTGTACATCAAGGTATGATTGCACTTGAATTTGTATCTTCAGTTGAAGATTTACAATTGATGACTTTTGGTCACCCAACATTCTCTGAAGTTGTACATGAAGCAGCGCTTGCTGTTGATGGTCGTGCAATCCACGCGATTCAACGTAAGCGTAAATAAATAAAAAGTGTGGTTCGCCACACTTTTTTTGAATGATGATGATCGCTTTTATAAGGTGATCATTTACTCAATATGTAGCAGTCTAGTTTTAAGTACATCTAGGCTGTATCACACAAACAACATAGTAGGTAACTAAATGAACTTACATGAGTATCAAGCTAAAGCGTTATTGAAAGAATATGGTATGCCAGTACAAGAAGGTATCTTGGCAACCAATGCAGACGAAGCAGTTGCTGCATTTGAACAGCTTGGTGGTAAATTCGCAGTAATGAAAGCGCAAGTTCATGCTGGTGGCCGTGGTAAGGCTGGTGGTGTTAAAGTTGCAAAATCTAAAGAAGATGTTATTGAATTTGCAAATAATATTATTGGTACTCGTCTTGTAACGTATCAAACAGATGCAAATGGTCAACCAGTTAACAGCATTATTGTTGCTGAAGACGTTTACCCAGTTGAGCGTGAGCTTTACTTAGGCGCGGTTGTAGATCGTTCTAGCCGTCGCATTACTTTCATGGCTTCTACCGAAGGTGGTGTAGAAATCGAGAAAGTTGCGGAAGAAACTCCTGAAAAAATTATCAAAGTTGAAGTTGACCCATTAGTTGGCTTACAACCATTCCAAGCGCGTGAAGTTGCGTTTGCTTTAGGTTTGAAAGACAAGCAAATCAGCCAGTTTGTTAAAATTATGGCTGCTGCTTACCAAGCATTTGTTGAAAATGACTTTGCATTATTCGAAATTAACCCACTTTCAGTTCGTGAAAATGGCGATATTTTATGTGTTGATGCGAAAGTAGGTATCGATTCCAACGCGCTTTACCGTTTACCTAAAGTTGCTGCTTTACGTGACAAATCTCAAGAGAATGAGCGTGAATTAAAAGCATCTGAATTTGATCTTAACTATGTTGCTTTAGAAGGTAACATCGGTTGTATGGTGAATGGTGCTGGTCTTGCAATGGCAACAATGGACATCATCAAGCTTTATGGTGGCCAGCCTGCAAACTTCCTTGACGTTGGTGGCGGTGCAACTAAAGAGCGCGTAATCGAAGCGTTCAAAATCATCCTTGCTGATACTTCTGTACAAGGTGTTTTAATCAACATCTTCGGTGGTATCGTACGTTGTGACATGATTGCTGAGGCGATTATTGCAGCGGTTCAAGAAGTAAACGTAACTGTTCCAGTTGTTGTTCGTTTAGAAGGTAACAACGCTGAATTAGGTGCTAAATTACTTGATGAATCTGGTTTGAAATTAATTTCTGCGAACGGCTTGTCTGATGCCGCAGAAAAAGTTGTAGCTGCAGTTAAAGCGTAAGGGGAGTATCAATCATGAGCGTATTAATTAATAAAGACACTAAAGTATTGGTACAAGGTTTTACTGGTAAAAACGGTACTTTCCACTCTGCACAAGCTTTAGACTACGGTACAAAAGTTGTTGGTGGTGTGACTCCGGGTAAAGGTGGTTCAACTCACCTTGACTTACCTGTATTTAACACAATGAAAGAAGCTGTACGTGAAACACATGCTGATGCAACTGTGATCTATGTACCAGCTCCATTCGTTTTAGACTCAATCATTGAAGCGGTTGATTCTGGCGTTAGCCTGATCGTTGTGATCACTGAAGGTGTTCCAACAATCGACATGCTTAAAGCAAAACGCTACTTAGAAACTAACGGTAACGGTACACGTTTAGTTGGTCCTAACTGCCCAGGCGTGATCACTCCAGGTGAATGTAAGATTGGTATTATGCCAGGTCACATTCATCAACCAGGTCGTATTGGTATCATCTCACGTTCAGGTACATTGACTTATGAAGCGGTTGCTCAAACAACTAAGCTTGGTTTAGGTCAGTCTACTTGTATCGGTATTGGTGGTGACCCAATCCCAGGTATGAACCAGATCGAAGCGCTTCAATTGTTCCAAGACGATCCAGATACTGATGCAATCATCATGATCGGTGAGATCGGTGGTACAGCGGAAGAAGAAGCTGCTGAATTCATCAAATCTAACGTGACTAAACCTGTAGTCGGTTACATCGCTGGTGTAACTGCACCTAAAGGTAAGCGTATGGGTCACGCTGGTGCGATCATTTCTGGTGGTCAAGGTACTGCTGAAGAGAAATTCGCTGCATTTGAACGCGCGGGAATGGCTTACACTCGTAGCCCAGCTGAGCTTGGTTCAACAATGATGCAAGTATTGAAAGAGAAAGGTTTAGCGTAATACGTTAGATTTTAATCTTAAAAAAACCCCAATATTGTTATTGGGGTTTTTTTTATTGTGGGGTATAAATAATTATTCAGCTTTCGGTTTTAACCCTTGAGTCAAACCATTAATATCACCGCCTTGTAAGCCAAGTTCACTCATCAAGCTATCGATGAGAGGCGCTTGTGAGCGATAGCGTAGGGCGCTATTCACGACCTGATCTGATAAAGATGCTTGGCCATTTTCAACTGCTTCGCCAGATGCACTGCTTCCACCAGCAAAACCACCTAAACCATTGACCTGTAAAATTTTGATGTCATCAATATTTTCCATTGGTTTAACACTTTCACGAATAATATCTGGTAAGTGTTTAAGAAGTGCTAAGCGTACTTGCATTTCTACCTGTTCAGCAGAGAGTACGTTGGCTGCTTCATTGACAGCACGTGTACCTTCCGCATCAACTTGGTATTGTTTTTCCAATGCTTGAGCAAGCAATATTTTTGCATCCGCTTCACCTTTTGCTTTTAATCGTACTTTTTCAGCTTCGGCTTCAGCACCAATACGGACTGCCTCAGCTTCATCAGCAGCAGCCTTTTTACCTGCATCAGCAGCCACCGTAATCGCAATCGCATCTTTCTCAGCAGTTTGTTTTGCTGCAACCAATTCAACGGCTTTCTGACGCTCTGCACGTTGTGTTTCACGCACGGTGATAACTTCTTCTTCTGCTTTTACTGCCTCAGCCCGGGCCTTATCGGCTTGCGCTTTGGCTTCAGATTCAGCACGAGACTTTTCAGCAATGGCAATGGCACGATCTTGCTCAGCAAGTTCAATGGTTTTCTTTTGTTCGACTTCTGCTTTTTGAATGAGCTGAGCTTTTTGAATATTTTCATTTTCGACATCACGTGCCGCAGCAATACGCTTTAATTCAACTTCACGTTCAGCAGCAATACGTGCTTCTTCAGCTTCACGTTTTTTGCCAGCTTCTTGAGAAGCGATTTCCGCTGATTGTTCAGCTTTACGAATTGAAATTTCTCGCTCTTGTTGTAGTTTTGCGTATTCTTCTTCACGTGAAATTTCAAGACGTTTACGCTCAGCTTCTAAATCCTTGCTGCGAATGGCAAGATCAGTATCTTGTTCGATATCGTTACGTTTTTTACGACGGTCTTCAATGGTTTCTGTTAGCTTGGTTAAACCCTCAGCATCGAATGCATTTTGAGGGTTGAAAAACTTAAAGCTGGTTTGATCCAAGCCTGTTAATGATACTGTTTCGAGCTCTAAGCCATTCTTCGATAAATCTTCTGATACGACTTGCTGAACTTTTTGCACGAAGTCGACACGTTTTTCATGTAGCTCTTCCATTGCCATTTCTGCGGCAACTGCACGTAAAGAGTCTACGAACTTACCTTCGACTAAATCTTTTAATTCAGGCGGGGACATGGTTTTTCTGCCCAGCGTTTGAGCAGCCGTTGCAATTGATTCAGCTGTTGGTTTTACGCGAACATAAAACTCGGCCATAACATCGACACGCATACGATCACGTGTAATTAAAGCTTGGTCAGCAGCACGCTTCACTTCTAAGCGTAAAGTATTCATATTTACAGGAATGATTTCATGTAAAACTGGTAGTACAATCGCACCACCATTTAAAATCACTTTTTCACCGCCCCAACCTGTACGTACAAAAGAGACTTCTTTACTTGAACGTGTATATAATCGAGCAATTACAACACCAATAAAAATCAGTACAGCAAAAATAATACCCGTAATAATTAGAATTTCAGTCAATGCTGAAGTAAGCATTTAAATACCCTCTATGTAAATAATATAAAAAATTAAGTGGCAATTGCTTGAAAGCCAATTTTGGTTCTTTGCGTTAAAATAACGTCTTGTCCTTGATAAAATATAATATCAAGTTCTGGTTCAACTAAGACATAATGTGTCTGACCAAATTGATCTTTAACTTTGGCTTGTGCGGGGGAGTTAGGTTTTGCTTCGCCTAAAATAATTTGTGCGGTCAGCCCAATCAGTTCATCACTATGAATCGCAGTAGTTTCATCTTTTGGGATGATTTTCGCAACAAAAGCGGCGCTATAACGCACAATAGGCATGCAAAGAAACAAACATGCTGGTGCGATCAACCAAGCTGAAAAATAATGCTCAGTCAAAAGGAAAAAAATATTTTGAATAATTAAGCCTGTTAACCCATAAGCCGTTAGGAAAATAATTAGCCAAATTAATAGCGGAACTTTACCTAGATACAGCCATTCAAGCAGTTGAGTAAATGGATTATTTGAATGTTCAATTGAGATATCTGCATGATTTACATCGGTTAGGCTATCTGGTAGAAACTGTTCAATAAAACTAGAACTACCACCCAGTAATAATAAGATTAATTCTAGTATGCCAATAAATAAGCATAGCATTAAAGCAATACTAAAAATAAAATTGGATGGGTGTGTGAGGAGTTCTAAAATCATTGAGATTACTCTTATTTCTTTTTTGAAAGAATTAATAAATTTTTTATAAAAATAAAACAGTTATAAGGATAAATGTAAGCTGCATTAAATTCAACTTAAATTACTCATATTATAGAGGCGAAAAAAAACGCAGTGATTGGGGTGATCACTACGTTGAACAACGAATCTGTTTAAAACAGTTTCGGTTGAAAAGGAGAAATGTCATAAGATTAGTGTTTGCTAATCTACATCGCAATATTAGTCAAAAACATGACTGTTTTCATGGGTATTCGTGTTAACTACTGTTAACTACTGTTAATAGCTGACAAAAAATGTTAGTTTTTGATGGTATGGGCAAGTTCTTAAATTAGACTTAAATCAATTGGTTATACAAAAAAAGCCCTAAAAATGGGCTTTTTATGTGAAAAGTATAATAAATTAGAATTTAAATAACCCTAATCCAGCTTTGACTTCGTCCAGCGTTTGTTGAGTAATATCTCTACACTTTTCGGTGCCTTGTTTTAAGATATCCATGATGTAATCAGGATCTTTTTCTAATTCGGCACGACGTTCGCGAATTGGTGCGATTAACTCTTGTAAAATTCCTTCTAGACGTTTTTTCACCGCACCATCACCTAAACCGCCACGACGGTAATGCGCCTTTAACTCTTCTACTTCTGCCTTATTTGGATCAAAAGCATCGAGGTAGGTAAATACAATATTACCCTCTACTTGGCCTGGATCTTCGATACGCAAGTGATTTGGATCGGTATACATCGCGTTCACTGCTTTTTTAATGTCTTTATCCGAAGCATTTAACACAATAGTGTTGCCTAATGATTTAGACATTTTAGCTTTACCATCAAAGCCAGGTAAACGTGCCATATTCGATAATAACGCTTTGCATTCAGGCAATAGATCATGACCAATTTGTCGATTAACACGACGCACAACTTCATTTGTTTGCTCGATCATTGGCAGTTGGTCTTCACCAACAGGGACAACAGTTGCTTTAAATGCTGTGATATCTGCTGCTTGAGCGATTGGATAACATAAGAAACCGGCAGGAATGTCACGCTCAAAGTTACGTAGCTGAATTTCTGCTTTCACAGTTGGATTTCGCTCTAAACGCGCTACAGTAACGTAGTTGAGGTAAATCATCGTGAGTTCATTCAGTGCAGGCAAACAAGACTGTACACAAATAGTGGTTTTACTTGGGTCAATGCCAACCGCTAAATAATCTAAAGCAACTTGAAGAATATTATTGCGTACTTTCTCTGGATTATCGGCATTATCAGTGAGTGCTTGAGCATCTGCCAATAAAAGGTGTTGATGATGACTATCTTGTAAACCTACACGTGAACGTAATGAACCGACGAAGTGTCCGAGATGAAGTTGTCCAGTAGGGCGGTCGCCTGTCAAAATGATTGGGCGATTATCAGCATTACTCATGATATGTTCCGAGATTCAGTTGTTTGATCAATATAAGATTTGGATTATTGTACGGTAAATATTTTTTTTTCGTCAGCGATTGCTTCAACTTTTTATAAAATTAATGTTGTGAATTTATAGCGTGATTCTACTATAGTGAAATAAATACGAATAAGGAAACAACTATGGCTAGTGGTTTATTATTATTGCTCGATGATATTGCAACGGTGTTAGATGATGTTGCGGTCATGAGCAAAATGGCTGCAAAAAAAACGGCAGGTGTGCTGGGGGATGATTTAGCACTCAATGCACAACAAGTCAGTGGGGTGCGTTCCGAACGTGAGTTACCAGTGGTGTGGAGTGTTGCAAAGGGATCGTTTGTAAATAAATTAATTTTAGTCCCATTAGCGTTGTTAATAAGTGTTTTTGCTCCTTGGTTAATTAATCCATTGTTAATGATTGGTGGATTATTTCTTTGTTATGAAGGGGTGGAAAAAGTTGTACACACATTCCATCATAAAAAAGCAAAAACTGCAGAAGAGGCAAATGAAAACCTACAACAAATTGAGTTGGATTTAGTAAAGTTTGAAAAAGAAAAAGTAAAAGGTGCGATTCGCACCGACTTTATTTTATCTGCTGAAATTGTGGTGATTTCGTTAGGTACAGTTGCAACTGCGGCATTTATGACTAAAGTATCTGTATTAAGTGTGATCGCTATTGCGATGACGATTGGTGTTTACGGTTTGGTCGCAATGATCGTTAAGATTGATGATTTAGGTTTATATTTAACACAACAAGTTTCTGAATTTAAAAATAAAATAGGGCGTGGTTTACTCGCTTTTGCACCAGTATTAATGAAAACTTTATCTATTGTAGGGACGATTGCGATGTTTTTAGTGGGTGGTGGCATCATCGCACATACCATCCCTCTGCTGCATCATTTTACTGAAGAAACAGTAGATCATTTAGAACTAATCCCAAGTGTGGGCTCCATCATTGGGGCTATTACACCGACATTAATAAATTTTGGAATCGGTTTAGTTGCTGGCGCTATTGTGCTGATTATTGTCAGTCTTATTCAGAAAGTATGGTCAAAAGCATCTACTTAAAATAGCGTTATCTAAGCGTGTGAGGTGGTTATGCGTTGGAAAGGTCGTAGAGTCAGTACCAATGTTGAAGACCGTCGTGGTGGTGGCGGAGCAAAGGCAGGCGGCATTAGTATTTTAGGTTTGGTAATCGCTTTTGTTGCATGGAAATTTTTTGGTGTTGATCCACAACAGGCTTATCAGGCAACTCAAGCCGTAACGAGTGCTCAATCTACTCAAGAAGGGAGTGTTCCCCAAAACTTAACTGCTGATCAAAAAGAGGCAAGTGATTTTGTTGGAACTGTGTTGGCTGATACCGAAGATACTTGGACGCCTATTTTTCAGCAAATAGGAATGACTTATAAACCCCCAAAATTAGTGTTGTTTAGTGGTGTGGTTCGTTCTGGTTGTGGTTCGGCGCAAGCTGCTATGGGGCCATTCTACTGTCCCGCTGATCAGAAGGTTTATATTGATACTTCTTTCTTTAAGGATATGCGGCAGCAAATGGGCATTTCTGGAGAGCAAAATCAAACGGAACTTTCTCGTCAAGACCAAGCAGGTGATTTCGCTCAGGCGTATGTGATTGCTCATGAGGTCGGGCACCATATTCAAAATTTATTGGGTATTTCGAGCCAAGTGCAGCAAGCACGTGCTCAAGCGAGTCAAACTCAAGGCAATCAACTTTCGGTTCGTTTGGAATTGCAGGCGGATTGTTTTGCAGGAATATGGGCAAATAAAAATCATCAACGAACACAATTTTTAGAGCAAGGCGATATTGAAGAAGCGATGGATGCCGCTAAAAAGATTGGTGATGATTATTTACAAAGACGTGCTACAGGACAAGTTGTACCTGATAGTTTTACCCATGGTACCAGCGAGCAACGTATGCATTGGTTCCAATTAGGATTGAAGTCTGGGGATATCAATCAATGTAATACTTTTGCATAAGTGTTTGATATTTTTCATGTGTTTCTTATTTATACAGAAGGCATATGAGGGGTTCTAGGGCTTGGTGAATGATGTTTTTTGAAATTTAGATGAAATGTGTTGTTTTGAAGTCAAGAAGAATAAAGAGGTCACATGGGTAATTATATTCTTTTACAAGCATTAACGGTGATTTTTGCATTATCCATAGCAACGACTATTTTTAATAAACGTATATTGGGTTTTCCACAAGCAATTGGTGTCCCAATTGTCTCTGCAATTTTTGTTTTCATATTGCAATGGGGCGCTAGCTTATTACATGGCAATCAATTTATTAACATTAATATTGATAATATTGAATCTGCTGTTCGTGGTATTGATTTTTATGACTTTTTAATAAATGGGGTAATCTGTTTTATCCTGACTTCATCTGCACTGAAATTTAAAATCTCAGATCTTCGAAACTATTGGAAACCCATCGGTATTTTAGCAACGATTGCATTGATACTTTGTGCTGGTTTTTATGCAAGTTTACTTTATTTATTTCAATGGATAGTGGGCTATCCAGTACCGATAACGGTTTTATTATTACTTGGGGCTGCATTAGGTGCAACGGATCCGATCGGTATTAAGAGTGTATTAAGTTCAATCCGTGCACCTCATCATTTAATGGTTAAGCTAGAAGGTGAGTCACTGTTTAATGATGCGATGTGTATTGCCTTATTTATGACCCTGCTCAATGTTATACAGGGTGAGCATTTTTCATTAATCACAACTGTTGAAACTTTATTATACGAGATATTGGTTGCAGTCATCATTGGTTTTGCATTTGGTTTTGGTATTTTACGTTTGTTGCGCGGCAAGCATGAGATGGAATCATTGATTTTAACGACGGCTTTATTAGCAAGTGGTTCTTATTTGGTTGCGTTATTCGCTCATGCCTCAGCTCCAATTGCATGTGTTATCGGCGGCTTGATTGTTGGTAATAAATGGCAAGAGATACGTGAGCAGCGTGAGATACGTGAAGTGAATCATTTTTGGCATACTGTTGAGGGAATCATTAACTCATTCCTTTTTACCTTAATTGGCTTAGAGTTATTTATTTTAGACTTAAATGCTAGTTTGATTATTGGTGGGATTGTGGCTTTCCTTATCTTGCATTTATCAAGATTTGTTGCAAATTTCTCAGCTTTTGCTTTATTCCCTTCGTTTCGTAAAAAAAGTTACAATGGAAGTCTAGCGATTTTATCTTGGGGAGGCGTGAGAGGTGGCATTTCACTGGCATTGATTCTTGCCGTTGCAAATATACCTGCACTTAGTGCGTATAGTAGTATATTGATTGGCTATACATTTATTAGTGTACTATTATCTGGTGTTGTATGTGGTTTGGGTTTGCCAGCAGTAATGAATGCTTTTTATTATAATCCAAATCAAGCAACAAAAGGCTTAAAAGGATTTTATCAGCGTATCTGTAATAAGATGAACCGCCGTGGTTTTAAGTACATTATTAGTGAGGATTCATTGGGTAAGGAGGTTATTACAATTTATAACCCTGAGGTTTTATTAGATCAAAAAACTGAGGACGGAGTTGCAACGATGCATCATCCGAATAAACGAGAAGAAGTTAGACGTTTGGAGGATCCCGATAATTTTTAAAATTAAATTACTATTCCAATCTATATTTTTATAACTTTTGTAAGGAGGAAGAAATTAAAATGGTTTTTATTATTTAATAAAATTAAATACAGTTTTTACATCTATTGATGTTTTAATGTAATTGAAAAACCAAATAAATTGAAAAAAATATTAAAAAATAAAAGCTTGAATTTTCAAGTTAAACTAGCCTTGTCTTGCATAAACATTATTTTTTGTGGGCTATTTAACATTTTTAAAAATTGGTTTAGAGTAGAGTTGAAAACTGTATTGAGTTTAAAACACAACAAACCACGTAAACACTTAGCACTTGAATCAATAAGCAGTTGAAAACAAATACATTATAATTGAGGAACAGGATCATGTCCGAAATACAAATAATTTCGAAGGAAAGTCATAAAACACTTTCTAGTACAGCGGATAATACGGCCGTATTATCCCCCTCTCAACCCGCAGTAGTACTTGTCAAAATAAATATGCAGGATGTTGCACAAGTAAAAAAAGATGGAACGAATGCTGTTATCTTTTTGAAAAATGGAGAACAGATCGTCATTCAGAATTTCTTTGCGAGTGACAATAGCCAAAATCTAGATAATAGTTTGGTTTTTCAGGGCGATGATGGAAAATTAATCTGGGCTAAATTCAAAGACTCAGAAAGTGATTCAGACGCCGATGCCGACGCTGATGCTGATGCCGACGCTGATGTTGAGCCAGATATGGAGGCTGCTGTTTATCTGGAAGAGACACCTGTAGCTGTTCCTGCTGTAGTTCAAGCACCAGTTTCAGATGCTGTTTTTCAACAAATCGATTCAATTACCCCGCTACTTTATCATGATGGCGGGATAAGTCCTTGGCTATGGGGGGTACCACTAGTTGCTGGCGGAATTATTGCAGCAGCAAGCGGAGGCAGTAGTAAAAAACGAGATAATGACGAAAGTGATTCGGATTCCGATTCCGACTCTGATAGCGACAGCGACTCAGACAGCGATTCCGATTCTGACTCTGATAGCGACAGCGACTCAGACAGCGATTCCGACTCTGATAGCGACAGCGACTCAGACAGCGATTCCGACTCTGATAGCGACAGTGACTCAGACAGCGATTCTGACTCTGATAGCGACAGCGACTCAGACAGCGATTCTGACTCTGATAGCGACAGTGACTCAGATAGCGATTCTGACTCTGATAGCGACAGCGACTCAGACAGCGATTCCGACTCTGATAGCGACAGTGACTCAGACAGCGATTCTGACTCTGATAGCGACAGTGACTCAGACAGCGATTCCGACTCTGATAGCGACAGTGACTCAGACAGCGATTCTGACTCTGATAGCGACAGCGACTCAGACAGCGATTCCGATTCTGACTCTGATAGCGACAGTGACTCAGACAGCGATTCTGACTCTGATAGCGATTCTGACTCTGATAGCGATTCCGATTCTGACTCTGATAGCGACAGCGACTCAGACAGCGACTCAGACAG
>NZ_SGIM01000008.1 GCF_004208515.1 Acinetobacter halotolerans
CAGTATGTAATATTCACTATTACAACCTTTGCATTTATTTTTATGATTTATGCATATGTGGTTGGTAATTATTTTAAATAGATAAAATATTTTTTATTATTCGGTGATATATTAATATTAATTGTCTCTTTTTTAAATGATAAAATTTTAGTTTTTATGAATATATACTGCCACTTGTTGTGGCACCATTTATGTTCACTTTTCTATTTATATTTAGTATGTTTTTCTTTTCTAGTGACCTCAAACAAGCTTGCCGACTATCCGAAAAAGTTTTTTTGGTACTTGGTTTTGAGGATGTTAAAAATCAAGATTTCTTTGGAACTACAGATCATTTTAAGGAAAATGGGCATACTTTCAAACGTAGTGTAATGTATTACCGTAGAAGTTTAAAAGGTACAGACCCATATCCAGAAAGTTACTTTGATAAGCTATGAAAAATATAGAAGTACATCTAATAAGTATTAAGGTGGTAGGATTAAAATAAGTGAATTGTAACCTTATATACATGTGTTTTTAATAAACTCTTTATTTATTAGATTATTAAGCATTCCAAAAAACTATATTTTATTCTGCTTACAACTGGACACATCTTATTGATATCAATATTTGAATTAAGCGCCTATGGTTGATAAGTGCTAGATAATTATCTACACATCATTATAAAGGAGAGACAATCATGTCTCAGAACCAAGATAACTCTAAACAACAACCTAATCAGCAAAATCAATCACCTGGTCAACAACAACAGTCTGAGCCAAATGCTAAGCCTCCAGCACAACAAGACCAAAAACAGCCAACTCCAAAGCAACCTAGCGAAAATAATGGACAACAGAAATAATCATTATTTTTATGCTTTTAATAATATAATCAGCTAAATCCAAATTTATAGGAAACTAATTTATTTAGTTTCCTATATTATTTATAAGGTTGATTTTATATAACTTTAATCATGGGTCATTGATTAATTTAAATAGATCACTGATCAATTTTAGGATGTTATATTTACTCAGTTTTAGTATAAGCATTCATATTTTTATAATTTTGCTTCTTTTTGTTGATATCGTAAAGTTAAGCATCGATATTATTTATAATTTTAGAATAAAAATGATTGGGAAAGCAGCAAGCAAGATAGAAAGAGCATAGATCATTAGGTGTTCTTGCTCCCAAACAATGCTTATCTTGTTCTCTTTGGTGCAATAAAAGAAAATGCTTGTTAGGACTAAGCGGTAGCAATGGCAAAAATAATTGAAAAGTGTTTATTTTATCTATATTTACTATAAAAATAACGAATATATATAAATTTATCTGTATGATTTTTAAGGTTTAATTGGAATTTGATTGAAAGTCGTATAAAAGTTGAATAGTAATCTATGTTCGTTGTGTGAGATATTCTATTTTGGTGCATTTCTAGCACCAAAATAAATCACTGACTCGGGGGTGAATGTTGAAATACGATAGCTTAAATGACTTTCTGGCTTATGTGAAAGCTAGAGATCCTGATCAACCTGAATTTTTACAAGCTGTTGAAGAAGTAATGTTGAGCTTGTGGCCATTCATTGAAAAAAATCCAAAGTATTCACAGTATGGTTTATTAGAGCGTCTAGTTGAGCCAGAACGAGCAATTCAATTCCGAGTTTCTTGGATGGATGATCAAGGGCAAACACATGTTAACCGTGCTTTCCGTATTCAATATAATTCAGCTATCGGTCCATATAAAGGCGGGATGCGTTTTCATCCATCGGTGAACTTATCAATTCTAAAATTCTTGGGTTTTGAACAAACTTTTAAAAATGCATTAACCACCTTACCCATGGGTGGAGGAAAGGGCGGCTCAGACTTTGATCCAAAAGGAAAGTCTGAAGCTGAAATCATGCGTTTTTGCCAAGCGTTAATGTTAGAGCTATATCGTCATTTAGGTCCGAATACCGATATTCCCGCTGGTGATATCGGTGTTGGTGGCCGAGAAGTTGGCTTTATGGCTGGTATGATGAAAAAGCTAAGTAACGATACTGCTTGTGTGTTTACAGGAAAAGGGGTTTCCTTTGGTGGAAGTCTAATGCGCCCTGAAGCGACAGGATATGGTGCAGTGTATTTTGCTGAGGAAATGCTAAAAACGCGCGGTGAAAATTTTACTGACAAAACAGTTTCAATCTCAGGTTCAGGAAACGTTGCTCAATTTGCAGCAGAAAAAGCCATGTTCTTGGGTGCAAAAGTGGTCACTCTTTCAGACTCGAATGGCACAGTTTACTTAAAAAATGGTTTTACTGATGAGTTGCTTGCCGAAGTGATGGAGCTTAAAAATATTAAGCGTGGGCGTATTTCTGAGTTTGCTTCAAAACATGGCTTTGAGTATTTTGAAGGCAAGACACCTTGGCATATTCCCGCTGATATTGCTTTGCCTTGTGCGACTCAAAATGAGTTAGGCGAACAGGATGCGGAGTTATTGCTTGCAAATGGTGTGATCTGTGTCGCTGAAGGTGCCAATATGCCATGTACATTAGATGCTGTAGAAAAATTCATTACCGCAAAAATTCTTTATGCACCAGGTAAGGCTTCAAACGCAGGTGGTGTTGCGACTTCTGGGCTTGAAATGTCACAGAATGCTTTGCGCCTCGGTTGGATGCATGGGGAAGTAGATGAGCGTTTACATGCGATTATGAAAGATATTCATGCGAATTGTTTAAAATACGGGACCAAAGAAGACGGTACAGTGAATTATGTGGATGGTGCAAATATTGCTGGATTTGTGAAAGTTGCAGATGCAATTTTGGCTCAAGGTATCTATTAATATTTTGCTGAACAAAAAAAATCCGATGCAAAAACATCGGATTTTTTATTTACAGCAACGTATTAAGGTTTTTTAACAATTTCTTGTTCAACAACCATGTCTAATACGTCAGCTAGGCTAGATTGGTCAGCCGCTGGGTTTTTAATTTCAAAACGTTTCACACGAACAATGACACGTTGGTTTGGATTGTGTTCAAAACCTTCGATTTGGCCGTAGTAAAGTGACCAGTCTTTATCTGCGTAAGTTTTTACACCTTTGTCATCATATTTAATTTCACGAACTTGCATACAAGTCTGCGGCGCTACACCTACACATGACTTAGTTTCAGGTGAGATTTCCATGAAAACAGTTTTAGGTTCTGTTTGGTATTTTGCTTCAGGTGTCATTTTACCAACGAAGCTATATTTTTGACCTTTTGCATCAGTAATCACGAGTGTTGGTTGATCAAGGTTGCTTGCATTAACTTCAAATGGAATTTGACGTTTTTGTAAAAGGTCACCAGCGAATTGCTCTTGTTTCATAAGCGCAGGTTCACATGCCATAAGTGTAGAAGCCATATCGCCTGTAACGATTGCATCATTCTCAACTTTCCAAGAGGTATTTTGACGATTACAGCCTGTATCCACAGATAAACGATCATTTGCCAGGAAACTTAATACGATTGGTTTCTTGCTATTGGTTGGTTGATAAGACCATGTGTAGTTGGTTAGTACATTGTTATCAGACACTTTAGCACCAGTAAATACGTGTTTTTGACCTTTGCTATCAGTCACAGTCAAGATTGCTTGCGCATTTGTTGTGCTGATTTGGAACGGTACTTTCTTATCGCTGAAAATCTCAGCAGACAAATGCTCTTGCTTCATTAAGTCATCAGCACACGCCATCATGGTCGATACAAGTGCTGAAGTGACAATAGTATTGCCCTCAACTTTCCACGTACCACCTTGTCCATTACAACCCGTTTGAATCGAAAGTTGTTGATTGTCATTAAAGTTTAAAACCAATGGCTTTGATGCTGTAGATGCTTGATAAGTCCAACGATAATCAGTGAGATTTTTCGCGGCAGTCGCATTGATTTCGGTCGTTACATGATCAGCAACGTTTTGTACTGTTTGGCACGCCATTAAAGAAAAAGGGAGTAAGGCAAGAATTAAATATTTGATTTTCATATTCAAAGAACACATATAATATCGCAGCCATAAGCTTAAAGGATTCTTAAAAAAAGAGCATGCAGCCAGTTTAGGTATTAAGTTCGTTAAATGTATTGATTTGTAATTTAAGATAAAAGTATAGGATTTTTAAAGGCTTGGTGCTCATTTATTGGTCTTTTTAGCACCGAGAATATTATTCAGTCGAAACGGTAGATATCCATGCCCAAGGAACCCATTGAAAAACTGCTGTGCACGATATTAAAACGATGACCTGTACCCATTGCAAAAAAGAGTGGAGCAAAGTGCTCAATTGTCGGATGGTTGCGTTGCACATAAGGGAGCGATGGCCAATCTAATACAGCATCATAGTCCTGATGTGTAAGTTTGTTGACGACTGCATTACGAAAAGTGCTTGCCCATATAGGAACATTGGCATCTGTTTGCCAAGAAAGTTCAGCTAGGTTATGGGTAATACTACCTGAGCCGATGAGCAAAATTTGTTGTTCTCGCAAAGGCGCAAGAATTTGTCCGATGTTATAAATTTCATCGGCATTCATATGCATCGGGAGCGAAATTTCGATCACAGGAATATCTGCTTCAGGATACATATGTAATAGCGGCATCCATACGCCATGATCGCGTGGTCGAGTACTGTTTGCATGAGCAGAAATTTCTGCTTCAGCAAATAAAGTCAGTATTTCTTCTGCCAGTTCCGGTGCTCCAGCAGCAGGATAACGAATTTCGTAGAGCGGCTGAGGAAAACCACGAAAGTCGTGCCATGTTTGTGGTCGGATAGAAGTACTGACTTCGAGTGCTTGGCTTTCCCAATGCGCAGACATCACAATGATTGCCCGTGGTTTAGGCAGATTTGTACGCAAACGATATAAGGCAGGTCCAACTTGTTCTGGGTCAAGTGCAAGCATTGGCGAACCATGAGAGATAAATAACCCTGGTAAAGTTTGCAAATTCATAATGAAGCACCTGACTAGAAATACATGAGTATCGTGACAAATTACGCTAAAAAAGAACAGCGCTTAAAGCTTAACAGTTTGTTCTAGAATCAGAACAATCTCTTAAATTAGGCTCGATGGTATGGATGATTATGATTGATGCTCATGGCCCGATAGAGTTGTTCGATGAGTAACACACGAACAAGTGGATGGGGCATGGTCAGTTTGGACAAGGACCAGTGCCAAGCAGCAGCTTTTCGTACCGCATCAGACAGCCCATCAGGACCACCTATGGCAAGTACGATATCGTTGCCTTCGAGCATCCATTGCTGCATGGTATCAGCAAGTTTCTCGGTACTCAGCTCACGTCCACCCACTTCTAAAGCAATCAGAGTTTCATTGGCTTTAACAGCATTTAGAATGCTGTCACCCTCGATTTGACAGTATTTTAAAATGTCAGCTTCTGAATCATTTTTCCCACGTTTCGCCATCGGTAACTCAATCACTTGAGTTTGTACAAAGGGCTGAATACGTTTGAAATAATCTTCAAATCCAGTCAGCACCCAAGTTGGCATTTTTTGACCAATCGTCACGATACGAATTTTCATAAGACAATACGTGTAAATAATATGAGCGCATTATAAACGTTGAGACTCATTCATGTGGACTCTAATGGATTTATTGTGCTTTAAGTTATGCAGGGTGGCGCTTTATTCCGCAGCATAAAAAACGCAGCTCAAAATGTGTATGAGCTGCGATCAAAGCGTCATCCGTCTGGAGTTCAGATGACACTAAAAAATGAGTTCACAAGTCAAGTTTAGCTTTTGTTTTTATCGACTCTATTTCATTATGCAAGATATTGGTTGTTTTTCAACCAAATTGTGTAACAAAAAAAGAGAGCCGAAGCTCTCTCTTTTTTTAGACATTAATTAGTGACGTGCAGCCTTTGTATCTTCTACTGGTTTAACAATAGGTGTTTTAGCCAAAGGTTTCGGTGTATCCGTTAATGCTAAAGGGAGGATTTCATCAATACTTTTCACAGCTTTGATTTCTAAACCTTCTTTAACATTTTCTGGAATCTCCGCCAAATCACGTACGTTATCTTGTGGAATAAATACCAATTTAACTCCACCACGATGTGCAGCAAGAAGTTTTTCTTTCAAACCACCGATACGCATCGCACGACCACCAAGACTTGTTTCACCTGTCATGGCAATATCTGGACGGATCGTGATACCTGTAAATGCAGATACCAGTGCCGTCGTCAATGCCAAACCTGCAGATGGACCATCTTTCGGCGTTGCACCTTCTGGTAAGTGAACGTGAACATCAGTTTCTTCAAAACGAGAAGCTTCGATCCCAAGTTCATCAGCACGCGTACGAACTACAGTCATCGCAGCAGTGATAGACTCTTTCATGACATCACCGAGCGAACCAGTGGTAATGAATTTACCTTTACCTTTCACTGCAGCAACTTCAATGGTCAACAGTTCTCCGCCCACAGAAGTCCATGCTAAGCCGTTTACACGACCTATTTGAGCTTCATCTTCAGCAATACCAAAGTCAAATTTATGGGGACCTAAGTAATCTGGAAGATTTGCAGAGGTGATATCAAGCTGTAAGTTTTTCGATTTCTTACTCACCGCTTCTTTCACAACTTTACGTGCAATTTTAGATACTTCACGTTCCAAACTACGCACACCCGCTTCACGAGTATAACGTTGTACGATGTCACGAATCGCTTCTTCATGCACAGTCAGTTCTTTTGCCCGCAGACCATTGTTCTTAATGGCTTTTGGAACAAGATAACGTTGAGCAATATTCACTTTTTCATCTTCGGTATAACCCGGTAGACGAATCACTTCCATACGATCTAATAACGCTTCTGGAATATTCATACTGTTTGCAGTACAGATGAACATCACTTCTGAAAGGTCAAGATCAAGGTCTAAGTAATGATCGTTGAACTTGCTGTTCTGAGACGGATCAAGCACTTCTAGTAATGCAGAAGCAGGATCGCCACGGTAGTCTTGTGCCATCTTGTCGATTTCGTCGAGTAAGAACAATGGGTTTTTCACACCAACTTTTGTCAAAGATTGCACAATTTTACCTGGCATCGCACCAATATAAGTACGACGATGACCACGGATTTCCGCTTCATCACGTACGCCACCGAGTGCCATACGGACAAATTCACGACCTGTTGCTTTAGCAACTGATTCACCGAGTGAAGTTTTACCTACACCAGGAGGACCAACTAAACAAAGAATCGGGCCTTTAAGTTTTTTCACGCGAGATTGAACCGCTAGATATTCAACAATACGATCTTTCACGTCGTCTAAGCCGTAGTGATCTGCATCCAGCGTTTCTTGCGCTTTACTCAAGTTAATGCTGACTTTGCTGGCTTTATTCCATGGCGTATCTAAAATCACTTCTAGATAGTTACGGACTACAGCGGCTTCGCTAGAAGCAGGTTGCATGGCTTTGAGTTTACGAAACTCTGCTTCGGCTTTTTTGCGTACATGTTCAGGCAAATCTTCTTCAGCAAGACGCTTTTCAATCTCAGCTACATCATCTTCAGCACCGCCATTCATATCGGAAAGCTCACGCTGAATAACTTTCATTTTTTCATTGAGAAAGTATTCGCGTTGATTTTTTTCCATCTGACGTTTTACGCTGTCGTGCAGTGTCTGCTCAATTTGCTGTTCAGCAGATTGATTGGTCAAATAACTCATCAACTCTTGTAAATGTTCTTCAAACTCATCGTGCTCTAAGAACTTTTGCTTTACTTCAATGTTCAAAGGTACACGTGTTGCAACGAAGAACATCAATTGTAATAAGTCTTCGATTTTGTTGGCAGCTGCAACGAGTTCGCGTGCATTACGTAATTTTGCTTCAGCATATTGAGCAAAAAGAGTACGTAATTCATTCAAGCGAGTCTCTTGGGTCTCTTGATCCAATGCAACAGTCATCGGGCTTAAATGATGTTCAGCGGTTAAGTATTCTTCACCGTCAATAATCTGTTCTAGTTTTGAACGGTGTAGGCCTTCAATTAGTACTTTAATGCAGTTTTCATCATTTTCATGATTCACGACTTGTACGATTTTAGCTACAGTTCCATATTGATACAGGTTATCGTGATCAATTTCTTCTGTAAGCGAATCTTTTTGCGCAACTACAAATACTAAATTATCACCGTTACGAGCTACGTCCACTGCATTGATCGATTTTTCACGACCCACGAATAGCGCAATTTGCATGTGCGGATACACCACAACATCACGTAATGCTAAAAGTGGTAATACACTCGGAACTTGCGGCTCTAAGATAGTTTCATCATTCATAATAAATTCGGACATGAGCACTCCTAATGAGTGACAACGGTGTTGCCATGCTTTTTATAGTGATGTGCATTTTAAAAATTACAAGGGTTTTATCTCAGAAAATATTAAAAAATAACTAAATTAGTCGGAATTCGGGCGAAATATACTAAATTTCATAGATTCAACGGCTAAAACGATATTGTCGTGTGGGTGTGAGCAGGCTATCGAGTGGTTGATCCCATTTTTGACGAAATAAAGGCTCCTCCACATATTGAAATGAATGGGCGAGTCCTAAGCGGTAGGGGCGGTATTTAGCTGTTGCTAGTGTTCGATCATAAAATCCTCCGCCCATCCCAATTCGAGTCCCATTATGATCGCAGGCCAGTAAGGGCATAATCAGTAAATCTAATGTTGATATGTGCTTGCCTCGGCTTGCCATAGGTTCTTTCATCCCCAATGGGTGATGTGAAAAACGTTTATTGAAATATTGATTTGCACTAATTTTCACCCAAACAAGGGTCTGATTCATATTGCAGATCATTGGTAGGTAAACTTGTTTTTTTTGTTGGAAACAGAGTTCTAACAGTTTTTGGGTATGTACTTCCCCAAATGCATGTAAATATAAACCAATCTTTGTTGCTGATTTAAATTTGCTCAATCGTCGAAGCTGATGTAAAACTTGAAGTTCAGCTTTTTTCTGTTCATAACGAGAAACTTGTTTTCTTTTTAAACGGAGCTGTTTTCTTAATGCGTTTAATGCGTTGCTCATAAAGCTTTAGAAAATGGTTTTGATAAAAGAATCATACTTGATTTGTTTGTTATTAGCTTGATCGACTTCTTTGTTTTCTTAGAAGAATTATGAATGTAAAATGACTATTCGTTTCGACTAGTTTGATTTACGTCATTTATCTATTGGCTATCTTTTGCTAAATTTGAATTAATCCCACAGAGGACTATATCTGTGGGATTAATTTTATGGGCGCTACGTTATTAAATTTATTTAAAAAATCATTGAGGTTCAGATTAGGCTTGCTGCTTTAACTCAATTAAAATAGGACAGCAATCATTTTCAGTGCTTTTACAGTCATCTAACCAAGTTGCAAGACGTTGTTTGAGTCCTTGTAACTCCTGAATTCTCTCATCAATCTTGCTTAAACGTTGCTCGATGACCTGACGGACTTGGATACGATCGTCTAAATTTAAGGTCAATAATTCTTTAATTTCATTGAGTTGTAAGCCTGCATCTTTGGCTTTTTGGATGAAACTCAATGTCTCCAAATCTTGTTGATGATAATAACGATAGCTTTGCTTGGTTTCGGGCACGCGCATTAAACCAATCCGTTGATAATAACGAATCGTTTCGACATTGATATCACATGCCTTTGCTAATTTACCGATAGTAAGGTCCACGCTATGCTCCTAAAATCATGCATTTAAAAATCATTCTCAAAAGTGCTTGACTCTGTACCTAGGTACAGACTTTATCCTACACTTATCGAGTAATAAAAGATAGGTCGAACCATGACTCAACATGAGACTTCATCATGCTGTTCAAAAGACAAGCAAGTTAAAAAAAATGCTAGTGACGATGCTAAAACAGCGCAAGTAAATGAATCCGTCACGGCTTCATCTTGTTGTGCACCTAAACCTAATGAACCAAAGAAAAGTTCATGTTGTGATTCTAAAACTGAATCACAACCTATTAAAGAACAAGTAAAAAAATCATCCTGTTGCGGTGGAGGACAAAGCCATCACCACCATGTAGCCGCCGATGGCCAAACCGAGATCGATCCAGTCTGTGGCATGTCAGTCAAGACCACGACTGATTTAAAAACGGAATATGAAGGGAAAACTTACTATTTCTGTAACCCATCTTGCTTAGAGAAATTTAAACATGATCCAGCGTTTTATTTAGTCCCTGTGGACCAACGCCCAGTACCCGAAGGGGCAATGGATATGGATTATACCTGTCCAATGGACCCAGAGATTGTGCAAAAAGGGCCGGGTACTTGTCCGATTTGCGGTATGGCGCTTGAGCCGATGCAACCGACTTTAGATGAAGGTCCAAATCCTGAACTGGTTGATTTTAGTCGACGTTTTTGGACAACTTTGCCTTTAAGTTTATTGGTGATGATCTTAGCGATGGGCTCACATATTCACGCTTTTATCTCACCACATATTCAGCCATGGATTGAGTTGGTGCTCAGTTTACCTGTGGTGTTATGGGCAGGTTATCCAATTTTACAGCGTTGCTTAATCTCCTATAAAACGGGTCATCTCAATATGTGGAGTTTGATCGGTGTCGGTGTGTTCGCGGCATTTATTTATAGTGTGGTTGCAACAGTCTTTCCATCAGTCATTCCTGTTGAAGCCAAAACAGGGCATGGTGTCGCTGTATATTTTGAAGCAGCCTGTATGATTGTGTCTTTGAGTTTGCTGGGACAGGTTCTTGAGCTAAAAGCACGTTCCCAAACGGCCAATTCATTAAAAGCACTGTTACGTTTACAACCTGCCAAAGCCAAATTGGTGCAGCACGATCAAGTTGTGGATGTTGATATTGCCATGGTCAAACAAGGCGATATTTTGCAAATTTCATCGGGTGAGCAAATCCCTTTAGATGGCGTCGTGGTTGATGGAAAAACCTATGTCGATGAGTCGATGATGACAGGTGAACCTGTGCCTGTGAAAAAGCAAAAAGATGATCAAGTGATTGGTGGAACGATTAATCAGCAAGGTTCTATTCGTATTCAAACAACTGCTGTTGGAACCAATACCACTTTAGCCAAAATGATTCAGACTGTAGCAGATGCACAGCGCTCTAAAGCACCGTTGCAACGTATCGCGGATGTCGTGGCGAAATACTTTGTGATTGCGGTACTTACGATCAGCGTGTTGACCTTCATCGCATGGATGGTTTTTGGTCAAGCACAGTTTGATTTGGCTTTGATGTGTGCGGTAGCCGTTTTAATTATTGCCTGTCCATGTGCTTTAGGCTTGGCAACACCAATGTCAGTGATGGCAACCACAGGTCGTGCAGCCCAAAAAGGGGTGCTATTTAAAGATGCTGAAGCGATTGAAGCATTAAGCAAAGTAAACACCTTGATTATTGATAAAACAGGCACACTGACTGAAGGTAAACCTAGCTTAAAAGAAATTCAGCCATTATCGACGACTTATACTCAGGCACAAATTGAGCTATGGATTGCCTCGATTGAGCAATATTCAAGCCATCCGATTGCTCAGACTTTGACTAAATTGGTAGATGCAAATCAATTACTTAATGTGACTGACTTTGAAGATGTGACAGGTTTCGGCGTCAAAGGCAATATTGATGGCAAAATGCTATACATTGGTAGCCAAAAATTGGTTGAGCAGCTCGATTTAACATTCAGTGACGATTTAACCAAAACGCTAGACCAAAAACGGTCACAGGGTGATGTCATTAGCTTCCTGATGTCAGAACAAGAACTAATTGCTTATGTTTCGATTCATGATGCGATTAAACAAAATGCCAAAGCTGTGATTGATCAACTCCATGCAGATGGTGTTGAAGTGATTATGGCGACAGGTGATCATGAGAAAAATGCAAAAATGGTCGCTGATGCTTTAGGAATCAAGCAGGTTCATGGCAATCTTGATCCGAAGCAAAAACTTGAGATCGTCAAACTGGCGCAAGCGCAAGGCAACATCGTCGCAATGGCAGGGGATGGAATTAATGATGCCCCCGCACTTGCACAGGCTAATGTCGGGATTGCAATGGGTACAGGCACGGATATCGCTAAACAAACGGCACAAGTCACCTTAGTCAAAGGCGATATGCAAGGGATTGGTCAAGCGCTGCATATGGCGAAACTTGGTGTGAGAAACATGAAGCAGAATCTTGCATTTTCCTTTGTTTATAATGGATTGGGTGTGCCCGTTGCAGCAGGGATCTTCTTTCCATTAACTGGGCTATTACTCACGCCGATGTTTGCAGCAGTAGCGATGTCGCTGAGTTCATTGTCTGTTGTGGTGAATGCCTTGCGCCTAAACCGCTCTTAAGCTTTCCTTTTCATTGCTGTAAGTTCGCTGTCTAGTTTTAGAGCTGGACAGCTTTTTTATGGGCTAATATGACTATTCTGCCCAAAGCTAGAGTCATTGGGTCAATTTTATTTGCTTCTGATTTGCTTAGTGTGAAATGATAATTCACAGGAGTGAAAAGATGTTTGTGCAACAACAAAAAAAACTGCAATACAACAACTGGATCCGATCATTCTCGCTTGCATCTACATTGGCAGCTTCATTGTTGATCTCATCTAGCCTACACGCTGCGCCAGCCGAGAAGCTTGATCTTACTTTATCTCAGCATTCGCAAAATAAAATCAAAACCTTGCTCAACGACCCAAAAATTTGGAAGCAGATTCCAAAACAAGTAACTTTATGTGTGTATTCACCGAATGGGGAACATGGTGAAGCATTTCAACAAGCCACCAGTTATATCAGTGAATTGCCACGTATTGTCAGAATCGCTAAACAATATGGGGTCAATATGAATATTACTCGACCTTCCAATTTACAGCTCAAGATTGATCTGGACTATCCAAAATTAAAACAAAATGCATCGACCATGGTGACACTCAAAGTTTATACCAATGAAGCTGTGTTAACGGAGGACTTTCGCAGCAAACGTTGTGATGGTGCAGGGATTAGTAATTTAAGAGCAAGACAATTTAATCCGTTTGTGGGTAGTATTGATGCGATTGGTGCATTACAAAATTACAAGCAACTTACCTCAGTGATTCAATTATTAGCACACCCTAAATTTGATGACAAAATGATTAACCATGATTATGAAGTCGTGGGCGTTGTACCGCTTGGTGCTGCTTATATCATGGTAAGTGATCGAAATATTAATACACTCGCAAAAGCCGCTGGGCGAAAAATCGCAGTATTCTCATTTGATCCAACGCAAAAGAAATTGGCTCAAAATGTAGGAGCACAAGCCATTTCAGTGGATTTAGCAACCGTAGGACCTAAATTCAACAATAGAGAAGTCGAAATCATGGCTGGCCCTGCGATTTTGTTTGATCCTCTAGAATTACATAAGGGCATGACGGATAAATCAGGAAAAATTGCAGGTGGAATTATTCGTTTTCCTGTTGTACAAGTGACGGGAACTTTGATTATGCATCGGAATAAATTCCCAGCAGGAATGGGACCGATTGCACGAGAAATCATCTCTAAACAATTGCAGCCCGCTTTTGATTTTGTGGACAAAATTGAAAAAGATATTCCTGAAAAATACTGGATGGATATTTATGAGAGTGAAAAACCCGGCTATATGCGACTGATGCGAGAAGCACGTATTCAAATGACCAAAGAAGGTTACTACGATAAAGACATGATGAAGTTGCTGAAACAAGTGCGTTGTTCACAACAACCGACCCATTTTGAATGTGCATTGAATGATGAGTAATTTTTTATCAATCGACTAATTGTTATTTAAGTCTAAGTTTAATTTAAAGATCTCAGCGCGATATCTGAGATCTTTAATTATAAAGAGCATATTAATTCAAATTTTTAATCATTATTTTGATTTAACTCAATGTCTACATTTCTTACTTTTAATAACTTAATGTTTCTAGTTCATATGCATTTATCTGAATAAATTGATAGGTAATCAGTTTTTTGTGGTGGTTTTGCCAATGAATCTAATTGATTTTTCAGCATGTAGTAAAGCTTGTATGGACTGTTCACTGACATGTACGACATGCGCTGCCTCTTGTATTGAAGAAGGTGGAATGGAAGAAATGATGAAAGAATGTATCAAGAGATGTTTGGAGTGTGCTGATATTTGTAATTTATGTGCGAGAACAAATCAAAGAGGATCAGCTTTTTTTAGTGATATATGTAGTTTCTGTGCCGATATTTGCGATTATTGTGCGGCAGAATGTTCTAAGCATACATCAAATCATTGCCAGCAATGCGCTAAAGTCTGTCAACAATGTGCATTAGAATGTCGAAAAATGGCAGTCTAATTGCTTATTTAGATCGGTTGAATATATTTCATAAGAATTGATATGTTGAATTAAAATAATGATCAAAACTCTAATTTAATATTAAATTAAAAAGAATATGGACGTAATTGAACTATATCTAGAAAAGTGGAAAATATTAGTTTAAGTAGAGTGGTACTTTTTAGATTATTAAAAACCCATTAAAAAGAAAAGCTTAAGTTTATCTATTTAATGGGTTTTTAGTATATTACTTTATAAAGTTATATTTTTAGTGGTTCCAAGTTCCTCTGAGTCACCTGTGACGGAGGCCTTAGCAAGTTTATATAAGGTGGTAAGTGTACCAGCACCTTTCCAGTATTGAGCACCATTACAAGCCACTCTAATTAATTGAATGTCCGGATCTGATTTACCATGTTCAAAGAATGCTTCATATGTGGGTGACCAAATTTCATCAAGTATCACTGGATCTACAACATTTTCAGCTATGCCGTTGATTGAAACATAATCATTGTTGCTAGGATTGCTATATCCTAAATTAACTTGAGGGTTGTAGGGGATATTTTTTACTAATTCTGATTTTTTTGATCCTAAAAACCAAACAATTCCATTAAATTCACTATTTTGTGTCGTCATCGGAATAGAATGTAAATGGCCTTCTTCGGTTATAAAGGTAATCATTGCAAATTTAATATCTTTAAGTAGCTGATTTAACTCTTGATAATCTTTATTGGTACTGTTCATTTTTGAATACTCCTTAAGCTTAAAATACTAATATCCATTAAAAGAATAAATCGAAAGGTTTTCTTTTGTGGTTTATTTGTTTTGTAGTTATAGGAGTAATTAAAAAATGTAATTTAATGAGTAAGTAGGCTGATTATTCGTGTAGTTAATTTGAATAAAATGCTTTTATGTTTTATTGGGGGTATCTTATTTTTTGTAAACTAAAATATAAGGTTTAAATTGATAAGTGGAGTGTTAATAATAATTATCTGTGGTGTTAAATATGCTTTTAATAGCTATTTTAGGTATATCTAAACGAAAGGTAAGTATATTCTTTTTAAAAAATTATGGATTAACAGTTGATGGAAGGCATCTTTTAGGTGATAGCTATAAAAAAACTTTGAATGAGCAGTAATTAGATGATGTTAATCACCAATAGCAAACAATTCTAGGGAGTTAGGTTTAAGCTACAACGAAGAAAAAGTAGCTTTTAGTAAAAGATTTTAAGTCTGTAATATTTATTATAAGTTATTGTTATTTAATAAAAATAAAGTACTCCAGAGATGCCGCTGCATGTCGTTACCCTTGAACCCTAAAGTTCAAGGTGGAGGGCGCCGCATACTTGCTGGGTTTTCTGCACGGGGCAGACATACACTCTAAATATACAGAACACCATCCTAAAGTGATGATATCGGCTCAGGGGAATCGGACCCGCTGGCGAACATCCTAGAGACAGTTTTAGTATAACTGATCTTGACCTGATGACAATGTCTGCATGTAAAGATACTTACTAATTGATGAGGCTTTGTGCAATTGTCAGATTTATTGAACAGTTTGCTCGACATCTTCCAAAATTGTTTGAAGGAGATGTTCACAGTGCGCGTATTGCTGCAAAGATTTATTTAAACTAAATACTTCCTGAGCCATTTGTAGCGCAACCATAATGACTAACTTATTGTGTTCTACACGAGGGGCACTTCGACGCATGTCATGAAACTTTTGATTGAGTAATTCAGCAGCGCGTTCTAACTCTTCACGTTTGTCTTCAGTGGTATTTAAGCGAAAAGTCTGTTCAATTAAACGTAGTTCAACAACGATAGGTTCACTCATGATTAAGACTCCTCGTGAGTTTCAGCAATCGGGTGGGCAAGCTGCTGAATCTCTTGTGCATGTTGATCTTGTGCTGTGCCTAAAATTGCGAGACGTTGAATAATTGCTTCAACTTTAGCCTTCGCTAATTCATTTTTTTGTAATAAGCGGTCACGATCTTGTTGTAGATCTTGGATTTCTTGCTGATTATTACGTTGTTGCGCTTGTAACTTTTCTTTCATTACGCGCAAATCATTACGCTCAGCCAAGATTTCTTGGAAGCGGTTTTTTAAATCAGTGGTACTTTTCTCTAAACGGCTATAGCGTTCAGCTAAAGTTGTTGCATCATTATTCAGTTGTTTAAATTGACCTTGTAACTGAGTCAGTTGTTCAGTTAAGTTATCAACTTCATCCTGTTTTTGCGTGATGATGCTATTCTTCTGCACAATTTGTGCATGATGGTCAGTTGCAGCTAATTGTTTAGCTTCAGTAAGCGATGTATTTTCTCGCTCTATATGGCGTAGGCGTGTTTTTAATACGCCAATATGCGCTTGTAGACGCTGTAATTGTTCTAACATAACGAAGGTCGCACAGAGTTGCAATCAAAGGTAATATATACAGCAGTATAGAGGTTGGATAAACGAATGCAAGACGATATTTCAGGTTGGAACGAATGGAATGCTCATTTTCAAGGGATTGAAGAGATTTCAAGCCCAAGTGAGTTACATGGGTTGCTAACAGGTATAGTTTGTGTGACACAAGCGCCGACAACTGATGAATGGTCACAAATCTTAAACACCTTAAATGTACCTGCTTTAACAGCTGAAGCATTAGAAAGTTTGACTGATGAGGCAGATGACGTATCGCATGCATTATCTGATGATGAATTGGATTATTTACCAATGCTGCCAGATGATACCCATGTGCTTGAAGAGCGTGTCACTGCATTAGCAGATTGGTGTGCAGGGGTCGTATTAGGTTTTGGTTTAGCTTGCGGTCGTATTCGTGGAGATGAACAAGAGCTGATTGAACATTTACAAGAAGTTGCAGCCGTTGAGTTTGAAGATTCAGATAATGATGAAGAAGGTGAAGAAAGTTATCTGGAACTGTATGAATTCGTGCGTCTAATTCCTGTCAGTTTATCTATCGGTCGTGCAAAAACGCCTGTAGCTGAAAGTTCTTTGTTACAAAACTTTCATGCGAAAAGCAGAAACCAAGATACCGCAGTTGATCCGCAAACAGTCGTTGAAATGTTTACCCCACATCGTCCGAGTTAACTCGGGCGCTGCCTTGAAACTTTATCATTAAAGATACTTACAATCCTTCATCTTCATCAGTAGGGCAATATGAAACTCAATCAAGCAGATTTTAAACAACGCCGCGATCTTCTCGCTGAGAAAATGGGCATTAATAGCATTGCCGTGATTGCGACCCGAGCAGAAATGTATCGTAATCGTGATGCTGATTATAAATATCGTGCAGACAGTAGTTTTTATTATCTCACTGGATTTGCAGAGCCAGAAGCAGTTGCCATTATTGAAACCTTTGAAGAAGGTGAAGAATATAGCTATAGCCTGTTCTGTCGTGAACGTAACCGTGAAATGGAAATCTGGAATGGCTATCGTGCAGGAGTCGACGGTGCAATTGAAATCTATGATGCAGATGAAGCTTATGCAATTGATTTATTAGATGAAGAAATTATCGAGAAGTTGTTAAATAAACAGCGTCTTTACTATCGTATGGGGCAAAATGCTGAATTTGATGCGAAAGTAAGCCAATGGATTCAGAAAGTGGACGCACAACAGCGTCGTGGTGGTACTGCACCTGCGGAAATGATCCAACTTGATCGTATTATCGATGAAATGCGTTTGAAAAAATCAGCGCAGGAAATTGAGCTGATGCAGATCGCATCGAATATCAGCGCAGAAGCGCATACCCGTGCCATGCAAACGGTTAAACCTGAGATGATGGAATACGCACTCGAAGCGGAATTGAATTATATCTTTGGTAAAAATGGCTGTGTGCCTGCCTACAATAGCATTGTGGGTGGTGGTGAAAATGCCTGTATTTTGCATTACGTTGAAAATAATAAGCCGTTAAAAGATGGTGATCTGGTTTTAATTGATGCGGCTTGTGAGTATGAATGCTATGCCTCAGACATTACTCGTACATTCCCTGTAAATGGTAAATTTAGTCCAGAGCAAAAAGCACTTTACAATATTGTTTTAGATGCCCAGCTTGCTGCAATCGATGCCACTCGTATTGGTAATAATTATAAATATCCGCATGAAGTCGCTGTAAAGATTTTAACTCAAGGTTTGGTTGATCTTGGTCTACTCAATGGTGATGTAGATGAGTTGGTTGAAAGCGAAGCTTTCCGTCAATTTTTCATGCATGGGACAGGTCATTGGCTCGGTATGGATGTGCATGATGTCGGTGCCTACAAAACAGGCGAAGACTGGCGTGCTTATGAAGCAGGTATGGTGGTCACAGTTGAGCCGGGCTTATATGTTGCACCCGATGATGAAACGGTTGATGCCAAGTGGCGCGGTATCGGTATTCGTATTGAAGATGATGTTGTCGTGACTGAAAATGGCCCATTGGTTTTAACCAAAAATGTAGTTAAAACCGTTGAGGAAATTGAAAGTTTGATGGCGGGTCATTAGTTCGATATTTATCAAAGAGGCTTATCAATTGATAAGCCTCTTTGTTTTCGTAGATATACAAAACAGCTTTTGAAGATCATTTATAAAAACACAGACCAAACAAAGTACAAATTCCCTTCCTGAGTTGAGTTAGAGTAAGATAGTCCCGAAACGTCAAATCATGAAAAACTGATAAGGAATAATATTATGCAGCAACAAGTCATCATTGTCGGTGGGGGTATGGTTGGACTCAGCCTTGCTTTAATGTTGGCAAAATCTAATATCGAGGTAAAGCTATTAGAAGCTGTGAAATATCCAAATTATGACGATGAAAACCTTGCGCCTTATCATTCTAGTTTTGATGCGCGGAATACCGCATTGTCACGCCGTAGCGTGCAGATTTACCAAAAACTAGGTTTGTGGGATGCCTTGCAACAACATGCAACGCCAATTCTTCAAGTCCATATAACTGAACAGGGCAGCTTTGGTAAGGCGCGCTTAGTTGCAGAACAAGAAAAAGTAGAAAGCTTTGGACAAGTGATTGAGAATGCTTGGCTTGGTCGAGTATTGTTGACCCAAGTCCGTCAACACCCATTGATTGAATTGATTGATGGTGTGCAAGTCACTTCATTGGTCCAAGATGCAGATCATGTACACATTGAAGCCATGCGAAATGGCGAATATATCCATTCATTGAAATCAAAATTAGTGATTGCTGCTGATGGACGTGATTCGTTCTGTCGTCAGGCGATTGGTGTGGGTGTGGATGAACATGATTATGATCAAGTTGCGATTGTCACCACCGTACAAACATCGAAGCCACATCAACAAGTTGGTTTTGAACGTTTTAGTGCGTTAGGACCTTTGGCACTCTTACCTTTACCGGGTGAGTACCGCCGTTCTGTGGTATTTCCTGTAAAAAAAGGTACAGAACAGCCATTTTTAGGTGAGGAAAATGATCAATATTTCCTTGATACCTTGCAACAAACCTATGGTGATCGTGCAGGAAAGTTTGAAAAAACTGGTAAACGTTTCTGCTACCCATTGTCACAAGTTTTAGCGCATAAACAAGCTGTTGGGCGAGTGGTGTTGATGGGCAATGCAGCACATACCATTCACCCCGTCGCAGGACAAGGTTTTAACTTATGTTTGCGTGATGCTGATGTCTTAGTTCGATTCTTAATGGAACAATTGGCGAAGTCTGATGATATTGGTCAGCCAGATAATTTACTCGCTTATGAACAAGCGCGTTTAAAAGATCAGCAACGTGTGATTAAGTTCTGTGATTCCGTGGTACGTGGTTTTAGCAATCAAAACCCAATCCTCAAATTAATACGTAATACAGGATTGGTTGCCTTTGACGTGATTCCGGGCATTAAGCCGTTGGTTGCCAATTATGCAATGGGGCTGAAAGCATGAGTGAAATGTTAGATGTGGTCATTGTCGGAGGTGGCTTGGTTGGTGGCTTAACAGCTTTGCTATTGGCGCAAGGAGGCGTGCAAGCCACAGTATTGGACGCTGCCCCTGTACTGGATCAAGAAAAAACACTTGCGGTGATGAATCCTCGGGTACTGGCACTCAGTCAAGCCACCATTCATTTACTAAAAACGGTCAATGTGTGGGATGATTTAGCACGTCAAATGCCATATTCAGGCATGCAAGTCTGGAATAAAAATGGCTATGGTGAAATCAATTTTGGACATGCATCTGAGCAACCACCACAACCTGATCAAGCTTTAGGTTCGATGGTGGAGCCAAGTGTCCTGAATGTTGCGATTCAACAAAAGATGCTACAGCAACTCAAAGACTACCGTACCCAAGTTAAAGTGATTCGGATCGAGCAAATTCCGCAAGGTTGGTCCATTGAATTGGTTGATGGGACTACGCTTAAAACCAAATTATTAATTGGCGCAGATGGTGCGAACTCATTTGTGCGTGAACAGGCTTATATCGATTTAGATGTACTGGACTATCAACAAGCTGCGATCAGTTGTGCAATTAAAACCACACAACCTAATCACTATGTGGCACGTCAAATTTTCTTGCCGACTGGGCCTCTGGCTTATTTACCAATGGCAAGTTTTGATGCCCAAGAAAATGGCTATTGGCAGTCGATTGTGTGGACTTTGCCTGATGATTATGCCGATGAATATTCAGCATTCTCTGACCAAGAGTTTATGCAATTGCTGACTCGAGAAAGCTTACAAATGCTTGGTGAAGTGGTTGAAGTGCGTTCACGCGCACAGTTTCCACTCAAAGCTCGTGCTGCACAGCGCTACATTAAATCAGGCTTGGCATTGATTGGGGATGCAGCACATGTGATTCATCCTTTAGCTGGGCAAGGTGTCAATATTGGTTGCTTAGATGCAGCGGTGCTTTGTGATGTTTTGCTGCACGATCTAAAACGTGGTGTGTGGGCAAATGAGCAGACTTTGTTGCGTTACGAGCACCAACGTAAAGGGCAGAATGACGCCATGATGCATAGTATGTCTGCGATTGGTTGGTTGGAAAGTTCTGAGTTATTTCCATTCGTATGGGCGAGAAACTTTGGTTTAAAACAGGTCGAGCAATTCGATTGGTTTAAAGATCGTTTTATGCAGCAAGCGAATGGTTTAAAGACCTTACAAGCAACGCGATATGCTTGCTAAAAAATAGTAGATATTTTTTAAACAATCATTTATAAATCAGAGTGAATTTGGTCGAAAAAAACACGATTTAACAAATATTGTGCTTTGCGAAATGATGAGAGCTTGTTAAATTTCACCAAGTTCTGATGACCAAATAACGATGATGAAAGATCAGTCATTGTGGGGAGAGTAATATGACGGAAATGAATGATTACGACGAAAACACAGAAGATTCTGCTGTTGACGATGATGAGGCAAAAGCTGCCGAAGATGGTGCAGATAATGAAGAATCTTCTGCTGCCAATGATATTGATCTTGCAGAAGCAGAAAGCTTAACCGTGACTGCCAAGCAAAAACAACGTCAAGCATTAGAAGATGAAGTTGCTGCATTTTTGGCACGTGGCGGGCGAATTGTTGAAGTCCCACCAGGCGAACACGAAGATTAAGTCATCTTTGACTCAAAAGCATCACAAAGGTGATGCTTTTTTGTGTTGATGCGATTCATGTTCACATTCAAGCGGATGATTTAATTCTTTTAAAATCCCACATTGTTCAATGGTGCGATGCTGTGAACATTGCTGTTTGAGATGGGTTAAATCTTGCTTGAGATGTTCTAGGTTCTTAATTTTTTGGGAAACCTCTGCAAGGTATTGATCAATCAGATGATCGACTTCCTCACAGGTTTGATTTGGACTTTTTGCTAAATCTTTTAACTTTTGAATATCCTGTATGGTGATTCCGAGCTCTCGACAATGTTTAACGAAAAACAAATCTGAAAGTATCTGTTCAGAATAATAACGATAATTTCCTGAGGTGCGTTGTACTTTTTCTAAAAGCCCAATTTTTTCATAATAACGAAGTGTATCTACAGATACCCCTGACTTTTTTGCTAATTGTCCAATTGTAAAATTTACCATGCTTGACTCTGGAGTTACTCAAGGGTTTTAAATCACTATAAAACATAGTGTGAGAAAAGTCATGGCAGGATGTGGGTGTAATACAGCTCCTTCAACGCAAATCATTAGTCCAAAGTTTAGAAAAGCATTGTGGATCGCGTTATTGCTAAATGCATTGATGTTCTTTGTGGAAATCATCGGCGGGTCTCATGCACGTTCAGTCGCTTTATGGGCCGATGCACTTGATTTTGCTGGAGATGCGGCAAACTACGCAATTTCTTTGGCAGTGCTCTCTATGAGCTTGTATTGGAGAGCAACTGCGGCATTACTTAAAGGGATTACCATGGCGGCATTTGGCCTGTTTGTAATCGCTAAAGTGCTTTGGTCATGGTGGCTGGGTGTTGTTCCTGAGCCTATGTTGATGGGCGTCATTGGCATACTTGCATTGATTGTAAATGTAAGTGTCGCTTGGATGCTTTATGCATTTCGTGAAGGTGATGCGAATATGCGTTCAGTTTGGCTTTGTAGCCGTAATGATGCAATTGCGAATTTAGCGATTATTATTGCCGCAGTTGGGGTGTTTGGAACTGGAACGATGTTTCCTGATTTAATCGTGGCATTTATTATTGCCTATCTGGGTGTGTCTTCTGGATATTCTGTGATTAAACAGTCGCTTCGAGAAAGAAAGCAGTCAAAAGTGGTGATGGGTCATAATGTATAAATAAATTAAATATAGTCAGCAAAAAAGTATCATACCGACATGATACTTTTTTCTTTGCAATGAATTAGAGCAACAAAGATATGGCAATACTCCACATCATACAGCCGATCATAAAATCTAAAACTTTCCATGCTTTCGGATTACTAAACAGCGGTTTTAAGAGCTTTGAGCCATACCCTAAACTAAAAAAGAAAATCCATGAAGCCACAATACTCCCGAGCGCAAAACTGATTTTGTCTTCAAATTGAGTTGCCACTGATCCAATAAGCACGATGGTATCTACATAAACATGTGGATTTAACCAAGTAAAGGCGAGACCCGTTAAGAGTACCTGAGTCAAAGTCTGTTGATGGTTACTATCAAGTTGCATACTTTGGGTGGCTTTAAATGCGCCATAAAAGGCTTTAGCGCCGTAAACCAATAAGAAAGTCGCACCTAAATATTTGGCGACTGTAATTAACAGCGGGGAGGTTGTCATAATTTCAGCAAAACCCAAAACACCAAGTGCAATTAAGATGGAATCAGAGAGTGCGCAAAGTAAGCACAACCAGAAAACGTATTGTTGCTTGAGCCCTTGTTTGAGGACAAATGCATTTTGAGCGCCAATTGCAACAATGAGGCCGCTGCCAATACCAAAACCTTTCATAAAAACGCTAAGAGAGAGCATAACAATAAAACGAAAAAATCAGATGTGAGAATTATCTGACTTTTAAATACAAAATAAGTAAAATTAAGAATATTTAGGTTTGGATAAAAATAATTTAGGTTTGTCTATGTTAGATAGTAAGCAATGTGAAGCCTTTCTTGCAGTCGCAGAAGCAGGAAGTTTTGATGCTGCTGGCGAGCAATTATATATTACGCCTTCCGCCGTCTCGTTACGCGTACAGGCTTTAGAGAAATATTTAGGTCAGATTTTAATTATCCGTGGCCGACCAAGTGTGCTCACCAAAGCTGGGCAAACCTTATTGCAGCATTTACGTCATACGCGGCTCATGGAACAAAATCTTTTACAAGGTTTGATGGGGAAAACATCTGACTCCGAATTTTATAAGATTGCGTTGGCTTCAAATGCAGACTCATTAGCAACTTGGCTTTTGCCGAGTATTCAGCCCACACTGTTTAAAGAAAAAATCGTATTGGAATTAAAAATTGACGACCAGTCGCATACGCACACGTTATTAGAAACAGGTCAGGTCAATGCCTGTATCTCTGCGGAAGAGCAGGTCATGTCAGGTTGCTTGGCTCAGCCATTAGGCAAAATGCGTTATAAAATGTTGGCTTCTGCTGATTTTGCTGCGTATTGGTTTCGACAGGGAGTGAATAGGGAAAGCTTAAGAAAAGCACCTGCGGTGATTTTTAACCATAAAGATCTGATGCACTCAGAGATGCTATTGAAGTGTTTCGGATTGCCAATGCAAAGTTATCCTTATCATTTTATACCTTCAACAGATGCATTTGTGAAAGCAATTCAACTCGGTTTAGGTTTTGGAATGGCACCTGAAATTCAGGTTCAATCTTTATTAAGCAGTGGTGCATTTGTAGAGATCATGCCAGAAGCTCAACTCGACATACCTTTATATTGGCACCACTGGAAACGGCAGTCTAAACAACTTGATATCTTGACCGAAACGATTGTTCAGGCAGCTAAAAAATTATTGATATAGTTGTTCGGGATTTTCTAAGAAATCTATGATGTTGTATGTGGGATGCAAGGTAATGCTATGTAGTGTTCATTACCTTGCATGAATTTACATAACTAAGCTTGGGTCAACTCCAAAGCACGTTGATAAGCAACTTTCTTTTTAATCCCTGTTAGATCCGCAGCCAATTGTGATGCAGCTTTGACCGAGAGATCTTGCAATAAACGCTTGAGTAACTCATCTAACTTTTCTTGCTCCATGTCTTTAACTTCTAATGCTCCACCAACAACAACGACAATTTCGCCTTTTTGTTGGTTGTGATCATTTTCAATAAAACTGACCAATTCTTTGAGAGTCATTTTTTTGATGGTTTCAAAGGTTTTGGTAATTTCACGTGCAAAGCCAACGGGTCGATCTTCACCAAAGACCTGAGCCATATTTTTAATACTGTCTAAGATTCGATGCGGTGCTTCATAGAAAATCAAGGTTTGCGTTTCATTTTTAAGTTTTTCGAGTTGGCTGATACGCTGCGATGCTTTCGAAGGTAAAAATCCTTCAAAACTAAAACGATCGCTCGGCAAACCGACGGCACTTAAAGCAGCAATAGCCGCACATGCACCCGGTACAGGAATAACGCGAATACCGTGTGCTTGCGCAGCACGAACCAATTTAAAACCGGGATCACTAATGAGTGGCGTGCCAGCATCACTGATTAAAGCAACTGATTCGCCTTTTAACATTTTTTGGAGAAGTTGATCAATTTTGTTACTTTCGTTGTGATCATGACACGCCGTAAGCGGAGTTGCGATATTATAGTGCTTGAATAACTGAGCAGATTGACGAGTATCTTCTGCTGCAACCACCGAGACGGATTTTAAAATATCGATTGCACGGAAAGTCATATCATCCAAGTGCCCAATCGGGGTTGCTACAACAAATAATTGAGCACTCATAAAAGGTAACTCCATAATGTATTTAAAAAAATATTGGCTGCTACTCAGTTTGGCAGCATTGATTAGCCCCGCTTATGCGGACGTGTTGGTGATTCTACCTGAATCTGGTGCAATGGCGCGAGCTGGTGACAGCATCAAACGAGGTTACTTGAGTGCTTATACAGCATCGGGCAGTAAAGAAAAAATTATTTTTGTTGATTCAGCAAAAAGTAGCATCGAACAGATTTTTAAAACAAAAGTGAATAAGAAGACGCGTTTGGTGGTTGGACCATTAGCACGATCTGAAATTGAAACAGTCATGAAGTTAAAGCCTAAAATTCCTGTCTTGGGATTGAATGATGTCAATATGCAAGCTGACAATGTTTGGCAATTTAGCTTAGCCAAACAACATGATGCAGTGGCTTTAAACAAATTGCTTGAAAAAGATCAAATCAACAAACTATTGATCCTACGCCAAGCTGGGACAGAGTCTGCTACTGAACTATTTATGATGGCATTAATGTCTGAGTCCAGAACTAATATAGAGGTTATCAGTCAGCTGCCGAAAAAATTAGCAAAAAAAACAGGATTGCTATTGCTTGGTGATCATCAATGGATGGAACAATTAGGTCCATTACCTAAACAAAATATTTATGCGACACCACTCAGTATCGAGCAGGGTAAGCATATTCCAAATGGATTACGTTTTTGCGATACACCAGCTCTCTACAATGGGCAATGGGCCGATTTAATTGAAGCCTATAAAGAGCAACCCGAAAACATGGCATTTCAAAGACTTCTTGCCTTTGGTGGAGATGCATGGACGATCAGTCAACAGTTTTTATCTAGCCCAGATAAACAATTTTCTTTTGTAGGGCGTACTGGTGCAATTGATGTGAAAGCTGGCATCATCAACAGACAGCCATTTTGTTATGAACAACAAAAAAATGGTATTCATAGCTTAAAATAAGATGTCTGAATGATGAAACAACAGTCAAATTTATTGGGGCAATGGGCAGAACAAACTGCAATGTCATTGCTCCATTCACATGGTTATCAATGTGTAAATCAAAATTATCATTCACGTTTTGGAGAAATTGACTTAATTGTAAAACGTGGGAAAGAGCTTGTTTTTGTTGAAGTAAAAGCAAGATCGGCTGGGAGTTATGCACAAGCTTTCGAAGTGATTTCAAACGCACAGCGACGTAAGATTATTAAGACTGCTCAGTTCTTTTTGCAAAGATATCCAAGTTATGGAGACTTTGATTGTCGTTTTGATGTGATTTGTTTTGATTTTCCACAGAAAATTGCAAAAACAGTACAACCAGATTTTTCAAAATTGCAGTATGATCAGCAATGGATTGAACATGCATTTATTTTAGATTAATCGTGGCAAAAATGGTCTGAAGATAAATGTGGAAGATTGAGAAAATGTGTGAATAGGGAGTCTGGCCAAGTGTTAAAACGTTTATCGATTACGCTGCTTTGTGCTGCAAGTTTATCTGGATGTGCAAGTTTTATTTCTGGTGGAACAGGAACGGCACCTGTTGGAACAAGCAGTGGTGAGCGTAGTCTAGGGCAGGTTTTTATTGATTCTTCAATCAAACGTACTGCAAATGTCAATTTATATAAACTCGATCATCGCTTTCGACAGTCTCGGATTAATATCGAAAGCTTCCACAGCAATGTTTTATTGACTGGACAAGTACCTGATCCTTATTTGAAACAATTGGCTGAAGACAATGTTCGTGCAATGACGGATGTAAAAGCAGTGCATAACTACATTACTGTCGGTGATAAAGTCGCTTATAGCACCATTATGCAAGACTCTACGGTGACTGCGAATACACGTGGTTTATTGATGAGAGCCCCAGTTGTTTCTGACAGTAAGGTTCTTGTACATACTGAAAATGGTGTGCTGTATGTAATGGGACGTTTGAATACTGCTGAAATCCGAGATTTAGATGATGTTTTACAAAAAGTCGGTAATGTAAGTAGAATAGTTACCTTGGTTGATAATATCGATCAATCTTCAGGAGCTGCAACGCCGATGATGGGTTCAGCATCAACACAGTCTTTAGTTGAAACACCAGTTGCCATTGATCCTGATCAGGAATCTGTGACTATTACGCCAGTTAATCCTTAATTTATGAAACAAATTATTCAACAAGTGCAACAAAACGTGATACGGGCGAAAAACTTTTATCAAGAATTTCGCCTGTATGATTTTGCAAGTTATTCAATTAACTATTTGACGCCTAAAGATACTTTTGAAAAAGAAGCGCATCTCGCGTATGGATTAAAGGCAAGACAGCGTCTAGATTTATATCGCACCAAAAATCCTAAAAAACAGCGACCTTTGATTGTATTTGTACATGGTGGCTCATGGCAGCATGGCAATAAACGTGATTATCTATTTATTGGAGAAACATTCGCGCGGGAAGGTTATGATGTTGCCGTGATTAATTATCATCTTGCACCTGAACATATTTTTCCAACATTTATTGATGATATTGCTCAAGCTATTCATTATTTAAATCAGAATCAAAGCAAGCTGGATATTTCGACTGACAATATTATTTTGATGGGACATTCGGCTGGTGCTTTTAATGTGATGTCGGTGGTGTATTCAGCCCAAGCACAAAGTTTTAAATATAAAGATAAGATCAAAGCGATTATTGGCTTGGCTGGGCCTTATCATTTTGATTATGTTGGTGATCCTTTATCGGAACATGCTTTTAATCTAAATATTCCCTATCAACAAGTCATGCCTTGCTATTTTATTGAGCCAAATCAGATTAAACATTATTTGCTAATGGCTGAACAAGATCAGTTGGTTGGTAAAGAAAATAGTTATAAGCTTGATAATGCTTTAAGAGAAAAGGGGAATCATAGTCATATCGCGGTGATCCCGAAGACGGGGCATGTTACGATTTTGGCGACATTGGCAAGTTTGATGAGTCATTATTTTAAGACGAAACGGACGATTTTACATTTTATGGAAGAAGCTATTGAAGACTAGGGCGCTTTGCTTATTCTATTCTCAGGATCAAACTATATAATCAAAACACGTTTTGACATTTACTGGAAGATTGGTTACCTTATGTGGAACGATTGTTCCATATTGGATGGTGATGCGTACTAAAGAATTTGATCCTGATATAGTCACAGACGCTGCTATGCAAGTTTTTTGGTTGAAAGGATATGCTGGCACTTCTGTACAAGATCTTGTTGATGGAACAGGTCTGTCAAGAAGTAGCTTATATGGAACATTTGAAAATAAACATACATTATATCAAAAAGCGCTTGATCGATATTCAGCCATCACAACAGCGAATATACAATGTTTAGCAGATAAAGATACCGTCAAAGAAGCTATTAAAAACCTACTGATGAGAATTGCAGAAGATGAATTAGCTGATCCCCTAAGTAGAGGGTGTTTCGTAGCTAATGCAAGCTTGGAACTTGCAGGTCACGATGATGTCGTAGCAGAAAAAGTTATATTTAATCTGCAGCGTATTCACAGAGCTATTTTAAAATTACTGCAAAAGGGTCAACAGCGAGGAGAGATTACCAGTGAAAAAAATGCAGATGCTCTCGCATATTTCTTTGTAAACACGATACAAGGTATGAGAGTTTTAGCAAAAGGTACGCCCGTTGATCAACGTCGTCAGTGTCTATTTGATGTCATTGATACCGCTCTGTACGTATTGTAAAAAGAACAAACCCGTAATGTTAGACAGGTTACGGGTTTTTATTTGGCTTATATTGGAATGATCATTCCATAATTCAAGAGTGAAGTTATGAACAGCCAGTTACCCGCGAAGAAAGTTGGGTTTATAAAGCATTCACCACCAGATCAATTAGCAGAGAAACTTCCTATTTGGCAATTACTTGCTTTTTCATCAATAGGGTTTATTACGATAATGACTGAAACTATGCCTGTAGGTTTGTTACCTCAAATTAGTATGGGGTTGAATGTTTCTGAAGTATGGGCAGGACAGCTTGTAAGTTTTTATGCTTTGGGCTCAGTATGTGCCGCTATTCCTATCATTGCTTTAACAAGTAATTGGAATAGACGTAGATTATTATTATTAACAATTGGTGCTTTATGTATTTTTAATTCAATTTCCGCAATTTCAACAAATTATATTTTTACATTAATTGTTCGTTTTTGCGCAGGGATGGCTGCAGGAGTTATTTGGGGGTTATTCGTCGGCTATGTACGTTATTTGGTTGTGCCTCATTTACAAGGGCGTGCATTAGCAATTGCAGGTATAGGGCAACCGCTAGCTTTATGTTTGGGAGTGCCTTTAGGTACATTACTTGGAACATTGTTTGATTGGCGTGGTGTATTTTGGATCATGTCTATTTTTTCATTGTTGTTATATGTATGGATTAGATTATATATACCTGATTTCAATGCTCATCTTGTTAAACAAAAAACATCGCTTAAACAAGTTTTTCTCATTTCTGGTGTGAGGTCTGTATTGCTAATATTGTTTATTTGGATATTGGCCCACAATATTTTATACACATATATTGCCTCATATTTAGATATAGTAGGTTTGAGTGAAAATACTGATGTGATTTTGTTGTTATTTGGGGTGTCTGCAATTTTTGGAATTTGGATAACAGGTTGTTTTATAGATAAGTATTTGCGAAATTTATCCCTTATTAGCCTATTGATTTTTGCTTTGGCTGTATTGAGTCTTGGCGTGTTTGTACATTCACCTTGGATGATTTTAGTGTCGATTATACTATGGGGGATTTCATTTGGAGGAGCACCAATATTACTACAAACAGCTCTTGCTGATGTTGCAAAAGAACATACCGATGTTGCCCAATCAATGTTGGTCACCATATTTAACTTTGCTGTGGCTGGTGGCGGAGTTGTAGGTGGTTTTTTACTCAAATGGTGGGGCGTGAGGGCTTTTCCATGGAGTATGCTTATATTATTACTTCTTGCTTTGGTTTTAGTATATCAAGCCAAAGATAAAGGTTTTAATTCAAACAGGACAATATAGACATTTATACTAATGCCATAAACACGATTTTAAAAATAAAAAAGCATCACTAGGATGCTTTTTTATTTTCGATCATTTGCATAATCATCGCATGCGCAATACTACCTTTGAACGGGATCTCTGGTAACTGATCAAATTTAAAGAATTGAGCATCACTGATCTCTTCAAGCTGTAATTCGATTTCACCAGAATCGTATTCCGCATGAAAAGCAATCATGAGATTACTTGGGAAGGGCCAGGGTTGGCTCGACATATAGCGAATATTTTTGAGTTTTAAACCCACTTCTTCTAAAGTTTCTCGCTGTACTGCCTCTTCTAAAGTTTCACCAACTTCAACAAATCCAGCAATTAACCCATACATATTGCTCTTGTTATGCGCTGATTTAGCCAGTAACACTTCATCATGACCTCTGGTAATAATCGTAATGATACAAGGTTGCACACGCGGATACTGGTGATATGCACAAGCAGGGCAAACCATTGCATATTCTTTGGTATGAATATCGGTTGGATGCCCACAATGACTACAGAATTTGTGATTACGTCGCCACTCGAGTAGCTGAACGGCACGACTTGCTTGCAAAAAGTCTGTGGTAGACCAGCTTTGGATTAGTTCCCGAATAGGAATAAGTTGATATCCTTCGGGAATAGACTCACCTTCAAGAAGATCGCGTGCAATGACACGATCATTGTGATGTATCGGCAAGTCACTTGCTAATTTTTCAACCTTGGGTAGTTGGAAGTTTTCATCTACTAAAAGTTTTTGATGTTGAAAAATATAAGCAAGTGATAGTTGAGACATTAGGCTGCTAAAGTTTGTAATTGCTGACTATTTGATAATGCCACATCGAACATGGATTGCAATACAGGTTGTTTGTTTCTTAGGTTATCGACCAGTAAATCTAAACCTGCAACGACATTTAGAATACAGTTAATTTGTTCCGCATCGAACACTAGGTTTTGTGCTAAACGATTTTCTGCAAAATGTGCTGCGCCTAAAAGCGCTGTTTGTTGTGCTGAGCTACCTAAGAATTGAGCAGCGCCAGAGAGCTCTTTTAAGTATTTAGGCAATGCTTCTAAACTGTGTGCAGTTGGGTCTTGAACATACAGACTTAAAGTTTGCGTCAATGTTTCCACGAGTGATTTTGTTTCAGTCAATAACGCTTTATGTGCTTCATCCAAGCGGTCTAAAGAGATATGCATATTATTGACGCGTAACTGTAGACGGCTAGAGGTGTAATTACGCTCCAAAATTCCAATTGAATTCATGGATGCTAAAATACTATTCATCAATTGCTGAACTGAAGTTGCATCCGTTAGAGTGTTGGATTGGCTTAATTTTTCAGCTTGTTGCGTTAACTCTCTTGCTGCCTCATTTAAATTCAACACCTTGAATACATTAGAAAGCTGATTTAATTTTAGCTGAATCTCTTGGGTTTTTTCATTTGACATATTTTGGTGATTGTACTCAATTTCATTGCGAATTTGAGCCATTTCATCCGTCATCAATTGGCTGATGGTGTGAATGGTTTCATAGTCAGGGCCGTATAAATGACGACTTAAAACCTGTAGCTGTGTATCACTCAATAGTTCATCACCAATATTGAGTTGTTCTCGAATATGCTGAGAAACATTGTCTTCTTGGCTGATGCAAATAGATAGAATATCTGCAAGATCTGCGAGGTTACTTTGAAACGCAGGAGGGGCAGCTAAAAACTTTCCAATATTGGTTTCGATTTGAATCAGGGTGCGCAGACGAGCTTCTGTAATCGAAAGTTCATCAATGAGACCTAAGCCAACATTCACCAATTGCCAGTATTGTTGACTTGGAAGGTTGGAAGCTAAGCCCGCTAGATAAACGCCAACCAGTTTAATTCCTTGCAAATCTAATGGTGTTTCGACTTGTTTAATCAGTTTATTTAAACATAGCTTATAAAGCTGATGAATATATTGCGATTGTTCTAAGCTTGGTGCTTTAGGAAGGTTAAAGCTCGGTGTGATAAACCCAAGTAAGGGTTGGATGGTTTGACCTTCTTTAGTCATCGGTTTGCCTAGAGCGAGCTCTAAACGATTAAGTGTATCTAGCAAGAATTGCGGAACTTTAACCTCGCGGAGACAGATAAATTCAATATAACGTCTCAACATCGTTGTTCCTTCACTCAGTGCAACGACATCACTGATTTTGATTTGTTCAGGTTGAGCCATGATTTTACGCATAAGCTCAGTAGAATATTGAGTAATTTGTGACAAATGCGGCATATCAATCAAGGCAAGTACTTGCGTACATTGTTCAAATTGATTCAGTGCGTCATCAATCCCAAAGGGTAGGGCTTGTTCTTCGGCAAGCGTATTTACTGCGGTTTCTACCAATTTAATCGAATTATCGATCTCATTTTTTATTATTAATAATGCCGTTGGGTCGAAATGAATCGAGGTTTGGTAAGACATATGACCTACACCTTTCCTGAGTTGTTATATCCATGTACCTCCTTTTCAGGAGGTCTAAATCATTTAGGGGCTGCTGACATTTCATATATGTCTTGCGTTATAGGCTAAAACGACTCAAACAAGGCATGAAACGCAGGTAATGGATATCCCCTTATCAAGTTTCATAACGAAGTTTGGGGAGGTTTTAGCCATAACCCTGCGGGACAGGGATATTTTTTGTCGCTACTGCGTTATGCTTTGCTTATTTAGAATGACTAAATTTCACAAACCATGCCTGGTATCGTCTAAAAAATGTCTTCTGTCGCAAGCATCTATGAAACGTCATCAGACCCTAATCGTTAATATAACTTAACTTTGAGCACTTAAAATATAAAAACCAACCTCGATCAAAAAAATTATTTGGCGAAAAGGCAAGGTTCTCCATGTTTTTCTTCAAATTGTTTGACCCATGTCTCATGTTCATTTAACTCATGTTCTGATGGTTTAATGATGACTAAGTCAACTTGAACACTTTGACGGGTTATTTTCTTTTCATCTTGTTCTGCTTGGGTCAGGGTGTCCATATCAAATGCGACTTGTCCACCGGTCATCGCGAGATAGACATCTGCTAAAATTTCAGCATCGAGTAATGCGCCGTGGAAAGTACGGTCACGTGCAGGAATTTCATAGCGTCTTACGAGTGCATCCAAAGAGTTCTTTTGTCCAGGATGTTTGTTTTTCGCTAGCGCTAAAGTATCTGTAACCTCACAAACTTCAGAGAGTAAAGGTAAGCCAGCGCGTTTAAACTCCATATTCAAGAAGTTCATATCGAATGCGGCGTTGTGCGCGATAATTTCAGCACCTTTTAAAAAGGAAAATAGCGTATCGGCAATTTCTGCATATTTAGGTTTGTCTTTTAAAAAGTCATCGCTAATACCATGCACATTTTCAGAATCACCGACAGGTTTTTCTGGGTTGATATAGATGTGAATCGAGCTGCCTGTGAGTTTGCGATTGATCATTTCAATCGCGCCCACTTCGATAATGCGGTCACCATCTTGAAAATAAAAACCTGTGGTTTCCGTATCGAGAATTAGCTGACGAGGGCCTTGCAGATGTACTTTCGCCTCTGTAATAACAATATGCGGGTGTTGATTTGTCGGTGAGGCATCTTGCACGATAGCTGTAGATACTTCGATTTCATCTACACTGTCCAAGATTTCTTCAAGTTCTGACTCTTCAATCATTTCATCCGTATCAGCTTCTATATCCAATCCCAAAGGATCATTTAAGAGCCAATCAGCTTCAGGCTTTTTTATATCAGCGTTAGCCTGTGTGGGGGATTTCAGTTGTTGAGCAATTTGATCAGCACCTTGATTGGCTAACTGGTCGGCCATTTCATTGCCAGCATGTCCAGCATGACCTTTGATCCAGTTCCACTCGATATCACGATTGGCACAAACTGCATCTAATTTTTTCCACAAGTCTGGGTTTTTTACGTCTTTCCAGTTTTTCTTTTTCCAACCATGAATCCACTCGGTAATGCCTTGTTTGACATAATTAGAGTCTGTCCAAATGACAAGGTGAGCATCCATTGGACAAAAAGAAACACCTTCAATGGCTGCTTGAAGCTCCATTCGATTATTTGTGGTTTCAGGCTCGCCACCATAGAGTTTATGTTCACCTTGTTCGGTAATGATATATGCCCCCCAACCCCCTAGACCTGGGTTACCTTTACATGCGCCATCAACATAAAGCGTGATTGTCTGTGACATATTTGAACCTGAACAATAAAACGGATAAAAGCTTGACGTCTTTCCCATGCAACTACGCATAAATAGACATTCAAGTGGATAGAGAATATTAGCATTCCCATATGTGAACTTGCATTGTAAAGCTAAATTTTGATTGTGAGCGTTACAAAACTCATCTTTTTTAATTTCTTGTAACATTTCCATGCAAATCACGTTAAATTATTGCCTTGTCTAAGTGACATGCTTTACTACAATGGCAATTCAAAGTAATAAACTAGCGTAAGTGGACTGGAAGATTTTATGTATAAATCGAGCACATTGGTGTGGCAAACATCTGCAACATCATTATTCAAAATTACTGTACTTACTTCTGCTCTGGCTGCGTTAGGAATCACGACGGGATGTTCTACTACTCCTCAATCAAATAAGGCTTCATCTTCTAAGCAACTTGGCTCAGGTTATTTAGATGCGAGTAGTTTAGATTCACTCGAAGATTTACTTTCTGCGACGGATATGCGAGCAGTGGAAGGTGATCGATTACTGGTATTGAAACACGGTGATGTGTGGAAACGAATGACTGTAGGCTTCAAGATGGACCTGAACCGTCGGGACTCTCGCATTGAAGCACAGCGTGGTTGGTTTATTTCTCGTCAGCCTTATCTGGATCGTTTGAGTGCACGTGCCAGTCGATATTTATATCACACTGTGAAAGAGGCAGAACGTCGTGGCATGCCAACCGAACTCGCATTATTGCCTGTGATTGAAAGCTCCTATGATCCAGCAGCAACCAGTAGTGCTGCGGCAGCAGGCTTGTGGCAGTTTATACCAAGTACGGGACGTATCTATGGTTTACAACAGACCAGCCTATATGATGGTCGTCGTGATGTTGTCGAGTCAACACGTGCCGCATACGAATTTTTAGGTAGTCTTTATAATCAATTTGGTTCATGGGAACTGGCATTAGCCGCTTATAATGCTGGGCCAGGACGTATTCAACAAGCGATTAACCGTAATAAAGCTGCAGGTTTACCGACGGATTACTGGTCTTTAAAACTTCCACAAGAAACCATGAATTATGTGCCTCGTTTCTTGGCAGTCGCACAAATTATTAAAAACCCAAATGCTTATGGTGTCGCATTACCGCCGATTGCCAATCGACCTCACTTTCGTGAAGTTAACTTAGCTGCGCCTTTATCATTGAATGAAATTTCATCGATCACGGGTCTCAGCCGCTCTGAATTATATGCATTGAATCCTGCGCACCGTGGCGAGACGATGGACCCAATGAGTCCATTGCGTATCTTGATCCCTGCGGATCTAAGTCCTTCAATCGATGCGAGATTACGTTCTAATAAATCAGGTTCAGGCGGTTTCTGGGCGAGTAAAACGCCACCACCTGTGATGAATAATACATCAGGGGCTTCGACAACAATTCGAACTACAACCACTCCGGCACAGACAAATAGTACAACATCGAAGACAACAGCGCCGTTGACCACCAGTAACACCTCCAAACCAACGTCCGCTCCAACCACGACCAATGTTAAGGTAAATACTCCGCGTGGATCTGATGCGTTGGCCTCGTTTGCTGCTGCAGCGAATGTACCAAGTGCACCACGTATTCCTGTCGCAATTACACCAGCCGCAAATGTTAAGCCTGTGAATATTGAGCCGCCAATTTCAAATCAAGAGCGTGAGCAAATTGTTGCTGCGATGAAAGTCGAAGGTGAGCCGAAGTCAGTTACACAGGTATTAGAACCACAGGCAACACAAGCTGAAAAAGATCAGGTTGTTGCTGAAATCAAAGCGATTGCTCCGAAAGGCACCGAAATCATAGATCCATTTGATGGCAAAATTAAATTAACTGCGATTCAGACCAGCCAATCTGTCTCTGACGAAAAAGGCCAAGAGGTGACTCGGGGTTTTGCTTACCCGAAAAACTTGGTTGAAGACAAAGCGACTGCCAATAGTGATGACGCGAAACGTAATCAAGGCAAACCTTATATCAGCACTGACAATGATGTAGTCGTTGTCCCACCAAAAGGCAAGCGCAGTACTTATATGGTAATGCCGGGTGATACTTTGGCTGTGATTGCTCAGAAGAATGGGGTGAGTTGGCGTGATATTGCCAAATGGAACCAAATTGATCCGGCAGGGACTTTATTTGTAGGTACAAGTTTGTATTTATATGATGCAAAACCACAAGTCGAAGCCGTAAAAGCAGTTGAGTCGAAACCTGAGAGCTATGTAGTGCAATCAGGAGATAGCTTGACAACCTTAGCTACTCGTTTTGATTTAACGCTTAAACAATTGGCCGATTACAATAACTTGTCGGTGACAGACGGCTTATTTGTTGGACAAAAATTAACGCTTAAAGAACCAAAGAATAATACGCGTGCTCCGCAACAAACAGCCCGCGCCACTGAAACAAAAGCTGCGGCCACACAAAAAATTGCCACGACATCTTACACTGTTAAACGTGGCGAATATTTGAAATTGATTGCTGATCGTTATGCATTATCCAATCAAGAACTTGCTGATCTAACATCAGGTTTAACTGCAAGTAGTAGTTTGTTGGTCGGGCAAAAAATCAATGTCCCTCTGCAAGAAGTTGCTGAGACTAAAAATACCGTTAAATATGAAAATGTAACCGCATCGACCAGCTATAAGACTGAAAATTATACTGTGCAACGTGGCGATACATTATCCAGTATTGCTGCTAAGTCAAAAATGACATTGAGTGAATTAGCTGAGCTGAATAATTTGAAGTCAAATAGCGGTGTGCGTTTGGGTCAAAGTTTAAAGATTCCAGCTGGTTCAACGACACCTGATCAGTATGTGGTTCAGTCTGGCGATAGTTTGAATGCGATTGCAGGTCGATACAATTTACAAGTGAGCTATCTGGCGGACTTGAATGGCTTGCAACCAACTTCGGGTGTGCGTATCGGTCAACGTTTAAAATTAACTGGCGAAGTGACTAAAGCAGAAACACCAGCTCAACCAGAAGTTAGCAGAGCTAGTAACGCAGCAGCAAACCGAAATACTGCAAATACAGAACAATACACCGTTAAAGCAGGTGAGTCGTTAAATAGTATTGCAAGCCGATTAGGTCTGTCTGGTCGTGAACTTGCTGATTTAAATCAATTACGTGCCAATGCAGGTTTACAACGTGGTCAAACCATTTTGATTCCTAAAACCGTGACTGAATATAAGGTTAAACGAGGAGATACTTTGATTGGTTTAGCCAGTCGATATGGTATGCAAACTAATGCTCTCGCGGAAATGAATGATTTGACACCAAACACTCAACTCCGTATTGGTGATGTTATTAAAGTACCAAATTTATAAGGATATATATGAATTGGTCTCATGGAAGAGCACAAACTCTCATCCTTTTATTTGGTTTGGGATTGAGTAGTCAATTCAGTTTGGCTGCTCAACAAACCACACCTTTCTTGGCTGTACATGCGAGTCCTCAATACTCGCATTTACAGGTTATGCCTTATGCAAATGCACAAGCACCAAAAGGCGGCGTGCTCAGTCAATCCAGCAATGGAACATTTGACAACTTAAACAGCATGAATGGCAAAGGCAGCTCAACCGATGGTGTGAACTATTTATTTGATACCTTGATGGATTCTTCGTTAGATGAACCAAATGTCATGTATCCGTTGCTTGCAGAAAAAGCGACCTATGATCCACATAAGCCTAAATTTGTTGTTTTTTATCTGAATCCCAAAGCGCGGTTTAGTAATGGCGATGAGTTGACCGCTGTGGATGTCAAGTTTACCTTTGATACCTATCAACAAAAAGCCAACCCTGGCTTGAAAATGTATCTATCAGATTTAGAAAAGACTGAGGTGTTGTCGAAATACCAAGTCAAATTTACTTTTAAGTCTGATGATAATGCCGAAATGCCTTTGATCGTCGCTAGTCTACCTATTTATTCCAAACAGGATTGGAAGAACAAGGATTTTACTCGTGTGACGATGCAGCCGATTTTAGGTTCAGGGCCGTATTTGATCGACCGAATAGATGCTGGGCGAAGTATCACTTATAAACGTAATCCAAATTATTGGGCAAAGGATTTACCTGTCAATCGTGGCCGCTATAATTTTGATCGTTTAAAGTATGTGTACTATCGAAATTTGGATGTGACTTTTGAAGGATTTAAATCAGGTCAGTTCACATTACACGAAGAAAATATATCGCGTCGTTGGGTCACTGAATATAAATTTCCCGCAGTTCAATCAGGTATGGTTCAGCGGTATAAGGTAAGCTTAACAAGGCCGTTAGATTTTCAAAGCTTTGTGTTTAATACGCGGCGTGCTCCATTAAACGATATTCACTTGCGTAAGGCGCTCAGTTACGCTTATGACTTTGAGTGGCAAAATAAAGCACTTTTCTACGGACAATATCAACGTCTGCAGAGTTATTTTGCCAACAGTGAGTTGGCGGCAGTCGGTCGACCATCTGCAGCAGAAATGTCAGTAATCGATCCGTACTTATCTAAATTAAATCCATTGATGCAAAAAGGGGTCTTGGCGGATTGGAAGTTTCCAGCTTCCGATGCCAGCGGTTTTAATCGACAAAATTTGCTTTCAGCGCGTCAGGTGTTGCTTGATGCAGGTTATGCGGTAAAAGATGGCCGTTTGTTAGATCCTAAATCTAAACCTGTGCAAATTGAACTTTTAATTCATCAAGATGGTTTACAACGGACATTGATGCCATTTGTCCGTAATTTGAAACGATTAGGGATTACGGTCAATATTCGACATGTGGATGTACCACAATACATTGAACGTATGCGTCGCAGTGATTTTGATATGACCACCATGCGGCTACCACAATCAATTTCTCCGGGTAAAGAGCAAGCACAATTCTGGGGAAGTAAGGCCGCTGATGAAGAAGGAAACTATAATTTCGCGGGTATTAAAAACCCAGCCATCGATCAAGTAATCCAAAAAATTATTGCAGCCGAGAGTCGTGAACAAGTGGTACTCCATACACGGGTATTAGATCGGTTATTACGAGCGGGCTACTATCACATTCCGACCTATGGTAAAGCTGAAACGTGGTTAGCGTATTGGGACATGTACCAGCAACCTAAAGTCAAACCTAAATTATCACTAGGTGTTGATTACTGGTGGGTAGATGCTGAAAAAGCGAAAAAAGTAAGTCAATATTTACGAAAAAAATAATCAGTCTAGACAATAGGGATAAGATTGATGGGAACATATATATTAAAACGGCTACTCCTGATTATTCCAACTTTGTTTTTGATTTTGTTGATCAATTTTGCGGTGATTCAGATTGCGCCAGGTGGGCCAGTTGAGCAAGCAATACAACAAGCTCAAACTTTTCAAGGAATGGGCGTATCAGGCGCTGAAACGGCACAGAGTTCCCAAAGTCAGTATCAAGGGGCAAGAGGCCTGAGTGCTGACATGGTTGAGCAAATTAAAGCGCAGTACGGCTTTGACAAATCAGCACCAGAGCGTTTTTGGCTCATGCTCAAAGGATATTTAACATTTGATTTTGGTACCAGTTTTTTTAAAGATAAACCTGTTACCCAATTACTTTATGAAAAAATGCCAGTCACTATTTCGCTGGGTTTATGGAGTACGCTGTTAATTTATTTGGTATCTATTCCATTGGGAATACGTAAGGCCAAACAGCATGGCTTGATTTTTGATAAATCTACATCGTTATTATTGGCAGTTGGCTACGCTGTTCCTTCTTTTGTCTTTGCCGTGTTATTGATCGTATTTTTTGCAGGTGGCAGTTATTTTCAATGGTTCCCACTACAAGGTTTGGTATCAGAGAATTTTTCCCAACTCAGTATGCTCGACAAAATTAAAGATTATTTCTGGCATATGAGTTTGCCATTATTAAGCATCGTGTTGGGCGGTTTTGCAGGTTTAACCTATCTGACTAAATACTCTTTTATGGAAGAATTAAACAAGCAATATGTACTCGCTGCTCGTGCTAAAGGACTGACTGAAAATCGCGTGTTGTATGGTCATGTCTTTCGTAACGCCATGTTGATTGTGATTGCTGGATTGCCTGAAGCATTGGTTGGAATCTTTTTCGTTGGTAATTTATTTATTGAGATTATTTTTAATCTTGATGGACTTGGGCTGCTCGGCTTTGAAGCAATTGTTCAGCGCGATTATCCTGTGATTTTTGGGACATTGTTCTTATTCACTTTACTTGGATTGATTCTGCGTTTAGTCAGTGATGTACTGTATCAGGTGATTGATCCTCGTATTAACTTTGATGCGCGAGGAGTGAAATAATGTCACCTGTAATGCAAGCACGATTAGATCGTTTTAAGAAAAATAAACTTGGTTTTCGCTGTTTTGTTCTTTTTATGATTATTTTTATTTTGTCATTGGCTGCTGAGTTTATCGCCAATGACAAGCCTTTGATCGTGAAGTATCAAGATAGTTTTTATTTTCCTGTCTTTAAAGATTATCCAGAAACCACGTATGGTGGTGTTTTTGAAACAGCAACAGATTATCAAGATCCTGTGGTACGTGAGTTAATTTCGGCTCATGGCTTGATGCTTTCGCCCATCGTTCCTTTTTCATTTCAGACCCCGAACCTTGATTTAACTGTCCCCGTGCCATCTAAACCGACTGCACAAAACTGGTTAGGAACGGATGATCAAGGACGGGATGTATTGGCGCGGGTACTGTATGGTTTACGTGTGTCCTTGCTATTTGGCTTTGCTTTAACTATTTGTGCGGCGATTCTAGGAATTATTGTAGGTGCGGTTCAGGGGTATTATGGCGGCTGGATTGACTTACTTGGGCAACGTATTCTTGAGGTTTGGGGTGGTTTGCCAATGTTATTTATGGTGATGATCCTCGTCAGTATGTTTACCCCCAATGTATATTGGCTTTTTTTGATTATGTTGTTATTTGGCTGGACGGCTTTAGTCGGGTTGGTACGCGCCGAATTTCTCCGAGCACGAAACTTTGATTATGTTCGTGCAGCAAGAGCACTTGGCGTCACGGATCGGACGATTATCTTTCGACATATTTTACCCAATGCCATGAGTTCGAGTTTATCGCAACTCCCATTTATGTTGACTGCGAATATTACGGCATTAACTGCTTTAGATTTTTTAGGTTATGGTTTACCTCCAGACGCTGCTTCGTTGGGTGAATTACTCTTACAGGGTAAAAATAACCTGAATGCCCCTTGGTTGGCATTGTCTGGCTTTTTTACGCTTGCAATTGTGTTGTCATTATTAATTTATATCGGGGAGGCGACACGTGATGCATTCGATCCAAGACAATAAACCCATCGATCATGATCTTTTAAATGTTCAACAGCTTTCTGTTTCCACCGCAGCAGGACAGGTCTTGGTTGACCAACTCACGTTTAGTCTAAAAGCTGGAGCAACTTTAGCTATTGTAGGGGAGAGTGGTTCAGGCAAATCAGTGAGTAGCTTAGCTTTATTAGGTTTATTGCCAAGCCATTTAAAAATACAAGGGCAAGCATGGTTCAGTGGTCAAAATCTATTGGCTATAGATACTCTCGCTTTACGACAAATTCGCGGACAGAAAATTGCCATGATTTTCCAAGAACCGATGACCGCTTTGAACCCTTTACATCGGGTAGAAAAAATCATTGGAGAAAGTTTGTTATTGCAAGGATGGTCGCAAACTAAAGTAAGAGAAAAAGTCATTGCTCTATTAAATGATGTTGGAATAGCTGAGCCTGAACAGAAATTAAGACGCTATCCACATGAGTTGTCCGGTGGACAACGTCAACGGGTGATGATTGCGATGGCTTTGGCGCTAGAGCCCGATATTTTAATAGCAGATGAGCCGACAACTGCGTTAGACGTTACCCTACAAACACAAATTTTGAATTTGCTGAAACAGCTACAGCAGCAACGCAATATGGCGATGATTTTGATCAGTCATGATTTGAATCTGGTCAAGCGCTATGCGGATGATGTAATTGTTATGAATAAAGGGCGGGTTGAGGAGCAGGGTACAGTTACTACAATTTTTGCTCGACCAGAAGCGGCGTATACGCAGCATTTGCTTGATCATGACTTTGGTGAGGCACTGCCTTCTACTGAGCAGCAAATTATTCTGGAGTTGAAGCAACTCGCAGTTAAGTTCCCGATTAAACAAGGCTTATTAAACCGAATTAAAGATTATTTTATTGCAGTTGAACCACTGGATTTGGCGCTGGCACAGGGTGAGTCTTTAGGTATCGTGGGGGAAAGTGGTTCGGGTAAATCGACCTTAGCATTGGCAATTACACGTTTGATAGACAGTGACGGCAGGATTGTTTTCTTAGGAAAAGATTTAAATCAACTCAATGAAAAAAGATTACGCCCTTTACGAACCGATTTTCAGATTGTGTTTCAAGATCCATTTAGTAGCTTAAATCCTCGAATGACGATTGGACAGATCGTTGGTGAGGGATTGGCGCTCAAAGAGCTGAATCAAGCGGTTGTAGAGCAACAGATTGAGCAAACGCTTGAGAAAGTGGAATTGCCCATTGATTTTAAAAATCGTTATCCACACGAATTGTCAGGAGGACAACGGCAACGTGTCGCATTGGCACGCGCATTGGTTTTACAACCTAAACTGATGATTTTAGATGAACCAACTTCAGCTTTAGATCGCACCACACAACGTGCAATCGTGAAATTGCTTAGACGATTACAACAGCAAGAGCAGATCAGCTACATTTTTATTAGTCATGACTTGCAAGTCGTCAAAGCATTGTGTCAAAAAGTGATGGTGTTACGCCATGCAAAAGTTATGGAATATCAATCTACTGAGTTACTTTTTTCACAACCTCAAACTGAATATACCCGTCAGTTGATTGCTGCGAGTCAGTACTAGTATTGCAATTAAATTGACATATGATATTGTCAATTTGTAGGAAGATTGCTTGACAGCATAAAAAAATAGATTAAATTAGAGTAATTGCTCTAATTTTTATATCAGAGGATGACCATGAGTCAGATCGCAGACAGTATCACGATTCGTAATACCACTTTTAAAAACCGCATCATTAAGGGTGCGATGAGTGAAGCTTTGGCCAATTATGAAGGGCAACCTAATGATTTACATATTGGCTTATATGAAGCATGGGCGAAAGGTGGTTTAGGCTGTGCCATTACGGGAAATGTAATGGTTAACATTAATGCCAAGAATGAGCCAGGTGTCGTTGCAATTGAAACTGAACGTGATTTGGCAAGATTACAACAATGGGCTGCGGTTGGTAAAAAATACGGAATGGTGCAGTTGATTCAATTGTCTCATCCTGGTCGTCAGTGTCCTAAAGGTTTGAATAAAGAAACAGTTGCGCCTTCTGCTGTTCCATTTAGCCCAATGCTCGCCACCATGTTTGGTACACCACGTGAACTCAAGCATGAAGAAATTTTAGATATTATTCAGCGCTTTGCCACAGCTGCTGCGATTTGTGAGAAAGCGGGTTTTGAAGGCGTGCAGTTACATGGTGCACATGGTTATCTCATTAGCCAGTTTTTATCACCACTGACCAACCAACGTACCGATGAGTGGGGTGGTTCGGTTGAAAATCGTATGCGTTTCTTGGTTGAAGCATATAAGGCTGTCCGTGCAGCAACCTCTGATAACTTTATCATTTCTGTAAAGCTCAACTCTGCGGACTTTCAACGTGGTGGGATTACTGAAGAAGATGTGATTACGGTATTCAAGGCTATAGATGCTGCTGGTATTGATATTATCGAAATCTCTGGTGGTACTTATGAAGCGCCTGCAATGGCAGGTGCTAAAGCGAGTTCTCGTAAGGCAAGTACGATAGCGCGTGAAGCATATTTCTTAGAGTTCTCTGAAAAAATCCGTCAGCATGTTTCTTGTAAATTAATGGTGACAGGTGGCTTCCGTACTGTTGCAGGTATGAATGCTGCGCTTGAAAGTGGCGCATGTGATTTTATTGGTATTGCTCGTCCATTGGCTGTTGAAACAGATTTAACCGATCGTTTGATTGCGGGGCATGATGTCCGTTATGCGGTAAATCAAATCAAAACAGGTATTCCTTTTGTCGATAAAATGGCAATCATGGAAATTATTTGGTATGCGGCACAGTTTAAAGCGATTGGACAAGGTAAAAAACCAAATCCTAAGTTATCACCATTGTTGGTATTCTTGAATTATGCAAAAGGGAATATCAAAGCAGTGGTGAAAGGGCGAGTTAATTCTCGAAAATCAGCATAATGTTTTAAGGACTCTTCGGAGTCCTTTTAAATTTAGGTAATAAAAAAGCCACTGTCTTAAAAGATGCAGTGGCTTTTTTGAATTTGGCGTCCCTACGGGGATTCGAACCCCGGTTACCGCCGTGAAAGGGCGATGTCCTAGGCCTCTAGACGATAGGGACTTCTTGAGGTGGGTGTATATTAGGGTTCTGTCACCAAACTGTCAAGAAGATGAGGAGACAGTTTGTTCAAAATATAGCAAAACAGTTCAGCAGTCTTCTGTGTATCGTATAAAGCAGAATGCGCTTCTTTACCATCAAACTCGATTCCAGCCTGAATACATGCTCTTGCTAGAACGGTTTGACCGAACATCACAGCGCTGAGCGTAACGGTATCAAAGACTGAGAAGCTATGAAACGGATTCTGATTTTTAGTGCCAGTACGTGCAATAGCAGCTTGCAAGAAACCCAAATCAAAGTGCGCATTGTGACCAACCAATACGGCATGTGTACAATGTTGTGCTTTACGTACTTCAGTGAGTGATTTGAAAATACGACGTAAAGCACTACGCTCATCTTCAGCCATCGCTACACGCATTGGATTAAAAGGGTCAATGCCAATGAAATCTAATGAGCGGCGATCAAGATTAGCACCTTCAAAAGGATTAATATGCGCTTGAAAAGATGGGCCAGGTACAAACTGCCCTTGTTCATCATAGACAATTGGAATGCATGCAATCTCAAGTAGTGCATCGGTCTGACAGTTAAAACCTGCTGTCTCAACATCAACAACAACAGGTAAAAAACCACGAAAGCGCTGCCCTATGACGGGAGCTTTATTTTCTTGTGTCACACTTTTCTCCATTGCAGTGTTTTACCTGCATGAAGTGGAATGATTTTCTGGTCAGCAAGATAATCAAGCGACTCAGGAACGGTGTGTTCTTCTTTGACTAAGGTGATCGTCGTGGTATTACGTGGTAATCCATAAAAATCAGCCCCAAAATGGCTTGCAAAGCCCTCAAGACGTTCTAATTTTCCGACTTGATCAAAAGCTTGAGCGTACAATTCAATTGCAGTCGGTGCACTATAACAACCTGCACAACCGCATGCATTTTCTTTGGCATCTTGCGCGTGTGGAGCGCTGTCAGTACCCAAGAAAAATTTAGGGCTACCACTGGTTGCAACTTCTAACAAAGTCGTTTGATGTGTTTGACGTTTTAAAATCGGCAAGCAATAGAAATGCGGCTTTACACCACCAACCAACATATCATTACGATTAAATAATAAATGTTGAGGCGTAATCGTGGCTGCAACATTGCGATCTTGTTCAACGACAAAGTTTGCGGCATCACTGGTGGTAATATGTTCTAAAACAACTTTGAGTTTCGGAAATTGTCTAAGTAATGGTGAGAGCACCTCATCCAGAAATCTTTTTTCACGATCAAAAATATCAACATGATTGTGAGTGACTTCACCATGAAGCAGTAAAGGAACTTGATGTTCCTCAAGTTGCTCAATCACAGCATAGACTTTACGAATATCACTTACACCATTATCTGAGTTAGTTGTAGCACCAGCAGGGTAGAGTTTAATAGCATTTACATGTTCAGATTCTTTGATTTTACGAACTTCATCAGGAGAGGTATGATCAGTAAAATAAAGCACCATACGTGGGTCAAAATTAAGCCCTTCAGGAACATGGGCAAGAATACGCTCGCGATACGCTAAAGCTTCTTCTACAGTTTTGACTGGTGGAACAAGATTTGGCATACAAATCGCGCGGGCAAATTGTTTTGCTAAATCTGGTACTGTGCGTTTTAAAGCTAAACCATCACGTAGGTGTGCGTGCCAATCATCTGGTTGTAAAAGTGTAAGAGTATTCAAGGTGTACTTCAAACTTAAAAATAATACAAATAATAATGCATAAAGTGTGAAAATGGTAACTACAATTACGGATAAGTGGTTAAGTAAAGTGCACGACGGAATGAGAATTTGTGTTATTTTTATCCAGCATAAAAATACCGTATTATAAGAAGAGTAAAAAGGATGGAAAATCAATATGATCTTGAGCAGTTAAGGAGGTCTAAAGAAGCACTGGAGCAGCTTGTTGTCCAGCATTTTAAATCAAAAAAAACGCATCAGGCTCTACCAACAAAATTAGAAAATGAGTTTTGGAAGTTTAATCTCGATCGAACACGGGTCAATGCGATTCAATTTTTTGGTCAAGGTGTAATCACCTATGCGATTTTTATATTACTCATTCTTCCTTCTAACTATGTTGTGATTCGTGAAAGTATCGATTTCATTCCAGATTTTATCTACAGTATTTTGAGTTTAATCGTGGTTGGTGCTTCACTTTTTCTATTTTGGGTGTTTGCACGCTTTAAAAATTTAAACGCTTTGTTTTATCCAGCATCATGTTCAATTGTTTTTTGTACTATTGTTTTCTCTTCATTGCTGATGATGAGTGTTTCAAATGTGGTTCTTCAAAATCAGGCAATGGTCCTGATTGCCTTCTTATATATGTTGGGTTTCATTCTAAGTGGTATTAAACCATTACATATGCTGGTGATAGGCACTTTTGCTGCTCTCGTGATTCTGCTGTTCCTGTATTTATTTAATATTCCTTGTGATTTTCTCATGATTGGGCGAACTTTCATTGGCAGTATATTGCTGGGTTTCTCAATTAGTGTAATGCTTACTTCTAAAGAGCGAAGAATATTTTTAAAGTCAAAAATCTCAGAAATAGATGAAAAAATTCTACGTTTGCAGGCCTCCGAGTTGTTGCATTTGAGTCAGCATGATGAACTCACCAATGTGTCAAATCGCCGTACTTTTGAAGAGATGTGTTCTTATTATTATGATCTAGCATGTCAAGAACAGACATCCTTATCAGTATTGTTTATCGATATTGATTATTTTAAAAATTATAATGATTTTTATGGTCATCAGATGGGTGATCAAGTGATTTCTGAAATCGCTAAAACAATAAAAGGTTCAATTAGACATATGGACTTTGTTGCACGTTACGGAGGAGAGGAGTTTGTGGTCCTTTTACCGCAAACGTCTGCACAAGGTGCTTATGCAGTTGCTACGAATATCTATCGTGCCATCGAGCGACAGATGATTCCGCATGAAAAATCCTTAGTTTCAAATCACGTCACCATCAGTTTGGGGATCACGGTTTTTAATGGCAATCCAAAAATTAGCCAAGACGTGTTAATTCATACTGCTGATAAAGCATTGTATCGCGCTAAGCAATTAGGGCGGAATCAGATTTATTATCAACCTTTACCAAATATCGAAGAAAAAATTAAAAATTAAAAAAACCGAAGATCAAATGAATGATATTCGGTTTTATTTTATTCAAATGATTTGAATTACTCTAAGAACCTTACTGTTACCCCAGAGCGGACTTTATTACCCAAATCATTGGCATCCCAGTTGGTTAAACGAATACAACCATGTGATGCAGTTTTAGAAATGAGAGAAGGGTTTGGTGTACCATGAATACCAAATGATTTTTTGCTTAAACCAATCCAGATATTACCAACTGGACCATTTGGACCAGGTGGAAGTGATAATGGCTTAAGATTTTTTCCTTGGACAAAGTTCGATGGCGAATAGCTGTACCAAGGGTTTTTCGCAACGCCCGTTACTTTGTAAGTACCCGTCGGAGAAGGCGTACTTGTACTGCCAATTGTTGCAGGAAATGATGCAATCATTTGGTTACGGCTGTTGAATAGATAAAGTTGTTTGGCACCTTTATGTGCCACAATCAAATGAATATCTTCAGGTAAATCATTGCGTACATTTGCAACAACGATTTTTTCGCCCACTTTATTAAAGTTTGCTTTAGGGTTTAGCTGTCTAAGGAATCGTTCATCCATGTGAAACTTTTCACCTAACATTTCTGTTACGCGAGTGTAGTGCAACCCTTTCATTTTCGCTTGTAAGGCATAATCTGAAGGGATTGAGTCAACATACGGAACTTTTAGATCTGCTTCTGTAATGGTGTATTCGACATATGCTGGTTTAGTTTGTTTGGCAACCAATGCATCCCACGTTTCTTTGGTGAGTTGACCTGTTGGTGTTAAACCGTTCATTTGTTGAAATGACGCAATTGCTTTTAATGTGTTTTGACCATTTGCGCCGTCAATTGCACCTGGTGAAGCATGTGCATTGTTTAACATTACATGTGCACGTGCATAAGCAGGCAATTGGCGTCGTGGCATATCTTCATACCATTCAGCAGAGTTAATAGCGTCCATAGTCCATGAGGCAGGAACTTCTGGGGCTTGTGATGGCGTTTTTGATACAGTTGTTGCTGCATCCAATGTCGCTTCACGAGCTGGAGCTGCTGTTACAGCAGTTTCTGGTGTATTTTCTATTTTTTGAGCGACATCTGCAGCTGGATTTCGACTAAGCTGAGGTTCAGATGCAGCGGATGTAACAGCACTGCTACTCGGTGCTGCGTAATCAATTGCCAAAGGATCAATCGGATCTTGGACTGCAGAAATCTTTTGGGGATTTAATGCTTGCTCAGTTGTTGGCGCAGCAAAAGCAACATTAGCAAGAATACAACTTAAACTCATAGCGAGTAATGAGCGAACAAACATGTAATTCAACCTTAAGAATTATTCATTTAGGAATATAAGACTTTGCAAGTATTACAGAAAATGATCAAGCTTGCAGTAGCAATTTTGTGACCAAGCGATTTTTTCGTCAGTTCAAGACATGTATGGCATAGAATTATATATCTTGGGCGATTTTTGCTATTATGCCCACCACCTGAAAGAATTTAGAGATTGGTAATGACAACGTTGAAAAATGATCGTTTTTTACGAGCTTTGTTACGTGAACCTGTAGACACCACGCCAGTATGGATGATGCGTCAAGCAGGGCGTTATTTACCAGAATATCGTGAAACTCGTGGGCAAGCAGGGGACTTCCTTTCCTTATGCAAAAATGCTGAATTTGCTTGCGAGGTGACTTTACAGCCTTTGCGTCGCTATGAGCTAGATGCTGCGATTTTATTTTCAGATATTCTCACTGTGCCTGATGCTTTAGGTTTGGGACTATATTTTGAGACTGGAGAAGGTCCAAAGTTTCATAAAACCGTTCGTACTGAACAAGACGTTGCCAATTTACCGAAGTTAAATGCAAAATCTGATCTCGCTTATGTGATGAATGCCGTATCGACTATTCGATCTGCATTAAATGGACAAGTTCCTCTGATCGGATTTTCAGGTAGTCCTTGGACTTTAGCCACTTATATGGTTGAGGGTGGTTCGAGCAAAGAGTTTCGTTTCATTAAGCAGATGATGTACGCTCAGCCAGAAGTGTTACATGCTTTGCTTGACCATCTTGCAGATTCAGTGATTGATTATCTCAATGCGCAAATTGATGCAGGTGCACAGGCGATTCAGATCTTTGACAGTTGGGGTGGTGCACTTGCCCATCGAGAGTATGTTGAGTTCTCGATGAATTACATGACCAAAATCATAGCTGGACTGCAACGTGAAAAAGATGGGCGTCGTATTCCGATTATTGTGTTTACAAAAGGTGGTGGCCAATGGTTAGAAACCATTCTTACGACTGGTGCAGACGCAGTTGGTTTGGACTGGACGACACCGCTTTATACAGCGCGTGATGTGGTTGCTGGTCGTGTTGCTTTGCAAGGAAACTTAGATCCAGCTGTGCTTTATGGCTCGGCAGCTTCAATTGAAAAAGCAGTGAAAGCAATGCTTGATGATGCTTATGCCAATGGTGAAAAAACAGGTTATGTTGCAAACTTAGGTCATGGTATTACCCAATGGGTAGACCCTGCACAACCTAAAATCTTTGTTGATACTGTACATGAATACAGCCACAAATATTTAGGCTGATATTTTTAAACGCATTTGAAGGGCGGGTTTTGTGCAGTTAATTGTATTGTTGCTCAGTTTTTTGACTAAGGCAGTTTCGGCTGCTTTATTCGGTATATTGCTTTTAATTGCATTTGCATTAACCGCCCCGATGGGTAGCCATGAGTATTATGGTTTCTTTCGCTATGACTATCTGCTGTTTTATGCCTTAGTGATTCAGATTTGCTTGTTGTATTTAAAGCTCGAATCATGGGAAGAAGCCAAAGTCATTGCTTTATTCCATATTATGGCCATGGGAATGGAAATTTTTCTGACCCATCCAGCGATTGCATCTTGGCACTATCCGCAACCTGCCATTTTAAAACTATTAACAGTGCCTCTATTTGCTGGTTTTATGTATTCGGCTGTAGGCAGTTTTTTTGCACGATCATTGCGATTATATGAAGTTTCATTTGAGAACCTACCCACTTTCGGCAATATGCTGTTATTGGCTGTGTTGTCGTATATTAATTTTATGAGCAAATTTTTTATTCCAGATATTCGTATGGGGCTGTTTATTTGGAGTGTGTTGATTTTTTGGAAAACCAAATTGTATTTCCAGCTGGATCAGCATCGTTTTAAAATTCCGATGTTACCTGTTTTACTGTTGCTTGCATTTCTTATATGGATTGCGGAAAACATCAGTACTTTTTATAAAATTTGGCTTTATCCAAGTCAGATCAATAATTGGCATATGGTCGGTTGGGGAAAACTTGGTTCTTGGTATTTATTGCTCCTATTAAGTCTGGTATTGGTACTTAAAATCTTAGGGACTAGAGGCAAAAATGGAACTTGGCGATTGAACTAAATAAGAGTCGCTTTAACTTAATCAATTTATTTATAAACGGATCTGTATAAATATTTCAGCGATATTTCAAATTTCATTTGCTAAAAAAGTTGAACCTCGCTATTTTATTTTGTGTGTGTGACTTTCACGGCACGATAGCAATAACAAATATTGAAGAATAATTGATACTGGAGACTTTCTTATGTTAAAAAAAATTGCATTAGCTGCATTACTCGCTGCTGGTTCAACCATGGCAATGGCTGATAATGATGTTGGTTGTGGTGTTGGTACACAGGTGTGGGCTGGTAAAAAAGGTGTTGGACCTAAAATTCTTGCTGCGACCACCAATGGTATTTTTACTAACCAATTACTAGGTATTACTTTTGGTACTTTAGGTTGCCGTCAAGGTGGAACTGTTACTGCACAAGTTGTGACATTTACCAATGAAAATGCTGAGTCTTTAGCGCGTGATATGGCAGTAGGTCAAGGCGAAAGCTTAAATGTACTTGCTGAACTCATGCAAATTAAATCAGAAGACAAGGCGCGCTTCTTTGCAGTATCTAAAGCAAACTTCGCTGAGATTTATTCAAGTAAAAATCAACACTCTCTTCAAGTTTTAGACTCTTTACAAAATGTGATGGCAAATGATGACGTATTAAAAGCATACGTTTAATTTGTTGCATGACGAAACCCTGTCCTCGTGACAGGGTTTTCTTATACTTATTTTCTTATTATTTTAATATTTGTTGCTGAATGAAATTTTTAACTTTTGCGATTACTGCCTTTTTATCTCATATTGCACATGCTGCAATTGAGCCAAATATTCAAAACTACCTGCAACTTGCCGAACAAAAAAAATTAGATCAACAGATTACTTGGCAACGTTTAATGTATGCAGACTCATCTGGAAAAAGTGAAGTTGACTATCAAGGTTATTTTTATGCAGAACAAGGTAAAACGAATTTAAATAAAGAATTAGAAGCAGATATAAAAGCATTATTTCTAGAGTCGGCAGATAATCAGTCTTTTCGATGTAAATTTCCTGCACGCAGTCGTTGGTTAATGCAGCAGTTAAATATTGATGTTAAACATCTACCAGCGGTGAATTGTCCTGAATTTGACGAATGGATTAATCAGATTAATCCTTATAAAGCGACATTGATTTACGCAACCGATTTTATGGGCAATCCAAGTTCAATGTTTGGACATACATTATTGCGTTTAGATCCAAAAGATCAAAAAGAATTAAACTTAGTTTCTTATGCAGTGAATTATGCTGCAACGGTAAATAATCAAGATAACTGGTCTTATGCATGGAAAGGTTTAACAGGACAGTATCCTGGTGAGTATTCTTTGATGCCATATTATCGAAAAGTAAAAGAGTACGGTGACTTTGAAAGTCGTGATTTGTGGGAATATGAGCTGAATTTAACCGCTGAAGAAACGCGTTTCTTGGTTGAGCATATTTGGGAAATGCAGCATGTGAGCTTTCCTTACTATTTTGTCAGCGATAATTGTGCGTATCGCTTACTCGGTTTAATTGATTTGGTTCGTCCAAATTTAAACTTAAAAGCTCAATTTAATTATGCTGCTATTCCGATCGAAACATTAAAAGCGGTCGATCAGCAACAGTTGGTCAAAGAGGTAATCTATCGCCCAGCTTTAGAAACACAATTGCTGGCTCAAGCAAAACAACACGGTACAGCTTTAGCCAAAGTTGCTCATGAAGTCGCTTTTTCACCGATTGAACAAGTCTCCGCTGTCTTGGCATCATATAGTGCGCAAGATCAGGCTAAAATCTTAGAAATGGCATACGATGATTTGTATTTGCAATATATTAGCCATAAAGCCGATGGTGATGTCGCCCAAGTTCATTTACGACAATTACTTGCCAAGCGCAGTCAAATCCAGATCGATAAACAACGCCAAGAACCTGAACGTCCAAAAATTCAACCTGTTGAAGGGCATGATGCACGCAATTTTTCTATGAATGTTGGTGAGGTACAAGGACAAAAGTTCGTTGAGTTAGGGCATCGACAAGCCTATCACGATTTAATAGATCCATCTGGTGGCTATCGATTAGGAACACAGTTGCTCTTTTTAAATGGTGCATTGCAATATCGTGATGACAAATTAAAACTTGAACACTTAGATCTATTGGCTGTGAATTCTTATAACCCGATTCAGCCATTTAAAGCGCCACTCACATGGGGATTTAATTTAGGTTGGAAGCAAGAGGCAGTCGAAAAAGGGCAGTTTAGTGAAGATCAGCAACATGGTGTTATGAATCTGAATATGCAGGCGGGATATAGTTTGGCGGATTATGATCGTCAGCATCTCTGTTATGCGCAATTGCAAGGGCATCTGCAAGCTGGAAGCGCGCTAGACAAAGGTTGGCGTGTCGGAGTAGGACCAACGTTGGGTTGTATGAATCAATGGTCCGATCAGTGGAACAGTTTGCTACAAGTTGAGTTACCTTATTGGCAGCATCAAAGTCAATGGAATCTAAGAGTAGGGACACACGTTCAGTATAGTTTGAATGCGAATAATGCGCTGCGTTTGAATTGGAAATATGAACAGCAAGATCGTAAGGATTGGACGAAAGTAGGGTTGGGGTATGTTCGCTTTTTCTAAAGGTTTAATTGGATGAGTGTGGTTTTAAATAATCACACTTCAACTATGACATAATATTTTTTAACCGCCTCAATCACTTCAAATGTACCAATAAATGCAGGAGGAATAATTCCCGCATTGCCAGCAGTCACCTCAATAAAAGAGTGGTTTTTTGCATCATGAATGCGCACCACACCTTCAAGAACCTGAAAAAATTCTTGTTTGTTGTCTGCAAATTGGATGTTCCAAGCACCCACTTCACATTGCCAAATGCCACAGCTCATATGTGTATGTTCATATAGGCTGTAGGTCAGACGTTCAGGATTACCTTTAACTAAGCGATCAGGGCGAGGATAATCAACATTGGCTTCAGCTTGATTTAATTCACCATGACCCGCTAAGTAAACAAATGACATGTTATTCATGCTCAAATCGGTTATTAATAACTTTCAGGAACTGCACTCAAAAACTCACGACGCGCATCTTTATCCGTTTTAAACTCACCCACGAAAGAGACGGTACGAGTAGTTGATTCTTGTTTGCCAACACCACGCATCATCATACACATATGTGCTGAGTCGATGACCACAGCTACGCCACGCGCTTGAGTAACTTCAGCCACGGCTTCTGCGATTTGCTGGGTCAAGTTTTCCTGAATTTGTAAACGACGTGCAAACATTTCAGTAATACGCGCAAATTTTGATAAACCCAAGACCTGACCTTCAGGTAAATAAGCGATATGTACACGACCATAAAAGGGAAGTAGGTGGTGTTCACAAAGCGAGTAAAACTCGATGTTCTTCACCAATACCATTTCATGGTTATCGGAAGGGAAAACCGCATTATTGGTCACTTCTTCAAGCGTTTTACTATAACCAGAGGTTAAAAAAGAAAAAGCTTTAGCCGCACGCATAGGGGTATCTTGTAAGCCAGGGCGAGTTAAATCTTCACCAACGGCAGTTAAGATGTTTGCGTACGATTGCTGCATAGACATATAAATGTTCACTTAGGTGGGTTGAACAAAACGGGAATTGTATCAGAAAACGATTAAAAAAATTAATTTTGAACCAAATGCCGATTATTGTTTGTACTTTGGGTTCTTTTCTGCACGTTTAAGCAGCACAAGAACCGCGCCAGTACCGCCTTGGGTCTCTGGTGCACTGACAAAAGCGAGTACATCACGATGCTGTCTGAGCCATCCATTGACATAGGTTTTTAAAATCGCTTCTGGACCTTTGCCGTGTACTATTTTAATAACATTTTGGTTTTCATCTTTTGCCATTTGGATAATCTGTAACACCGCAGCGCGTGCTTGTTCAACTGTACAACCGTGTAAATCGACTGCTTCAAACCAGCGAATTTTACCTGCTTTGAGGTCTTCGAAAACTTTGTGTTGCAAAGTGGCGATGCGATAGCTGAGCGTGGCTTGGCTTGCGACAGGGTTTAAGATGGCTTGGGTATCAGAGATTTCTGCTGACTCATGTTCAATTGAACCTTCAGCCGCAGCACGTTTTGCCAATGTTTGTGCATCTACTTTTTTGCGACGAGCTGGTTTAACATCGGCAATATTGTCATTGGCGATCGGTTTTACACCCTGTAGTGCTTTTTTAAAAAGCTCAGTATCTTCCAATTCTTCAGCAAGAGCTTGAGCCTTTTTCGATTCAGCTTGTTGCACGATCTTGCTGACCTGTGGCTGTGAGATCTGCTTTTTAAATTGCTTCAGTAAATTAAACTGATCTTTAGAAAGCGATGAATCATGTTTGCTCATAATTTCAGTAAAAGATGCACGATAGGTGATAGATGCAAAATTATAGTCTGAATCTGCTGAGATTTGAACTGAATTGCATTCATTGGAATGTTTTAGAAAGTTTGATGGGACAATAGTTTTTAAAATGGTTGCTATTCAATCTATTATAAAAGAGTCAACTTGTTGTAAGTTAACTTTTTATACTTGAAAAAAACATTGAGTTTTGGGATTGGAAATTAAAAGACTACTCATAGTGTGGACACATCCATACTAAATAAGCCCTGATTCACACATTCTGAAATTATATATTCTAGTAATTTCATAGGACCTACATCCAATAGTTTTAGTTCATCTAGTGTTAGTAGTCGAAATTCATCAATTTCATCGCTAAGAGAAATTTCTCCCTCACATTCAGCAAACATAGCGATAATTAATTGATTCATTTCTTTATATGTAAAAGCATCTATAATTTTATTCTTAATAATATTTAGACCTAATTCTTCTTTAGTTTCTCTAATAGCACATTCATAGATGGTCTCTTTTTCTTCTAAAAAACCTGAAATAGTCGAATATAAGCCTTTAGGCCATTGTCTATTGTGTGCAATTAAGTATTTATCTTTATATTTTATTAAAATAGCAATGACTGGTGTTGGATTGTTCCAATGAATATAACCACAGTTTGAGCTACAAATAAGTTTTTGATAGCTATCTATTTCTTTTAAAATTAAACTGCTACCGCAATCCATGCAAAATTTTTGTTTAGACATTCTAATCTCCTATTTAGTAAGTTATTAATTTTAAGAGTTAGCGAAATATGAGATATGAGTGAACTATTTCAATATTTTGAATATCATTCATAAGACTACTTTTAAAATCTAATTCTATTGGAATAGTTTTTTACTTGTTATTTATTTAATAAAAACCTATATATTTTAATGAATAAATGTTGGATTCAGGGCAAAAATTTTTACCCTGAACCTTATTAATTTAAACCAACTCAGGCTCACCAAACAGTTCAGCAAACGCCTGATCAGGATGAGGCTGTTTCATAAAGCTTTCACCAACAAGGAAAGTATGAATATCATTAGCTTGCATCATCTCTACATCAGCAGGCGTGGCGATACCGCTCTCAGTGACCAATACACGAGAAGCAGGCAGCAATTTCTTTAAACGTAATGATGTATTTAAATCCACATCAAAAGTTTTAAGATTACGGTTATTCACGCCCAAAATACATTGCTCAGAAAGCCTTAATGCGCGTTCAAGTTCATATTCATCATGTACTTCAACTAAGACATCAAGCTGATGCTCAAATGCAGTCTTAGACATTTCTTCAAGCTGTTGATCAGATAAACATGCCACGATCAATAAAATACAATCCGCTTGTAACGCACGGGCTTCAACGACATTATACGGATCAACCAAGAAATCCTTACGTAATGCAGGCAAGGCACAATGATTACGTGCGATTGCGATATTTTCATCAGCACCTTGGAAGAAATCCACGTCGGTCAGAACCGATAAGCAGGCGGCACCTGCTTGTTCATATTGTTGTGCAATTACAGCAGGATTGAAGTTTGCACGAATGATGCCTTTTGATGGAGAGGCTTTCTTAATTTCAGCAATTACAGCAGGGCGTTTATGCTGTAAAGCCTTGGCAAAACCACGAACAGGAGTTGCTTCTTTTGCCCATTGCTCAACATCATGCAAACTACGTTGTTTTAAACGTGCAGCAAGTTCCTCATGTTTGCGGTCAACAATTTTACCGAGAATGGTATTTTGAATATCGATCATGAGAAATCCTTAGTCTGCTTGATATTGTTTCAATGTCTTGGTGAATTCAGCCAAGATACTCATTCTTTCTAGGGCTTGACCGCCGTAAAGAATATCTTGTGCCAATTCAACTGCTTGTTTATAGGTTTTAGTGAGTCCTGCAACATAAATCCCAGCGGCAGCATTCAGTGCAATCATATTTGCGGCTTTTTCACCAATTTCAGATTTGTTACGACCTAAAGCATCTTTGATCAGCTTTAAGCTTTCTTCAGAACTGTTTACCACTAAACCTGTCAGCGTTTGAGAGGGAATACCGACTTCATCTGGTGTCAGTGTCCATTCAGTAATTTCGCCATCTTTCAATTCGGCAACAGCAGTTGGTGCTGCGAGACTAATTTCATCTAAACCATCTTTTGAATGAACAACCAATACATGCACAGCGCCAAGCTGTTTTAAAACTTCTGCGATTGGTCGGCAAAGCTCATCTGAAAATACCCCAATCACAAAACGATTTACGCCAGCAGGATTGGTTAAAGGTCCAAGTAAATTAAAAATACTACGAATACCTAGTTCACGACGAGGCGCAACTGCATATTTCATTGCTTTATGGTGATTAGGTGCAAACAGAAAACCCACGCCCATTTCACGGATACAACGTTCAGTTTGTTGCATGTCCAGATCAAGCTGGATGCCCATTTGTTCAAGCACATCAGATGAGCCAGACTTACTCGAAACACCACGATTTCCATGTTTAGCAATGGTCGCACCAGCCGCTGCAACTACAAAACTTGATGCTGTTGAAACATTAAATAAGTTCTGACCATCACCGCCAGTTCCGACGATATCAACGAGGTGGGGAATATCACTAACATCAATTTTAATGGCGAACTCACGCATGATCCGTGCTGCAGCAGTGATTTCATCAATACTCTCACCCTTCATACGCAAACCCATCATTAGTGCGCCGATTTGAGCATCGGTTGCCTCACCTTGCATAATGCTGCGCATGACATTTTCCATTTGTGACTGAGTCAAATGAATGTTTTTAGTAATGTGATTGAGTGCCTGTTGGATATTCATAGTCATGTGTTACAGCAATATGATTGATTGGAAGTTTAGAAATTGAATAATTTGATCGCAATGGGTTCGGTATGACCTTGGTGTAATACATGCTTTCAAAGCGAGTGAGTTATGTTATCAGAAAATAATGCAGATTTTATAGGCTTTGAATAAAAACTATGTGATGCTTTAAATTTAGACATATTGCTATAATTTTCAACTATTATGCTGTTTTTGGTCTATGCATTTTTTTACTGAACTATTCAATTTGTCTTTATGAGAATTTTAACATGCGTGTCAGTCAACTTTTCCATTATCCAGTGAAATCATGTCGAGGCAATAAATGCATTGAAATGGAAATTGATGCCTTTGGACCAAAGTGGGATCGTCGATGGATGATCGTTGATAAAGATGGTCGTTTTATTACGCAAAGACAAGTACCAAAAATGGGGCAAATTGGTGTAACGATTTCATCTGAAAGTGTAAGCTTTGATTATCAATCTGAGCAGATCGAACTGAGTATGGTCGAAGCGCAAGGCCAAAAAGATGAGCGTTTAGTGACAGTTTGGCGCGATCAACTCATTGGAAATCGTATTGATCATCCAGTGAATGCTTGGTTGAGTCAAAAACTGGGGCGAGAAGTGCAATTGGTTTATATGCCGCAAGAGACTGTCCGCCAAGTTGATTTGGAATATGCAGAGCTTGGTGATCGAGTCGGTTTTGCTGATGGTTTTCCTTTTCTTATTATAAGTGAGGCATCTGTTGAGTTTCTTGCTGGAAAAGTGGGTTATCCACTGGATGTACAACGTTTTAGACCGAATATTGTGGTTTCAGGTTGTGACGCTTTTGCCGAAGATCAATGGAAAAAAATACAAATTGGTGAAGTGATATTTGATTTGGTTAAACCATGCTCTCGTTGTGTTATTCCAACCATTGATCTGGAGTCAGGTCAAAAGCAACCAGAAGTGATGCAGGCGATGTTGGCATATCGTAAGCAGGGAAATAAGGTTATGATGGGGCAAAATGCCCTGCATCGAGGAGAAGGGATGATTGCAATTGGGCAAGAGGTCCATATCTTAAAAGCGGTGTAGCTGCTTAAATTTTAATAAATCAGCTCAAAAAAATGCCAATCGATTGGTGTCGATTGGCATAATCATTTCTAGGTTTGTTGAGGCTGATCTTCTACAGGCGTTCTGACGCCCAATATTTGGCTGGTTGCTGTACCAGCAGTCATAGAGCCATTCACATTCAAGGCAGTACGTCCCATATCAATCAGTGGTTCGATTGAGATCAGTAAAGCAACAAGGGTGATTGGTAAGCCCATGATTGGCAAAACAATCAGCGCTGCAAAGGTTGCGCCACCACCAACACCAGCCACGCCGATCGAGCTAAGTGTTACGATGACAATCAGTTGTGCAATCCACAGCGGATCAAGGGGGTTGATGCCGACGGTTGGTGCGACCATCACCGCAAGCATTGCAGGATATAAACCAGCACAACCATTTTGTCCAATCGTTGCACCAAATGATGCAGAAAAGCTGGCAATACCTTCAGGTACACCGAGTTGCTTAGTTTGGGTTTCAATATTCAGAGGAATACTGGCTGCACTTGAACGACTAATAAAGGCAAAGCTTAAAACAGGGAATGCTTTTTTAAAGAAATCGATAGGGTTGACGCGTACAAATAGCAATATAAGCGCATGTACGATTAACATAATCGCCAGACCCAAATAAGATGCAATTACAAATTCACCTAATTTGATAATGTCCGCCAAATTTGCAGTAGCGACCATTTTGGTCATCAACGCAAGCACACCATAAGGGGTAAATTGCATAACCAAACGAACGAGACTAATCACAAGTGCTTGTAGCGCTTCGATTCCATGACGGATTCGCTCGCCATTCACAGTATCTTTTTCCATGAGTTTAAGTGCAGCAACACCTAGAAAAGCAGAAAATATGACGACACTAATAATTGCAGTCGGACGAATCCCTGTTAAGTCGGCAAAGGGATTTTGTGGGAACAATGAAAGCAATAATTTGGGTACATCTAAGTCTGCAACTTGACCCACATATTGACTTTCTATTGCAGCTAAACGTGCAGTTTCTTGCGCGCCTTGGACTAAGCCTTCTGCTGTTAGACCAAATAAATTGGTAATACTTGCACCAACGAAAGCAGCGATTGCCGTGGTTGCTAATAAAATCCCAATCACCAATACACTGATTTTTCCGAGAGAGGTAGTTTGGTGTAATTTGATCACGGCACTTAAAATTGAAATAAAAATGAGTGGCATGATCACCATTTGTAATAGCTGAACATAACCATTACCGACAATGTTGAACCATGCGACCGAATCTTCCAGAATTTGACCATCACCATAAATGGTTTTGAGTGCTAAACCGAAGAAAATACCGACCACCATACCGATCAGTACTTTTTTGGCTAAACTCCAGTCATGTCGATAGGTGAAAAACAATCCTGCTAGCAGCAGGATAAAAACAAGAATATTCAATAAAACTAATGTATTCACAATAAGTATCCTGATCTTTGCTTCAGGCGAAGTGTGCTAAAAAATGACTTGGGATTTTAGCACCCGATTGTTGATAAACTTAATCATTCCTATCACTATGCTTAATCTAAAAAATGAAAAAGCAGCCGATTTAACTTTGAATTTATGGAAAGGTTTGTTTTTTAAAAATGTGAAAAGTGTATTAATTATTGAAAAATAATGAATTGTTTGGGGGTAATACTTTTCTGATTAATTTTAAAACTGGAATTTGTGCCTGTATGTATAGGTTGTATATACTTTTTATATGTTCAAAATAAAAACAGCCCATTCATTTAAATAGGCTGTTACAGCGATAAATCTAAAACTAAATATCTGTTTAAGCGTAAATATCGAGGAAGTTTTTGAAAATCTGGTGACCATGTTGGCTCAAAATAGACTCAGGATGGAACTGAACACCTTCAACTGGCATTGTTTTGTGTTTTACACCCATGATTTCTTCAATTGTGCCATCTGTTTGATTGGTCCAACATGTGACTTCTAAACAATCAGGAAGCGTTTCTTGCTCAATCACTAATGAGTGATAACGCGTGGCAGAAAAAGGTGAAGGCAAATCACTGAAAATGCCTTTATCACTATGATGCATATCGGATAAGCGCCCGTGCATGACTGTTTTCGCACGAATAATATTTCCGCCAAAGGCCTGTCCAATGGCTTGATGACCTAAACAGACACCGAGTAAAGGAATTTTCCCAGCAAAGTGATTGATTGCAGGAATAGAAATTCCTGCTTCGCTTGGTGAACATGGACCAGGACCGATCACTAAGTATTTCGGCTGCCATCGCTCAATATCCTCTAATGTGACTTGATCATTACGAACAACTTTTACTTCTTGATTCAACTCGCCAAAGTATTGAACGATGTTGTAAGTAAAACTGTCATAGTTGTCAATCATTAGAAGCATGATTATAACCTTCTGAAAACTTGCACTTTATTGTGCTTTTGATTTTGGTGAGCCTATCTATAAATTTATACAGCCCAATATCCATGTGTATAGAAAAGGAGTGAGATACAGATAGCAGGAAATAATCATAACAAAAACAAATGATCAATGTTGAATATTTCGAGAAAATACAATTTTTATAGTGAGAATGTGACTGACCAAAATCGCGTTTAAAAACAACAATAAATTTTTATAATTGAATGGTTTGTAAAAATAAGTGACAAGTGAATCGAAAGTCTAAATGAATTGAATGGAATCAAGTTGAAAAGAATGATATAAAAACTCAGTTTATGCTAACGAATGGCGTAATTGGCACTACATTAGTTCTTTGATATGTATTTCTGCACCATTTTGGGTCGTATTGTCTATTTTGGGGATGCGTTAAAATGGAAATGTTTAAATATGGTGCATTTGCAAATAATGGGCAAGATATATAAAGATTGAACATGGAGCTTAAATCATTTTTTCTGTAAAGAATTTCAATGTTTTAGGTATGCTTTTGAATTGTTGGTATGATAATTGCTATTTATACACCAACAACTAACACGCACTTAACGAGTGCATAAAAATTCATTGGAGCAAATGAGCATGGCGAACAAGGTCCTTCAACTCATCAAAGAAAGCGGCGCAAAATGGGTCGATTTTCGCTTTACTGATACCAAAGGTAAAGAACAACACGTAACTTACCCAGCTGATACGATTGATGAAGATACATTTGAAGACGGTAAAATGTTTGATGGTTCTTCAATCGCTGGCTGGAAAGGCATTGAAGCATCTGACATGATCTTACGTCCAGACGCTGAAACTGGTTTTCTTGACCCGTTCTTTGCTGAGCCAACAGTTGTTGTGACTTGTGACGTAATCGAACCATCTACTGGTCAAGGTTACGAGCGTGATCCACGTTCGATTGCTCGTCGTGCTGAAGAGTATTTAAAATCTACAGGTATCGGTGATACTGCATTCTTTGGTCCAGAACCAGAATTCTTCGTTTTTGACGAAGTTAAATGGGATATCGATATGTCTGGTGCTCGCCATACATTGATCGCTGAAGAAGCTGCTTGGTCTACAGGTAAAGACTTCGAAGCGGGTAACTCTGGTCACCGTCCACGTGTGAAAGGTGGTTACTTCCCAGTTCCTCCTGTTGACTCTCATCAAGATATGCGTGCTGAAATGTGTGCACGTATCGAAGACATCATGGGTCCAGGTCGTGTAGAAGTACATCATCACGAAGTTGCATCTTGCCAGTTAGAAATTGGTGTGAGCTTCAACACACTTGTTCGTAAAGCGGACGAAGTTCAACAATTCAAATATGCAGTTTGGAACGTTGCTCATCAATATGGCAAAACTGCTACATTCATGCCTAAACCAATGGTTGGTGATAACGGTTCTGGTATGCACGTTCACATGTCGATCGCTAAAGATGGCAAGAACTTGTTTGCTGGTGATGAATATGCTGGTTTGTCTGAAATGGCATTATTCTTCATTGGCGGTGTAATCAAACACGCTCGTGCGTTAAATGCAATTACTAACCCTTCTACAAACTCGTATAAGCGTTTAGTTCCACATTACGAAGCACCGATTATGCTTGCTTACTCAGCGCGTAACCGTTCAGCTTCTATCCGTATTCCATACGTTTCTAACCCTAAAGGTAAGCGTATCGAAGCACGTTTCCCTGATCCAATGATGAACCCATACTTAGGTTTTGCAGCATTGTTGATGGCTGGTCTTGATGGCATCCAAAACAAAATTCACCCAGGTGAAGCTGCTGATAAGAACTTGTACGATCTTCCTCCTGAAGAAGAAGCGAAAATCCCAACTGTGGCGCACAGCTTAGATATGGCGATTGAAGCACTTGAAGCGGATCATGAGTTCTTGTTGAAAGGTGGCGTATTCACTAAAGAAATGCTTGATGCTTACATCGAGCTTAAAACTGATGATGTTCGTCGTCTTAACACGACAACTCACCCAGTTGAATTCGACATGTACTACAGCTTGTAATACATTCCGATTCAAAAAGCTCGCTTCGGCGGGCTTTTTTATTGAAAAATTCATGTAAACTAATTGCGATGTTTTTAGTGAGCTGAGCATGCGTAATTTACAACCAAGTAGAATAAAGGGCAGGGATATTCCACCTGAATTAAAAAAATGGTTGTATGCATCGGGTTCACTCACTCAACAGCTCACTGACCTCGGTGCTGGGGAATTTCATGTTGAACGAATTAAAGAGCAGTATCAACGCTTATTATTTGCTGATAGTCAGTGGATGAGAATGCCACATACTCATATTGCATGGGTTCGAGAAACTTATTTATTTGGTTCAGAACAGCAGGCTTGGGTGAAAGCAAAAAGTATTTTTCCTATTTTAAGCTTACAAAAAAAAGCACGATTATTTAAACATATTAGAAATAAGCCAATTGGTTGGTTTTTATTTCAGCGAACTAATCCAGCCTGCGAACGTCGCGTGATTTATCTCACGGATGGCTGGACGCGGCAAAGTTGCTATACGTGGCATGGTTGCAAATTTATCGTACAGGAAACATTCTTGCCTGCATTTGAACAGTTTATTCGACAGCATTGACTCTAAGGGGCAACATGGAAACAGTGCAACAAACAACATGGCGACAGCGTTTAGCAGCATATTATTATTTGTGTCGTTTTGATAAGCCGATTGGTACAGAGTTGGTGTTCTGGCCAACCATGTGGGCATTATGGATCGCATCCAAAGGCATCCCTGATTTTAAAATATTGTTGGTGATGACACTTGGTGTGCTCTTTATGCGAGCTGCAGGTTGCGCCATCAATGATTTTGCAGACCGTAAAGTGGATGCCCATGTTGAGCGTACCAAAGCTCGTCCTCTTGCAACTGGGGAAATTCGAGCGAGAGAAGCTGTTTTTGTTTTTCTTGGTTTGGTTGCAGCAAGTGCCTGTCTTTTATTTTTCTTGCCGATTGAAACCTTTTATTGGTCATTTGGAGCGTTATTTCTCGCTTTCATCTATCCTTTTATGAAGCGCTATACCCATTTACCTCAGGTATTCTTGGGCGCTGCATTTTCTTGGTCGATTCCAATGGCTTATACCGCAGTTGGACAGACACCTGATTTAATTTGCTGGCTTTTGTATTTCGGAAATTTGGCTTGGACAGTGGCTTATGATACTCAATATGCAATTACAGACCGTGAATATGATTTGAAAATTGGTGTGAAATCTACCGCAATTTTATTTGGTCGATTTGATATACAAATTATAGGATTATTACAGCTTGTGAGTTTGGTGTTGATCGGTGGCGCACTTTATTTGGAAGATCTCTTAATTCCGTTTGGACTGGCAGCATTATTAGTCGTTGCGGCTGATTTTATTTATCAAGCAGTTAAAACCAAAGATCGGGATCCACAGATTTGTTTTTGGGCATTCCGTCACAATCGTTGGGTAGGTATGATCATTTTTATTGGAATCTTTTTAGAATTCATGATTTAAAAATGACTTATTAGTTGAAAAGTGTCCTATGCAGGGCACTTTTTTTATGCCTTAATAAGGTCGCATGTAGTTTCATGCACACAAAATAAAACAAGGACTAAAAGGATATTTTTATGAAACGGTCTAATATTGCTTTGGCAATGACGTTCTCTATTTCTGCATTATTTTTATCAGCATGTAATGATGATAATGATTCAAATCAAAGAGATAATCAGAAGGACAAATCTTTTGTTTCTGAAACTTCTTATACTTATGAATCAGAAGGTCTCGGTGATTTAAGTGCTGCTAGTTCAATCAAAGTCATGAACTATAAAATGCCAAATGTACTGGGGAAGACGGTTGAAACGTCTGCTTTAGTGTTTTTTCCTAAAATTGCAAAACCAAAAGATGGCTATCGTGTTGTTGTTTGGGCGCATGGAACATTGGGTGTGGCAGATAAATGTGCGCCAACCAATACGCCATTAAATCCAAACTTTAAGAATTATACTGCAAAGAATTTGCTAGAACAGGGCTATGTGATTGTTGCGCCAGATTATGAAGGTTTGGGTGGAGCGGGAGAACATCCTTATTTACATATTCCAAGTGAAGCGCGTTCAGCACAGTATGCGGTTAAAGCGGCTAAAGAATATTATGGCCAACAGTTGCAAGGTTCGTGGATGTCTGTGGGCCAATCACAAGGTGGGCAAGCATCATTAGGTATTGCTGAATATGCAAATAATGATGCAACTTATAAAGGGGCGGTTGCTGGTGCGCCAGCATCTAGTCTGGATAAAATTATTTTAGAGGTTGCACCTGAAGCGATTGATACTTTACCGCAATCTGCAGCGATTGATACTTATGCGACTTTGTTATCTTACGCGGCGCTAACTGGTGTAGGGATTACTTCTTATGAACCGACATTTGGTTATCAAGGAATATTTGGAAGTGCTAAAGCAAAAGAAATAGCAACGTTGGCGAAAACTGAATGTTTAGGTGAAATTGTAGAGGCTTATAAGCAAGATATTCAAAGTTATGTCGTGGATAATCCGACGGCTAAAGTTTCTGAGTATCCAGGTATCGATGTCGAAGCGTTTAAGAACGATGCAACTATTCAAAAGTTCTTAACGGATTATAGTCAGCCGACAACCAAGAAGTTGAATAAGCCTATTTATATTATCCAAGGTAAATACGATACTAATGTCCCTTATGTAATTACACAGGCATTATACGATGCAATGTATAGCTCTGGAACAAAAGTGGAGTTAAAGACTGTTGATATTGTACCAAGTGCAGCAAATCCTGTAGTTAATGGATCGCACACTGGCGCGATTCTCGCAGCGAATGAAAGTGGCGAGTTGGTCCAATTTATTAAGCAAAATATGCCAGCACAATAAAAATTGATGTTGAAAAAGAGCCTCTATAAAGAGGCTCTTTTTTGTTATAGTGTCGCCACTTTAAAATGTTAATTTTTTGGATCGGCTATGAGTCAAAATGCAGTTGAGAAGAAATCTGTACCTTGGGTATTGATGGGATTGGGATTATTGATTCCAATTTTTATCATAGGAATGGCTTTTTTAGCGGCCAAGAGTGATGCAAAAACCAAGAAAGAATATGATCAGCAAAGAGCAGAAATGGCTAAAAAATTTGAACAGCAAAAAAATGTGGGACACACAGAAAAAGCTGAGTGATAACTTTTGATATTGTCAGTTTATCGAATATCCATCTGTAACTGCTTTATAGATGGGATTTGGGTATATCGTTGTACTTGATATCCAGCCTCTAGTAACATTTGATCGCGTTTCTGGTCTTCTAATTCTTTTCCAATATGACTTGGATCATCAAGTTCAATAATCGCCACAACTTTCATTTCTTTGTCTAAAACTACAAAATCAGTAACCTTGCGATTGAAGCGGTTGCGAATCTTGTAGTGCTTACTGGTAATCAGTGCGCTAAAGGCTACTTGCGCCAGTATATTGTGGTGAGGGAATGCTTGTTGAAGCCTAGAGAACATTTGTGATTCGAATGCGGTAATGACTGGACGGGCGAAGTAATTTTGTTTTAGGAAAAAAGGGCGCAGGTAACTGATCAGTAGTAGTACTGTGCTTATACTACCAATCAGCAAAAAGATGAGTTGTGTTGATTCGGACATATTCTTATCAAAGTGCTAATAAAAAACCCACTGCATATAAATATGAGTGGGTTTTTAGAATCTTGGCTCTCCCACCTGGGCTCGAACCAGGGACCTGCGGATTAACAGTCCGTCGCTCTACCGACTGAGCTATGGGAGAATCTGGATATGCATTCTATGCATATCGGTACTAACGGTCAAGCGAGCCAATAAAAACTTGGCTCTCCCACCTGGGCTCGAACCAGGGACCTGCGGATTAACAGTCCGTCGCTCTACCGACTGAGCTATGGGAGATTAGCTTGGCTCTCCAACCTGGGCTCGAACCAGGGACCTGCGGATTAACAGTCCGTCGCTCTACCGACTGAGCTATTGGAGAATCTGATGCGCATTTTAGGCATGAAATATTCATGCGTCAATAAGAATAGTAAATAAAATGAATCGTTTGCTTGATAAATATTCTTTTAGGATTCTAGAGATAAAAAAACTGCCCAATGTGGGCAGTTTTTTATGCAAGAAATAAAAAGTTATTTCTCAACACCTGCTGGTTGACCAGCAAGTTTTGCATTTGCATAGTCCCAGTTCACTAAGCTTTCTAAGAAAGTAGCGATGTATTTTGGACGTAAGTTACGGAAGTCGATGTAGTAAGCATGCTCCCAAACGTCGATTGTTAATACTGCAATTTGACCGTGAGCAAGTGGAGTATCTGCATTGGCTGTTTTAGTAATAGATAATTTACCATTTACTTCATCAGCAACTAACCACGCCCAACCTGAACCGAATTGAGTAGTTGCAGCAGCAGTAAATTCTTCTGCAAACTTCTCGTAGCTACCAAAAGCCTCTTCAATTTTAGCTGCAATCGCGCCAGTTGGTTTACCACCACCATTTGGTTTCATGCTGTTCCAGTAGAACGTGTGGTTCCATACTTGAGCAGCGTTATTGAAGATACCAGCTTTAGAAGCATCACCAGCAGACGCTTTGATGATTTCCTCTAAAGTTTTACCTTCAAGGTCAGTCCCTTTGATTAAGTTGTTTAAATTAACAACATAAGTATTGTGGTGTTTGTCGTGATGATATTCTAAAGTTTCACGCGTGATATGCGGCGCTAAATCATCATAGCCATATGGAAGCGCAGGTAAAGTAATGGTTGTCATGTTTCAATCCTTGCTATTGCTGGGTTTTACATTAAGTGGCTCTATTGTAAATGATTCTAAAGCGAATGGGGCAGCCTTTTAAACAACCGTATACAATAAAGACTGAATTAAAAACAATAAATAAAATCGGAAATTTCAATGTCACTAAATTGGGTTGTTCAATTCAAAATATTCAGTTTCTATATCGAACTGATGCGCAATCGCTTTTGCTAAACGTTGTACGCCATAGCGCTCTGTGGCATGGTGACCACAAGCGAAATAGTGAACACCAAGCTCTTTGGCTTCATAAAAAGTACGTTCACTGATTTCACCAGAAATATAGGCATCACAGTTTTGTTGTGCTGCCTTATTTATGAAATCCTGAGCACCACCTGTACAGAAGCCTACTTTCTGAATTGTAGTTTTATCACACTGTAAATGGATAATATCAAAGTCAAAAATGCCTTGTAACTTGGCTTTGAATTCTGCTGGACTCATTGGGTTGCTTAGATAGGCAATATTACCAATCGAATGTTTTTCTGCTGGGTCTAATGCTTCTAAATTTTGTAAATCGATTAACTCAGCAATTGCGGCATTATTTCCAAGATCAGGATGAGCATCTAAAGGCAAGTGATAGGCGATCAATGAAATGTTATTTTGAATGAGTTTTTTGATTCGATTGCCGCGCATGCCTGTAATTGGGTAGGCTTCACCTTTCCAAAAATAACCATGATGTACCAGTAATGCGTCTGCTTGTTGGGCGATTGCTGCATCTATGGCAGTTTCTGATGCGGTTACAGCACATACTATTTTATGGACTTCGCGCTTACCTTCGATCTGTAAGCCATTCGGTGCATAATCTTTGAACTCGTTTGCTTTTAAAGTCTGATTACACCATTGCACAATGTCATACAAATTTGCCATGCGATTCCTCAAATGATTTACATTTTATTGTGGTCAATAGAAACATATTTTCTAAGGTAACTAAAGCTAGACAAAAAAAAATTAACTTTTGCGTTGCTTTTAAATAATTTACATTACAATGATGGAAATTTCCTGTTCTTCAACAAATTAACTTATTCATAACATCATTTCGCCTAGAGGATAATAGACGTGCGCCGTGCATTTACATGGTTACCTTGGGTATTACTCATTGTCGTTATATTTAGTTTTCTGGCTTGGCAGAAATCACATCAGCCGAAACCGACTGTGGCGTCTGATGGTGTCAAAATGCCAGCAGAAAAGGTTGAACCCTTAGTTGATACAAATCGTATGGGTGGGGTGGTTTCTTATAATGCTGCTGTAAAAGTTGCTGCTCCTGCAGTCGTAAATATTTTTACCACGCAAAAAATAAAACAACCTAATCATCCTTTATTGAATGACCCTGTTTTCCGCGAGTTTTTTGGCAATCAAATTCCTCAACAACCTAAAAATGAAAATAGTTTAGGTTCGGGGGTGATCGTTCGTGCAGATGGTTATATTTTGACGAACAATCATGTTATTGCTCAAGCAGAACATATTGTTGTTGCGTTATATGATGGTCGTCGTGCTGAAGCAAAAGTGATCGGTACAGATCCTGATACAGATTTGGCTGTAATCAAAATCGAGTTGGATAAACTCCCAGTTTTACCATTTAAACTCAGTGGTAATGAAGTGGGTGATGTTGTACTCGCGATCGGTAACCCATTTGGTGTCGGTCAAACTGTTACACAAGGGATTATTTCTGCGACTGGTCGTTCTGATTTAGGGATTAACACTTACGAAGATTTCATTCAGACGGATGCTGCGATTAACCCAGGCAACTCTGGTGGAGCTTTAATTGATGTTGCAGGTAATCTGATTGGTGTGAATACGGCTATTTTCTCTCAATCTGGTGGGTCGCTTGGTATCGGTTTTGCGATACCCGCAAAAGTTTGTCAGCAAGTTTTAAATTCTATTTTGAAAGATGGTCGTGTGGTACGTGGTTGGTTAGGCATTAGTTTAATTCCAAATAATTTGGATGAAGATGTATTAACCGCAAAACCAATCGGTGTCTTAGTCGCTGATGTGTTACGTGGTGGTCCAGCTGATCTCGCAGGCGTTAAACGTGGAGATAAAATTGTTCAAGTCAATAATGAACAAATTTCTTCTGCATCGCATTTGATTAACTATGTCGCTCTACAGGCGCCAGAAAGTTCGATTGAAGTGGTGGTAGAACGTGATGGGAAACAACAACAATTGGAAGTCAAAGTTGGGGAGCGAAAAATCCAACATAATGTCCAATCCCAATACATTCCGTTACCGAAAGGTCAGCAATAGAATTATTTAGACTTTGTCGTAGTACGATAAAAGACTGTTTTAGAACAGTCTTTTATTTTGTTTAATAAAAAAGCTTGTTGATCCACTCGATCAACAAGCTTTTGCACTTTTATGACTTTTTTATTTTTTATTAAATCATCCAAATTTGAAAATTTGATGACAGTTTCTCTATGATTTCATGCAAACACAGTTAAGTAGATGAATTTTCATTAGAAATAAAGTTTTAGTATTTATAATCCAGTTGTAACCAAAGTTTTTCAGTATTGACACCAAAATCTTCAGCTTGATAATGAGAAAATTTAGCTAATCCCGATAAGCCCTTGAGGGGAAGTGGTTGAGTATAAGAAAGTGCAAACTCTTGTCCATAATTTAATCCTTTTTCATCACTGCGGTAATGATGTAATTCAGTCGCTAATTTGCCCTGACTGAATATGTTGAAACTAGAACTGATATATATATCGCGTAAGCCATTTGCTGGCGTATTTAGAAATAGATCTGTCCAACCATTAAACTTATGTTTTGTTGCCAGTGGTGTTTGAAATGCAATTTTGCCGTTGTCGCTAGTAAGTACTTCATAGCCGATTGCAACTTCACCCACTGGGGTTTTGCCTGATATTTGATAACCGAGCTCAACAGCATAATAATCAGCATCATATGTTACAGGTTGATCTGCATAATCCTGCTGTTTGGCGTATTCGACAGCATAACGGAAGTTATTTTGCTTACCTGTTAAACGTAAGCCGTAGGTTTGGTTGGACCAAGCATTTAGGTCTTCGAAATCAATAAAATAGCCATACAGTACAGCATTGAGTTGTGGGCTGTAGTTGTATTTGATTTGTGCCAAATGAATTTGACTGTCTTGTTCACCATCTTGTGCGATCAATGCAATGGGTTTGGGATCCTCACTCCCAAAAATCGTATTTACCTGATCAATATAAGCATAGTACAACTGTAATGATTGAGTTGGTTTTAGGTTTAAACTAACTGCATCATAGCTTTGTTCATTTTGACGCCAACCTACAGAGCCAATAAACCGTTGGTTATCTAAGTTAATGACTTGGCGACCTAGGCGAGCATCGAATTTAGGATTGCTGTAATTTAAAAATAATTGATTGATGTCTAGGTTTTCTGGATCAGGTACCACACTGTATTGAGTTTCGTTATTCCGAGTACTATTAAACTTTTTATTCAGTTCAATCGTTGCTTCACCTTGAGCAAATAGACTTAAACCTTGCCATGTTCCTGTTTGTAGTGCAGGGCGGATACGTAAGGTGGTTGCTTCCGCTTTCTTTAAAGGATTGTCTTGATCAACCATCTCAAAGCGTAGACGGCTATCAAGCGTAAACTTGGTGTTGTTGATAAAATCATTGTTTGCTGAAGTATTGAATGCTGCAAAACAGCTAAGCGTGAGTAATGACATTGAAATGATTTTCATCTAATTCCCCTTAAATTAATAATTTGAGTTTGATTGGGTGAGGAGGAGATAAATTTAATTTCATCTCCTCTATTTCATGTTTGGTTAAGCAGCAGAATTACGTTCAAGTAATGCTTGTTCAAACAATTCTTTTTCTTTTTCCTTGTGTTCGACTGAGAAACGAATCAGCACCACACTAAAGGCAGCAACAGTCACGAGACAGCCTAGAATCATGAGACAGGTTTGGATATCGAGTAGACCTTTTAGTAAGAAACCAGCCGCAACTGCGCCGACATTTCCACCTGCACCAATGATGCCTGCTACGCCACCGAGTGCATCACGGTCGATAAATGGAACCAAAGCATAGGTTGCGCCACAGGCCATATGTGTAAATAGTGCAAAAACTGTCATAGCGAGTACGGCAAGCATGACGGTATTCATTTGTGAGAAAACGATCAGGAATAGACCTTCGCCTAAGATCAGTAAGAATAAAATTCGTGTACGACCATCTAAACCTTTGTTCATAGCCACTTTGTCAGAAACAATACCACCCAATGCACGCGCAAATAATGCCAATAGACCGAAGATACCTGCTGTCAGTCCAGCTTCTTTTAAGCCCATATTAAAATGGTCAACATAGTACATCGCTGCAATATTATGAATGAAGATTTCGATACCAAAACATGCGGCGTATGCTGTAAACAACACCCAAACACGATAGTTACGAGCGGCTTGCATGAGAATCGCAGTACCGCCTTTTTTATTATTTCCAGCTTCAATCCCTTGCTCGCGTAATTCCTTAAAATTACCTTGTGGGCTATCTTGAGTGAGTTTCCAATAAAGGACACCAACGATGAGCATCATAATGCCAGGAACGAGTAGGGCAATACGCCATCCCATCGCTTGCTCGACACCGAACATGACGATAGCGCCTAAAATGAGTGGCATGATCGCTTGGGTTGCACCACCACCCGCATTACCCCAACCAGCAGCGGCCGCATTTGCCGTACCGACAACATTCGGTGCAAACATGACACTGGTATGGTATTGAGTAATAACGAAGCTTGCACCAATCGCTCCAATTAATAGACGAAAGAATAGAAAGGATTCATAGGTATTTGCTGCGGCAACGCCGAAGACAGGAATACTTCCCAGTAAGAGTAGGGCTGTATAAGTTTTACGTGGACCATATTTATCGCACAATGGACCAACAATAAGACGAATCAGAATGGTAATTGCCACAGCAGCAATATTGATATTGGCGATTTGTGATTTGGTTAAATTAAATTCCCCAGCAATGACAGGCATCAGCGGAGCGCAGGCAAACCATGCGAAGAAGCAGACAAAGAACGCCAGCCATGTCATGTGGAATGCGCGCATTGCAGGAGTAGCAAAGCTAAATAATTTTATTTCAGTGGCTTTTTTTGCATCTAAATTCATTTTTGAAGACATAAACTTCTCCTGAACTGAACGTAATTTTTTGCAAAGCAGAGTATCTGCATAAGCAAAGCGAACAGAACGGACATCGTTGGCCGTCGACAAACTCTTTTGTGAATCATCTTTGATCCACCGCGTTAGTCATAATGCAAGGGCCATGCCATAAAAAATAATTAACCAAATGAATAAATTAAAATATTAATTGTAAAAAAGTATTTGGATTTATATTTAGGTTTTGGTTCATTTTTGAAAGTTGGAGGCTGAATTATTTGGTATTGAATTAAAAAATTTGGTTAGACAATCATGAATAAGCTGTTTGCAATTGGTGCGGAAATTCTATGCACAGTGGTTTAAAAGGTGGCGAAAATAAAAAAAAGCAGCCGAAGCTGCTTTTGAAAAAAATAAAATTTAGAAGCGATAGCCCACACCTAAATAGGTGATCAGTGGATCAATATCAATTTTGGTATTGGCGCGGATTAACTCTTTGCCTGTATTGCGGTCAGTGACATAGATTTTTGCTTCATTATTCATTTTTGAATAAGAGACTGAACCGACAGCAAACCAGTTTGGTTTGAAATCATAAGTTGCGCCTATCGTGACGATCGGTGCAAAAGTATCCGTTGCTTTGAGTTTAACAACAGGATCAGCAGATGATTTCTTGCCATCTAATGCTGCACCCGCTTTATCATCATGAATATTTTGAATCATATGACCAGCCGCAATAAGATCAGATTCAATCGCAGGATTAATTTTTAATGAATTAAAGTAAGCATACATCACGCCAGCCCCTACATAAGGGCGGAATTTGTTGACACCTGTTTTACCAAACTGGTAATGGAGTTCGACTGCTGGTAGCCATGCGCGTGCGGAAGCTGCTTTATCACCTTGAGTTAAATCAGTGATATGAAGATCTTGTTTTAGACCGATAGAACCTAAAGCTGTATCGGCTTTTCCACTTAAAGGAGCATAAATATCTCCTTTCCCTTTGATATCAACTTTTGGAGGAATGCCTGCTTTGACCTCTAATGAGAGATTGTCGGTGAAATTGTAATTAAACATGAGACCAACAGTGTCGACATTATCTGCTTCCAAGCCAGTACCCTGACTTTTCCAATTTGAGAGACCATTTACAGTTGCAGTTCCAGTTAATGCTCCAGGTACGGGATCTAATGGCTGTATTTTGATTGCATCATAGAGTGCTTTGTTGGAGTCTCGATCTGCAGCGTCCAGTACAGCTTGTTTAGAAACTGATCCAACCTTTGATTGGGTTCCTTCAGCAATACTAGTATTAATGTTGATTGGATTTGCTGAACCTTGAGGCATCGCATGTAACCAACCTGCGGACACAGAGAAACGTTTAAATCCATCACCATCTTTAAGACTAAAATAAGGTGAGTCTGCAAAAGTAAGAGTAGGTAGGGTGCAAAGCCCCGTTATAAGGAAAGTGAATGACTTTTTCATCATCATGGGACTCCATGTCCAAAAGTTTGTAAGGATTTTTCTTGCGCCCAACATAACTCTTTTTTATGAATGGTGTGTTTAGTTAAATTTTATAATTGTTGTGCTTATGAAATATTTTGTTTTGTTTAGATAAATTGATGAAGAAATTGTGGAGATGAAAAAAGCTACCGAAATAGCTTTTTTGATAGGTGCTTAAAGATAGAGAATCAATTACATAAAACGAGATAAATCTTCTTCAGGGCGTGCAGTTAAAACCTCAATCCCTGTCTGTGTGACTAAAATCGTATGCTCGTATTGTGCAGATAATTTATGGTCTTTGGTTACAACTGTCCATTTATCACCTAATAATTTGGTTTGCCAAACGCCTGCATTGACCATTGGTTCGATCGTAAAGGTCATGCCAGCTTCAAGGCGCATACCTGTGCCTTTTTGGCCATAGTGCAGAACTTGTGGCTCATCATGGAAGACATTACCGATACCATGACCGCAATACTCACGAACGACACTGAAACGTTCAGACTCAACGTATTGTTGAATCGCGTGTCCAACATCGCCAAGATATGATCCATCTTTAACAGTTGCCATACCACGATACATCGCTTCTTGTGCAACTTTACAAAGGCGATTTGCAAGAATAGAAGTCTCTCCACCGACGACATACATCATATTGGTATCGCCGTGATAGCCATCTTTAATCACAGTCACATCAATATTAAGGATGTCGCCATTTTTAAGCGTTTTAGCTTCGGATGGAATACCATGACATACGACATGGTTTACAGATGTGCAGATAGTATGTTGGAAAGCAGGACGCCCTGGTGCTGCACCATAGCCTAAACAAGCAGGAATGGCTTGCTGAATGTTGACAATATGATCATGACAAATTGTGTCGAGTTCTAGTGTACTCACACCCGCCTTAATATAAGGCTTAATCATGTCTAAAACTTCAGCTGCCAGTTTCCCTGCAACGCGCATCTTTTCAATTTCATCGGGAGTTTTGATTAATCGGCGAGGAGCTGTATAAGTTGTATTCATGATCTCTAAAAACTTTTGGTAATTCGCAAGTGACTATGGTATAAATAGCCGCCTATTTTATCAATTGCTTTTCGTGACTATCTTTCTTAATGCGAGGTATTGCGAAAGTGTATAATAAATAGTCGTACAAAATCCGCACATATATCGTCACATTACTCTGGGTGCCTAGCAATAGGTGGAGAATGCGGATATATGGAGGCCTAACCCAAATCTTAAGGTATAGAAAATGGCAGATTACAACGTAAGCATGCGCGACCTTCTTCAAGCAGGCGCACACTTTGGTCACCAAACTCGTTTCTGGAACCCAAAAATGCGTCAATACATTTTTGGCGCGCGTAACAAAATTCACATCATTAACCTTGAGCATACTGTTCCTGCGTTAAATGATGCATTGAACTTTGTGAATAACCTTGCGAGCAAAAAGAACAAAGTATTATTCGTTGGTACAAAACGAGCTGCTTCTAACATCATCCGTGAACAAGCTCAACGCGCTGGTCAACCATATGTAGATCACCGCTGGTTAGGTGGTATGTTGACGAACTGGAAAACACTTCGCCAATCTATCAACCGTTTAAAAGATCTTCAAACTCAATCTCAAGACGGTACTTTTGCTAAGCTTACTAAACGTGAAGCTTTAGAACGTACTCGCGAGATGGAAAAACTTGAACGTGCTTTAGGCGGCGTTAAAAACATGGGTGGTTTACCTGACGCATTATTTGTAATCGACGTTGATCACGAAGCGATTGCAATCAAAGAAGCGAAAAACTTAGGTATTCCTGTAATCGGTATCGTTGATACAAACTCTAACCCAGATCACGTTGATTACGTTATCCCGGGTAATGACGATGCGATCCGTGCAGTAACTTTGTATGCTTCTGCTATGGCTGATGCGATTCTTGCTGGTAAAGAATATGCTCAATCACAAGCAAATGCACAAGCAAAAGGCGATGACGCTGCAAAAGATGCTTCTGAGGCTTAATGCGTTTTGACGCAAGCTTGTCATTTTTGCGACATGTAATGGTGGCAAATTAAAGCGTCGAGATTGCAAACGGCCCAGAGTTTCTTTGGGCCGTTTTTGTTGAACAGATTTATTTTCTACCGATTTTAGGAGATCAACATGACTGCAGTTACTGCGAGCATGGTAAAAGAATTACGTGACCGTACTGGTCTTGCGATGATGGAATGTAAAAAAGCATTAACAGAAGCGGGCGGTGACATCGAACTTGCGATTGATAACCTTCGTAAATCAGGTCAAGCAAAAGCTGCTAAAAAAGCAGGCAACATTGCTGCTGATGGTGCGATCACGATCATTCAAAACGGTAACAAAGCGATTCTTGTTGAAGTTAACTGTCAGACTGACTTCGTTGCTAAAGACGAAAACTTCAAAAACTTTTCTGATAAAGTTGCTGCTGCTGCACTTGCTGCTGGCGAAACTGACGCTGCAAAAATTGCTGAACTTAAGCTTGAAGACGGCGCTACAGTAGAAGAATCACGTGTTGCACTTGTTCAAAAAATTGGTGAAAACATCCAAGTTCGTCGTGCTCAAATTGTTGAAGGCGAAAACTTGGCTGTTTACAAGCACGGTTTAAAAATCGGTGTAGTTGTTTCTTACACAGGTGATGCTGATACAGGTAAAGGTATTGCTATGCACGTAGCTGCATTCAATCCAGTTGCTGTAAATGCTGAAGCTGTTTCTGCTGACTTAATCGCTAAAGAGAAAGAAATTGCTGAAGCGAAAGCATTAGAATCTGGTAAGCCTGCGAACATCGTTGAGAAAATGGTAACTGGTTCAATTGAAAAATATTTGAACGAAGTTGCACTTGATCGTCAAATGTATGTAATCGACAACGACAAAAAAGTTGCTGATGTATTGAAAGCGACTGGTACAGTTGTTGCTCAATTCGTTCGTTTCGAAGTAGGCGAAGGTATTGAGAAGAAAGCTGAAATGAGCTTTGCTGACGAAGTTGCTGCTGCTCAAGCTGCTGCTGCTCAATAATTTTTACTGAATAAGTAAAAGTTATAAAAACCCAGTCATTATTTTGGCTGGGTTTTTTATTGGAAACAAAAAATTCATTTTAGATAAACCACTACCAGAACATATCACCAAAGAAATTTTCAATCTCATAATAATAAAAGCGTGAAGTAGAAAAAATTAACATCATCTTCATTAAAAACTCAATATATTGGGCTTAAATATATTGATTGCTTTGGAGTTAGATATGTCTACAGCTAGATCAGGAATTTTGTTCAGTACACTTTTTTTGTCCTGTTTATCCCTGCCTGTTTATGCAACAGTTGGCGGACCACAGCATATTGAAGTTCTAGGATTAGATCGAAAAGCCCAAAAGATTTATCTTATGCGACATTTTGAAGATGGTCGGGGACGTTTGCCTCAACTCTATTATTATCAATTAAATAGTGCTAATCCGACTAAACTCATTCAAGTTCGTTCGCTCTATATCAATCCCAAAACTAAGCTAATTGATTATGATCAAGATAGTAGGCAATTTGATATAGAAATTAAGAAAATTCAGAAGCGTTTAATATCACTTCAAGCTATACACAACAGTAATGTTCGCATTCAAATATTAACCAATAAAAAAGGTACGGCAAAAGCATGGTATGACCCACAAGAATCTATTGATAAATGGTCATATCAATATCGGGTAAAAAGCTTAGGTTTAAAAAGTACATTGCAGAAAGCTGACACTTACAAGCAAGGGTTAAATATATCGAAAGTCTATAAAGTGCCGCACAGTAATACGATGCTTGTGACAGTCAAATACCTCGGTATCCCTTTTGAAACGGGTTATAGCATTGAAGATCCAGTATTGTTGACTAAATAATAGACTTCTTTCATAGATCCCTTGCGGAACTTCAATCGTTCCTCATTCTCTCTACAGGAGAAATATGCAGGGTTATGAAAGGTTCTAATATAAATTTTAAATTGTTTCGTAGCACAACGATGGCGTGCTAAACAGGTTTATTCTTCATGCTGTTCTTTAAATTTTGCTAATGCCTCAATACGGTATTGAATCAACATTTCGCCAATTTCAGGACCTTGAATATGTTCAGGTAAATCTTGAGCTCGAATGTTTCTGACGATTTCCATTGCATCTAACATGTATTTTGCCTGAGGGTATGGGCGCTGTTCTAAACCCAAACGTCCTTTCGCATCGCATTCACATGCTTGAACAAAAGCTCTGGCTTTATCGGGTCTACGTAGAACATCCAAGCGCTGTAACAAACGCCATAAAGTTCCTGGTTTTAGATTTTTGACTTGATGGCATTTCAAATGTTCTTTACAAACGGTTAGCGCTAAATTTTTAAGATAGGTTGGAACTTTTAAGCGATCACAAACCTCAGTCACGGGTTGTATACCGCGTTCTTCATGCATGATGTGTCTTGGTAACTCTTCAATAGGGGTGAGTGCTTTGCCTAAGTCGTGGACCAGTACTGAGAAGCGGACATCCAAAGCGTAATTCGCCTGACATGCTTGTTTAAGTGCCATAAGTGTATGAATACCACAATCTATTTCAGGATGGTATTCAGGGCGCTGTGGTACCCCAAACAGGGCATCGAGTTCAGGAAACAGGACCTTTAAAGCGTTACAGTCTTTTAGGATCTGAAAATATACATCTGCATGATCTTCCATTAACGCCCGAGAAGTTTCTTTCCAGACGCGTTCTGGTGTAAGGGTGCTTAATTCGCCTGATTGAGCAATATTTTGCATGAGTTGTAGTGTTTCATCAGCAATTTTAAAGTCATATGCAGCATAACGAGCAGCAAAACGGGCCACTCGAAGTACTCGTAATGGGTCTTCAGTAAAAGCATCAGAAACATGGCGCAGAATTTTTTGGTCTAGATCTTTTTGTCCGCCATAGGGGTCATAAACTTTGCCTTGTTCATCCATTGCCATGGCATTGATGGTAAGGTCGCGGCGGATTAAATCTTCTTCTAACTTAACACTAGTGTCTGTAAAACATTGGAAACCATGATAACCAACTCCAGATTTACGTTCTGTGCGTGCGAGTGCGTATTCTTCTTTTGTTTTGGGATGTAGAAATACAGGGAAGTCTTTGCCAACAGGTTGATAACCTTCCGCGAGTAATTGTTCTGGCGTTGCGCCAACAACAACATAATCTTTTTCGTGATAGGGATGCCCAAGTAAATGATCTCGAACAGCACCGCCTACTAAATAAACTTGCATGAAAAAACCTCTATTCTTCACACAATCATGCTACAGAATAGAGGTTTTCTCAAGCACTAAGCAAAGCTTTTCAGCAAAAGCTTTGCTTACAATGGCTAGTTTTCACTTTGTTGAATTTCAGCAACAGTCAATGCAGTCATGTTGATTAGACGGCGTGTTGTTGCTGTTGGGGTGAGGATATGAACTGGTTTTGCAGCACCTAATAAAATCGGCCCAATCGTTACATTATTCCCAGAGGTCGCTTTTAATAAATTAAAAGAAATATTTGCTGAGTCTAGGTTTGGCATGATCAATAGATTAGCTGAACCTTTGTAACGTGAATTTGGGAAAGCAAAGTGACGAATGTTTTCGTCTAGTGCTGCATCGCCATGCATTTCACCTTCAACTTCTAATTCAGGTGCTTGTTCTGTAAGTAAGCGATAGACTTCACGCATTTTTTGAGCGCTAGAATCCAGTTGGTCGCTACCAAAGCTTGAATGCGAAAGTAGTGCTACACGTGGCGTAATGCCAAAACGGCGAACTTCTTCCGCAGCTAAAATGGTCATTTCAGCAAGCTGTTCAGCTGTTGGGTTGGTATTCACATAAGTGTCAGCAATAAACAAATTGCGATCTTCAAGCATCAACGCATTTAGGGTAAAGAATGTGCTGCGACCTTCTTTTAAACCAATGACATTTTTAACGAAATCTAAATGGATATCGTAGCTTGCATAAGTACCACAGAGCATACCATCGGCTTGACCAAATTTAACCAATAAAGCTGCAATGAGTGTCGAGCGACGACGTGTTTCACGTTGAGCGTATTCTACGGTCACACCTTTGCGTTGCATGGTTTGGTAGTAATCTTTCCAAAATTCCTCATATTGAGGATTTTTTTCTTGATCAACGATCTCGATGTTAACGCCATGTTGTAAACGTAGACCTAATTTTTTGATATTTGCTTCAATTACCGTGGTACGGCCGACTAAAATTGGTTTAGCCAAACCTTCATCAACTGCGATTTGTACTGCACGTAATACGCGCTCGTCTTCACCTTCAGCGTATGCAATACGTTTAGGGTCAGTTTTCGCTTGTGCAAAAATTGGTTTCATCAAGAACGCTGAGTTATACACGAACTCAGAAAGTCTTTGGCGATATGCAGAGAAATCTTCAATTGGACGTGTTGCAACACCAGAATCCATTGCTGCTTTAGCGACCGCAGGTGCGATTTCTAAAATCAAGCGCTGATCAAGAGGGCCAGGGATCAAGTAATCACGACCAAATGATACTGATTTTTCACCATAAGTAGCAGCGTCGGCTTCTACGTGCGCCATACGTGCAATCGCATGTACACATGCAATTTTCATTTCTTCATTGATGGTGGTAGCACCCACATCAAGTGCGCCACGGAAGATATACGGGAAGCAAAGCGCATTATTAACTTGGTTTGGATAGTCCGAACGACCTGTCGCCATAATGACATCTGGACGTACTTCATGTGCATGTTCAGGCAAGATTTCTGGATCTGGGTTTGCAAGTGCAAAGATGATTGGATTCTCAGCCATTTCTTTAACCATTTCTTTGGTTAAAATACCCGCTGCCGAAAGACCCAAGAACATATCCGCACCAGCAATGACTTCATGCAATTGTGTTGCTGCAATATCTTGTACGTAACGCTTTTTCGACTCATCCAGCCCTTCGCGTGAAGTGGTGAGAAGACCGCGAGAATCAGCAACAGTGATGTTGGCTTTATTCACACCAAGAGCACAAAGTAAATCTAAGCAAGACAATGCCGCAGCACCTGCACCAGACGCTACAATTTTGATTTCATCAATTTTCTTATTTACGATTTGCAAAGCATTTAATAATGCTGAACCTACAATAATACTGGTGCCGTGTTGGTCATCATGGAACACAGGAATTTTCATGCGTTCACGAAGCTTTTTCTCGATATAGAAACATTCAGGTGCTTTGATATCTTCTAGGTTGATACCACCAAATGTTGGTTCTAACGCAGCAACGATATCAACGATTTTATCAGGATCATTTTCCGCGATCTCAATATCAAATACGTCCACACCAGCGAACTTTTTGAAAAGGACGCCTTTACCTTCCATGACAGGTTTTGATGCTAAAGGACCAATATTCCCTAAACCCAGTACAGCTGTACCATTACTCACGACGGCGACCAGATTACCACGTGCTGTATATTTGGCAGCAGCAGAAGGGTCTCGTTCGATTTCCAAACACGGGGCTGCAACACCAGGAGAATATGCAAGCGCTAGATCTCGTTGGTTAACGAGCTGCTTGCTAGGTGTCACACTGATTTTTCCCGGAGTAGGAAATTCATGGTAATACAAAGCGGCCTGTTTTAAAGATTGATCGTCCATCTGAGTCTCGATTGTTCCGATAATAATCAGCTATATAGGTTGCTGATTATTATATTAAGATAAGTGCACAAGAATATAGCACTAGTTCATGCTTTCGCCCAGTCAAAAAAGCTTATTTTCACTGAACGATCATGCTTATTGACAATTTATAACTAGCGCAAAATAAACTGCTAAAATGCTCAAAACCCACCCTTAAATGGAAGTTTTTGCGGTTGACAGTTAGGTGTGCTGTTGTAAATATTCCGTCGCATGTATTGCTGTTAATGGTCTAGAAAATAAGTAACCCTGCAATATGTCACAGTTTTGACGTTTTAAGTATTCGCTTTGCTGTTCTGTCTCAACACCTTCGGCCACAACTTTTAGGCCAATCGTTTTACCCATCGCAATCATGGCATTAACTATCGCATCTTGTTTGGCATCGCCGATTTTTGAAATAAAAGCCCGGTCTATTTTCAGTGTATCTATTGGGTATTCGGTTAAATAAGCGAGGGACGAGTAGCCAGTTCCAAAATCATCAAGTGCAATTGAAATATCACGTTGTTTGAGCGCTTGTAAAACGACTTTTACACTTTCTGTATTTTCTAAAAAAGCGGATTCGGTGATTTCTAACTCAAGGTTTTTTCCTGAAATTGAATACTGATCTAAGATGGTATCAATATCATGAAGTAGTTGCCCACGTAAGATTTGTTGTGCCACGATATTGACCGCAATATGAATATGACCGAAACCAAGTTGCTGCCATACATGTAATTGCTTAGCAGCTTCATGCAGTACAAATTGACCTATATCTGAAATAAGACTGGTACTTTCTGCTAAAGGAATGAAAATATCAGGCATGATCAGCCCTTTAGTGGGATGTTCCCAACGAATAAGGGCTTCGAAACCATCGATCTGATTGTTTTGAGCGATAATTTTTGGTTGGTAATAAACAATCAGTTCATTATTTTGAATGGCTTTCCTTAGGTCGAGCTCTAAATCAGAGTATTTGGCAGTTAGGTTGGCTCTTTCATTTGAATAATATCGAATGGTATTCCCCCCTAAGCGTTTTGCTTCATTGAGGGCTTGTTCAGCATGGGTATTTAAATTATCAACTTGACGCCCATGTTCTGGGAACATTGCCACGCCGACTGAAATGCTCACCAAATACTCTTGATCAGAGATATAGAATGGCTGGCAAAAGTTTTCAACGATATTATTGCATAATTGATGAATTGGCGGATGTAAAGGTGACATTTCATAAATAATGGCAAAATCATCTGCACTCAAATGTGCAACTAGAAGAGCATCGATATTGCTAATACGTAAGCGTTGAGCAACTTGTTTTAAGAGTTCATTTCCTGCTTGATTGCTAATCAATTCATTCAAGGTGCGGAAACGATCTATGTTTAGGCGAATCACAGCAAGATGTTGAATCGATGCTTCACTGATTAAATACTGATGGAGCTGTTGTTGATAATAAAAACGATTAGGTAAGTCGGTGAGTGTATCGTAGTTGGTTAAATAAGATAAACGCTGCTCTTGGTGTTTACGTTCTGTTTGATCCGAAACAATGCCGATATAATTGATGACTTGGTCTTGTTCATTTTTGACGGCATTGATATGGATCCATAGGAAACATGATTTTCCAGAATGATACGTTTCCTGAAATTCTCCTTCATACTCATATTCTTCTCTTAAAGTATCGAGTATAGAAAGTTGAAAATTTAGATGGTGAGGTTTATTTTGCTTAGTAATGTCAAACAGGTGTTTATTTAAAATTAATTGCTTATCTAATCCTGTCATCTGTTCGTATTTGGGATTAACTTCCAGATAGTTAAATTGCTCATCTAAAATAAAAATACCTTCAGATGCTTGTTCAAAAACACTAGCAGACAGTTTCAAGCGTTCTTGATCTTTGCGTTCTTGATTGATGTCTCGATAAACACCAACCATACGTAAAGGTTTGCGGCTCACAGGATCTCTTTGAATCACTTGCCCAACATCATGTATCCATGACCATTCTCCATTTGGACGCTTAATACGAAAGGATTCTTCATAACGCGCTATCTGCCCATATAAATGGCTGTATAAAGTATTTTTTACACGTTCAATATCATCTGGATGAGCGATTTTGTGCAACAGTGCATAGTGATTATCAGAGTTGCGTTTCACAGGCTGACTATGTGTGTTGGTTATACCTATGGTCTGATTTTCTAGATTCCATTCCCAAGGATGAATACCCGCTGTTTCATGTGCAAAAGCTAAATTTTGTCGATGTTCTTCTAAGCTTTCATTCATTTGGGTGAGGTCAAAAGTACGATCACGAACTTTTTGTTCCAGTAAGTGATTGTTAAACTGTAATTGTGCTTCAATATCTTTAGATTTATTAATTTCACGCTGTAGTTGTTGGCAAAGTTCTTCAGTCCATTGATTATGTCGTTCTGAAACGTCCATCAATTGTTTGTTTTTTTCAAGTACACCTGAAAGACGTTTATGAATTTTATAGGTTGCTTGCGCGCATAGTAATGTTGCAAAGAAAGTCGAGTAATAAGCCAAGTAGAACAGCGTATGATGACGATCGCCATATAGAATTTGAGAAATAATCAGTGGAATAATGCTGGGAAGGAAAAATAGAAAAAAATATCGAATATGCTGGGTTAAAAATGTAAGGGCAATAATATGAGATGTAGTGAGGAGCAAGGCGGTTAAGATTAAAATATGCGAGCTTGTCAGACTGGGTACATCATCGATGAGGTAATAATTAATAATGATGGAGTTAACACCAAGCAATAAGCCAGTAAAAAAGCACACCATTTGAAATAAATAATTGGTTTTTTTTAAGAAAAGGGGAGATGAATATTGGTCTAAAGAGAATCTACATAGAAAAAAGAAAACAAGTAAAACAATCAGCGTAATACAAATCCATGTAGTGAAAATGTTGGGGCTGAAAGAGTAGAAAAGACTAAACAACGCATAATCTAAAAGACAAATACAAAGTACGCTGAGAACAAATGAACGGATATGACTAGAACAATTAAATAAATCCGTATAAATAGATGGCGGTGAATCTTGCTTCTGAACCCCAGACATACAACGAATAATCCTTTTCATTTATTCAATGCCTACAGCCTTTATTTTTTGTAGGCAGAGTAGAGTTCATTTAAATTAACGCTAAACCCAATGGAAAGCAATCCACATGTATCATTTGATTGAAAAGTGATAGTTCAAGATAGACAAAGCCACAACGGGAGCAGTTTCTGTTCTTAAAACACGATCTCCAATGCACCAGTTTTTAAAATGGTTTTGATTTGCAGTTTCGATTTCAGTTTCACTGAGACCACCTTCAGGACCAATTAATAATGCTAAATCAGGCGAACTATCCAATAACACATTTTCTTGATCTTTATTTGGTGCGAGTACAAAACGTGAAGGGGGAAGTTGCGCTGACTTGATCCAATCGATTAATGCGATAGGAGCTAACACCTCAGGAACTCGGTTCATACCACATTGTTCACATGCGGCGATGGCGACAGATTGCCAGTGATCTAGTTTCTTTTGATCGCGATCATATTTGAGTCGCATTTCGCAGCGTTCGCTGGTCAAAAGTTGAATCGTTGTAACACCTAGTTCAGTCGCTTTTTGAATTGCATAATCCATGCGATCGCCTTTGCTCATGACTTGGCCTAAAACAATTTGAAAAGGCGGCGTACGATCGACTGGATCAAATTGATCAATTGATACAAACGCATTTTTCTTGTTTATTTCAGTCAGTGTTACAACGTATTCACCACCTTTTCCATTGAAAAAGATGGCTTGTTCTTGCTCTTTTGCACGAAGCACCCGTACCCAGTGATGAAATACCGATTCCGTTAATTCAATGGTATTGCCAGTATTTAGTTCGGCTTCGATATAAAAACGATTCATGCTTGGATCAGGCTCGTACAAATTAGTTTAAACCAAGATCAACAACCAGTTGTTGAGTTGGCTCTGTTTGATTCATTGAATAGAAGTGAAGTGATGGTGCACCACCAGCGATTAAACGTTCGCAGAGTTTCACAATAACTTCATGACCAAATGCTTTGATACTTTTGCTGTCATCTCCATAAGCAGCAAGTTGCTTACGAATCCAACGCGGAATTTCTGCGCCTGTACCATCAGCAAAGCGAATTAAGTTGCTTGCGTTAGTAATCGGCATAATACCTGGAGCAACAGGGATATTTACACCTGCTTTATCCAAACGTTCCATGAAGTAAAAATAGGCATCAGGATTAAAGAAGAACTGCGTAATCCCTGCATTTGCACCAGCGTGTACTTTTTCAATAAAACGTTGAATATCGACATCAAAGCTTTCGGCTTGCGGATGCATTTCAGGATAAGCAGCAACTTCGATATGAAAGTGATCACCTGAGTATTCACGGATAAAGCGAACCAAATCCTGCGCATATGGAAGCTCACCAAGACCAACTTGACCAGAAGGTAAATCACCCCGTAGTGCTACAATACGATCAATACCTTGCGATTTATATAAATCTAACAGCTCTGCAATACGCGCTTTATCATCACCAATACATGATAGGTGAGGTGCGACAGGTGTACCTTTACCATTGAAATCATTAATCGCTGCTAAAGTACGTTCACGTGTAGATCCACCAGCACCATATGTAATCGAGAAAAATTCAGGATTCAATAGTTGTAACTCTTGGTGGACAGTACGTAGTTTTTCTGCCCCAACATCAGTTTTAGGTGGGAAAAACTCAAAAGAAATAGGAATACGTTTGGTCATTTCAAATCCTTTTTTTTATTTCTTTTCACTTCTCCTAAATCCTCTCCTAAACGGAGAGGACTTTTTGATACTCATTAGGGTAACGAATATCACCTCTTCCTAAGGGAGAGGGCTTAGGAGAGGGTATTAAAACTTAGTATTTATAAGCGTCAGCTTTGAAAGGGCCTTCGACTGGAACACCAAGATAATCCGCTTGTACTTGAGTCAGTTGTGTTAACACACCACCAAAACCAACAACCATTGCCGCAGCAACTTCCTCATCTAATTTCTTAGGAAGCACTTCTACACGAATAGCTGCTTGCTTTTGATCAGCAGGTAGATCTGCAAATTTCTCAGCAAATAAATGCATTTGACCTAATACTTGGTTTGCGAAAGAACCATCCATTACGCGTGAAGGATGACCTGTTGCATTGCCTAGGTTAACCAAACGACCTTCAGAAAGAAGGATCAAGTAGTTGTTTTCATCTTCTGAACGATATACTTGGTGTACTTGTGGCTTCACTTCAACCCACTTGTAACCACGTAAATACGCTGTATCAATTTCAGTATCAAAGTGACCGATGTTACAAACGACTGCACCTGCTTTTAAGCTATCGAGCATTGCAGAATCACAAACATGGTAGTTACCTGTTGTGGTCACAACGAGATCAGTGTTTGCGAGCAAATCGTGGTTAATGTCTTCTTTTTTACCTGTTTGTACGCCATTTTTGTATGGAGAAACGACTTCGTAACCATCCATGCATGCTTGCATCGCACAGATTGGATCAACTTCAGTAACGCGAACGATCATGCCTTCTTGACGTAAAGATTGCGCTGAGCCTTTACCTACGTCACCGTAGCCAATCACAAGGGCACGACGACCAGAAAGTAACATGTCGGTACCACGTTTGATTGCATCATTTAATGAATGACGGCAACCATATTTGTTATCGTTTTTAGATTTAGTGATCGAGTCATTCACGTTGATCGCTGGAACTTTAAGTGAACCATCTTTCCACATTTCTAAAAGACGTTGAACACCTGTGGTTGTTTCTTCAGTAATCCCGTGAATACCCTCTAAAAGTGCAGGATATTTTTCATGAACAAGTGCAGTTAAGTCACCACCATCGTCCAAGATCATGTTGGCTGCCCATGGTTGTCCATTGACATTGATTTGTTGTTCTAAACACCAAACATATTCTTCTTCAGTTTCACCTTTCCAAGCGAATACAGGAATACCACGTGCAGCAATCGCAGCAGCAGCGTGATCTTGAGTTGAGAAAATGTTACATGAAGTCCAGCGCACTTCAGCGCCTAATTCGATTAATGTTTCAATTAAAACGGCAGTTTGGATTGTCATATGAATACAACCCAAGATTTTTGCACCTGCAAGCGGTTTAGCCGCTGCATAACGCTTACGTAAGCCAATCAAAGCTGGCATTTCAGCTTCAGCAAGTTTGATTTCTTTACGGCCGTAGTCAGCAAGGGAAATATCGGCAACTTTATAATCTGTAAATGAAGCATTCACCGCGTTCATCAGGATCTCCTAGAAAAAATAGTATGGATCATTTTGTTCGCGGATGCCGTTGTCTTGGAAGCATTGCTTCTTACGCCGAGCCTAGCAAATTGATCTTTAGTACCGATCAATTGTCGCAGCATCCCTCGACTTGGGCATTATCATACTTGGAAATCGGTCGAGTTCCAATGAAATTTTGTGTGAGACAGTGAGAAAATGAGGGAATAAATAGGGGTAAATATATTGGTGAGATTGTATATGAATACTTTAGGGTTCCATCTCCATTTGAAACCCTAAATTTTTAAACCTAACATTATGCTTTCAAATGATCTTCAAACTCTTCACCAAGCTGCATTGCTAAAGAATTTCCAGATAAATCACAAGTCACCAAGCCATATTCTTTTTTAAAACTAAACGTGAACCCCCGGTTATCTGTCAGATTTTTAACCGAATACCCCAACTTTTCCAACCAAATACGAAAAGCCAATAAATTTTTTGCTTTAACAACTCTGTTTTTCATAGCCGAACTCCTTGTGAACCTGTATTCATTAATAAGGGTTGCTTAATTTTTTTTAAAGGGGGATTGCTTAGATTTATTTTGCTGCATGTAAATAATGTAAAAATAGAGTAATTTTAAAGTGATAAATTTTTTCTCTAGTTTTCTTATGTTGCTGTATTATATTGTAAAAAATATATTTGTGTATTTGAGTAAGTCCTTTTAAGCTAAAAAATAATTTAATTGTAAATGTAAAAAATGATTTCATTTTCCCACTTAGTTGAATATAGGAAATGAAATCATTTTTTGTTTGAGTGAGTTGGTTAAAACTGGTCCTTTAGGCTGCGAATTCGAGCAAAATCCTCGGCACTTTCAGTGCGGAGAAAAGGGTTGGTTTGAAGCTCTAATTCAATACTGCTGGGTAACGTTATTTGTTCCGCTTCTCTTAAGATTTTGACTTTTTTTAGGCGCTCTTGCAGTGCAACATTGTTTGGCTCAATCGTTAAAGCAAATTCAGCATTTGCGAGCGTGTATTCATGTGTGCAATAGACTTTGGTTTGGATGGGCAACGCAGCCAGACGATTTAAGGAGTGATACATTTGTTCGGCTGTTCCCTCGAACAAACGTCCACAACCCATTGCAAATAGCGTATCACCACAGAATAAGCTATCAATCTCTTCAATAAAATAAACGATATGACCTAAGGTATGCCCAGGTGTTGCAATGATTTCAATTTTTAAGTCATTGAAATGAAAATGATCATTGTGTTGCAGTGGATCTGAAATATAAGCAATTTTACTCAACTCTTCACGCGGTCCATATACTGAAAGATTCTGGTCTGCTAATAAGTCTGGGACACCACCCGTATGGTCAGGGTGCCAATGAGTGAGCCAAATTTGTTTGAGTTGTAATTGATGTTGTTCGCAGAAATCAGTGACTAAACTGGCTTCAGTGGGATCAACAGCAATAACTTCATTTGAGCGAGTATCTTCCAATAACCAGATATAGTTTTTTAAGGCATTTTTTACGTCAATGACATGAATCTTATAATGCATAGCCGATTCCTAAATCTTGTTGTCGTACGGTTATGATGCTGTTGCTGACAACCGCTTTTGAGGATTCCTAGTGTAAGTGTAAATAGCTAAGAGTGCAAAACTCCTGCTGCTGACTATCGATGAAACATGACTATTTAGGACAGATTTTGACAGCTTAAATCAAAGCATTTTTTTATCGTTGACAATAAAGCTATTTTCCATAAAGATGAAAGAAAAATTTTCATAAGTTAATGGTTTATAATGTTTTTATTAGCTGTGAACAATGAATAGCTTACATCCTGAAAAAGATAGGGGATAACTCGACTGTTGGTAGAATGCTAACTCAGGGGTGAGAGAAGAACTATTAGGGTGTCGTATTTTAAAATGATAAATCCTTGTAAATAAATATAATTTACTGAAATCAAAGCGGAAACAAATTACAAAAAGATAGAGAGGGAATTATGTCAGATTTAGTTGATCATGAAGTGGTCGTTATATTTAAGCAACATCTGTATCCGCTATCTACCAAACTCACAGAAATGCTCAACGAGCATTTTAGTCATCAAACCGAGCGACGGGGTTGTGGATATACCCAAGCGACACGTGTGATTGCAGAGTTTGTTTCGCAAGCGCGAGATGCATTTGGTTTTCAGGATTTACGTATCTTTGATGATTATGACACCAAAGGACTCAAGAACATTCTCAACCAAAGTTCATCTTATGGTCTGGAATTAACAACATGGCGAAACCTAGATACGAACGCTGGGGTGCAACACTGTTTACAGCATCTCAATGTGCAAGAAACTTTTGCCCAAAATTTACAACAAGAAGTCGATTTTCAAACGAAGCTTAGAACAATCCACCATTATGCAGAGCTTGAAGAAAGTGTGCTGATCTGCCAGTTACTCGCCGATATTATTCTTCCTCAAAGTGTCAAAAAAGGCATGATTGAATGCAATGCTTTGTTAGAAAAGCCAAAGGTGGGTTCGTGTCCGATGGCCGAAAAGTTTTTTCTTCGAATCGCACATCATCGGTTGCTTAGACAAGGCGAGATTAATATTTTTGTGGATGAAAACGAACAACCAATTATGATGGAAAAAATGAATATGGGAGACAATCATTCCTGTATTAGCCTTGTTCCACTATTGATGAATGGTGTCCGTTTACCTGCAGGAAGTCTTTTTTCTGCACATTACGAAATTGAGCAACTAGAAAAGCATCAGAATAAACACTATAAAGGATATGTCATTCCTATTTCAGCCATCAATGGTTTTTGGTTTTTAAGATTAACCACTTTAGCAGTCTCCCCAAAAAATCGTGCTCGCGCATTTGGCTATCATTTTAAGCAACAGGTCGACAATGGATTATTTAGACCTGATATAACCGAATTGAGTCAGTTGATGGACATAGCACAAGATCAAATCTCTGTAGGACATCCATGCTAAAAGCTTGTTATTCTCCACGCTATTATGCGCACACGCATACTAATAGCATGGAAAAACTCACCGCCGTTGCGGATGTTTTACATACCTGCCAAATGGTGGAGTTGATTGACCCAGGCTTAATTGATATCGAAATTCTTAAAAAATTACATAATCCCCAATACGTTGAGGCTTTTCTTTCAGGTGAATCAGCATTCGCAACTATTCAGGGTTTTAAACCGTGGAGTGCACAATTTCGCGATGCAGTTTTGTCGGTGCAAGCAGGGCAATTGGTTGGTGCTGAAATTGCTTTTAAAGAGGGTGTCGCTGCTAATATTGCACAAGGATTTCATCATGCAAGTTATGAGTCTGGTGCTGCGTATTGTACCTTCAATGGATTGGCTCTAGTCGCAAAACAATATCCTGAAAAACGGATCTTTGTTTTAGATTGTGATCAACATGGTGGAGATGGTACTGCGGCTTTTACGCATCGCATGACCAACTTGATTAACTTTGGAATCTTTGGTGTTCGTTTTGGTTGTAAGGCCAGTGAGCGTAGTTTAACGCGCTATATTCACCCCAAACACGGTAACTTCGATCTGTATCGAGAAGCGCTTCTAGAGGCATTTCAATATGCTTCACGTTGGGGGACGGATTTAATTGTTTATCAAGCGGGTATGGATTGTCACCAAAATGATCGTTATGGATCAAAATGGTTTAGTACGGAGCTGTTATTTGAACGAGATCGTTTAGTTTTTGAGATGGCAAAGAAAATGAATATTCCATTGCTCTTTGTTTTGGCTGGCGGATATCAACCCTTACCTGATCTCGTTCCTTTACATGTCAATACGTTCAAGGCTGCGAATGAAATCTATTTTCCATAGAAAACGACCAAAATAAAAAAAAGCTCTCAAATTGAGAGCTTTAAAATTTAGGGGGTTAGCGTAATTTTGCTAACCAATCACCTAAGGTTTGAACGAATTGAACCAAGAGTAATAAAACGATTACGGTCAATATGACCACACTGCTATCAAAACGTTGATAGCCATATGAAATTGCGAGATCACCAATTCCACCTGCACCTACTGCTCCAGCCATCGCAGTTGCACCAATCAAACTAATCGTTCCGGTTGTTAAATTGAGTGTAAGCGAACTGCGTGCTTCAGGAACAATGAACTTAAATACGATTTGCCAAGGTGTTGCGCCCATAGCTTGCGCTGACTCAATGATTCCTTCGTTTACCTCAAGTAATGAGGTTTCAATCAAACGCCCTAAATACGGACCAACATAAATCGTGAGAGGAACAATAGCAGCCCACGTTCCGATTGATGTTCCAACGAGGAATTTAGTAAAAGGAATAACGGCGATCAGTAAAATGATGAAAGGAATTGAGCGTAACGCGTTGACGATTGGGTTGAGGAAATAATAAATTGCACGATTTTGTAAGATACCACCCGTACGAGTCACCACCAAAGTGATGCCTTGGATGAAGCCCCAAATACAACCAAAAAGCAGTGAAAAGAATACCATTTGCAAGGTTTCTTGCAAGGCTGTCACAAATTGGTCCATTGACAACGAACTTTGCCAAAAAGGCGCAGTGATTTCAGTTAGCCAGTGTACGATGAAATCTCTCATTGGCTTACTCCTGACTGTTCAACTTTGACACCTTGCTGTTCTAGAAATTGGATCGCTTCTTGGATGACGTGTGGTTCTCCCAGCAGTTGAATAAACATTTGCCCAATCACCGTGCCATTGATTTCGGTCATGTTGGCAAAGAGAATATTTAAACTAATATCAAACTGTTTAATCACCGATTGAATCACAGTTTCTTGAGCTGATGTACCTAAGAATTGCAGGTTATAGATACTGTTGTGGTGCTGATGTTCAAGACTATTCAGAATATTGATTGGCAACTGTTGCTGCAAGACGGTTTGGATAAAGGTCTTAGTCGTTGGGTGTTGTGGTTGACTAAAAATATCCAAGGTTGAGCCATTTTCAATCACGTGACCTGCTTCCATGACTGCAACATAATCACAAATAGATTCGATCACATCCATTTCATGGGTCACCATCACAATGGTAATATTTTGTTCTTGGTTAATTTTTTTCAGTAATGCTAAAACCGACTTGGTGGTTTGAGGGTCTAAAGCCGAGGTTGCTTCATCGCACAGTAAAATTTTAGGATGATTGGCAAGTGCTCGAGCAATCCCGACACGTTGTTTTTGTCCGCCTGAAAGTTCATCAGGGTAGGCATCTTTTTTATGTTTGAGGTCAATGAAATCAAGCAGCTCTGCTAAACGTTTTTCTCGCTCAGATTTACTATGGCCCAGCAATTTCAGCGGCATTTCGATATTTTCTGACACTGTTTTGCTTTGTAATAAATTGAAGTGCTGAAAAATCATGCCGATATTTGCACGTTCTTGACGAAGCGTACGCGCATCCATAGCAGTAAAGTCTTTTTGATGAATAATCACTTGCCCTTGCGAAGGGCGCTCAAGCAAATTAATCATACGAATTAATGTACTTTTACCTGCACCACTATAACCAATAATGCCAAAAATACTGCCTTCTGGAATCTCTAAATTGATTTGATCCAGTGCATTAATGGTTTGGCCATTTAGCTGATAGTGTTTGGAAATATTTTTAAATTCGATCATATCGTCAATACTAAATTAAAAAGAAAAACAGGCAAAATCATTTGCCTGTTTTGTGGAGCGCCGGAGCGTAGTATATTACGAATTCGCTTCTGTGAGATAGCTCGTAGGTTTGTTTACGTCAACCTTGGTACCATCAAAGTGCTCTTGTACATATTTTTTCACTGCTTCAGTATGATAAAGCGCACCAACTTTTTGTAGCACGGCATCATCTTTACGCGATTCAGCAGTTGCTAAAACATTCACATTTAGCTTAGTGCTTTGATCAACAGGTTCATAAAAGATTGCATCTTTAAGAACGTTCAAACCACCTTCCATCGCCAGCGTATTGCCTAATAAAATTGCATCAACTTCATCTTTTACACGTACTGCAGTCGCCATTTGAATTGGTTTAATCACGATCTTCTTCGTGTTTTCAATAATGTCTGCTGGCGTGCCTTTTACTGGATCAAAGTCAGCTTTCAACTTGATTAAGCCTGCGCTTTGTAAAAGTAATAATGCGCGAGATTCGTTTGCACCGTCGTTTGGAATAGCAATGGTTGCACCTTCAGCAAACTCTTCTACTTTCTTGACTTTGCTTGAGTAAATACCCATTGGTTCTAGATACGTCGTTGAAACAGGCGCAATCTTGTCTTTATTTGCCGCATTGAATGCAACAAGATAAGCGTAAGATTGGAATGCATTGAGATCAACTTCTTTATTCGCCACGGCAGTATTCATCGCAACGTAATCAGTAAAGTTTTTAATTTCGAGTTTCAGGCCCGCGGCTTTTGTTTCAGGTAAGCTTGCAATATGACGCCAAATATCAGCATCTGAACCTGTAGAGGCGATGACAACAGTTTGTAATGCCGCTGCATCACCCTGTTGACCGTTAGATGTGGTGTCAGGTTGTTTACTGCATGCAGCAAGTAATAACACCGAAACACTTAAAAAAAGACTAATCAGCTTTTTCATGTATAAATCCTAATCAAAATAATGTCCGGAAATCATTGCATTCCCGCATCAAAGTAATAGATTGCTAAGTTATTCTTCGGCACTGCATTCAAATAATCATGTGAATAATTCTTAAAATACTCGCCAAAGTAAATTCCACAACATGAGAAAAATAGGTGAACATTCATGTTCCAGTTTGCTATAGATAAATAGCACAGTGAATCATTCACTTACTCTTGAAATTAAATTTGGATTTAGCTGTAACTCGTGTAGCTCAGTTTAATACTCTAATCATTTGAAAATAATAGAAAAGAGTAAAATCTGTCCATAAAAAGTACAGCTAAAAATTTCCCCAATCATAGCAATATTTTAGTTTAGGTTATAGTGGAATAGCCAATACTGAAGGGTATAAATAACTGATTATTTAAGGAAATTGTGTACGAAGTAAATATAAATAGATGAAAGTTTTATAGATTTTTTAAATATTTGTTTAGATAATTCAATTGAATAATAAATATATATTTTTCTGAATGTGATATATGCATATTGAATAAGTAAATGATATTTGCGTAATTTCAGCAATAAAAAACCTTCCGAAGAAGGTTCTTTAAGCTTGATATGGTTTATTCAGCTTTTTCACGTGCAATAGCGCGGTAACCGATATCGCTACGATATTGCATACCTGTAAATGTAACCTGACCACAGACTTCTAGCGCATTGATTTGTGCTTCAAGTACGGTATCGCCCAGTGCTGTTACACAGAGTACACGACCACCAGCAGTTACAATATGCCCATCATCCGTCATGGCTGTGCCTGCATGGAAGATTTTTGTATCTTCAGGGGATTGACCGATACCCGAAATCACATCGCCTTTACGGACAGTTTCTGGATAACCCTCAGCAGCAAGAACGATACCGATGGACTTACGCTCATCCCATTCTGCTTCGCTTGGTAAGTTACCTTCAATACCTGCTTCAACGAGATCAACCAGCGATGATTTTAAACGCATCATGATCGGTTGAGTTTCAGGATCACCAAAACGGCAGTTGAATTCGATGACACGAGGTTGACCTTGCTCATCAATCATTAAACCTGCGTATAAGAAACCTGTATAAACGTGGCCATCTGCAGCCATACCATCAACGGTTGGGCGCATCACTTCATTCATGACACGTTCAAAGACTTCAGTAGTCACAACTGGGGCAGGAGAGTAAGCACCCATACCACCCGTATTTGGCCCTTGGTCAGCTTCAAAGATACGTTTGTGGTCTTGTGAAGTCGCCATTGGCAAAATGTTGTTGCCATCAATCATACAAATGAAAGACGCTTCTTCACCTGCAAGGAACTGCTCAACCACAACACGTGAACCTGCATCACCAAACTTATTGCCTGCAAGCATGTCATCAATTGCGGCGAAGGCTTCTTCATTGGTCATTGCCACGATCACGCCTTTACCCGCAGCTAAGCCATCCGCTTTAATAACGATCGGTGCACCATTTTTTTCAACATAGGCTTTAGCTGCATCCACTTCGGTGAATACATCATAAAAAGCAGTTGGAATGTTATGACGCTTTAAGAAATGCTTGGCAAATGCTTTTGAACCTTCAAGCTGCGCTGCGTATTGTGTTGGTCCCCAAATTTTTAGACCTGCTTCACGAGCAGCATCGACCACACCATTGACCAATGGTGCCTCTGGACCAACAATCACCAATGCCACATCATTTGCTTTTGCAAAAGCAATCACAGCTGGATTGTCTAAAATATCAAGTTCAACGTTTTCACATTTATCTTCTGTTGCTGTGCCTGCATTACCCGGCGCAACAAAAACTTTAGTTACTTTTGTATCTTGTGCGATTTTCCATGCAAGTGCATGTTCACGGCCACCGCTACCCAAAACTAAAATATTCATTATTAAGTTATTTCCTTTTTCCGTATTTAAGAATATACCTGTTCAGAATAAAAAAGTCCCCCTGAGATGCGACTATAAGGCATCGCAAGAAAGAGGGACTTGGGTGTTATTAATGGCGGAAGTGACGCATGCCTGTAAAGACCATTGCGATGCCAGCTTCATCAGCGGCTGCAATTGTTTCTTCGTCACGCATTGAACCACCCGGTTGGATAATACATTTAATGCCTGCTTTAGCAGCATTATCAATACCATCACGGAATGGGAAGAATGCGTCAGATGCCATTACTGCACCTTCAACCACTAAACCAGCATGTTCAGCTTTAATCGCTGCAATACGTGCAGAATTGACACGGCTCATTTGACCTGCGCCGATACCCACAGTTTGACGATCTTTTGCATAAACAATCGCGTTTGACTTCACATATTTCGCCACTTTCCAAGCAAAGATTAAATCATCAATCTCTTGTTCAGTAGGTGCACGTTTGGTGACAACCTTTAGGTCATCTTTGCTAATCATACCTAAATCTTGGTCTTGAACCAGTAGGCCGCCGTTGACACGTTTATAATCAAGTTGTGGCGCACGTGCATCAATCGCAGGAAGTTCGCCACAAACCATGACGCGGACATTCTTTTTCGCGCCTGTCACTTCAAGTACGCCATCAGCAATACTTGGAGCAATAATCACTTCAACAAATTGACGATCCACAATTGCTTGAGCAGTTTCTAAATCTAACTCACGGTTAAATGCAATAATGCCACCAAATGCAGACTCTGGATCAGTTGCATAAGCAAGATCATAAGCCGCTTTGATGCCATCGAGTGAAACAGCAACACCACATGGGTTCGCATGTTTAACAATAACACAAGCAGGTTTAACAAATGACTTCACACATTCAAGTGCGGCATCTGTATCAGCGATATTGTTATAAGAAAGCTCTTTACCTTGTAACTGCTTAGCAGTTGAAACAGATGCTTCTTGTGCATTTGCTTCGACATAGAAAGCGGCGCTTTGGTGCGGATTTTCACCATAACGTAAATCTTGTGCTTTATTGAGTTGCGTGTTGAATGTGCGCGCAAATGTATCCGCTTCACCTTCAGTTTTACCTACACGTGCGCCTAAATAAGATGCAATCATGCCATCATATTGCGCCGTATGTTCATATGCTTTTACAGCTAAGTCGAAACGCGTTTCGTAAGATAAAGTCCCATTTGCTTTTAATTCAGCAACGACGGTATCGTAATCCGAAGCATTTACAATAATACCGACGGATGCGTGGTTTTTTGCAGCCGCGCGAACCATCGTTGGGCCACCGATGTCGATATTTTCAATCGCATCAGCAAGTGAACAGTTTGGTTTTGCTACTGTTGCGGCAAATGGATAGAGATTTACCACAACGAGATCAATAGGATCGATATCGTGTTCTTGCATCACAGCTTCGTCTAGACCACGACGCGCCAAAATACCGCCATGAATTTTTGGATGCAGTGTTTTGACACGGCCATCCATCATTTCTGGAAAACCTGTGTGTTCAGAAACCTCTACTACGGCGATATTGTTGTCTTTAAGCAACTTATATGTACCGCCAGTAGATAAAATTTCTACCCCTAGAGCTGCAAGATTTTGAGCAAATTCAACGATTCCAGTTTTGTCTGAAACAGAGATTAAAGCACGTTTGATAGTCATGATTTTAGTCAACAGTTTGAAGTCTACAGATTAAAACAAAGGCACAAAAAAAATGCCCACGAGAACGTGAGCATTTTATCAATTATTCACTCATTAAACCGTGAGCTTTTAACTTTTTGCGTAAAGTTCCACGGTTAAGGCCTAGAATCTCAGCAGCACGTGTTTGATTGCCACGAGTATATTCTAAGACCACAGATAAAAGAGGTTTCTCCATTTCTGCTAAAACCATGTCATACACTTGAGATGGTTGCTCACCTTGCAATTGTGCAAAATAATGACGAACTGCGCGATCTACATGGATGCGGAGAGCGACATCAGATTGAGCCGTAAAAATAGGAGATTTGCTATTCATGCGTTTTAATCCGAAAAATAAAAATATCACTTGGATAAAGTGATATATAAATGTGGTCTGAATTACTGAGTCCTGTTTTAGATCCTAAAACAGTGACTCTAAAACAATGGGACTATTAGCTTGCCACAAATCCTCGAATTGTGTAAAAAATAAGCGTAACAATAGTTAAATATTTGTTACAGCCTACTTTCAAAAACAAAAAAACCGACAATGCGCTTATGGGATGGAAGCACAGTTCGTTTAACTATTTTTTGTCTTTAAATTACGAGGAGTATGTAGGTCAAAGCTTTCGTGGCGCGTATCATACCACTGTCAGCGAAAAAGTGAGCAAATTAACTGCACTTTTTTTATATTTTTTTGTCTTTTTTTTACGTTTTTAGGGTTGTACAATTTCTAAACTATAGTCATTGAAGCTGTTTTTGCTATTTGGGATGGTAAATTCAAACCTAAATGGGCTATTTGTCGGGATGCGTTGAATGGTCTTTAAGCTATCAACCAAATAGTTTTGCGGCGTTAATACCGTATTTGAAATCACTTCACCATTGTTTTTCAAAACAACTTTAATGGCTGGCAGCACAACACTATTTTGATGTCTGTTGACGAGGGTACCTGAAAAGCGCGTTGAATTCTGCTCGGCAGGTCTAACGTTTATTTTCTCAAAGTTTAAATGTTTATACTGCTCATCTCTTGTTTTACATGTTAAAGCACCACATGCATAGTTAAAGATTCGGTTTAATGCAGGGCTTTCGTGCATTAGTTTGGGATTGAACCATAAAATTTGGAAGGCAAATACCAATATAAGAATAATGTTGCCAACCCCCCAAAGCGTGTAATACAGCCAACCATGTTGTCTTTCGTTTGAGGTCTCATCAATTAGAAGAGTGTCCTCTGAAAGGTTTAAGTTGGGTAAAGCTGTTACTGGCTCGGTGTTGAAGTAATTCAGGTTGTTTAAATAAGTCAGTAGATCGATATTTGAGTTTTCAATTTTCTGATCAAAGATACTTAAAATTTGCATTTGCTTTTCTGCAAATGAGCTGTTTGGTTGGATCGAGGAAAATAATGAACGATTTGCGGGTACTGCAATCGTTTCATCTTGTTCAGAAGCGAGTAAATTAGTGAGTGCATTAAAGTTAATTACACATTTCGGACAACAAACCATGCCCTGTGCAACGCTGAGTTGTGAAAGGGTCACTTTGTACACAGTTGAACATTTAGGGCAGCGGGTTTGTTTTTCACTCATAATTTATAGAGGTCTCAAGTTGTTCTTCGTTTTCCTGAAATGCGACACCAGTTTTCTTCACGCTTTTCAATCTCTAATATATCAAAAAACTGAGAGTAAACACTAGAAACATCAGCAACTTGCTCTTCTATTACACCTGCAAGTGCGAACTCGCCCTCATTTTTTAATAAAGTTGAGAATTCAGGCGCAAGTGCCATTAATGGTCCTGCCAGAATATTTGCAACCAGTACATCAGCCTGTTGTTTTTTAAATTCTTGATCGAACTCTTCTGGTAAGCCTACATAAAGACCATCAAGTACACCATTTAATTCTGCATTTTGTTTGGTCGCCAAGACTGCTTGTGGATCAATGTCTGTTGCATAGACCTTTTTTGCGCCGAGCAACAATGCTGCAACACCTAAAATTCCTGAGCCACAACCATAGTCAATCACAACTTTATCTTTGACATCGGTTTTGCCTAACCATTGTAAGCACAAGAACGTACTAGCATGGTTACCTGTACCGAAAGCCAAACCTGGATCAAGTTTAATATTGGTTGCATCTGCTTCTGGAGGTTCTAGCCATTCAGGTACGATCCAGTATTTCTCACCAATTTGGATTGGCTCGTAATAGTCCATCCACGCACGTTCCCATACTTGGTTTTCTAGATATTCATGACGCATCGGAACATCTGGAAGTTGTGCTTTTAAGAATGCTTCCAACGTATCGACATCAATTGGATCATCTTCTTCTTGTTGATAAATGCCTGTAACAATGACTTTGTTCCAAAGTGGTGTTTCACCTGGTAATGGTTCAAGTAAAGCCTGATCTTCGGCATCATCTAAAGTTACACTCACTGCACCTAATGATAAGAGTAGGGTTTCAGTAAGTTCAACTTGATCTTGATCGACAGTAATATGAATTTGTAGCCAGTTCACAGGACAACCTAAGTAAATGTATTTGGGATTATTGTAATGGATTCAGGCTTGTTAAAGGGCTTATAAAATAGACAGATTACAATTTTTAAGATGAAATAACTGTAGTTTCTAAGAATTCGGTATTTAAAAAACATGAAAGGATGCCACATCACGCGGCATCCTTTCTTTCATTGGGTCTTCATTTAAGCACCTTGATTGATTTAAGGTGCTTCTTGATCATTATCCATCATTGGTTGTTCGGTATTTCCCATCGGTGCAGCAAGTTCAGATGGTGCTTCTGCAGGCATTTCAGTCGGTGTGCTTACAGGGCGTGGTTCAGATTGCGTTTCTGAAATTTTGCTTTGTGTTTCGACTGGCGCTTCAGAGGCAGGCGTTGGAGGTTGGAAGCTTAGCTTGTTATTTTCATCGCTTTCACAAGCACCGTTAAAAACAACACCTTTGTGGGCAAATGAAACCGCATCACCTTGTTTCTTACCTTTACATACTTGCTGATACTTCTGGGTCAGTGGATCAGTGGCAGTTTTAGCATTTGCTTGAGCCGTTACAGTAAAAAATAAACCACAGATTAATGATGACAGTAAAAGCTTCGAGTTCATTTCATTTTCCTAAAGTATTTGTTCTATACTTTTAGGATAGAAATATTTTGAGATAAGACAGTGGTGATCAGGTTAGCAATTTTAGAGCGCTTTGTTAAAAGTACAGGGAAAATGCAACATAAAGTTTCTTTTTGTGTCTTTCGTAGTCTTATCAATCTTTTGTAAGCAGCAACAATCTCACTGCTTTTTTTCAAATAACAAGGAAAATCCTGTATAATGCTCTGTCATTTTTTGAATACACATTTACCACTATGCACTATCCTAAAGTTTACGACGTTATCGTAATTGGTGGCGGTCACGCTGGTACGGAAGCGGCGCTTGCAGCTGCACGTATGGGAAGACAAACATTATTGTTGACGCATAATATTGAGACTTTGGGGCAGATGAGCTGTAACCCTGCGATTGGTGGTATTGGTAAATCACATCTAGTCCGTGAGATCGATGCGCTCGGCGGTGCAATGGCACTGGCGGCAGATAAAGGTGGTATTCAGTTCCGTATTTTAAATTCGCGTAAAGGTGCGGCAGTTCGTGCAACACGTGCACAGGCTGACCGTGTTCGTTTTAAAGCTGCGATTCGTCATACCTTAGAAAACCAAGCCAATTTAGATATTTTCCAGCAAGCGGCGGATGATCTAATTGTTGAAGGCGATACTGTTAAAGGTGTTGTCACTCAAATGGGTATTCGATTCGACACTAAAACTGTAGTGTTGACGACAGGAACCTTCTTGGGTGGTGTCATCCATATTGGTTTACAAAATTCGAGTGGTGGTCGCGCAGGTGACCCACCGTCAATTGCATTGGCACAGCGTTTACGTGAACTCAAATTACCAGTGGGTCGCTTAAAAACAGGTACGCCGCCGCGTATTGATGCACGCACGGTCGATTTTTCAGTCATGACTGCACAACCAGGCGATTTTCCATCTCCTGTGATGTCATTTATGGGTGATGTGTCGATGCACCCTGAACAAGTGAATTGTTATATCACGCATACAAGCGAAAAAACCCATGAGATTATTCGTGGTGGTTTAGACCGTTCGCCGATGTATACAGGTGTGATTGAAGGTGTTGGGCCGCGTTATTGCCCATCGATTGAAGATAAAATTCATCGTTTTGCAGATAAAGATTCGCACCAAGTTTTCCTAGAGCCTGAAGGCTTGGATACCCATGAGCTTTATCCTAATGGTATTTCGACTTCATTGCCGTTTGATGTGCAGTTCAATTTAGTTCGTTCGATCCGTGGTATGGAAAATGCGCATATCCTACGTCCTGGCTATGCGATTGAATATGACTATTTTAATCCACAAGCACTGAAATTTACGCTTGAAACTAAAGCGATTCAGAACCTGTATTTTGCTGGTCAGATCAATGGTACTACTGGCTATGAAGAAGCTGGTGCGCAAGGTTTACTTGCTGGTTTGAATGCGGCACGTCGTGCTTGGGAACAAGAAGAGTGGACACCAAAACGTGATCAAGCATATATGGGCGTATTGGTTGATGACCTCATCACTTTAGGTACTAAAGAGCCTTACCGTATGTTTACTTCACGTGCAGAATATCGTTTGATGTTGCGTGAAGATAATGCTGATCAACGTTTAACGCCGATTGGTCGTGAGCTTGGTTTGGTTGATGATGAACGTTGGGCTGCTTATAGTGAGAAAATGGAAGCGGTTGAGCGTGAAACCTCTCGTTTACAGCATTTGTGGGCTGCACCAAATAACCCAATGGGTAAAAAGTTTGTTGAAATGACAGGCGCAGATCTTAGTAAAGAATGCAGTGCAATTGATTTGCTAAAACGTCCAAATATTGATTTCAGTCAAATCGCAGAATTGACAGGTTCGGATGTTGCTCAACATGTGGGTGAGCAAATCGAAATTGCTGTGAAATATGCAGGTTATATCAATCGTCAACATGATGACGTTGCTCAAATGAAGCGTTTGGAAGAAACCAAGATCCCAGTTGATTTTGATTATGATATTGTATCGGGCTTATCTCGTGAAATTACACAAAAATTGAAAACAGTTCGTCCTGAAACATTGGCGCAAGCCAATCGTATTCCGGGTGTGACTCCAGCCGCGGTTCAATTGGTCATGATTACGATTCGTAAAAATAATATGGCAAAGAAATCAGCTTAATTCTGGTCAATAGAAGATAATGAAAAAACACCCTGCTAAAAGGGTGTTTTTTTCTGTCTAGCGTGTCTTACCTTTTGAATACATTCGATGAGGTATAAAAATTAATGAAAAATTGGATGTTTTTATTTATGGCAATTATCGCGGAAGTGATTGCTACCTCAGCTTTAAAAAGTAGTGAAGGTTTTACTAAGCCGATTGCTTCTATGGTTGTTGTTGTGGGTTATATTATTGCATTTTATTGTTTGTCTTTAACTTTAAAAACGATTCCAGTTGGTATTGCATACGCAATTTGGTCTGGGTTGGGGATTGTACTTATCTCGGCTGTTGCATGGATTGTCTTTGATCAAAAACTAGATGTTTGGGGTATTGTGGGTATTACATTGATTATGGCTGGTGTATTGATATTGAATTTGTTATCGAAAACCAGTGCGCATTAGTTGAATAAAAAAACCGAGCTAAAGTAAGTAGCTCGGTTTTAGAAATGTGATATTACTTAATACAAATTAACGCCCTGCAAAATCAAATATACCATTTAAAATAATATTTTTATTCACTTCATCAGCAGCAGTTCCTTTAAGTGTTAGCATCGTATTTTTGAAGATAAGTTTGTTATTTTCTGGATTATAGCTAACCCCTTGGCATGATTGAGTTGCATTACATTCATAATTGTATTGTATTTCCTCGAATATTAATCCTGTACTAGGATTAGGGTTATTCCGAGTTGCTTTGAAATTAATTTGCTTAATTTTATTATCAATGACGCTGACATCGATCGTATCATTTCCGAATTTTTGTATATTATGATTGGTAGCGTCAAAATACAAAGCGGGCTGAACGAAGTGTAGAGTATCCTCACTTTTTAGAATTGGCGTTATTTGAAGTTGAGTAAAAGGTTTGTTGACTTTTAATGAGCCATCAAGTTGTAAATTGGTCTTAGCACATTCAGATGGAACAGGCATATTGGGAAATAATGGTACATTATTTTCATAGCTATATACTGCTTGGTTGAATGCTAAAGTAATATCATTAGAATTTTCAGTCGGCTCAATAGATGTCAGTTCTTTAACTGGAATTGTGAGAAGCGCAGACATACACGCACCTGAGAAGCCATACAAAACTTCAGTTTGCAGTGAAGACGCTATAGCGAGATTGTCTTCAAGATAGGTCGTAAACGTACCTAATTTTAAATCCGCATCAATTCCGTTATCAGTATGTGAACTAAAAAAGAGTGCGCTTGTTTCTGGATCATAAATTGCTCCCATTAAAGGAACAGCTTGCTGGTTTGCAGAAATGTTCAATTGGCTGGTTTTTCTTATATTTTGCAAAGTTTGTGGGGGAGTTGAGAGGAAACCAGAAAGTTTTCCGTTTAAAGAAATATAGCTTTTTTCAATTGTGGATCGATTATCTTCATTGATTGGAGAAAGACTCGTAATATTTGGGGGGGATAGTTTTGTATTAACGAAATTGATTTCACTATAGCCCGTTTTTTCATCAAATTTAATATCAATATTCTTACAAGAGTCAAAAGCAAAGGATTCTGAGCAAGCAAAAATATTGGGTTTCGATAGGTTTTGAATTTTTTCATTTAAATAGTTCTCCCCAATAGAAATGTTCAATACTTTCTTTAGAATTGGGTCGTAATTAACATGTAGAGTATTGGCTATATCATTTTTATCGAAATTAAAACTAAATACAATTGAAGCAGTACCTTTATCAAAGTAATGAGTAACAGCGTAAGCATTTATATCTTCATCTTGATTGCTACTTCTTCCTGAAATCTGAATCACTGAATCTGAATTTTTTTGGAATGTTAGATTGCTTTCAAACGTTGTTGTAAAAGCTGCTCGGTGAGTTGTATTGTTTGTGTTCTGCTCATTGTCACTTCCCCCACAAGCTGAAAGTAGCAGTGATGTAGCTAAAAGAGCGATACTGGATTTCATATTTAACATTTTAATATTCTACATAGGATTATTTTTAGAGTTGAATAATAGCTATTAATGATGGTGTTTTGAAGTATTTAATGGAATAAGTTTAATAAAAAGCCTAATCAATAATTAGGCTTATATTTTTTGAATAAATTATAACTCTATAAAACCACCTCAATCCCTTGGCGTAAATTCTGTTGATCAAGCTGTGTATTTGCATCAATTTTTGCAAAAGCTTTAGGCAGTAAACGACGAGCTGCTTTATTCACCCTTTTCTCTAACCAAATAGGCATTTTCATGGCGAGAGGGTTGGTTTCAGTGGTCGAAGCGTCGGTCATTACGCGTGTTCCCATGATGTAGTCAAACCAAGGTCGCGTGACACACCAGTTTGCATTTTGATTACTGGTCATGTGGTGGTCATAGTGCCAAGGAATCCTTTTTTGCGCATATTCAGGGTCTAGATGAGACTTAGCGTGGACTTTCCAATAATTCCAAATCCCATAATACAAACCAGCGGTAAAGAAAGGAGCCACAGGGAGAAAAATAGTTGCAGCAGCAGTTAAACCATATAATGCTGTTTTTTCATTATAAATTTCAGCATTTTTAAACATTGACTCAGCATAACCCTCATCATGAAAACCATTTAAACGCGCACGTTTGTGATGGGCGATATGAGTAAAGAAGGGGCTATTTCTATTTTTACTTGGAAATTCATGTAGCCATACCTTATGAAAATACCATTCCATCCCATTTGCAACAAAGATACCTACTGGAAAACCGATCATGTTAGATTCCCTCATAAAACATGAATCGGATTGTAGAAACTTAATGGTAAAAGTTTTTGACTGAACTGGCAGGTATGATTTGCCGATCAAATCAAATTATTGTTGTTTTCGTTGTCGATAGGCTGTTGGAGTTTCACCTGTCCAACGTTTAAAAGCTCTTGAAAATGCAGAGGGTTCTGAGAATCCAGTGAGATAAACAATTTGATCAATTGACTCTTGGGTCTGAGACAGTAAGCGTCGAGCAAGCCGTTCACGATATTGAGCAATGACTTTTTCATAGCTTGTATTCAAAAGTTGCAAATCCGCTCTTAAACTGCGGGCACTACGATTTAATCGACCAGCAACAATATTCTGATCAAACTCACTCGATTCCAATAATCCGCTGGCCAAAATCTTTTCTATCTCATGAATAAGTTGATGTTTATGTAAAAGCTCAAGTTGTGAGGCGGCATGGTGTTCATGGACTTTTAATAACTCAGGTTCATAAGCAGGCGAAGGCTGGTCTAATAATTTCGCATCAAAGAAAATACGACCTTCAGTTTGTCCAAGTCTGACATTACACCCCCATATCTTTTTATATTCATCCAGCTTGGCACCTTCATCGTTAGGAAGCCAAATTTCAGAAGGTGTAAAAGCATCTTCACTTATATATTTGAAGAAATTAAGCAAAATTCCTATCGCACATTCTAAGTAATGTCTTACGGGATGATTGAGACCAGAAATGATCGCAATCTCATTATCATCATGACTTTCGAGTTTTAAAGACATCGCATCTGTGAGTAATGCTTGATAGCGAATAGTACGTTGCAATCCTTCACCAAAGGTTGGGCTACTGAGAAAAAGATATTCAATCACTTGTCCACGAAAGGGTGGTACATTTGCGCCCACATGTAATCCGATATTTTGATCTTTGCTGATTTCTTCTGCGGAATGCCAAAAGCGTAGCTGTGTTGAGTTATCACGACGGACGAATTTATCTGGCGGTTGATCGGGTAGGTGAACACTGGCAAAAATTGCAGCTGCATCTAGATTCATCTTGTGCATGGTTTGATACACCATCCACAAGAAGATGCCTGCATCGCTGGTTTTTCTGGAAATCATGTCGCATGCTAAATATAAATTTTAGAACAATATACGCTGTTATTTTTATGATAGAAATGGTCTGTATCTAATCAGACACTGAAAGGTAGGGACGTAGCTGTAACTGTTTCAGACAATTCAGAATAAAAAATAAAGGATCATGTTTACACTCGGTCATCGTTATGTCTTCAAGACAAGTTCTTTAATCTTTGTGGCTTTTTCAAAATGATCTAATTGGTGTTCCATTATCCACCAGTGCGCTGCCTCCATTAAACATTCAGGATCATCATTTTTGTTAGCGAAAAAAGCATAAAAAGATAGTCCGACATTACTGCCTTTTTTCTCAATTTTTTCGTCGCAGATTTTCAAAATTCTTGCTTTTAATTCAGCTCTCATGTCGATTCTTTGCTTGGTTCATTCATTTATTAAATATCCTAATCTATGATAACAGCCAAGACGCAAATTATTGTGATTGTAGTAGTGCTTTTTTGCCATTCATAAAAAAATCTACTTCCTAGAGAGGGTGAAAGAAAAACAATCAATAGAATGAAAATTAATACGAAATGTAGTGAAAATGAGAATTGTTTTTATTAGAATTGTATCGTTTGTATATTTTAAATATTTTTTTGAATTGTTTTTGGAAAATTTATGCTTTCTCTCCACCTTGGTCACAATAGCCAGCCTATTTTTAAATTTAGTTTATTGAGTTTGATGATGCTTCAAGCGCAGTATGTAATTGCAAATGAAACAAACGGTCAAACTGCTGTAATGCCAACCATCAAAATTGAAGCAATGAGCGAGCTTGATCCGATTAAAAGCTATATTGATTATGATCAGGCGAGTGTGACGCGGAATGGTTTAAAGAAGAAAGATATTCCGCAGACCATTGATACGATCGATGTGCAAAAATATAAAATTTATGGTGCTAATGATTTAAGTGTGATGCTACAAGGTACGCCAGGTGTATCAACCAACTATGATATGCGTGGTGATGGGATCAGCATACGCGGGTTTAATGCAGATACTGGTGATATTTATCGTGATGGTATACGCGAAAGTGGGCAAGTCCGTCGTAGTACAGCCAACATTGAACGTATTGAGATTTTAAAAGGACCTGCCTCAGTACTATATGGTCGTAGTGCTGGTGGTGGTGTGATCAATATGGTCAGTAAATTTGCCAACTTTGATTCTAAAAGTTCGGTAGGAGTCTATGGGGGATCTTATGATAACTATGGAACAACACTTGATTTAAACCAAGTACTGACGGATAACGTGGCTGTACGTTTGACAGGGGAATATGGGGAGTCAAATAGTTTCCGTACTGGTATTGAAAATAAGATCGAAATGCTTTCGCCAAGTTTTACTTATAAAAATGATGATGGTCTCACTTGGACGATGCAATATACCTATGACAAGTTACATCGTGTGCCAGATCGTGGTCCCTCGTATATCACACTCCCAAAAGGGACATCAATCAAAACAGGTTTTGCACAAGATGGTGATTATGTAAATGATGTCTTACAAGTTGCACGATCGGATTTGAATTATGAGTTTGCGCCAAATTGGAATTTTCATTGGGCAGTGAGCTATCGAGAAACTGAGCAGAATTTTGATCATTTCTATGGTGGCACTTATTGTGCTGCAAACTCAACTACAAGTAATGGTGAAAGTAGCAAAGTTGGAGATAGAAATTATGTCCCAGAGGAGCAGCGTCGTTGTTACAATAATGTTGGAAAAATTTCTCAGAATTATTATTGGCAGCAGACAAGTAATAAAACAACAAGTAATACCTTTGATATTCGAGGGGAGTTTGATACGGGGCGTCTAAAACATAACATATTAGTGGGTGCTGATTGGACTTATGAACAACGTGAACCACTGTTGGCAAATAAAAATGTGAATGGTTCAAGAATTGATGGTTTTTATGATCCGTTAACAAGTGCACTTACACAGCAAAATCGTGACGGAGAGAAAGTTATCAATCAACACAACTATAACCAAGGGGAAAGCTATGGTGTATTTATTCAAGATCTAATTAGCTTTAATGACTATTTCAAAATGATGTTGGGCGGTCGTTATGACTATTTCCATTCCCAAACAACCAATCGTTTGAAAAAAAGTGAAGATGATGATTACCAACGTAGTATTGATGGAGAAAGCTTTAGTCCAAACATTGGTTTTATTTGGCAGCCTGTAGAAAGTCAAAGTTTCTATGCTTCTTATAGTAAAAGTTTTGCGCCATTCGGTGGACGTGTAGGGTTAAGTGTTGTATCAGCAGATACCAATGTCAATGCGTTTGATGCCGATCCACAATACAATGAACAATATGAAATTGGTGTAAAAAGTGATTGGTTGAATGACCGACTTAATACTCAATTTTCTGTTTTTGATATCCGTAAAAATAATATTCGCTATACACCTGATCCTGAAAATAAACCAGAAGAGTGGGCTGTCGGTGGACAACATCGCTCTAGAGGAATGGAGTTTAGCTTTATTGGTCGCGCACTTGATAATGTTTTTGTGCGTGGTGGTTATAGCTATATGGATGCAGAGGTTAGCAAAGACAAAGAAAAACCAGACAATGTTGGGAAAGCGCTTAATAATGTACCAAAACATATGGGTAATTTATTTGTACGTTATTTACCAACAGATAAAATCTATGGGGAAGTGGGGGCAACTTATGTGGGGGATGCCCAAATCTATCAAAATGGTAATTTAGATAGAGAACCAAATGATTTTGCAGGTTTTACACGCTTTGATGCTGCAGTTGGTTATAGTGCTGATCCTTGGAACTTGACGATTGCTGTCAATAACTTGACGGATAAAAAATATTGGCGTTCAGAATCCATGCCAGGAACACCTCGTAACTTCTTGGTACGCTTAAACTATCAGTTCTAATTCGTTAGTTACACTGCATTAAAAACAGCACACTTGATCAAACAAGTGTGCTGTTTTAGACCTAACATAGTTAAGCGGTAAGGGATAACAACATAGTCAATTCAAAGTGAATAAATCAAAACATAAAAAATATATTTTTGAAAATATTAAACATAATTTTCTCAATCACGATCCGCCATATTGTGGTCTGCTATTTTAAGGATAGACACGTCATACAGTAGTTTCTTTTTTGCTTTTTTTCACTATTTATATTTAAAAATGTCGAATCCATCATGTTCTTTGCTAGTATGGAAGAAAACTCTAAATCAGAGATAATAATAATGAAAATTGTACTTATACTACTGCTATTCGTCTCAAGCTTTATTTTAGGTTATTCAACGTATATTGATGCTCAAAACAAAAAGCGACAAGAACTTATGAAAATTGTTCATGATGCTGAGTATAGTTTGACTGAAATTCAGCATAACCCTCATACCAATATGCCCGCTTTTGAACAGCAACATAAATGATTGGGCATTTTAGTGATTTGATGGCACAAATTGATGCATTGTTATGTTCGATTCAATGAACTTTTTTTAATTTCCGATAGCCAAGTTTTCTATAGAATCTGTTAAAATATTTACCATTAATTAAAAAGCTGCATCTTGTTATGCGGCTTTTTACATTTCGATAGCGAAATTCGATTTATCCATTTTTTCGGTGTAACACGTATCAAGCTGGCATATAGATTGCTTTTAGCTTTAGATACCTTTTGGTGTGAATTCAAAAAACGTTTGAAACACAAAGGTATAGATTTCATCTCCTACGATCTTAGATTTTGACAGGTGCTATTATGGCAACGCCTAATGCTTCGGCAGGTTGGTTAGAACGCTTATTTAAGTTAAGTGAAAACAAAACCAACTTTAGAACAGAAGTTCTAGCAGGTGTAACTACATTTTTGACCATGTGTTACATCATTATTGTAAACCCAATGATTCTTTCTGAAACTGGAATGGATCATGGTGCTGTATTTGTTGCCACCTGTTTGGCTGCTGCCATTGGCTGTTTGGTGATGGGATTAATCGCTAACTACCCAATTGCCCTGGCACCTGGTATGGGGTTGAATGCCTATTTTACCTATTCTGTTTGTTTGGGTATGGGGGTTCCTTGGGAAACTGCTTTGGCTGCGGTGTTTATTTCAGGAATCGTATTCTTAGCGATTAGCTTTATGAAGATTCGTGAAGCAATTGTCAACGCGATCCCGATGTCACTGAAGTTGGCGATTGGCGGTGGTATTGGTTTATTCCTTGCCTTAATTGCGCTAAAAAATGCAGGTATTATTGTTGATAATCCAGCGACTTTAGTGGGTTTGGGTGATATTAAGCAACCCTCTGTATTGTTGGCTTTATTTGGCTTTTTAATGATTGTGGTGTTACACCAGTTTAAAATTCGTGGTGCAATCATTATCAGTATTTTGGTTGTTACTGCGATAGCCACTGCTTTGGGTCTAAATGAATTTAAAGGTGTTGTTGGTCAAGTTCCATCTCTAGCGCCAACATTCATGCAAATGGATTTTGAAGGCTTATTTACAGCAAGCATGATCGGCGTTATTTTCGTATTTTTCATTGTCGATCTATTTGACAGTACAGGAACTTTGGTTGGGGTTTCTCATCGCGCTGGTTTGTTGAAAGATGGCAAATTACCGCGTTTGAAGAAAGCCTTGTTTGCTGATTCATCTGCAATTGTTGCAGGTGCTGCATTAGGGACATCTTCAACCACACCTTATATCGAATCTGCTTCTGGTGTTGCAGCAGGGGGGCGTACAGGTTTAACGGCTGTCGTGGTTGCGGTATTATTTGTGGGATGTTTATTCCTTGCACCACTTGCGCAATCTGTACCAGGTTTCGCGACCGCACCAGCATTGTTATTCATTGGTGTATTAATGATTCAGGGTATCACTCATATTGATTGGGATGATATTACTGAGGCAGTTCCAGCATTTTTAACCATTGTATTTATGCCATTTACCTATTCAATTGCAGATGGTATCGCAATGGGTTTTATTAGCTATGCATTGGTTAAACTTCTTACGGGTAAGGCAAAAACAGTCCCTTATATGGTTTGGATCATCGCTGCACTTTGGGTGTTTAAGTTTGCTGCATTTGGCGGGTAAGCTGAGTATTTTTTAACATTCTCTTTTTTGAGCTGCTTTCATCGCAGCTCATTTTTTCAAAGAGAATCATAAAAAGGGGTGTACCCATTTTGGCAACACCCTTTTTATTTAGACGTGGAGTTAATATGAATCAAGTCGAGCTGATTCGTGCTTTACCCAAAGCCGAATTGCATGTGCATATTGAAGGGACTTTTGAACCAGAACTGATGTTTGCAATTGCACAGCGTAATCAGATTCAGATTCCTTACCAATCTGTTGAAGAAGTGAAGCAAGCTTATAACTTCCATAATCTTCAATCTTTTCTAGATATTTATTATGCAGGCGCAAACGTACTTGTGCATGAACAAGACTTTTATGATCTTGCTTGGGCATATTTTGAAAAATGTGCTGAAGATCGAGTCGTGCATACAGAAATGTTCTTCGACCCTCAAACACATACTGAGCGTGGTGTGGAGTTTGCTACCGTCATTGCTGGCTTAAAACGTGCTTGTAAAGATGCCAAAGATAAGCTTGGGATTAGTTCACAGTTAATCATGTGTTTCTTGCGTCATTTAAGTGAAGAGAAAGCTTTTGAGACACTTGAGCAAGCATTGCCATTCAAAGATGATATTATCGCAATTGGACTAGATTCAAGTGAAGTCGGGCATCCGCCAGCAAAATTTGAGCGTGTATTTGCTAAAGCGCGTGAAGCAGGTTTCTTGATTGTTGCACATGCAGGTGAAGAAGGCCCTCCAGCGTATATCTGGGAAGCTTTGGATTTACTCAAAGTTAACCGTATTGATCATGGTGTACGTTCTGAAGAAGATGAGCAGCTTATGGCTCGTTTAATTGAAGAGAAGATGCCTTTAACCGTATGTCCTTTGAGTAATTTAAAGCTGTGTGTTGTAAAAGATATGGGTGAGCACAATATCCGCCGTTTATTGCAAAAGGGCGTACATGTGACCGTGAACTCGGATGATCCTTCATATTTCGGTGGTTATATGAATGATAATTTCTTTGCCATTCAACAGGCTTTAGATTTAAGCCATGATGAATTAAAACAACTTGCCATTAACTCTTTTGAGGCTTCATTTATTTCTGATGAAGATAAGCAAAAGTGGATTGATGAAGTAAAGAAAATCTAAGTTAAAAAAAACCGCGTAAAGCGGTTTTTTTATGATCAAAAATTATTTTGGGCGACGTATCATACTCAGCAATACATTATCTTTGTCAATAAAATGATGTTTAATCGCGGCTAAAGCATGCCCAACAATCAGTAAGCCGGCAAACCAAGATATGTATATGTGTAAGGGTTTAACGATCGCCAGAAGCTCAGGGTTGTCTTGTACTAAGCGTGGTATCTCAAATAAATATAAAACTGGAGCTGGGTGTCCTGCGCTCCAACTAAATAAACAACCGGTAATCGGTAAAGCCAAAAGCATTAAATAAAGTAAAAAATGTCCAACATGCGCCAGTGTTTTCATCGTCGGCGACATGGTGTTCGGTAATTGTGGGACGGGGTGGGTGTAACGCCAAAAAATACGAATGACGACTAAGAAGATAATTGTAGTTGCGATATTTTTATGTAGTGTAATCACACTTCCTTTAAAACTACCATCTACGTCATAGCTGAGAAAATTACCACTATAAAAGCCGATAAGCCAAGCGACAATAAAAATAGCAGCCATGAGCCAATGCAAAACTTGGGCAGTGCGTGTGTAGTATTGTGTAGAGGTTGACATCGCAACATCCTAGCTGAGATTTATGTGCTTTGATTTTAAATATCCGTTTTTCCTCCTCATATGGCGTATCTGTAACAGAGCGTTTTATCGTTAGAACGGTCAAGCTAAAATAGGCCAGTTATCACTGTTATATTATGTAAAGATAACTTTGAGTCATATCATAAAGTTTGCCTTTTAGGCACAATACGCCTGCCAAAAATTTAGATACAGGTTAAAAATATGAAAAAGTTGGTATTGGTTATTGCTCCCGTTGTTTTAGCATTTGCAGGATGTGCTGCGACAGATACAAATAATTCAGCGACGACTTCGCAGCAGCTTGGTGTCGCAGCACTTAAAGTTGCTGTAAACGCAAAATGTTTAAATGAAATCAATAATGTTGCAGCTTGGAAAACAGCGACACGTTATATGACTACAGAACAGCGTAATGATATTCAAACCAATGTTTGTGGTTGTGTCAGCGATAAAGCGCCAGAAAGCGTTACTACTTTTGAGTTAGCAACAGCTGCAATTGACCCATCTGCACGTGCAACGATTGTGAATAAAGTGGTTTCTGAAACTGTGAACGCGTGTGTAAATGAAGCTTTAAAACAAGCGAAGTAATAGAAGTAATATATGAGGCTGAGTCATCAGCCTTTTTGAGAGTTTAAATATGTTTGTTGCTGGTGTTGATGAAGCAGGTCGTGGACCTCTGGTCGGTTCTGTAGTTGCTGCTGCTGTGATCTTAGATCCGAATAACCCTATTGAAGGTCTAAATGACTCTAAAAAGTTAACCGAAAAAAAGCGTGAAAAACTTTTTTTAGAGATACAAGAGAAAGCGATTGCATGGTCGATTGCTGAAGCAAATCATCATGAAATAGATGAGTTTAATATTTTACAAGCCACTTTTTTGGCAATGCGCAGGGCAGTTGAAACTTTAAAAACTCAACCGATTAAAGTTATCGTCGATGGCAATCAAATTCCGAAAGGAATCACGATTCCATGTGAAGCTATTGTGGGGGGAGATGCGAGCCATGCTGAGATCAGCGCAGCGAGTATTTTGGCGAAAGTCACCCGTGATCGCCAAATGCAGATCTTAGATCAGCAATATCCTGATTTTGGTTTTGCCAAGCATAAAGGTTACCCAACAAAAGCACATTTCGAAGCAATTGCTGTTCACGGTGTGATCGATGAGCATCGTCGCAGTTATGGACCTGTCAAGAAAGCTTTGGGTCTATTGTGAATTAAAAAATACGAAGTCTAAAAATAATTAAAGCGACTAAGATAAGTCGCTTTAATTATTTGAGAAGAGTTTTTCATATCAACGATTAAAATTATTATGTTGAGTGAAATCGGTAGCATTCTCTTCTTCATACGAAGGATGTTGATAGTCTTGATCAAGATGTTGTAAATGCTCATGCATGGCACGTTCATGTTGGATACGTTGGTAAATTTCCTCACGATGCACAGAAACTTCTTTTGGAGCATTTACACCAATACGCACCTGATTGCCTTTTACGCCAAGCACAGTAACACTGACTTGATCCCCAATCATTAATGTTTCTCCGACACGACGGGTCAGAATCAGCATGTTTATCTCCTTGCTAAACGCTTAAAACTTGCGACAGGGAATTCATTATTTGAAAGCACAGCCTAATATACAGAAAATTCTAACAAAAATATGTAAAAAAATTTTTTTCGTAAGTTTTGTGAGAACTTTCTGAAAAACCTCAAGGCTAATATAACAGAGCCACTATAAAAAAAACTATAGTGGCTCTGTTTTTTTTACTATTTACATGAAAGTAAATATGTTTAACTAGCTAATAATTAAGCACGTACACTGCTTTCGCCGTGTTCGCGGTCTAAACCAAAAGCTGTATGTAAACAACGAACTGCTAGCTCAAGATAGTTTTCTTCGATGATGACAGAAACTTTAATTTCTGATGTAGAAATCATGAGAATATTAATACTTTCTTCAGCCAATGCTGTGAACATTTTGCTCGCAACACCAGCATGAGAGCGCATGCCAACACCAACGATAGATACTTTAACAATATCATCACGTGTTACAACTTCACATCCTTCAATGCTACTTGCTGTTTGATCTAAAATCGCTTTTGCTTTCGCTAGATCATTACGGTTCACGGTAAACGTAAAATCAGTTGTTCCATCTTCTTCTACATTTTGGATAATCATATCCACTTCGATATTGGCATTGCTGATCGGCGACAAGATTTTAGACGCAATACCTGGTTCGTCAGGAACACCCAAAATCGTTAATTTTGCTTCGTCACGGTTAAATGCAATACCTGCGATGATTGGTTGTTCCATATCGTCTTCTGCCTCAGTGGTAATTAGTGTGCCTACATTTTGTTTGAATTCTTCATCAAAAATACCATCATCATCATTGTCAAAACTAGATAATACGCGCAATGGAACTTGATATTTACCTGCGAATTCAACAGAGCGAATTTGTAAAACTTTTGAACCTAAAGATGCCATTTCTAACATTTCTTCAAAAGAAATACGATCAATTTTCTTTGCTTTAGGAGCAACACGCGGGTCAGTGGTATAAACACCATCGACATCCGTGTAAATTTGACATTCATCTGCTTTTAATGCAGCAGCAAGCGCGACACCAGAGGTATCTGAACCACCGCGACCTAAAGTTGTGGTATTGCCTTTGGCATCGAAGCCCTGAAAGCCCGCAACAACCAATACACGACCAGCGTCTAAATCTTCGGTCATGATATCTGTGTCAATTGATTCGATACGTGCTTTGGTAAATGCGCTGTCAGTTTTAATACCAACTTGACGACCTGTATATGATTTAGCATCTACACCAATTGAATTCAGTGCCATAGCTAACATGGAAATCGTTACTTGTTCACCCGTTGACACCATTTGATCTAGTTCACGTGGGTCAGGGGTGCTGGTAATGGCCTTTGCAAGCGCAAGTAAGCGGTTGGTTTCACCACTCATTGCAGACACAACCACAACCACTTTGTGACCATGATCATGCCAACGCTTGACACGACGAGCAACATTTAAAATGCGCTCAGGAGTACCCATCGAAGTACCGCCATATTTTTGAACGATTAAAGCCATAGTTATTCCATATAAGCCATGACCCTGAATGGCATCAGGGTCAGTTACACAAAAGTGAAGTTCTTATTGCTCAAGCCAAGCAGGCAGTGCTGCAATCACTTGATCAAACTTCTCGTTTAGTGGCGCGCCACCTTGTGCTAAGTCAGGTTTACCACCACCTTTGCCACCTAGCTCTTGAGCCAAGTGTTTGATGATGTCACCTGCTTTTAGATGTGCAGCATGTTGTTTAGCGACAGAGGCGATTAAACTCACTTTATCACCATCAACGCCAGCTAAAATAATGACTGCATCTTCCAATTTTGATTTTACGCTGTCATGCAAATTGCGTAATGATTTTGCATCCAAACCTTTTACCGTAGTAATCAGTGTTTGACGACCTGCAATTTCTTTCACTTGATCAAGCAAATCAGCGGCTTGAAAGCTTGCTAATTTTTGATTTAATTGCTCGATTTGCTTTTGCAAAGCGGAAGCAGTTTCAGCAATTGCTTCAACTTTTTCTACAGTTTGATCTTTTTGTGCTTTTAACAAGCTATTGATCGTTTGAATATCAGCATCTGCTTTCTGAATAACGTCAAGTGCTTGAGTACCAGTCACAGCTTCAATACGACGGATACCTGCTGCAACACCACCTTCAGACGTGATTTTGAATAAACCGATATCACCTGTACGCTTCACGTGGATACCACCGCAAAGCTCGATCGAGAAATTCTTTTCATCAATCACAGAACCCATTGAAAGTACACGAACCTCATCACCATATTTTTCACCAAAAAGCATCATTGCACCTTTGGATTTGGCAGATTCAATATCAAGCAGTTCAGTGTTAACGGGGGTATTGGCAATAACTTCAGCATTGACCAAACGCTCAATTTGTTGCAACTCTTCAAATGAAACAGGCTGATCATTGGCAAAGTCAAAACGTAAAATGTCACTTGCAACCAGAGAACCTTTTTGCTGTACGTGTGAACCTAAAATCTGACGTAAAGCAGCATGTAACAGGTGAGTCGCAGAGTGGTTACGCGCAGTCGCATCACGAATGTCTGCTTTAACTGTTGCTTCAACATTCTGCGTTGCTTTGAGGCTACCCACAGTCACGATACCTTGATGTACAAATGCACCACCAGATTTCTTGGTATCTTGAACTTCGAAGATGCCCGTATCGTTTTTGAAAATACCCGTGTCACCGATTTGACCGCCACTTTCCGCATAGAAAGGGGTTTGGTTTAAAACGATCAGTGCTTCATCGCCTTCATGGATTTCATCAACTTGAACGCCGTCTTTATAGATTGCAACAATTTGACCTTGACCTTGTGTTGCATCATAGCCATCAAATTGTGTTTCACCTTCAACTTTAACAATGCTGTTATAGTCAACTGCGAATTTGCCAGCATCACGCGCACGTTGGCGTTGTGCTGCCATCTCTACTTCAAAACCTGCTTCATCAATCGTCAGGTCACGCTCACGCGCAATATCAGCGGTCAAGTCAGTCGGGAAACCATAAGTATCATAAAGTTTAAATACCGTTTCACCCGCAATCACATTACCTTTAAGTTGAACAAGTTCAGCCTCTAATAGCTTCAAACCTTGTTCAAGTGTTTTTGCAAATTGTTCTTCTTCTTTAAGAAGCTGTGCCTCGATGCGTGTTTGCTGTGCTGCAAGTTCAGGATACGCATCGCCCATCACTTCAATCAGAGGTTGCAACATCTTGTAGAAGAATGAACCTGTAGCACCTAATTTATTACCATGACGTACTGCACGGCGAATAATGCGGCGTAATACATAACCGCGACCTTCGTTTGAAGGATTTACACCATCAGCAATTAAGAATGAGCATGAACGGGCATGATCAGCAATTACTTTTAAAGAAGCTGGATATTCAACAGGTTTATTTTGTTCTTTCGCTTCAGCCTCAAGTGCCGTTGTATCTAAACCAATGATTTCAGCTGCCGCTTTTAATAAGTGCTGGAACAGATCAATTTCGTAGTTTGAATTGACATGTTGAAGTACAGCCGAAATACGTTCCAAGCCCATACCAGTATCAACCGATGGTGCTGGAAGAGGGTGCATTACGCCATCTGCAGTACGATTGAACTGCATGAAAACGTTATTCCAAATCTCAATAAAGCGATCACCGTCTTCTTCAGGTGAACCTGGTAAACCACCCCAGATATGATCGCCATGATCAAAGAAAATTTCAGAACAAGGACCGCAAGGACCCGTATCACCCATTGCCCAGAAGTTATCTGAAGCGTATTGACCACCTTTATTATCGCCAATTCGGATAATACGTTCAGCATCTAAACCAATTTCTTTATTCCAAATATCAAAGGCTTCATCGTCTGTATGATAAACCGTCACGTATAAACGATCTTTAGGGAGCGCTAACCACTGTTCGCCAGTTAAGAAATCCCAAGCAAACTTAAGGGCATCACGTTTGAAATAATCGCCAAAGGAGAAGTTACCTAACATTTCAAAGAAAGTATGGTGACGAGCGGTATAACCGACATTATCTAGGTCGTTATGTTTACCACCAGCGCGGACACATTTTTGTGATGAAACTGCACGAACATATTCGCGCTTTTCTAAACCTAAGAAGCAATCTTTAAACTGGTTCATACCAGCATTGGTAAATAGCAAAGTTGGGTCGTTGGCGGGAACAAGTGAACTCGAAGCGACACGTGTATGCCCTTGCGATTCGAAGTAACGCAAAAATGCTTCACGGATTTCAGCGGATGTCATAAAACGAGTACTCACAACCAAGCGTCCATAATTTTGAAAGTGCTAAATTATAACGGAAATTACCTGTGCAACCAACGATTTTACAAGCAATATCATATAAAACTGTGATTAAGCTAAAAATCTATATTCAACAGCGCTACTCATGTTTTACCATAGAGGAGTTTGTTGATACTTGATAAATAGAGTATCAGTAGATATTGATACACAAAGATGATGTTTTTATGAATAAGGGTTCTACATGCAACGTATCGCGATTAATGGATTTGGCAGAATTGGTCGGAATGTATTACGTGCGTGGTTTGAAAACCCTAAGCATTTTCAATTTGAAATCGTTGCGATTAATGATATTGCTGACGTACAAACCTTAGTCCATTTGTTTAAATATGACACTACACACGGACGTTTTGCTGGGCAAGTCGAAATACAAATTGAAAATGAACAAATTTTTCTGAGTATTCAATCCAACCAACGTCAATTAAAATTACAAATATTTAAACAAGCTGAGCCTGAATTATTGCCATGGGATCATCTAAAGATTGATGTCGTACTTGAGTGTACGGGTTTGTTCCGTTCCAGAGCGGATGCGACACGTCACATAGAAGCAGGGGCAAAACGAGTCATTATCGGGGCTGCTCCATTTGATTCTGTGGATGCTGCAATTGTGTATGGTGTCAATCATGCCGATGTCAAAGCAACAGACCAAATTATTTCCAGTGTCTCGTGCACCACACAAGCCTTGGTTCCATTGGTCAAGATTATCGATGACGCATTCGGTATTGAAACAGCTTTAATGACTGAAATTCATGCAGTGACCGCAGATCAATCGGTACTTGATCACGCACATCGAGATTTACGTCGTGCTAGGGCATCAGGACAAAATATTATTCCAACAACTTCGAGTGCATTAGGTGCACTCAAGCGTGTCATGCCGAAAATGGAAAATCGAATTGATGGCTATTCGATCCGAGTACCGACGATTAATGTTGCTGCGATTGATTTAACTTTTGTGTCACATGCGCCGATTACCGTTCACAAAGTCAATGAAGTATTAAATAAAGCAGCGCAATTTGATTATGCACAGATCATGCAAGTCACGGATGAAGATCTTGTGTCTAGTGACTTCAATCATTCACCTTATTCTTTAATTGTTGATTTAACTCAAACTATCGTTGTCGGCCATCAAGCGAAAGTTTTTGCGTGGTATGATAATGAATGGGGATATGCAAATCGTTTGCTTGATTTATGTGAATCATTTGTGTGAATTATTTAGTTTAAAATTTATAAAATTCGATTACTTTGGTTTCTCGCTCTAGGTGAAATACGAAGTAGCTAAATAATGATGAAAGAAGGTTATTAACTTGGGGAAATAAATGACATTGATATTGATTTGGGGATTTATAACGCTTTTATTCTTGGCAGTTATATTCTTGTTTTGGTTGCAGTTTAAGAATGAAAAAGTGTCAAACTATGATGCTCAGGTTTTACAGGTCGAAGAAAAAGTTTTGCATTTAGAGCTGCATCTTAAAAAGAGTTTAGAAATTATGCAGGACCTAGCCAAGAAAATGCATACTCAGCAAGAAGTACTCGATAAAATGATCGCCAATGTTGCTGCACTGGAAAAGCAAAATGTTGAGTTGGTGAATGTTTTGGAAATGATGATTAAAACTGGGAATAAGAATTCTTGATACTAAGTTACTTATCGATCGACTAATTTGAATATTAAAAGCGATTAAGTTATAACCCGAAAGTTAGAAAAGAGCATAGTGATGGATTGGACTCCTATGGAAGAAGTCGAAATATTAGATACTATTAATGCATCTTATTCTCGAATGACTTTAGAGCAGCGAAGGCTTTGGGAAGTAATAAAACTATACCCTCAAAAGTGGAGCCAAGAACCGTATGGTGATATTGGTAATGGTTTTTGGGTGGTCGCGATTATTGGTAATACAGTTATCTGGTTTAATGATATTGAAGATGGTTTTAATCGTTCATCTTTTTTTGAGTTTGGGAAAATAAATGAGTATTACTGCAATCAAGATGATCTTGAATGGCACATACAAAACGTTTTAAACCAAATTCGAGATGGGTATGATGCTGCGGGCTATTGTAGTGGAGCAAAATCTTTCATTAAGTAAATTTATCATCTGTTTTCCCAAAATGATCAGTATCCACATTTAAATATAAATCTTATTTATTTTCTTTGACTCGTCCTTTTGTGAATTGGTCGTTCAGGTATTGGGCTGTTCTTTGGACAGCGAACTTGGATTTTTGAGCCAAATCTATAGTAATAATCTATTGAAAATATTGGTTAATTATATAAAATCTGTTTGTTTTTTAGAGAGTAGAATAAGCAGTTTTTATTCAAATTCTCAGGTGCATCGCATAAATCTTCATGCTACACTACGCTGAATCGGGCATTCACCCGATTTTTTTATGTGGCTGCTTTTTGTGTGGATGCTTCCACGGTGAACAGATTTTAGGTTTGAACATGACCATTTCAGAGACATGGTTGCTCCCTGACGGGGTAGCAGATGTATTACCCGAACAAGCGCAAGTGGTTGAAACTCTGCGCCGAGAAGCTTTAGATTTCCTCGCAGTTCGAGGTTATCAATTGGTCTATACGCCATTTATTGAACACATCGAATCGTTGTCCTCACTTTCCGAATCCAATCAAGATTTAGATTTAGTTACTTTCAAAGTGATTGATCAACTATCTGGTCGTTTGCTTGGAATTCGTGCGGATATGACACCGCAAGTTGCGCGTATTGATGCACATGTTCTTCCCGTTGAAGGTGTTGCACGTTATTGCTATGCAGGCACAGTGTTACATACAAAAGCACAGAACTTTAATGCAACGCGTACACCTTTACAGTTAGGTGCGGAGTTGTATGGTCATGACAGCATCGAAGCTGATGTTGAAATGATTGATGTGATGTTAGGTTTAATCGAACATGCGCATACCTTAGAAGGGGTTCATTTAGATTTGGGACATGTTGGTTTATTCCGCAGCTTGGTCAAACGAGCAGGATTAAATAAAAATACCGAAAACCAACTGTCGGATTTGTATCAACGTAAAGCATTGCCTGAGTTAGAGGAATTTACCCAAGACTTAGCAATGGGCGCTGATTTTTATGCATTAGGTCGTTATGCAAGTGATCTTGATGCATTACAAACGCATTTAAGCCCAGATATTTTGAATGATGTTGATTTTAAAAATGCATTTGATGCATTAAAAACAACATTTGCTCAAATTCAATCACAATGGTCTAACCTGAATATTGGGATAGATGTGATCGAATTACGTAGTTATCACTATCATACCGGTTTGATGTATGCCATTTATGCACCTAATCGTGCTGCGCCACTTGCACAAGGTGGGCGCTATGATGGAATTGGTGAACATTTTGGACGTGCACGTCCAGCAACAGGATTTAGTTGTGACCTATATGCTTTAGGCGCTACCCAGTTTGTAGAAATAGAAACTGTAGTTGCACCTAAAGGCCATGACCGTGACTTATTAAAAGCAATTGCAGATGCGCGAAGCCAAGGTCTACGTGTGGTGCAATTGTTAGGTAATGATGATTTAAGCTCGGTGCCTTATGCGACCCATCAAATGGTGTCTCACACTGGGCAGTGGATGATTGAAAAAATTTAATTGCTAAGCTCACAGCTTGGTTTCCAATTTTAACAGCATGATGTAATGAGGCTATTATGGGCAAAAATGTTGTGGTACTTGGTACCCAATGGGGCGACGAAGGCAAAGGTAAAATCGTCGACCTGCTCACAGATCAAGCGGCTGCGGTCGTACGCTATCAAGGTGGACACAACGCGGGTCATACGCTTGTGGTCGGTGGTAAGAAGACTGTATTACACCTCATTCCATCAGGTATCTTACGTGAAAACGTATTATGCTTAATTGGAAATGGTGTGGTTCTATCTCCTGAAGCATTAATCAAAGAAATGGCAATTTTGGAAGCAGAAGGCGTACCTGTTAAAGATCGTCTCCGTATTTCTCCAAACTGTCCATTAATTTTGCCAAACCATATTGCGCTTGATCAAGCACGTGAGAAAAAACGTGGAAATGCCAAAATTGGTACAACAGGTCGCGGTATCGGTCCAGCTTATGAAGATAAAGTTGCTCGCCGTGCTGTGCGTGTAGCAGACTTGATTCGTGGTGGTGCGTTACTTGAAGAAAAACTTCAGGAAATGTTAGAGCTTCATAACTTCCAACTTTCTCAATTCTATGGCGTTGACGAAGTGAAGTTTGAAGATGTGCTTGCGCTTTGCAATGAGTGGCGTGAAGTACTAGCTCCATTAGTCATTGACGTGACTAAAGTGTTACATGATTACCGCAAAGAGGGTAAGGCGATCATGTTCGAGGGTGCGCAAGGTTCATTGCTTGACATCGATCATGGTACTTATCCATATGTAACCAGTTCAAATACAACTGCTGGTGGTGTGAGCTCTGGTTCAGGTATGGGACCACTTCATTTAGATTATGTATTAGGTATTACCAAAGCTTATACAACTCGTGTTGGTGCTGGCCCATTCCCAACTGAGTTGCACTATGATGCAGTGACAGATCAAGGTGATGCGATTGGCCGTCATTTAGGAACGGTAGGTCACGAGTTTGGCGCGTCTACTGGTCGTCAGCGTCGTTGTGGTTGGTTTGATGCTGAGATTTTGCGTCGTTCAGTTGAAGTAAACTCTTTATCAGGTATCTGTTTAACGAAGTTAGATGTTTTAGATGGTTTAGAAGAAATCAAAATCTGCGTGGGTTATGAAGATGTAGATTCTGGCTGTGCTGGTTCATCAGATGCGATTTCATTTGAAAGCCTAAAGCCAATCTATGAAACCATGCCAGGTTGGAGTGAGTCTACCGTTGGTTTGACTCAAATTGATCAACTGCCTGCAAATGCATTGGCTTATGTACGTCGTATTGAAACGTTAATTGGTTGCCCAATTGATATCGTTTCAACGGGTCCTGACCGCGCAGAAACAATTGTTTTACGTCATCCATTTTCAGCATAAGCTGAGTCGATGATAAAAAAGCTCTCAAATTTATTTTGAGAGCTTTTTTTATGGAAAACTTTTGAATAAGGGGGAGGTTATATGACATTAAAATTAATTGCCGAAGATTTTATTCAGCCAGATAAAATTAAAATTGTTTTACCACTTTATCAAGAGCTTGTTGAGAAAACAAAAGCTGAAGCTGGGTGTTTAGCCTATGATCTTTATCATGATATAAAGCAGAAAGGGCACTTTGTTTTTATTGAAGAATGGGTTGATCGAGCTGCTTTAGATCAGCATATTCAGTCAGAGCATTTTCAAAGACTTGTAGCTAAAATAGATCAATATCAAGTTCATGCGGGACGTTTTACTCATTTGCATGGTTTTGAAAAATTATTGCAAGAATAGTTTTTGTGTATTTAACATCTATTTATAAAACCAGCAGCAATACTTTTATCATGGTTTAGCCGCCTTATATGTCTCCCAACGGGAGAAAAAAAGGGATGTATGTAAAAAGTTTAATAGCAAAAAATCAGCTTTTGAATCCTATCTTTGTTATTTCACAAGTAGAAAAATCCTCGTTATATTATTTTTACATTCAAAACAAAGAGGATTTTAATGATGACGATGAAAACGATTCGCTACAATGGATATGAATTAGCATGCCGATGCTGAATTATATTCCAGTGATGAAATGGCACAAACCAATTCTAATCGCATGGGGGGAAAGAATTGGTTTGATTATTTTAATAGAACAAAATTGAGCTTATTTCTAAATAAAAAATTATAAAAAGTTTAAGAGAACCAAGTGGTTCTCTTTTTTATTTATAATCCTGTTGAGCCATTGAGATACCCTATACCTGCCAGAGCACTATTGACTTTAGTATTGCTAAAAGTAACTTCATAATTGCTTGGGTTGTAGGATGTGTTTTGACATGGAGTATCTGTTGGATTGCAATAGATTGCTAATAAACTTGGAGATAAGGCAGGCTGATAATATAAACTTTCAACTTTATTATTTTGAATTGAAATAATTCCTGAGTCTTCAATAGTAGTTCCATCTCCCAAAAACAATTCGACTTTATTATGGTTTGTGAAGTCAAGTTGGTGGTAGTTACTTATTAGGTTTAAACCATCTTGATCCGATGGAGTAATTGACCATTGGAGCTGGTGAACTTGACTCGCTGGTAATTGAACTGTACTAGGTGCTTCTGTAAGAAACCCTTCAACAGAGCCCGCAAGGGTAATCGTATTGATCTGGCCATCTGCCCAAGATGATTTAGTTAACAATAGATTGTTAAAATCAAGCTTTGCTTGGCCCGTTTTCATATTGACTGAATTTACAATGTTAGCGCATGGATTGTTATTTTGTGAGCATTGAAATTCTTTTTTAAAAGTTATGCTTTGTCCACTTTTTTCAAATTCCATTAATTTGACTGAGTTTGGTGTGGCATTAATTAATGTATCATAATCCGCTTCTAAGCGATAAAGCGTATTTGCATCCATGTCAAAATCAAACTCTAATCGATAGCTTGTTTTGAATTGATCGTTTTCTTTATTAAAAATTTGAGTATAGCGATATACAGGAGTATCTACATTTGTCGATTGAGCAGAGGGTAGAGATGTATTTAAGAATTTTAAATCAGTTTTAACTTCACTCATTACTTTAGGAGAGGTGTAACTACTATTCGAACTTGTAGAGCTACCACCACAGGCAGATAAAAATGAAATCGTAGTTATGAGACCAAGAAAAGTTATACATTTATTGGGGCTATGCATTTGAATTCTTCCAATAGAAATATTTTAATAAATTATCTGTGTTTGATTAATGATAATTTTTTCAATGCAATTATATAGAATGTTATGTGCATATGACCACTTATTTATTAATCTTCATTGATTTCCTTCACCGCATTATAAACAACGGCTGGTTCAATATTTAATAACTTTTTACCAAAACTTCTTAACCACCATACCAGTTGCGAGGTAAAAGGGACAGTAGCAGAAACAACAACGATATTTTCCTCTAGAGGCTGAATGACCTGATCTTTGCTGAGCTGACTTTCATAGAAACTTTGAGCGGTACTTTCAGTCATGGTAAGTTTTAGTTCAACGAGCTCTGTCGCTTTACTATAATCAACTCGGAAACCCAGTGCTCCGGAATCAATATAGCTATCAATATCGAAATTTACAGGATGTAATGCACGGCTATCTAATACTGTAGCTGCTTTAAAACGGTGCAATGCAAAAGTTTGTACATCAGTTTTGTCATTTCGCGTACAGATTAAATAAATCACAGCACCCTTTTGAACCAAAGCTAGAGGATTCAAAATATAGCTCTTATCTTCACCTTGATTGATTCTTGCTCGGTACATGCACTCAATTTGCTTGTCTTGTAATAGTCCCTCATAAATTGCTTGTTGCGCATTTTTGTCCACCATAGGCGGAATTAATGGTTGATTGGCAGGGACAATACGAACGCGGTTGATCCATTGTCTAACGTTATTTTGTGTAGAGAGACTTCGTTTGGCTAGATCAAACCAAGGTGTCATTTCTTCAAGTAAGCTTGGTGGAAGCAAGTGACGTAAATGTTCTTCAACCATCATAAAGGTCACTGCTTGTGAACTGGTCATATGTGGCAAGCTTTGTATAGGTGCATCCGAACGCCAGCGCCAACCTTGTGGTACGGTCTTATTGCTTTCAATAGGAAAGCGTTGTGCAATTTGATTTAAATCACGTTGAATCGTTCGAAGACTAATTTCAATCCCTTCACGTTCAAGTATTTCTTGTAGTTCTCGTGTGCCCATCCATTTTCCTGTAGAAAGACGCGATAAGATCTGCCATTGGCGATAAAGGCTGTTTGAGGTTTCTTTTTCTTGTATGGATGACATAAGCTGGGTACGTAATTTAATGATCTAAAGCAGACACAATAAAAAAACTATATCTATTTAGCAAGCCCATCATATTTAGATTACGTATTTACGACTGAAATGTACTCAAACTTGCTTAAGTATTTTAGATCTGAACAAAAAAAAGAAGTCATGTATATGTGTGGCACTGAAATTGCTTATTTGATTTATGAATAAATAAATGGTGAGACGAGGTTTATATGTCAGAACAAGAACACAACCTAGATATCAGCACAGAATATTACGCTCCTGATCAGACAGCGACAGTCTCAGTACATTCATCTGCATTTATCTCAAAGCCGAATGTCACGAAAAATTTATTTGAGCAACTTAAATCACAGTTCTTTAATGAAATGCTAGATGATCAAAGTTTTAATGGTGAAGCATCAAAAAAAATTGAGCAATGGTTGAGCCTGCATAGTCTTGATGAGTTGAAAGCTCTTGGTGCTGAGGCAAAACAACATTTTTTATATCAAGGTATTACCTTTAATGTTTATGCCGATCAAGAGGGAGTAGAGCGAACCATTCCTTATGATTTGATCCCGCGTGTCATAGAAAAAAAACAATGGGAAAAGATTGCAGCAGGTTGTACACAGCGCGTCAAAGCCTTGAACTATTTTCTAGACGATATTTATCATGGACAAAATATTCTTAAGGAGGGGGTAATTTCAGCGCATCAAGTGATTACCCATGAAGCCTTTCAACCGCATATGTTAAAGCATCACTTACAAGGCAAAATTTACTCACAAATTAGTGGGATCGATATTGTTCGAGATAGTCAGGGCGATTTCTTTGTGCTTGAGGACAATTTAAGAACACCATCTGGTGTGTCCTATATGATTGAGAGCCGTAAGATTAGTCAAAAATTGATGCCTGATTTGTGTATCAGTAATAATTTACAGGGTATAGAGCAATTTCCAAGCCTGTTACGAGAAATCTTAGAAGAAAATGCATATGTGGACCATCCATTAATCGTGGTTTTAACACCCGGGCGCTTTAATTGTGCTTATTATGAACATGCATTTTTAGCACGTGAAATGGATGTGCCTTTGGTGACGAGTCGAGATTTATTTGTAGAGGATGAAAAGGTTTTTATTAAAACGATTCGTGGTCGCCAACAAGTTGATGTGATTTATCGTCGCGTGGATGATGACTTTTTAGACCCGTTAATCTTTAGACCCGATAGCTGTTTAGGTGTTGCTGGCCTTATGGCGGCATATCTGGAAAATAATGTTGTGATTGCCAATGCCCCAGGAACAGGAGTAGCAGATGACAAATCTATTTATCCTTATGTGGATCAAATGATTCAATTTTATTTAGGCGAAACACCCATTTTAAATAATGTTCCGACCTATCAATGCCGTGATCCTGAACAACTTGATTATGTGCTAAGAAATTTGGAAAAATTGGTGGTAAAAGAGGCGCAGGGCTCAGGTGGCTACGGTATGTTAATTGGACCGCAAGCGAATGAACAACAAATCGAGGCATTCAGGCAAAAACTTATTGAAACACCACATTTATATATTGCCCAAACAACTTTAGCTTTATCTGTTGCGCCGACATTGACTTCTGAAGGGGTGGCAGAACGACATATAGATTTACGCCCATTTGTGCTGAGTTCACCATATCGGACTGAAATTGTCCCTGGTGGTTTAACACGTGTGGCGATGCAAGCAGGCTCGCTGGTGGTCAACTCTTCTCAGGGAGGAGGTATCAAAGATACATGGGTGGTTGAAACTTTACCTTCTTAAAGGTCTTCCTAACGGAGCTTTAACCTAAAACACGAAACTGTATTTAATCGAAACGTGTTTTAGGGAATTTTTACAATATATAAGGGAGGACATGTATGGTTTTACTTCGCTCAAATGCCGAACATATTTATTGGTTAGGACGTTATTTATTTAGGATTGGCCATGTCGCTCAACAGTTACCATTAACAACTGATCAGCAAGCCGCAGCGTTTGCTCAAGCACTTTATTTGCCGATCGAGGATGCTGAAAACTTAAATCAGTTCATGTTGGATCGAAAGCAACCTTATTCATTGTTGAGTCAGTTTGAGATTGCGCGAAATAATATTCAAGAATTAAGAGGATTGTTATCGGCTCAAGCTTATGCGGAACTCAATCATCTCATTAAAAATGCCCCATCAGATGCTTTGACGATTGGTGATATAGTGAAGCAATGTTGTGCAATTTTAGACGACGAGCAAGAGGAGATCTGTTTATTTCTACAGATTGGCCAAAATGTAGAGAGACTCGATACATACTTCCGTTTTCAACATAATATTAACAATGCGCTTGCTGTGATTGAACCCGTCATTGAGCGGTTATTCCATTTAGGTTGGGACGATTTAAAACCGAGTTGGGAAATATTGAAAGATCAGCCTTATTTAAATCAGTTTTATGCATTTACTTATAAGCTGGAAAATCAATTCGAGGTAAGCTCATGAAGCTAATGGTGAATCACCAAACCCATTATCGCTATACTGAGACTGCACGGAATAGTGTGCAGTCTATAAAAATGATGCCGCAAAGTTCTCAGCATCAAATTGTTGAGACTTGGCATGTGAGTGTGCCGGGGCAATACACGTGTAAGCGAGATGCGTTTAATAACTTATGGATTACTGCAACTCAACGACATGATTATCGCTATTTAACCATCATGGCACAGGGGATTGTTGATTTATTAGATACTGAATTTGGTTATTTTGAAAGTGATCTTACCCCAATGCTTTTTCAGCAACGTACTGCAATCACCTGTTGTGATTTAGCCATGTCAGACTTTGCACATTCGGTGGTTAAAGTTAAAGATCGTCAACATTTGATTCTTTTATCAGAGAAAATTTTACAACAAATCGCTTATCAACCAGCAAGTACCTCTGTCACAACCTCAGCGATTGATGCATTTTATGCGGGTCAAGGTGTCTGCCAAGACCATGCACATGTATTAATTGCGATGTGTCGGGTGTTACAATTACCTGCACGTTATGTTTCGGGATATTTGTACGATCGAAATCAACCCCACCTTGCCAGTCATGCATGGGCTGAGGTTTTTTTGGATAATCAATGGTATTGTTTCGATGTAAGTAATCAAATATTTACGCCTCAGAGTCATATCTATGTTGCAGTTGGACGTGATTACCTTGATGTTGCACCGATTCGTGGCGTTCGTGAGCAAGGTGGCATTGAAAGTATGATGTCTACGGTTCAGGTACTGGCTTGTTGAATGTAAAGAGAGAAAGATGACCTATTGTTGTGCATTAAGATTAGAGCAAGGTTTGGTGCTGATTAGTGATACTCGAACCAATGCTGGGGTTGATCATATTTCTGTATTTCGTAAATTGCATACCTTTGGCGTGGACGGAGAGCGTTTTATCGCATTGCAAACAGCAGGCAACTTGGCAACGACTCAAGCTGTGCTTGGCCATCTTCAAAACGCTTTAACTTTACATCAAGAGCCAAATCTCTATACGGTAAATACCATGTTCGAGGTTGCTGAATTGGTCGGCAAAACTTTACGGCGTGTTTTAGAAGACATTACGACCAATACACATGAACAAATGAATTATTCATGCAGCATTTTGGTGAGTGGTCAAATCTTAGGTGAGGACATGCAACTCTATAATGTCTATCCAGAGGGTAATTTTATTCGTGCGACAACGGATACACCATATTTCCAAATTGGTGAGAGTAAATATGGCAAGCCCATCTTAGATCGTGCATTACACTATACGATGCCTTTAAGTGAAGGCTTACGTTGCTCATTAATTTCTTTTGATTCGACGTTGCGTTCTAACGTTTCGGTGGGTTTGCCTTTAGATGCTTTGGTTTATCATAGAGATAGTTTTAAAAGCCCTGCTGCCAAGCGTATCAATGAAGAAGATCCTTATTTCACTCAGATCAGTAAACAGTGGTCAGAAACCTTGCGCCGTGGTCTACAAGAGTTGCCTGAACCAACAAAAGATTATGGTGTATAAAAATCTAAAAATGAACCAATCACCTTATCAAGCATCTCTTTTGTAAAGCATTTTCATATTAAGATCTAAGTTTTTTGCTTATAAAATGATCTAATGCCATACATTGAGGTTTAGATGTGATTAGTATCGCCAAGATCAGCATATACAGAAGGTCGTGAACATAAAAAAACCAACTGAGCCAGCTGATGGAATCTAGATTGGGCGGAATCGTGTGAATTCCAACCGTGTAAAGTGCAGTAAGACAAATGATAAATAATAAAATACTGCTGATTTGTGTAAATAATCCAATAATCAGCAAGAAGCCAGCTAGCATTTCCGTGGCTGAAACAAAGCTACTCATCATCTCAGGAAATGGTATGCCAGCATCAATAATGGTTTCTAGCATAATTAATTTATTTTTCTCAACAAAAAGTTTATTGAAACCTGTTGTGAAGAAGAAAATGCCGAGTGAAATTCGTGCCAGAAAAAGAACAAATTGCTGTATCGGCATTTTATAGAGTGGATTATCGTAGATGAGTTTCAACATTTTTTCAGTTAAATCGTCAAAACTGTATTAAAGATAAAACAAAAAAAGCGCACAAGTATTGTTTAGTTACTTGTATGTTCGTCGTGATGGTCTTTGTGTTAAACGACACAGCAGTTCATATCCAATGGTAGCGTTGGCATCTGCAACATCATCGACTAAACGTGTTTTCCCCCAAAGCTCAACCTGAGTTCCTATCTCAGCTTCAATATCTGTAACATCAATGGCAATCATATCCATACTGACACGACCAATGACAGGTACAAGTTGATCGCGTATCGCAACGAAGTTTGGCTTTTGATAAACACGTGGGTAACCATCGCCATACCCAACTGAGACGATGGCGATATTCATATTTTTTGCTGCAGTGAAACTTGAACCATAACCGACATGCTCACCTTGTTGAATATGATTTAATGCAATGATTTCCGCACTAAAGGTCATGACAGGTTTTAAATCAAGTTTATGAACATCTTGATCTGCAAAGGGGGTAGCACCATAAAGCATGATTCCCGGACGGACAAAATCGAAATGTAATTTAGGGTATTTAAAAATCGCGGCGGAATTACAACAAGAAGCCATGATCGGCTCACAAGCCTGTTTTACTTGTAAGAACTGAGCTATTTGTTGTTCGTTTAAAGCGTGGTCTGCATCTGCGTTGGCGAAGTGCATGGCCAATACACAAGTGAAACCTTCCACCTTTAAACGATTGATCACATCAATAATTTCAGAGCTTTTAAAACCTAAACGATTCATGCCGCTATTTAATTTTATCCAAACTTTTAAGCCAAGTGCGTTATAAGTATTTTTATGTGCAATCAACCATTCGACTTGTTGGATACGGTGAACGATGCATTCAAGTTGATATTGAATTACATCTACCATTTCATCTGCTGAAAAAACGCCTTCAATTAATGTAATCGGCTGTGTATATCCAAGTTGCCTGATCTCAATGGCTTCTTCTAAGCAGGCGACACCAAAGGCATCTGTGCTCTCTAAGGCGGCTAAGCAATCTTTGATTCCATGTCCGTAAGCATTGGCTTTAACCATGCTTACAATTTTTGAATGTGGAGCAAGTTGTTTGACACGGTTTAAATTATATTGCAGCGCAGAACTGTCAATATAAACTGTTGCTTGGCGCACCCTGATTTCTCCTTTGGGACGACTTGGAAAAGTATATAAAGCAGGTATTAAATCAAGTATTATTCATCGTTATCATATTGCGCATAGAATTCTGGTGAAAGATTACTAAAACGCGTGTATTGACCTTCAAACGCTAAACGGACAGAACCAATCGGGCCATTACGCTGTTTTCCGATAATAATCTCAGCAGTTCCAGCTTCTTTAGACTCTTTGTTATAGACTTCATCACGATAAATAAACATGATTAAGTCAGCATCCTGCTCGATGGCGCCTGATTCACGTAAGTCAGACATAACAGGGCGTTTGTTTGGCCGGTTCTCCAAACTACGGTTAAGCTGTGATAGTGCAATCACAGGGCATTGCATTTCTTTTGCTAATGCTTTCAAGCTTCGAGAAATTTCAGAAATCTCACCGACACGGTTATCTCCCATGCCTGGAACTTTCATCAACTGTAAATAATCAACCATGATGCAGCCAATTTTGCCATCATGCATTTTGGCAATACGACGTGCACGTGCTCTCAATTCAGTTGGGGGTAAGGCAGAGGAGTCATCAATATACAATTGCATTTGTTGTAGTTGCAAAATTGTACCTGTGACTTTGGTCCACTCGTCCGCATCAAGATTACCTGATCGCAAGTGTCCTTGATGGACTTTCCCCATCGCGGAAATCAAACGCATAGCGATCGAGTCTGCTGGCATTTCCATAGAAAAAACCAGTGCAGGCAATCGATTGTATTGCAGAACACTTTCGACCAAGTTCATCGCAAAGGTGGTTTTACCCATTGATGGACGCGCTGCAACAATAATTAAATCTCCAGCTTGCATTCCCGAGGTTTTATTATCGAGTTCAAGGAAGCCAGTGGTTAAACCTGTGATACTCCCTTCTAATTTAGAAAGTTCATCAAGTTTTGTAATTACATCAGCAGTGACTGAGCTGATCGATTTAGGCCCTGAATCTTTTTTATTATTATTGTGCTGTTCAGCCAGTGAGAAAATTTGGGTTTCAGCAAGATCGAGGATTTCGCTAACTGGACGACCTTTCGTATCATAAGCATTTTGTAGAATATCCGTACTTACTTTGATCATTGTACGTAAGGTAGAAAATTCTTTGATTTTATTGGCATAAGTTTCAAGATTATAAAAACTTGAAGGCGAATCAGCCATCAATTGCATTAAATATTCTTCGCCACCAATTGCATCGAGTAGATTTTGTTTAAGTAACCAATCATTGACTAAAACTGCATCATAAGGTGAGTTTTCTTGGGCAAGTTTCTCAATTGCGCGATAGATATATTTATGCCGTGTCGCGTAAAAATCATTTTCTTTGAGCATGTCACTGACTTGTTCAAATGATTCAGCAACCGTCATCAATGCAGCAAGTACAGCTTGCTCAATAGCAAGATTGTGGGGAGGAGTACGGAATTCCTTTAGTTGACCTGAGTCACTCATTTTACTCTCTGTCTTTGGAGGATTTTTTGTAAAATTGGCATTCGCCTGTGACATAACAAGACCTAATAAAAAGATGAAACATAACCGAGTGACTATCTTAATCCAAATGAATCACATCAAGTGAACTTAATTTAGAAAAATTGTTTAATTGGTGAAAAAGTGTAGTTTAAGTTCTAGATTCGATTTGAAGCTCCCCATTGGCACATCATGTCTAAAAGTGGAATCAATGAGAGTCCACGTTCTGACAGACTGTATTCAACTTTGGGCGGGATTTGAGGATATTCATTACGAATAATAAGTTGATCTCTTTCCATTTCTTTCAAGGTAAGACTTAAAGTCTTGAATGAAATATTGCCAATCGAGCGCTTTAATTCATTGAATCGCATGATTGGTTTATGCTGATAAAGCCAATACATGATAATCATTTTGTACTTTCCATTGATCAACGAAAGTGTATATCCAAAATCTGTTTGTTCTAAATCTATGAGTGGTGGGGCACAAACTTCCATCATTTTTCTTCTTACACTAACTTTTGGTATAGTATATAACCATAATTACCGTACTTCAATTATGTTTAGCATATTCCTATAATGTATTTCTCGCTTATTAAAGAAAATATTTATGATTTTGGAGTCGGTTAGAATGAAAAAAACCTTAGTGATTGTTGCTCATCCTGATATTAAAAATTCCGTCATTAATAAACGCTGGATTGAAGAGTTACAACAATATCCAGATAAGTTCACTGTACATGAGCTTTATACGAGTTATCCTGATGGCCGTATTGATGTAACGAAAGAACAGGCCTTGGTTGATGCACATCAAGATTTGGTATTTCAATTCCCGATTTATTGGTTTAACTGTCCTCCATTGTTAAAACAATGGTTGGATGATGTGCTTACCTATGGTTGGGCTTATGGTTCAACAGGGAATCACTTAAAAAATAAGAAAATAACGCTGGCTGTGTCGGCGGGTATTAAAGAGAAAGACTATTCAACAAATGGGCGATACCAATTCAGCCTGAAAGAATTGTGTTCCCCTTTTGAGCTTACAGCACATTATGTGAAAGCTGATTACCAACCGATGTATACTTTTTATGGGATGGATACCAATCCAGAAGAAGGGGAGATTCAGCCCACCATAAATGAGATTGAGCAGAGTGCGAAGAATTATGTGAAATATTTATTTGAGATGGGTTAAGTGCATTTTCAATGTGTGGATTTATTTGAAAAACATTAGGATCAGGCATAAAAAAAGAGCATGTAAAACATGCTCTTTTTCTTTGCAAAAATTACTCAGATACGATCGTAACGAGTACTTCAGCAACAACATCATGGTGCAATTGAATTGCGATGTTGAATTCACCAGTGTGACGAAGCGCACCGTTTGGTAAACGAACTTCTGCACGATCTACAACTAGACCAGCATTAGTTAAAGCATCAGCGATGTCACGAGTACCGATAGAACCGAAAAGTTTACCTTCATCACCAGCTTTAGCAGTGATAACGATATTAACTTCGTTCAATTGTTCAGCACGTGCATTTGCAGAAGCTAAAATGTCAGCTTCTTGTTTCTCAAGTTCAGCACGACGTGCTTCAAAAGCAGAAGTATTTGCTTCAGTAGCAGCAACTGCTTTACCTTGAGGAATCAAAAAGTTACGACCGTAACCAGCTTTCACTGATACTTTGTCGCCTAATTTACCAAGATTTTTAATGCGTTGTAATAAGATAACGTCCACAGCTCACCTCACTTACTTATGGTTGTCAGTGTACGGAATCAAAGACAAATAGCGAGCTTGTTTAATAGCTAATGCTAATTGACGTTGATAACGAGCTTTAGTACCTGTAATACGGCTAGGAACAATCTTGCCGTTTTCAGTAATGTACTGTTTTAAAGTGTCGATATCTTTATAGTCGATGTACGCAACTTTCTCAGCTGTAAAGCGGCAGAACTTGCGACGACGGTAAAAACGTGCCATTGAGGTTCTCCTTATTCAGCTTCTTGAGTGACGTGTTGTGCTTCTTCACGTTGAGCTTTACGCGCACGTTTTTCTTCAGCACTTTTCGCAAGTAAAGATTCTTCAGTAATTGCGTGTTCACGACGAATAATGATGTTACGAATAATTGCATCGTTATAACGGAACAATTCTTCTAATTCATCAAGAGTCGTTTGACCACATTCAACATTCATAAGAATGTAGTGCGCTTTATGAATCTTGTTAATCGGGTAAGCCAATTGACGGCGGCCCCAATCTTCTAAACGGTGAATTTGACCTTCAGCTTCTTTGATCTGAGAGATATAGCGTTCTACCATACCTACAACTTGATCGCTTTGATCTGGGTGTACTAAAAGTACGATTTCGTAATGACGCATTGTCAGCTCCTTACGGTTTAAACAGCCCCTAACAACAATGTTAGAAGCAAGGAGTCATAACTTAAAAAGTTATGTCGCAAATTGCGAAGCTGCGATTTTAGACAGGTTTAGTTGAAATCGCAAGCGATATTCGCCGTTTGGCGTGAAGTAAGGCCGTAAAGCTTCGATATGGGAATAAAAAGATAGAGTTGACCTCTATCTTTTTAAAAAATTGGGAGGAAAGGTGCAGGGCTATTGAATGTAAAACTAAAGCTCAAACTAATCACAGTAATTAAAATCACTGAAAATAAGAAAAATCGTTTTGCCCAAAGCTGATCGTTCTCAGCTTTAAACCCTAAAATACCAATGTAGAACCAGTACGCGCAAAGTGCATTACAGATCACCAGAAAAATAACATCGGTGTATCCATAGACATACAGCGCATTCATCGCCAGTGTAAATAAAACCACATAAATAAGTGATTCTATTTTTGTTCGGAGAATAGAACGGGCTACAGGTAAAATAGGAACTCCTGCGTTTTTGTAATCGTCAAAGCGATAGATTGCGATTGCCCATGAGTGTGGCATTTGCCATAAGGCGTATGCGACAAAAATCAAAAGAGCAGCCATATCGAATTGATGACTAACAGCCGTATAACCAATAACAGGAGGACTCGCTCCAGAAATACTACCAATGACGGTTTGATGGATTGTGGTGCGTTTCGTCCACAAACTATAAAAACCGACATAGACCACAAAACCAAGAACTGCGAATAAAAATGCATAAGCATTGACATAGAACCAGAGAATGCTAAAGCCAATCACACCAAGTACCAAGGCATAAAGTAATGCTATGGGGGAGGAGATGGTTTTTTTAACAAGTGCACGGTTCATGGTGCGTTGCATTTTTTGGTCGATGTCTTGATCAATTACATTATTAACTACACAACCTGATGCAACGACGAATGTTGTTCCAATTAAGGTCAATAATAATAACAAGAGGTCTATAGCGCCTTGGGCGGCTAGAAAAAAGCCGCCCAAGGTGGTAATGAAATTACCGAAGAGAATTCCTGGCTTAGTCAGGAATAGGTATTTTTTCAACATGTCAATCAGTTTAGATCATCATGTTGTAATGTAGATAATTCATAATCCACACAGAGCCGACTAAAAGTACAGCAATACATAAAATTGTGTAGATAAATGCAATAAGATTCCAACGTTGATCAGATGATGTATTCATGTGTAAGAAATACACAAGTTGTACAAGTACCTGAGCCACGGCAGTGATTGCAATCACTGTTACTAAAACACCACGACTGAAACCACCAGCCATCACCATCCCAAAAGGGATGATGGTGAGCAGGACAGAAAGGATAAAACCAATCGTGTATTGTTTTACATTACCGTGTGATGCGCCAGCAGCATTATGATCATGACTACTCATTAGAGAACTCCCAGTAAGTAAACGACGCTGAATACACAGATCCAAACGATGTCAAGGAAGTGCCAGAACAAGCTTAAGCAAGCAAGACGACGTGTATTCGGTAGTGTCAAACCGTTCTTCTTGATTTGATACATGAGTACGATCATCCACACTAAACCAGAAGTTACGTGGATACCGTGTGTACCAACTAAAGTAAAGAACGCTGATAAGAATGCACTCTTAGTTGGGCCATAACCTTCATGAACAAGGTGATGGAATTCGTAGATTTCCATCCCAATGAACGTTGCACCAAAAATAAAAGTAATGATTAACCATAAAAGAACTTGGTTAACATTCTTTTTATAAGATGCAAGTACTGCAAAACCAAATGTCACAGAAGAAATAAGGAGTGCAAAGGTTTCAGCTAATACGAATCCCAAAGAATCATGGAATAAGTCGTATGCACTAGGTGTACCTGGTGGAATATGACTGCTTAATACAGCAAATGCGATGAAGAGTGATCCGAAAAGGATCAAGTCACTCATCAAATATGTCCAGAAACCAAAGACCGTTAAGTCGGTATCATCATGTTCGTGATGACCGTCATGTCCGTGGTTATCGTGATGAAGTACTTCAGCCATATCCTTAGTCCTTCTTCAAGTGTTTTTCAAGTAACGCATAGCGTTCATTCTCAATACGTTCTACTTCAGCAGCAGGAACATAGTAATCCACATTCTTGGTGAATGAGCTTACGATGAAGCTGATAATAGCAGCGACGAATGAAACGACAGCAAGCCACCAAATATGCCAGATGAGAGCAAAACCAAGAATGGTAATGAACATCGCAATGACGAAACCAGCAGCACGATTTGTCGGCATGTGGATATCTTCATATTTAGTATTGCGAGCGTAAGCTACACCATTTTCTTTGTCTGTCCAGAAGCGATCGATACCATCAGCAGCAGGAACATGTGCAAAGTTATAAAATGGAGCTGGAGACGAAGTTGCCCATTCTAATGTACGGCTATCCCATGGGTCGCCAGTGTAGTCCATATTGTCTTTGCGTTGTAAGAAGCCAACGATGATTTGCATTAAGAAACATGCAATACCGATTGCAATCAAAACAGCACCAAACAATGCAATCGCTAAGTATGGATCCCATTCAGGGTTGTCATATGTATTCAAACGACGTGTCATACCCATGAAACCAAGGATATAAAGTGGCATGAATGCAAAATAGAAACCGATGAACCAGAACCAGAATGATGCTTTACCCCATGCTTCATTGAGTTTCCAACCAAACATTTTCGGCCAGTAGAAAATGATGCCGGCAAACATACCAAACACCACACCACCGATAATCACGTTATGGAAGTGAGCAATCAAGAATAATGAGTTGTGTACAAGGAAGTCCGCAGGTGGAACAGCCATAAGTACGCCAGTCAAACCACCGATACCAAAAGTTACGAGGAAGCCAAGCGTCCATAACATTGGTGTCGTGAAGGTGATACGACCTTTATACATGGTGAATAACCAAGAGAAGATCTTCACACCTGTAGGAATCGCAATAACCATGGTCATGATACCGAAGAACGCATTCACGTTCGCACCAGCACCCATGGTAAAGAAGTGGTGAAGCCATACAACAAACGCCAATACAGTAATCGCGATCGTTGCATACACCATTGACTTATAACCGAACAACGCTTTACGAGAGAAGGTTGCTACGATTTCTGAGTATAGACCAAATGCTGGTAATACTAAGATATATACTTCAGGGTGACCCCAAGTCCAAATCAAGTTCACATAAAGCATTGGACTACCGCCAAGCTCATTTGTGAAGAAGTGGAAACCGAAGTAGCGGTCAAGCGTAAGCATTGCAAGTGTACCTGTTAATACAGGGAACGAAGCAATGATTAATACAGCCGTACAAAGGGAAGTCCAAGTGAAGATCGGCATGTCCATTAATTTCATGCCTGGTGCACGCATCTTAATGATAGTAACAAAGAAGTTAACACCTGTTAAAAGCGTACCGAGACCAGAAACCTGAAGTGCCCAAATATAATAATCAACACCAACACCAGGTGAATACTCAATACCCGATAGAGGAGGATAAGCCATCCAACCTGTTGCTGCGAACTCACCAAGTGCAAGAGATGCCATCATTAAACCAGCAGCACCGGCGAATAACCAGAAGCTTAAAGAGTTTAGTAATGGGAAAGCCACGTCACGTGCACCAATTTGCAGTGGAACGGCGATGTTCATCATACCTACAACAAGGCCCATTGCTACGAAGAAGATCATGATTACGCCATGCGCAGTGAAAATCTGATCGTAGTGTTCTGGGTGTAAATAACCTTCACCGCCACCTTTGGCGAGGAAAAGTTGTAAACGCATCATGATTGCATCAGCAAAACCACGCAGAAGCATGACCACTGATACAATGATATACATGATACCAATTTTTTTATGGTCTACAGATGTGAACCATTCGTTCCACAAGTAGCCCCATTTTTTGAAATAAGTAATACCTGCAAGAAGTGCGATACCACCTAAAACCATTAATGCAATAGTCACCAACACGATTGGATCGTGTGGAATTGCATCCAACCCTAACTTTCCAAACATGTCTTATTCCTCTGTAGAAGCTGTCGCATGTTCAACATCAGTGGTGTGGTCAGCAGAAGAAGCTGAGTGATCTGCACCATGATAGTTGCTCATGTATTGATTGATTACAGATTCGAACAATTTAGGCTCAACCGAAGAGTAATAAGTCACTGGATGTGGGGCAGTAGGATATGATTTCATTTCCTCAGCCGCTTGTTTCTCTTCTGGTGTTTTTGCTTTGGCGATTAGAACTTCGATCTGATGTTTAGAACGGTTACCATCACGTAAAGTTGCTAATTCAGCTTGGTCAAGTGTACCTTTTTGAATTGCTTCTGGATTGATACTTGTACCATTACCAGCTTTTACCGCTTCAACCCACTGTGCAAATTCTGCGTCAGTAACACCATGCGCCATGAAACGCATTTGTGAAAAGCCATAACCAGAATAGTTCGCAGAAATACCACGGAAGATACCTGGCTCATCTGCTAATAAGTGAAGATGAGTTTGCATACCTGCCATCGCATAAATTTGACCGCCTAACTGTGGAATGAAGAATGAGTTCATTGTGAAGTTAGAGGTGATTTTAAAGCTGAGTGGCGTTTTTACTGGGAAGCGTATTTCATTTACCGTACCAATATTTTGCTCAGGATAGATAAATACCCATTTGAACTGTTCAGCAATTGCTTGAATCGTTAATGGTGCTTTATCTGATTCTAATGGACGGTAAGGGTCATACTTGTGGGAACCCCACCAAGTTAACCAAGCTAAAATACCAATAATAATGACTGGAACACCCCAAACAACGATCTCAATTGTCGTAGAGTGTGCCCAAGTAGGTTTATAGTCTGCATCTTTATTTGACGCGCGATATTTCCAACCAAACCATAATGCCATAATGATTGATGGGATGACCACCAATAGCATTAGATAGATCGCAGTCATCATCAGGCTACCTTGACCCTGACCAACTGGACCTTTACTGTTTAGAAGTACCATATCACCACCACACCCAGTTAAGAGTGCAGCAAGCGTTGATAAAGACAATACAGCTAAAATCGTTTGTCTCATTTTACAACCTCGGTGAAGAGTCCCATTCCCTAATTAAATTATGGGATAGCGAATAAAGTGTCGCATGTTTGCTAAGAATTTCTTTTAATAAATGCTTAACAAACATGCGACACCGCTACGTTGTTGGGCATTATGCCTCATATTGAAAAACTAAGCTACTGATAAAGTGGTGTGAAATGCTTGTTTTAAAACCCGATTTATTTTGTAGGGATTGTTATTTGGCGGTATGCTTTTTCTATAAATATCAGCTTAATATAAAGAAAAGAGGATTTAATCCTCTTTTCTTTATTGATTTGTAATTATTGCTTAATCACTTTGGTTTTAGCGAATTTATCATGTAGAGTTTGGCGGTTTTTGCCAAGTGCAAATGCATAATCAATAATGGTGATAATAGGAATTAACAGGAAGTTTAAAATAATAAATAAAACGCTACGCAGCCAAAAAGAGCGAATTAAACTCACTTGATTATTGTTTTCAACATCAACAATTTTAATTCGAGTGAGTTTTTTGCCGATACTCTGACCTGATTTGGCAATAAAATAAGCTTGAATCATAAGCATGACCACGAGATAGATCATGATGCTCTGCCATGCTTCAACTGGAATAAGTTGAAATAATTGTTGTTGCAGTTCAGCGGCTTTGGAAGACGCGAATTCAGTTGCCTGCATTTGTGTCTGCAACTCAACCAGCTGTTGCTGTTGTTCATCATTGAAATAAAATGATGGAATCGCCAAGGCAGGTAACCACAACATGAGATCAACCACTTTGGCTAAGGCACGAGAACCAATCGATGCCAGTTCAACATTGCTTTCTTGAACCGCGATCTTAGACTGATAGGATTGAGTAGGAGATACTGTTTCGGTTTGAATCGGCGCTGGAAATGGAGTCGATGTATGACCAATTGGTTCATACACAAGTTTTCCTTGGGTTAATTCACCGAGCGTTTTCCATTCTGCCATCCCTTCATGCCATGCAAGATCAGTAAGAAGAACTTGTTGACTAGCAAGCATTTGGTTAATTTGTTCTAAGGTATATGGACCAGCTTGCTGATTATTACGAGCCAAGTAAATTTGCATATGTTCTAAATCTCTATCACAAATGATGAAAAAAGACCCCACCAGTGGGGTCTTTTACAATAGTGGTTAAGCTTGCTTGATTTTTTCTTCAGCCAAGAAGAACCAAGTATCAAGAACTGAATCAGGATTAAGTGAAACAGATTCAATACCTTGTTCCATGAGCCATTTTGCAAGATCAGGGTGATCAGAAGGACCTTGACCACAAATACCCACATATTTTCCTGCTTTACGGCAAGCATGAATCGCCATAGAAAGTAAGGCTTTCACTGCTGGATCACGTTCATCAAATAAATGAGACACGATGCCAGAGTCACGGTCTAAACCGAGTGTTAATTGGGTTAAGTCGTTTGAACCGATCGAGAAACCATCGAAGTGCTCAAGGAATTGTTCAGCCAATAAAGCATTGGTTGGTAATTCACACATCATAATGACTTTCAAGCCATTTTCGCCACGTTTCAAACCATTTTGCGCAAGTAATTCGATGACACGTTTAGCTTCGGAAACAGTACGAACGAATGGAATCATGATTTGAACGTTGGTTAAACCCATTTCATCACGTACTTTTTTCAAAGCACGGCATTCAAGCTCAAAACAATCACGGAAGTTGTCAGAAACATAACGACTCGCACCACGGAAGCCCAACATTGGGTTTTCTTCTTCTGGTTCGTATAACTTACCGCCGATTAAGTTTGCATATTCATTTGACTTGAAGTCAGACATACGAACGATGACAGGTTTCCCAGCAAATGCAGCAGCAAGTGTTGAAATACCTTCAACTAACTTCTCGACATAAAACTCGATTGGCGAGGTATAACCTGCAGTACGAGTTAGAACAGCAGCACGTGTTTCACGTGGTAAGCTTTCAATATTGAGTAAAGCTTTTGGATGCACGCCGATCATACGGTTGATGATGAACTCAAGACGAGCAAGCCCAATTCCTTCATTTGGAATTTGAGCGAAGTCAAATGCTCGGTCAGGGTTACCTACGTTCATCATGATTTTGAACGGAAGTTGAGGCATCGAGTGAATCGAGTTGCGTTGAACCTCAAAGTCTAACGCGCCTTCATAGATAAAGCCTGTATCACCTTCAGCACAAGAAACAGTCACTTCTTGACCATCAGTCAGGACTTCTGTTGCATTACCACACCCTACGATTGCAGGAACACCGAGTTCACGAGCAATAATTGCAGCGTGACAAGTACGGCCACCACGATTGGTTACAATCGCAGCCGCACGTTTCATGACGGGCTCCCAATCAGGGTCGGTCATGTCAGAGACAAGAACATCACCGTCTTGAACCTTGTCCATTTCTTTAATCGAGGTAACAACACGAACTTTACCAGAACCAATACGCTGACCGATTGAACGACCTTCACAAATTACTGTGCCGCGTTGTTTGAGTAGGTAGCGTTCCATTGTGCCGACATTTTGACGGCTTTTTACTGTTTCTGGACGTGCTTGAACGATATAGATTTGACCATCATCACCGTCTTTAGCCCATTCGATGTCCATTGGAGAACCATAATGTTCTTCAATGATTAGCGCTTGTTTGGCTAATTCGTGTAATTCGTGATCATTTAATGCAAATTGTTGACGTTCTGGTTTCTCAACATCAACTACCATTACAGATTTACCCGTAGAACCCTCTTCTCCATAAATCATTTTTTGGTGTTTAGAACCGAGGTTGCGGCGTAAAACAGAGTGTTTGCCGTTGCTTAATAGTGGTTTAGATAAGTAGAATTCGTCAGGGTTAACTGCGCCTTGCACGACCATTTCACCCAAACCATATGACGCGGTAATAAACACGACATCACGGAAACCTGATTCTGTGTCTAGGGTAAACATAACACCAGCAGCACCAGTTTCTGAGCGAACCATACGCTGTACGCCAGCAGAAAGGGCAACAACACTATGCTCAAAACCTTGGTGTACACGATAAGCGATTGCGCGGTCATTATACAGGGAAGCAAAAACTTCTTTAATCGCAATAAGAACGTTATCAATACCGCGAATGTTTAAGAAAGTTTCTTGTTGTCCTGCAAATGAAGCGTCTGGGAGGTCTTCAGCAGTAGCGGATGAACGTACAGCAACAGCGATGTCTGGATTACCGTTTGAAAGTGCTGCAAAAGCATCACGAATTTCTTGTTCTAATGTGGCAGTAAGCGGAGTCTCAACAATCCATTTACGGATTTTCGCACCAGTTTCAACAAGTGCATTTACATCGTCAACATTCAGTTGAGCCAATTCAGCCTGAATTCGAGCGTTTAAACCGCTTTGATCTAAGAACTCACGATAGGCAGCTGCAGTCGTTGCAAAACCACCAGGTACTGATACACCAGCATTGGATAAATGGCTGATCATTTCGCCTAGAGATGAGTTTTTCCCACCTACGAGTTCGACATCGTGTTTCCCTAGTTTTTCCAGACCGATTACGCGCGCTTCCAAAGTATTTACTCCACTTTTTTTGCAGTATGAATGACCATCATTGGTATGAAATTATACGAAAGTGCTTAGAATTAGTATTTTACTAAGCGACAGTCATGTTAGATGAGTTTACTATAAAGATTATAGAGCACTAAGACAAATGTTTAAGGAGAATTTTGATGCCCGAAAGTAAACAAATTAAACGGAGCGTATTTTTTATTTCAGATGGGACCGCAATCACCGCAGAAACCCTTGGGCATTCACTACTTGCGCAATTTCCAAACGTAGATTTTGACATTCATATTATGCCTTATATCACCACTGAAGAAGCGGCAATGAATGTGGTTGTAGAAATCAATGCATGTCAAAAACGTGATGGTTCTTTACCGTTGGTTTTTGATACTTTGGTTGATCCAAATGCCCGTGAAATTATCAATACTGCCAAAGCCGTAAATTTGGATGTATTTGAAGGCTTAATTAGTAAACTTGAACAAGAAATAGGTATTCCACCTACGACATTGGTTGGTCAAACGCATGCAGTAACAGACTCTGAGTCGTACAAGGCACGTATTGATGCGGTGCATTTTGCGCTGGATAATGATGATGGTGCGCGAACACGCCATTATGATAAAGCGGATTTGATTTTAGTAGGTGTTTCACGTTCTGGGAAAACCCCAACTTCGATTTACCTGTCACTACAATTTGGGATTCGGGTTGCAAATTATCCCTTAACTGAAGAAGATCTGGACGATAACCGTCTACCAACAGTATTGAAAGCACATAAAAATAAGCTATTTGGTTTAATGATCGATGCTGAACGTCTAGTTGCGATTCGGAGTGAGCGAAAAGCAAATAGTCGTTATGCAAGCTTTAGTCAATGTCAGATGGAATTACGTGCAATCGAGGGTATTTATATTTCAGAAGGGATTAAATACTTAAATGTCACTGAAATGTCGATTGAGGAAATTTCAACTCGTATCTTACAGTCGACAGGCCTAAAACGTCGTATTGGTTAAATCTTATGTTTGATTGAAGGATGTAGACGACTGTTTTACATTCTTTAATTTAAACTTGATGATTTAAATATCTTGGAAAATTAGAATGAAAAATATTGTTCTGTTATTACCACTTATTTTTATTTCCCAGACTTATGCAGAGTCTTTGGTACAGTTTGAAAAAAATCTGGCAAAAAAATACGGACAAAAAAACTTTTATGAAGTGAATCAAGAGATTGAGTCTGAAGTCGTAAATAAATTAGCGCATGATTCAGCTAGTTTTAATTATGCTTTTTCAAGTGTCCAAGAACAATATAATTTGCGCATCCATTTTTCACCTGATAAGACTTTAAAGTTTTATACCTTTGATATAGGCGGCGGTGGAACCATGGGAGAATATTCCTCCTATGTACAAGCCCAAAAAGCTGGAAAAACGATATTAACCCCTATTAAGACGGGGTTTATATTAGATGTAAAACAGACTCAGTTTGTAAACAAACAGCCAATTTATTTGGTAAAAAGTTACTATAAGGGAAGTAGTTGTATAGGTGCTTACGCTATAAATGCGTTTAAACTGACTCAAGCAGGCAAGTTGCAAGCAGCGAAAGCTTTCCAAACGAAAAGTGCGCAATTAGATCATATCAAAGTTGATTTTGACTGTAAAAATCATGAAGTGGGGCATAGTACACCTGATTATATCCGTAGCAGTGAAAATATGAATACCGTTGATATCATATTGTTAGATAAAGATTATAAGCCACAAGGCAAATATTTACGTTACGCTAAAACCAATACTGTTTATAAGTATCTTGGAACGGTGAAGTAGGTATCATTATTATCAATAATACTTACTTCACTCGGTTAAGAACTTAGCTGTTTTTAACATCCATCAATAGATTAAAATTCTCTAAACGCTTGTGTGTATTGTAAATATCACAAGTGAAGATGAACTCATCAATGTCATATTGTGTCGCGATTTTATTTAATCCTGCTTTGACGGTAGCTTGAGAACCAATTTGCGCCATTGCATAAAAATTCTGAATCGCCAGTTGCTCAGCACTAGTTGCAAGGCCTTGAGTAGATTCAATAGGTGCTTTGAGTTTTAGACTATGGCCACGAATGAGATTTAAAATACGTTGATAAGAACTGGTGGATAAATATTGTGCCTCTTCATCAGTTGCTGCAACCACAGTTGGCACACCCATCGATACATAAGGTTTGTCTAAATATTCTGATGCTTGAAAATTATCACGATAAATTTCGATCGCTTGTCCTAACATTCTTGGTGCAAAGTGCGAAGCAAATGAATAGGGAAGTCCGAGCTTTGCAGCGAGCTGTGCACTAAACAGACTTGAACCTAATAACCAAACAGGTACATGCGTATTTTGCCCTGGTGTGGCAATAATTCTTTGGTTAGCTTGTGGCGCTTTGAAGTACTGTAAGATTTCCATTACGTCTTGAGGAAATTGATCCTCAGTTTCTTGGCGTCCGCGACGTAATGCACGCATAGTGAGTGGATCTGTTCCGGGTGCACGTCCCAAACCGAGTTCAAAACGGTTTGGATAAAGCGTGGCTAATGTCCCAAACTGTTCCGCCACAACTAAGGGAGCATGATTAGGGAGCATGATGCCACCCGAGCCTAAACGAATATGCTGAGTATTCGCTGCGATAAAACCCAATAGCACTGCGGTTGCTGAACTGGCGATACCATCCATGTTGTGGTGTTCTGCTAACCAAAATCGTTCATAACCTAGCTTTTCAGCATGTTGAGCGAGTTCAAGTGCATGGCGCAGTGAAAACTCAATACTTTTATCATCTCGAACGGGTGCTAATTCTAAAATAGAAAACTTAATATCTTGCAATGATTTCATCATCGATTCTCATTTGTATATATCGATATAATACGATATGTACCAAGACCTGTATATCTGTTTTTTTCGATATAATGTTTCTATTCGATACAACAAAAAAAGCACCCGAAGGTGCTAAAGAGGTAAAGTATTTTTATCTGATTAACGATTTTTGTACCAACCACGATGCAAGCCATTGTCATGACGAGATTTTTTACGTGATTTGTAATCGCGACGATCATCATAACGACGGTTGTCATAAGAGCGACGATTATCATAACGACGATTATCGGCATCACGATCTTGTCCCACTTTATTGCCTAAGGCTGCACCACCAGCAGCACCAACTGCTGCGCCGATGTATCCACCATTGGTACCACCCATGTTATTACCAACAGTATAGCCACCGACACCACCTAAACCGCCACCAATTGCAGCTTCAGTACGATTACGTTTATTGCTAGATGCTGCAGCTCCACCAGCGCCACCGATTGCAGAACCTATCATTGCGCCTGTATGTCCACCGAGCTCTTTACCGACGGCTGTGCCCACAACACTACCTAAAGCAGATGTTGCAGCAACACGTGTTGTATTATTTGCATGAGCAACAGACATCATTGAAGCGCTTGCTAATAGAATGCTATATAACCAAATATTCGATTTCATGGTGAAACTCCTTGTCCTTTATGTGCTGGACAATATTCTTGATAACTTGAGATAAATGTAACAAGACTTTCGAGTAAAAATATGGAGCGCAACCTCTAGATTGATAGAGTTTCACGAGGGTTTTGTAGGGTTTCTATTACATATGAAGAAATTGTGAATAAATTATAAAATTTAAGAATGAGGGGGAGGCAAACACCAGTAAGTGCTGCAATCAAGTACAATAGATTGAGTTTAGATTTAGGGTTTGGTTATGCTGTTGGAAAAAATATTGCAATCTCAAGGTTTTGGTTCACGTAAGTATTGCCAACAGTTGATTAAAAATGGTGCTATATGCATTGAAAACCAAGTGTGTGATAACCCGAAACAGAACTTTAATCTTGGTCAGCTCCATTTTCAGGTTTTTGGTGAAGACTATCTATATCGGGAACATGTTTATATTGCGTTAAACAAACCATCAGGTTATGAGTGTTCACATCAAGCAACCCATCATAAAAGTGTGTTTAGCTTATTGCCTGAGATACTTATTCATCGTGGTATTCAGTGTGTAGGACGTTTAGATCAAGATACGACAGGTCTTTTATTGTTGACAGATGATGGTCAGTATCTACAGTCGCTTACTCATCCACGTAAACATGTACCCAAGGTCTATCATGTGACTACGGCAGATCCAGTAACCACTGAACAAAAACAACAATTAGAGTTGGGCGTGGAATTGCGTAATGAAAAGGGTGTGTATGCGGCAACCGGTGTCGAGTTAATCTCAGAAAATCACCTTTCGATGACCATTCATCAAGGTGTCTATCATCAAGTTAAACGCATGTTGGCAGCCGTTGGGAATAAAGTTGAATCTTTACATCGGCATCAAATCGGATTACTGGAACTTCCTCGGCTTGACGAAGGTGAGTATCTTTATTTAACACCTTCGCAAAAGCAGTTGAGTCAGAATATTCAATTGGATGTGTAATTATTTTAAAAAGCAGTGAAATGTTTTAAATTCATCGTCATGGATAAATCCCATTTTTTCATAGAGCTGATGGGATTGATAATTATTTTTTTGTGTCTCAAGCGTAATTCGTTGAGCATTTTCATGACGGGCAAACAGAATGGCCGTATCGATTAATTGTTTTGCAGAACCTTGTTTCCGATAAGTCGGCGTAACGTAGACATCATCTAATACATAATAGGTTTCACAAGCAACAGAGGAAAAGGCGAGATAAAGTAAAACAAAGCCTGTAAAAATTTCATCTTTAACATGGATAAAAATGACACTGTCTTTGTTGTCAAATCGATGATTTAAAAATTGGAAAGACTGCACAACATCGGATGAAGCACCGTAGAACTGACGATATTCATCAAATAAGACTGCCAATTGATGGAGGTCTTCTTTGGTTGCTCGCTTTACAATCATCCTTAATTCATCCTATAGCTTATCGTTTTATTTGGACTGTCAGGATAGCGAAAAAAATTCAGCTTAAAAATTAAAAACTTGTGTATAAATGCAACATTGTTAAGTTTTGTCACTTTCGCCTAAAAGTGCATTCAGCTCTTCAAATAAATCCTCATGATCATCTTCAATATTCACATCTGATGGATTCTCTGTTGTTGCTGTCGCTTTTGATTTCCGCAGTTTGAGCAACTGTTCCATATTGATATTCTGGTTTTCAATTGCAAAAGGAATAGATTTGGTAAGCACCACCTGTTTAAAGAAAAGGCGGACTGCTTGAGCAGGGGAGATACCAAGCTGTTTAAAAACGGCAAAGGCTTGTTTCTTTTCCTGTGAATCAAGTCGAACCTGATAAACTTCTGTTTTTCGCATGAAGGATAAGACCAAATATTTTTAGTTATGGTCATGTATTTTAAACGATCACAATGTAATTTCAATATTTTTGCAGTGAAAAAATAGAATTTTTGTCATTACGTTGTGTTTACAGTGTTAGTTCATAGTTAGAGCTAAAGCTCATTTGTGTATTTAAAATGGGATCTATGAAGTGAATTGCTTTTGCAAGTAATTGTAATGGATGACTAAAGTCTTCATCTGCTTTGTGAACAACGGTTGGATAAAATGAGTCATTCATGATTGGAATGCCTAAGTAATTTAGATGTACACGTAACTGATGTTGTTTACCTGTTTTTGGTTTTAGTTGATATTTTGCGTGTGCTTGGTCGTGATCTAACAATTCGATCAATGTCTCAGTGTTACTGGGTTTATTCGCATTAACTCGCATAGTGTAAAAAGGATCACTTTTCTCTAAATGCAGTTGTAAGGTCTGTGGAAATTTGAGTTCAGGACGATAGCCCGCAATGGCGTGATAAGTTTTTTGAACTTTTCGTTCTGCGAACAGTTGTTGATAAATACCACGTGATTCAGCTCGTTTACAGAATAGAACAACACCTGCTGTTTCACGATCAAGCCGATGAATTGGGGTTAAATCGACATAGCCAGTTTGTTTTTTCAATCGAACCAATAATGTCTCTTGAACATATTGACCAGTTGGGCTCATCGTTAAAAAATGCGGTTTGTCCACCACAAGGAGATCATCATTTTCATACAGAATTTCGTGTTGAAAGGGCACGTGGATTTCATACGCCAAAAAACGATAATAAAAAATATGAGTATTCGGCGTATAAGGGCTATTTAATTGTAATATTGAGCCGTCTGCAGCATAAATCAGTTCATCATCAAAGCGTTGTTGCCATTCTTGAGATTGGATATGAGAAAAATGCTGACACAAATACTCAAAAATAGTAGGTGTAGAAATATCATTGGGTAAAAAAACTTTACTGGCACTCACGCCATTGATGAGTGGTGGTGTGAATTCAATGATGGGTTTCATGCAACAATACTAACCTAGAGTGAACGCTGTAAAATAATCCAGTTTAAAAGCTGTTTATTAGGCTTTAAAGCAGCGCAATGTTATCATAGCCACCATCCCAATTTTGTTTTATTTGCCATGTCATATTCAGTGAAATTTACCTTAAATCATGAACAAGACACTCAACATTTTGCACAAGTCCTTTCTCAACATGTGCATTCAGGCGTTATTTATTTAATTGGGGATCTTGGTGCAGGTAAAACCACATTCACACGCTATTTTCTCCAACATTTAGGGCATCAGGGTTCGGTCAAAAGTCCAACATATACGTTGGTAGAACCGTATACGATTCAGGGTAAAGAAATTTTCCATTTTGATCTTTATCGCTTAGATGATCCTTATGAGTTGGAGCTGATGGGAATCCGTGATTATTTGGAAGTAGAGGATGCGTTATTTCTATTTGAGTGGCCATCAAAAGGTGGTGATGAAATTCCTAAAGCGGATGTTGTTGTTGATATCCAAAAATCGGACGATGAATTAACCCGATTTGTAACTTTAACAGTGAACTCAGAATCGTTATTTCAAACCTTGCAGGAACAATTGAATGGTGCATGATTCAACGCGTCGTATTCATACACTCAATGCCGCTTTAGCCAACCAGATTGCTGCTGGTGAGGTGATTGAACGCCCATCCTCAGTGGTGAAAGAGTTATTAGAAAACTCGATTGATGCGGGTTCAACTGAGCTGATTATTCGTATTGCTCAAGGTGGTTCGACCCTGATCGAAATCATTGATAATGGTAATGGCATTCACGCTGAAGATTTACCATTGGCCGTGATGCGTCATGCCACCAGTAAAATTCAAACAGCTGAAGATTTACATGCCATTGTGAGCTTAGGTTTTCGGGGTGAGGCATTAGCCTCTATTGCTGCGGTTTCACGGTTGACAGTGACCAGTAGCCAAGATGAAGCTGGGATTGGTTATCAAGTTGAAGTCAATGGCACGGCTTTTGATCACCAACAAGTACAAGCTGTCGCAGCACAAAAAGGCACACATATTCGCGTGCAAGATTTATTTTTTAATGTGCCTGCTCGCCGTAAATTTTTGAAAAAACCGAGCACAGAATTTGGTCATATCGAAGAAATTGTACGCCGTTTGGCCTTAACCCATTTCGATATTCGTTTTGTACTTGAGCATAACGATCATATACGTTTGAATTTACCGATTGCTGATAGTGGGGAGTTGCGTTACCAACGAGTACAACAATTACTGGGTCAACAATTTATTCAAAATGCCTATTGGATTGATGCCGAAAGTATCAGTATGCGATTGTCGGGTTGGTTAGGTCATCCTTCAGATGCCAGAGCACAAGCCGATATGCAATATGTTTATGTGAATGGTCGTATTGTTAAAGACAAAACCATTTCCCATGCGTTGCGTATGGCCTATGAAGGAATTTTGCATGGGCATCAACATTCTTCTTATTTATTGTTTCTAGAAGTAGATCCTGAAAATATTGATGTCAATGTCCATCCAACTAAGCATGAAATCCGTTTCTTGAATCAGCGTGAAGTACATGAGTTCGTACGGCACTATGCCAAAGCAACTTTATCTCAGTTTCAAACCGCCAGTGCAGATTTAGCACAAGCGATGAAAGTGGATGAACTGGTAACCGAGAATACCCAATACCAGCCGCAGCCTAAGTATCAAGAACAGTTTCCTTTGCATCGCGCAAATCATGCGATTGAGCCACAGTCGCATGATCAAAATCAAACTGATGTATCGACAGATTTACTTACTGAGTTTAATCAAAGTCGACCTCAGGCAGTGCAATACAATTCATCTCAATCGCAACAACCAAGATATAATGGCTCTACGCAACTGAATAATGCACTAAAGAGCTATTTATCGCCGTTACGTGATGATGCAGAACTTGATTCGGAACAACAAATACCATCTAGAGTAGATGAGTTTCCACTGGGTATTGCGATTGCACAATTGCATGGCATTTATGTTTTGGCACAAAATACTGAAGGCTTAATTATTGTTGATATGCACGCTGCACATGAGCGAATTTTGCTGCAACAAATGAAAGCCGCATGGGATAAACCTGAATTCTGGACATCACAACAATTACTGATCCCTAAAATAGTGTCGATTACCCGAATGCAAGCAACCCGTATTGACGAGTTGCAATCACAATTGCAACGTTTGGGCTTGGAGGTCGATCAGTATGGTGATGAGCAAGTGATTGTTCGTGGCGTACCTGCGATTTTACACAAAGCAAATTTTGAAAAACTTATTCCTGAGCTACTCAATGATCTTGATCCAAATGACGAAGCGAGAGGATTGTTGCAAAAGCGTGATGAGCTATTGGCAGGAATGGCGTGCCATGGGGCAGTGCGAGCACATCGACAATTGAGTTTGTCAGAGATGAATGCTTTGTTACGTCAAATGGAACAAACTGAATTTGCCAGCCAATGTAATCATGGTCGCCCAACCTGGCGCGCATTTCCATTGCATCAATTAGATAAATTATTTGCTCGAGGAGAGTAGTTTTACATGTCAAATCAATTGCCCGTGATTAATTTAATGGGGCCTACCGCAAGTGGTAAAACAGCATTGGCATGTGAGCTATATGAGCGTGGTAATTTCGAGTTAATTTCTGTTGATTCGGCCTTGGTGTACAAAGATATGGATATTGGCACTGCGAAACCGACCAAGGAAGAGCAAGCGCAATATCCACATCATTTGATTGATATTATTACGCCGTTAGAGGTTTATTCTGCGGCTCAATTTGTTGAAGATGTTTGTCCTTTAATTGATGATATGCATGCGCGTGGCAAAACACCGATTTTAGTGGGTGGAACCATGCTGTATTTCAAAGCTTTGCTTGAAGGTCTTGCAGACAATCTGCCAAATGCAGATCAGGCAATACGTGATGCGATTGTTGCTAAAGCCGAGGCGGAAGGCTGGCAGGCAGTTTATGATGAGCTGGTTGCAGTTGATACTGTGGCAGGTGAGAAGTTTAAAGTATCTGATAAACAAAGAATTATTCGAGCTTTAGAAGTTTATCGGATTACAGGTGAGCCAATTACAAAATTACAAGCGGAGCAGCCTAAAAATCAACCGTATCGTTACATATTTCATAACTACGCACTGATGCCTGATCGGTTAGAATTACATCAACGCATCGAGCAAAGATTGAGCAAAATGTGGAGCATTGGTTTTTTAAATGAAGTAGAGGAATTAATTAGAAAATACGATTTAAATGATAATTTACCCTCTATGCGGTCTGTAGGTTATCGCCAAGCTTTAGATTTTTTATTAAAAAGTGACTTAAGTCTCAAAAATAAAGTAGAAATGGAGAACAAAGCGTTATTTGCGACACGGCAACTAGCTAAACGTCAATACACTTGGTTACGTTCTTTGCAAGAAATACACGATTTTAAAACTTACGTGACGATAAAGCAGGCGAAAGAAGACTTGCGAAACTTCTTGGGATAAAGCAAAATTCGCAGGCTGTCTTTTTATAATTTTTAGTTGAAAAATAAAGATAGTTTTTTTGCGCTGATTTAAAAATTTTTGGAGTTAAAAATGTCTAAAGGTCAAACTTTACAAGATCCGTTCTTAAATTCTCTCCGTAAAGAACGTATTCCAGTTTCTATTTTCCTTGTGAACGGTATTAAATTGCAGGGTCATATTGAGTCTTTTGACCAATATGTAGTTTTATTAAAGAATACTGTAAGCCAAATGGTTTACAAGCACGCGATTTCTACAGTCGTTCCTGCGCGTAATCCACGTCCAGCTGGTGCTCAAGGCACTGGTGGCTTCCCAGCACAAGCTGGCACTACTGGTGGTTTCGGTGGTGGTCAAGGTGGTGCTGCTGGTGGCTTTGGTGGTCAAGGCGGCGGCTTCGGTGGTCAAGGCGGCGGCTTCGGTGGCCAAGGTGGCTTCGGTGGTCAAGGCGGCTTTGGTGGTCAAGGTGGCTTCGGTAGTCAAGGTGGCTTCGGTGGTCAAGGCGGCGGCTTCGGTGGTCAAGGTGGCTTCGGTGGGCAAGGTGGTTTTGACAGCGAAACTAAATTTGAAGATGGTCAAGAAGACGAAAATAATCGTTAATTGATGGATTATCTTTAAAAAAATGCCAGTCTTAAAATAGACTGGCATTTTTGTATGTGATTTAAGGGTCTGTTGACATTTCAGCCATGCATTGCGTTATAGGCTAAAACAACGCAAACAAGGCATGAAACGTAGGTAATGGCTACTCCCTTGTCAAGTTCCTTATATAAGTTCAAGAATTGCTATGGAAATCATTTTTGCTGCGGCATGTTGTAGCGTCATTGTTTCGATTTTGCTGAAGTTTCTTAAAACTAAAGGTTTTGATGTTTTACAAATGATCGCATGGAACTATTTCAGTGCGAGCATTTTATGTTTTTATTGGTTTAAAACCGATATCACCCATATTTCATGGTCGCATACACCTTGGTGGTTGATTTTAGTCCTCGCTGTGCTATTACCTAGTATTTTCTTGTGTTTAGCAAAGTCATTACAGTATGCAGGGATTTTAAAGACGGAAATAGCTCAACGCTTAGCCGTGATACTTTCTTTGTTAGCTGCCTATTTTATTTTTGCAGAGCAGTTTAGCCAATTAAAATTAATCGGTGTTGTTTTAGGGGTTATTGCGATATTGGCCATTATTTTTGGTCAAGTAACAGAAAAGACCAATAGAAGTTTGAATCTGAAATCGGCATTGTTTTTATTTTGTGTCTGGTTTGGTTATGCGGCCATTGATGTGCTACTCAAATACAGTAGCAGTTTAGGTTTACAGTTTGCAGTTACGCTAAATTTAACTTTTATTGGGGCATTTATTTTATCGATTGCTTACCTTGCAGTGACTCAACCCCAATGGCAGCCTAAGAATATTTTCTTGGGTTTAGTTCTGGGTGGACTTAATTTTGCCAATATTGCTTTATATGTCAAAGCACATATGATTTTTAAAGATACACCAGCTATTGTATTTGCAGGGATGAATATTCTTGTGGTGGTACTCGGGGTGTTGAGTGGTGTGGTCTTATTTAAAGAACGCTTAAAACTCTATACTTGGGTGGGACTGATCTGTGGAATTGTTGCGGTACTGTGTTTAGCCAAAGCTATGATGTAGAAATTGTATGTTGTAAAAGCAGGTCTTTTAAAATTCTGATTCAAAGAGTTTTAATGAAAGATACGACTACTTTCATGAACCCTTGTATCCTTTTTCATGAGAGATGCAAAGTGGGTGTACATAATGATGAAAGCGGTCTATGGGGATGATGTATAGGCATGCATATAGTTATTACTGAAGATAACTGAGTTTAAAGTTGTATTCTAAGTAAAATATACAATGCGAATGATGATGAGATCGTATATATGACTGGTAAAAGACTCAGCAAAGATGACCGTAGACAGCAGCTTTTACATGTCGCTCGATCCATTATTCGTACTCAAGGTGTAGAAGCGTTGACCTTGGGTTATTTAGCAGAGCAAGCCGGCATTACCAAACCGATTGCGTATCGGCATTTTAAGGATAGAGAAGGTTTATTAATTGCTATTTATAAAGAGTTTAGTGACAAGCAAAAGCAGGATTTATCCAATGCATTAGCACAGCATGCTCATAGCTTAGATCAGACCATTCATTTTTTTTGTAGCGCGTGTTTGAAATTTCATATTGCAATGGGTCCTGAGGTGGGTTTGGTTATTGCTGCGCTTTCTGGCACTGATATTCTGCAAACTTATCTACAACAATGCCAACAAGAGTTTATCGATATTTTTAAAGAGAGTGTTGATCCCTTTATTCAACTCGAAGCTCAAGCAGGTGAAGCAATCATTATTGCAATAACAGGATTGATGGAAGCAGTTTGTGTGGCTGCAAGTAATAAGGTAATCGACGCTGCGGCTGCACAAAAGGTGATGGAAAATTCTATTCTTCTTATACTTCATGATTTTTTAAACACAACGAATGTTTGACAAAGACTATTGATTGAATAAGTTACCAATGGTAACTTATGATTCATAACATCTTTGGAATAATAGTTATGTCAATTTTAGAACAAAATAAAAATGCATTGATTATCATTGCTCACCCTGACATGAAGTCGTTATCGCATCAAATCTCACACCATATCGCGACTTATTTGACTCAGCAGGGAATAAATGTCGAAATTGCTGATTTGTATAAAGAGGACTTTAAACCAGCCATCACCATTCCTGATCTCGAGGCCTATCGTGGTCAGCAAGTACTGAGTACTGATATTTTGTTGGAACAAGCACGGTTTGACCGTGCTGATATCGTTTATTTTGTTTTCCCCATTTATTGGTGGTCGATTCCTGCTGTTTTAAAAGGTTGGTTTGAACGCGTATTTACTCACGGTTGGGCTTTTAAAGTAGATGAGCAAGGTGTGTTGACTGGCGAGCTTAAGAGGATACCTATAAAACTGATTGCAACGGGTACGGGCGATGAAGCTGGATATGATAAGCATGGTTATACTCAAGCAATACGCACACAAGTCGTAGAGGGGATTTTTGGTTTTTGTGGCATAGAAGATGTGCAAACATCGATTCTGTATAATTCTGATTTTATTCAGACTGAGGATCTGCAGGCATTCTTAAAAGAACTTGATACTAGGATTTTAGATATAAATCAACGAAGTATGAGTTGTTAAATAAATACTTGTAGATAGATCAAGTAAAATGCTGTTTTAACAAGTGCTTACTTGACCTATCTATCGCTAATATTACGAATTAAACGAGCGCAGTTTTTCGCTACAAATTCGAAAATTATAAACGAGTAAAAATAACTTCCTCTGGAAGTCGTGATTTTGGCAAAATCGCATTGAAATCTTGTTCACTACGATACCCTAAAGCGACGATGACAGAGGCTTTTAAACCTTTTTCAGTTAAACCAAACTCTTGATCAATGGTATTTCGATCAAAACCTTCCATCGGTGTCGCATCAATCCCTTCAAGCCCAGCAGCAAAAAGGAGTTGACCCAGTGCTAAGTACGTTTGATTTTCCATCCACGCAGAAAGATTTTTCAATTCGTTGCGATAAAACTCAACGTAGCCTTGACGTGTATCACGTTGACCTTGTTTAGCTGCCTCATCTTTAAAGCGACCACTGGCAGCATCTTGTTGAAGTAGCTGTTCTAAATACTCCGGTGAAATATCGGTACGCGTACAAAAGATTAATGTGTGTGAAGAATTCAATACTTTAGCTGAATTATAAATGTAACTACCTGTCAAACCTGATGCAATACGTTGTTTTGCTTCGTCTGTTTCTGCGACGAGGAAATGCCAAGGTTGAATATTTACAGAAGATGGGCTAAAGCGTAAAACTTCTAACAGTTTTTCGAATTGTTGTTTTGGGATTTTTTTATTTACATCGTAAGCTTTAGTTGCATAACGTGTTTTTGCGGTAAGTAATGTATCCATATTTTTTGAATCCAATTAAAACTCGCTTTATTCTACTGGATATATATTTCACTGAAAGTAGCTAAATGTGATTTCTATATAGATTTAAGTCGTATATGAGTGCGTCGTAGCAGTTATTTTTAGGTAATGAGTGTAAGTATAAATAAGGACCATGATTGATGATTTGAATGTTAACTGATCCTAATATAACCACTGCTTAAAATCTAATTGATAATTTTCTTGCTCATTGATTTCTAGAATCCAAGCCGAATCTGCGCGCCAGTCACCTAATACAATACGTTGTTTGTTGCCTAGTTGATGGATGTTAGGACGGTGTGTATGCCCATGGACTAAAAGATCGACGTTAGTAATCACATTTTCTACAGCTTGTGCATTTACATCCATGATGTCATAGTTTTTCAGTTGTTTGGTTTCACTGCTTTTTTTACGGAATCCATTGGCAAGTTTTTGTCTAAAACTTAATGGTGTGCGCTTTAAAAAACCGAGTAAAACTCGATTACGAATTATTTTACGGAAACGTTGGTATGCAATATCGTCAGTACACAGAGCATCGCCATGTTCGAGACGAATTTTCATGTGGTTGATTTCGAGGCTATAGACATCAGGTAGCAAAATTCCGTCGAATTGATCTAAGAATTTTTGACCTAAAGCGAAATCACGATTACCCACTTGGAAGTAAACCCGATTGCCAGCAGAAGTAAATGCTTGCAAGGCACTGATAATTTCATTTAACCACGGTGCAGTATAATCATCACCGATCCAAGCGTTGAACCAATCACCTAAAATATAGAGTTGGGTATTTTTATTTTGATATTCGTTCAGTAAGTCTAAAAACCCTCGAACGAGTCGAGGGTGATCAGGTGACAAATGTAAATCTGAGATAAACAGGTGAGTCACAAAGAGTCCTGTTGGATAAAATTATTCAGAGATAATTTTAGCAGATTCGATCACAACATTCTCTAAAGGAACGTCTGCATGATAACCACGGTTGCCTGTACGTACGCCTTTAATTGCATCTACAACGTCCATACCTTCAACAACTTTACCAAATACGGCATAACCCCAACCTTGAGCTGTTTTGCCTGTGTGGTTTAAGAAAGAGTTGTTTTTAACGTTGATGAAGAACTGAGCAGAAGCAGAGTGAGGTGCTTGAGTACGTGCCATTGCAACAGTACCTTCATCGTTACTTAAGCCGTTGTCAGCTTCATTTTCGATTGAATCACGCGTTGCTTTTTCTTTAAAGTTTTCGTCCATGCCACCGCCTTGGATCATAAAACCTTCAATCACACGGTGGAAAATTACGCCGTCATAGAAACCGTCACGTACATATTCTAAGAAATTTGCAACCGTTTTTGGTGCTTTTTCAGCATTAAGCTCAAGAACAATACGGCCTTTATTGGTATTTAATTCGACTTGAGGAAAACTCATTACATTAATCTCCTAAACATGGGCAAATTGACCATGGGTTTTTGGTTGAGAGAAGCATAAGCAAACTGTAAACTACAAGGCAAGTAAAAAACGTTAAAATCTTTGAGAAAAAGTAAAGATTGCGTTTTTATTCCCTATTTTTTAACTGTAAGAAGTGATTTACACCCTATGAAGCCAAATGATGTTGTTTCAGAACTGCCAAAGACCCCGACACCGAATACTCATGCCTCTGTCGATGCTGCGCAGCAAGAACAACAGGCCGGCTTAGATTTTGTACGCCAAGTTATTACTGATGATTTAACTGAAGGACGTACCCAAAAAGTCGTTACTCGCTTCCCACCAGAGCCTAATGGTTATCTACATATTGGTCATGTAAAAGCGATTTGTTTAAACTTTGGTATCGCCGAAGAGTTTGGCGGTTTATGTAATTTGCGTTTTGACGATACGAATCCTGACGCTGAAGAACAAGAATATGTGGATGGCATTGCCAATGATGTGAAATGGTTAGGCTTTAACTGGAATGGTGAGCCACGTTACGCTTCGAGTTATTTTGATCAACTTTATGCATGGGCGGTGCAATTGATTGAACAAGGTGATGCTTATGTGGATCTACAATCTCCCGAAGAAATTAAGTTGAATCGTGGTAACTTCGTAGAGCCAGGGAAAAACTCACCGTATCGTGATGCGACTGTTGAAGAGAACTTAGCGCGTTTTGAACAAATGCGTAATGGTGAAATCCAAGAAGGCGGTGCTGTATTGCGCGCCAAAATCGATATGGCAAGTCCAAATGTCCATATGCGTGATCCAATTTTGTATCGTGTATTGCATTCTGAACATCACCAAACAGGTGATAAGTGGAAAATATACCCAATGTATGACTATGCTCATCCATTGTCTGATGCGATTGAAGGCATTACCCATTCACTCTGTACATTAGAATTCCAAGATCACCGTCCATTTTATGATTGGATCGTTGCAAAGGTTCATTCTCAAGCTGTACCACGCCAATACGAATCATCGCGTTTAAATATTGATTACACCATCACTTCTAAACGTAAGCTGCGTAAATTAGTTGAAGGTGGTCATGTCAATGGCTGGGATGATCCACGTATGCCGACGGTTGTAGGAATGCGTCGTCGCGGTTTTACTGCTGAAGGTTTAAGAGATTTCTGCAAACGTGTTGGTGTTTCAAAAACCGATGGTATTGTTGATGTTGCAATGCTTGAATTCTGTATTCGCCAATCTTTGGAAAATACCGCAGCGCGCGGTATGGCGGTATTGAATCCATTAAAAGTGACTTTGACCAATTTACCTGAAGAATTGGACTTAACCCACGCACGTCATCCAAATGTCGATATGGGTGAACGTATCATTCCTCTGACACGTGAAATTTATATTGATCGTAAAGATTTCGAAGAGGTACCCCCTAAAGGCTTCAAACGTTTAATTCCTGATGGTGAAGTTCGTTTACGCCATGCTTTTGTCATTAAGTGTGATGAAGTGATCAAAGATGCCGAGGGTGAAGTGATTGAACTAAAATGTTCAATTGATCCAAATACCTTAGGTAAAAACCCTGAAGGGCGTAAAGTTAAAGGGGTCGTGCATTGGGTCTCAGCGAGTAAAGGTATTCCAGCGGAAGTGCGTATTTATGATCGCTTATTTACAGAATCTGATCCTGAAACAGGCGATGATTTCTTGGCAAATCTTAATACAAACTCACTGCAAATCGTACAAGCGGTGGTAGAACCTGCTTTAGCACATGCGAAAGCTGAAGATCGATTCCAATTTGAGCGTGAGGGATATTTTGTTGCTGATCAATTTGATCATCGTGCAGAAAAACCAGTGTTTAACCGTATTCTTGATTTAAAAGACAGTTTTAAAGTCGAGAAAAAGTAAAAATCTAGTGAGTTGTCTTTTATTTTGAAATATTTGAGAACTTGAAATAAAAAAAGCCTCTGTGATCAGAGGCTTTTTTTAGTCTCAACGAATTATTGTTGAGCTTTTTCTTTCATATCAGCAGCAGTTGATTCAACAGCGCCCGCAGTATTTGCAGCAGCTTCACGCGCAGCAGCTTCAGTTTCTGCAGCAGCCTCAGCAGTTGCAGTTGCAGTGTGATCAGCGGCAGCATCGATTTGATCACCAGTCGTGTCAATTGCAGTCGCAATGTCATGACCCGCTTGATCAGCAGCATTCTCTAAGTGTTCGCCAGTAGTCGCCCCTGTTTCAGGTGCTTTATCTTTATTACAGCCTACAAGAGCAACAGTAGCAGCGAGACCTAAAGCAACAAGTAATTTATTCATTTTCATGTTTCCTTTTCGTTGTGGCATCCAATAACTATGGATAGCCAAAATATAAACATAAAGTGAGGGGACAATAAAGTTGAATATTTGTTGATAACTTGTAAAAACACGCACTTAGGTTTAAAAATGTAAGTGCGTGCACATATTTCTTAATGTTGTGTTATGTACCAGAACGAATCATATAATCAAAAGCAGAGAGTGAA
>NZ_SGIM01000009.1 GCF_004208515.1 Acinetobacter halotolerans
GGCCATTCATGGGTATTACAGCGGTGGACGGCCTTATCTACCCAATGAGCGCCCGCATTTTCAAGATCTAAGCGGATGCTTTTATATGAGGTCAGATTCTTATCTTTGATTCGCTCTGCATTGATTAGAACCCAAGGTGCATGGCAAATTGCAGCAATAGGTTTTTTCTGATCAGTAAAATATTGAATAATCTTGTGTGCTGTTTCATTAAGGCGAAGACTATCTGCATTTACAGTACCGCCCGGAATGATCAAAATGTCATAATCTTCTGCTGAAACCTGATCTAAAGAAGTTTGAGGGGAATAGCTAGGCCCTATTTCTTTATCACTTTTCACTGTTTGTACTGTTTGAGATGTCTCTGCGGCATGTATGACTTCAACCCCTTTAGCTTTTAAGAACTCAAGGGGCTGGATAAGTTCATCGTGTTCAACACCAACATTTGAAGTTATAAATAATGCTTTTTTAGCCATCGTAGTTTCTCCTCAAGATTACTTTTAGTTAGGTTAGCAATGCAAAAGCGGGAGAAATGTAGTGCTTTAAGTGGCAGATTGTATCTTAAGAGACAAGATGTCTAGTTCTGTTACATCCTAATAAAAGTAATAAAAAAAGCCCCATCATCCTGATGGGGCTTTTTTCGTATTTAGTTTATTGTCGTTTATTTCCTATAAACAACCACTTCCTGTGGGTCTTGTTATTTTCAATGAGACTTCCTGTCTCTGTATGGTTTATATATTAAAGTGAATACAGGGCACTGTATATTCGTCAATGACCCCGATCACTGTACGTTCAGGCTTACAGCTAAGCTGAATGATATTTCTGTAATTTCTCAACCATTCCTTTTAAACCTTTCACCTCAAACTCATTTGCTTCAAAGGTTTGTTCTTTATTACGTTTGAAAATATCCCGAATTTCTAAGGTCGCATTAGAATCAATCATGCCAAGTTGTGTACCCACCTGACGGATCTGGTCAATTGAACGAGAGCCATTGGTTGAGCCATAACCGATGTAAGCAGCAGGTTTACCTTGCCATTCCTTACCTAAGTAGTCCAATGCATTCTTAAGCGCTGGGCTATAACCATGATTATATTCAGGGCTAATCAAGATAAAAGCATCAGCAGTTGCAATTTTATCGGCCCATTGTTGTTGTTTGGGTTGATCATAAATTCCTGTGGCAGGAGGGTTAGCACCTGCAAAAATAGGCAGATCCCATTCTTTCAAGTCTACGATTTCTGTTTGGATGTTTTCCAATGAAAATGCTGTAATCGCCTGCTGTAGCCAATTAGCAACTTTAATCGCAGTGCGTCCTTCACGAACACTTCCAACAATAATATGAATGAGCATTTATTAATTCCTATAATTTATTTGTTTGACGATTTAATTTTCACGAATATGAGAAGGTTTAAATAATCTTATACTTATCTTGAGTGATAAAAAAAGCTCTCATTTGAGAGCTTTTGTATTACATCAGTTTAATGGCTTGCTGACCCGCAGGGGTGACTTTAAAGATTTCGACCTCAAAAGTGATGTTTTTCCCTGCCAATGGATGATTAAAATCGATTTCTGTGATGTCATCATTGACTGATTTCACGATACCAAACAAGGTTGCTTTGGCTTTATCTTCGAATTCAATCATATGACCAATGATTGGGCGTTGTTCAAACTTAACAGTATCAAAGGTTTGAATATTTTCAGGATTCCAAGGGCCAAAAGCATCTTCAGGTGGCAAATGTACGGTACGACGGTCGCCTGCACGTAAGCCAAATAAAGCCTTTTCAAATCCAGGTAACAAGTTACCATCACCAATCACAAGACTAACCGGTTCTTCACGGCCGCGTGTGTTGTCAATCTCAACGCCATTTTCAATCGAAACAGAAAAATGCAAATCAACTTTTGAGCCATCTTGGATACGCGTTTCTTCGTTCGGTTGGATAATGTCAGTCATATTATGCATCCTTGTTTTGGTTGCGTTTCTTTTCAAGGAAGAAGGTATCAATCAATAGCAGAATAGTTCCTAAAGTAATGGCACTGTCTGCAATGTTGAATGCTGGGAAGTGGCTGTTTTGATAGTAAACATGGATAAAGTCCACCACATAGCCCAAACTGACGCGGTCAATTAAATTACCCAGCGCGCCACCAAGGATCAATGCAATCGCCATCGGTAAAACGATCATTTTCTTCGGCATGCGCATCAGCCAGAAAATAAAAATGACTGAAACTAATGCTGCTAACGACGTAAAAAAGTAGCGTTGCCATCCACCAGCGTCTGATAAGAAGCTAAATGCTGCGCCATAATTATGCAGCAATGTCCAATTTAGAAAAGGCAGTACTGGAATAGGATCTGCATAATTTAAATGCGAGCTTGCAATCCACTTGGTCCATTGATCCAACACAATGGCTAGGAGTGAAAGTCCAAGCCAAAGTAGATTGTGTGGGTAAAATTGGAACAAGCCCGTTTTGGTTTGTGAATTAGGCATACTTTCTCACTTCGCCACTGCCAGTGACGTTGACGATACAGCGGGAGCATAAACCAGCATGACCAACATGTGTATTTACATCAGGCAATACATGCCAGCAACGTACACATTTTTCACCTTCAGCAGCCGAAATTCGAACACGTAAACCAGCAAGGTCTGTGCTTTCACCTTGCTCAGCATAAGGGTGAACGATGACTTGAGAGGTGATCAAGACGAAACGGAGTTCGTTAGCCAATTGGTTTAATACTTTTTCTAGCGCTTCATCTGCCCAGAGTTCAACTTTAGCAGATAAGTTACTGCCCACCAGTTTAGCGTTACGTGCTGCTTCGATCTGTTTATTTACTGCTGACTTTACGCTAATCAATGTTTGCCAATCTGCTTCAGTGATTTGTCTTTCAGCTGAGGCAACAGGGATGTCATACCACTCAGCGGTGAACACGTATTTTTCAGTTTGTTCTGGAATCAGTGACCAAGCTTCTTGCGCAGTAAAGCTCAAGATAGGAGACATCCAGCGGACAAAAGCCTGAACGATATGATACAGCGCAGTTTGAGCAGATAGACGTGCTTGTGAATCGGCTTTAGTGGTGTATTGACGATCTTTGATGATATCGAGATAGAAACCACCCAAATCGTTAATACAGAACGTGGTTAATGCGCTACACACCGCATGGAAGTTCATTTCTTCATAAGCTGCAACAATGGTTTTTTGTACATCGTGAGCACGTTGTAAAATATATTGATCAAGCTCGATCAATTGGTTTACAGGGAGCGCATCGGTACTTGGTTTAAAACCATTTAAGTTGGCAAGTAAGAAACGTAAGGTATTACGAATACGGCGATAGCTATCGCTGACACGACTAAAGATCTCTTTACTCGCTGCGATTTCATAGCGGTAGTCGCTAGAGGCAACATACAGGCGTAAGCCATCTGCACCCAATTGCTTGATGATTTCTTCTAATGGGATGTAGTTACCCAATGATTTAGAGAGTTTACGACCATTTTCATCAACCGTGAAACCATGGGTTAACAATGCTTTGTAGGGTGCACGATTATGGGTTGCGATCGAAGTGAGTAGTGACGACTGGAACCAGCCACGATGTTGGTCTGAACCTTCTAGATATAAGTCAGCAGGACATTCAAGATCTTCACGCTGCTCAAGTACTGCATAGTGTGTCGTACCTGAATCGAACCATACATCTAAGGTATCGCGAATAGCATTATATTGTTCAGCATCTGCACCTATGAAGTCTTTTGCTTCACGATTAAACCACGCATCAATGCCTTCTTGCTCGATCAGTTTTGCAACTTCTTCAATCAGTTCAGGGGTACGAGGATGTAATTCATTGGTGTCTTTATGCACGAAGAATGGGATTGGAACACCCCAAGTGCGTTGACGAGAGATACACCAGTCTGGACGGCCATCAATCATTGACTCAATACGGCTCTTACCCCAGCTCGGTACGAACTCAATGTCATTCTCGATTGCATTGAGTGCTTTACTACGCAAGTTTTCTTGATCCATGCTAATGAACCATTGCGGTGTTGCACGGAAGATAATCGGTGTTTTATGACGCCAGCAATGTGGGTAACTGTGTTTGATCGGTTGATGTGCCCACAAACGACCTGTCGCCCCTAAAGCTTCAATGATTTTTGGATTGGCTTTATAGATGTGCTCGCCAGCAAAGATAGGGGCAGTCGGTAAATACACACCATTGCCACCCACTGGATTATCGACTTTAAGGTTATATTGTAAGCCGACTTTATAGTCATCCACACCATGTCCAGGTGCTGTGTGTACCGCCCCTGTACCGCTGGTTGCAATAACGTGCTCACCTAAAATGATTGGAACCTGACGATCTACCAGTAATGGATGCTGAAGCAACAAGTTTTCAAGTTTGTTACCGGTAAAATCAGCCAAAACAACAGGATGCTCAAGCTTGTAACGCTCAATCGCCGATTCAACTAAATCTTTTGCCAAAATAAAGTTTTGTTTAGCGCGATCAGTGCTGACCTGAACCAACTGGTAGTCAATTTCAGCGTGTAATGCCACAGCTTGGTTGGCAGGCAAGGTCCACGGTGTGGTGGTCCAAATCACGATATCAGTCACGTCTTGTACATCTATACCGAGACGTGCACTTAAATCTTTGAGATCAACAACGGTAAAACCAACGTCAATCGCATCAGATTTTTTATCTTCGTATTCAACTTCAGCTTCAGCAAGGGCAGAGCCACAGTCCATACACCAGTTCACGGGCTTTAAGCCTGGCTGTACGTGACCATTTTTTTGAATTTGACCTAAAGCACGCACAATATCGGCTTCTTGCTTAAAGTTCATGGTCAGATAGGGATTATCCCAATCACCTAACACACCTAAGCGTTTAAAATCAGCGCGTTGTATATCGATTTGTTGTTGTGCATATTCACGGCAGTGCTTACGGAACGTCGCAGCATCCACTTTCTCACCGACTTTACCGACTTTTTCTTCCACTTTAAGTTCGATAGGTAAACCGTGGCAGTCCCAACCGGGTACATAAGGCGCATCAAAACCTGCCAAAGTACGACTTTTGACGATAATGTCTTTAAGCACTTTATTGACAGCGTGACCTAAGTGAATGGTACCGTTTGCATACGGAGGACCATCATGCAAAATATATTTTTTCTTACCAATACGCGATGCACGAATCTGCTGATAAATGTTGTCGGCATACCACTCTTCTAACCATTTGGCTTCACGCACAGCCAAATTTGCCTTCATCGCAAATTTAGTGTCAGGCAAATTGAGTGTGGCTTTATAATCCACTGCATTTTCAGGAGTTTGCTTATCGCTCATGCAAGTTGTCTTCCAGTTTGATCAGTCTAAACTGACAGGTTTTACAATTAAATTTAAAAAGGAAATTCAGGTGTACGCTTACGATAATCTCGTAACTGCTGTACATCATCATCAATTCCAGCTTTGAGTGCTTCAAGCGAAGGATAATTCAGTTCACCATGTAAATAGTGAAGAAAGGTTACCCGCATTAATAAGCCATACAGATTAGCAGAAACATCGGGGAAATGTACCTCTAATCGCCATTCAGGTTGAGCTTGTTGAATCGCAGGGCGTGTCCCCACATGACCTGCACCAAACAAACTGTCACCTTGGTATCCTGCAATACCATTTAGCGCAGGATCTGCATGTTTTATTGTTGCTGTAAGTGAAGCATTTTCACATACGACATCTACAGCATAAATCCCACTTAAACACGGTCTATGGCGGTTTAAGCGGACATTAATCGTTGGGAAATCAAGCGTACGTCCTATTTGATCTCCGTATTGCACACGACCTGTGATGCTATAAGGGCGACCCAGTAACTTTGCTGCTAATGCGAGATCACCTTCTTGTAAGACTTGACGAATACGCGTTGAACTAACACGGTCACCATTTAAGGCAACGGTATTAAGGTTGATCACATCAAAACCATAATCGCGTAAAAAACTGCTATTGCCTTGACGATCTTTGCCAAAATGAAAGTCATCGCCTAACACCAAGCTTTGGGCATTGAGTTTGAGTTTGAGTAATTCAGCGAATTCAGTGGCGTTTAAACTTCTAAAATAATGATCAAATTTGGCTACAGCAATATAGTCGACGCCAAGCTCTGTCAAATATTCTACTTTTTCACGTAGAGAGCTAATGCGTGGCGGAGCTTCGTAACCTTTAAAAAATTCGAGGGGTTGCGGCTCAAAAATCATCACTAATGTTTTTAAGCCTTTGGCTGCTGCCAATGTTTTGAGTTGAGCAATCATCGCTTGATGTCCTAAATGGACACCATCAAAATTGCCAATCGTTACCGCAGTCGGAGGTAACTGAAAATCTGGCGATAAAGCGTTGAGACGAAGCAACTTCATGGGCGTTAAATTCAGCGAATTTTGCAAAGGCTGTATTTTGCCATATTCTCAGCGTTTCGTCTTGTTGTTGTGTTTTTATACAAGATATTTTCAATATTTAAGAAATATATATCAATTAAATTGATTCATTAAATAAAAATAAATCAATTTTTCTTATTTATGGATTGGAATAAGATTCCTTTATCGCCGCTTACTTAGAGCTAGAGATGAAAAAGCCATTTTACCAGTTACAACAGAGCAGAGATGTGATTCGTCATTTTACCCCGAACTGGTTTACTGCAACCATGGGAACGGGTGTCGTGGCAATGATTTTAGCACAGTTACCTTTTGCGTCATCGCTCATGTTTATGCTGGCAACCAAATTATGGCAGTTCAATATTCTGTTATTTAGCACTTTTAGTGTTCTCTATATCTTACGTTGGATTCTGTTTCCAGCAGAAGCCAAGCAGATTTTCACGCATCCCAATATGAGCTTATTTTTGGGTGCAATTCCGATGGGCTTGGCAACGATTGCCAATGGGTTTCTCAATTTTGGTACAGCGTTATATGGTGATATTGCCATTCAAATTGCACAATATCTTTGGTACATCGATGTGTTTCTTGCCGTTGTGATTGCGTGGCTCGTGCCATTTTGTATGTTTAGCTGTCAAGATCATCATTTACATCGTATGACCGCAGTCTGGTTATTACCCATTGTGGCGTGTGAGGTTGCAGCAAGTTCTGCTGGTCTGTTAGTACAACATTTGGCCGCAGATCAACATGCTTTTTATATTTTGATCACGGGTTATGTGCTGTGGGGAATTTCTGTTTTGCCTGCTTTTGCGGTATTGACGATTTTGATGTTGCGCTTGGCCTTGCATCAATTGCCTGAGAAAGAAGTGGCGATCTCAAGTTGGTTGTGTTTGGGACCGATTGGCACAGGAGCATTGGCCTTACTGTTATTGGGCGAACAAGCACCACGGATTATGCAAGCCATGGGTTTGGAAAGCTTAGCAATATTATTGCCAGCTCTTGGGATTGTGGCGAGTCTAGTGTTGTTAGGCTTTGGGGTATGGTGGTTTGGTATCGCCATTTTAACCACACTGAGACATGCACGAACTGGCATTCCATTTAACTTAGGGTGGTGGGGTCTGACCTTTCCATTTGGGGTCTTTATCTTAGCGATCTTTAATTTGGCACATCAGTTACATATTGATGCGCTACAGTATGTCGCTGTGGTTTTAAGCTTACTTTTAGTTGGCTTATGGGCTTTGGTCATGAAGAAAACAGTGGTGGGTGCATATAGTGGCCAATTATTTTTCTCTCCATGCTTGGTCGCATTGCAGCAGAAGATGCAATAATATTTGAGCTGTGGGAGACCACGGCTTTTTTTATATATGGTTTTCAATTTCACCTAAAACGAGTTCTAGTGTATGCGTGCTGATGTTGCCTTGATTATGGCTTTGCCAAATGAATCTAAAGGTCTGTTTGAACAGGCGGGGATTAATGTTCATTACAGCGGAATTGGCAAAATCAATGCGGCATTTAAAGCCTTTGAGGTGATTCAAAAAACAGGATGTAAGACTTTAATCAATTTGGGTAGTGCGGGAAGTTCGCATTTTAATGCACATAGTCTGGTTGAAGTAATCACATTTGTGCAGCGGGATATGGATGTTTCCCCCTTAGGTTTTGCGGTGGGTGTCACGCCAATGGATGATGATATTCCTGCCGAAATTCATGCACAGCCCCATTTTGAGTATTTACCTAAAGGGGTTTGTGGAACGGGAGACTCCTTCGAAACAGGGCAGCCGAAAGTAAGCTGTAATTTAGTGGATATGGAAGGCTATGCTTTGGCAAAAGTCTGCCGAAAGTTGGATGTGCGCTTGATTTCAGTCAAATATATTACCGATGGTGCGAATGATACGGCCCATCTAGACTGGGAAGAGAACTTGCTCTTGGGCGCTCAAAAATTATTGGCTTTGTATCAGGCACATTTTTAAATGTAAAGGTCTAGCCTTGTAGTTTGTATGGGTGGGCTTTTGCGTATCGGTAGATTGTTGAAATTAAAAGTTACTTTAGCTTGCAAGCTGGTTACGCATAAGAGATTTTATGTTAAACAAGCATCCTAATTAGGATGCTTGTTTATTTTTTTATTTGCCAATTCTTTTTAATGAGTTAAAACCAACTATATATGCGTATAAACTTGATGGTTTGAAAGTAAATAGTTCATCTCTATATATCAATTCATCATCAATAGTTTTACTAGTAACTAAAATAGAATTAGTTTGTAGGCTAGGATTTTTTCGTTTAAAGTTTATGCAGTTATCTAATTCTTTATGATCTGTAAATGGACGATCTGTCCATTTTATTTCGATGAACCACAGTGGCTTTTGTAGGTTACCTAGATAAACAATATCAATTTCACCATTATCCCATCTAGCATAATATAAAGAATCAATGGCTCCATGTTGCCATTGACTATAGATTGCTGTCTCTGTCAACGCTCCCATATGTGGAGAATCAGGTTCTATTTGTCCAAATAAGGCTGCTCTCATAGATGGATTAGTTAAATAGATTTTAAAGAAATTTGCTCTTTTAAATCGCTTACAGTTGTTGTCAATCCTTTCAACTCTTTTAATCAAGAAGGCTGCCTCTAGATATTCTAAATAGCGTTTGATCGTATTTTTCGCTACCCCAGAATCCTTTGACAGACCGTCTAAAGATACTTCCTGCCCTGTGTTATAAGCTAGGGTAGTAAATAATCTATTTAGTTCCTGAATATCATTAATACCATACAGACTAGGCAAATCTCTTAAAAGAACCTTATCGATGATGTCACTCTTAATATATTGTGACTGATTTTCTCGAATTGTTTTAGAAAAAACAGTTTCAGGATAGCCACCATAATTAAGATAATTAACAAACTCTTTATTTAGATCTTCAATATTATTTGTAGTGTATCCATGTTCATCATTTTCATCGTCTCCCTCATCTTCAATATAGTTAATTAAGTCAGACTCTTTACCTATAAAAGAAAGGTATTCAGCAAATGTTAAAGGTGGAAGTACATAGTCACTAAATCGTCCAGCACCAGATTCATTACTTTTTAAGCGTAATGCGGCAGCAGCAGATCCTGTAACCACAAATTTATAGTCTGGATATGAATCTACTAACGACTTTAGATGGACTTCCCAATCTCTTAGATATTGAATTTCATCGAAGTATATATATAGTTCATCGTGTCTTTTATGATCATGTAATGAATTAAAAATATTTAGAAGTTTTTCTAAAGCAATACCTGTATAAATAGGTGTTTCTAAAGATAAAAATAATATTTTTTTATGATCAACTGAATTTTTATGAATTAGCCCATAAATACTTTGCATGACCATCACAGTTTTACCCACACGCCTCGGTCCCATCAATACAAGCGCTCTGTTCACAGAACGATCTAAGATGTTTTCATAGAAGCTAAAAAAGTATTTCCTTTTGGGGTGTTTGCTATGGGGAATAGCCGTATCTCTATCTTCCCACCATGGATTATCAAATTTTAGGCGCGCTATGATTTCATTTTCCGAAATAGTTAGCATAAGAAATACTCTAAAGATTTTGTAGACATATATCTATAATACTCTAAAAAGCCAGAATAAGATCAGATCTCTGATCTTATTCTGGCTTTTTATTTTTTAGGTTCTTATACCAGCCATTATGTTAAATAAGCGATTAGAATCCTCTAAATTGATGCAGTTTAGTTGAAAGTTCTTCATTCAGCTTTATGAAATTCATCAAATATTCTTCAGTAATTCTCTCTTGTCTTCCATCTCTATGCTTAGTTGCGAGCATTTGATTATCTACGTCATCAATAACACCAGCTGGAGCTGTAATTTGAAAGCTATGTACTATTCGATTTCTTATATCAACGATATCACTAAAAAGTTGTGCAATAGTTGCATCTGAATTAGCTGTAATCGTCTGTTCAATATCACCACTAAGGCGACCTGACACTTTGTCTATGAGTTTATGCCATTCATATTGACCAGTCTGATCTCCTCTTAAGATGTTTTCGATCACAAAGCTATTATTTGAATTAAATACGCAAATAGCCGTTCCTATAAGTTCTCTATACTTTTTTGATGGCAAAGCTTGATGTGTATAACTTTCATACATGTTATGAAGTCCTGAATTTAAGTTTTTAAAGATTTTCTAAAATTAACATAATACGCCTTATGCGTAATTTTTTAACTTTTCCTTTTTATCTCAATATCTTAACGTAAGCCGTTCTAAGGTTCAGCACACTGGAACGGTTTTTCATAATTTTTTCATGTTCCATAAAATAAGTCTCTTAATATGTAAACTTATTTCAGGATGGGTCAGGTCACGCATTTAATAGAAAAAAGCGACTAATAAAGTCGCTTTTTAGTGTATTTCAAACGCTAAAATTAAGGCTTGTGAAGAAAATCTAACGTGGTAATGCGCCGTACAGCATCAAATGAACTGTGTGTTCAACAGAGCGTTGGTACATACTGCGATTGCGCAAGGTTTTACCCGTCACCATTTCCATTTGAGTGGAAAAATCAGCATAGTTTTGGGTGATTGCCCAAATATTGATAATAAACAGTTCAGGATCAATTTCTTTAGACAATTTACCTTGTTCTTGCCAAATCTGGATCACTTTGGTTTTGCGTTTAAATAGCTTTTTCAAAGGACCTTTTAAGATCGGTAAAATATGCGGTGCACCTTGGATAATCTCCAGTGCAAACAAACGCGATGCTTTCGGTTGATCGCGTGAGCTTTCTAGCTTTTGAATTAAATAGTGGGTGAGTGCTTCGGTCGGCTCAAGTTCTGATTCCAGTGTTTGCAAGGGCGCAAGCCACTTTTGCAACACCGTGGTTAGCACCTCGACGTATAGAGACTCTTTATTTTCATAGTAATAGAAAATATTAGATTTGTGCATACTAGCGAGTTGTGCAATCTCATCCAAACTAGCGCCACTGAACCCATAGACGGAAAAAACATCTAGGGCAGCATTCAGCAGTTGATTGCGCTTTTGTGTACTTTTTTTCTGTTCCATCTGCGAGCTTGATTCAAAAAATGTCATTGACATTGTAAGATAAATTGTCGGTTTTGTGCACAAGAACACAGTTTTTTATTAAAAAAAATGTAGTTCTTAGATTAACGGTAACGATGTGTTTGATAATGATGAATATCTAAAAATTGAATTACATGATTTGTAAATTATTCCTGCTGCATTGAAGGGCAAGCGCTTCGTATTTTTATGCTTTTAACCACATTTTAAAGTCGATGAGACGGTTTCAGGTAGCTAAAACCGCATCTAGGACGTGCTGTTCGAGTTGTGCAAACGCAATACTTTTTTTACGTGGACGTGGCAGATTGACCTGAAAGTTGTGAGCGATGTGTCCTTGATCGAGTAAAATAATCCGATCGGCAAGTTGGACTGCTTCACTAACATCATGCGTGACTAAAATCGCCGTAAAGCCTTGTTCTTTCCACAACTGTTCTATGAGCTTTTGCATTTCCAAACGAGTCAATGCATCTAATGCCCCTAATGGTTCATCCAGCAACAGAATACGTGGCGTATGGGAGAGGGCACGCGCTAAAGCTGCTCGTTGGCGCTGCCCCCCAGAAAGTTGTGCGGGCCACTGCATGGCTTTGTCTTTTAAACCGACTTTTGTTAAAAGCGTTTCTGCTAGGTGATGCTGGGTTTTGGTTAAACCTAATTGTACATTTTGTAAAACGTTCTTCCATGGTAGTAAGCGAGGGTCTTGAAACATCACTCGAATATCAGCACTGGTGATGCCTTCCCGAAAGTTACGTGCAGACTGGAATTTAATTTCACCATAACTTGGTTTTTCCAGTTGGGCAATCAGACGCAGTAGCGTGCTTTTGCCGCAACCACTACGCCCTACAATGGCAACAAACTCCCCAGCTTGAATATTCAGATCTAAATCTTCTAAAACTTTGACCTCGTCATAAAACTTATAGAGTTGTTCAATCAGAATGTCTGCACCATTTGCGGGAGCGGTTGGCGTTTCTGGCTCAGCCACAGGCTGGATCAAACTGTCATCAAAAAAATTTAAATTCAAGTTACTCATATTCGTCTCCTTTTTATTTTTGATAGCCTGCATGCCAGCGTAATAAATAGTGTTCTAAAGCTTGTGCCAATACGTCCGCTAATTTGCCCAGCAAGGCGTAGAGTAAAATGCCGACCAATACGATATCAGTTTGTAAAAACTCGCGTGCATTCATGGTCATATAGCCGATTCCTGCTTGCGCTGAAATGGTTTCCGCCACGATGAGCAAGACCCAAACCAACCCTAAAGAAAAACGCAGCCCGACCAAAATAGAAGGCATTGCGCTGGGTAAAATAATGTCTTTATAGAGTTGCCAACGATTGAGTCCGTAACTTTTACCCATTTCAATCAGTTGAGGATCGATTGAACGAATGCCATGATAAGTATTGATATACATCGGAAAAAATACACCGACAGCAACCAAAAATAATTTGGCCGTTTCATCGATTCCGAACCATAAAATCACCAATGGAATCAGTGCCAGTGCAGGGATGTTACGGATCATCTGTAAGGTGGTATCAAGCAAGGTCGAAGCAATCCTTGATGAACCATTTAACAATCCTAAAATCAGCCCCAAGCCACCCCCAATCAACAAACCCAACAACGCTCGACCAGCACTAACTTTGACGTGTTGCCAAAGCTCGCCACTGACCAATAAATGCCAAAAAGCACTCACGACAGCTGTAGGGGCAGGTAGAACTCGACTTTGTAATAAGCCAGAACTAGAAGCTCCTTGCCAAATCAAAACCAGTAAAATTGGAAACAGCCAAGGCAATAAACTTTTGCCTATTTTTTGTGTTCCACGTGAAACATCATTGAATAGCGTCTGTACACTCATACGCTCTCCTTAACCACTTTTCTGGGTTGCTTGACCTCAGGCACATAGTTATTGGCAATGATTTCACCGAATGGTCCTGTTAAATGCGGCTGTGCCAGTTTCTCTCGGGTTTTAAGCGGCAGTAATGGGAACACCAATTCAGCAAACCGAATTGATTCTTCTAGATGTGGGTAGCCAGAGAAGATAAAGGTATCAATCCCCAAATCAGCATATTCTTGGATACGTGCCGCAACGGTTTCAGGATCACCGACTAAGGCGGTTCCTGCGCCACCCCGAACTAGACCAATACCCGCCCAAAGGTTAGGTGAGACTTCAAGCTGATCTTTACGGCCCCCATGTAGCGCAGCCATGCGTTGTTGCCCAACAGAATCCATTTGTGCAAATTTTTTCTGTGCTGCGGCAATGGTTTCATCATCAAGGTATTGGATCAATTCATCCGCAGCAGCCCAAGCCTGTTCATTGTTTTCGCGGACGATGACATGTAAGCGAATACCATAATTCAGCGTACGTCCTTTAGCCGCCGCTTTTGCACGTAGGTGTTCGATTTTTTCTTTCACCGCAGCAGGCGGTTCACCCCAAGTCAAATAGGTATCCACTTGCTCAGCGGCAAGCTCAGTTGCCGCGTCTGATGAGCCACCGAACCATAAAGGTGGATAAGGCTTTTGTACGGGTGGGTAGAGTAGTTTGGCATCATCGACACTGAGACGTTCGCCGTGAAAAGTAAATGATTCACCCGTATGCGAGCGAGTGAGAATTTCTCGCCAAATTTTTACATATTCAGAAGCTGTCTGATAACGAGTGCTGTGGTCTTCATACAGACCATCACCTTTTAGTTCTTGCTCATCTCCGCCCGTAACAAGGTTGAGGAGAATACGACCATTCGACAAACGATCAAAAGTTGCTGCCATGCGTGCAGCAAGTGAAGCTGTGGTGATCCCTGGACGTAATGCAACGAGGAATTTAAGTTGTTTGGTTGCATCGATTAAGCTTGCCGCCGTAATCCACGGATCTTCACAAGAACGACCCGTAGGAATCAAAACACCGGCATAACCTAAATGGTCGACTGTAACGGCAATTTGTTTCATATAAGCATGATCGACCTGACGAGCACCCTTACTGGTACCTAAATAACGACTGTCACCGTGAGTGGGGATAAACCAGAAAATATTCATGTCGATGTTCCTCATGAAAATAAAAGCAATGATTATTGGGCAGACCAAACACTTTGTTGGATATCAATCTGCGTAGGAATGAGTTGCGCTTGTTTAAATAAATCGGCGATTTGTTGTTGATGCTGTATGACCTCTGGAAGGAGCGGCTGAACAGGTGAGGGTTTTGGTCGTTTGTCTAGTACCCGTTGGGCGACTGGTATACTGAGCCCCGTGCTTTTGGCATAAATCTGTAGTGCTTGATCTTGATGTTGCACAATCCATTGATCTGCAAGATTGTTGGTCTTGATCAGTTTCTGGACGGAATCAGGATATTTTTGAATGAAGTCAGGATTGCCAATATAAAAAGAATACGTGGTTGGGAACGCGCGACCATCAACCAACGTTCGGGTGTGACCTTGTATTTCGGCAGTGCCTAAGTAGGGTTCCCAAATCGCCCATGCATCAACCGCTTTTTTATCAAATGCGGCACGTGCCTCGGCTGGGGCTAACCAAATGGGTTGAATGTCTTGCCAAGATAAACCTGCTTTTTGCAAAGTTTTGGCTAATAATTCATGCGCACTTGAGCCTTTCTGTACAGCAACACGTTTACCTCTTAAATCTTGAAGTGAATTAATCGTGTGATCTGCGTGAACTAAAACCGCTTGTGCCGTCGGTGCCACTACTTCATAAGCAACATAGCTCAATGGTTTTGCTGCGGCTTGGGCAAAGATCGGTGGCGTGTTTCCAACATAGCCAAAATCGACAGCACCGACTGCGAGGGCTTCTAACATTTGTGGCCCAGCTGGAAATTCTCGCCACTCAATTTTGGCATTTGGAAATGCTTGTTCAAACAGCTTATGTTGTCTTGCAACCAATAAATTGAGTGATGATTTTTGAAAGCCAATTGAAAGGGTTTTGACGCTTTGTGTCTCAGTTGATGAAGTGGTTTTTCCAAGCGTTTGTTCTGATTTCTGGCATCCAATGAGTGTAAATGTGGTGAAAGCTAAACCAATGACCGAAATTTTAACGAACAACTTCATACTGAGCCTCTATTTTTTAAGTTGGTTTTTTAAGACAGCATCTTGAATCACCAATTGCTTTGGAATGAGTTTCTGAGCAAAGAACGCATCGGCAACATACTGCTGTTCTTTGGCGACTTGTGCAGAAATGGGCTGAACGCCAAATCCCATACGTGAAATAGAGGTTTTTAAAACATCAAACCCCAGTCCAGTCGGTTTTTCTAATAATTTTGCAGCATCGTTAGGATGGTTTTTAACCCAATCTGTGGTTTGATTGAGGGTACTGACCAGTGTTTTTAGTGCTTCAGGATGACTCTCCGCAAATTTACGATCTGCTAAATAAAATTGATGGTTATTGACCAAATGTTCACCGCTTGCAAGCACACGTGCATGAATTTGATGTTGTGCCGCTGCGAAGAAAGGATCCCAAATCACCCAAGCATCAACCGCACCCTTTTCAAAGGCAGCGCGGGCATCGGAGGGTGGAAGATAGACGGGTTGAATGTCATTTAAGCTGAGTTTATTTGCCTCTAAAAGCTTGAGTAATAGGTAATGCACATTCGAACCTTTATTGAGTGCAATACGTTTCCCTTTGAGATCTTGTATGGATCGAATAGTCGAGTCTTTTTGCACAATGAGCGCTTCGGCAGTCGGAGCAGGAGGTTGATTGGCGACATACACCAAGTTTGGATTGGCTGCTTGTGCAAAAATTGGGGGCGCTTCACCTGCTTCACCAAAAACTACACTGCCAACATTGAGACCTTCTAAAAGCTGGGGACCTGCAGGAAATTCAACCCATTTGACATGAACACCTTGAGCAGCAAGACTTTTTTCTAATTCACCTTTTGCTTTAACAATCGGCAAGATGCCATATTTTTGAAAGCCGATGCTTAATGTTGTGGTCTGTTGTTTTGTGGTGTCTTGCTGCTCAGTTTCTTTTGCACAACCTGCAATCCCGATCACGCTGGCAAGACCTGCTGCTAGAAGAGTGTATGTTGCCCATGAGCGATGAATAGGACTGGTCATGTTGGTGGTTCTCCCCGAAAAATCAAAAAAGACTTCAATAAGATGAGCAACCAAGCTAAAACTTTTTTTAATGCATAAAAAATAAATAATCGGGCATTACTTATGATGAAAAGTGCAAAAAAGAAGAACGAATAATCTTATCTTTAGATGGAATAACAGGAAATCATTTTTAATTTATTAAAATATTGTTTTAATTCATTTTTATTATTTTTGTAGATCAAGTGGATTGATGTTCTTGTCGTTGTTAAACAGAAATCATGATGAATTGGAGATATCTTTATCAGAAATAAAAATATCTCCAGTTTCATTAGGCCAGTACTTTTTTAAACACCAGCGAGTTACGTTGGTAGTTATATAGGGCTTGGCGCGCATTGGGTAAATCATCAATATGAGCGGGTACAAAGCCATGTTCTAAAAACCAGTGCGCTGTTCGTGTCGTGAGTACGAATAGCTGTTGAATCCCTTGTTGTTTGGCTTTGTTTTCTAAGAATTGCAGAATTTGACTGCCACGATTGGATTTGCGGTAGCTAGAATCAACCGCAACGCAGGCAATTTCAGCTGAACGCGTTTCATTTTCTGCCGATGAAATCGGGTAGAGTGCTGCACATGCCAAGATCATTCCATCGCGTTCAATTACTGCAAATTGCTCGATTTCACTTTCAAGCAGTTCGCGAGAGCGATAAACCAAAATTCCTTCTTGCTCAAGCGGGCGAAGTAAATTAATTAAGCCACCGACATCGTTGATATTGGCAATACGCACTTCTTCATAATGTGCATCGGTGATCATGGTTCCTATGCCATCACGGGTAAAAAGTTCCTCAATCAACGCGCCATCGTAGGTATAAGAAATCAAATGCACGCGATGTACGCCAGACAAAGAGGCTTGCTGTGCTTGTTTGAGATGTAAGGCAAATTCTGGATAGTGTGCTTGATATTGTTGAATATAAGATTCAAGCTGGCGAGGGCTTAACTCACGTAATAATTGTTGCTTTTCATTCATCAGGCCTTGTTTTTCACCCAAGAAAATCAGCTTATCCGCATTTAAGGCAGTCGCCGTTTTGGTTGCTACCTCTTCCGCCAATAAGTTGAAAACTTCACCTGTGGTTGAGTAACCCGTAGGTCCCAATAATACGATATTGTGGTTGTCCAAATGCCGCTGAATCGCATCGGTATCGATTGAACGAACTTCACCTGTCAATTGGAAGTCAACGCCATCACGAATACCGTAGGGCTTGGCCGTGACAAAATTACCTGATACGACATCAATGCGAGCGCCGTACATTGGCGAGTTTGCCAACCCCATAGAAAGAAGTGCTTCAATTTCTAAACGGATAGAGCCCACTGCGTTCATCACAGCGGGTAATGATTCACGTGTGGTTATGCGACGATTTTGATGAAAAGGTGTTTCAATTTCTCTTTCACCCAGATTCTGATTGATTTGCGGGCGTGCACCATAGACCAAAATCAGGCGAATACCGAGAGAGTGTAAGAGTGCGATATCATGAATGATATGTTGGAAATTTTGGTGTTGGACTGCTTCACCACTAAACATCAGCACAAAGGTTTTATGGCGATGCGCATTGATGTATGGTGCAGAATGGCGAAACCAATGTACATAATCTTGTGTTGTACTTTGTGAAGTTTCAGTGATTTGATTCGCCATGTCGATCTCAGATATACATCAATGAATCTGATTCTAACTAAAAAAACCAAAAGATAAACCGATTCCTAAAACAACAGTTCAATTTTCTTTGGTTTAACAAGCGTAAAGCGTCTAGAAAGCCATAATACGCACAATGCTATTATCATTTGAGTTAACTAAGATGTAATCATTATTGATTTTGTACCATTGTTGATCACGCCCAGGCTTAGGTAGATTATTGTCTTTATAATCAATCTTATAACCATTTCCTCGATAATGTTGAGGCATGACGTAACCTGCTTGCCAGCGATGTTGTTTTAATCGCTCTACACCACGTTCTTCACGCATACGACGTTCACGCATACGATTATCATTATCCGGACGTTCAAAATTTCGACCATGTTTATTACCACGTGAATCATCATCACGATCAAATCGTGGACCTGCAAAACTGCCCATGCTGCTAAACAGGGTGGTTGAACTTAAGATTAAGATAATGAAAAATTTTTTCATGATGCACCTAATATCGGATGTCTCTCATGTGAAAACTGTACCTTAAAAATGCAGAGAAACTGTGAAGATCGATTCAGTATTCCATTAATAATATGGAGCATCTCTCCTCGTTTCGATCATAAAGGCAAGTTTAAGGTCAGTTTGCAATGTTGTTTTGAATTGTTCTGATCAAGTTGTTAACTTTGCGCATCAATACTTTGGCCATTCATCTCTAAACTATCATCGCCCATCAAATAAAGATAAGCAGGCATGATGCTATCAGGTGTTGGCAATACTTTAGGATCTTCATCTGGATATGCTTTAGCGCGCATTGCGGTACGCGTTCCACCTGGATTGATGCAATTAAAGCGAATATTTGGATAACTGTTTTCTAAAGCAAAAATTTTGCTCATGGCTTCAGTCGCGATTTTAGAAACTGAATAAGCACCCCACAAGGCACGTGCTTCACGGCCCACACCAGAACTGGTAAAGATCACAGAAGCATTTTCAGATTTTTCGAGTAAAGGTAGCAATGCTTGAGTCATAGCAAAGGGTGCACGTAAATTCACCGCCATCACATCATCCCAAACATCTACAGGATAATTTGCCAGCTCAACCCGATCGCCCAACATACCAGCATTATGCAAAATACCATCTAAACGTCCGAATTGTTGTTGTAGCGTATCAACTAAAAGCTCATAGTCATGGCTAGACGCTGTTGAAAGTTGCAAAGGCAAAATAGCAGGTTGTGGAGCGCCTAATCCCTCGATTTCATCATAGATGACTTCGAGTTTATTGAGGGTTCGGCCATGCAATACAACTGTTGCGCCGTGCAGGGCATAACTCATCGCAGCAGCTCGACCAATACCATCACCCGCACCAGTAATGAGGATGATACGATCTTTAAGTAAATCTGGACGAGGTTGATATTCTGAATATTTCATTGTTATGCCTCCTGTTATCTTGCTTATTTAACTAATCATACCCTGATTTTCTGACAACACCGTGATTTTCTGTTTGAGTAGTTGATGAAGTTCAGGGACGGTTTGAATAACTGCATCTGCTTGCCAAGCGGCGAGATCATCTCGTGATTCGACTGGTAAATAACCATAGGCAGCTAAGATGGTATACATGTCTGCGTTGCGACCTGCGTCTATATCACGTGGATGATCACCAACATAAATAATGTCTTTCGCATCGAGCTGGAGCTGCTTTGCTGCTAAATACATCGGTTCAGGATCAGGCTTCGTTTTACTGACATCTTCGGGACAAACCAGCACCGCACAACGCTCTGTCAGCTGTAAGGCAGCAAGCAGTAATTCACTTAAGCCACGGGGTTTATTGGTCACTATGCCCCACGGAATCTGATGTGCTTCCAGTTCTTCTAATAAAGGATACATGCCTTCAAACAGATTGGTATCAACCACGATATTTTCGCCGTAAACATCTAAAAAGCGTTGGCGGTGTGCGAGAAATACGGGATCAGTAATATCCAATTCTGGATAAACCAATTTCACCATGGCACGCGCCCCCTCAGAAACCTGAGTGCGAATGGTTTCAGGGTCTACAACTGGACGTTGTTCATCCCGACACATCTGCTGAATAATACGAATAAAGTCCGCAGCCGTGTCAATCAGCGTACCATCAAGATCAAATAAAACAGCTTTCATTACGCACCTGTATTCGTGGTGTGAACCATGTAGTTGACGTCAACATTCGGCGCTAACCAATAATGTTTGGTGATCGGGTTGTAATGTAAGCCGGTCATCTCTTTAAGGCTTAGACCTGCATTACGAATATCATGTGCCATTTCTGATGGACGAATGAATTTATGATAGTCGTGGGTGCCTTTAGGCAATAAACGTAACACATATTCCGCGCCAATAATCGCGAATAAATAGGATTTTGGATTACGGTTAATGGTGGAGAAGAACACGTGTCCACCAGGTTTGACCAGTGTTTGACAGGCTTTTACGATAGACGCTGGATCTGGTACGTGCTCCATCATTTCCATGCAAGTGACCACATCGTATTGACCTGCTTGTTCTTGTGCCAATTGTTCTACCGGAATTTGACGATATTCAATGTTTTGCACATTGTCTTGTTGGGCATGTAAGCGACCAACAGCAAGTGGCGCTTCACCCATATCAATACCTAATACATCTGCACCACGACGCGCCATGCTTTCTGCCAAGATGCCGCCCCCACAGCCGACATCAAGGACTTTCTTGCCGGCTAAGCCGCCAACGCGTTCATCAATCCAGTTAAGACGTAAAGGGTTGATTTGATGCAGTGGACGGAACTCCGAATGTTGATCCCACCATTTGGCAGCCAATGCTTCAAATTTTGCGATTTCTTGCGGGTCAACATTCAATTGCGACATGGAGTCACCTCTATTTATTGGCATAATGATCTGACCCTAGTGTAGCGATTCTAGAAAAAAAAGCGATAAATCGAATAAAAAACTTCACAGAAGCAAAACGAATTGCTCGTGTTTGTTTTATATTTAGCATATAAACTTACGAAAAATGCTTAGAGGAAAAGCAAAGGCAATGAAAAAGTTAGTATTTGGTGTTTTAAGCACGGCTGTTATCTCATTTTCGATGAATGCAATGGCTGCAGATTTTGTGGCAGGCAAAGATTATACCGTGGTGGCAAATCCTGTTAAGACCGTAGCACCTGCTGGTCAACTCGAAGTGCGCGAATTTTTTTGGTACGGTTGTGGGCATTGTTTTAACCTTGAACCACACATGCAAACTTGGTTAAAGAAAATTCCAAAAGATGTTTATTTCCTGCGTACTCCAGCTGCTATGAATAAAGTATGGGAACAGGGTGCTCGCGGTTACTATGTGTCTGAAGCTTTAGGCGTGCGTAAGAAAACCCATATTCCACTTTTCCATGCCATCCATGACGGTGGTCAGCAGATTTTTGATCAAGCGTCTCAAGCAAAATTCTTTGCGCGTTATGGCGTGCCAGAACAGAAATTTAATAGCATGTTTAACTCATTCCCGATTACTGCAAAAATCGCGGAGTCAAATAAATTGGCACAGCAATATCAGTTGACTGGTGTTCCTGCGGTGGTGGTGAACGGTAAGTATGTAGTACAAGGTGAAGATGCTAAAGTTACTCAAGTGGTTGATTATTTGTTAGAAAAAGAGCGTAAAGGTAAGTAAATTACCAATCCTTTAGGCTAAAAAAGGACTGTATTAACAGTCCTTTTTTTGTATTTATTGTTGTTCTTGTTGGAACGCAGTTAAATCAATTTGCACCGTTTGGGTCGGCAAAGACAAAGCCTGATTAATATATAGATTAATCAGTTTTTCGCGGGAACCGATCGAACGCTGGTAATAGCTCGAATTGAGTAAAAGCGCTGCACCATAAGTCAGTGACCAGATATAGGACAAATAATCACGAATCGACATATCATAATTCAGTGATTTTAAATATTTCTCAGTCATGTCTTTGAGTGAAACAATACGTTGCTGACGAATTGCATACAGCTCATCAAAGAGATGCTTGAGCTTAGACTCCGTCATGGTCAAGTGTTCTTCTAGCTGATGCAGCAAAATAGTACGACTAGGGGCCATGAGATGATGCAACATATAGCGAGGCGCATATTCTTTGATATCAGTATGGTATTGGTCTGAAATTTTTAAAATTTCTTTTTCGTTTTGAATAATAAGTTCAAGTAATAACTCATTTTTACTTCTGAAATGCTTGTATAAGGTACCTTTGGCAATGTCCAATTCGGCAACCAGTTCATCGAGGGTCATTTCTTGGTTATTTTCTAATAATAACTTTTCAGCAACCTGTAAAATTTTTTCTTTACGAATTAAGAACTGAGTATGACGATCAGGATTCATGATGCTTTTAAGCTCCTCATAGTGTTCTAAACGGCATCGCGTTATTGTCTAATGCATCATAACGCTAAGCAATGCTTTTATATATCAAACTGTGGCGTCGATATGATCAAGCGTTTTGTGGTTCCCAGTTAGAGATACCCCGGAACAACAACCGTACTTGAGTGGTTGCATTCTCAATAAACAAATTTTGTTGTTCTAATAAATCATCAATCGAAAATTGTTTAGGTAGATTGATCCACGTCATCGCCCACGTAAAGGACATGTTGATCAAGATGGTTGAGAGTACTTGTAGATATTTGTCTTCTTTAATGTGCTTAAAGGTGTCGAGTTTGTATAAATCAACCGCCAAATCTTCAATCAGAAATTCAATCTCGCGTGCGATAGCAATGCGTACCGTTTCAGAGCCACCCCAACGTTCTGCGATCATAAACTGCCATTGTTGTGGGCTATGGTTCACGGCTTGTACAAAAAGTTCGATGCTATTGCGAGTTTTGGCTGCGCCACTGTGTTGTAGGTAGCTTTGACCCAACTGATGAATCAAGCTCTTGAGATGTAATGACACCTGATCAACCAGCTCTTGCCCCAGTGCCTCCATATCTTGGAAATGACGATAAAAAGCGGTTGGTACTAAACCAACTTCGCGAGCAACTTCACGCAAACTAATACTACTAAATGAGCGCCCAGACGTGCTGAGATGGAGCGCCGCATCCAGTAGAGCCTGACGACTCTGTTGTTTTCGTTCATCTCTAATCGACATGAATAAGATCCATAAAATTTATACTATAGAGTCTAGCAAAAAAAATAGGTTTTTTTTAGTCTTAATCGGCTGCTAAATCAGATAGATTCTTTGGCTTTTGAAATGAATGGCTTTGTTTTAACGGCTAAATGTGCTCCATGCCTTACTTATTTCTTCATTCTTTTTAATTATTTAAAAAAAAGTAGAAAAAATAATCAAAAAATTAGTGAACAAGTGTTGACTCAGTGAACACAAATAAATATAGTGTACACATGTTCACTATACGAACAGTTGTTCACTCAATATAAATAGCCAGATACAAAACGAGGAACTTATGAGCGCACAGTTAAGCTATCAGCCACATTGGGTTAGAGAAGATTTCGTTGATTTTATCCTTGCAAAGGTTAACCCGATGTGGACTTTGCGCCGCATTATGGCAAAAATCGAAGCGATTGAGCCTATTGCAGATGAAATGATCAAGGTCACTTTAAGCACTAACAATAAATTTACAACCTATCAGCCTGGTCAATTTGTGATGGTGACGGTTCGTATTGATGGTGTGCAGCATCAACGAGCGTATAGCTTGGTAAGTTCACCAAGTCACGACAAATTGGTGTTAGGTATCAAAAAACAAGGTTGTGTATCTAACTATTTAGCTAACAGCGCACGTGCTGGTGATGTGATTGAAATTACTCAGGCGATGGGCGAATTTACGCTAAAAGACTTTGATACAGAAGAAGGTAAACAACCGATTCTTTTGGTATCTGCGGGTAGTGGTATTACGCCGATTATTCCGATTGCGAAACAGGCATTAGCACGTTCAAATCAACCTGTGACGTTGATTTATTACTCACGTGATCCAGCGTTCCGTACTGAATTGGAAACACTGGCAGCAGAATATGCGCACTTTAACCTACATATTATTGTCGATAGTGCTGAACAACCTGCTTATTTTGATGAAGAAACTTTGGACCGTTTGTGTGCCGATGCTGTTCAACGTCAAACTTATGTGTGTGCTGCTCCAGGTTTGATGAAAGCGACACGTCAAATCTGGACGAAACGTGGTTGGTTAGACCGTTTAACGCAAGAAAGCTTTTTGCCAGTGACGATGGATGTGGATGCTCAAATCCAACCAGTCAATTTCCGTCGCAGTATGCAAGAATTTGAAGGCCGTGGCAACCTGTTGGCCAGTGCTGAAGCTGCGGGTTTGAAACCATCTTTTGGTTGCCGTATGGGGATTTGTAATACCTGTGTTTGTACCAAGATCAGTGGTGCAGTGAAAAATCAACTTACAGGTGAAATCGATAACCAAAACAATGTGCAAATCAAGTTGTGTGTGAGTGAAGCAGTGAGTCCCGTTGAGATTGACCTTTAATTCATATTGACCAGATAGAGTATAATATTATGAACATGATGACAGTAAATCCGACTAAAACGATTCCTCCAATCAAATTTGGCAGTAACACAAGCCGTGCATTAACACCAGAAGAAGTACAAGAGTTTGGCCGTAAGATTGATGCCATCCGTACTGAAACAATGGCTAAAATTGGCAAAGAAGATTCTGATTATATCTATAAAGTACGTAACTTTGTACGCTACACCGAAATTGCATCACGTGGCATGTTGATGTTCGGTGGCTGGATTCCACCTGTTTGGTTGCTTGGTACAGCGATGTTGGGTGTGTCTAAGATCGTCGAAAACATGGAATTGGGCCATAACGTGATGCACGGTCAGTTTGATTGGTTAAACGATCCATCGCTTAACGGTGCAACCTATGACTGGGATACGGTGTGTACCGGTGAAGACTGGAAATATACCCATAACTATAAGCATCATACTTATACCAATGTGTATGGCATGGATCATGACATTAGCGGTTATGGTGTGATGCGCATGAGCCGTGAGCAAGAGTGGGAACCACGCTTTTTGTTCAACGTGCCAATGGGATTGTTTTTATCGACGGGTTTTGAATGGCTATTGGCTTTGCAACGTCTAGAGATGGAAAAAGTGTTGTTTGATGGCACCAAAACCTGGAAAGAAGTATATGTAGAATCTAAAAATCTACGTAAAAAAATGCTACGTCAGTTTGGTAAAGATTATGTGTTGTTCCCAGTGATTGCAGGACCAATGTTCTTGCCAGTATTGGCTGGTAACTTTGTTGCTAACTTGATCCGTAACTACTGGGCATCGACCGTGATTTATTGTGGTCATTTCACAGAAGACTCTGAAATTATCACTGACAACATTGATAATGAAACCAAAGCAGAGTGGTACTTACGTCAGATTCGTGGTTCAGCAAACTTTACTGGCGGTAAAATCATGCATTTCTTGAGCGGTAACTTGAGCCATCAAATTGAACATCATTTGTTCCCTGATGTGCCTGCCAACCGTTATATCGAGATGGCACCTAAAGTACGTGAAGTCTGTGCAGAGTATGGTCAACAATACAATACTGCTCCCTTTGGATCTCAGATCGTGAGTGTGTATAAACGTCTGGCGGTTCACTCATTGCCTGACAATGTGGTAGATCGTTTGGTGGCGACCAAACGTACCTTTACTGCTGCGGTGAAAGGCATGTTTGGTAAAGCTGCTTAATCAAGATAGAGCATCGTTTGAGCCATAAAGCGGTGCTCGTCACCAATAAGTAAAAGGGAAAGTGCGTGTAATTGAGATATACTATGGTGCAATTATATTTGTGCCATCGTTTTAAGGAATCATTATGCGTATTGACCAAAGAGCATTAGACCAATTACGTGAGGTAAAAATTACCCGTAATTATACCCGTTACGCAGAAGGTTCAGTTCTGGTTGAGTTTGGTCATACCAAAGTGTTGTGTACCGCCAGCATTGATAATTCGGTTCCACGCTTTTTAAAAGGAAAAGGACAGGGTTGGGTAACTGCAGAATATGGCATGTTACCGCGTTCAACCCATACCCGTAGTGATCGTGAAGCAGCGCGTGGGAAACAGTCGGGCCGTACTCAGGAAATCCAACGTCTGATTGGTCGTAGTCTCAGAGCGATGGTTGATCTGAAAAAACTCGGTGAAAATACCATTACGATCGACTGTGATGTGATCCAAGCTGATGGCGGTACACGTACTGCAGCGATTACAGGGGCAGCTGTGGCATTGGTTGATGCTATGAATGTGTTGTTAAGTAATAAAAAGATTAAACATGACCCGTTAAAAGGTTTAGTCGCAGCCATCTCGGTAGGGATGTATCAAGACGAAGTTCACCTCGACTTGTGCTACGAAGAAGATTCAAATTGCCAAACTGATTTAAATGTGGTGATGACACAGGCGGGCGAATTTATTGAGATTCAAGGAACGGCAGAAGATAAACCGTTTACTCGCCAACAGTGTAATGACATGTTAGAGATTGCTGAAAAAGGAATCGCGGAATTGATTCTGAAGCAACAGCAAGCACTCGGTTGGTAAGCTCCAGTTGATAGTGCGGGCGGTCTGTAAATTTTAGACCGCCTTTTTTTTTGTCCGGTTTTCTGTCATCGAATTGCTATCAAAGGATCATCGTATTGTCATTGATATTGTATTGACTATCTGCACTGATATTTAACGGATAGTAAAATGCGAAACGTCCTCTTAGCGTTACTCAGCAGTAGTTTTTTCTTATTAAGTGCTTGTAATGAAAGTGATAATGGCGATAACAATAATACCACGCCAAATCCAAAACCGCCGACCTCAAACTGTACCATTCATTGTGCACCCTAAATAATAAGAATAAGGAAATAATTAATGAACCGTCGTGACTTTTTATTAAATTCAACCAAAGCATTATTTGGTACCGCTGCACTTACCAGTTTTCCAATGAGTATTCAAAAAGCCCTCGCGATTGATGCTAAGGTCGAGACTGGAACCATTAAAGACGTTAAACATGTGGTGATCTTGACCCAAGAAAATCGTTCTTTTGACAATTACTTTGGGACGTTAAAAGGGGTACGTGGCTTTGGTGATCGTTTTACCATTCCTTTAAGTGAAGGTCGTACAGTGTGGGAACAATATGATGCCAATAAAAATAAAGTTTATCCCTATCATTTAGACAGTAGCCGTGGCAATGCACAGCGGGTGAGTGGCACACCACATTCATGGACAGATGGTCAGTATGCTTGGGATCATGGACGGATGGGCAATTGGGTGCAATATAAGCAGCCACAGTCAATGGGCTATTACAAGCAACAAGAGGTTGAATTCCAATTCGCATTAGCCAATGCCTTTACCCTATGTGATGCATATCACTGTGCCATGCATACAGGCACCAACTCAAACCGTATGTTTATCTGGACAGGAACCAATGGCCCAACAGGCGCCAACGTTGCCAGTGTAGTCAATGATTTGGACTCAATCGGGCCATCCACCGTTGGTTATGACTGGACCACATATCCTGAACGCTTACAACAGGCGGGTGTAACGTGGAAGGTCTATCAAAACATGCCTGATAATTTTACCGACAATCCCTTGGCTGGTTTTAAACAATACCGTCGTGCCAATGTGTTATCAGGTAAACCGGTGAATAATATTACCATTTGCCCAGCCTATGATCCGGCTATTGATGCCGCTCAGCCTTTGTATAAAGGGATCGCCAATACCATGCCAGATGGTGGTTTTTTGGGTTCGTTTAAAGAAGATATTGCCAATGGACAGTTACCCCAAGTAAGTTGGTTAATTGCACCAGCAACCTATAGCGAACATCCTGGACCGTCTAGCCCAGTTCAAGGAGCGTGGTATATCCAAGAAACGTTAAATGCGTTAACTGAGCATCCAGAAGTATGGAGTCAGACAGTTTTCTTAATCAATTTTGATGAAAATGATGGTTTCTTTGATCATATACCTTCGCCAAGTGCACCTTCGATGGATGCTTCAGGTGTAGTACATGGCAAATCCACTTTAAGCCCAGAGCAGATGTCCTATGAGTATGCCACGCATGCCAAAGCTTCAGTAGGACAACCAAACTTTACTGATCCAAAAGTGAGTAATGGCGTGGGTGTATACGGCCCTGGTGTTCGAGTACCGATGTACATTATTTCCCCATGGAGTCGTGGTGGCTGGGTCAACTCTCAAGTATTTGACCATTCTTCAGTGATTCGTTTCTTGGAACAATGTTTTGATGTACAAGAACCTAATATTAGTCCGTATCGTCGTGCGGTGTGTGGGGACTTAAGCTCAGCATTTAACTTTAAAACGCCAAATCTTTTACCTTTGCCTGATTTAGCTGGTAAGAAAACAAAAACAGAGGTTGATGCGATTCGTAAAGCTCAGGAACGCTTGGCACAGGTCAGTCGTCCTTTAAGCCAAACCTATCCTGTTCAAGACATGGGAATACGACCATCACGTGCATTGCCGTATGTTTTGCATAGCAGTGCCAAAGTCGATGTGGTTATGAAAACTGTTAAATTAATGTTCTCCAATACAGGAGCACAAGCCGCAGTATTCCATGTTTATGACAAATTGAATTTAGACGCGATCCCACGCCGTTACATGGTGGAAGCGGGGAAGCAACTCGATGATATCTGGCAGACTAAAGATCATCAATATGATCTATGGGTGTTGGGACCGAATGGTTTCCATCGCAGTTTTGCTGGGAACTTGATACAAGCCACGCAGTTAGAAGCACTTCCAGAAATTCGCGTGTGTATGGAGGAGTGCGATTCCAAGCTTTTCTTGAAAGTGCGAAATGATGCAGCCCAAACAGCGCAGTTGGTTGTGACAGCCAATGCTTATTTACCCAATAAAACATGGCAAATCGAAACTGCGGCGAATGAAAAAGAACTCAGTTGGGATATGTCTGAGTTTGGTGGATGGTATGATTTCACAGTCAGCATTCAAAACGAACCAAGTTATCGCCGTCGTTTTGCTGGGCGCATTGAAACCAATGAAGATTCTATTTCTGATCCATATATGGGCTTTATTCAATCATAAGCGCTTTATATGTGTTTGAAATAAGCAGTCTAGGCGGATGCTAGGCTGCTTATGCTGAAAGCTAACGAAAAAAGAACCAGTAAACACAAAGTAAAATAATCAATAGCCAAGTGAGGAAGCCGATACGACTCATATCTTAAACATAAGCACACTGAGCCTTTGCATACTGTAACAGAGCATGCAAATTTGCCCCATTTTGCTTTGCTATATTGAGGGCACTGCAAGAAAAGAGATAATGATGTTACAAGTTTTTTTAATATTTCTCACCGCCGTCACTTTTATTTTAATGGCGATTGACCCACGATCTAGCCAATCGACTGAAGCGAAATCAGCATGGCAAGAGACTGAATCTCAAGCACTGGATTCGCCACAATCGACTCAGCAGCAAAAAGACCAACAGGTTTAAGCATTAAAACGCATAGATAAATCCACAGCGCGAACATCTTTGGTTAAAACACCCATCGAAATGTAATCCACGCCAGTGCTGGCAACTTCACGCAAATTTTCAATGGTGATATTGCCAGAGGCTTCTAATTTACAACGCCCCGCAACATGCTTCACTGCATCAATCATTTGTTGTTGGCTGAAATTATCCAACATCACAATATCAGCACCTGCTTCAAGTGCTTGATTAAGCTCATCCCACGTTTCAACTTCAACTTCGACGGGTTTTCCAGGTGCAATCTGATGGGCTTGAGCAATCGCTTGAACAATACCACCAGCCGCCATAATGTGATTTTCTTTAATCAAAAAGGCATCAAATAAACCAAGACGATGATTTTGACCACCACCTACGGCAACGGCATATTTCTGCGCGATACGCAAACCCGGAAGTGTTTTACGGGTATCAAGCAATTTGGTGTGTAAACCATCGAGCTGTTTCACGTAGCTGGCTGTTTTGGTCGCCACAGCGGAAAGGGTTTGTACAAAGTTTAAAGCTGGGCGCTCCACAGTTAATAAACTACGTGCCGAACCAGCAAGTTTTAAAAAAGCTTCATTGGCCGTAACCACATCACCTTCTTGTTTTAACCACGTGATTTGTACTGAGCTGTCAAAAGCCTGAATTAAAGCGTTAACCCAAGGTTGACCTGCCAAAACCATATCCTCACGCGTGATAATGGTGGCTGTAGCTTGTTCATCCGCAGGTGAAAGCATGGCGGTAATGTCGCCGTCCCCAATATCTTCTTGTAATGCTTGTTGAATATTGATTTGAATAGATTGTTCAAGCAAAGATTGAGGAATACTCATAGCATTTCCAGTATATTCTGACCAAAAAACGTGTGCGTTATATTAGCATCGTCCTCGTAAAAAATAAGTATTTGATCTCGATTATTGCGAATAAAGCATGTCAGAATGGGAAATATTAATATTAAATTGCTGATTCGAGTGACAATGCCGCAATCTAGATTTGCTCAAGTTCGAGATGGAATATTACAAGGTGCAACGCAAATTGCTTCACCTAACTTTAATGCGCGTCCTGCAGAGACGGACATTCAGCTGATCGTGATTCATAATATTAGCTTGCCGCCATCTCAATTTGGTGGGGGTTATATTCAACAATTCTTTCAGAATCAGCTGGATTGGTCGGTACATCCTTATTTTCAAACCATCGAAGGTATGCAAGTTTCAGCGCATCTGCTGATTTTACGCACAGGCGAAGTGATTCAATTTGTCAATTTTAATAACCGGTCTTGGCATGCAGGTCGTTCTAGTTATTTAGCCCAACCAGAATGTAATGATTATTCGATTGGCATTGAGCTAGAGGGGAGTGATGATTTGCCGTTTGAACCAGAACAGTATCAGTCACTGGTCGAGGTGGTACAGATATTACGTCAAGCTTATCCCAAAATCCAAAATCATCTTGCAGGTCATTCTGATATTGCACCTAAACGTAAAACAGATCCAGGTTTGCACTTTGATTGGTCGCTGTTCCGTCGTTTGCTAGCGATTCAGGCAAGCTCTAAAAAAACATGATCGAATTTATGATTTCACAACGAAATCTATTTTTACTTTCATTACAATAACGCTTTTGAAAGATAAGCCGTAGGTGAGTGCGATGGCATTGTGGCGATCGACAGTAATTGTCAGTGCAATGACGATGTTATCCCGAGTTCTGGGATTGGTACGTGATATCGTGCTGTTGAATGTATTTGGGGCGGGCAAAGATTTTGATACCTTTGTGGTTGCTTTTCGTATTCCCAACTTTTTTCGGCGCTTGTTTGCTGAAGGGGCATTTTCTCAAGCTTTTATTCCTGTTCTGACGGAATATAAAACCAGTCGTACCCATGCAGAAGTTCAAATTCTAATTAGTCGTGTTTTTGGTTGCTTGCTGACCGCAATGACATTGCTCACTTTTGCGGCGATGGTTGCTGCCCCTGTGATTATTTATATCTATGCGCCCGGTTTCCATAGCGATACTGAGAAGTTTAACCTTGCTGTGGATCTGTTTCGTCTAACCATCCCTTATCTGATGTTTATGTCATTGACGGCTTTTGCCAGCAGTATTCTAAATAGTTATGGTTCGTTTGCTTCACCTGCATTTGCTCCAGTATTGCTGAATATTGCCATGATTGCAGGAGCATGGTGGCTAACTCCCTATATGGCAGAACCGATCATGGCGCTTGGATGGGCCGTGGTGGTCGCTGGTGTTTTGCAGCTTGCCATTCAAATTCCTGAACTCTGGAAGAAAAACTTACTGATACCACCTAAAGTTGACTTTAAACACGAAGGTGTGAATCGTATCTTAAAGTTAATGTTACCTGCTTTATTTGGAGTATCTGTTACGCAAATTAACTTATTGCTAAATACGATCTGGGCATCCTTTATGCAGGATGGCTCGGTGTCATGGTTATACAGCGCAGAGCGTATGACTGAACTGCCACTGGGTTTGATTGGGGTTGCGATCGGGACGGTGATTTTGCCATCACTCTCAGCACGCCATGCTGAACAAGATCAGAGTAAATTTAGAGGTATGTTGGATTGGGCTGCTAAAATCATCATGCTGGTAGGGATTCCAGCCAGTATTGCTTTATTTATGCTGTCCACACCGATTATTCAAGCGCTTTTTCAACGTGGTGAATTTACTTTAGAAGATACACAAATGACTGCTTTGGCGTTGCAGTGTATGAGTGCTGGTGTGATCTCATTTATGTTGATTAAGGTGTTTGCCCCGGGTTTCTATGCCCAGCAAGACACAAAAACACCAGTACGGGTCGGGTTAATCGCCGTGGCGACCAATGCGATTTTAAACGTGATATTTATTGGTATCTTTAAGTTGAATGGTTGGCAAGCAGAGCATATGGCGCTGGCGATGGCCTCTTCAGGTTCAGCTTTGGTCAATGCAGGTCTACTTTATTTCTATTTACACAAACGCAATATCTATCGCTTTGGCGCGCATTGGAAAAAACTGGCATTCCAGTTTGCAGTGGCCAATCTCATCATGATTTTAGCGTTATGGTATGGCCTTACGTGGTATCAAGGTGATATTTCTCAATGGCTACGTGTGGCTGAAGTTGCTGGTTTGTGTGTGCTTGGTGTGGTGGCGTATGTTGTCGGATTATTGCTAACAGGGTTTAGACCGAGACATTTGAAATCTTAAATAATGAATGTCTCTTAGTATTTAAATAGTATGTAAGGAAATAACAGTGATTATACGAATAGTTTTTTTATATATAATATTGATACTAAGTAGACAAGTTTATGCTCAAGATCCATTGATATTAGGAGCAGAAGCATATCTCTCTCTTGATACTTGGAATACAAATGAAAGATATAATGCGTCACATGCATTAATGGTACCTTTGCACTACGCTTACAAACATAATAACCAGCCCTTGAAAAAAGATTTTGAATCAAATGTGAGTCGATTTTTGAAGGTGGGAAAAAATGAGATAAATATAAGAAAGAAAGAGGAGCGACTAAGCGGGTTACAATATTTATATTTTTTAAGTGAGTATGTGGGTTTAAATGAAAATAAAGAATTAGCTGACTATTTACTTATACAAGTTAGGGGGATTTGGAATGATATTCCTGCATGGCAATGGGGGCGAGAACCTTTTAATAATATGAAAGAAAGAATTTCATGGAAGCTGCAGGCGAACAAAGATGTTGGGTATAAAAGAATTATTATTGATGAAGAGTTCTTTAGTTTTGGAATCGCTGCTAATTTAACCAAAATCTATCCTAAAGATCCTGTGCTAAAGGAAATAAACCAATATGCACTAGAAGTATTTAAACAGAGGAGCCATTTTGAGGATGGGCGATGGTTATTTGATAAAGGTAATTACGATGATTATAAAGATCATGCTTTTGCTGGGTATGTAAATAAATTTGTTAAAGAAAAGAGACCATTAACGGGTATGGTATCAGACTCCTCCCATTTCTTTAGAATGCCTAAAATTCTTTCATCATTGCAATACTCCTATCCGATTGGAAGTTATAACTTTAATTTATATAAAAGTTATAGAAAGGGGCTTACCAAACAATTTTTGAATAAAGTTGTCCATATTAGGGATAATAAAATATATCTAACAAATTATATGGATGGTCGAAATGGGATCTATAGATGGGAATACCCTAGTTTGGGTAAGGGCAATGGTTATGGTCCCTATGAACTCACAGGCTCATTTAGTATAGGGTGGTGGGGATTCTTAGAAAATAAAGAAGTTAGCAATCTTTACTACAAATATTATCGAATGCTTCGAGTAAAAGATGATAAAGGTTTATGTCAAAAGATTATAGAAGAAACAAAACAAAAACAGAGCATTCTTGATTCTAGAAAATTTCATAATTGTGTGCGAATATATAATTCTTATATGGCCTCAAAATTATAAATGAAACTTATTAGGTTTTGATTTTAATATAAAAAGTATCTTTCATTTTGGAGATATAAATATCTAATCTGAAAGATACTTTTTAAGGCGATATGGTTACTTTTTAGATGAAATTTCCAGTAATTCAATATCAAAAATCAGGGTGCTATTTGGGCCAATTCCATCACCAGCACCAACTTCACCATAGGCGAGATTGGCTGGGATAAAGAAACGGCTTTTACCGCCTACCTTCATGGTTTGAACGCCTTCAGTCCAACCTGCGATCACTTGATTCAGTTGAAACTCGACAGGGTGGTTGCGTGCGATCGAACTATCAAACACGGTCCCATCAAGTAAACGCCCTTCATAATTGACTTTAACCGTAGAGCTCGCTCTCGGTGATTTACCTTTGCCCGCTTGAATGACTTGGTACTGTAAACCTGATCTGGTGGTTACAATATTGGCCTTTTTCGCATTTTCAGCGAGAAAGGCTTTTCCTGTTTGATCATTCTTTTGAGCGATCTCTTGAAATTCAACCAGTTGCTTTGCTTCTATACGTTTTTTATATTGATTAAGCACATTTGCCATGTCTTCATCAGTCAAAGATGCTGCTTTTCCCTGTGTCGCTTCTTTCAAGCCTTGCACGAATGCATTAATATCCAAATCTTTCAGGGTATTGGCATTGCCTTTACCCATCAAATAACCGTAACTATAACCCAACTGTTCTTGTTGTGGGCTTTTTAAAGTAATTGGTGCTGCGTGAGCAATACCCATCACGGATGTTATTAAAATAAGACTTAATTTTTTCATTATTTCTTCCAAAATGCTTTTCCGAAAATAAAGGAGAGCATATGCTCTCCTTATATCCGTTATTTTACTGCAATGAGTTCGACATCAAAAACTAAAGTACTATTCGGTGGAATAGAACCAGGCACACCTTGTTCACCGTAGCCTAAGTTGGCAGGAATATAAAGTGTTGCCTTACCGCCTTCTTTCATTAATTGTAAGCCTTCAGTCCAGCCAGGTATGACTTGATTGAGCGGGAATTCGATTGGTTCACCACGGTCATATGAACTATCAAACACAGTGCCATCGGTCAATTGACCTTTATAATGAACTTTGACGACAGACGCAGCCGTTGGTTGTTTACCTGTTCCTGCTGTAATAATTTTATATTGCAATCCTGAGGCTGTAGTTTTCACACCTTCTTTTTTCGCATTTTCAGCTAAGAAGGAGTTACCTGTTGCTTCTGCTTTCTGGGTTGCTTCGATTTGTTTTTGCTGTAATTCTTTTTGGAATTCTACATAAGCAGCTTGTAGTTCTTCCTCGGTATAGGCGGCAGGTTTTTCTGCATGGCCATCGCGGAAACCAGTGATGAAAGCAGCTGTTTCTAATTCTGGTGGAGTTTGTTTCGCAACTTCATAACCTAAAGCATAACTGATTTTTGCGCCTGGCCCTGCATTTTTGTCTGCTTTTGCGCCAAGTTCAGTGGTAGGGTGTTGAGTTGCATAATAAATCGGTATAAGGGCTGCTCCGCCTAAAACGGCTGCGACAATAACAGGTAAAGCTTTACTCATGAGATGTCCAAAGGTGAGATTTTAGTAAAAAATATGGCACTGATCTTAGCATGTCTACGCTTCAGCATTGAATAACTGATCTGAAAAATGCGTGTATTTTTTATAGGGTTTATGTTTATTCAGTTTTGTTATATTTTCAAAATAAGTATAAAAAAGCCAGATCATGCGATCTGGCTTTTGCTCATCTTTTCGGATTAATTAATCATCTTTGTGTGCTTTATAGGCATAAGCATAGTTATAGCCATAGCCATAGCCAGCACTTGCACGTTGGATATCATTCAGAATAAAGCCATTCACTTTAACGCCAGCCTGCTCAAAGCGATTTAAGCTGAGTTCAAGCTCTTTCATTTGTGATTTAGCATAACGAGCAACCAACAAATTGACGCCGACATATTGCGAAATGATAATCCCATCAGTCACTGCCAAAATAGGCGGCGTATCAATAATGATATGGTCATATTCGGAACTGAGTTTTTCAAGTAAAGCTTTAAATTGCTCAGAACCTAAAATCTCAGAAGGATTGGTTGGGTTTTTCCCTCGAGTAATCATACTTAAGCCCGCGACTTCAGTTTCATGAATCACTTGACCTAGCTCAGCTTGACTACTCAGCAACTCAGATAAGCCTGGTTTTACGTCTAAATTAAAGTACTTATGCAAATAACCACGACGTAGATCCGCATCAATCAATAAAACCTTTTTATTGCTTTGGGCAAAGATGGTTGCAAGGTTGGTGGAAATAAAAGACTTACCAACCTCAGGTGATGGACCTGCGACCATAATAATATTATTTTTTGCATTACTTAGTGCAAAATGGATCGCGGTACGAATACTACGTAAGCTTTCAATCGCAATATCATCACTGTTTTTAACCGCAAGAATAGGAATACTCTTCTTTTTCTTCAGAATACTCATACGAGTTTCTTGAACAGGAGAGCGGGGAACCGTTGCATAGACAGGTAGATCAAGCTCGCGCTCAATTTGGCTTGAATCCTTAATTCCCGTACGTAACATATTGCGTAGTAGGGCAATTAAAGTACCAAGGAAGCCACCTAGGAAAACAGCAAGAATAAGGATTTGAAGTTTCTTTGGTTTAATCGGCTCGACGGGTTCAACTGCAGTGTCGACAATACGGACATTACCGATCTCACCTGCTTTTGCGATTCTTAACTGTTGGTAAGAGTTTAAAAGTGCCGTATAGAGCTGCGTTTTAACTTCCACTTCACGATACAGCTGCAAATATCTTCTTTGTAAATCTGGCAATTGTTTTAAGGTGCTATTCAGTTCACCAATCATTTTATTTAATGCTGCAATTTGAGCATTAATCTCACGCATCGCAGGATGTTCAGCAGTATATTTGGCAGCGATATCCGCCTGTTGCTGTTGTAATTCAATTTTTTTGGTTTCTAAGGTAATACTTTGCGTCAGGTATAATTCAGACTCTTTCGTGACATCAACAGTATTATATTCTTGGCGGAATTTATTGAATTCTCTTTCAGCAACATCAAGTTGTTGTTTTAACTCAGGGAGTTGTTCATCGAGAAATTTCAAGGTTTGGGCGGTTTCTGCAGATTTGCGTGCCACATTTTGTGCGCTATAAGCAGATAGGATTGCATTGAGTACTTTGGTAATGTGCTCTTTGTCTTGGCCTTGATAACTAAGACCCAATATACCAGTCAACTTGCCCTTTTCAGCAACAGAATAATTTGCACTGATGGCGCTAACAGCAGTTGGTAAAGATCGCTTACGGATTAAATAATCGTTAGTGAATTGATCTTTTGAAAAAATACTAACTTTCCAAATGCCATATCTGTTTGACAGTTGATTGATCTGATTTAACGGTGCAGCAAGTAAGATATCATCAGTTTTGCTATCTATTAATTGGAATTTCCCTTCGTTTAAGTTTAGACGGAGAGTTTTATCGAGGAAGTTTTGTGGTACCTCAAACTGACGAAATTGAAGAGATTTTTCAGCGTCACGAAAAATCACAGCTTTAGGTGTGTACTCCGTGGCATAACTGGGTTTACCTAATAAACGCTGAGCAAATGTATCGTCAGCACTGGAAATACTTAAATCAAGATGCATTGCCTCAATTACTGAACCTAACACTAAGCGTGATTTTAATATTTCGATCTCAGATTGAGCCGGGGATTTTTGATCCACCATTTGTGAAAGATCACCTAATAGTGCGGCAGAAGCACCTTTACTACTTTCAACCTGTACTAGGGCATCAACAGCATATGTATTTGGTGTCGTGCGCAGATACAATAATGCACATACAAGACTCAGAATGACGCATAACGCGATAAGCTTCCATTGCGCAAGCAAGGAGAAGAAAAGTTCTTTTAGGTCAATTGTATCTTCAGTATTGATATTTTGGCTCATAATCTTAAATCTAAAAGTTAAATGTAATTTTTCCAATCAGTCACACACTGCTGAATCAGCTGGCATGTACTATCAAAAAAAGCTTGATCGTGTTGATAGGGATCTGACACATTTTTATTTTGCCAATGTCCGAGGCGGAAGACTTTACCTTTAGCAAATGGCCAAGTTTGCTCAATATGTTTTTGCTGATTCTGACTCATGACTAATACTAAATCCGCTTTTTTGAGATGTTCAGCCGTGAGTTTTTTGGCGATATGCGCACTCATATCAATATTGAGTGCGTGCATACAGTGTTGAGCCTTTTCATCTGCCGGATGGCCAGTTAATCCAGAGATACCAGCAGACTCAATATTGAGTTGGGGGTGAGCTTGTTTGAGCAAATATTCTGCCATTGGACTGCGACAGATATTTCCCACACAAATCACTAAAATATTCTTAATCTGCATTAATTGCCCAAACGATCAATATTATATAACGCATTAGAGAATGGAATGACTTGATTGACGATACGTTGCCAACGTGTCAAACCTGTTGCATCGACATACACAATATCATTGCTACGCAACCTAAACTGGTTAGCCAAGCCAAAATCACCCAAGCTCATTAAGTTCATATGATAGAGTGCAGTACTACGATCATTTGGATTGCTTCTGAGTACATAGATACGGCTAGCGCTGGCAGAATTTGGGTTAATTCCTAAACTTTCACCTAAGGCATCGCTCAGTGTCATGCCTTGATCGCGCATCGGCAAGGCTTGGTTTTTACCTGATTCACCCATAACATAAACTTTTTGATTTTCTCTGGTGCTGACATAAATGGTGTCATTGGGCTGAACCAAAAGTTTATGTAATGAATAGCCTGCTTTTTCAAGCTCTATGGTGTTGAGATCATAGGTTTGACCATTGCGAATCAATTGGATATAGGTATTTGCACCTTGATCATTGATACCACCAGCCATCCCCAGTGCTGTATAAATACTGGTTGGTTGGTCATTTAAATAGAATTGTCCACCTCTCAGTACGCTACCTTGTACCGAATAGCGCTGTCCTTGATATGACAAGACACGAACAATAACATCAGGTGTTTTTACATAACGTGCAAACTGGCCGCGTAGCTCGGTATTGAGTTGGGCCAAGCTTTTTCCAGCGGCTTTATAGCGGCCAACTAACGGGAGTTGAATATAACCGCTCGCATCAATCGGATAGCCCAAAGCCTGAACAGCTTGTTCGTTGTTGACCGTGGTGGTCGGCGGGGTAATTTCTGGGTATGCCCAGAGTTGAATAGAGAGTACATCACCTGCACTTAATCGATAGCCTGTTTGTTGTTTTTGAAATAAAGCTTTGTAGTCATGTTGATAATCGATTTGCGCTGGCTGTACCGCAACTAAGTTTTCCTGATCAATTTTAATGACATTCACAGTTGTTCCAAGGTCAGTGGTGTATACCCCTTCAGTTGGAATGTCATACGTTTGCAAACCGGAGGTAACAGCACAACTTGTAGCAGCGATACTTATGCTAAGAATAGAAAAAAGCTGATAGTACTTCACACATGACCCTTGGATTATTTATATCTAATTAATATCAGTTGCCAAAAAACAATTCGTTTTGAGGCCCAGAATTTGTCCAATTCTAGCTGAAAAGGAGTAAAAAAGCATAGATAAATGTCTTGGCTTTGTATGTTTAGTATTTCTAAAAAGAAATCCTTATAAGTGGGCTTTCGCCTAAAATGTGAACCAGCACACAGCTTGTTAACACATTCATACAATTGCAATGTGGCTGTTATAAATATTCTGATATAGTACGCGCAAATATTCATGACTGTTTATACACAGCAAAAACTGTAAGGGATAAGGCTTTAATTTATGTTAACACTTGCCGAATTAAAAATAGCAATTATTGGTTTAGGCTATGTCGGGTTGCCGCTGGCCGTGGAATTTGGGAAGAAATTCCCAGTTGTTGGTTTTGATATTCATCAAAAACGTGTAGATGAGCTTAAGAGTGGTCAAGATCACACTCTAGAAGTTTCACCTGAAGAGTTAAAACAAGCAGAACATTTGACATATACAGCAAATTTAGAAGATTTAAAAGACTGTAATTTCTTTATTGTCACCGTGCCTACACCTGTTGATCATGTGAATCGTCCAGATCTTAGCCCTTTAAGAAAAGCCAGTGAGAGTTTGGGTAAAGTACTTGCAAAAGGCGATATCGTAGTTTATGAGTCTACGGTTTATCCTGGTGCGACTGAAGAGGTATGTATCCCTGTGTTAGAGCAAGTATCTGGTCTGAAATTTAATCAGGATTTTTTTGCAGGTTATAGTCCAGAACGTATTAATCCTGGTGATAAAGTTAACACCCTAACTAAAATTACAAAAATCACCAGTGGTAGTACTCCTGAAGTAGCAGATTTTGTTGATCAAGTGTATGCCAGTATTATTACTGCAGGAACGCACAAAGCTTCGAGTATTAAAGTCGCTGAAGCTGCCAAAGTGATTGAAAACACCCAGCGTGACTTGAATATTGCCTTGGTGAACGAGCTCTCTGTGATTTTTGATCGGATTGGCATTGATACTCTAGATGTACTTGAAGCGGCTGGTAGTAAATGGAACTTTTTACCTTTCCGCCCAGGTTTGGTCGGTGGGCATTGTATCGGTGTAGATCCGTATTATTTAACCCATAAAGCCGAAGAAGTTGGTTACCACCCACAAGTAATTTTGGCGGGACGTCGTATCAATGACAATATGGCGCGCTATGTTGCACGTAATACTATTAAACTTATGTTACAAAATGGCATAGACGTACCGCGTGCTAGAGTTGGAGTTTTGGGCGTTACTTTTAAAGAAAACTGTCCAGATATTCGTAACAGTAAAGTCTCTGATTTAATCAAAGAGTTTGAGGCATGGGGTGCACAAGTTGTGGTGGCAGACCCGTGGGCAGATGCAAATGAAGTGAAGCATGAATACGGGATTGAATTAGGTCTTGTTGATGCAGAACATCCTGTCGATAGTCTTGTGGTCGCTGTAGGACATAATGAGTTTCGCTCCCTTTCAACCGCTGAACTTAAGTCGTATGTCAACAGCGCAAAACCAGTGTTGGCGGATGTGAAGTGTTTGTTTGACCGCAAAGAGATGGCCGATCAAGGTTTTACTGTATTCCGTCTCTAGCTTAAACGATTGAATTAAATGGTTTTAAATATGAAGAAATTTGCCCTTATTGGTGCTGCTGGATATATTGCACCACGTCATTTGAAAGCGATTAAAGAAACTGGAAACACATTGGCTGTGGCCATGGATGTGAATGACTCAGTTGGAATTATGGATAGCCACTTCCCAGAAGCAGAATTCTTTACTGAGTTTGAAGAATTTGAAGCCTATGTGGAAGATCAAAAATTAAAAGGTGACAAACTCGACTATGTTGCGATTTGCTCGCCAAACTATTTACATGCCCCACACATGAAATATGCTTTAAAAAATGGCATTGATGTAATTTGTGAAAAACCATTAGTATTAACATCAGAAGATCTTGATCTTTTATCTACCTATGAAAAACAATATGGTGCAAAAGTAAATTCAATTCTACAGTTACGTTTACACCCTTCAATTATTGCTTTACGGGATAAAGTCCAATCTGCGCCAGCAGGTAAGATTTTTGATGTCGACCTTACTTATTTAACTTCCCGCGGTAAATGGTATTTAAAATCATGGAAAGGGGTAGACAATAAATCAGGTGGTGTGGCAACGAACATTGGTGTGCATTTCTACGATATGTTGCATTTTATTTTTGGCAAAATTGTAAAAAATGAAGTGCATTTCCGTGATGAGAAAACAGCGTCAGGTTACTTAGAATATGAGCGTGCTCGTGTGCGTTGGTTCTTATCTATTGATGCGAATAACTTGCCAGAGAATGCAGTGCAAGGTGAGAAACTGACCTACCGCAGTATTACGATTGAGAATGAAGAATTAGAATTTTCGGGCGGTTTCACCGATTTACATACACAAAGTTACCAACGTATTTTAGAAGGTAAAGGCTACGGTGTAGAAGAAAACCGTGCAGCGATTGAGACTGTTGAAGTAATTCGCGTATCTCCAATTGTTGAAAATCCTGCGAACCCTCATCCACTTATGGCGAAGGTGAAGCAAAGATGAGTTTCTACAAGCATGACAGTGCAATCGTAGATGATGGTGCGCAAATTGGTGAAGACTCTCGAGTTTGGCACTTTGTTCACGTGTGCGGCGGTGCCAAAATTGGTAAGGGTGTTTCTCTAGGACAAAACGTTTTTGTTGGAAATAAAGTCGTGATTGGCGACCATTGTAAAGTGCAAAACAATGTTTCCGTTTACGATAATGTGACTTTGGAAGAAGGTGTCTTTTGTGGTCCAAGCATGGTGTTTACCAATGTCTATAATCCTCGTTCGCTGATTGAGCGCAAGGATCAGTATCGAAATACATTGGTAAAAAAGGGTGCAACACTCGGGGCAAACTGTACCATCGTGTGTGGTGTGACCATTGGTGAGTATTCATTTGTTGGGGCGGGAGCCGTAGTCAACAAAGATATTCCTGCGTATGCTTTGATGGTCGGTGTTCCTGCGAAACAAATTGGCTGGATGAGTGATTTTGGTGAGCAGCTTGATTTGCCATTACAGGGACAAGCACAGGCCATATGCCAACATACAGGCGCAGTTTATCAACTTGATGGAACGACACTGACCAAGCAGGTTTAATATGATTGACTTTATTGATTTAAAAGCACAGCAACATCGAATTAAAGATAAAATTGATGCGGGTATTCAAAAGGTTCTTCAGCATGGGCAATACATCTTGGGGCCAGAAGTTACCGAACTAGAAGAAAAGCTGGCTGCGTACGTAGGTGCAAAATATTGCATCACATGTGCCAATGGTACCGATGCTTTACAGATTGCCCAAATGGCTTTTGGTATCGGTGTGGGCGATGAAGTCATTACCCCAGGATTTACCTATATAGCGACCGCAGAAACAGTTGCACTTTTGGGGGCAACACCTGTATATGTTGATGTTAACCCTAAAACATATAACCTTGATATAGAAAGGCTAGAAGCTGCGATTACACCACGTACCAAAGCCATTATTCCTGTAAGTTTGTATGGTCAATGTGCGGATTTGGATGCGATTAACGCGATTGCTGCAAAATATAATATTCCTGTCATTGAAGATGCGGCGCAAAGTTTTGGTGCGACCTATAAGGGTCGTAAAAGCTGTAATTTAAGTACGGTCGCCTGTACCAGCTTTTTCCCAAGTAAGCCATTGGGTTGCTATGGCGATGGCGGTGCTATTTTCACCAATGATGATGAGTTGGCGAAAGTGATTCGTCAGATTGCACGTCATGGGCAGGATCGTCGCTATCATCATATTCGTGTTGGTGTAAATAGCCGTTTAGATACGATTCAGGCTGCCATTTTATTGCCAAAACTAGAAATTTTGGATGATGAGATGCAGGCGCGCCAAAAAGTAGCTGAAGTTTATAATCAGTTATTTAACCAAGTTGGTATTCATACCACACCATATGTTGAGTCACATAATACCAGCGCTTGGGCACAGTATACGATTCAGGTTGATAATCGTGTAGAAATTCAAGAGAAGCTGAGAGCTGACGGTATTCCAACGGCTGTGCACTATCCAATTCCCTTGAATAAGCAGCCTGCTGTGGCAGATAAAGATGTTGTATTAGTAGTAGGTGATACGGTTGCGGAAAAAGTGATGAGTTTGCCAATGCATCCTTATTTAACTATTGAAGCTCAAGAGAAAATAGCTCAGGCATTAGGTTGATTTAGTAGTGAAAAGCCTTTTTGAAAAAGTTACTGCAAAGTTAAATGCTCAAGGAGGCTTTTTAAAAGCTGTATCAGTTCTAGTGGGGGGGACGGCTTTTGCTCAAGTTGTTGGCTTAGTTTGTTTGCCTATTCTAACTCGATTGTATAGCCCCGAAGATTACTCAGTACTAGGAATATATGTTGCAATAGTTTCTATTTTAGCAGTAATTTCTTGTTTGCGGTTTGAGATTGCGATTCCAATCCCAGAAAAAGATGAAGAAGCAAAGGCACTATTTTTTCTTTCTTTACTTAGTAATATTTTTCTAATTCTAATTCTATATATTGTACTATATTTAACCTACCCATTTTTGCAGGGTTTCGAAATTATCCAGAAATTAGCTATATGGATTTGGCTAGTTCCATTAGGTGTTTTTTTATCTGGATTATATTCAGCACTTCAATATTGGTCTACTCGTAGAAAAAGATTTAAGGAAATTGCTCTAACTCGCATGACACAGGCTGTCTGGGGCAATGGAAGTAATCTTGCTATAGGCTTTGCGACGGGTAGTTTTGCGGGACTTATTGTAGGACAACTGATGAGTTTTAGTGGGGGGCTTCTAAGACTCGGGAATAGTACATATTATGATTTGAAACATATACATAAAACTAGTTCTTTAAAAGAAACTATTTATAAATATAAAGATTATCCAAAATATTCAACGTTCGAAGCTTTAGCTAATATAAGCGCAGTACAGTTACCCCTTCTTATTATTGCAAGTTATTTGATGGGTCCAGAAGTTGGTTATTTAATGTTAGCAATGAAGGTCTTAGGAATTCCTATGGGCCTGATTGGAAGGGCAATGGCACAGGTGTATTTATCCCAAGCACCAGGGTATTTTAATAAAAAACAATTATATGGTTATACAATTTCTATTTTAAAGAAAATATTTAAAATTATTGTTATTCCTTTTATTTTATTAGCTTTATTAAGTCCCTATATATTTGACTTTGTTTTTGGTGAAAAATGGGTTGGGTTGGGGGGGTATATCCTAGTAATGATACCATGGTATTTTATGCAGATTTTATCTTCTCCGGTTTCTATGGCATTGCATATAATAGGTTCTCAGAAAACTGCTCTGATTTTGCAAATGTTGGGTTTTATATTTCGTGTGGTTGTTTTATTGTGTTTGGCCATATTTGGAAGTGATCTAATAGTAGATTACTATATATTCTCTGGTTTTTTATTTTATCTGATTTACATGGGGGTCGTTGTTGCCTCAATAAAGCGGAAAAATATTATATGATGTATTTTATCTTTTTTTAGTTGTTTTTCTAATTGCACATTTTAGAAAATGGAGATTAAATGTTTGAAATCTTATTCTTAATTTTATTTATTTTATTTCCTTTTTTGATGGTCTTATTGTATAAAACTTTATTGCAAGAAAGTTTTCTTAAGGTTGGTATTCTAAATCTTCTTATAGTTAGTATTTTTGTTTTTGCATATGCTGGTATAGTATTTTTATTCTTTCATATAGACCCCCTTAGGGTTGCCACAGGCGTGGTTGATAAAGAAACTATATTTTTGGTGTGGTGTTTTTCTTCACTTTCATTGTTTTTTATAATATTGGGTGCTTACTTCTCAAAAAAAACTTTTTCAATATTAGAGGTATCATTTAATCCATCGAATATCCAAGAGAATAGTAAGATTCAAAGATATAAAATATATATATTTATATTGATAGGTGTGGCAACTCTTTTTTTATATATTAGACAAGTACCTGATCTAGCAATACTTAGTATATTTTCTTTTGAGGGGAAAAGTGATATACAAGGGTTGAGAAGTGAAATGGGTAATAACTTCCAAGGTTCTTATTTTTTATATCGTCTTTTTATGAAAGATGTTTTGCAATTTTTAATGTTTTCATTCTATGCTCAGTGGCTAGTTTTTAATAAAAAGAAAGATTTTTATGTTGTTGTTATTTTGTTTGCTATTAATTGCTTTACTGCATTAATGGCAACTGAAAAAGCTCCTATAATATGGTTGATTGTAGGGATGTTTTTAGTTCACCTTATTCTTAGTAAGAATGGTGTAATTCCTGTTAAATCTATACTTAAAATTTTAATACCAGTTTTTTTTATATTAATCGGTATGTATATGTTTTTTATGAAAAGTGCATCTATATCAGATGCATTTAATTCTGTATTATCTAGAACCTTCACAGGTAGTATTACTCCTGCTTATTTCTATTTGGATTTATTCCCAGAACATCATGAGTATCTGTATGGAAAAAGCTTTCCTAATCCTGTAGGCATATTTCCATACGAACCTGTCAGACTTACCGTTTTAGTTATGAATTGGGTAAATCCTCACCTAGAACAGTTGGGAATAGTTGGGTCTATGCCGACCGTCTTTTGGGCTGAGATATATGCTAATTTTGGACCAGTACTTATTGCACCTTTTTCTTTTTTTATTGGTTTTATATTGAATTCTCTGGATGGATTAATTAAGAGATTCAGGAATCTTCCTATGTGTGTTGGGTATTATGTTTGGGTTATTTTATATTTTCGATATTTATCTGCTACAAGTTTCTCAAATTTCATTTTAAATATTGATTTGATTGTTATTACTCTAATCTTTGTTTTTATTTCAACAAAAAACTTTAAGTTAAACTATGTTAAGTAGGATACATTATGAAGGTCCTTAATGTCGTGTTAAATAACTTTACAAATGATAGTAGGGTATTAAAGACCTCTATGTCATTAAAAGAGTCAGGTTATAATGTTACTATAGTTGCATATCATGATGAACAAGTGAAAGAGGAGGAGGTTGTACAAGGCATCTCTGTAAAACGCTTGAAGCTTCTCTCTAAAAAGGTAGGCTCTAATCCAATTGCTATATTGATTAAGTTTTTAGAATTTATTTTTAAGGTTGTTTTTCTATCTAAGAGGATGGGTATAGAAATTGCACATGTTAATGATTTACAAGGTCTTATGGTTGGTGTTTTTTTAAAAATATGTAAACCAAGTATTAGGATTGTATATGACTCACATGAGTGGCAAATTGATCATGTTCCAAATCAGTCGATATGGAAGCAAAAAGTATTATATATAATAGAGAAAATGGCTATTAACTTTGCGAATAAAGTGATAGTTGTCAGTGATTCTATAGCGGATGAATATGTTAAGGTTTATAATATTGATAAGCCATATGTTATATTAAATTGTCCTTATTATACAAAAGTAGAAAAAGATGATATTTATAGGTCTACTTTCAACATTTCTAAAAATATGAAAATTTTTCTTTATCAAGGGGCTCTTAATAAAGGGCGTGGTATTGAATGTCTAATTAGAGTGTTTGAGTCTTTAAGTAATGATTCAGTTTGCATCGTTTTTATGGGTTATGGTGCTCTAGTATCTGAGATTAAAGATGCGGCATTAAGATCGAATAAAATTTATTATCATGATGCGGTGAGACCTGAAATAATATATCAATATACTAGTTCTGCCGATGTGGGAATATGTTTAATAGAAGATTGTTGTTTAAGCTATCGCTACTGTTTACCAAATAAATTATTTGAATATACTATGGCTGGTTTGCCTGTATTAGTTTCAGCTTTACCTGAATTAGAGCGATTTGTTACTAAAAATAAGAATGGCTTAACTGTGGATATTAATGATAGTCATATGATTCTAAATGCTTTGGATGTGCTAAGCCAAAATTCTAATCTTATTGATGAAATGAGTAAGAATGCTGAGAAATTAAGTTCAATTTATCATTGGGATGAGCAAGCTAAAATACTTTTAGACATTTATAATAATCTATAAATTATTTTACTTAGTGGAACTAGGAGTTTTATATGTCATATGAAGTCGTACACCTGACAACAGTTCATCCAAGGAGTGATACACGAATTTTAATTAAAGAGTGTTCCTCATTAGCCCGAAAGTACAAGCTTGCATTAATTGTTGCTGATGGGCTTGGGGGAGAATGTAAGAATGGTATTAATATTTTTGATATAGGGAAATTTAATGGTCGCTTAAATAGAGTCAAGAATGCCTCTAAAGCAATGTATCTTAAAGCTATTGATCTTGATGCTAAGATTTATCATGTTCATGATCCAGAGTTAATACCTGTTGGGCTAAAATTAAAAAAAGCAGGAAAAAAAGTTATTTTTGATGCACATGAAGATCTGCCCAAACAAATTTTGACTAAGCATTATTTAAACCCTTTAGTAAAAAAAATATTGTCGACTTTAATAGAGTTTTATGAAAGAAAACAATGTTGTAAGTTTGATGGGATTGTTGCAGCTACACCCTATATTCGTGATAAATTTAAAAAAATTAATAAAAATGTTGTAGATATTAATAATTTTCCAGTTGTAGATGAATTTTTTTATGATCCTAATTTGTTTAATTCAAATCCTTTGAATTCCGTTTGCTATGTTGGTGCAATAGATATTGCTCGTGGTGTAGGGAATAATATAGAAGCACTACCTACTGATGGTTATATAAGTCTACTATTAGCTGGAAGATTTAGTAATGATAAATTCCATGATAGTTGTCGCAAGCAGTCAGGCTGGGAGAATGTCAAATATTACGGTTTTGCTGATCGAAAATTAGTACAAGAAATTTTTTCAAATTCATTTGCTGGGCTTGTGACTTTATTGCCTATGCCAAGTTATTTAGACTCCTTACCTGTCAAAATGTTTGAATATATGGCATATGGATTACCCGTTATCGCTTCTGATTTCCCATATTGGAGAGAAATTATTGAAAAATATGAATGTGGCATATGTGTTGATCCTTGCGATGTAAATGCTATTAGATCAGCAATAAGTCTTTTATCCAGTGATTTACAGCTTTGTAAAAATTTAGGTAATAATGGTCGTAAGGCGGTATTAGAAATATTTAACTGGGATAAAGAGGAAGAGAAACTTTTTGATTTTTATTTAAAATTACTAAATGAAACTTAATTAGGAAGAAATAAAATGAAAGTTGTTTATCTCCATCAATACTTTAACACACCTAATATGTCTGGTGGTACGAGATCATATGAGATGGCAAAGCGGTTAGTTATTGCTGGACACGAAGTTCATATGGTAACTTCATGGGTGAGAGAAACTGAGGAAAAAGAATGGTTTAATGAGGATGTTGAAGGGATTAAAGTTCATTGGTTTCCAAATCCATATAATAATAAAATGTCTTTTAAGCAGCGTATTCAAGCTTTTTTCCGCTTTGCCTATGCAGCAATGAAAAAAGTATCATCAATTGAAGCTGATGTAATTTTTGCTACTAGTACACCATTAACTATTGCTATTCCTGCTGTATTGGGTGCACGAAAACAGAAAATTCCAATGGTCTTTGAAGTGAGGGATTTATGGCCTGAAGTCCCTATTGCTATGGGTATTCTAAATAAGCCATATCAAATTTTCTTGGCTAAAAAGTTAGAAAAATGGGCATACAAAAATTCTAGCCATGTGGTAACTCTATCTTCAGGAATGAAAGAAGGTGTAGTAAAAACGGGGTTTCCATTAGATAAAATAACGGTTATCCCGAATAGCTCCGATAATGCTTTATTTGATGTAGAAGAGGCTGCTTTTGAGCAATTTAAAAAAGAGAATACATGGTTGCCAAAAGGCAAGGTATTAATCTATACAGGTACCTTTGGAATGGTAAATGATGTCGGAGTTGCTGTTCAATTAGCGAAAGAGTTGAAAAGTCGAAAATCTGATATTTGTATTTTACTGATTGGTGATGGATTAGAATATGACAAAATTTACAGAGATGCTCAAAATTCAGGAGTATTGAATGAGACACTGTTTATTCGTAAACAAGTACCTAAAAATGAAATACCATTTTTTCTTAAATATGCTGCGATAGCATCGAGCTTCGCTATAGACATTCCTGCTATCCAAGCAAACTCAGCGAACAAATTTTTTGATGCTTTAGCGGCATCTAAACCCATTTTAATAAATTATGGTGGATGGCAAAAAGATATTATCGAACATAAGCAGTGTGGGATAGTTGCTTGGAAAATGACTACCGCACAGATTGTGGATGAACTAGAGTCTTTATTAAATGATAAACGTAAATATGATACTTTTTGTAGGAATGCAAAAGTGCTTGCCTTAAATGATTTCTCTCGCGACCGCTTGGCAAAACAATTAGAAATTGTATTAAGAGAAAACTGTAAAGAAAAGGTTGTAAATTGATGAAACGTTTACTAGATATCATCATTGCTTCATCTGCGCTGATTCTACTCTCACCTTTATATTTTTATGTCGCTTATAAAGTAAAAAAGAATTTAGGTTCGCCTGTGTTATTTCGCCAAGTACGCCCAGGTTTACATGGGAAGCCGTTCGAAATGATCAAGTTTCGCACGATGAAGGATGCAGTTGATGCACACGGCAATCCATTACCTGATAATGAGCGTTTGACTCCATTTGGTAAAATGTTACGTTCTAGCAGTTTGGATGAAATGCCTGAGCTGTGGAATGTGATTAAAGGTGATATGAGTATAGTTGGTCCTCGTCCTTTATTGATGGAATATTTACCACTTTATAATAAAGAGCAGGCGAAACGTCATGATGTGCGTCCAGGCATGACAGGGCATGCCCAGGTCAATGGGCGTAATGCGATTAGTTGGGAAGAAAAATTCAAACTGGATACTTGGTATGTTGAAAATCGATCGCTTTGGTTAGATTTTAAAATTATGTTGCAGACGGTTAAAAAAGTCATTGCCAAAGATGATATCAATGAGGCAGGCGAAGCAACGATGACCAAATTTACAGGTTCAACACCGGACAAGCAGAATGAACGCTAATATTTATGCTGTTTATGGAGCTTCGGGGTGTGGACGAAGCTTAATGCCTGTCGCTCGTCAGCAATTACAGCGTTTGGGAGTTCAGGCTGATCTTTATTTTATCGATGATAGCCTAGAAGATTCTCAGACGGTTAATGGCCATATAGCCATAAATTATCAAACTTTTAAAAATTTGGATGCTACTGATAAACATGTACTGATTGCGATTGCGAATAGTCAAATTCGTGAAAAAATTGCAAATCAGCTATCCATTGATGGTATCCAATTATGGACAGTAAAAGCGGATAATAGTGTGATGATGGATAATATTGAAATCGGTGAAGGAGCAGCATTAAGCCCTTTTGTTTCAATTACATCAAATATAAAAATCGGTAAATGCTTTCATGCAAATTTATATAGCTATGTAGAACATGACTGCATCATTGGTGACTATGTCACTTTTGCGCCAGGTGTAAAGTGTAATGGCAATATTCATATTGAAGATCATGCTTATATTGGTACTGGTGCGGTGATTAAACAGGGAACACCTGACAAGCCTTTAGTCATTGGAAAAGGTGCGATTGTTGGCATGGGTGCTGTGGTGACTAAGAGTGTTCCGCCAGGCGTGACTGTCGTAGGAAATCCTGCACGGATTTTAGAGAAAAAATAAACTTTGTAGTGAACGAATTGGGAATATAAATATGTTAAACACAGCATTTGAGCCATGGCCGAGTTTTACTCAACAAGAAGCCGATGCCGTATCGAGAGTATTACTTTCAAACAAAGTAAACTATTGGACAGGGCAAGAATGCCGTGAGTTTGAGAAAGAGTTTGCAGCATTTTCAGGAACACGATTTGCTGTTGCCTTGGCAAATGGAACGGTGGCATTAGATGTTGCGCTCAAAGCTTTAGGCATCGGCGCTGGTGATGATGTGATCGTAACTTCACGAACTTTCCTTGCCTCAGCGAGTTCAATCGTGACAGCCGGTGCAAACCCGATTTTTGCTGATGTTGAATTAGACTCTCAAAATATTTCTAGACGGACCATCGAAGCGGTTTTGACACCGAAGACCAAAGCGATTATTTGTGTGCACTTGGCAGGTTGGATGTGTGATATGGATCCGATTATGCAGCTTGCTGAAGAAAAAGGTTTATACGTCATTGAAGATTGTGCTCAAGCACATGGCGCACAATATAATGGTAAACCCGCTGGATCAATTGGTCATATTTCAGCTTGGTCATTTTGCCAAGATAAAATTATGACTACCGGGGGCGAAGGTGGTATGGTCACCACCAATGATGAGAGTCTTTGGAAGAAAATGTGGTCTTATAAGGATCATGGCAAAAGCTTTGACAGTATTTATAATAAACAGCACCCGCCAGGTTTCCGTTGGTTACATGATTCATTTGGAACCAACTGGCGTATGATGGAAATGCAAGCCGTGATTGGTCGAATTCAATTAACACGAATGCCTGAATGGACTAAAAATAGAACCCAACATGCAGAGAAAATATTCAAGGCATTTGAAAACTCTCCGTACTTCACAGTACATCGTCCAGCAGATAACTATGTACACGCGCACTATAAATGTTATGTACAGATAAATTTGGATAGGCTGCCTGAAGGGTGGTCGCGTGATCGAGTGATGCAAGAAATCAATGCTCTACAAGTGCCGTGCTTCAGCGGTTCATGTTCTGAGGTTTATTTGGAACATGCTTTTGATAGTACCCCTTGGCGACCTGCTGAACGTTTGAAAAATGCAAAGCAATTGGGTGAAACTAGTTTAATGTTCTTAGTTCACCCTAATTTGAGTGAAGAAAGCCTTACAAAAACTATAGATGCTATTCAAAAAGTACAAGCAGCTATAGCTAGTTAAAATCAGTAACTAATCAATAGAAAATAGCAGGATATGAGACGTATATCCTGCTATTTTAAGTATTGCGTATTTGATGTGTAAAAGTTATTTCTAGTTACATCAGAAGTGCGTATAAAGATCAAACTGAATGTGGGATGATTAGAAGATCACTGTGAAAAAGATTATTCATCAATTTGCCTCAGCGCCAAGGCTATATAAACAGTTTTTCCTTGTTTTTTTGGATATTTTAGCTTTTCCTGTCATTTTGTGGCTGTGTTATGTCATTCGTTTATTTGATTTGAAAGCAGATGTTGTTTCAGGCCTTGATCATGGGGCTGTTTTCATTAGCTTGATTGCGATTTGCTGCCTTGCCCTTACAGGGGTATATCGTTTTATTGTCCGAACCTTTAATGAAGTCTTTATCGTCAAATTAGCACTGGCTGTTTTTCTGACTATGCTGGCTTTATATGTACTGACATATATCACCAAAGCATATATTCCGATGTCTATTCCGTTTATGTTCGGTTTTATGATGTTTACGTGGGTTTGGACGAGTCGGGCGTTTATTCGTTTTGTGGTCAAAGTTTCATTTTATTCAGAGCTGGGGCGTAAACGGATTGCAATCTATGGTGCTGGTGATGCGGGACAGCAAATTGCAGCGGCATTACATCGTTCAGATGATCATCTGCCGATCTTTTTTATTGATGATTATGCTTCGTTACAAGGGCAAATCGTTGGCGGTTTAAAAGTCTACTCTGTTGAAAAAGCATTACAATGTTTTGAAAAAGAACATATTGATGAAATTTTACTTGCACTGCCTTCGGTTGGACGAGTACGAAAAACTGAAATTATTCAACAATTTGAATCTTCCGGTTTAAAGATCACTGAATTACCAGGTTTGACTCAGTTAGTCGATGGGGAAATCAGAGTTTCCGACATTCAAGAAGTCGATATTATTGATTTACTCGGACGTGATCCTATTCCTCCAATTGCACATCTTTTGGTTAAAAATATTCAAGCCAAAGTAGTGATGGTCACGGGTGCAGGTGGTTCGATTGGTTCAGAGTTGTGTCGTCAAATTATTAAAAATCAACCGAAACTATTGGTTTTGTATGAGTTAACCGAATTTGCTTTATACAGTATTGATAAAGAATTACGTTTAACTGCAAACTGTGAGATTGTATCGATTTTGGGTACAGTACAAGATCAACAAAAATTAGAACGAATTATTGAACAGTACCAAGTGCAAACGGTCTATCACGCTGCTGCTTATAAACATGTGCCTTTGGTTGAATGCAATCCAATTGCAGGTTTAAAAAATAATGCGATTGGTACTGCAAATAGTTTAAATGCAGCCGTAGAAAAAGGCGTTGAAACATTTGTTTTGATTTCAACTGATAAAGCAGTTCGACCGACCAATGTCATGGGGGCATCTAAGCGTATGGCAGAGTTATATTGCCAAGCGGTTGCTGAAACTAATCCCTCTACTCAAATTAGTATTGTTCGTTTTGGTAATGTTTTAGGTTCTTCAGGTTCAGTTGTACCCTTGTTTAAACAGCAAATTGCAGTCGGTGGTCCGATTACTGTGACTCATCCCGATGTAACGCGTTATTTTATGACCATTCCTGAAGCTTCGCAGCTGGTTATTCAAGCTGGAGCATTAGGTGCAGGTGGGGATGTGTTCTTGTTGGACATGGGTGAACCTGTTCGAATTCAAGATTTGGCACGTCAAATGATCAAATTGAGTGGCCTAAAAGTTCGTGAGCTTGGTTCTACTGAGGGTGATATTGAAATTGCTTATAGCGGTTTACGCCCAGGTGAAAAGCTCTATGAAGAACTATTGATTGATCAGGATAATACTGAATATACGCAACATACTCGGATTTTACGTTCATTTGAAAAGCATTATCCATTACAAGAAATACAAGCGATTTTTGCTAAAATTAATCAAATGACCGCAGTCGATCATGATGTGGATTGGGCTTTAACACAGCTTGAGCATTATGTAGACGGTTATAAGCGTAGTGGTGACGTTCGAGTTAACTAAATTGAGAAATAATATGATCAAAAAAGCAATCTTACCTGTAGCGGGTTTAGGTACACGGTTTTTACCAGCGAGTAAGTCAATTCCAAAAGAAATGGTCACTGTGGTCGATCGTCCAGCGATTGAATATGTGGTTCGAGAGGCGGTCGAGGCAGGTATTGAACAAATTATTTTAGTGACACACTCCTCCAAAGCTTCGATTGAAAATTATTTTGATCGTAACTTTGAACTTGAAACCACGCTAGAACAAAAAAAGAAATTCGATTTACTCAAAGAAATTACGGATATTTTGCCTAAGCATGTCAGTGTGATTAGTGTGCGCCAGCCTCAACCTTTAGGGTTGGGTCATGCAGTATTATGTGCTAAAGATATTGTGGGTGATGAAGCTTTTGCTGTGTTATTACCCGATGTTTTAGTTAAAAATAATCAGTATACAGAAAATGATCTGTCTTTGATGATTCAGCGGTTTCAACAATCTCAAGCGTCCCAGATTATGGTTGAAGCTGTGCCTGATCATTTAGTTGATCAATATGGTATTGTGGATGTTGCCGTTTCGCCGAATGAAGGTGAAAGTGTCATCATGCAAGGGATTGTTGAAAAGCCAGCAGTGGGCAGCGCACCCTCGAATTTGTCGGTGGTGGGGCGTTATATTTTGCCAGCGCAAATCATGGCATTGTTAGAAACAACACCTCGTGGGGCTGGAAATGAAATTCAATTGACTGATGCGATTGCGGCATTACAGCAGTCACAGACAGTCGAAGCTTATCGTATGAAAGGTCAAACTTTTGACTGCGGAAGCAAGATCGGATATCTCAAAGCGGTATTGCACTATGGTATTGAACATCCAAAGTTGGGTGCTGATTTTAAGGGCTTAATTCAAGAATTGGCCCTCTAATTTAGGGTTAATGGTTATGAAAGTCGCAATCTTTGGTAATACTTTATATGCTGGAGTGATGTCCGCGTTATTGTCGGAATCAGGGCACTCCGTATATTGGTGTTCGCATCTCCATGTTGCAACGGATGATCTGCAATATTCATTTCATGATGAAAATGTCAGTCATTTATTGGAGAAACAACGACAAAGCGGTTTTCTAAAGTATAGTGAGTTTGAACAGATACCTTTAGATATTGATGCCTATCTTTTTAGTTTTAATCAGACCCAAGAACCGCAAGTTTATCAATTATTAAATGCGCTCAAACAACGTCCGATTATTCATCCCAAATTAATGATCAATGCTTCAACCTTTGGTTTGCATGGCACAGAAAGATTCCAACAGATATTGTCAGATGATGACTGGGTCTATTTACCTGATACCGTTCAGGAAGGAAATGCTTTACAGAGCTTAACAGAGGCAAAACAACTAATCGTTGGATGTATTCAGGTGGATGTGCAAGCCAAAGTGAAAGAGCTGTTAAGACCCTTTTTTCCTTTAGCACAGCATTATTTATTTATGCCGGTTTTAGATGCGGAATTTACTAAGCTGAGTATTTCTGGCATGTTGGCGACACGGATTAGTTATATCAATGATCTTGCGGTTGTGGCAGAAAAGTTAGGCATTGATATTGCTTCAGTCCGTCAGGGAATGGCTGCGGATAATCGGATTGGCACGGCTTATTTAGCGCCTGGTGCTGGTTTTGGTGGTGAAAACTTTTCACATGATATTTTGACGCTTTCAAATACTGTGGCCAATACGGGTGTCAAAAGCCAGTTGCTTGCTCAAGTTTGGGAAATCAATGAACAGCAGAAAGAAATTCTCTTTCGTAAGTTCTGGAATTATTATCGGGGTGACTTACAAGGCAAAACAGTTGCCATTTGGGGCGCTTCTTTTAAAGAGAATACCTCGAGTATTCAACAGTCCCCGATTCATCAAATGTTGGCTGCACTCTGGGCGCAGGGGGTTACTGTTCAATTACATGATCCACAAGCCTTAGAAGAAATTAGTACGATGTATGGTCAGCGTGATGATCTTATCTTATGTGATGATCAATATGACGCTGTTCAAGCTGCGCATGGTTTATGTGTCTTGACGGCGTGGAAACAATATTGGAGTCCTGACTTTAAGCAATTGGCACAGTGCATGGCACATCCTTTAATTTTAGATGGGCGTAATATTTATGACCCACAATATGTCAAAGCACAAGGCTTTGCATATATGGGTGTGGGGCGTTAATTATGATGAATGATATGCATCCATTTCCAGTTAAAAACCAAAAAGTCGTATTGCAACAGTTATCTGATTTGAAAGAGCAGTTTAAAGAAACGCATCTCAATCAATTGTTTGCAGCGGATACTTCACGTTTCACCAAGTTTTCCGTTGAATACGATCAAATTGTTTTAGATTTTAGTAAACACCGAATTGATCAGCACATTTTAGCGGGATTAGTGGATTTAGCGGAGAGTAAAGATTTAAGTCAGTGGATTAAAAAGTTATTTTCATCAGAGCAAATTAATTTTACTGAGCATCGTGCTGCGATGCATTGGGCCTTGCGGTTACCGAAAAACAGTCCAGATTTTCCTAACCTCAACCAGCAGGTCCAAGCTCAACTTGAGAAAATGTATGCTTTAGTGGAAAAGATTCATGCTGGACAATATCGCGGTGCAACGGGTGAGGTTATTCAGGATGTGGTGAATATTGGGGTCGGTGGATCAGATTTAGGTCCATTGATGGTGACGCATGCACTGTCAGACTTTAAGGTCAGCACGGCTAAATCCTTGGATGTTCATTTTGTCTCGACCATGGATGGTAGTCAGCTTTCTGCATTACTCCATCAACTTCGCCCAGAGACAACCTTATTTATTATTTCATCAAAATCTTTTGGTACGATTGATACGCTTTCGAATGCCGAAACGGTACGCCAATGGTTAGAAAAAGCCTTGGGTACAGATGCCAAAATCTTGAAAAACCATTTTATTGGGGTTTCAACCAAAGCAGAAAAAATGACGGAATGGGGAATCGCCCCTGATAAGCAGTTGTTATTGTGGGATTGGGTGGGTGGTCGTTATTCACTGTGGTCATGTATCGGTTTACCGATCGCTTTAATGATTGGCGTATCAGGATTTAAGCAACTTCTAGCGGGTGCTTATGCGATTGACCAACATTTTCAAACTGCACCGTTTGCTCAGAATATTCCCGTATTGATGGGGTTGTTGGGTATTTGGAATAATAATTTTCTTGATATTCAGACCCATGCTGTTTTGCCTTATGATGGGCGGCTTAAGTATTTTGCCTCCTATCTACAACAATTAGAAATGGAGTCCAACGGTAAATCGACTCAGCGTAATGGTGAAAAGGTAGAGACGGCAACCTGTCCAATTGTATGGGGGGAAGTCGGACCAAATGCGCAGCATGCGTTCTATCAGTTGTTACATCAAGGCACACATTCGGTCAGCTGTGATTTTATTGCCCCTGTTAAACGCTACAATGCCAATCAGTTTACCTATGTGGAAAGTGCAGATGCATTGGTTGAGCAGCATCATCTTGCCTTATCAAACTGTTTAGCCCAATCTCGTTTATTGGCATTCGGTAATCAGGCGCTTGCCGCAGACGAACTCAAAGATTTACCTACTTATAAGCAATACGAAGGCAATCAGCCAAGTTCAACCATTTTACTAAAAGAGTTGAATCCGTATAGTTTAGGTATGTTGATTGCACTGTATGAGCATAAAGTTTTTGTGCAGTCGGTGTTATGGAATATCAATCCCTTTGATCAATGGGGTGTGGAAAAAGGCAAAGAGATTGCCAATCAACTTTTACCGATTTTAAACCGTGAACAAGAGGATTTATCTGCATTTGATGCATCGACTCAAGGCTTGCTTAAAATCTTGCTAGGTCGGTTGGAATATTAGTTTTTTGCTTTTGATATTTCTGTACTTGATTGTTGTTGTGATCGACGCCTCTTTTTTAATAAAAAGAGGCGTTTAACTTATTTAACCCTGAATCAATGCCGTTAACTCATCTACATAAACCTGCATCGGTTGAGGATTTTTGTCGGCACGGCTTTCAATATTTAAGCGCAACAATGGCTCTGTATTTGAGGCGCGTACATTTAAACGCCAAGCACCAAAATCAAGACTTACCCCATCAGTACGGTCGATCTGTGGGTTTTGATCGGCATAATGATCAAAGATCTTTTGTACTGTTGTTTGAGTATCAGCCACTTTAAAGTTGATTTCACCGCTACATGGAAATTTTTCAATCATATTTTCAACGAGAGTCGAAAGTGATTGATCTGTCTCAGAGAGTAGGGCAATTGTTAGTAGCCAAGGGATCATCCCGCTATCGCAATAAGCAAAATCACGGAAATAATGATGTGCACTCATTTCGCCACCGTAAACGGCATTGTGTTCACGCATCACATCTTTAATAAAGGCATGACCAGATTTTGACTGTACCGCAATCCCTTGATATTTCTCTACAATATCAAAGGTGTTCCAAACAAGACGTGGATCATGCACGATCTTCTCACCTGATTGTTTAATCAGGAACGCTTGAGCCAATAAGCCAACAATATAATAGCCTTCTATGAACTGACCTTTTTCATCAAATAGGAAGCAACGGTCAAAGTCACCATCCCATGCAATCCCCATATCGGCTTGATGTTTAAGTACTGCATCACGAGTGCTGTCACGATTCTCGATCAGGATTGGGTTAGGAATGCCATTTGGGAATGTGCCATCTGCTTCATGATGAATCTTAATAAATTCCACTGGAATATTGAGCTGTTGGAACTTCTGTTCGATCGCATCAATCACATGACCAGCTGCACCGTTACCAGCATTTACCACCAATTTAAGCGGTTTAATTTTTTGTGGGTCAATATAGGTCAGTAGGTGCTCGATGAACTCAGGCAGAATATTATAGTTTTCTGTCGTACCTTTTTGTGCGACTTCAACGAACTGACCTGATTCAGCCAATGCTTGAATCTCTTTTAAGCCAGTATCCGCACTGATTGGACGGGCATTTTCACGGACCAATTTCATGCCGTTGTAATCCATTGGATTATGGCTGGCAGTGATTTCAATACCGCCCTGAACATCGAGGTGGAATGCACCGAAATAGACTTCTTCCGTCCCTGTCATCCCTAAATCAAGGACATTTACACCTGCATCATTGAGTCCACGAATGGTGGCTTGTTTTAAGCCTTCACTGCTTAAACGGATATCACAACCGATCACAACGCTGTTCGGTTGATAGATTTGTCCATAAGCGCGACCAATCTTATAGGCAATTTCTTCATTGAGTTCTGTACCAAGTTTGCCGCGAATATCGTAGGCTTTAAAGCAAGTGAGTTGTGTCATTGAGGGTTACGCTGTTATTAGTCATTGCTAAGCAGTATACAAAGACAGCGGGAAATAAAAAATGGCTGCTTCAATTGAAACAGCCATTGTTAAGTAAAGATGTGTAGATGTTACAGGTTAAGCAGATTTCGCTAAAACTTCAGCAACCGCTTTCGCAACTTTATAGACATTATTCATGTTTAAACCAGCAACGCAGATACGACCACTACGAACGAGGTAGATTGCGTATTCTTCACGTAAGGTGTCTACTTGTTCAGCCGTTAAGCCTGTGTAACTGAACATACCTTTTTGATTCACCAAATAGCTAAAGTCACGTTCTGGCAATGCTTTGTTCAGCTCATCTCTTAAGATGCTACGCATTTTAAGGATACGCTCACGCATTTCTTTGACTTCATCTTGCCACTGTTGGTTCAGTTCAGCGTCATTTAACACTTGATCCACTAGCCATGCACCTGTTGTTGGTGGGCTAGAGTAGATACGACGAACCGTTGCTTTCAACTGACCGAATGTGCATTTTGCTGCTTCTGCATCGTCACAAACGAAAGTCAAACCACCAACACGCTCACCGTAAAGCGAGAAGATTTTAGAGAAAGAGTTACTGACGATGAAGTTCAAACCAGCTTGGTCTAAAGCACGAATCGCATAAGCATCTTGCTCCATACCATCGCCAAAACCTTGGTAGGCGATGTCTAGGAATGGAATCAAATTGCTTTGTTTTAATACCGCAATCACTTGATCCCATTGTGCTGGATTCAAATCCGCACCTGTTGGGTTATGGCAGCAAGGATGTAACAACACAATGCTTTGTTCTGGCAATGTTTTTAGCGTAGACAACATGCCATCAAAATCGACACCACGCGTTTCAGCATCGAAGTATGGATAGAAATTACTTTTGATTCCTGCACCATTGAAGATGGCAACATGGTTATCCCAAGTTGGTTGGCTGACCCAAACTTCTGAATTTGGGAAATATGTTTTTAGAAAGTCAGCACCGACTTTCAATGCACCTGAACCACCCAATGTTTGAATCGTCGCAACACGACCTTGTTGAATTGCTGGGCTATTTGCGCCAAACAATAAGGCTTGAATCGCTTCACGGTAAGGTTTGAAACCTTCCATTGGAAGATAAAGCTTGGTTTGCGTATTCTTCGGTGCAATCCGTTTTTGCGCTTCGATAATGGTATCAAGCTGAGGAACGATGCTGTCTTCGTTATAGTACAAACCAATACTGAGGTTCACCTTTTCAGCGCGTGGATCAGCATTGAACTGTTCCATTAATGAAAGAATTGGATCGCCTGCATAAGGTGGGATATGTTGAAACATTAACAATGTCCTTTTATTCAACAAGGGGCATGGAGGTGTTTTTGAATGCCCAATAATGTACCAATAAAGTGCAGATGAAGCACTCTATTATTTGCATTTCTAGTGCAGTATTTACTTACAAAATCAGTCAAAGACCAACAGATTATCAGGATTGTCGACAATCAAGCTGTCATACCATCGTCGTAGAATAAAAAAGATAAAGTCAGCTTTGTAACAAGGATCAAAACAACATTGAGTTGATCGTGTTCTATAAGTTTTTGTTTTATTTGTTATTAATATGACTCTTGATTTGGTTGCTGATTTGTTTAGGCAGGGGCTGCCACTGGTGAGATTGTCCGAGACTTGATTTTTATTGTCGACAATCCTATTGCATTTTTGCTTATATTTCGTTATAAAATCATCAAAATGATAGAGATTGTTGACAATATGCAAGATACCCTTGTTCCACAAGCCATCAGCACAAGTCAGGGAAGAACACTGACGGAACACGTATTTAAGCAAATTCAGTCTGCGATTGTTTTGGGGCAGATTCCTGCGGGAAGTAAAATTTCTGAACCGGAATTGGCACGTGTGTACGGGATTAGTCGTGGGCCTTTGCGTGAAGCGATTCATCGTCTAGAAGGGCAGAAGCTGGTAGAGCGTACTGCACATATTGGCGCACGTGTTGTTTCTCTCTCGCTGCAACAGTTCCAAGAGCTGTATCAGATTCGTGCTTCTTTAGAAGGGTTGGCTTGCAAACTCGCTGCGCAACATATTGATAAAAAACAAATCTTGGCATTACGCGATGTATTACGGTTGCATGCTGAGGATGAAAATTTTAAAGCAGGTAAAGGCTATTATTTACAAGAAGGGCAGGATGATTTCCATTACTGCATTATCAAAAGTAGTGGCAATAAGACCCTCGAAAAAATGTTGTGTGATGAGCTATATCACCTCATTCGCATGTATCGAATCCAGTTTTCAAATACCACTGATCGACCAAGTAAGGCTTTGGACGAACATATCCGCATTTTAGATGCGATTGCTGAAGGTGACGGTGAACTCGCCGAAATGCTGATGCACCGTCACATCAATGCATCCTACAAAATTGTTGAGCAAACATTGCTGCAAACTCAAGGAGAATATCAACATGGCTAAACAGTCTGCTGGTCAGCTATTCCGCGACGCGGTCGCACAAGAAAAACCATTACAAGTGGTGGGTGCAATTAATGCAAACCATGCTTTATTGGCAAAACGTGCAGGTTATAAAGCCATTTATTTATCAGGTGGCGGTGTCGCGGCAGGTTCGTTGGGCTTACCTGATTTAGGCATTAGCAACCTTGATGACGTATTGACAGATGTGCGTCGTATCACTGATGTTTGTGACTTACCATTATTGGTAGATGTGGATACGGGTTTCGGCGCATCTGCATTTAATATTGCTCGTACCACCAAGTCGATGATTAAGTTCGGTGCAGCAGCGATGCATATCGAAGATCAAGTGGGTGCTAAACGTTGTGGTCACCGCCCAAATAAAGCAATCGTGACACAACAAGAAATGGTTGACCGCATTAAAGCAGCGGTTGATGCACGTACTGATGACAGTTTTGTGATCATGGCACGTACGGATGCTTTGGCGGTTGAAGGCTTACAAGCAGCGATTGATCGTGCAGGTGCATATATTGAAGCAGGTGCGGATATGTTATTCCCTGAAGCAATCACTGAATTGGCCATGTATAAGCAGTTTGCTGATTTGACCAAAGTGCCTGTATTGGCGAACATTACTGAATTTGGTTCTACACCATTATTCACCACCGAAGAATTGGCTTCTGCCGATGTCAGTATTGCTTTATATCCACTTTCTGCATTCCGTGCGATGAATAAAGCAGCAGAAAATGTCTATGAGACTTTACGCAAAGAAGGTACACAAAAGAATGTGGTAGACACCATGCAAACTCGTCAGGAATTGTATGAGCGTATTAACTACCATGCGTTTGAACAATATCTAGATGGAACTTTTGAAAAGAAATAAGTCATTTCGCCCCCTCCTAACGTCCCCCAGAGGGAGAGGGATTTCACGAATTGAAGACTTTCTAGCGGAGATAAAAGAGTATTTTTATTAGTTCCATGAAAGTCTCAATAATCGTGAAGGCGGCATGGATGCCGCCACGTTGGGCTGCGGTAACAAGGACGTACCGTCAGACCAACAAAGGATTTTTGCTTACTTTTGATCCATCAAAAGTAAGTCCAGCCGAAGGCTTATCCACAAATAAGATGAGAGTTCGGTATGACACCGCTTGAAATTCACCCTAAAGATATAAAAAAAGGACAATCTTATGAGCAGTAATGAAACGCCAACAGGCTTCAAACCAAAAAAATCAGTTGCACTCAGTGGTCAAGTTGCTGGTAACACGGCATTGTGTACTGTAGGGCGCAGCGGCAATGACTTACACTATCGTGGCTATGACATTCTTGACCTCGCAGTGGGCAGCCAATTTGAAGAAGTGGCACACTTGCTGGTCCATGGCAAACTGCCAAACAAAGCTGAACTGAAAGCCTATAAAGCAAAATTAAAAGCATTACGTGGCTTACCTGCTGCACTTAAAACTGCGCTTGAGCAACTTCCACCTTCGGCACACCCGATGGACGTGATGCGTACTGGCGTTTCAGTTCTGGGTTGTTTAACGCCTGAACACGAAGATCACAACGAAGCGGGTGCAAAAGACATTGCTGATAAATTGATGGCAAGTCTAGGCTCAATGTTGTTGTATTGGTATCACTTCAGCAACAACGGTCGCCGTATCGAAGTTGAAACTGATGATGACTCGATCGCTGCACATTTCCTGCATCTACTTCATGGCGAAAAACCATCAGAGCAATGGATTGAAGCGATGCATACCTCTTTGATTCTGTACGCAGAGCATGAGTTCAATGCATCAACATTTACCTCCCGTGTGGTGGCAGGTACAGGTTCAGACATGTACTCAGCGATTACAGGCGGTATTGGTGCGCTACGTGGACCAAAACACGGTGGTGCCAATGAAGTTGCGTTCGTGATTCAACAGCGTTATGACAATGCCGATGAAGCAGAAGCAGATATTCGTAGTCGTGTTGAAAAGAAAGAAGTGATCATCGGTTTTGGTCACCCTGTATATACCATTTCTGATCCACGTAACGAAGTGATCAAGAAAGTGGCTTATGATCTTGCTGAAGCGCAAGAAAATAACAAAATGTATTTGATCGCTGAACGTCTAGAAGCGGTGATGAAAGAAGTGAAGAACATGTTCCCGAACCTTGATTGGTTCAGTGCAGTGAGCTATCACTTGATGGGTGTTCCTACCGCTATGTTTACGCCATTGTTCGTGATTGCACGTACCGCAGGTTGGTCAGCGCATGTGATTGAGCAACGTCAAGACGGCAAGATCATTCGCCCAAGCGCGAACTATACAGGTCCTGAAAATCTAGAATTCAAACCTTTGGCGGAGCGCGGCTAATATGAATAACACACAATATCGTAAACCGCTGGCAGGTACCCAGCTCGAATACTATGACGTGCGTCAAGCCGTTGAAGATATTCAGCCAGGCGCATACGCAACTTTGCCGTATACCTCGAAAGTATTGGCAGAGCAATTGGTACGTCGTTGCGACCCAGCATTGCTCAACGATGCCTTAACTCAGTTAATCGAACGCCGTCAGGACATGGATTTTCCTTGGTATCCTGCACGTGTAGTTTGTCATGACATCTTAGGTCAAACCGCTTTGGTTGATCTCGCAGGTTTGCGTGATGCCATTGCGGAGCAAGGTGGCGATCCAGCGAAAGTCAATCCAGTGGTTCCAACACAATTGATTGTGGATCACTCACTTGCAGTTGAGTTTGGTGGTTTTGATCCTGATGCGTTTGAAAAAAACCGTGCCATTGAAGACCGTCGTAACGAAGACCGTTTCCACTTTATTGAGTGGACCAAAACAGCGTTTAAAAATGTCGACGTGATCCCTGCAGGTAACGGCATCATGCACCAAATCAACTTGGAGAAAATGTCTCCAGTGATTCAGGCGCGTGATGGAATCGCATTCCCAGATACCTGTGTCGGTACTGACTCACATACTCCACATACCGATGCGTTAGGTGTGATTTCGATTGGTGTCGGCGGTTTAGAAGCTGAAAATGTCATGTTGGGTCGTGCATCGTGGATGCGTCTACCTGACATTATTGGGGTTGAGTTTGTCGGTCAACGTCAAGCAGGCATCACTGCAACTGATATCGTTTTGGCGCTCACAGAGTTCTTGCGTAAAGAACGTGTGGTCGGTGCTTACCTTGAGTTCTTCGGTGAAGGCGCAGACACCATGTCGATTGGTGATCGTGCGACCATTTCCAATATGACCCCAGAATATGGTGCAACTGCGGCGATGTTCTACATCGACCAAAACACCATTGATTATTTAACCTTGACAGGTCGTGAAGCAGACCAAGTCAAACTGGTTGAGCAATACGCTAAAGAAATTGGACTTTGGGCTTCGGATATGACCCAAGCACAATATCCACGTGTACTTCGTTTTGATCTTTCAAGCGTAACGCGCAACATCGCTGGTCCATCAAACCCGCATGCGCGTGTTTCTACGGCTGATTTGAAAGCCAAAGGCATTGCTGGTGTGGTTGAGAACCGTACTGATGGTTTGATGCCTGACGGTGCGATCATCATTGCCGCAATCACTTCGTGTACCAATACTTCAAACCCACGTAATACCGTGGCGGCAGGTCTATTGGCACGTAAAGCCAATGAACTTGGTTTAACACGTAAGCCATGGGTGAAGTCATCATTTGCACCGGGTTCAAAAGCTGCTGCGCTATATCTTGAAGAAGCGGGCGTACTGAAAGACCTAGAGAAACTTGGTTTTGGTATCGTGGCTTATGCATGTACTACGTGTAACGGCATGTCAGGTGCATTAGATCCAGTCCTTCAACAAGAAATTATTGATCGTGACTTGTACGCGACTGCGGTACTTTCAGGTAACCGTAACTTTGATGGGCGTATTCATCCATATGCAAAACAAGCATTCTTGGCATCGCCTCCATTGGTTGTTGCTTATGCGATTGCAGGAACGATTCGTTTTGACATCGAAACCGATTCACTTGGAAACGATAAAGATGGTAATCCAATTTACCTGAAAGACATCTGGCCATCGGATGCTGAAATTGATGCCTTAGTGAAAGAATCGGTCAAGCCTGAACAGTTCCGTAAAATCTACATTCCAATGTTTGATTTGGGTGTCAATGAACAAGCGGCAAGCCCATTGTATGATTGGCGTCCAATGAGTACTTATATTCGCCGTCCGCCGTATTGGGAAGGGGCATTGGCTGCGCCACGCACTTTATCCAATATGCGTCCACTTGCGATCTTGGGTGACAACATCACCACCGATCATTTGTCTCCATCGAATGCGATTGTCCTCGACAGTGCTTCTGGTGAGTATTTGGCGAAAATGGGTGTACCTGAGGAAGACTTTAACTCATACGCAACCCATCGTGGCGACCATCTCACCACGCAACGTGCGACATTTGCTAACCCGAAATTGTTTAATGAAATGGTCGTTCGTTCAGACGGCACCATTAAGCAAGGTTCAAAAGCGCGTGTCGAGCCTGAAGGGGAAGTGATGCGGATGTGGGAAGCGATTGAAACTTACATGAATCGTAAGCAACCGTTGATCATCGTTGCGGGTGCGGACTATGGTCAGGGTTCTAGTCGTGACTGGGCTGCCAAAGGTGTACGTCTCGCGGGTGTTGAAGCGATCGTGGCTGAAGGTTTTGAGCGTATTCACCGCACGAACTTAGTGGGTATGGGTGTTTTACCGCTTGAGTTTAAACCAGGTGTTAACCGTAAGACTTTAAAGTTAGATGGTACTGAGCTTTATAGTGTGATTGGTAATATCTCACCACGTTCTGACTTAACTTTAGTGATTGAACGCTCGACGGCGGATGGTCGAAATGAAATCGTTGAAGTGCCTGTAACTTGCCGTTTAGATACAGAAGAAGAAGTTTCTGTGTATGAAGCAGGCGGTGTATTACAGCGTTTTGCGCAAGACTTTTTAGAAGGTCAAGTGGCTTGATTAAATATTAAAAAATAGCTTGATTTTTGTACAATAAAGCCATACTTTAAATATGGCTTTATTTTTAGGCCTTTATTTTTAAATGATAAATGGGGACGTTAATGGATAAATATATTATTAATAAAAATGCTCAACCTAATGGAGATCATGAAGTACACAATGTCACAAGGGGGTGTAATTATCTACCAAATTTAGAAAATCAAATAGCTTTAGGTAATTTTTCTACTTGCCAGCAAGCTGTAGCTCAAGCTAAATCTAATTGGCCAAATAATAGAATTAATGGTTGTTATTGGTGTGCAACAGCATGTCATACATCATAACGTTGAGTTGATATTGTTGTGAAAAGATCCTACTTTAGAGTAGGGTCATTTATTTTTAGAGGCTTTAATGAGGTTTAAAGATAGAAATTTGAGAAGTATTGCTGAATGTATTATTGGAGATCAGAAATATTTTCCTTACAGAAGCAGCAGTTATATTACAGAGTTTTTTGATGAATGTGATTTATCTTATGTACATGATGGTACTACCAGATGGTGGTGGACATCAGAAAGATTAAAAGAATTATTAGAAGAGCCATGTCTTAATGATTCTTTACCAGATAGATTTATTCATGTTCTTAGAATATTAATGCATAAATCTGATGCTACCGAAGATGATCCTGAACGTATAAATGCTTTAATTGAATTAAATAAGCCTCTAAGTAGAGAAGGGTATGAGGCTTTTTATGGTACAGATAATAATTTATATATTAAAAATTTACATAATAATCAGAGTGTAAAGCCTATTGAAAATCCACATCGAATATTTTCTGAAGTTGAAATTAAAAAAAGAGAGCAGTTAACAAGTTATTTAGAAATGTGCTCTGAGGATCAACTTATAGAAAATGTATTATTGCCATTATTTCGAATTTTAGGCTTTCAGCGAATTACTGTGGCTGGGCACAGAGACAAAGCACTCGAATATGGCAAAGATATTTGGATGAAGCTTATGCTACCAACTCAGCATATAATTTATTTTGGTATACAGGTGAAGAAGGGAAAACTAGATTCTTCTGGTATGACAAAAACAGGTAATCACAATATTGCTGAGATATATAACCAAACAACAATGATGTTAGGACATGAAATTTTTGATCCAGAAACGAATAAAAGAGTTTTAGTTGACCATGCTTATATTATCGCTGGTGGTGAAATAACTAAAGCTGCACGAAATTGGTTGGGGGGTAAATTAGATGCAAATAGAAGAAGTCAAATAATTTTTATGGATAGAGAAGATATTTTAAATTTATTTACGGTTAACTCGATTGATGTTCCTGAAATAGTTTAGGTAATTGTTATTTTACTTTTCCGCCACAAACACTTGTCAAAAAGGTCAATAAATAATCAATACTATCAAGTTATAGTATATGTACCATTTCTAAAATCTATGGAGAACAAAGATGGTGACTGCTGGCGAAAGACCCGGAACTGGTTTCTATTTTTGTGTCCAATGCGGACATCGCGCTTATTTAGAAATTGGTACTGATCGTTTACCTCCGTGTACCAAATGCCTTGGCAATCAATTTAACAGTAAGATTGCTTAAGCCGCAAACACCAAACAGTTATCCACTGTTTGAATAAAAGCCCTGTCACTTGATGGGGCTTTTTGTTACCTTAAAAATATGAAACAACAAGACCGATCATCGGCATCAAACAAGGAAAACCAATATGGAAACAATATTAGCTTTATGTATTGGCGTAGGCTTAAGTGCAGCCTGTGGTTTTCGAGTATTTGTTCCTTTATTGGTCATGAGTATAGCCACTCTAATGGGATGGTATGAACCCGCTAAAGGTTTTGAATGGTTGGCGATGCCCACCGTTTGCGCGGCGCTCGGTTTTGCGACGATCTGTGAAGTCGCGGCATACTATGTGCCATGGGTCGATAATTTATTGGATACCGTCGCAACGCCTGCGGCAGTGATTGCTGGAACGCTGACCACGATGGCCGTAATTAGTGGAGAAATGTCTCAGTTTGCAACTTGGGCAGCCGCGATTATCGTTGGTGGTGGAACTGCAGGTGCAGTTCAGTTAAATACCGTCGCTTTGCGTGGAATATCTACAGCCACTACAGGTGGTTTAGGAAATTTTATGATTGCGACTGGGGAATTGATTGGCTCAATTTTATTGTCAGTTTTGGCTTTTGTGATACCTGTGGCGATTACGGTATTGGTGATTGTTTTTGTAGTGGTGGCTGTACGTTGGGTGCGAGCAAACAAGCGAAAAAATATAAGCCCTTCATTGTAAGTTTATATATGGTGCGATGAATCTAGAGTTTATGGTCATTGCTGGAGTATTAGATAAATAAGCCGAAAATGTATCGAGCAGTGCCACAGTTTTTTTAAGATTTAATGCTAATCTTTTGAGAATAAAATTTCGACAAAAAAGGGTTCTCATGAAAATTGTGGCGATTCAACCTGCATTATTAGTTGGACAAGTCGAAGCAAATTTAAAAAAGCTTGAACAACTGATTTTAGCGGCATATCAGGAGCATCAACCTGATGTTATCGTGCTGCCTGAGTCCATGACTTCCCCAAATGTTTATTCACCACTGGCATTGCAGACACCACAACCATTACAAGGCGAACCTTTACAACTATTAGTTCGATTAGCAACGCAGCTCAATGTCGTTATCACCGGCGGATTTGTTGCAATTCGGGATGGGCACGCCTATGGCACTTATATCTTGGTCGAGGCGAATGGTGACTATCATCTGCACGACAAAGATATCCCAACGGCATGGGAGCAAAACTTTTATCGTGGTGGTGTCGATGATGGCGTAGTCGATTCAACCACCTTGAAATGCAAAGTTGCTTTAGTGTCAGGGTGGGAGTGGGCACGTTACGGTACTGCGAAACGCATCCGAGATCAGCGCGCACAATTGATTTTAGGCGGCATGTGTTGGTACTCCATGCCGATTAATTGGTATGGGGTGTTAGGTAAGTGGATGCGACACGAACATCAAATCTATAAACAACAAAGTGAAGCTTTGCCTGCCCAAATGGCACGTTTGACAGGCATACCTGTGGTGCATGCCGCACATGTGGGTGAGGTAATGAGTGATATGCCACTGTTACCGCATGTGAAATGGTTAACTGAAATGGTGGGTGAGACTCAAATCTGCGATGCATCAGGCAAGGTGTTGGCACGGATGAGTTTGGAGGATGGCGAGGGCTATATTGCCGCCGAAGTTGAAATCGCTGAGCCGCAGCCTTTGGATCAAGTGCAGCCGCGTTACTGGATTCCAGACATGACCGTAACTTCAAAATTGGCGTGGCATCTAGGCAATCTTCATGGTGGCTTAATGTATCGACTCCGTCATCGTTTTAAAAAGTTTCCATGGCAAAACTAAGCATCAGCCCACTATTTTTGATTTTCAGTAACGCCGTACTTTCGGTGATCTTTCACTTAAAAACAAGCAATTAAAACCGTATCAATCAAGGTGATTTTTCTAAACTAACGCTCGAAAAATCACAGTGAAGCGAGTAAATTACACGCATATTTGATTTTGCGCTCAAGCTTATGGCAATCACTTGGATCTTGTTCACCCTCATGGCTGCATTTATGCAGGCTTGGCGCAATGCATTTCAAAAACAACTCAGTACCACTGTTGATGTGTATGGCACGACACTCGCGCGGTTCGTATTTGCTCCGATTTTTGCCTTTAGTTATCTGGCTTTTCTCTATTTTCACCAACCTGTTACTGCTGACGTGCATTTTTCCAATAAATTTTGGTTCTATGTAGTGATTGCAGGGATCAGTCAGATTTATGCCACAGCATTGATGGTCAAATTATTTCAACAAAAAAACTATGCGATTGGGGTTGGACTGGCCAAAAGTGAAGCGATCTTGGCAGCCTTAGTCGGGGTATTGTTCTTACAGGAACATTTAAGCGTTTGGGGCTGGATTGGTGTTTCAATCGGCGCTGTAGCGGTTTTTCTCTTGAGTAAAGGTCATCAGCACGCTCAATTATCGGTCAAAACCTTGTTAATTGGATTAGGCAGTGGTTTATGCTTTGCGATTACGTCATTGTTGGTGCGCGAAGCCAGTTTAGAACTGGGCATGTTGCCATTTCTACATCGTGCAGCTTGGGTGCTGTGCAGTCTGATCAGTTTTCAATGCATTATTATGCTGTTGTATTTAGGGCTATTTAGTCGGAAAACCTTGTATAGCATGTGGCAACGACTCGGGCTCACATTTAAGGTCAGTGTCTGTAGCTTCCTTGCTTCATTGGGCTGGTTCAGTGCTATGAGTATGCAGACGGTGGCGATTGTTAAAACGCTGGGACAGGTTGAAATTCTATTTAGCTTATTGATTTCAGCATTTTTCTTTAAAGAGAAACTGGCCAGAACAGATCATCTTGGTTTGTGGTTGGTGATCGTTGCTGCGATTATGGTGATTTGGGCGTAGTGGCGGTTTATCTTGAAAATATACCATTCCTCTAAGTCTTTTTTGATTAAAATTTCGATTAAATGTGGTTTATAGAGAATTTTAACCGTATTTAAAACTCAATGATGGTAAATAATTCTGATTTTAAAAATAAAGATGCAAAATTATTTCAAAACTGGCAGAAAATGACATCTTTTAGGAAAACAATCCCACACCGATCCCCCTAAACTATGTCTCAAGGGTGTGAAAGGGATCGAAAAGAGTAGCATGCGCCGAAGCTTACAAAGCAAGTGTGTACTTACCCAAAAGGTCTCGATTCGGCTTAGGACGCTATAAACCAAAAGTTTATAGGCAAAGGTTGTGACTTACAAAGTCATAGGTGTTGAAGTAAACAACATGTTTTCCCTTGATACCCTTAAAAATTCTGCGAAACAACAATAAATAAGAAAAATAAAAAAACCATCTCACTTTTTCTCGCTGCAAAGATTCCCATCCTCCTCAATGACCATATCTAAGTGATTGATTGTCAATAATTTGCCGCTGACTAAACATCATGTGACATTTAAATAAATTAAGTATTTTCAGTTGCTTAGCCTGCTTTGGCTGAGATTCCGTTCATGTTGCTTGATTGACAGCTTTAAGCTGAGTTGCTAGTTTGGGCCTAACTTTGGGACCTTGGAGATTTTTTACACTATTTATGAGGTGGTTTGCATCTGATAAATCTCGATCAGAGGGATGTTTGGAAGCCCTCAAGCGCATGAAAGGACGATTAAAATGAAAGTGGGTATTATAGGCTTTGGTAAAACAGGCCGTGCAGTTGCATCAGTATTATTAGAGTCAAAAAAGACCAGTTTACAATGGGTTATTCGTCAGTCCAAACAGCTTGAGCATCGATCTGTTCCTGAGTTCTTAGGGGTTGAAGCAGATGATCCAGGCATTATTCATTCAAAAGATGAGTACTCTATCGTAGAGCTTCTAGATCGTTATCCTGTCGATGTGATTGTCGATTTTTCCTCAGAACAAGGCTTAGATTATTACGCTGAAGAAGCAGCAAAAAGAGGCATTACCATTGTCAGTGCCGTGTCCCAGTATCCCGATGAAAGAATCAATCAGCTCCATCAATTGGCTGAAAGCACCTGTGTCTTGCACTCACCGAATATTACGATTGGGATTAACTTTCTGATCCTTGCTGCCAAAATATTAAAAAATATCGCCCCTTATACGGATATTGATGTCATTGAAGAACACTTTAAAGCCAAATCCGAGGTGTCAGGCACAGCTAAAGTGATCGCACGTGAATTGGACTTAGCAGAAGATACGATTAAATCTGTGCGGGCAGGGGGGATTGTGGGGGTGCATGAGATTTTATTTGGCTTCCCGTTTCAGACGGTCAGACTCAAACATGAATCGATTACCCGTGAAGCTTTCGGCAATGGCATCTTATTTGCGATAGAAAACCTCAAAGATAAGCCCAAAGGCTTTTATAGTATGGAAGGATTGTTATTGCCATTTTTCAAGTTAGAGGAACCTGACAGCAGTTTGTTGATCAAGTCAAACAACCTAGAACAAAGATAGATTTATTTGTTTCACGTGGAACAAATATTTTTTTGATGTGATGATCCACCATAAAATGCTTTTGCTGAATGGTGGAAATTTCTTTATGATTTGCGCTTTTCTTTAACACCATTTTCTGCTCATGCCTTTAAATGACAACTTTATTTATATACCCCCTCAAGCGCCGCTTGAAATCTTGTATGAAGATGAGGACTTGGTGGTTATAGATAAGCCTGCAGGGCTTTTGTCGGTGATGGGGCGTTTGCCTGAGCATCAAGACAGTGCTTATTTACGGATATTAGAACGTTATCCAGCAGCCAAAGTAACGCATCGTTTGGATATGGCAACCTCAGGTTTGTTGATGTTTGCCAAGCATCGTGATGCCGAAGTTGCAGTCAGTAAAATGTTTCAGGCACGAACCGTCAAAAAATATTATGTGGCTCTGGTTCAGGGCCAGATATCGGCTGAAGGCAGTGTTGATGTTCCGTTGATCACGGATTGGGAAAATCGTCCACGTCAGATGGTGCATTTTGAATTAGGCAAAGCAGCCAAAACCTTATTTCAATCGCTAGACTATGATGTTACAACCGATCAGAGTCGAGTCCGTTTGGAGCCTGTGACGGGGCGTTCGCATCAACTTCGGGTCCATATGATGCATATTGGGCATCCGATTATGGGGGATAAACTCTATCATCCTGAACCTGCCAAGTTTCATTTAAAACGGATGGCTTTGCATGCCGCTTATCTGGCATTTCAACATCCCTTAAATATGCAAAATGTTGAAATTCACGCTGAGGTAACGTTTTAATCATCATCTGCAAGAGGTAGAACCATGTATCCCGTTCAACACAGGTCGTGGGTCGGACTATCCGAACAACAACAAGCCCAATTAAAGTTGTTGTTATTGGAAGCAGACCCTGATTGGGCGCAAATCTCGACCTATCTAGGACAAGCAAATATCTTTGTGATTGTTGATGAGCAGGATCATCTCCTTGCGCAACTGTGTCTAACTCAAAATGATCATGAGGCGGAGATTCAAAATCTGGCGGTAGATCAAAGGATGCAAGGGCAGGGTTTGGCGAAGGTTTTAATTCAATCTGCGATTGAATATGCCGCGCAATTGGCAGTTCAAAACTTATGGGTGAAAACAGGGAATTCGAGTTTAAATCAACTCGGGCTGTATCAGAAATGCGGTTTTCGCATGTCGCATATCGAGCGCGATGCTTTTAAAAACTATCCTGAACCAATTTTTGAAAATGGCATTCGATGTCTTGATCAAGTGGTGCTTTCAATTGAATTTAAGCATCCTGTGTGATAATTCACAGCGATGATTTGGCTCAAGTTCTGGCTACAATAATTATATTAATGCGTCTAAAAACTGACATAAAAATGGGTTAATCTATAGCCAAACAATCAAGTCAAATACATAACAAAGGATACTCTTATGACACGTGACCATGAACAATTTCCTGATGACGACAACGGCAATGTGCTATGGCAAATGTTTGAAGATGGCAATGACCTGAGCGAACCCCATGAGGTGGAATTTTCGATTGTGTTTGAGAAACAAGAGCAAATTGAAAAATGTGCTTTGCATCTTTTACACCAAGAGCAAAAAATCTCAATGTTTCAAGAAGAATTGCATTCAGATGGTTCGGATATGTGGGTGCTGAATATTCATGTCAACATGATGCTTGAACATGAAGATATTGTAGATTTGGAAGAGTGGATGACTCGGATCGCCCAAGAGTTTGATGGTGAATATGATGGTTGGGGCTGTATGAGCTACATCTATGATGAAGATGAATAATAATAACTGAGTTGAAGCACTCAGCTGCTGTGACACAAGCTGAGTGCGGTTTCACTAAAATTTAAACTGTGCAGAAATAGAGGCATTCAAAGGTTCACCCGGTTGAACCCACAAATCACTATAACTTGAAACATAATAGGTCTTATCAAGTAGATTATTTAGGTTGAACTGATAGCGCAAGCGATCAGACGGTGCGTAATAGGCATTTAAATTGACCAAACTATAACTTGGCAAATCAAAACCATTATCTAGATTGTGTCCACTACGTTCGCCAACATAACTGATGTTTGCGCCCACGCCAGCGCGTGTTGCGCCTTGTTGTAAAAACTCATAGTTGCTGCTGATCGAAGCTTGATGCTTAGGAATATTACTTAGACGAGCGCCTGCTGCTAGATCTTGATCTTTTTCAATCTTGGCATCGGTATAACTATAATTGGCGTTGAGTGACCAGCGATCCGTGAATTGGCTGTTGAAGTCAAGCTCGATTCCTTGGCTGCTGACTTCCCCCGCAGCAGTTTGAAAATTGCCATCCATAGGGTCGGTCGTCAGCACATTTTGCTTCTGCATTTTGAATAATGCGAGGCTGAGCAGACTGCGATCATTGAACTGATATTTACTTCCAACTTCATAGCTTTGACCTTTTTCAGGAGCAAAGTTTTCACCGTTGCGATCCATCCCGCTGTTCATTGCAAAGGAACGACCATAGTTACTATAGAGCGACCATTGATCCGATGCTTTGAAATTGATACCGAAGCGTGGACTGGCTTGGTTGAGGGTCTGCTTGTGTTGAGTTTGGCTCAGATGATTTTCAAAGTTTTGTTCGACTCGATCAAAGCGAGTACCGACTAATATGCTCCATTGATCATTCAAGAACATCTGATCTTGTAAGTTGAGTGCAAAATAACGTTGTCGCTCATCGGTATCTGTAAATGGCGCTAAACTTGGCAAATATTGCCCATAACGTGGTTGATAAATATCAATCGTATTGGGATGCTCAGCACTATGGTTACGACGTTGTTGATATTGACGATAGTCCAATTGTCCCAATTCTGTTGAAACAACGACCTCATGACGTGCCCAAGAACTGTCTAACTTTCCGAGTAGTTCCGCTTGCGCTAATAGGTCTTCACTTTGATAATTACGGTAGCGACGTTGACGTTCCAAGGTTCGTCCATCGGCTTGCATACGGCGGGGTTCAGTTGAGAAACCTGTCAATTGCGCATCTTTATAGCTTAACGCGCTGTTGAGCTTCCAAGCATCATTAAATTCATGGCTTAGACGCAATTGATAAAAATGATCTTTGACCCGCATGTCGCCATCACGTGGTTCACCTGTGAAGGTTTTAGGATTCATCACAAATTTTTTCTGAACGGTGCTGATGCCACGGTCAAATGTGCCGAGCTGTTGGGTCAATTCACTGTCAAAATCGAGTCGGGTTTGATCGGAAATTTTCCATGTCAGTTGTGGTGAGAAAAACCAACGTTCGCTACTGACATGATCTCGGAAGCTTTGGTTGTCTTCATGAGCCATCGCAAATCGATAAGCCAATGTATCATTGATCGGGGCAGTATGTTCGAGGCTGATGCGGTATTGCTCTTGGCTAGTGGCACGAAGATGAATTTCGCTCTCGCTTTCCCACTGTGGTTTTTTACTATTGATATTGAGTAGACCTCCCGTTTCACCGCGACCATATAATGCAGCCATGGGGCCTTTTAAAAAATCCAGTGATTCGATATTGACCATATCTTTCGGTGCGCTAATGCCTCGGTTGACACTTAAACCATTTCGGATCATGGCCGCCCCCAAATTCGGATCGGTGCTAAAGCCACGGATGGAGTAATTATCCCAAAATCCTCCCCCCAGCGTGCTTTGATGAAACACACCACTCACCAGTGTTAAAGCATCATCGATGCGTTGCACATCTTGCTGTTCGATCACTTGTTGAGAGATAAAAGAGCGGTTAAAGGGGATATCGAGTACATCGTGGGAGAATTTGGTTCCGCTACTGTTTTGTTGGACATCCTGGTGAGATGTATCCGCTTGAATACGGATGGTTTCAAGTACCGTGGTCGGGTCATCTGCCCATGTTGTTGTAGAGAAAAGACCAAGCCCCAAGCAAGACCAAAATCCAAGTGTGCGTTGCATAAATCATCAACCAAAGAAAGACAAAAGGAGTGTTTTGTAATAGTATAACATTACATTAATTTTTAAATCTTTTTTTGTTATGTCCTCAGTGAAAACGAGCCAACGGTTACAGTCGATTGACGCATTACGAGGTTTGGTCATTCTGATCATGTTGCTCGATCATGTCAGAGAAACTTTCTATCTGCATAAACAAGTACCAGATCCAATGGATGTATCCGCGACTGAACCCGCTTTATTTGGCAGTCGTGTGTTGGCACATCTTTGTGCACCTATTTTTGTGTTGTTAACGGGTATTTCAGCTTTTCTGTTCTATTCAAAAACACAAAGTTTGCAACAAACACGGGCTTTTTTATTAAAGCGTGGTCTGTTTTTAATTGCACTTGAGCTGACGTTGGTCAATTTTGCTTGGACCGCAACATTCCCGCCAGACGTGATTTATTTACAAGTGATTTGGGCGATCGGGATCAGTATGGTGGTCTTGGCGGCGTGTGTTAGTTTGCCTTTACCTGTGATGGTCCTGAGCGGCCTGACTATTATTTTTGGGCATAATCTTTTAGACAGCGTGCATTTCTCCGAAGGAACTGCAATGCAGACATTGTGGCTGGTTTTGCATGAGCGTGGCTGGATCGAGTTTGCAGGAATCAAATTACGTACTTCATATCCTATTTTACCGTGGATTGGGGTGATTTTATTGGGCTATGCCTTGGGACATTTCTTTAGTCAAAAATACACCGCCAAACAAAGAAATCAGTATTTATTGGGCATCGGCTTGATCAGTCTCGGATTGTTTATTTTACTGCGTTTGATCAATGTCTATGGTGATCAGCCTTGGCAGCATTTTGATAGTTTACAACTCAGTATCATGAGCTTTTTTAATCTGACGAAATATCCACCCTCATTACTTTTCCTTTTGTGGAATGTCGGTGTGGGGCTGATCCTTTTGGTGGTATTTGATCGTTGGCAACAACGACAATGGTTTAAACCGTTGGTGGTGTTTGGTTCAGTGCCGATGTTCTTTTATCTACTGCATTTGTATGTGTTGAAATTGCTCTATGTGCTTGCGGTAAGTATTTTGGGGGTCAATCAAGGCGCTTATCTTTCGGTTGCGCATGTATGGATGCTGTGGCTGATTTCGATTGGGTTGTCTTTTGCGCTTTATCCTGTGGTGAAGTGGTTTTCAACATTCAAACATCAAAATAAACACATCGCGATTTTAAAATATTTTTAATCGTGAAATATCTGTATCTCTAAAGCGTGTCCGAGCCAGACGCGCTTTAGCTTAGGGCTGTCATAAACGACTGTGAACGTCAGCTCCTACTCATATCTAAATATAAAGATTCTTTTACTTCCTCCATCACCACATAGCTATGTGAAGATGCAGATGCGGGTAATTTTTTCAATAAGTCACCCAATAAGCGTCGATAAGCACTCATTTCTTTGAGTCGTGCTTTCACTAGATAGTCAAACTCACCTGAAATCAAATGGCATTCTAATACTTCAGGAATATCGACCAGATCTCTCGCGACCTGATCAAATACATCACCTGATTTGGCAGATAGCTTAATTTCTAAAAATACCAATAAGCTGCGATCCACATATGCAGGGTTGAGCCGAGCATAATAGCCCATGATCACACCTTCACGCTCCAATCGTTTCACACGTTCTGAGCAGGGCGTGGTCGATAAATTGACACGTGATGCCAGCTCACTTATTGCAATACGACCTTCACGCTGCAAAATCTCTAAAATCAGGCGATCAATACGATCTAATGTACGCATAGATTATTTCCTTTTATTTTAATTTTTTCATGACAAATCGATTAAATTACCTAGATTATAAGCATAAAAACAGTCAAAAAAACTATTGATACGAAAATATACTAGTTAAATAAACTAGTGGGCGAGAGGGACCTATTATGCGCGTTATCGTTTTAGGAAGTGGTGTTATTGGTGTGGCAAGTGCTTACTACCTTGCGCAACAAGGTGCTCAGGTGACTGTACTTGATCGTCAGTCTGGCCCTGCCCAAGAAACTAGTTTTGGTAATGCAGGACAAATCTCGCCAGGTTACTCAACACCGTGGGCTGCACCCGGTATTCCATTTAAAGCAGTGAAGTGGATGTTCCAACATCATGCACCGCTTGCAATAAGTGTGGACGGTAGTATGTGGCAGCTACAGTGGATGGCACAAATGCTAAAAAACTGTAATCCACAAAGTTATGCGGTCAACAAAGAACGCATGATGCGTGTGGCTGAATATAGCCGTGATTGTTTACGTGACCTCAGAGCGCAAACAGGGATTCATTATGAAAATCGCTCTAAGGGCACACTACAAGTGTTTCGCAATGAGGCACAACTTGAAGCGGTACAACGTGATATTCAGGTGTTAAAAGAATGTGGTGTGGACTTCAATTTACTCAATGCTGAACAACTGGGCAGTGTCGAACCCGCATTGGCGCATAGCGATAAACTGGTGGGTGGTTTGCACTTGCCGAATGATGAAACAGGCGATTGTTACCTCTTTACCAATGCTTTGGCAAAAATCGCCCAAGACTTGGGTGTCGAATTCAAATTTGATCAAAATGTGGAAAAACTGATTGTTGAAGGCGATCAGATTAAAGGCGTGATGGTCAATGGTGAAATCCTGACTGCAGACCGATTTGTGCTGGCTTTTGGCAGTTATTCACGTGACTTCCTGAAACCACTTGAACTGAATTTACCTGTTTATCCAGTGAAAGGTTATTCACTCACCGTGCCGATTGTTGATCCTAGCCTTGCGCCACAATCAACTGTATTGGATGAAACCTATAAAGTTGCGCTGACGCGATTTGATCAACGGATTCGTGTCGGTGGTATGGCGGAGTTAAGCGGTTTTAATCTGGGCTTGAATGAAGACCGCCGTGGCACTTTAGAAATGGTGACACGAGATCTATTTCCCGGTGGAGACTTAGAACAGGCATCATTCTGGACTGGCTTACGTCCGATGACCCCAGACAGTACCCCGATCATTGGTGCGACCAAATATAAGAACCTATTCTTGAATACTGGGCATGGCACGCTAGGTTGGACCATGGCTTGTGGTTCGGGCAAGTTGATCAGCGATTTGGTCATGAATCATCGTACTGAGATTAGTACCGATGGTCTGTCAATTCAGCGTTATTCACACGCGGCATAATTTGAAGTTACAAGGAAGTTGATTATGCCTCGTCCAATTACTGCGGTGATTCACAACCAAGCGTTACGCCAAAATCTTGAGCGTGTTCGGCAATCTGCGCCGAATAGCAAGGTGTTTGCTGTGGTGAAAGCCAATGCCTACGGGCATGGGATCGAACGTGTTTACGATGCTTTTAAAACAGCGGATGGCTTCGCCTTACTCGATATTGATGAAGCCAAACGTTTACGCGCATTGGGTTGGTCAGGAGCGATTCTGTTGCTTGAGGGTATTTTTTCACCCCAAGACTTGTTTGACTGCGCGCAATATCAACTCAGTTTCACCATTCATAATGAACAACAAGTGGAATGGTTACAACAACATATCTATCCTGCCCAGTTCGATATTTTCTTGAAAATGAACAGTGGTATGAATCGTTTAGGGTTCAAGCCACAACAATATCGCCAAGTGTGGCGACATCTTCAGCGTCTTAACAATGTCGCGAAAATCACCCATATGATGCATTTCTCCGATGCGGATGGGGAGCGTTTTGGTCAAGCGGGCGTGGACTATCAACTGACTGAATTTGAGAGCAATATTCAAGATTTGCCCGGTGAAAGATCGATCAGCAATAGTGCCGCCATCCTCAGATACGCCACTCAACTGCAATCTGATTATGTCCGTGCTGGCATTATGCTTTACGGCAGTTCGCCTGATTATCCAAAACACACGATTCAAGATTGGGGACTCGCCCCAAGCATGAGTCTGCGCAGTGAAATTATTGCAATACAACAATTAAATGCCCATCAAAGCGTCGGTTATGGCTCTAGTTTTGTCGCTGAACAGCCAATGAGCATAGGCATCGTCGCCTGTGGTTATGCCGATGGTTATCAACGTATTTCACCGACAGGCACACCTATTTTAGTGGATGGCATTCGTACCCGCACCATTGGTCGAGTCAGCATGGATATGTTGGCTGTCGATTTAACGCCCATCCCAAATGCTGTGATTGGCAGTGAAGTTGTGCTTTGGGGGGCCTCAAAAATAGGAAGTATTTTACCCATTGATGATGTTGCAGCAGCCTCAGGCACCGTCGGTTATGAACTGATGTGTGGGGTGACCGCACGTGTCAAATTTATCAATCAAGACGAAGGAAATCATCATGTCACATTCTGATATTCAGAAAATCAACTCGACTGAGGTCATGAGTGCCGTCACTGTTTTTAACAAGGTGGTGTATTTATCAGGACAAGTGCCTAAAAATCCAGACCTCGATATTGAAGGACAAACTCGAGATATTCTGGCGACGATTGAGCAGCTCTTGGCTTCGGCAAATACCGATAAATCACGCTTATTGTCGGTTCAACTGTTTTTAAAAGATCTCTCTGATTTTCCGACGGTCAATGCGATTTATGTGGATTGGTTAAAAGGTTGTGTCGCACCGTCGCGTGCCACGATTCAAGCCGATTTGGTCAATCCGAACTGGCTCATTGAAATTGCAGTGATTGCAGCACAAAAATAAAGCGAACAGTGATCGTTTTGCTTAAATAATATTAAAAAAGATGAAAAGTAACGTATTTATTGTAGATAAAACAGCAGCAGATGCGTATTTTCTTGCAATGAATATGCGCCAGCCATTTTAACAGAGCGTGAATCAACGCAACAAAATAAAAAGGCTGGCTCATACAGGAATAAGAAAAAGGGAACTTTTTATGACGGTTATGCAACAGCATTCAGAAGATCAACACGCACCGAACGACTTACAACGCAAGCTTTCCAATCGTCATTTACAAATGATTGCCATTGGCGGTGCGATCGGCACTGGACTATTTATGGGTTCAGGCAAAACCATTTCTCTGGCAGGTCCCTCGATTCTCTTTATTTACATCATCATCGGGACCATGTTCTTTTTTTTGATGCGGGGACTTGGTGAGTTATTGCTTGCCAATTTACAGTATAAATCTTTCGTGGATATGGCACATGATCTGATTGGACCATGGGCAGGCTATTACATCGGTTGGACGTATTGGCTCGGTTGGGTGCTGGTTGGGATTGCAGATTTAGCTGCGGTGATCAATTATTTGGGTTTCTGGCTGCCAGATGGGGTGTCATTTACGCCGATGGGTCAGGCTTTGATTAGTGCGGGTTGTGTGCTGTTTGTACTGGGTCTTAATTTGTTGACCGTACGTCTATTCGGTGAGATCGAATTTTGGTTTGCCTTGATTAAGATCCTCGCGATTCTCGGCTTGATTGGTGTCGGTGGTTATATGATTTTTAGTCATTTCCAAGCGCCTGAAGGTGCTGTGGCATCGTTAAGTAATGTCTGGTCACATGGTGGCATGTTCCCCAAAGGTTTGGATGGCTTTTTAGCGGGTTTCCAAATTGCAGTTTTTGCCTTTGTTGGGGTGGAGCTGGTTGGAACCACTGCGGCTGAAACCAAGGATCCGCATAAGAATCTCCCGAAAGCGATTAATGCGATTCCGATTCGGATCATCTTGTTCTATGTCTTGGCATTATTGGTGGTGATGGCGGTCACGCCGTGGGATAGTATTCGTGCAGATAAAAGCCCATTCGTGGAGTTATTCATGAATGCAGGGATTGTCACCTCTGCGATTATTATGAATTTAGTGGTGCTCTCGTCAGTGATGTCATCCATGAACAGTGGCGTGTTCTCGACCAGTCGGATGTTGTTTGGTTTATCTAAAGATGGTCAAGCGCCTGCGGCATTAGGGCGATTGTCGAAAAAAGCCGTACCTGCCAATGGCTTATTTTTCTCTTGTGTTTTTATCATGGGCGGGGCAGTGCTACAGTACTTTGTACCGAATACGCTAGAAGCCTTTACTTTGGCAAGCGCACTGTGTGTGATTTTATTTATCAGTGTTTGGAGCCTGATTATGGTGTGCTATATCCGCTACCGTAAGTTACGCCCTGAGTTACACTTGCAATCGAATTTTAAAATGCCGGGTGGGGTTTGGATGTCTTATCTGGTGATTGCATTCTTGCTGTTTGCCTTGGTGATCTTGGCACTTGAACCCGATACTTTAAAAGCACTCTATGTCAGTCCAGTTTGGTTGCTGATTTTAGCTGTGACCTACCAGTTCGTGTACAAACCACGGATGCGAAAATTGCAACGAGAGTTGGCATAATCTAGGTATCAAACGATAGTTAAAAGAGCTGATCCTAAAGGATTGGCTCTTTTTTTATCTGCCATTTAAATCGTTAATCAATGAGCAAATGTTGATATTGATCAGCTTGTTTACGTAAATAATCCCAAACCAGTTTAATCCGTGGTTCATGTTGTAAATCGACAAAGGTCAGCATCCAGAAGGTATGGTTAAAGCGAACCTGTTGCTCTAAAACTTCTTCAAGCTCAGCTTTGTCGTCTGCCAAAAACTTGGGCAAAATCGCCAATCCTGCACCTGCACTCACCGCAATCTGTTGTGCCAAAATACTGCTACTGCGAAAGTTCGCATTCAGTTTTAGGGGTAAGCGTTCTAGGCAATACAATTCTGGGCTATACACCAGATCATCAATGTAGTTCACAAAACGATGTTGGGTTAAATCTTCCAGCCGACGAATCGGTGGGTTGTGCGATAGATAATTTTTGCTGCCATAAATTTTTAAACAATAATCTGACAGACGCGTAATGATATAAGGGCCTGAGGTGGGGCGATCAATCGATACTACGATATCGGCTTCACGATGTGAAAGCTTGATCATTTTGGGAACGGGGATCAGGTCGATGGTCAGTAACGGATATCGAATCGAAAACTCTGCCAGCAGTCGTGCAAGAAATGCCGTACCAAAGCCTTCAGGTGTGCCAATTCGCACACGACCTTGCAACGGTTGATGTGGTTTTTCGATTTGTAAGAACGCTTGTTCCATTTGTTCAACCTGCGGAACAAGTGCCAGTCCCTCGAAGGTTAGTTCATATCCGGTGGCTTCACGTTTAAAGAGTGTGGTGCCTAAAGCCTGTTCCAAAGCCTGAATACGCCGTGCCACGGTACTGTGTTCGACACCAATGATCCGTGCGGCACTGGTCAAGGTCTTGGTCCGTGCCAGAACCAGAAAAAATTGCAGATGATCCCAATCCACTTTCATTGTTGTTGTATCCATTGTGCATTTTTGCACACCAATCGTGCATTAATTTGCGTTGGTGGTCAAAGATTTGTTTGTTAGTCTCAACCAAAGGTTAAAAAAAGAAAATACGACGAATCGCTATTTTCGAACATATGAACACAATAAAAATAGTGCCTATGGAGAGGTTATGAATACAATCCAAAAAATCGAATTGGAAACCGCTAAATTACTCATTAACGGACAATTCATCGAATCTGAAACACAGCAATGGCAAGACATCGTCAATCCTGCGACTCAGGAAGTGATTGGTCGTGTGCCTTTTGCGACGATTCAGGAAGTGGATGCTGCCATTCAAGCTGCACAAGATGCTTTTGCTTCTTGGCGTCAAACCCCGATTCAGGCACGTATGCGTATCATGCTCAAGTTGCAAGATTTGATTCGTGCCAACATGAAAGAAATTGCACAGGTGCTTACCGCTGAACAGGGTAAAACTTTGGCAGATGCGGAAGGTGATATTCAACGTGGCTTAGAAGTGGTTGAGCATGCGTGTTCCGTCGGTACACTGCAAATGGGTGAGTACATCGAAGGTGTGGCACGTGGGGTTGATACTTATACCTTGCAACAACCGTTAGGTGTTTGTGCAGGTATTACTCCATTTAACTTCCCAGCCATGATTCCGTTGTGGATGTTCCCAATGGCAATCGTCTGCGGCAATACTTTTGTGTTGAAACCCTCTGAACAAGATCCTTTAAGCACCATGATGTTGGTTGAACTTGCGCTTCAAGCCGGTGTACCTGCTGGTGTGTTGAATGTGGTTCATGGCGGCAAAGAAGTGGTGGATCGTCTCTGTACACATCATCATATTAAAGCGATTTCATTTGTCGGTTCGACTGCAGTGGGTACCCATGTGTATAACCTCGCAGGACAATATGGCAAACGTGTGCAATCGATGATGGGCGCGAAAAACCATGTCGTAGTCATGCCAGATGCCAATAAAGAACAAACCCTCAATGCCTTGGTTGGTGCGGCCTTTGGTGCAGCAGGACAGCGTTGTATGGCGCTCTCGGTTGCCGTGATGGTCGGTGAGAGCAAGCAATGGGTTCAAGAGCTGGTTGAAAAAGCCAAAACTTTAACCGTGAATGCAGGGCATGAGCCGAACACGGATATCGGACCTGTGATTTCACAACGAGCCAAAGCACGCGTGATTGACTTGATTAATAGCGGTGTCGAGCAAGGTGCAGAGCTGTTACTCGATGGTCGTGATGTGCAAGTTAAAGGTTATGAATCAGGTAACTTTGTTGGTGCGACCATTTTTAATGGCGTGACCACTGACATGCGCATCTACAAAGAAGAAATCTTTGGACCAGTGCTCGCAATTATTGCTGTAGACACTTTAGAAGAAGCGATTGAGCTGATCAATGCCAATCCATTTGGCAACGGTGTCGGTTTATTTACTCAAAGCGGTGCGATAGCTCGTACTTTCCAAAACTTAATTGATATTGGTCAAGTTGGGATCAATATTCCAATTCCTGTACCTGTGCCATTCTTTAGCTTTACTGGTTCTCGAGGTTCAAAACTGGGCGATTTGGGACCATACGGCAAGCAGGCCGTGCAGTTCTATACCCAAACCAAAACCATTACCAGTCGTTGGTTTGAAGACAGCCATGAAGTGGGCAGTGTAAACACCACCATTAGTTTACGTTAAGGGGATCACGGATGAATATCGCCTTTATCGGTCTCGGAAATATGGGCGGCAGAATGGCCCATAACCTGCTCAAAGCAGGACTTACAGTCTATGGTTATGATCTCAGTGACGTGGCAAATCAGCACTTCGCTGATGCGGGTGGCATCGTTTGTGACAGTCCACAAGCCGCAGCCAAACATGCAGATGTGGTCATCAGTATGTTGCCAGCAGCAAAGCATGTTAAAGAGGTTTATCTCGGTGAAGATGGTGTGTTGGAGGTCTTGAAAGCAGGTGCTTTGTGTATAGACAGCAGTACCATTGACCCACAAACCATTAAAGATATTGCGGTAGTTGCACAAAGTAAAAATATTCACATTTGTGATGCACCTGTTTCAGGGGGCACCATTGGCGCGCAAGCGGGTACCTTAACGTTTATGGTGGGTGCCAATGATCAGACCTTTGAGGAAGTTAAACCTGTACTCAGTCACATGGGCAAAAATGTCATTCATTGTGGCGATGTTGGCGCAGGACAAATTGCCAAGATTTGCAATAACTTAATTCTCGGTATCTCGATGGCTGCTGTGGCAGAGGGCATGGCATTGGGTGCGAAACTGGGGATTGATCCACAAGCATTGGCAGGTGTGGTGAATACTTCAAGTGGTCGTTGCTGGAGTTCAGAGATCTGTAACCCGTGGCCACATATCAATGAGAATGCACCTGCCTCTCGTGGCTATCAAGATGGTTTCGCGACACAGCTGATGCTGAAAGATCTAGGTCTCGCAGTCGAAGCGGCAGGGCAGGTTAAACAGCCGATTTTGTTGGGCGGCATGGTGCAACAGCTATATCAGCAAATGTGTATGCGTGGTAATGCCCACCTTGATTTCTCCAGCATTATCCAGCAGTACCTTCCAGAAGAAGTCTAAGTACCAAGCTATAAGCACGAAGCCATAGGATGGCTTTGAATCATGAAACTCTGTCATGAATAACTACAAATCCAGACTGAGGGAATAGAGATGTTAAATTATAAAGATGTCGCACAAGCTTTTGATTTAGAAAGCACAGCGAAACAAATGCTGTCAGGTTCATTAGACGCACTCAATGCGTGTTATGAGTGTTGTGACCGACATGTAGACGGTGAAAAAGTGGCTTTGTATTGGCAAGGCAAAGATGGACGCAAGCAACAATATACCTTTGCTCAATTACAACAGTGGTCCGGTCAATTTGCCAACTTTTTAAAATCACAAGGCGTACAGGCGGGCGATCGTATCTCGGGATTATTGCCAAGAACACCTGAATTGATCGTAACGATTTTAGCAGCATGGCGAATAGGTGCAGTGTATCAGCCATTATTTACTGCCTTTGGTCCTAAAGCCATTGAACATCGTATTCAACTTGCACAAAGCAAGTTAGTCGTGACCGATGTAGGCAATCGCAGCAAGCTGGATGAAATTGAGCAATGCCCCGCCATTGTGACGGTTGCGGATGCTGCAGGCACAGCACTGCATGTAGATGATTTTAACTTTTGGGATGAGCTGAATCAGCAATCTGATCAATGTGAATTGGTCATGCGTACAATCCAAGACCCGTTCCTATTGATGTTTACTTCAGGCACAACGGGACCCGCCAAGCCACTCGAAGTACCACTAAAAGCCTTAATTGCTTTTGGACGATATATGCAAGATGCGATTGGCTTAACTGAAGACGATGCCTTTTGGAATATTGCCGATCCGGGTTGGGCTTATGGTTTGTACTACGCGATTACTGGGCCATTATTCTTAGGACATGCCACTTTGTTTTATGAGGGCGGTTTTAGCTCAGACAGCCTATGCCAAATCGTGAAAGATTATCAGATTACTAACTTGGCAGGCTCACCGACAGCTTATCGTATGTTGATGGCGGCGGATCCTGTACAAATGGCATCGTTAAAAGGGCAATTCCGTGTGGTGAGTAGTGCAGGTGAACCGCTCAATCCTGAAGTGATTCGTTGGTTTAAACAGGCTTTAGATGCACCGATCTTTGATCATTATGGACAAACAGAAGTGGGTATGGTGGTGTGCAATCATCATGGTCTAAATCATGAAATACGTGCAGGTGCCGCAGGTTTTCCAACGCCGGGATATCGCGTTGCAGTGGTGAATGAACAAGGCGAAGAACTTCCGCCAGACACCGCAGGAATTTTGGCGGTGGATATTAGCCAATCACCGATGATGTGGTTTGGTGGCTACAAGGAAAGTCGTAAATCGCCTTTTGTCGGTCATTACTATTTGACGGGTGATACTGCTGAATTACATGCCGATGGGAGCATGAGTTTTGTTGGACGAAGTGATGATGTGATCACCACATCAGGCTATCGAATTGGACCCTTTGATGTCGAAAGTGCGTTGCTCGAACATGATGCTGTGATCGAAGCTGCCGTGGTTGGTGTACCTGATCCAGATCGGACTGAATTGGTCAAAGCCTTTGTGATTTTAGCGGCAGGCGTTCAGCCTTCAAGTGTGCTGATTGAAGAATTGAGTCAATTTGTAAAAAAACGCCTTTCCGCACATGCCTATCCACGTTTAGTTGAATTTGTGACAGAACTGCCGAAAACACCAAGTGGCAAAATTCAGCGCTTTTTATTACGTAATCAGGAAATTGCGAAACAACAAGCGAAAGCAGGTTAAAGGACGAAAATATGCAATTGACCGAAGAACAATTACTCATTCGTGATATGGCGAAAAGCTTCGCCCAAGAACAAATCAGACCTTATGCCAGTGATTGGGATCGAGACGGCACTTTTCCCAAAGCTGCTTTGGCGCAAATGGGGCAGCTTGGCTTTATGGGCATGCTGGTGCCAGAGCAATGGGGAGGATCTGATACTGGCAATCTCGCTTACGTATTGGCACTGGAAGAAGTCGCAGCTGCGGATGGCGCGACCTCGACTATTATGAGCGTGCACAACTCGGTCGGTTGTGTGCCGATTTTAAAATTTGGCAATGACGAGCAAAAACAACGTTTTTTGAAGCCCTTAGCACAAGGTGAAATGATCGGTGCATTTGCTCTAACTGAACCACATACTGGTTCGGACGCCGCTGCGCTTAAAACCCGCGCGGTCAAAGATGGCGATGATTACATTCTCAATGGTGCGAAACAGTTTATTACCTCGGGTCATAATGCAGGGGTGATTATTGTGTTTGCGGTTACTGATCCGAGTGCAGGCAAAAAAGGCATCAGTGCCTTTTTAGTACCGCGCGATACGCCAGGTTATGAAGTTATTCGTGTCGAAGAGAAATTAGGTTTACATGCTTCGGATACCTGTCAGATCGCCTTGACTGATGTTCGTGTGCACAAAAGTTTGATGCTGGGCAAAGAAGGTGAAGGTCTAAAAATTGCACTCGCGAACTTGGAAGGTGGTCGTATTGGTATTGCTGCACAAGCGGTGGGTTTAGCACGAGCGGCACTAGAAGAAGCGACGCGCTATGCCAAAGAACGTCTGACTTTTGGCAAACCGATTTTTGAGCATCAAGCGATTGCCTTTCGCTTGGCCAGCATGGCCACCGAAATCGAGGCAGCACGACAGTTGGTGCACTATGCCGCACGTCTGAAAGAAGCAGGTCAACCCTGTTTGAATGAAGCATCCATGGCGAAACTATTTGCCTCGGAAATGACGGAGCGCGTTTGCTCAAATGCGCTACAAGTCTTTGGTGGCTATGGCTATCTCAAAGATTTTCCGATTGAGCGAATTTATCGTGATGCACGAATTTGTCAGATTTATGAAGGCACCAGCGACATTCAGCGTTTAGTGATCGCACGTAGCCTATAAAACCAAAACAAGGAATGAATGATGCAGTGGCAAACTATTTTATTGGAAAAGCGTAATGGTGTTGGGTTAATTACCCTCAATCGTCCTAAAGCGTTGAATGCCCTAAACAGTGAATTGATCAGTGAAGTGAATCAAGCCCTCGATCAATTAGAAAAAGATCGTGAGATTGGGTGTATCGTGTTAGCGGGTTCTGAAAAAGCCTTTGCAGCAGGTGCGGATATTAAGGAAATGGCGGAGCTGAATTTTCCTGATATTTATTTTGATGATTTTTTCCATCTTGCCGATCGTATTGCTCAACGCCGTAAACCTTTGATTGCCGCTGTCAGTGGCTATGCTTTGGGTGGTGGCTGTGAATTAGCATTGATGTGTGACTTTATCTACTGCGCTGATAATGCCAAGTTCGGCTTACCTGAAGTCACTTTAGGTGTGATTCCGGGGATCGGGGGTACACAACGTTTAACCCATGCGATTGGTAAAGCCAAAGCCATGGAAATGTGCCTCACCGCACGACAAATGGGTGCAGTAGAAGCTGAGTTAAGTGGTTTGGTTGCACGTGTATTCAACAAAGAAGACCTACTCGAACAAACCCTACAAGCCGCTGAACAAATTGCGACACGCTCTCTGACCGCAAACATGATGCTGAAAGAAACTATTAACCGTGCGTTCGAGGTCAATCTAACCGAAGGATTACGTTTTGAACGACGTATGTTCCATTCTATTTTTGCCACTGCGGACCAAAAAGAAGGCATGCAAGCGTTTGTAGAGAAACGGCAAGCCAATTTTAAAAATAAATAAGAGATCTATAAAAATGAATACAGTACATCACTTAATGATTGAGCAACAAGGTGGTCTGGGCATGATCACATTAGATCGAGTGACACATCTGAACGCACTATCGCTTGAGATGATTGAGGGGATTCGAGCCCAACTTGAGCTTTGGCGAGATGATGTTGCTATCCAAGCGATTTTAATTAAATCGAACAGCCCGAAAGCCTTTTGTGCAGGAGGCGATATTCGCTATCTGTATGACAGTTATAAACTGGGCACGACAGATCATCAGGGGTATTTTAGTGCCGAATATAAGATGCTCACCACCATACGTGAGTACCAAAAACCTGTTATCGTTCTGCTCGATGGTTATGTGCTTGGTGGTGGTTTTGGCTTAGCGCAAGCCTGCCACATCATTGTGAGTAGTGAAAAATCACGCTTTGCCATGCCTGAAACAGCGATTGGTTTTTTCCCAGATGTCGGCGCTACTCATTTCCTATCGCGCTTGGATGACATAGGCGTGTATATGGCGATTACAGGCGAGCAAATCAGTAGCAGTGATGCCCTTTATTTGGATTTGATTGACTACCATGTGCCCAGTGAAAAACTGCAAGCCTTGCAAGATGCCTTGGTTGCAGAAACCGATTTAAGCCAACAGAACATTGAACACATTGTGAGTTGCTTTATCACCCGCCCAGCAGAAAGTGAATTGAAACAGTATGCTGAAGCGATTCGTAAACATTTTGGTTTCCAACATTTAGATGAGATTGAGCAGAGTCTTGCAAATGAACAAGATGAGCATTTAAAAGCTTGGGCGGACAAGATGCTCAACATTTTGCAACAGCGTTCATTCAGCGCGAAACAAACCAGTTTGAAACTACAATATTTAGGTCGTGGACTTTCCTTGCAGCAATGTATGCAACTTGAGCGTGATTTGCAGGATATTTGGTTTGAGCATGGCGACTTTATTGAAGGGGTACGTGCGCTGATTGTTGATAAAGACAAACAACCTCAATGGAAGAAAGCCAACCCTGAACTGGAGCAAATTTTAGAAAAACTTAGCTAAACACATTATAAAAAAAATAAAAAAGCGCACAGAAAGACAGCGGGATTTGAAATGCTTATGGTCAGGGTTGTCCATAAGCGTCAAAGTTAAAACAAAAAGATCTAAATAAGGATAATTGTGATGCAAGCAACAGATGGAAACGGTTCGTCCCCTAAAAAGTCGTCACATCGATTGGCAGGGATTTCTAGCATGGTTGGTACCACCATCGAGTGGTATGACTTTTTTATTTATGGTGCGGCAGCGGCACTGATTTTCAACAAATTGTTTTTTCCTAATCTTGACCCACTGACAGGTGTACTCGCAGCATTTGGTACCTATGCAGTGGGTTTCATCGGACGACCTTTAGGTGGTCTAGTATTTGGTCACTTTGGTGACAAGATCGGGCGTAAGTCCATGTTGTTACTGACTCTCATGTTGATGGGTATTCCCACCGTATTGATTGGATTGTTACCCACTTATGAAACAATCGGCTATTGGGCTGCGATTTGTTTAGTGATCTTGCGCTTTATTCAGGGTATGGCAATGGGTGGTGAGTGGGGCGGCGCAGTGCTGATGGCGGTTGAACATGCACCTGACGGCAAAAAAGGGTTTTGGGGCAGTTTGCCTCAAGCCAGTACCGGTGGCGGCTTGATGTTGGCCTCGATTGCACTTGGGCTTGTGTCCTTGCTTCCTGAACAAGCATTGTTTAGTTGGGGTTGGCGTATTCCTTTCCTCGCGAGCATTGTTTTACTCGGTGTGGGGTGGTATATCCGCGTCAAAGTACCTGAATCACCTGACTTTGAGAAGGTCAAGCAACAAGCTGAAAACATCAAAGTTCCTGCGTTACAGGTGTTTAAACAACATCCTAAACAACTCATTACCATTATCGTGGCGCGTGCCGCTGAAAACGCATGGTTTTATATTGCATCCACTTTTACTTTGGCCTACACCACGGCCCAATTGGGGATTCCACGACAAGATATTTTATTTGCCACCATCTGTGGTGCAGCGGTGATTTTATTTATGACGCCGCTGTGTGGACATTTGTCAGATAAAGTTGGTCAGCGCAATATGTTTATGTTTGGCTTATGTGTGTTGGCACTATTTAGCTATCCATTCTTTAGTATGTTAAACACCAAAGATCCTGTATTGGTCTGGACTGCGATTGTTTTGGCAATCGGTGTGGTTTTCCCAATTATGTACGCACCACAAGCACAACTGTTCGCACGTCAGTTCCCTGCTGAAATTCGTTATAGTGGCATCTCGATCTCAGTGCAATTGGCAGGCGTATTGGGTGGTGGTATTGCACCGTTGATTGCAACCAAGTTATTGAGTGTCGGTGGTGGCAATCCATATTTGATTATGATTTATATTGGTTCGATGGCAATGATTGCGATAGTCGCAACAACCTTTATGCCACGTGACCGAATTGCTCAAACTTATCAGCAATCAAATGAATTAGATTTAAAAACGAAGATTACTGATCAATCCTAGTTGTGAAATCTATATATAGATAAAAAAAAAGCCCTCATCTTTCGATGAGGGCTTTTTTTGAATCTGGAGCGGGAAAGGAGGCTTGAACTCGCGCCCCCAACGTTAGCGATAGTCACCAACATAAATTACGCTAGATGATAATCTATGGAACTATCATTTATTGCAAATCGTTGTTTTGAGGTTTAAATATGATTGAAATTGCTCAACAGCAAGATGCAAAAGTAATCTTAAATGTTATCAAAAAAAGTATAGTGTCTTGCTCTCTAGATCATCAAGGTAATCAAAATGTTATTGATGAATGGTTATCAAATAAAACTGAAGAAAATATCATTAATTGGATAAACAACTCTTATTCGTATGTGTACAAAAAGGACAATAAGATTGTAGGTTTTATTTTGATGTCTAAAGGGGGAGTCATCCTTCTAAATTATGTTTTACCTGATTATCAAGGCGATGGCATAGGAAGTGCAATGATTGATTTCATCATTTCTCTTTCTCACCAACTCGATAAAATTACGCTTGAATCTACGCTAACTGCGAAAAAATTTTATGAGCGTAAAAACTTTATCATTCTGGAAGAAATCTACGAATATGAAAAGTTAGTCGGCTTTAAAATGCAATTAAGGCTAGCTGGCAATCTTGCTTAAAAGATAAGAAAAAAAGCCCTAATCTTTCGACTAGGGCTTTTTTTGAATCTGGAGCGGGAAAGGAGACTCGAACTCCCGACCCCAACCTTGGCAAGGTTATGCTCTACCAACTGAGCTATTCCCGCTTATTGAGCAGTTTTTTCTAAAACTTACACTAAAAAATTTGAGCGGGAAAGGAGACTCGAACTCCCGACCCCAACCTTGGCAAGGTTATGCTCTACCAACTGAGCTATTCCCGCATGCCGTGTATAATACATTATGCAAAAATAGGGTCAATAATTTTATGCAAAGAAATTGATTAATTGCATAAAATAAAAGCACTTCTGGGATTAAAAAATGCAAAAAGCGAAATTTTGTATAAGCGTTTTACTCAAGGTACGCTCATGTATACTAGTGGACTACCTCAATCTGAACCTACGGAGTGACTGATGAAATTAGAACAACAGTTGATTGAACGTTTACAAACCCTCGCTCCGAGCCATCTTGAAGTGATCAATGAGTCGGCAGGACATGGCGGTTATTTTCCTGGGAAAGAATCACACTTTAAAGTGATTGTGGTCAGTGATGCGTTCCAAGGCCTACGTTTGGTACAACGTCATCAAAAAATTTATGCGGTTGCCGCTGAGCTGATGAGTCCGGGACAGATTCATGCTTTAGCTATTCATGCCTATGTGCCAAGTGAGTGGCAAGGCCAAGCACCGGCAAGCCCTGAATGTGCACATGCACCAAAACCTTAAGGATTGATTATGGATGCACATTTAATCACCAAGATTATTCATATGTCAGCAGTCAGTTTGTTGATACTGGTCTTTGTTGCACGCGCTGCGACTTTATTCGTGGGGACACAACAGCAACAACCTAGTCCTAAAGTACGCAAAGGCTTTGTGGGTTTACAACATTTGTCGCTGACGCTGATTATTATCACTGGCGCAATATTACTGGTGATGAATAACTTTGAAGTACAGCCTTGGTTCTATGCCAAAGTGATTCTATTTTTTGTACTTTGGTCTTCTATGATTAAAACTTATCGAGAAGATAACAATATTTTATTGGTGCAACGTCGTGTCGGTGTTTTGATCGGTGCAATTGCATTGGTGGGGATTCTTGGCTTGGTGATGATGAAGCCCGTTTTTGGGTAATTGTCTGACATTGTTTTAGTAATTGTTGGGGCACTAGGTTAAACTGTGTGCAATTTGCAAAAAAATCGTGTAGAGGGAAATCATGTTAACTCGTGTGGTATTTAACCAAAAAGGTGGTGTGGGGAAATCAAGTATCACTGTAAATTTAGCCGCGATTAGCGCTAAACAAGGGCTTAGAACCTTGGTGATTGATCTAGATCCGCAAGCAAATTCAAGCCAATACCTTTTAGGTGAAGATGCGACATATTCTGCGGACAAAGCCGCATTAGAGCCTAATATTGAAAATTTCTTTGACGATATTTTAGCGACCACACAGCAAAAGGGCTTGATTGGCAATGCCATCGGCTCAATTCTTAAAGCACCGCGCAGCAAAGGTTTAGACAGTTACGTACATCGCACATCTTTTGAAAACTTGGATGTGATTCCTGCGAGCCCAAGTTTAGGTACGCTCGAGCATGCTTTGGAAAGTAAGCACAAAATTTATAAGTTACGTGATTCGATTCAGGTCTTGAGCTCGCGCTATGACCGTATTTATATTGATACACCACCTGCATTTAATTTCTTTACTTTATCGGCGTTGATTTCAGCACAACGTGTGTTGATTCCATTTGATTGTGATGTATTTTCAAAACGTGCGTTACAAACTTTGATTGAAAATGTGCTCGAAACCCAAGATGATCATAATGATCGCTTGGAGATTGAAGGAATCGTGGTCAATCAATTCCAGTCTCAGGCAAAATTACCGCGTGAAGTGGTTCAACAGTTAAAAGATGAAGGCCTGCCTGTGTTAGCAAGCATGCTGCCACCATCTGTATTGATGAAAGAATCACATCAAAAGAATTTACCATTGATTCATTTGGCATCTGAACATAAGTTGACCCTTGCTTATGTCACCTTGTTCAATGAGATTGAATCAAAGCAATAAGAGAACCTTATGAAACGCTTATATTGGATGCCTGTTTTGGCCGCGACGATGCTATTAGGTGCTTGTGCATCAACGGTTAAACCCGCTTATGTCTCACCGACACAGTACCAAGCTTTAAACTGCCAACAACTGCAAGCGGAATACAACCGTATTCAGCATTATATTGACAATGGTGTACAGACGCCGAAACGAACAGGTGTCGGGGTTGGCGTGGGACTTGGTGGCGGCTGGGGTGGCAAAAGCGGTTGGGGCTTTGGTCCTTCTGTTTCCGTGAATATGGGTCAGTCGATGAATACCAAAAATACAGAACTTGCGAAAGTTTTGGGTCAGCAAGATGCAATTGTGCAAGCAGCACAGTTTAAAGGCTGTCCAATTATTGTGAAACCACGACCGAAATCTTAGTTTTTAGCGATTATTGCCGTAGTTCGCTACGGCAATAAAAACTAAATATTAGCAAAATGTTTCAAGAAAAAAATATAAAAATCAAAATCTTAATTAAATTTACTCTGCTGTTTTCCTAATCTTGTCTATTGACGTGATCGCTTAAAACTTGTCTATTCCCCCTAAATTCGTTTAAGGTGGCGACCACGAACAGTCATTCGGTATATATATGATAGAGAGTTGGTTTTTTGTTTTGGCAATGTTGGCGGTGTTACTTATTCCCGGTCCAACTAATGCTATGCTTGCCAGTGCAACACACCAACAAGGTGTACCTAAAACACTCGCTTTTATCCCTATAGAATGGTTAGGCTATATATATGGTGTGAGTTTATGGGCATTGTTTATCCATCTTTTCGAACCAATTTGGCCGGCACTTGGCGTCATTCTTCATACGGGCGGTTTACTGTATGTAGTGTGGATGGCATTTCATCTCTGGAAAAGCTCTCATCTACAAAAACATTTTCAACATCATCAACATATACGCAAAACACAACTATTTGTCTCGACTTTAAAAAACCCAAAAACGGTGCTGTTAGCAGCAGGAATTTTCCCGCTTGAGACATGGAATTCGGTCCAAAATGCGGCATTGGTGTTTATGATTTTTACGCTGGTATTGATCCCTGTTTCTATTTTTTGGATGGTATTTGGACGTGCGTTATTGGCGGGGAGTTTAGCGGGTATTAAAGCCGACCATTTATATAAAGGATCGGCCATGTTGTTGCTAATCTGTATGCTTCCAATGGTATTCCGTTTCTTTTAAATCAAGAAACAAAGCATCCTGATTAAGCTTTTTGTCGATTCATTCTTTGGCGAATAAAGCCGATAATGCCTGGTAAGACACTGATAATAATGATACCGAAAATCAAATAGGTGAAATTATCTTTCACAATTGGCATGTTTCCAAAGAGATAACCTAAAGTAATAAACGATGCAATCCAGCAGAACGCACCAATCACATTATAGGTAAGGAAATATTTATAGTTCATGCTACCTGCGCCCGCGACAAAGGGTGCAAAGGTGCGTGCGAAAGGAACAAATCGAGCAAAAATAATGGTTTTTCCACCATGACGTTCAAAAAACTTCTGCGTTTTAAGTAAATGCTGTTTATTGATGAGGCGGGAGTTAGATTCGAATACACGCGGACCGATATAGTGACCAATATGATAATTAACGGTATCGCCTAATACAGCCGCAATAAACAGTAAAATACCTAATATCCATGGATCCATCACACCTGTTGAAGCGGCAAGTGCACCAGCTGCAAAAAGTAAACTATCACCTGGTAGAAATGGCATGACCACGAAGCCAGTTTCAACAAAAATAATGAGAAACAAAATGGCATATATCCATACGCCGTAATTGGTGATAAATTCTAAAAGGTGTTCGTCAACGTGCAGAATAAAATCAATGAGTTCCATGAAAATGTTAACACTATAAATTTGAGCTAAATCCTAACAGTGCATGTGTGGAATGTCAGTATAAAAAGCAAATTAATTGGTAACTTTACTTGAGTCACAGACGAGGTTATGCAAGAACAAAAAGCTTTCTTTGTTTCAAATATAGAACGATGCGTGAACAAATATAGTGTTTATCGCAAAATAAAAGATACATAAACTAGCTTCATCTTAAAAAAATTACGTGGAATAAATTATGTTAAATCCGAATGTTGTTGTAAAAAATATCGTGACGCAGCCTGGTGTAGAAAATACCGTGGCGCTGATTGCTCGTATCTTGATGGCTTATATATTTATCATTGCAGGGTGGGGTAAACTTACCGCCTATGGTGCTACGGCAGGTTATATGGAAGCTATGGGCGTCCCAGCGGCATTGTTGCCGCTGACTATTTTGGTTGAATTTGGTGGTGGTTTAGCACTGTTATTTGGTTTCCAAGCACGTTTTGCTGCTTTTGGCTTAGCGATCTTTAGTATTCTGACCGCATTTCTTTTTCATGCTGCCGATGATCAAGCACAACAAATTAACTTTATGAAAAATTTAGCAATGTCGGGTGGTTTATTTTATCTGATGCTGCATGGTGCTGGTCGTTTTAGTCTTGATCATGCCATTGAAAAATAATAATCGATGAAAAATAACCCTCACTTGAACAAGTGAGGGTTATTTTTTACCCATAAATTTTACCGATGATTACAAACTTAAGCCTGAATATCTGCTTAGATTATAAGGTGTTAAACAAAGCGAGATCAGAATGAAAAGATTGATGATAAGTTGCGGACTTTTGATTGCATTCGGATTATCTTCAAGCGCTTGGGCGGGTAAAGATGATCATGTGCTGGTACAAGAAGCCGCTAAAAATATTGTGACGGTGAGTCAAGCAGCTAAAATGGCAGATGAAACTGGCGTTACTTTAACGGGTCAAATTACCAAGCATCTCAAAAGTGATCACTATGAGTTCAAAGATGCCAGTGGTACGATTGGTGTGGAAATCGATGATGATATTTGGCGTCAAGCAGGATTAAAGGTCGGTGACCATGTACGACTCGTGGGTGAAGTGGATACGCATCGTTATAAACCAACTGATATTGAAGTGATTAGCATTGAGAAACACCACCATTAATTAAAAATAAAAAAGGAAGCAAGTGCTTCCTTTTTTTATTGGGGGGAAATTTAGAGCATAAAGAGAATTTGCATCTCACCGACCATAAAACCAAGTACCGCACCCACGATGATCAATGACCATTCATCTTCTTTAAATGCAGGGCGTAGCATACCTTCAAACTCTTCAGGACTGAGTCGTTGCATGCGTTTGACCAGCGTATTGCGGACATCCATAGCATCTTCGGCATAAGATTCTACATAACGCATCGTTTCTGGTAGCTGTTGCAAAATACGTTCAGTTACTTCTGTTTTGATATTTTGATACTTTTCACCGCCAATCGCATAAACCACGAGCGGACGAACCACGCCAGCTTGTAAGTCAATTTCTTGTTTGACATGTCGACTGACCAGATCAATGACTTTATCTGAGTGAGTACCAGAAAAAAGCTCTTCCATCATGTTGCGAGACGTGAGCAACTGTTTAGAAATTAAAGCAGCATAATCGGCTGCAACTTCATCTTGGCGCTTAATGAAAAGACCTTGCCATGTATAGCCCATAACCTTTTTAGGGTGTAGCGGTCTAAACATCATTTGTAAAGCGATCCAGTCACTGAAGAAGCCGACAAAACCACCAAATAATGGGAGCATCCATGGATATTGACCTTGGGTCACCACCCAGCACACCATCTGAATCACACCGATCCCGAAACCAAAAATAAAGCCGACATTACTAAAGAATTTGAATTCTTGTTTGCCGACTTTCTTAAAGATATTGTTGAGGAGGCGTTTGTCTTTGAGTAGATTGTTGACCACCATGTGCTTAATATCGAAGTACTTAGTGACATCTTTTTGTACTTCGCCCATGATATGTTCAACAATTTCAGGCGCTTTAGCTTGGACTCGCTTAATTAATTTTTGACGAGCAAACTCTGGCATACCTTCCCACAAGCCGGGTTGATATTGTTGAGCAACTTCACGGGTAATATCCTCTGCGGCCGCCATTAATGGTTTTTCAATTTCTTGGGCGATACGCTTTGGGTCGAGTCTGGCAAAAATTTCTTCAGGTTTAATTAGCTTTGAGGTCATCAGCTCAACGGCAGTGGTTGCCATTTTTTCAGCTTTGCGTGGAACGATACCTTGCCATCCAAGCGGCAAACCAAATAATTTAAGTCCTTTAAATTCAAGTGGCCCAAACATCATTTGAATTGCGATGACTTTGGTTATATAACCAATAAAGCCACTAATAAACGGGATGGAAATATATAACCAGAAATTCTGTTGAAAATCCGCAATCATTTCTTGAAACATTATTTTATTGGTCCTTCAAGTCCTAATTGTTGCTCGTGATAGGGCAAGCCATAGATAAATAGTTAAATATTTGAGGAAAGATGTTGATGATTCACCTATACATGTATGTATTAGGCTTTGAGTCCCCTTTTGTTAGTTTTCCTTTTTCAAGGACATCGAAATCGCAAAAAAATAAGGAAACGATGGCGTCGTTTGAATACCTTTCCATGGTAATGCAAATTTTCGCTTCACCATATTAGCACCAATTTTTGCTTTGTGTTGAGCAGAATTGGCAAGAAATGTTGATTTAGCTCTCTTTTTAGATATTGTGCAGCAAAATTTTAATTAAATATCAGGGACAGTTGATGAGTAGCGCTAAAAAATAAGATAGGTGATGAATTGCGGTGCGCCAAAGCATGAAAAATGTTAGAATAGGGCGCTTATTTCATTTGCTTTTTATGTTTAGCTATGACGACCAATACTCAAATTACTGAAGATCGTATCCTTATCTTGGATTTCGGCTCTCAATATAGCCAGCTGATTGCACGACGTGTGCGTGAAGCAGGTGTCTACTCTGAAATGTATGCCTTCGATATGTCTGAAGAAGACATTCGTGCATTCAATCCAAACGGGATTATTTTATCAGGTGGCCCTGAAAGCGTACATCAAGAAGGTAGTCCACGTGCACCTCAAGTTGTATTTGAGCTGGGTGTGCCAGTTTTGGGTATTTGCTATGGTTTGCAAACCATGTCTGAACAACTAGGCGGAAAAGTAGAAGCCGGTACAGTTCATGAATTTGGTTATGCTGAAGTTGATATTGTGGTGCGTGATCAGTTAATTGGTCATTTGCAAGATCGTGAAAACCAACTGCATGTTTGGATGAGCCATGGCGATAAAGTCGGTGCGATTCCTGAAGGTTTCCAAGTTACAGCGAGCACGCCAAGCTGTCCATTTGCCGCAGTGAGTGATGAAACACGTCGTTTCTATGGTGTGCAGTTCCATCCTGAAGTCACGCATACAGCAAAAGGTGCTGAGTTACTTTCAAACTTTGTGCATAAGATTTGTGGTTGCCGTGGTTTGTGGACACCTGAACACATCATTGATTTGCGTATCGAGCAATTACGTCAACAAATTGGTAATGAAAAAGTTCTGTTAGGTTTATCTGGTGGTGTCGATTCATCTGTTGTGGCTGCATTGTTACACAAAGCGATTGGCGATCAGTTAACTTGCGTATTTGTAGACAATGGTCTGCTTCGTTTAAACGAAGGTGATCAAGTGATGCAAATGTTCGCAGAGAACATGGGGATTCGAGTCATTCGTGCGGATGCAGAACAACGGTTCTTATCTGCTTTGGCTGGTGAAGTCGATCCTGAGAAAAAACGTAAAATCATTGGTCGTGAGTTTATTGCCGTCTTCGCTGAAGAAGCGCGTAAATTGGATGGCGTGAAATTCTTGGCGCAAGGTACGATTTACCCAGACGTCATTGAATCTGCAGCAAGCAAACAAGGTAAAGCACACGTCATCAAATCACACCACAATGTGGGTGGTTTACCTGATGATTTAGAGTTTGAATTGGTTGAGCCATTACGTGACTTGTTCAAAGATGAAGTACGTAAATTGGGAACCACAATTGGCTTGCCACACAGCATGATTTATCGTCATCCATTCCCAGGTCCAGGTTTGGGCGTGCGTATCTTGGGTGAAGTCAAAAAAGAATATGCAGATATTCTTCGTCTTGCAGATGACATTTTCATGCAAGAGCTTCGTGCAAGCGGTTGGTATGACAAAACAGCTCAAGCATTCGCGGTATTCCAACCTGTAAAATCAGTCGGTGTAGTTGGTGATGGTCGTCGTTATGCATGGGTAATTGCACTTCGTGCGGTTGAAACGGTTGACTTTATGACGGCTCGTTTTGCTCACTTGCCATACGAGTTAGTAGATAAAATCTCAACACGTATCATGAACGAAATCAAAGATGTTTCACGCGTTGTCTACGATGTGTCATCTAAACCACCAGCCACGATTGAATGGGAGTAATTCAGGGATTTCAAGAAGCGAAGCTTCTTGCCTGAATTACGCCAAGAGCTATGCTCGCGGCAGTAGGATTTCAAAATGCAACGCATTTTGCCGATTTTACGCCATGAACGAGTTTTAAAGTGAAGCTTTAAACTGAAGTGCAAGACGTTTGCTGCCGTAGAAATCGCTAAAGCTCATCAAGAAAAGCCGACTTGGAAAAGTCGGCTTTTTTAGTTTTTTATTTTTTAAAATTTAATGAGTTTTTTAATCATTTTATGTAAGGTGTAATATGTTAGTTTTAGTAAGTCTGAATATATAAGCTTTAGTATTAGCTATAATTTTTACTTTCTTGCTTTATTCTTCTTCGAATTCTGACCATTGATCTGTTCGTGAAAAACCTTCCATATAAGTACTAAAATCAATAAATGTTGTAGGAGATATATTTTTCATATCAAACCATATAGCATCGCACTCATCACAAATAAAAATATGCTGTTTATTAAATTTTAGAACTTTTTCAAGAATAACACCTTGCTCGCATCGGGGACATATCTTCATATAGTTTACCTCATTGGATACTCTAGACGATCAAGGATTGAATAGTACGTCTTAAATGAATAATTTCCCACTTTTCTTATTCTTAATAATCTGACATTACAGTAAAAAAGTTACACCTAAAAAAGATCAACCCCATCACTTTAAACATGAAACCCGTTTAATTACACCCTCGACCATAAATCTAAGCGGCTCTATATTTACATAACCTATTGTTAATAAATAATAAATCTAAGAAGATGAATTTCACTCACTTTTCTATGAAACTAAATCATTTTTATTCATGTTGTGAATCGGGTATAAATCACATCATAAAGAAATTAGATTTATCACGGAAATTAGGGTGTCAGATCAATGAGTAAAGAATTTAAATTTACGATAAAGAGTATTCGTTTCGATGAAGACTATCGCCCTTCAGACAATACTCGCATTACCACCAACTTTGCGAATTTGGCTAGAGGCGAAAGTCGTCAAGAGAATTTACGCAATACCTTAAAAATGATCGACAATCGTTTCAATACTTTGGCACATTGGGATAATCCAAATAGCGATCGCTATTCTGTCGAACTTGAAATTATTTCCGTTGAAATGAAAATTGATGCTGAAAGCAATACAAATGCATTGCCTTTGATTGAAATATTGAAAACCAATATTGTTGATAAAAAAACCAATCAGCGCATTGAAGGCATTGTCGGGAATAATTTTTCTTCTTACGTACGTGACTATGATTTTAGTGTGTTATTGCTTGATCATAATAAAAATCAGTCAGAATTTAAAACACCAGAAAACTTTGGTGATCTACATGGCAACTTATTTAAGAGCTTTATTAATTCTGATACTTACAAAGCAAACTTCAAAAAACAGCCTGTGATTTGTCTCAGTGTTTCAAGCAGTAAAGTTTATCGCCGTAGTGATAATCAACATCCAGTTTTGGGTGTTGAATACCTGCAAGATGAATACTCTTTAACTGATGAGTATTTCCAAAAAATGGGCTTAAAGGTTCGCTACTTTATGCCGCCAAATAGTGTTGCACCTTTGGCTTTCTATTTCTCAGGTGATTTATTAAGTGATTACACCATCCTTGAGTTGATCAGTACGATCAGTACGATGGAAAGCTTCCAAAAGATTTATCGTCCTGAGATTTACAATGCTAACGCTGCGGCAGGAACATCTTATCAACCGAGTTTGAAGAACCAAGATTATTCACTTACTCGCATTGTGTATGATCGAGAAGAGCGTAGCCGATTGGCGATTGAACAAGGCAAATTCGTTGAAGAGCAGTTCATCAAACCCTATCAGAATATTCTTGAGCAGTGGGCGAAGAACTACGCTGATCAAAACTGTGCTGCTGTTTAACTATTCATATTGAGAAGATGATTGACGATGAAAATATTATTACCGACTTCAACAGCTGGCAGCTTACCAAAACCATCTTGGCTTGCAGAACCAGAAAAGCTTTGGTCACCTTGGAAGTTGCAAGATGAAGAACTGATTCACGGCAAACAAGATGCGTTACGTTTGTCATTGCAAGAACAGCAGCATGCAGGCATTGACATCGTTAGTGATGGTGAACAAACCCGTCAGCATTTTGTCACCACTTTTATTGAACACCTTGACGGTGTAGATTTTGAAAAACGTGAAACCGTTCGAATCCGTGATCGTTATGATGCGAGTGTACCGTCAGTTGTAGGTGCAGTGAGTCGTCAAAAACCTGTTTTTGTTGAAGATGCCAAATTTTTACGTCAACAGACTAAGCAACCGATCAAATGGGCGTTGCCTGGTCCGATGACTATGATTGATACGCTCTATGATGGGCATTATAAAAGTCGTGAAAAACTGGCTTGGGAATTTGCCAAAATTCTTAATCAAGAAGCAAGAGAGTTAGAAGCCGCAGGTGTAGATATCATTCAGTTTGATGAACCAGCATTTAATGTGTTCTTTGATGAAGTGAATGATTGGGGTGTTGCCACCTTAGAAAGAGCACTCGAAGGTCTTAAATGTGAAACTGCCGTGCATATTTGCTATGGCTATGGCATCAAAGCCAATACCGATTGGAAAAAGACTTTAGGTTCAGAATGGCGTCAATATGAAGAAGCATTCCCTAAGCTGCAAAAATCGAAGATCGATATCGTTTCATTAGAATGCCAAAACTCACGTGTGCCTATGGATCTGATTGAATTGATTCGAGGCAAGAAAGTGATGGTGGGTGCGATCGATGTAGCAACGAATCAAGTTGAAACCCCTGAACAAGTTGCCGATACCTTACGTAAAGCGCTTCAGTTTGTTGATGCTGACAAGCTTTACCCATCGACCAACTGCGGTATGGCACCTTTAGCGCGTGAAGTCGCGAGAGGCAAACTCAATGCTTTAAGTGCTGGTGCGGAAATCATCCGTAGAGAACTTTCTGCTTAATACTCACCAAAATCGTGATGTGTAAAGGGATGAAACAGTTTGATTGGATTTTTTCATGATCAAACTGCTTCATCCCACTCCATAAAGATGAAGTGCTTGCGTGACGGAATAGCTTGGTATCACTAAATCTCAAAACTAAGGTGCAATTTAGGAACAATGTGATGATTGAAGCAACAGACTTTAGAAATGCAATGTCTTTGTTAACCAGTGCAATTAGTGTCGTTACTACGGCAGGCTTATCTGGTCGTTATGGATTTACTGCATCTGCCGTGTGTAGTGTTACAGATACGCCGCCGACATTGTTGGTCTGTATGAATCAAGCCTCTAGTTCACATGTGCATTTTGTAGAAAACAAAATTCTAACTGTGAATGTTTTAGGTGCGCATCATGAGCATGTTTCTAAAGTATTTTCGTCTAAATTGAGTCCAGAAGAGCGTTTTAAACATGGAGTTTGGACAGAATTGGAAACTGGTGCACCAGTTTTAAATGATGCTTTGGTGAGTTTTGATTGCGAGATTGATCAAATTCAACAGGTTGGAACACATACTATTTTTATTTGTCCTATTGTTTCAATTCAACAAAGTCAGCACGATCAAAGTTTAGTTTATTTCAATCGCGCTTATCATCAAGTGGGGCAGACGGAAATCGCTTAAAACAATTTTTGTATGTTCTTATTCGCTATAAAAATAGATTATCTCATTCATGACACTCTGCGTTTTACTAAAAGACTATATTGATTGATGTTTGTATTGTTAAGATCAATAAAACAACTCATTGCAATAGCATAGGTAAAAAAGAGAGCGATATCATGAGCAATAACAACGATTACGATATTTCTGATTCAAAAGACTGCGAAACTTATATCAATCAATTTATTCAAGATTTTACAATTCGTTCGGCTGAAATTGGTAAGGGCACCGTGATTAAACGAGCTTTGCCAAGTCGACAGAAACGCCTAGTGGGAGCGTGGTGTTTCCTTGATCATGCAGGGCCTGTAACGTTTCCGGCAGGTGATGGTTTAGATGTAGGACCACATCCACATATTGGTTTGCAGACCTTTACATGGATGATTGAGGGTACCATGATGCATACTGATAGCCTTGGTTCAAAACAGTTGATTCGTCCAAAGCAGGTCAATTTAATGACGGCGGGGCGCGGGATTTCGCATACTGAAGTTGCCCCTGATACTGAAACTAAAATGCATGCGGCGCAGCTCTGGATTGCATTACCAGATGATAAGCGCGAGATGGAACCGAGCTTTGAACATTATCCAGAATTACCTGTGGTCACCAAAGATCAGGTTGAATTTACCGTTCTGGTGGGTGACTTCTTAGAAACGTTATCACCTGTACAAGTGCATACCCCTTTGGTGGGTGTAGATCTCACCGCCCAAGCCGATACGAAAACACGTATTCCTCTTAATCCTGAATTTGAATATGCCTTTATGGCACTTGAGGGAACGGCTTGCGTCAATGGTCATGAGCTAAACATAGACAATATGGTGGTCTTGGAAAAAGGTTTAACCGAAATATCAGTAGAGCTGACAAAAGGTCATCGTGTGTTATTGATTGGCGGTGAACCATTTGAGTCACCTATTTTACTGTGGTGGAATTTTGTAGCACGTACCATGGATGATTTAAAACAAGCACGCCAAGATTGGATTAATCACGATGCGCGCTTTGGCGAAATTACTGACTATCAAGGCAAGCGCTTAGAAGCACCAGTATTACCTGATCAAATGAGGGCGTCGAAATGAGTGTGATTGCAAGTGCAAAAGTACAGACTTTGACCGCACCGTGGAAAGGTGAGGTGACGAGTGGTACGCATCAATTTATTACCGATAAACCTGAAGCTGCTGGCGGACATGATACTGGCCCCGCACCTTATGATTTTCTCACTGCGAGTTTGGCATCATGTACCATGATTACCTTGCGGATGTATGCCAAACATAAGGAAATAGAGTTGGGTGATTTTCAAGTTGAGGTCGATTTTCATAGTAATCGTGAACAACAGGAAAAAATAGAGCGCCGTGTAATCTTTACGCAACCTATTTCACAAGACTTAAAAGAAAAACTTCTAAACGTGTGTAGTAAAACCCCAGTGACTAAAACTTTGTTACGCAGTTTAGACATAGAGACCGTGATTCTTTAAGACTAAAGTGCTATTGTGCTTGGGCAAAACATAATTCTAAGTGTGATTGTTAGAGGGATCAAAAACAGCAATCACACAGCTAAAAAGCAGGCACAAAAATGATTACCTTACATTACCTCCAATGCTCGCGTTCATTTCGGATATTATGGGCACTAGAAGAGCTGGGTGTGGATTGCCAAGTTGAGTATTATCAAAGGTCATCCAGTTATACAGCGCCAGAAAGCCTAAAACAGATTCACCCATTGGGCAAAGCGCCAATTTTAGTGGATGATGGGCAGGTGATTGTTGAATCAGCTGTGATTTTGGATTATCTGCAACAAAAGTATGATGAGCAACAACAATTCAAACCACAGCAGGCCAGTGCTCAGATGCAATATTCCTATTGGATGCATTATGCAGAAGGCTCTTTAATGCCGTTGTTGGTCATGACTTTGGTGATGAACAGTGTCAGTAAACATGTGCCGTGGGTGATTCGCCCGATTGCTCAAAAGATTACGGATGGGGTTAAGGCAAGTTTTGTACGTCCGCGTGTCAAAGAGCATATTCTTTATCTAGAGAGTTATTTGGCAGAGCATGATTATTTTGCAGGAGATTTTTCTTTTGCTGATATTCAGATGGCATTCCCGCTTATTGCAATTCAAAACCGTTTACATGGTAAATATCCGCATATCCAAGCCTTTGTCCAACGTGTTCAGCAGCGTTCGGCATTTCAACGTGCAGAGCAAAAGAGTTTAGATTCTGAATGTGTATAAGCCATTAGAAAACAAAAAAAGGAACGGTGATCGTTCCTTTTTCGTGTTTGAGCGGTTTAGCGTTTAATGACGATGGAATCAATGCCACTATGTTGTAAAGTTTGTTGTGCAGCTAAAGCGGCTTCTTGACTATCATAAGGTCCAGAAAAAACACGATACCAAGTTTGTCCATTTTCAACAGTTTTCACGACATCAGCAGACAATCCATTCAAAATAATTTCTGCACGACGCGCATCTGCACTATCAGGATCTGGATAGCTACGCACTTGTAAAATATACGTGGTCGGTGCAGGCGGCGTTTGCTCACTTGGGGTGAGACTTGCTGAATCTTCTGTTGTTTCGACTCTAGGTGATTCAATAATCACAATATTGCCTTGTTGTTTGGTTTCGGGCACAGCTTGTTGTGGAATCGGAGTCACTTGTTGTTGTGGCAACAAGTCATAGAAACGATAATCTTTATTGGTGTTTTCTTCTTGATAGTGCTCAGAAGGCACCTGAGTTTTTGTGGGAACAGGTTGCCATGGCTGCCATAGCATCAGCATGACGATAGCACATAGAATCGCTAGAATGGCGACAAACATGCCTAGCCATTTCGGAATAAGCGGTTTTTTTGGCTTATTTGGTCGTTCAGATACACCACGTTGCGTTTTTCCAAACACCTGAAATTCCTCTTGATTCTATTATGTTATTTCTAGCTTGAATCTTCTGGGAAACAAAGCATTATGTTTAAAATAATGCTTTGTTTACTGTATTTTATCCACTGTTTCGTAAGAGCGTTGCTTTGCTTACATGGTCTCAGGAGCGGACACACCTAGTAATGTTAAACCATTTCGAATCACTTGCTGTACGTTTATTGATAACAATAAGCGGGCTTGTGATAATGGAATATTTGTTTCATCTACAAACTTCACACCATCTTGTGCATACCAACCATGGAATAGCGCAGCTAAATCTTTAAGATAGTTGCCAATTTGATGTGGTTCACAGACATTCGCAGCTCGCACCACAATTTCAGGATAAGCTGCTAATTTCGCGAGAATTTCAGTTTCAGTATCTAAAGTCAATAGATCAGCAACCTGTCGTGCAGATGTCACATCAAATGCAATGCCTTTTTCTTTAGCACGATTCACAATACTGTTCACACGTGCATATGCATATTGAATGTAATACACCGCATTGTCTTTACTTTGCGAAACCGCAAGGTCTAAGTCAAAGTCAATGTGTTGCTCAGATTTACGCATCACGTAGTAGAAACGCGCAGCGTCATTGCCAACTTCTTTACGTAAATCACGCAAAGTTACGAACTGGCCTGAACGAGATGACATTTGTACCATCTCGCCACCACGCCATAAGCTGACGAACTGAACCAAAAGAACGGTTAACTTCTTCGAGTCATAACCCATCGCATCAATCGCCGCTTTCACACGAGAGATATAACCGTGGTGGTCTGAACCCCAAATATCAATCAGGTCAGTATAACCACGTTGTAATTTATTGAGGTGGTAGGCAATGTCTGATGCAAAGTAAGTGGTTTGGCCATTGCGACGCTTTACAACACGGTCTTTTTCATCACCAAATTCAGTTGATTTAAACCAGATGTTGCCATCTTGTTCATAGAGGAAGCCACGTTGATCTAAGGTTGCAAGTGCTTCATCAATCTTGTCCGCCAATGATGCTTCGCTAAACCATTCATCAAAGGTTACGCCGAAGTCAGCAAGATCATCTTTGATGTCATCTAAAATGGCATGTAATGCTGCCTGATGGAAAACGCGATAACCTTCACCTAACTGTTGTTGTGAGTTTGCGATTAAGCCATCGATGTGTTTCTCTTTGTCACCCGAAAGCACGACTTTGTTACCTTCGGCATCTAATTCTTCTGCGTATTGAACGTCTTCTGGTACATCTTTATAGATGTCAGCGACTGGACGAACGTGCGCATCACCATCTTGGTCAATAATACTTTGTGCGATTTCTTTGACGTAGTCGCCTTGATAAGCGTTTTTAGGGAATACCAGTGTTTGGCCAGTAAGTTCTAAATAACGTAAATAAGTTGAAGTCGCCAAAATATCCATTTGACGGCCAGCATCATTAACGTAATATTCGCGGTCAACTTGAGCGCCTGTGGCTTCTAATAAGTTTGCAACCGTCATGCCATACGCTGCACCACGACCATGCCCAACATGTAGGCTAGAGGTTGGGTTTGCAGACACAAACTCGACCTGAATTTTTTTGGCTGCATTGGCTTGGCTGCGACCATATTGATCTTTTTGTGCATGAATCTGATCGAGCACAGCAAAGCGTTGGTCTGCATTTAAAAAGAAGTTAATAAAACCAGGACCAGCAATTTCTGCTTTATTAATGTCAGCGACTTCAGGCAGTGCTGCTAAAATCTTTTCAGCAAGATCACGTGGCTTCATGCCTGCCGCTTTAGAGCCGATCATGGCAATATTAGAAGCAAAGTCTCCGTGACTTCGGTCTTTGGTACGGGTTAAATGGCTCGTGTTTGTCCAATCTGAAGGGAGTACACCTTGTTGTTGAAGGGATTGTACCGCATGATCAAGAGCTGCTTGTATTGCCGTATTCATAGTTACCGAAATAAATGTCGCGGAAAAACGTTAAATATAGCAAATTTTGATGGCTTAAGGGGAGAGTCTACGCAGGGAATTCACATATTCCGATCAATCTTTTTTAAGTACTTTGTTTGGTGGCATTTATAAAGGTGCTACACCAGCCAATGGTGTAGCACCTTGCGGTTCTAATCTTCCAAAATTTGTTCTAGCAATGCATCACTTGGCGCAAAATAATAAGCACCATCCACAGCCGTTGTGAAGTGCAGTAAACGGTCATGAATACCATCACCTGCTGTCCCAAACATGCGTTTTAACATCGCATCAATAATCGTTAAATTATTAGTGTAAGCAACGAAGAACAAGCCTTGTTCACCTTTTCCATCGCCATAAGGCAAGCTGTGACGCAAGATTTCCATTTCCTCGCCTTCATCGTCCTCAACCACTGTACGAGCAACATGAGCATTTTCAGGCTTAGTCTCATCATCTAGCTCAATGGATTCAAGCTTGGTGCGTCCCATGACATGCTCTTGTGTATCGACTTTCAGTTGTTGCCATTTCGCTAAATCGTGTACATAACGTTGTGCGAAAATAAAACTACCCTCTTGGAAGATACCAGCGGATTCGGGTAGCAACGTTGCTTCGGCACGATCATCGGGGAATTGTGGATTTTCAGTTCCATCAATAAAACCAGTTAAATCACGACCATCAAATTGGCGGAAGCAAGCGCGCTCATCGAGTACCTCAACCTTATCTTGAATGCCTGCAAAAAAAGATTGGCTCATCGCAAAACATAAATCTGCACGTGCACTGGCAATGTGAATAAACACATCGGCAGGCACGACCGGCATATTGAAAGCCCCTTGTTGTGGGTCGAGTTGCTTAAACCCTTCTGGCATTTGTGCATGTAATTTAGGCCACAGTTCAGGGCCGAAGGCTATTGCAGTTTTGATCTGAGCATCTGGGTGTTGAGTAATCAAGCGATCACGAGTTAAAAGCAGCGCTGAAATTTGTTGTTTTAATTCAGCGATCGTTAGATCTTTTAAACGGAGAACAATAAAACGCGCATGATCAGAAGGTAGTGGAAGAATGACAGATTGAGCAGCCATTAAGATCTCCTTAGTCATTTTTAAGGCGGCAAAAAAAGAAATCATTGTGCCTGATGTTGAGGGGGCATAAAAGTTTATTTATTCATTTTTTGTGGTTTTAAATGATGCAATCATGGCAAAATAAAACGATATAATTCCACCTTTTATTTCTTTAGTATTCCTATGTCTTTTCAAGTCTGGTTCACGTTTATGCTGGCTTGCTGGGTGATTAGCATTTCTCCTGGTGCGGGGGCAATTGTGTCAATGTCGAGTGGTCTAAATCATGGGTTTAGGCATGGGTATTGGAATGTTATCGGACTGCAAATTGCTTTATTGATCCAGATTATGATTGTTGCCGCTGGCGTTGGGGTACTTTTTGCGACGACACCATGGGCTTTTCAGGTGGTGAAATGGTTTGGTGTCTTGTATTTGCTTTACTTGGCTTATTCACAATGGGTCGCACCTGTGCAGATGGTTGAAATTAAACAAGAAGACAACCATAAGTCTGCTTCAGCTTTGGTGTTTAAGGGATTTGTCGTCAATATGAGCAATCCTAAAGCCATTGTATTTCTATTAGCAGTGCTGCCGCAGTTTTTAGATTTAAGTCGACCACAATGGTTACAATATCTGATTATGGCGATCACGATGGTGACAATCGACTTAATCGTAATGGCAGGCTATACAGGATTAGCCGCGAAGGTATTGAGATTATTACGTTCGGCAAAACAACAGAAATACTTAAATCGGAGTTTTGCAGTCATGTTTAGTTGCGCAGCGTTGTTGCTTGGGGTTATCCAACAATCTAATTAACAACGCATCGCTAGTTTGTCTTGATGTGTGGAAGTACTTTTTGTGCCGTGAAAATCAGCGCAAAGCAAAGTGCCATACATAAGACAATACTTAAACCCGTGGCAATGTTCAGTGCGGCACTTGACCATAAGCCTACAGTGATGCCGAATTGAGCCAATATAAATGCCCAAATCACCATTTGTTTAGGGGAATGTGCCAGTAAGCGGGCGCTTAGCGCAGGGATGACTAATAAGGCACCCATCAGTAATGAACCGACTGCACGTAATGCCAGTACGGTAAACAATGCCAGTAATAACATGAAAATCAGACGCTGCCAGTTTGCATTTACGCCTTCACTCATCGCCACATCTGGGTCTACCGCAATTTGAATTTGTGCGGACCATGAGCGATACAGCACCACCATTGCAGCTGCAATCACCGCAGCAAATATTGGTAATTCAGTCCATCCGACACTGAGTAAATCACCAAACAGATAGCTTAATAGTTCTGGCCGTAAGCTTGGAATTTGTTGGATGAGTAATAAACCTGAACACAGTAGTGTGGCTGAGCACAAAGCAAGCAGCGCATCATTGGGCAGGCGTGAGTCGTGCAAAATCCATAAAATTGCAACCAACAACGCAGCTAAACAAGCCACCCCCAACCAAAAAGGTAAATTCAGGATGCCTGCAATTGCGACTCCTAATAAGGTGCCATGAGCCATGGTATCAGCGAAGAAAGACATTCTGCGCCACAACATGAGGCAACCCAATGGTGCAGTCAGAAATACAAGCAGCGTGCCCATAATCCAAGCAGGTAATAGCAGTTGTAACCATTCCATCATTGCTTAGACCTTTGGTTCAGGGTGGATGTGAGGGCGTGGATCATGTGTGCATGGTTCTACGTGATCGCTATGCCCACAATCATCGTGATGGTGCTGATAGAACATCCGTTGTGTCCCAAAAATAGCTTGGTACTCAGGATGCTGTTGAATGCTTTCAGGCAAGCCACTACAACAGATGTGTTTATTGAGGCACACCACACGATGTGTCCCTTGCATGACCCATTGTAAGTCATGTGAAACCATGAGTACGGCACAACCATATCGCTCGGGCAAGCTGCGGACATATTCATACAGTTCGGCTTCAGATTGAATATCTAAGCCTTGCATCGGTTCATCCAACACTAAAATATCAGGTTGACGCAATAAAGCACGCGCCAGTAACACGCGTTGGCGTTCACCGCCTGAGAGCTGTTGTACTTTGGAATGTTGCAATTGCTGGATGCCAGTATCCGCTATGATTTCTTGGCGCAAATGTGCTGCACAGACTTCTAAATCAAGTAAGTCTTGGACACGTAACGGTAGACTGGCCGATGGATTGAACTTCTGTGGAACATAGGCCATCTTAAGTTTTTTAGCAAAGTGAACTTTGCCTTTATTTGGAGACATGATGCCCAGTAGCACTTTAATAAGGGTTGACTTACCAGCGCCATTTGGGCCAATCAGCGTGACAATTTCTTTTGCTTGTAATGCAAAATCCACATTTCTCAAAATAACACGCTCATCACGTTGAACAGAGATATTTTCAAGCTGGATGAGGGGAGAGCTTACTGCGATGTGCTGCACTGATGACATTTTCCAGAAATTTCAATGATGCTGTGTTGAGCAGAAAACTGATCGGAGGTTGCAAGTTGATCAAGTTGCTGAAGCAGCCCTTGTGCGGAAGCCTCTTTGACAGAGCGGCATTCCGTGCAGATTAAAAACGCAGCTTGATGTCCTTCACGAGGATGGCAGCAAGGAATATAGGCGTTAATAGACGTTAAACGATGGATTAGACCCTTTTCTAATAGAAAATCCAAGGTTCTATATACTGTCGGTGGTGCAGCAGGACGATCTGCTTGACCTTTAATTTTGGCCAACAAATCATAAGCACCCATGGGTGCAGATGCATTTAATATCAGTTCAAGGACTTCTTTACGTAGAGGAGTCAGTCGAGCGCCAGTTGCAGCACATAAAAGTTCTGCTTCTGCGAGTCGAGCTTTAATATCATGATGACCATGAACACCGTGTAAAGCGTTGTCATGTTCATGTGAGCAAGAACTCATAAATGGACCTCATTGTTTGCCTTGAATCGGTTGATCTATCACGGATAACTTTAACTAACCAAATACCTTATGCTGTAGATGAGCGCGCTAAGTATCTGTGAAATGTCAACGGACCGTATATCATAACATGCAATTCATTTGGAACTAACTATATAAGTCATCCAAGCAAGGAATGATGTTAAGAAGATAAAATAGACATAGGTATTTTTTAACTTTTGTTATATTATAACATGCTTTGCAAAGTTGAGTAGTGTTGTGATGTTGCGCCTTTTCCTGTTTGTCTCGTTTTCAATGTTAAGCACATGGGGCTGGACACAAAGTTTGGTCGTGTCAACACATCCAATTTATTTGATTGCAAAAGAAGTCACTAATGGGATAGAAACCCCAGTACTTTTACTGAGTGATCAAACGGGGCATGATGTGCAACTCACACCAGCACATCGTAAAACAATTCAAGAGGCTTCTTTGGTAGTGTGGCTTGGCAAAGCACACGAAGCGCCATTAGAGAGACTGCTACATCAAAATCGCAAAGCCGTCGCACTCTTAGATATGGGTCTCTTAACGATATTGCCGCAACGTAATTTGCGTGGTGCGTCTTTGGAAAATACCATTGACAGCCATGTTTGGTTAGAACCAAATAATGCGGTACGCATTGCTTTTTTTATCGCAACATTACGTTCACAGCAGCACCCTGAAAATAAAGCCAAATACTTAGCCAATGCTAGAGATTTCGCACAACAGATGCGACAAGCAGCTCAACAGTATGAGGGGAGTAATAAAGCCAAACCTTATTGGTCATACCATGATGCTTATCAATACTTAGAAAGAGCGTTGAATTTAAAGTTTGCAGGTGCGTTAACGAATGACCCACATATTGCACCGACAGCTGCACAAATTAAGTACTTAAAAGACAGTCGACCAAAGACACAAATGTGTTTATTGGCTGAAATTTCAGCCAGCAGTAGTCAGTACAGAAGACTGAATCCCATCATTTTTGAATCTGTTGATGAAAGTATGAATGGTGAGGACAATTTTATCGCTGCTTGGAAGAAATTGGCTGCAAAAACCGATAAATGTGTATTAAGTGCCCAAAATTGATCAGAAAATTAAAAAAGCGTTGACTCTATCGTCAGAAAATATGGTAACGAAAAAACCAGACTTAGGTCGAGAAAAGATTGCATGTTCAGGGGTGTAACTCTATAATGCCAGCGATTCGAAACGATCATCAATAAAACTTGTCAAGCAGTTATGTTGTGAGTGGATAAAAAATGAGCCGGACTAATCGATTGATTGACCGACGATTGGCAAAAGCTTTGGTCTTCTTACAAGCATGTATGATTCCAATTGCAGCTTTGCTGGCATGGATGATGAAAGATATAACTGCTGCGATGAGTGCAGCGCTTGGGGCTTCGGTTTGTTGGCTAGCACACTGTTATTTTGCTTGGCAGTCGTTTAGAGCGGCGGGCGCAAGAGCATCAAAACAAGTCATGCTCAACATGTATCGAGGAATACTCGGCAAGTTTGCAATTGTGATCGTGGGTTTTATTTTAATTTTGAACAATGTTGAACCATTATCACCGGTTGCATTGTTTGGTGGATTTATCCTTGTTCAAGCGATGTCGTGGGTTGCACCATTTTGGGTGACACGTCTGCAAAAACGAGATTAAGACACTTTTTTGAGATTTTTGGAGGGTAAAGTGAGATATTCGCAGTTCGCAATATTCATTTTCCTTCTTTTTAATGATTGACATTGACCAGGTGTGATTTATGGCTGCTGAAGAACATGCCCTGACTTCGACCGAGTATATCAAGCATCACTTGACCAATATGACCTATGGCAAAATGCCGGATGGATCATGGAAGTTGGCTGAGTCTGCTGAAGAAGCTCAATCGATGGGGTTCACTGCAATTCACTTGGATTCAATGGGTTGGTCTATCGGACTTGGCATCATTTTTTGCTTTATGTTCTGGATCGTTGCGAAAGCTGCAAATGCAGGTGTTCCAACAAGATTCCAGTCTGCAATTGAAATGATTATCGAGTTTGTAGACTCAAGTGTCCGCGACACCTTTCATGGCAAATCACGTTTAATTGCACCATTAGCACTGACCATTTTTGTGTGGATTTTCCTCATGAACTTGATGGACTTAGTGCCTGTTGACTGGATTCCTTTCCTAGCTCAACAGATTGGTGCAAGTGTATTTGGTATGGATCCTCATCATGTTTACTTCAAGATTGTACCAACTACTGACCCGAACATTACCTTAGGTATGTCCTTGTCTGTATTTGCACTGATCTTGTTCTACAGTATTCGTGAAAAGGGTATCGGTGGTTTTGTTGGCGAGTTAGCACTTAACCCATTCAACCCAAGTAATAAATTTGCAAAAGCGTTATTGATTCCAGTGAACCTTGTATTGGAGTTAGTAACTTTCCTTGCTCGACCAGTTTCGTTGGCTCTACGACTGTTCGGTAACTTATATGCGGGTGAGTTGATCTTCATCTTGATCGCATTGCTACCGTTCTGGATCCAGTGGGCATTATCTGTGCCTTGGGCTATTTTCCACATTCTTGTAATCACGCTGCAAGCATTTATCTTTATGATGCTGACCATCGTTTACTTGAGCATGGCAAGCGAAAAGCATTAATGGTATTGCCTGATCATCAGTTGATGGTTGGGCTTAAATTTTAGTTTAATTTGGTAATAACCTAACCTCTGAGGAATTTTTCATGGAACTCACTTTAGGTCTAGTTGCAATTGCATCTGCTATCTTGATCGCTTTCGGTGCTTTAGGTACTGCGATTGGTTTCGGTCTTTTAGGTGGCCGCTTCTTAGAAGCTGTAGCTCGTCAACCAGAATTGGCTCCACAACTTCAAACTCGTATGTTCTTAATCGCGGGTCTTCTTGATGCTGTGCCTATGATCGGTGTTGGTATTGGCTTGTTCTTCATCTTCGCTAATCCATTTGTAGGTTAATAGCTTAATTCCTAAATCCACATATTGAGGAATAGCGAAATGAATATCAACCTCACATTGATTGGCCAAGCGATTGCATTTGCGGTATTTGTCGCATTCTGTATGAAGTTTGTTTGGCCACCATTAATCAATGCAATTAGTGAGCGTCAGCGTAAAATTGCTGATGGCTTAAATGCTGCTGAAAAAGCGAAAGCTGACCTTGCTGATGCACAATCACAAGTGAAGCAAGAGATCGACGCAGCAAAAGCACAAGCGGCTCAATTGATTGAACAAGCGAACCGTCGTGCAGCGCAATTGATCGAAGAAGCGCGTACCCAAGCTGCGGCTGAAGGTGAACGTATTCGTCAACAGGCGAAAGAAACTGTTGATCAAGATATCAATGCTGCTCGCGAAGAATTACGTCAACAAGTTGCTGCCTTGGCAGTTGATGGTGCAGAGAAAATTCTGAACCAGCAAGTTGACGCAGAAGCTCATAATGCCATGCTGACTCAGCTGGCTGCTAAACTTTAAGCGAGGGAAATATGGCTGAATTCTTGACGTTGGCACGCCCATACGCTAAGGCAGCATTTGCTTATGCATCTGAGCAGAATGCAACTGACTCTTGGTCAAATGCGTTACAGTTGCTCAGTGCTGCGGTGCAAGATGAGGCATTTTCCGCTTATTTAAATCGTCCTGAGCTGACTCCTGCGGAGCAGGTAGGTCTTTTTGCTAAGATTTTAGGTGAAGATCAGACTCAAGCAGTGTCAAACTTTTTGACACTTCTTGCAGATAATGATCGTTTAATACTGTTACCTGAAATTGCAGCAGAATACGAACTACTTAAATCGCAGAACAACAACACATTGGAAGTACAGATCGAATCTGCTTTTCCAATGGATGCGAAACAAGAGCATATTTTAGCTCATGCGTTAGAAAAACGTTTTAACAGAACAGTACATGTTACTGTGAACGTTGATCCATCGCTCATCGCAGGTGTTGTGATTCGTGCAGGCGACCAAGTGATAGATGACTCTGCGCTTAACAAGCTTGAAAAAATGCGGACTCGTCTTCTTGCCTAACAGCAAAAAGACTGAACTTAAAAAAGATTGAGGAATAGCGCAATGCAACAACTGAATCCATCCGAGATCAGTGCGCTCATTAAACAGCGTATCGGCGATCTGGACACCAGCGCGACCGCTAAGAATGAAGGTACCATCGTCATGGTATCTGACGGTATCGTGCGTATTCACGGTCTTGCAGATGCAATGTACGGTGAAATGATCGAATTCGACGGCGGCTTATTTGGTATGGCACTGAACCTAGAACAGGATTCAGTGGGTGCCGTTGTTTTAGGTAACTACCTAAGCCTTCAAGAAGGTCAAAAAGCTCGTTGCACAGGTCGTGTATTAGAAGTTCCGGTTGGTCCTGAACTTCTTGGCCGTGTAGTAGATGCTTTGGGTAACCCAATTGATGGCAAAGGCCCAATTGATGCAAAAATGACTGATGCTGTTGAAAAAGTAGCACCAGGTGTAATTTGGCGTCAATCTGTCGACGAACCTGTTCAAACTGGTTATAAATCAGTGGATACCATGATTCCTGTGGGTCGTGGTCAGCGTGAGTTGATTATTGGTGACCGTCAAACTGGTAAAACAGCAATGGCGATCGATGCGATCATCGCTCAGAAAAACTCTGGCATTAAATGTGTTTACGTTGCGATTGGTCAAAAACAATCAACAATTGCAAACGTAGTACGTAAGCTAGAAGAAACTGGCGCTATGGCGTATACAACTGTTGTCGCAGCTGCGGCCGCTGATCCTGCAGCAATGCAGTATTTAGCTCCGTATTCTGGCTGTACAATGGGTGAATACTTCCGTGATCGTGGTGAAGATGCGTTAATTATTTATGATGATTTGTCTAAGCAAGCAGTTGCTTATCGTCAAATTTCATTACTTTTACGTCGTCCACCAGGTCGTGAAGCATATCCAGGTGACGTATTCTATCTTCACTCACGTCTTCTTGAGCGTGCTTCGCGCGTTTCAGCTGCGTATGTTGAGAAATTCACAAACGGTGCAGTAACAGGTCAAACTGGTTCTTTAACTGCTTTACCGATTATTGAAACTCAAGCGGGTGACGTATCTGCATTCGTACCAACCAACGTAATTTCGATTACTGACGGTCAGATCTTCTTAGAAACATCATTATTCAACGCAGGTATTCGTCCTGCTGTGAACGCAGGTATCTCTGTATCGCGTGTTGGTGGTTCTGCTCAAACGAAGATCATCAAAAAATTGTCTGGCGGTATCCGTACTGCTTTAGCGCAATACCGTGAATTGGCTGCGTTTGCTCAGTTTGCTTCTGATCTTGATGAAGCAACTCGTAAGCAACTTGAGCATGGTCAACGTGTAACTGAGTTAATGAAGCAGAAACAATATGCTCCTTACTCAATTGCTGACCAAGCTGTTTCTGTTTATGCATCTAACGAAGGCTATATGTCTGACGTAGAAGTGAAGAAAATCGTAGACTTTGATGCTGCGTTAATCTCTTACTTCCGCTCTGAACATGCTGCGTTAATGCAACAGATCGATGAAACTGGTGATTATAACAAAGACATCGAAGCTGCAATCAAAGCAGGTATTGAGAGCTTCAAAGCGACTCAAACTTACTAAGTTAAGCTTTAGTTAAGTTTGGTTCACGGATCAACCTTCGGAAGCTCGTAAGAGCTTTCGACTACTAGGTTAAGCGTATGGCAAATTTAAAAGAAATTCGCGCCAAAGTAGCTAGTATCAAGAGCACGCAAAAGATTACTCGCGCGATGCAAATGGTAGCTGCTTCTAAAATGCGTCGTGCGCAAGAGCGCATGGCTCAGGGCCGTCCGTATGCCGATAATATGCGCCGTGTAATTGCTCACTTGGTACAAGCAAACCCTGAATATAAACACCGTTATATGGTTGAACGTCCTGTAAAGCGCGTTGGCTATATCGTAGTGTCTTCAGATCGTGGCTTGGCGGGTGGCTTGAACATTAACTTGTTCAAGAAAGTTGTGCAGCATGTCAAAGCACAACAACAGCAGTCAATTGAAGTTGAATTTGCTTTGATTGGTCAAAAAGCGGTTTCGTTTTTTAAGAATTACGGCGGTAAAGTGCTTGGTGCGACCACCCAGCTTGGTGATACACCGAGTTTGGAACAGTTAACTGGCTCAGTGCAGGTTATGCTTGATGCATTTGATAAAGGCGAATTAGATCGTATCTATCTCGTTTCAAATGGTTTCGTCAATGCTATGACTCAACAGCCTAAAGTAGATCAACTTGTTCCTTTAGCATCAGCAGAAGAAAGCGATGACCTCAACCGTACTTATGGTTGGGATTATATCTACGAACCAGAAGCAGAAGAATTGTTAAATGGTTTGTTGGTTCGCTATATCGAGTCTATGGTTTATCAAGGTGTGATTGAAAACGTCGCATGTGAGCAATCTGCTCGTATGGTCGCAATGAAAGCAGCGACCGACAACGCAGGGCAGTTGATTAAAGACCTACAACTCATTTACAACAAGCTGCGTCAAGCCGCGATTACTCAGGAAATTTCCGAGATCGTTGGCGGTGCCGCTGCCGTTTAACATTATTAAGTTTGAATTGAGGAGACAGCAATGAGTAGCGGTCGTATCATTCAGATCATCGGCGCGGTTATCGACGTCGAGTTTGAGCGCAATAGCGTTCCTAAGATCTATGACGCTCTCCAAGTTGACGGTACTGAAACTACATTAGAAGTTCAGCAACAGCTTGGCGATGGTGTAGTTCGTACCATCGCAATGGGTTCTACAGAAGGTCTTAAACGTGGTCTTACTGTAACCAGTACAAATGCACCGATTTCAGTTCCTGTGGGTCCAGCAACGCTTGGCCGTATCATGGACGTTTTGGGTCGCCCGATTGATGAAGCAGGTCCTGTTGCAACAGAAGAGCGTTTGCCGATTCATCGTCAAGCTCCTTCTTATGCAGACCAAGCTGCATCTACTGACCTTTTGGAAACTGGTATTAAAGTCATTGACTTACTTTGCCCGTTTGCGAAAGGTGGTAAAGTTGGTCTATTCGGTGGTGCCGGTGTTGGTAAAACCGTGAACATGATGGAGTTGATCAACAACATCGCGAAAGCACACTCAGGTTTATCTGTGTTTGCTGGTGTTGGTGAGCGTACTCGTGAAGGTAACGACTTCTATCACGAAATGAAAGATTCTAACGTTCTTGACAAAGTAGCAATGGTCTACGGTCAGATGAACGAGCCACCGGGTAACCGTTTACGCGTAGCGTTGACTGGTTTGACCATGGCTGAATACTTCCGTGATCAAAAAGACGAAAATGGTAAAGGTCGTGACGTATTATTATTCGTCGACAACATTTACCGTTATACACTTGCGGGTACTGAAGTATCAGCATTGTTAGGTCGTATGCCATCTGCAGTAGGTTACCAACCGACACTTGCAGAAGAAATGGGTGTTCTTCAAGAGCGTATTACGTCTACTAAAACGGGTTCGATCACATCGATCCAAGCAGTATACGTACCTGCCGATGACTTGACAGATCCATCGCCTGCAACAACCTTTGCTCACTTAGATGCAACAGTTGTATTGAGCCGTGACATCGCATCTTCTGGTATTTATCCAGCGATCGATCCACTTGACTCAACTTCACGTCAGTTAGACCCATTGGTTGTTGGTCAAGAGCATTATGAAATTGCACGTTCTGTACAGAACATTTTGCAACGTTATAAAGAGCTTAAAGACATCATCGCGATCTTGGGTATGGATGAATTGGCTGAAGAAGATAAATTGGTTGTTTACCGTGCGCGTAAAATCCAACGTTTCTTCTCTCAACCATTCCACGTTGCTGAAGTGTTCACTGGTGCACCTGGTAAATTAGTATCGCTTAAAGAAACCATTCGTGGCTTTAAAGGTCTATTAGCTGGTGAATACGATCACATCCCAGAACAAGCGTTCTATATGGTGGGTGGTATTGACGAAGTGATTGCTAAGGCCGAGAAACTTTAATTAGCAACTCTAATTTAGGAGGTTCTCATGGCGACGATGCAATGTGATGTCGTAAGTGTGAATGAGTCAATTTACTCTGGCACAGTAACGATGTTGATCGCTAAAGGTGCAGGTGGTGAGCTTGGTATTTTACCTGGGCACGCTCCACTTGTAACTTTACTCCAGCCTGGACCGATTCGTGTTCAGTTGGAAAATGGTACAGAAGAAATTGTTTATGTATCAGGCGGCGTGTTAGAAGTTCAACCTCATGTTGTGACCGTGCTTGCAGATACTGCAATCCGTGCCGACAACTTAGATGAAGCAGCAATTTTGGAAGCTCGTAAACAAGCTGAACAATTGTTGGCGAATCAAAAGAGTGATTTGGACTCTGCTGCTGCACTTGCTTCGCTTGCTGAAACAGCAGCTCAGCTTGAAACGATTCGTAAAATCAAAAATCGTGCAATGTAATTGTTGATTTGAGATAAAAAAAGCCACCGTCAGGTGGCTTTTTTTATGTAAAAATAACTTAAAAATAATATTCAAATAATTGTCGTTTTCATATAAAGTGCGTCACGCATTAAATAATCAAATGAGAAATATGATAATGAAAATTTTCCTTCCTGCTGTTCTTAGTCTTGCATTTGTTGGTTGTGCTACAGTGCCTCAAGCAACACCGCAATTGTCACAACAAGCAAAAAAACTGGATGCTCCAACTGAAGGTAATGCCGCAATTTATGTTTATCGCTCTAATAGTATCGTTGGTGGTGCATTGAAAAAAGATGTATGGATTGATGGTGAATGTTTAGGCGAAACGGCTCGTGGTACGTTCTTCTTAAAAGAAGTGACTGGTAATCAAAAGCATACGGTTTCTACAGAGTCGGAATTTTCACCAAACCATTTGGCACTGACGACGGAAGCGGGTAAACAATATTTCATCCAACAATACATTAAACCAGGGGTATTAGCGGGTGGAGCAAATTTAAAACAAGTTGATGAACAGACAGGTAAAAAAGCAATTGCTGAATATCAATTTGCACAGTCTGGTAAATGTAGTAAAGCAACCATTAGTTTAGATAAGAAATAATGAATCGTCACTGTAAGGTGGCTATTCTTCTATTTTGTTATTCTCAATTGGATGAATTAGGAATATAAATTCAATTTAAGCACCTTTGAAGTTGATTTTGATATCGACCTTGAAGGTGCTTTTTTATTATCTAAAAACATAATATGATGAAGACTTAGCGGGATATGGATCACATCATGCTAAGCGATAAATAACGAGTATATTGAATAAAAAAATTAGGAAAAATATGTTAGCAAGTAATGTCTTAAAGTTGCGCTTGGATCGTATTGAACAACAGGGACATCATTTATCTGTAAAAGATCAATTGAAGTTGGTCACACTTGCTCAACCTGAATTAACCGCAGGCTTATATAGCCATTTATTTCATCCGACTTTACCTAAAACATGGCATTTTCAGCATGGTACTACAGAAGAAATAAACTGCTCCTTACGCTTAATTGCCTTGATTCACCAAGTATTTATACCTGCCTATCAGCAACATGCCCATCGTTTTGCTTGGTTTGAGCAATGCTTGGTATTCCATTTGCAATATGTGAATCAACCCTTGGGCCAGCAACAACGAGATGAAACATTAACGCAGTTAGCAAGCTGTAAAGATAGCCCGCTAAAATTAAGTATTTTGAAGCAATTACATGCTGAATATGATGATATTGAGATTAAGTTTGCATTGGCTGCGCTATATCAACGTTTAGAAGAATGGTCACTCGCAATTGCAATCTATAAAGCGATACTCATACCACCATTGTCACATCCTGAGCATATACATTACGATTTTATCCACTGTTTATTGAGTCGAAATCGTCATCATAATGAGCAGGGAAATAGTGATGTAGTTGAAGCCTTACAGCACTTGGCAAATTTAGAACATATCCAACAACAACACAGACATGAACAGTTAACTCAGTGGGCTGTTTCATTGATGTTGCCTGAGCACTTACAATCTAGTCCTGTTGAGACAACCAAGCTACTGATCGATCTACAACACCGATTAAAATTTGTGGGTCATTCTTTAAACCATTGGTTGGTTACCCATGAATTTATTGTGCCTTATTATAAAAATGTGATTGAAAGTGCACCTAAACTGTTAAATAACAATGAGCTTGTAGTGAGCTTAGATCGGCATAAAGCTGCCAATGAAGCTTTGCAGAAAATTTTAACAGGCCGAGACCTTAAACTAGTGCGTGGTATTCATCCTGCTCATTATAGCTTGGGTTTTATCTGGAACTATTTACACATCAATCCTTTGGTTTTGGATGCCTTGGTGAGTGCGTCTAAAGGTCATCCAGATGCATTTTATAACCTAAAACAAATTCCAGCATCTGATTATGATCATGATGCAGCGGTATCACGTCTATCATCTTACTTAGCAAAACAGCAAGTTGCCTATAATCTGAGCCAGCAAGGACATAGTATTGAATTTGCAGAACATTCGCATCTAGCAGGTTTTGACCTGATTGTAGATGGTACGCCGATGCAGGTGAAGTGTACTCTAGCCTCTGAAGCCGTAGAAAGCTTTGCAAAAAAGCACCCGCATATTGCGATTATTGTAAATATTGAATTGGCACATCTCCAAGAGAAATATGCTTCCGTTTTTGCAGATCTCGCACTGAGTTATGAGTCCGTTCAACACATTGCTCAAACCAGTTTGCAAGATTTGGGTGGTGCTGATGACTTTCTGCCTATACCGCTGATGAATACCGGTTTTGCGGTGTACCGTAATTTTAGCTCGTCTCAGACCAAGCCTGTGTCGCGTCCATATTTAGCTGATAAACAATCAAACTCAGTGATGAAGAGCAGTCTGGCGATTGGTGCAGCGATTGGAGGAATTGTTTCAGGATCAATTGGCGCTTTTGTTATTGGTGGTTTTGCAGTTTATCGTACGTGGAGAGTACAGAAAGTCGAACAAGCTAAACCTATGCAGGAAAAGCAGCAGTTGATCGCTCAATGCAACCTGATTATGGAGCTACTCATCGATCTCGGTGAATGGTTTAATCAGCATTTATTGAAATATCGTGTTGATTTATATGCTTATCAACTTCGACAGATTGAAACGAAACTGATTGGGAAGATTCCTGAAGCTGTACTTTCAACAACTTTATTTTCTTATCAATTTGAAGCTTATCAACGCACATTGAAATTACATCAGTGGATGCAAAAACAACTTGCCTATGACAATCCTAAGCGCAGAGTACAAGCGGGTTGGGTGGCGCTGGCGCAGTCCGATCAGTTTATGTCGATTGAATTAAAACAGCGGGTGATGCAACTCAATGCTGAACTCATAAAATATAAACAAATGTCACAACATGGTTTGCACTTATCAAGCGTTGCTCAACATGCCTCCAATAATCTTGCTAAACCTGCTTATCCGATGCAGGCAATGCAGGTTTAGGGATCGTTTTTTATACCGCGGCTTGAGACTCAGAGTCGGTATTGCCCAATATCAAGGTCGCCAGTTTAAGCATATCCATTTGAATACGATTAAATTGTTGCTCAATTTTTTCAATGTCTAATTGGGTAACATCCAGTTGACCATGAAGGAGTGGCATTTTCAAAAGTTGTTGGTTTGCACTAAGTAAGCGCTGACGAATTTGATCAACTTCATGACTCTTTAGATGAAGTGCCTGTAAGGTATCGTGTAAACCATGCAGATTCTGTTTGAGGTCTGCCGTTGTGTTTTGCAGTTGCTGTGTATTCTTTTCTTGAATCGCTTGCTCAAGCTGGTTTTGTGAACTTTTGAGCAGAGCTGTATAGTCATCGGTTTTCAGCTGTAGTTGTGCAACGTCACGTACGATATTAAATAGGTTACCACTGCTTAACTTTTGAATATCCTGCGGTGGTGTTGTATTGGCATCATCGGTGCTTATGTTTGAGTCAAACTCAGTGTTTGGTTCAGCAATTTGATGGTTTTCTTGCGGCGCTTGATCACAACCGACGAGCGCAAATGTTGTAGCAAGTGTCGTGGCAGAGAAAATGGCTTTTATGGCTAGATTTTTCATCGTGGCTGAACTGCACCAAAATATGAGAAGATCGTCACTATAATGAGAAAGTATGAAGAAAAATGTGATTTTTGCAATTCATTAACATTTTAGTCAAAGAAACTAAATAAGAAAGGGTATTTGGGTGATGCAAAAGAGAAGGAGCGTAATAGGATCCTTCTCTTTTATGGGTTTGTAACTTATTTGGCTAATTCAGCTTCAATCGCAGTCACGATACGCTTATCATCTGCAGTAATATCTGGTGCAAAACGAGCCACGATTTCACCTTTTTTATTAACTAAGAATTTCTCAAAATTCCAGAGTACTTCTGGTGGATTATTTGGTGTTAATCCATAATCAACTAAATCTTTCCACCAAGGACCTTCACCCGTACGCTCTGGAATCGCTTGGGTTAAGGTTTGGTATAACGGATGTTTATCATCGCCAGCGACTGAGATTTTCGCAAATAATGGGAAATGCACATCATAATTAAGTGAACAGAATTGTTGGATTTCATCATTTGAACCTGGTTCTTGTTCTAAGAAATTATTGGCAGGGAAACCTAAAATTTCTAAACCTTGCTCTTTCTTGGCTTGATAGAGTTTTTCTAGGCCTTCATATTGTGGTGTTAAACCACATTTTGAAGCAACGTTAACAATCAGTAGAACTTTGCCTTGATATTGGTCAAGATCAACGTCTTGACCTTTGATATCTTGAACAGGGATGTGATAAACCGATTGGCTCATGAGATAGATCCTAATTTATTGTTGTGACAAGTCTTGATTGTTTTAACTGCTATTGGCTGAGAGTGCAATCCTAAAGATATGAATGCATACAAATAATATTTATATTGCAGCATTTTTAAGTTGAATTGGCGTCTGTCCAGTATAGCGTTTAAAAAATTCAATGAAGCTAGAACTATGATGATAACCCAATGCAAAGGCCAGCTGTTTAATGGTCATGCCTTGACGGATTTGATGAATCGCAAAAATGATTTTCGCTCGATTTCGCCATTCGGATAATGAAAGTTGTAACTCTTGTTGACTCAGGCGAAGCACATGACGGTCGCTGACAGAAAAGTTGTGTAAAACTTGCTGCAAGCTGACATTGAATAATTCAGGATCGGATAACCGTTCTAAGATAGGCACCAAAATAGGATGACTACTTTGTGGTAAATAGTGCGAGTGAGCGGGGGCCTGTTTGAGTTGATCAAATAAAACTTGGAGTAAATGTTCAAGGTATTCAGGTTGTGTCGCTTGTTTTTGTTGTTCTAAAATCTGCACAACCAAAGCACGGAAGAAGGGTGTGATACTAAAACAACGACAGCTATTGCCTAAAAACTGCCCGAACTTAGGGTGTATCCGAATACAAATATAATGAATTTCGTGTTCAACTGGCAGTGATTGGTGTTCGGTACGTGGTGGTAGCCAAAGTCCATAACTCGGCGGTGATAAATAATATTTCCCTTCAATGTCAAACTCTAAAGTGCCATTTAAACTAAAATTAAAGTCACCCCAAAGTGAAGAATGCGGACTGACAACATCATCTTTCTGATAAAGAAATTCATGTACTTCGATACCATTCAGAAAGGGAAGTTGTGCAGCGACATCATGCTTCATTGGGCGTGCTCATATTAATTTTCGCAGGTGAGTTTAGGATTATTTAAACCGCGTGCGAGGGTAAAAATCAATACCAGAGAAAAGAGTACGAGCGGGAGCATAGCAAAAAACAAGATCGTGCCATCAAAATGATCGACAATGATTCCGCCAAACATACTGCCTAAAGCAATCAAAATTAAGAAGGTCAATGTCACCATCGGCATACCTTTTTCCACTGCCTCAGGTGCATGAGTAAACATCCAAATATTTACCGCCGTTGGGATAATGCCATAGGCAAAGCCCCACAACGCCGTCAGTACGATCGCGACCATGATATGTGTGCCAAACATTGGGAGGCTTAAAAATGCCAAAAAGAAGGCAACGCCACTGACTGCAAAAGTATAGCGAATATTGATTTGTCCGAGATAACCCGCAAAGATATTGCCAAAAATTCCTGCAATCCCATAAACCAACAGTAAACGGCTAATTAGGTTGTCAGAGAAATCAATCTGGTGCTTAAAAAAGGCAGAAAAATAACTATAAACGGCAAAGTGTGCAAAGCCCATAAAGATAAAAATAATCAGTCCCTTACGCGCAGCGGGATGTTGTACGAGGATTGGGAGTTCTTTCCAGCGTAGCGAAGAAGATGGTTTTAATTGAGGTAGATACAAGTATTGGAAGATTAAAAGCAAAATCCCCATTAATGAAATGACTGTAAAAGACGTGCGCCATCCATTATATTGCGCGAGCCATGTACCCATTGGCACACCCAGTACGCTTGCCAGCGTGACACCGAACGCGACCCATGCGGTTGCTTTGGCAATAGGTAAATGCGGTGGAGCAAGACGACCACTCAAAGCAACTGCGGTTGCCCAAAAGCCACCAATCGCAATCCCTAAAATAATTCTTCCGAGCAGTAAAAGCGTGAAATTTGGTGCAAAGGCCGTGATGAAATTCGCGAGAATCATCAGCAAGGTTAACATCAGTAACAGCGGTCGCCGATCTAGTGTTTTGGCAGACACAGGAATGAGTACTGCTGCAAACATCCCAACAATGGCAGTTAAAGAAACGGTGAGACCTGCTGTGCCCACAGAGATCTGAAAATCACGCGCGATTTCATTCAGTACGCCAACCGCAAGAAACTCACCTGTGACCAAGGCAAAAGCACTGAGGGTCACGGATAGAAGTGCAAACCAATTGCCTTGTGTTTGGCTTGACTGAATGGGGGGTATTTCGCTAGAAAGGGAGTTTTCCATAAAAATTCCTTTATTGTTAGTAAGATAACAATAAAATTTGAAAATGAATAATGTTTTATAACGATCGTTAAAAAATAAAATAGTTGATCAAAGCCATTCAGTCAATTATTTTATAATGATCGCTATAAAAATATTTGTGATCCTTATGACTCAACCACCTGCTGCTCTGCCGCCATCTTGTGATGATCTGCAAAAAAAGAAGCGTGGGCGCCCAAAGTGTTTTGATGAACAGCAGGCTTTAGAAAAGGCGATGTTGTTATTCTGGGAGCATGGCTATGAGGCAACTTCGATTAGTGATTTAACTCATGCTTTAGCGCTTACGGCTCCGAGTCTCTACAGTAGTTTTGGTGATAAAACAGGGTTGTTTTATAAATGCATTGATTACTATCTTGCGCATGAAGCTTGTCCAATCGAAGCGATTTTCTTAGAGGCCAAAACCACAAAGGTGGCATTTGAACTTTTTCTTTATGACAATGTTCAGCGCCTAGCACAACCCGATAAACCTTCGGGTTGTATGCTGGTGGTTGCAACCATGAATTGTTCTGATAATGCCCAAGCGATACAATACAATATTCTTGAAAAGCGTCTGAAAACCAAACAAAAAATGCTGCAACGTTTACAGCAAGGCGTTGTTGATGGTGATTTGGCAGCCACAGCACCATTAGCCGAAATGGCCGATTTTTACTCAACGGTTTTGCAAGGCTTAACCATACAAGCACGAGATGGGGCAACGGTCGCACAGTTACATAAAGTGGTTGAACACGCGATGCGGACTTGGGAGTTATTCTAATCAATGTCGTAAGCGCGATATAAATGTCTGAAATACGATATTTCAATTAATTTAGACATCTTTCACAATAGCCACATTGCTGAAATATTGTGAGAAAGGTGATGGGTCAGTTAACAAAATATCAAAAATGGGCATTTGTGTTGCCCTTGATTGCGGTCTTAATTTGGTCACTGAATATTGTGGTGACCCGTTATGTGGCTGATCTGATTTCACCTGTCAGTATTAGTTTTTATCGGTGGTTTGTGGCTTTTCTTATTTTGACACCGTTTATGTTGCCGAAAGTTTGGCAGCAACGCACTTTAATTCGCCCATTGATCGGTAAGTTAGCCATATTGAGTGCATTTGGTATGGTGTTATACCAAGGCTTGTCTTATACCGCAGCACATTATACCACTGCCACCAACATGGGTATTGTGAATGCTTTTGTTCCTGTATTTACCATATTTATTTCGTATCTAATTTTGAAAGACCGACCGAATCGGTTTGCGATTTTTGGTAGTTTGTTGTCATTTGCAGGTTTGATCTATGTCATGAGCCAAGGGCATATTTCCAGTTTATTTGCCCAAGGCGGACACTGGGGCGATGCGGTGATGGTCATCGCTGTTGGTTTCTATGCCTTCTATGGTGTATTCCTAAAAAAATGGCAACTGCAATTGCCTTTAATGACCAGTTTATATGTACAAATTGCATTTGCGTTGTTGTACCACCTGCCATTTTTACTGTGGTTTGGGCTAGACCGCATCAATGCTGATAATGCCGCAAGTGTATTGTATGCAGGTATGTTTCCATCATTGATTGCGCCATTATTATGGATGCTTGCTGTGCAATCGATCGGTCCAAACCGAACCAGTATTTTTATGAATTTAATGCCAGTGTTTACTGCCATTATTGCCAGTTTTTGGTTGGCAGAAAGCTGGACGATTTATCATACTGTTGGAGGGGTAATGATTCTTGTAGGGATCGTGATGGCGCAGAAAAAAACCGTGAAATTATCAGCCCGAGTGTTAGAGCCAACGACTTAAGATGTATTTAGAATGCGTGTTTGTGTAAAAAATAGACAAACGCGCAAAATAATAGATATGAAGACTATTCTTTCTATTTGATATTAAACGTATATTTTGAAGAAAAGCTAAAATTGTGATCAAAAAAAAGCTGAATAAAAATAGAAATATAATTTTATTGAAAGTATAGAAGTGACAAAATTGGTACGCTTTTCACCTTTTTTGCGCGGCAAATAATATATTTGTATAAATAGGATGATTGATCCATAATAAGCGCAGAAGCAAATTGATACATTTTAGTGTTTAGATTGCTTGCCGAATTTGTGAACCCTCTGGATGTGATTATACACATCCTTTTTATGCTCAGTTATCCCTATATAACTGAGCTTTTTTTTGTCTGCATTTTGGCTCATTTTATCCGTTGTTTTATGCCCGAATCACTTCGCCTGTGAGCGCATTTAAAATTCGACTCGGTTCTTGGCTCTGTCCTAGATCACCTTCTAGATAATTTAATGTGGAACCAAAATAACGTTGTGCCTGTTCTAAGCTATGTGCAGGCGTTAAACCTGCCGGATTGGCACTGGTCGAGACAATAAAGCCATCAAAAGCATTGCACAGCTCGACACACAATGGATGGGTGGTGACACGCACAGCAACCAAAGGATGTTGCCCTTTAATCCATGTTGGAATCTGTTGATCAGCAGGTAGTAACCACGTGGTTGCGCGTTCAACGGGAGTGCGGTTAGACCAACTATTGATGACTTGCTGGCGTATTTTGGGAGTCAAACTTTGTAATAAATGTTCGACTTGTGCGATTTGCCCAGCCAGTAAAATTACGCCTTTTTCGATTGGGCGATGTTTTAGCTCAAGTATATTTTGAAATGCCTGCTCATTCTTTGGGTCACAACCCAGTCCCCAAACGGCTTCTGTCGGATATGCCAATACTTGACCTTGTTTGAGCAACTGAGCAGCTTCAGAGATGGAGGACGTTATCATGTGAGAGTGTAAAAATAAAAATAAGCGGAGGTGTTAGTTTAAAGCATTGGGCGACAACGTAAATAGCGTCCGCCTTGTTGTGTGCACAATCCTAATAATTCGAGTTCCATTAATTGTGCCGTTAACGCTGCAATAGCACTTTGGTTACGTTGAGCGAGTTGATCTAAGTCTTGACCGACCCAGTCTAACATTTGATAGAGGCCAATGAGATGTTGCGGAAGACTTGCTGCGGTGGGAGAGGTGTCTTCGACTTGCTGTTGTTGAGTTTGCCACTGTGTAGGCAATGCCAAATCTTCAATCACTTGTTCAGGATGGTCGACTAGAATCGCACCTTCACGAATCAGTTGATGGCAACCTTGATGGTGTTCGCTATAAATATGCCCAGGGATTGCAAATACCATTTTGCCCTGATTGGCTGCCTCGTTTGCGGTGATCAGAGAACCACTTTTTAATGCGGCCTCCACTACAACCACACCGAGACTTAAACCACTGACGATACGGTTACGTCGAGGAAAGTGTTGTTGTAAAGGCATTGTGGTCGGTAGAAACTCGGTCACAATGGCACCTGATTGAATAATCTGTTGAGCCAGTTGTTTGTTTTGAGCAGGGTAAACGGTATCTAAACCTGTGCCGACCACGGCAATGGTGCGCTGATGAGCGAGTCCGCCTTGATGCGCGGCTTGGTCGATTCCATGTGCCAAGCCACTGCTAATATAAAAACCTTTTTCACTTAAATAATAGGCAAAATCATAAGCCACTTGCCGCCCATGGGGACTCGGTTTTCGACTACCAACCATGGCAATTTGTGGCTGTAATAACGCGTGCGCTTGACCCTGTCCAAATAAAATCGGTGGATGATCAGCATAGGGTAAAAGTTGGGTCGGATAATCGATATCGTTAGGGGTTAGAATAAAATCGCTATGTTTACAAATCAATTGAACCAGTTGTTCAAACTGTTGCCTTCCTTGAGGCGTTTGGAATGTTTCCACGCGTTTTAAGTGATTGGCATGTAAGCCGAGTTGTTGCCATTCTGAAAAACGGTCTGCTTGGGTCGCTTGTTCACAATCCCCAAAATAGTGGATGATTTTTTTGAAACTAGAAAGCGAATGCTGAACCAAATACCACAACAACACAGTGTGGTAGTGATGAGGTGATAGTTGGTTCAACATTTCAGATCATTGCTCAGTCATCAACTAGTCTTCAAGACGAGGTGATTTGATGTTTGAGCCGACTTTAATCGGTAAATCACTTTCGAGTACATAGGCATAACTCAGACGATCAAAGCTCTTAAAGATCATCACATTACCCACATATTGTCCAGGTAATTTGACCATTTCTTTGGTTTTAGGATCTTTGACGGTTTCGCCGTCTTGATAAGCATTAAACACTTGCCCGATTTCAATACCGTCAGTGGTACCGCGATCAACAGTGACGACACCATTTTTAGCAGCAGTACCGATTGAGCCCATGACACGAATGATTTTACCGCCATCTTTGACTTGTTTGGCATCACTTGGATAGAACAGGGTCGGTAACATTGCATCTTGTTCAGCCATCACACGATCGCCACGGCGTACTTCACCGTTGTAGCTATCGGTTAATTCAACTGTGGTGATGTCATTTTCATTGCGAATCGCAACTCCAGAAGCGACTTGTGTGAGCTCTACACCGAGATTTTGCTTTTTACCGTGTTCATCAACAATGATGTAGGGTTCGCCTTCGCGGAATACGCCATAACGTTGACCATTTTCTAGCCCTTTACCACGTACATAGACACTTTGACCTTTGCCCGCGAGGACACGTTTGTCAGCGGTCCCTAAAATGTATGGGGTATGTGCAATGGTATCTGCTGGAAGAATAGAGGTGCGTTCTAACCATTGTTGAATATGCGCCAGTGGAATTACTGGTACGCTATTGTTCAAGGCCTCAACACGGACTTGTGGGCGTAAGGTTGAGGTGTTGCCAGTGTAGCGACGAATGATCCCTGCACAGCCATCGCCTTCATCTTTCCCGATTAAAGGTTTGCCATTTAAAGTACACAGTAATAGTCGATCGCCAGGATAGATCCAGTGCGGATTTTTAACATGTTTATTGCTGGCCCATATTTCTGGCCAGCGCCAAGGTTTGCTTAAAAATTTACCCGAAATATCCCAAAGGGTGTCACCTTTTTTCACCACATAAACATGAGGCGCGCCAGCTTTCACAGAAGGAGGGCTGACATTTGGACTTGCTGCATGAGCGAGATTGACGCTCATCCCCAATCCCGCGCAAATCGCGACAGCAATCAGTTGTTTTTTTAACCCCAAGGCATGAAATGAGTGTATGCCGTTTAAAACCTTTTTCATTATCATAATTCCTAAAAATTATGTGCGTAGTTGCGTTATAATAACGACATTACACACATTTTTTTTTGATCAAGCATTCCCTTCAGTCGGTTTTCTGATCAACGGCATAAGTTGAGGATGTCAGTATGGCCTTATTACCTATTCTAAGTTTCCCTGATCCCCGCCTTCGCACCATTGCTAAGCCAGTCGAAGAAGTCACTGATGATATTCGTCAGCTTGCAGCAGATATGCTTGAAACCATGTACGAGGCACCGGGTATAGGTTTAGCGGCATCTCAGGTTGATCATCATATTCAGCTTATTGTTATGGACATCTCTGAAGAGAAAAACCAACCAATGGTGTTCATTAACCCCAAAGTCACTCCGCTGACTGTAGATACTCAGCCTTATGAAGAAGGCTGTCTCTCTGTGCCTCAAATATACGACAAAGTTGAGCGTCCGTCACGCGTAAAAATCGAAGCAATTAACCTTGAAGGTCAAGCATTTGAGTTAGAAGCTGACGAACTTCTCGCTGTTTGCATCCAACATGAAATGGATCACTTAAATGGCAAACTTTTTGTGGATTATTTATCGCCATTAAAACGTCAGCGTGCTCGTGAAAAAGTGGAAAAAGTGATTCGCCAGCGTGAAAAAGAGAAAGTGGCAGTTAAGCGCTAAGCTATAAAATCTTTTAAAGATGTTTTCTTTGTTTCGTTGTGGTTTGCTGTTTGCATTCGCCGCGGTTTGTTTACAGATCGCGGTATTTTTGCAACCGCTACTCCCGAAGCAATATCAAATTGCACCTGTGTGTGAAACGATTACCCAAGCCTTACTGTCACCCAAAATACAAACCGACCCCAACCATCACGTACATTCTTCGCATCATCACGCACATCAACTTGAACATACTCAAGTCTCGATGCCGCAACATGATCATCATGATCCGAATCATCAATGTCAGTATTGTACTGTCTATGCCAACTTGATCCTGCCACCTGAGTTGGGGATTAAAGAGGTCTTGGTTCGGATTCAGATCCGTTTAGTGGCCTATCAACATGCCTTTAGGCATGTTTATTTTGCGCTACAACAACTGTTTTTATTGCCCCAAGGGCGAGCCCCGCCACACTTTGCATAAATCATTGCTTTTTAAATAGGGCGAATCCAATTCGCCGCTACGAGAGTTTGTAAATTTGATTTTGCAAGCTCAAGCCGTGTTTATGTTTAAGGGAAAGCTCTTATGGCTCAGCCTAAATTTTTATTACAACCGCTTATGGTTGCGATGCTTGCTGTCTCAAATACCGCGATGGTGTGGGCAAGTACGGAAACTCAATCAACGCAACAACCTGCTCAAGTCGTGCTTGCACCGATCGTCATCACTGCACAACAACCCAATCAGAGCAACGGATTGGTCATTCAAGCCGATCCGAAGCAACCGATTCAGCCTGTACCTGCAACCGATGGCGCAGATTATTTACAAAGCATTATGGGATTCAATGCCATTAAAAATGGAGGCAGCAACGGCGATGTTACCTTCCGTGGCATGTTTGGTTCGCGCATTAAAATGTTGGTGGATGGCAGTGAAAACCTAGGTGCTTGTCCATCTCGGATGGATGCACCGACTTCATATATTCAACCTGAAAGCTTTGACCAAATCACGGTGATTAAAGGGCCGCAAACGGTTCAATATGCAACGCCTGGGTCTGCGGCAACCGTGATTTTTGAGCGTCAACCTGAAAACTTAAGCAAAGATCAACCCTATCGCGGTCAAGCCAGTGTTTTGCTCGGCTCTTATGGACGTTTAGATCATAATGTTGAAACTGCAATTGGGGATGAAACGAAATATGCACGTTTGAATGCCAATCGTTCTGTGGCGGATGATTATCAAGATGGTGACGGGAAAAATGTTCATTCCAATTGGGAGCGTTGGGGGGCGGATCTTGTCCTAGGTTGGAAACCGACTGACGATGCTTGGTTAGAACTTCGTGCAGGTAAAGGCGACGGTGAAGCTGCCTATGCAGGTCGTGGTATGGATGGCGCACAATTTAAACGTGAAAGTTTGAGCTTACATGCCGAGCAGAAAAATCTGAACAACGTGATTAAAAAAGTCCAAGCACAAGTGGACTATAGCTATAACGATCACATCATGGATAATTTTAGTTTACGTACTCCGCCGATGACCAATATGAATATGCACGGCATGCAGATGATGGTACCGAATAAAATGTCGATGCGTGTTGATCGCCGTACGTTAAATACCCGTTTGGCGGTCACGACAGATTGGGATAAATTCAGCGTGATTTCAGGGTTGGATAGCCAGCATAACAAGCATGGTGGTGACATGGTGATGTATGCCATGCCTAAAATGAGTTCGCCTTATGCTGAAGATCTAAAGTTCCAGTCTTATGGTGCGTTTACTGAATGGACTTATAACGTTGATGCCGATCAAAAATTAGTTGCAGGTATGCGCGTCGATCAGGTCGAGATTGATCAACTTCAAAATGGTAAAAACCGCAAGGATACCGTACCAAGTGGCTTTATCCGGTTTGAAAAAGTGTTACCTGAACATGGCGTGAGAACCTATGCAGGCGTGGGCTATGTTGAACGCACCCCTGATTTTTGGGAGTTGTATAGTACTTCAACAGATCGTGGGGTCGGAACAACCGATATGATGGGTGTCACCAGCTATCGTATGATCGATAACTTAGACAATTTGAACAATGAACGTACGGCACAGCTCGATATTGGTTTTCAAGCGGAACATGGTGCATGGAATACCTGGGCTTCAGCCTATGCAGGTTTAATTAAAGATTTCATTTTGTTGGAATATCATACGCCTGATAAGCGAAAACCTTTGGCACGTAATGTGGATGCAACCATTGCTGGGGCAGAAGCGGGTGTTGGTTACCAATTTACTGATCAGATCCAAGCGGATGTATCTACTATGTATGCTTGGGGGAAAAATACCTCTGATGGTCGTGCTTTACCGCAAATTTCACCTTTAGAGGGACGTATTAACCTTCGCTATATCGAGGATAAATATAGTTTGGGGCTATTATGGCGTGTGGTTGCTAAACAAAATCGTATTAGCCTAAATGAAGGAAATGTGGTTGGCTATGACATGAATCCAAGTAAAGCGTTCGATACTTTGGCTTTGAATGGGACATATAAATTAACAGATACTGTTGATGTGTCAGTTGGTGTCGATAATGTCTTGGATAAGACCTACACCGAACATCTCAATAAAGCGGGTGCGTCCATGTTTGGATATGGTGCCAGTGAACAGTTCAATAATATTGGTCGAAATTACTGGATGCGCATGAGCATGAAGTTCTAATTTAGGATAGGGACGGTCAGCTCAATGCAATGCTTTGGGCTGATCGAAGTTGATATAGGATGAAGCATGCCAAATATTTTGGATCAAAAAATAAGAATTATTCAAGAATTACAACAACAAGGATATTGTCGCATAGTCGTTAACGAATGGACGGATGAAACTCGGCAAGATTTAGTAAATTTGTTGGAACAAGTCGGTGTAGAGAATTATCAGTTTCATAAAATTAAAAATGAATTAAATGCTTATTTGATTGTGCAAGAAAATGTAATCAATACAGTTCCTTATAAATTAGAAAATGCTTCTATCTCTAGACGTTCATTTTTAAAGATATTGCCATTAACGCTGGCTCTAATGGTGCTTGCTTTTACAGTTTTATTGAGTGGTTATTCCAACGACTTGATGTCCTCTATCATGGTTATCCTGATTCCTTTGATTCTTGGGGCATTATTTGAATATATTATGATTCGAGAACAGCAGAATTCTATTCTTCTATCCAAGATATTTAAGATTCAGCCCTTAGTATTGGTGATTGTGATTGCTTTCTGTGTGGTTGTTTTAAAAGAAGGAATTATCTGCTTAATTATGTTTTTGCCAATTTTACTGATTGGCTTGTTAGTCGGGGCGGCGCTCATCCGCCTGATTTGCCATTATCTAGGGAAGCCAAGTGTAAAAATATATTCCATTGCGTTATTACCACTCATTTTATGGCTGTTATTACCTGACTTTAATCGGACGCAATATGAGCAAACACAACGCTCAATGGTTATTCATGCCCCAGCAGAAAAGGTCTTTCATGCGATTAACAATATCGGGCAGATTCAATCTCAAGAAGTAAAAAATAGTTTTATCTTTACTATGGGGTTTCCAAAACCTATTTCTGGTATGACGGAACAGAAAGATGATCAGCTTATCCGTACCATACACTGGGAGCGTGGCATAAAATTTAAAGAAAATGTCACAGCATCTTATCCACCTTATTTATTGTCATGGAATTACCAATTCGATCCAAACTCTTTTCCCAAAGGATTCTTGGATGATCATTTGGAGATAGGCGGACGTTATTTTGATTTGTTAAAAGCAGACTATGAGCTTGAAGAAATTGATGATAAAACGACCAAGTTAACACTGACTATTGATTATCGGATTTCGACAGAATATAACTGGTACAGTAAATTATGGGCGAACTTTATTTTAAATGAATTCAGTGATGTCGTGATGAATTTACATAAGCAGCGATTGGAGAAATAGAGGAAAAATAATAAATGATTTAAAACAACTGTGTTTTATTCAGTTACTAAGAGTAAAACTTAGATTAATCGGCTTGGTTTATCAAATTAGAGTCTATCCTTTTAGCAGCACATATTGTTAAGCATTACTTAATATGATTTTTAAAATTTAATGAAGGTTAGTTTCTTGTGAAAAAAATTATTGTTATTTCTTTACTTTTAATAGCTGCTTTTTTCGCTGGAAAATTCGCATTTAATTTAATATACAATAAGGAAAATGAACAATATATCAATGAAATAGTACATCAAGATTCAATTGTTCAAAAAGAATATGGGGCTATCAAAAAATATAATGTTTATAAAGCTGGTAAACGTTTGGGTAGCTCAGGTTTTTATGATTTCAGCGTAGCAATTGAGGGCAGGAATAAGGCTGGACAAATTTACTTAAGACTATATAAAACAACAGATGGAAAATTAGATAAATATGAGGTCACTTTGCTGAATTAGATTCTTTTAAGTTCTAATATTACAAAATAAAAGCCACAATCAATATTGTGGCTTTAGTTAGGTTTTAAGCTAAACAATCTTGTTTTGGCATTAAACTATCACAATACAGCGGGTTTAATGCACATTGCAAATCATCAATCTGCTCTTGAGTGACATAACCTTTGGCTTTAAGATATTCTGCAACGCGGTCATCACGCAAACTCAAGAACGCAGCATCATATACGCCTAAATCAACAAATAATGCGGCGGTTTCTAGACTATTAAAGTGATCTAAAAAGACGTCATTTTCATACATTAAAAAAATATGTTCAATTTCAGCATTGCTCTCAATTTTTAAGCGCTGTGCTAACTGTTCAGGACGAGTTTTGATAAAAAGCAAATCTGAAAGTTCATCAAATTGAGTTCGATCAAGCTGATTTTCACCTGCTTTCACATGTCCCAACCACGCTTTAAAGACCAATACCGCACCACCGCGCAATAACATGCTCCACATTTGATGGCGAGTATCTTGATCTAGATGAGACGATTCAGTTTCGAGTGCTTTTAAGAAAAGTTCTTCTTGTTGGGCTAGTTTTTCAAATAAACCTAAACCCTGTGGCTGATAAGCAGCAGGTGCAAATACATCAAAATTTAGCTCATCGAAAACATTTAAAGCGAGAGGAACTGCAGCTTGATAAAGCGTATTCAATGCACGTAAATGGGTGTCATTTAATTTGTTTTGAGCAAAGATAGTTTGCCAGTTGAGTTGTGGTAAGAGCGCATTGGCACTGTATTGGCGATAAAATTGTTGTGAGCGATGTTCAGGGGTAGGCTGGGGGCTATTCATGATCAATATCCTTTCTGGCTGTATTATTGTGAGAAATCCTAAAGACGTGCAAATAGGTTTCTATTGATTCGCTAAATTTATGCTTTATTCAGAAAGCAAGTAGAATACGACTAAAGTCTTATATGGCGGTTTTTAATATAAAATTGCAATTAAAACAATGTATTATAAAATTGTAAGTAAGTGTACAAACGTTCACTAATGTAAGTGGACTTTTTTGCCATAGTCAAAAATCATTTGAGCACTTTGGTCAATTTTTTAGCAACTCAAGTGCTGATTTTTGATGGTTCTTGCCTATATTTAAAAATATTATGCTATTTATTCGACCTCTTTCCAAAATCCCTTTGCTTTTTCCTAATAGGAGAAATATACAAAGGGTTAAATAATGATGAAAGAGCTCTATTACATCGGCATAATTTTTAAACCCGACAACCAAGCACGTAAACCTGCGGGTTTGAGTGGTTTTTTCAGTAGCACAATATTCTGGTTTTTGAGTCGTTGTGGCAATTCAGGATCTGAATCCGCCGTGATCAGTGCCACAGGAACATGTGCGGGCCGATGTTGTTCAATAAAATCTAAACCTCGTTGATCATGATTTAAATGCTGATCAATTAACCAGACTTGAATATCATGTTGTGTGATCAATGTCAGCGCTTCTTCGGGTTCGGTTGCTGTGAAAATTTGATAGCCCCACTTGCCGAGTAGGGTGCGCATTCCTTCTAAAATGGTTTCATCATTGTCTAAACACAGGACTTTATAGGCGGTATGTTGTAGTGCGGTGGTGTGTGTGACAGGGGCTTGTGTTCTTGTGGCTTCTGTCAACGGCACTTCAATCATAAAGCACGACCCTTTGCCTAGTTTGGAATGAACGTGGACTGGGAAATCTAAAAGAGAAGTCATGCGCTGTACAATCGCGAGCCCCAACCCCAACCCTTGTTCGCCCCAAGGCGAGGTGTGTCCACAACGCTCAAATTCTTGGAACAATTTAAGCCGTTGTTGCTCGTTTATGCCCGGCCCAGTATCCCAAACCCCAATCCGAATATGATTTGGTCGTTGCGCTGAACGTAATACGCCGACCACAACGCGACCCTGTGCGGTATAGCGGAGGGCATTGCTGACAAAATTTTGAATAATACGTCGCATCAATTGTGGGTCGGTATCGACCCAAAACTTGGTGTCATGGACTTTAAATTGAATATCGCGTTGGGCCGCAATCGATTTGAACTGTAATTCAAGGTCATTGAGCAAATCATGCAATGCATAAGCTTGTCGTTTTGGCTGAATGGTGCCCCCTTCCAAACGCGCAATATCTAACAACGCGGATAACATGCTTTCAGCACCATAAAGTGCTCGATCAAGTTGTTGTAAGGTTTGTTGGTCTTCAGTCGAGTGTATGCTTTGCTCTAATGCTGTACTGAACAATCGTGCAGCATGCATCGGTTGTAATAAATCATGGCTGGCAGCCGCAAGGAAACGACTTTTGGATTGATTGGCTTTATCGGCCTGTTCCAACGCCAATTGTTGTTCAGTCAGTGCATCTGCGAGCTGTTGGGTACGATCATGGACGCGTTCTTCTAACACGGCTTCATTGGTACGGAAGGCAGTGATATCTGCAAAAGTTGTGACAAAACCGCCCCCTCTGATGGGATTGCCACGCATTTGGATGACCACACCATCTTTACGAATACGTTCAAACTCATGCGCGCTACCCACTTTCATCCAGTGAATCCGTTTACGGACATGCTCTTCAACTGAACCCGGTCCACATTCTCCACGTTCAGCGTTATAGCGAATCAGATCGGCAATTGGACAGCCGACATAAACCAGATCTTTAGGATAATCAAACAGGGTTAAATATTGATTATTCCATGCCACCAAACACATATTTTTATCAACCACACTCACGCCTTGAGTCATATGGTCAATCATAGTCATGAGTAAGTTTTGGTTAAAACGTTGCCATTGCGAGGCTTGGTCTAGAATGTTGGCGACTTGCCCCAAAGCTAAGCCATTATTGATCATGGCCGTGGTCAGCAAGGTACGCGCGGATGCTGCCCCAATAATCCCTGCGAGATACTGCTCGGTGAAACGCCACCACATGCCATTGGCAACATGGTTTTCATTTAAAATGACATGATTTTGTTCACAGAATTGTTGAAATGCTAAGCGTGTGGGCTTTTCACCTGTAACCCGCTTTGCCAAAGCCAGTAAGTCGCCGACTTTCAGACGAGCAGCATTTTGGTGTAAATCCGTCAGATCAGCGGTAGATTGAGCGGAAGGTAGCGGCTTGCTTTCATAATAAAAGAAGCTTTCTGCCTGAATTTGTTCTGCAACACTAGGACGATAAAGACGAGAGATCCAGATATATAAAGCAAGGTTGAGACCCAATGACCAAAGTACTCCATGAGTAAGCGGGGCAAACGATTCAAAACCGAGTAATGCTTCTGGACGCAAGCTATGAATATCAAATGGGCCAAACAAAAGGATGTGTTGCGCAAAGTTCTGATAATGTTCAGGCAAGCTACGCAGCAAGGTTGGAAACAAAAGGGTATAGCTCCACATCGCAAAACCCACAATGAGACCGACATAAACCCCTTGGCGGCTTGCTCCACGCCAATATAACCCACCGATCAGCGCAGGTGCGAACTGTGCAACTGCACTAAACGCCAGAAGACCGAACACAGAAAGTTGATTAATATCATTGAAGAAATTAAAAAATAAAAAACCCAGTAACATGACGCTCAGGATGCTAATCCGCCGTGTCAGCTTGAGAACTTTAGGCAACTGTCGGTCATGGCGAGAAATAATTTTGAAGCGCCATAGCGCAGGCATGATCAAGTCATTACTAAGCATGATCGAAAGTGCGACTGATGAAACCAAGAGCATGCCAGTAGCAGCAGAAAAACCACCTAAAAATGCCAATAAAGCCAACCAGTCTTGTTGATAGCTGAGCGGGAGCGCTAAAACAGCAATATCAGACGAACCAAGTGATTCAGGGAGTGCATGTAATGCCCAGCTGGCGATTGGAATGATGGCGATTATGGTTAGAATTAAATAAGCTGCAAACCAATGCCGTGCACCACGAATATGTTTTTCGTCACGGAGTTCAACCACAGCGACATGAAATTGGCGAGGTAAACAGATCATCGCCAGTGCAGCGAGTAAGGTCTGCACCCAAAAGGTTTCGGGTACGCCGAGTTCTTGTAAATTATAAAAATGTTGTGAGACGTCATTGCTGACTTGTTTAATATTCTCAGGCGATTGTAATAAGAAAAAACCTGCCACACAGAGTAATGCAAATAGTTTAACAAAGGACTCAAATGCGACTGCCAGCATCAGACCACCGTGTTGTTCGGTGTTTGCAATATGTCGTGTGCCAAAAATCATTGCCAAAATTGCAAGTACCGCAGTCAATAACAAAACGCTATTGGTGGTGGTATGTATATTGGCGTTTTGATCAAGAATCACTGCAGCACTGAGTGCAATTGCGTGTAACTGCAGTGCCAGATAGGGCACAATTGCAATCACTGCCAGAATAGTCACAAGGGCGGCCAAGCTGCCACTTTTGCCGTAACGGGCAGCAATAAAATCGGCAATCGATGAAATCGAGTGGTATTGGCGAATACGACCTAAACGTTTCCAAATATCATAACCAAACCAAAGAAATAGCAATGGCCCGAGATAAATAGGTAAGAACAACACTCCTTCACGAACTGCTGCGCCAGTTGCCCCATAAAATGTCCAAGATGAGCAATATACACCTAAGGTTAAGCTGAACAGCAACATTCGACCACGCGTACTGAGTCGACTGGCATGTTTTTCTCCAAAAAATGCACAGCCAAATAACAGCGCGATATAAAGCGCGAGTACTCCAAGAATAAGCCAGCTATTCATATTGCTCACGTGATCAATTCCATTTTTTATCATACCCTAAGCGTGGGCATAGTGAAGCGTACAGATCTGCTTGTAACGACCAAAGTCTAAGTTACGGCATCATCATAAACTTGCTAAGTTGGATAGTGAAGAATCCCATAGAGAAAAAGGGGTCCATGGTTGGACACAAAAATAAGGAGTTGGTTATGGATGATTCACAAGTAGAGCAGATTCTACAAAATCCGAAATTTAAAGAAATGGTGAGAAGGAAAAGTATATTAAGTTGGACATTAACAGCAATTATGTTGTTTATCTATGTTGGTTTTATGCTTTTGGTTGGCTACAACAAAGAGTTCTTATCAAGCTCATTTAGTGGTGGTGTAACCACTTGGGGCATTCCTCTCGGTTTAAGCATTATTGTGTTGTCCTTTTTATTATGTGGTGTGTATTCGTACATTGCCAATAATAAGCTTGACCAACTCAATGAAGAGGCACTCAAGGAAGTTGAGGCGATTGCACATGAAAAAGGGAAGCACTGAGATGAAAGGGACATCATTTAAAGCGACACTCTTGGCACTGACCAGCATGTGTTGTTCAAGTATTGCATTGGCTGGGCCAGATCTCGGCGCAGCAGAGCAACAAGCGACCAACTGGCATGCGATCATCATGTTCATGATCTTCGTCGGTTTAACTTTGTTGATTACTAAATGGGCCGCTAAAAAAACTCAATCTACGCAAGATTTCTATACCGCAGGCGGGGGCATTAGTGGTTTCCAAAATGGTTTAGCTATCGCGGGCGATTATATGTCCGCTGCATCATTCTTGGGTATTTCAGCCCTCGTTTTCATGTCAGGCTTTGATGGTCTATTGTATTCGCTCGGTTTTATGGTCGGTTGGCCGATTGTTTTATTCTTGGTGGCTGAACGATTACGTAACTTAGGTAAATATAATTTATCTGATGTTGTTTCATTCCGCTTGGAAGAGAAGCCAGTCCGTACTTTGGCAGCCATTAGCTCATTGGTGGTGGTGGCTTTCTATCTGATTGCTCAAATGGTGGGTGCAGGTCAGTTGATCAAACTGTTATTTGGTTTGAACTATAATCTTGCGGTGGTGATCGTTGGTCTATTGATGATGGCCTATGTCATGTTTGGTGGGATGTTAGCCACTACGTGGGTACAAATCATTAAGGCGGTGATGCTACTCAGTGGTGCAACGTTCATGGCCTTTATGGTGATGAAAGCGGTTGGTTTTAGCTTTACCAATATGTTTAACCAAGCGATCGACGTGTACAGTCAAGCACACCATTTAAGCTGGGATGAAGCACTCAGAATTATGGGACCAGGTACACTCACAGCAAATCCAATTGATGCAGTTTCACTTGGTTTAGCCTTGATGTTTGGTACCGCAGGTTTGCCACATATTCTAATGCGTTTCTTCACGGTAAAAGATGCAAAAGAAGCACGTAAATCGGTTGTCGTGGCGACGGGCTTTATTGGCTACTTCTATCTGTTAACTTTTATCATCGGTTTCGGTGCAATCCTATTCGTTGCAAACAACCCACAATTCCTTGATCTTGCAAAAATGGCAGTAACTGGCAAGTTAGAGCTGATGGGTGGTAACAACATGGCTGCAGTGCATTTAAGTGATGCAGTTGGTGGCGATTTGTTCATGGGCTTCATTTCGGCGGTGGCCTTTGCAACGATCCTTGCAGTGGTTGCAGGCTTGACCCTTTCAGGTGCATCGGCAATCTCACATGACTTGTATGCAAACGTGTTTAAAAAAGGTAAAACCACACCTGCATCTGAGTTGCGTATGTCAAAAATAGCAACTTTAGGTTTAGCTATTTTTGCGATGATCTTGGGCATTTTGTTCGAAAAGCAAAACGTAGCATTTATGGTTGGATTAGCATTCTCTGTCGCGTGTTGTGCAAACTTCCCAATTCTTGTGTTATCAATGTTCTGGAAAGGTCTAACGACTCGCGGTGCTGTGATTGGCTGTTTGGTTGGTTTGGTCGGTGCTGTAAGTTTGATTATTCTTTCTAAAGCGGTTTGGGTGGATACGTTGGGTATTGCTGAAACAGCGCCAAATCCATTTAATGGTCCAGCATTATTTGCAATGCCATTATCATTCTTCTGCTGTTGGTTCTTCTCTGTAACGGATAAGTCAGCACGTGCAGAAAAAGATCGCAAAGCATTTGATGCGCAGTATGTTCGTTCAATGACGGGTGTTGGTGCTACAGGTGCTTCAGATCACTAAACACATTTGATCCTTAAAACAAAACCCTCATATCAAATGAGGGTTTTTTTATATGTTTATTGATGCATGCTCGCGAGCTGTTTTGATTGGTTCTGATACAAAGACAATCCCGATTTTTGCATGTGACGGCCGTTACGCTCCAACAAAACATTCAATTGAGGAATGAATCTTGCGCCAGTATAAAGTGTCAGATTGCGCAACAGCAGATAATAAGCAAACCAAGATGCGAATCGAGGAGCAAGTCCCAATTTTTTCATTTTTTTACGTCCAATAAAAAACTGGGTCATTTCTAAATGTTGTCGATACGCTAGCTTTTGTTGAAATGTACCTAGATAGCGATATTGCCGTTCAAAGGGTTCTTTAGAAAGACTTGAGCCAAGTGAAATACTACTGGCATCTGATTGTGGATGGGCGAACTGCATCCAATAGATCAGTTTCCAGCCATCTGACTCTTTATCCACTAGCCATTTTTCATCAATCCCCATCAACCAACCTGCATATTTCCAAAAATGCAGAAAGCTGTCCACTTCTTGCTGATTTGGGAAAATCCCGAGCGCACGAATGCCAATCAAAACCACGCCACTAAATGCAATATTGGTCATCGCTTGATCGTACTGGTTAATCGGTACACCCCACGTTTCAGCGTCCCATTTCTCCGATTTTTGCAATTGATGACGAACCAAGGAATGAATGAAACGGACATAGATCGTTGAGGTAAAGCCTTTGCTGAAACGCTCAAAACCATCTTGTTCGGTGATATCGACCCACCATTTGGTGGTTTCAGCCAAACGTGTTCCTGCTTGTTTGTTTAATGCGCCTGTCAGTACCAAAGGTTGATTAAATCCGGGATACATATAACCCGTCATTAAGGATAAATCTCTTAAAATGAAACCATTATTGGCACCTAAACGATAGGTAAACTTAAGTGCGGCATCTATTTTACTTTGCTCGTACCAACTAGGGGTTTGTTGTACCAAATCAAAAAATGTAGTCAGTTCTGGAATCTCATGTGGCAACTGATCTAAGCCTTGATATAGCGCCGTTTCAAAATACTTCCGATGTTGTCGAGGATTGAGCATTACCCATCGCATAACTTTATCCATAGGCTCATCGCCACTTTGTAAGGCGGTGTTGAGGGCGAGATATTCTTGATAACTCGGTTGGACTGTTTGATTCGTCATATAACTTAAGATTCTAGTTTTCATATTTGACTGAATCATTTCCGCAAAGGTAGCCAAACGTTTTGGTTTAATCATACTTTGCATTGCATAACGCCTCTGATTGTTATTTAATCAAAGCTTAATATGAATAAATATTCGCATTCAATTCGCATTTAAATTGAGACTGAGCATGAGAAAGCAACCACAACAACAACGTGCCAAAATGATTGTGGAAAGTATTTTAGAAGGAACGCAAAAATGCATTTCAGAATATGGTGTATTACATGTCACCACTCCAAAAATTTCTGAAAAATCAGGCGTTAGTGTTGGGTCGATTTATCAGTACTTTGAGAATAAAGAACAGATTATTGCTGAATTATTATTACGCAAAAGCGAAGACCTAGGATTAGCATTAAAACAGTTGGTGACCTTACAACAACAGGCGACTATTCAAGACATCATCACATTAAGCATTGCGTTTGGCTTTGAATCTCTAAAATCTGATCAAGGCTTTTTTATTGAAATTTTAAAGAATTGGCATGCGTATAGTGATTCAGAAGCGTCACAGGTTTTGGAAAGACATTTTTTAGAAATTGGGATGTATTTATTTGGTCGTTATTATCCGCATTGGGATTTTGAAACCTTGAAACATAAGTCTTTTGTGATTATTAACAGTACTTTATTTACCATGATGCGCTATGTTAGTAAAAATACCTTCTTGATTGAAGAGCAAAGATTACAACAAGAACTTAGAAAGATGATTGTTGCTTTTTTAGACGCCATTTAAGTCTAATGCGCCATGCTCATTGGATGAAATGTGTAGTGTATTGGTGAGCAAAGTGGTTGATGATTAGCTGTTCAGTACATTCTTTGTTACCCTAAAAACAACCTACAAATAGGTTTTGAGTGCAAATCTGCGAGCTTTATATGTAAGCAGCATGGGCACTTCCTTTTATAAACTCGGATGAGTTTTTACATATTAGACGTTTTTTATTATTCAATTTCCGTCTTCTAGTGTGCCGAAGCAAAGCAATAGCTATTAGAAAAGTATGGAGAAAATATGCCTTCCAAAACATCCTCTTGGTTGTCTAACGTCAACCAAAATGTTTTCTTTAGTACGGTATTGATTATTGTTGTTTTTCTATCATTTGCCATCTTTACCCCTGATATTTTTGAAAGTCTAACTGCACAAGCAAAACAATGGATTACGGACTCTTTTAGTTGGTTCTATATCTTATGTGTTGCTATCTTCCTTGTGCTCTTGGTTTATATCGCTTGTTCTTCAAGCGGTAATATTAAATTGGGACCCGATCATAGCCAGCCAGATTATAGTAATGGTTCATGGTTTGCGATGCTGTTTACAGCAGGGATGGGGGTCGGGCTGATGTTCTTTGGTGTGGCAGAACCTGTCATGCATTATGTCACACCACCCAATAGCGATCCTGAGACCATTCAAGCCGCTAAACAAGCGTTAAGAATCACCTTCTTTCACTGGGGTGTGCATGCGTGGGCCGTATATGCCTTAGTCGGTTTGTCTTTAGCCTATTTTTCCTATCGACATAATTTACCTTTGAAAACGCGTTCAGCGTTATATCCATTAATTGGTAAAAGAATTTATGGTCGGTGGGGAGATGCAATTGATACCTTTGCTACAGTCGGTACCATTTTTGGTGTTGCGACTTCGCTGGGTTTTGGTGTGTTACAGGTAAACGCAGGCTTAAACTATTTATTTGGTATCGAGCAGAGTACTGGCACACAAATTGGTTTAATTATTTTCGTTAGTATCTTGGCCGCATTATCCGTTTTTGCTGGTCTAGATAAAGGCGTAAAGCGTCTGTCTGAATTAAATCTGATACTTGCAATTGTATTGGTCGTATTTGTATTCCTCGCAGGGCCAACACTGCACCTATTACGAACAACAGTTGAAAACACGGGACAGTATCTTTCTAACTTATTCGTCATGACTTTTAACCTACAGGCATACGAACCGACAGGTTGGATTGGTGGTTGGACTATTTTCTATTGGTCTTGGTGGATTGCTTGGTCGCCTTTTGTGGGGATGTTTATCGCACGTGTCTCGCGTGGCCGTACGATTCGAGAGTTTATCCTCGGTGTTATTCTAATTCCAACGGGTTTTACTATTGTTTGGATGGGATTCTGGGGGAATGCTGCGTTATTTAGCATTATGCAAGAAAACAATATTGCATTGATGCAAATGGTGCAAAAAGATACATCGATTGCGCTTTTTGAGTTTTTAAATCATCTGCCATTTTCAGGCATTATGAGCTTGTTGGCGACAGTATTGGTTTTACTTTTCTTTGTTACATCGGCTGACTCAGGCGCGTTGGTGGTGAATTATCTCACTGCTAAAGATGAAAACACCCCAGCTTGGCAACGGGTATTTTGGGTGGTATTGATTTCGATTCTTACCATTTGTTTGCTATTGGTCGGTGGTCTATCGACTTTGCAGGCCTCGATGCTGGTGAGTGCATTACCTTTTGCTGTGATTATGCTGTTCATGGGATGGGGCTTATTGAAAGCGCTGAATCTGGATGCGACCAAAGCAAAAATGTTGACCGAAGCGCGCACTACGCCACGAGCAATGGCGAATCCACGAAGTTGGCAACAGCGTTTGGGTTTAATTATGCACTACCCACACACTGAGGATGAGGTCAAACAATATATTGCAGTTCAAGTCTTAAAAGCATTTGAAGCAGTACAGGCCGAATTTAAACGTCGGAAGTTAAGCGTCGCTATTGATGAAACCGAACAAGGTTTACGTTTGCGTGTCGATCATCACCAAGAAATTAACTTCGAATACACTGTTTTTTCAAGCAAGACCACGCCACCGAGCTTTATGCTTGGGCAGGGTGAAGCGGATGATAGTGAATATTTTCAAGCCGAGGTGTTCTTGCGTGAAGGTGGGCAAAACTACGATGTAATGGATTGGACACAGGAAGACTTGATCCAAGATATTATTGATCAATACGAACGCCACTTATATTTCCTTAACGTTGTGAGAAGCTGATAAAAGTGGGAAACAAGCAAAAAAGAAGTCCTTAGGGACTTCTTTTTTGCTATTTAAAGCCTAAAAATTCATATTTATGCCGATAAAAGCACCAAACCAATCGTTTTTGTAGAAAAAAGAAACAAGCAAAAGGAAATGTTTG